>NZ_CP033917.1:0-1202689 GCF_003815655.1 Chryseobacterium sp. G0201 | reverse complement strand
TTGGAAAACAATATTTAGACAACACAGAAGATAAAAATTTACAGTTGAAAGATTATCTTTTGACAGATTTTAATGCTCAATATCAATTCAAAATAGCAAACAACGATGTGGCGCTGAAATTATTGGTAAATAATATTTTCAATAAAAAATATGTGAATAATGGAGCCGTTTACGACGGTGAACCTTACTATTTTTCGCAAGCAGGGACTAATTTTATGTTCGGAATAAGCTGGAAAATTCAATAGTAAATACATAAAAATAGAGCATAATTGTTTTCAATAATTCAATAATGATATTTTATCAAGTAATATTAGATTTTAGAGACTGTTTCGGCAGTCTTTTTTATGTGAATAAATCATCTAAAAAGTCATGGAAAAGTTATAAATTTGCCATCAAATGAATATTTCAGCTTACATTTTAGAATATCTGAAACAATTTGGTACTGTTACAGTTCCAAGCTTTGGTGTATTTTCTTTAGAGAATTCTAAAGCAATTATCAACTCCGAAAACGGAAGCATTCTTCCTCCTGCGAGTCAGATCGCTTTTAGTCCTGACTTTGAAATCCAATCTGATGAATTAATCAATTTTATTGCAGATCAAAAGCAAATGTCTTTTGATGCTTCTAAAACTGATTTAAAGATCCAGACCGATTTTTGGAAGAAAAAACTTCAGGCGGAGCAAACCTTAGAAATTCAGAATCTCGGAACGATCTTTATTGAAGAAGGTCAGACTCATTTTAAAGGCAAGAGAATAGAATCCGGGCATCCCGATTTTTACGGCTTGGAAGAGATCAAATTTTCCGATATTAAAACAAAGGATAAATCAGTTGTTTCTGAAAAATCCGGAAAAGATTACAAATTCAGTAAATCACTACTTTGGATCTTTTTAATCGTTATTCCAGTTTTAGGGATCGTTTATCTTGCTTTCACGAATCAGGAACTCCTTTTTGGAAAAGAGTCTTTCAAACAGGAAAAGGATTCTATTAAAATCAATGCAACAGTTTCTGTCTACGTAAAAGATACCGTAAAAGTAGATTCTACACAGATGAAGCTTGCAGATTCTTTGAAGACTTTGAAAAAGGATTCAATTGTTAAACCTGTTGAAAAAGGTATTCAGACTCCAACAACCCCAAACAAGACTAAGGCTACATGGCAAAAATAAAAAAAGCGTCAGAATCTCTGACCATTATGACAAACATCGTTCTTCCTAACGAAACCAACTCTTTAAGAAATCTTTTTGGTGGCGAATTATTGGCAAAAATGGATCGTTGTGCATCTATTTCTGCAGCGAGACATTGCGAAAGAAGAGTGGTTACAGCTTCTGTAAATCATGTTTCTTTCAACCATCCGATTCCTGAAGGTGGAATTGTGATCTTAGAATCTAAAGTTTCAAGAGCATTTTCAACTTCTATGGAGGTTTATGTTGATGTTTGGTTGGATGATCCTATCAGTCAGAAAAAAACGCATACGAATGCAGGAATCTATACTTTCGTTGCGGTGGATGAATTCAATCGCCCAATTCCGATTCCGGAAATGATTCCGGAAAGTGAAGAAGAAAAAGAAAGATTTGCCGCTGCATTCCGTAGAAAAGAATTATCATTGATTCTTTCAGGAAGAATGAAGCCATTGGAATCTGTAGAATTGAAAAAATTATTCCAGGAACCAGTGGAACCGGAAACTGACAAATAATAAATTAAGTTTAAACAAAATATAATTGCTTTTAATCTTTGCTAAATATCACACAAAATATTTACGGGATTAAAAGCATTTTTCCTTTACTTAAATATAAAGATTCATTTATATCTGAATCTCTAAATCTTTTAATATTATTTAAAAATGAAGATCCTACTTTTAGATAAAAACCATCCTCTTATCACCGAGCAGCTTTTAGCAAAAAACTTTATTTTGGAAGAAGATTTTACTTCGTCTTACGATGAGGTTTGTGCTAAGATTGAAAACTACGACGGAGTTATTATCAGAAGCCGAATTCCTTTAGATAAAAACTTTTTGGAGAAAGGTAAAAACCTGAAATTCATCGCTAGAGTAGGAGCGGGAATGGAAAATATTGATATTCCTGTTGCTGACAAATTGGGTATTCAATTAATCAATTCTCCCGAAGGGAACAGAGATTCAGTTGCCGAGCATGTTGTCGGAATGTTATTGATCTTAATGAACCGACTTTTCATTGCATCCCAAGAAGTGAAGAACGGAATTTGGTTGCGTGAAGAAAATCGTGGTGATGAATTATTAGGTAAAACTGTTGGTTTAATAGGCTACGGAAACATGGGAAAAGCAACAGCGAAAAGACTTTCAGGTTTTGGCTGTAAAGTGATTTTTCATGATATTTTGCCTAACCTTTCTGATGAATATGCCACACAGGTTTCTTTAGAAGAATTAAAAGAAAAAGCTGAGGTTTTAAGTCTGCATATTCCTTTGACGGAGTTGTCTTATTATTTAATTGACGGACCGTTTATTTCTGATATGAAAAATGATTTCTATTTCGTAAATACAGCGAGGGGAAAAAACATAGAAACTAAAAGCTTAGTTGAAGCTTTGAAGTCCGGAAAGGTAAAAGGAGCCTGTCTCGATGTTTTGGAATATGAAAAGTCTTCTTTCGAAAATTTAGAAGTCGATAATGAAGATTTGAAATACCTTTTAAACTCTGAAAAGGTAATCGTTACACCTCATATTGCTGGTTGGACGCATCAAAGCAAAGAAAAACTGGCGCAGGTTATTGTTGATAAAATTATTGCTCAGTTTGCTTAAATAAATCTTGTTGAGATTCTTCGACTTCGCTCAGCATGACATCGCTACAACTATTCTGTTAAAAGTAAACGGTTACTATTAGAAATGTCATGCTGAGCGAAGTCGAAGCATCTCAATAGAAAGTTGTCATTTTACAATTTCACGATTTTGCTCTAGTTTATGTTAAATAATTCATAATTTACAGCAAGAATTCAATATTTATTTTGAGTTTTATTAAATTGCCGCTCATTTTCGAAACTCATGAAGAAGCGTAACTTTGTACTTATTTTAGCTGTTTTTTTACTTATTTTTTCCTGTAAAAAAAAATCCGAATCTAAAGAATCTGTATCTGAAAATACAACTAATCTTCCTAATTACGGAAGTGTAGATCTTGATAATGTTTTTACAAAAGGAGACGGACAGCTTTCCGACAAAGCTTCTCTTGTTCGCTATATCGATCAGTATTACAAAAAGATTTGGGAAGGTAGCGACCTTAGTGGCGGAATATTAGTAGCAAAAGGTGACGATATTTTGTATGAAAATTACAGAGGTTTCGGAAGAGAAGGCAACCAAATGCCGATCGATAAAAATACACCTTTGCATGTAGCTTCAGTTTCAAAAACATTGACGGCGATGGCGATGATGAAATTAATTGAAGCCGGAAAAATAAAATTTACAGATCATTTGACCCAATTTTTTCCGGGATTTCCTTATCCGAATGTGACGGTTCAGACGTTGTTGGATCAAAGAAGCGGTCTCCCAAAGTATGAATATTTTATTGCTAAAATTCCACCGACATCACCTGAACTTGCAAAACCTTATATTACCAATCAGGATGTATTAAATATGATCATTAAATACAAACCTGAATTGGCAAGAGATACCGACACCGGTTTCATGTACTGCAACACCAATTTTGCGTTACTGGCTTTGTTAATCGAGAAAGTTACAAAAACTCCTTTTCCACAGGCAATGAAAGAAATGGTTTTTGAGCCTTTAAAAATGAAAAACAGTTACATTTTCCAGGAAAAAGACATTCCTACAGCGTCACAGTCTTTCTATTATGGAGGAAACAAATTATATCCTTTAGACAGATTAGATCTTATTTATGGGGATAAAAATGTCTACACAACGCCCAGAGATCTTTATAATTTCTCAAAAGCAATGTTCTCAAAAGACTTCTTAAAACCTGAATTAATGGCAATGGTTTTTGCTCCTTACAGTAATGAAAAAGCAGGAATGAATAATTATGGATTAGGATTCAGAATGAAGATTTTTGATAACGGAGAGAAATTGACTTACCATAACGGTTGGTGGCACGGAACAAATTCTGTTTTTGCTCATTTATTAAAATCAAAAGTAACTATTGTGGCGATTGGGAATAAATATTCAAACAAAGTGTATACAGCGCTTGCTTTATCCGGCTTATTTGAAGATTTTCCGGTGCAGAAAGATAAGCTTCACAGTGTGATGAATGACAATAAAGATTCTTTAAATGGCGGGCAGGATGTTACAGAATAATGTTTACTTTTGCTTAAACATATTCATGAAAAGACTTCTTCTCTTATTTATTATAGGTTTTCTTTTGCAATCGTGCGCAAGAGTGGGCTCTCCAGTTGGTGGGCCTAAAGATTCTCTGGCTCCAAAATTTTTAAGTTCAAATATTGATACGACAAGGATCAATGTTTCAAGAGATATTCGCGAACTGCGTCTTGATTTTGATGAATATATCACGCTGAAAGACATCAATAAAAATCTGATTATTTCGCCGCCAATTAAAAATATCAAGCGTATTTTGCCTTCAAATATTGCTAATAAATATGTTCTGATCCAATGGACGGATACTTTACAGGCCAATACAACCTATAATTTCAACTTCGGAAACTCTATTGTTGATAATAATGAAGCCAATATTCTTCGCTATTTCAATTTTGCATTTTCCACGGGAGAAAAACTGGATGATTTGTATATCAGTGGTGAAGTAAAAGATGCCTTAGCTATAAAAAAACAATCTGAAAGCGCTGAAAATAAACTTGTTGTAGGATTATATCAGGTAAAAGACACCATTAATTATAAACAAAAGCCTTACTATATCACAAAAGTTGATACTGATGGTTATTATGAACTGAATTATCTGTCGCCTGGCAAATATAAGATTATCGCTTTTGAAGATGAGAACGGAAACTCAATGTATGATCCCGGAAAAGAGAAAGTTGGTTTCCAGAAAGATGCAGTAGATGTTGAAAAATCTATTTCTGGATTAAATTTAAAAGTATCTCCTTCTAAAAAGGCTCTAAAATACGGTGAAATGAAAGAAATGCCGGGCGGAATTTTAATGACATTCGAGGGAAATCCAACAGATGTTAAAGTTCTTTCAATCAATGATAAACTTCAGGATATAAAAGTCACTCATCGACCAAAATCAGATTCTATCAATATCTGGTTTGATGCTGCAGCTCAAAAAGTGGGACAAGGAACAACAGAAAACCTGAAGTTCAGTTATGATGTTGATAACAAAAAGGATACAGTTTCTGTTTTTTACAAGCAGAATGCTAAAAATGAAATGCAAATTTCTAATACCGATGGTGGTTTGCTACCTCCAAAAACAGATTTCAAGATCACTTCAAATTATATTATCGATAAGATAAATCCTGAAAAATGGGTGTTGAAAAGCGACAGTTTAACCACTCAAGACTTTACGGCTAAGATTTCTGAAACCAATCCGTATCAGATTTTAATTAAATCAGATTTTATCGCAGGAAAAAAATATCAACTGACGGTTCCAAAGACAACGGTTTCTTCATTTTATGCTAAAAATTCGGAATCAAAACGTTTTGATTTTGAAGCCGACAAAGTTGAAAATTATGGTAATTTGACATTAAAACTTGAAAATGCACCAGCTACAAGTTATTGGGTTCAGTTATTAGATGCATCAGAGAAAATTGTTTATCAAAATTATACAAAAGGAAGTGAGGTGAAATTTGACATCTTAAAACCTGCTGAATACATCGTCCGGATATTGGTTGATAATAATGAAAATAAATATTGGGATGAATCTGATTTCTTAAATGAAGTTTTTGCTGAAGATTCTTATGTGTTTTACAAACTCGCTGTCATCAGACCGCTGTGGGAAACCAATGAAACCTGGGATTTGAAAGATACAAGAACACTTGAAAGTCCTAAAACAACGACTCCGAAATCATCAACACCTTTTCCAAACGCACCTGTAAAACAAGATGCAAATAACCGTGAGTTAAAATCAGGAGGTGCTGTTTTGACTCCTGTGAAGTAAGAAAATTATGAAGACGTTTAAAAAAATTGTGTTTTGGAGTTTGGTGACCTTTGCTATCATTCAGTTTATTCCGATCGATAGGGTTAATAAACCGGTAAATCATGCTGTGAATTTTGTTGATGCTAAAAAGACTCCGCAAAAGATCATAGATTTGATAAAAGGAGCTTGTTATGACTGTCATTCCAACGAAACGGTTTATCCTAAATATGCTTATATCGCTCCGATTTCATGGTCTGTGAAAAGCCATATTAATGAAGGAAGAGAACGTCTTAATTTTTCTATTTGGGGAACTTATAACAAAGAATTGAAAGAAAACATGCTGAGCAGAGCTGCAGAAACTGTTCAGAACAGGATGATGCCAATGCCCGGATATATTGTTTATCATAAAGAAGCCAACCTTTCTGATGCGGAAAGAAAGCTTATTGGTTCTTACTTTGAGGAAATGCTCAAGAACAAATCGTATTAATTTAATTCAAAAAAAACTCTCGCAGATTTTACAAACTTAGCGGATGATTATTTTACCACTAATCTATAAAATCTGCGAGAGATATATTTTATAAGAATTAAATATTCTTTAAATACCTTTCAAAAAATATTTTCTGAGAATCAAAAGCGATATCATCGAGATTGATTTTACTTAAAGGAATCCATTGCGTTTCTGAGATCTCAGATAACTCAATATTCACTTCAAATTTCTCCGAAACATTGTATTCATAAAACAAATCGATCGTATTATAATCAATTTCTTTGTATTGATAAACGTTTGGAAGACTCGTTAAATATTTTAAGTTTGAAATATTGATATCAAGCTGAAGTTCCTCAAAAAGCTCTCTTTTACAGGTTTCTTCTGCACTTTCTCTCGGATCTACAAAACCTCCCGCCAGATCAAGTTTTCCTTTTTTAGGCTCCTGATTTCTTCTGGTAAGATAAATTTCATCTCCACATCTTATTACTACGGCTACTGCGCCGGCAACGTTGTTGTAAAGGTTGAAATTACAATTTGGGCAGCTCCATTTTTTTTCGCCATCCCAATGTAGAGATTCTTTGCCACAGCTTGGGCAATATTTCAATAGTTTCATTGAGTAATATTAATATTTCTCGGGTGATAATTCAAGATTACATCCCGAAGTTCTTCAGTTTTCAAATGGGTGTAGATTTCCGTTGTTGTAATACTGGAATGACCAAGCATTTCCTGTATATAACGTAGATCTGCACCATTTTGTAATAGATGCGTTGCAAAAGAATGTCTGAACGTGTGTGGAGATATTTTTTTGCTTACACCGGCTTTATCTGTAAGCTCTTTTATGATTAAGAATACTATTACTCTGGACATAGATGTGCCTCTGCTGTTCAGAAATAGTGAATCTTCGTACTTTTTATTGATCTTGCATTTTGAACGAGTATCTTCAATGTAGCTTTTCAACAAATCTGCAGTAAAATCCGCCAATGGTACGAAGCGGGTTTTGTTACCCTTTCCGTTCACTTTGATGTAATTTTCTACGAAATTGATGTTGGAGATTTTTAGATCAATAAGTTCCGAAACGCGGAGTCCACATCCGTAAAGTACCTCAATGATACATTGATTTCTCTTTCCAAGATCTGAAGACACCTCTATAGCGCTGATAATCTTATTGATATCAGGAAGACTTAATGTGTCCGGAAGATACAATCCCAACTTGGGACCCTCAAGCAGAGATGCGGGATTATCTTCACGAAACTCATCTTCAAGTAAAAATTTGAAGAAAGCTTTTATAGAAGAAATCCATCTTGCCTGTGATCTTTCGCTGAATTTTTGTTTGGAAAGGTTGAAGATGTACTCTTGCAGGTTTTCATACCCTATAGAACCCGGACCGACGTTTTCCAGATCCTCTATTGCGTATTCTCTTAATTTCTTAATGTCTCGAACGTATGCGTCGAGAGTGTTTTCTGAAAAATTTCTTTCGAATCGAAGAAATATTTCAAAATCCTTAATTTTTTCATCCCAAGTCATTGTTTGTGCTTATTTTTTTAGTTCACAATCCGATATTTGTTCTATTTCAATGTTATGGTTCCTTAAGAACGATATCCCATCATCGTCCGAATATTCATTTATATACACTAGTCTGGAGATTCCCGCCTGCAGAATGAGTTTACTACATTCTTTACAGGGAGAGAGCGTTAAATATAACGTTGCGCCCTTTGCAGATTGCGTGGAAGAGGCTAACTTTAATATTGCGTTAGCTTCTGCATGCAGCACGTACCAGTGTGTTTTTCCGCCTTCATCTTCACAGCAGTTTTCAAATCCCGAAGGAGTGCCGTTGTAACCATCTGAAATAATCATCCTATCTTTTACGATAAGAGCTCCTACTTGTTTTCGTTTGCAGTAGGAAAGGTTTGCCCACTCTTGGGCCATTTTTAGATAAGCTTTATCAAACTTATTCATGCAGCGTCATTGTTTTTTTTCGAAATAATTGGATTAATTTTCTTAGAAGTTAGGCTTTCTTTTTTCAATAAAAGCAGAAACTCCTTCTTTTTTATCTTCAAGTTCAAAAAGTTCTCCGAAATACTTGATCTCAGTTTCAAAACCTTTATCCGTATCAGATAAATTCACGGCATTTATTGCCTTTGATATTGCCATCGGTGAGTTGTGGGCAATAACGTTTGCTAGTTCTTTGGTTTTAGTTAATAAATCTACGATAGGGTATACTTCATTTACCAAGCCGATCTCTTTAGCTCTTTGAGCGGGGATCATTTTGGCAGAGAAGATCATTTCGTTGGCAAGGCCTTTTCCTACAAGCTTCGGTAGTCTTTGAGTTCCTCCGTACCCAGGAATTAATCCTAAAGTAACTTCCGGAAGTCCCAATTTTGCATTTTCCGATGCATATCTGATGTGGCACGCCATGGCAAGCTCTAAACCTCCTCCTAACGCAAAGCCGTTTACTGCGGCAATGACAGGTTTGGATAGGTTTTCTATTTTATTAAAAAGGAAGTTTTGTCCGTTTCTGGCTAATTCTTCCGCTTTTTCTTGTCCAAAATCACTAAATTCTTTAATATCAGCTCCGGCAACGAAAGATTTTTCTCCGCTTCCTGTAAGAATGATTACTCTGCAAGTGGTATCAGAATCTAATTCTTCTAACGCTGAACTTATCTCCTGAATTGTCTTTGCATTCAAAGCATTTAAACTTTCAGGTCTGTTTATTGTGATTATAGATAATTTATCTTCTTTATTTAATAATATATTCTCGTAACTCATTTTTCACTTTAAAATATTATTCTGTGCAAATTATAAATTTTTTACAAAAAAAAGGAAAAAATCTTACTTTTTTTTCCTTTTAATTGAAAATATCATTCAAATATGCTTATTTGGAATGATTCATCATATTTACATCAATATTAACTTGCAGTTGCGAAGCCACTTTCATGCCAAGTTCTATGTTTGCTCTAAAAAAATGACACAACTGTCTGTTTATAATTTCATCTCTCTTCGGACCATCAATTCCCTTCATACTTCCGACAATATTATGAACCAAATGCTCTCTGTCTTCTACATTCATTGCTTTTGTATATAGTAACCCTGGTTGAGTGTAATGATCATCATCATTTTCATTTCTGTTGTAGCTGGCAACGTGATTACTGTCTAGCTCATATTCGAAATTTTTATAGGCTGAATCTGCCTTAATATCATCAAAACTGTTAGGATGATAATTTGGTTTATCCTGATATTGACTTGAATCTGCCATAAAACCGTCTCTCTGATAATTATTAACGGCAAATGGGCAACGGTTTACTTCTAACTGATGAGCGTTTACTCCAACTCTGTATCTGTGAGCATCGGGATAAGAGAATAATCTTCCCTGAAGCATTTTATCTGGAGAAAAGCTGATTCCGTCAATCAAATTGCTTGGAGAGAAAGTAGATTGTTCTACGTGAGCGAAATAATTAACCGGAATTTCATTTAATTCCATCTCACCAACTTCAATTAACGGGAAATCTCCTTGGAACCAAACTTTAGTGATGTCAAAAGGATTCCATCTGAAATCTTTTGCCTGCTCTTCCGTCATTGCCTGAATGTACATCGTCCATTTCGGGAAATCTCCATTATCAATAGCATTGCAAAGGTCTTCCTGAGCAAAATCAGGATTTTCTCCGGCCATTTTTACAGCGTCTTCATTGGTGAAATTTTTAACTCCTTGTTTTGTTTTAAAATGAAACTTCACCCAAACTCTTTCATTATTAGCATTAATCATCGAAAACGTATGTGAGCCAAAACCGTGCATATGCCTGAATCCGTACGGAGTTCCTCTGTCGGACATTAAAATTAAAACCTGGTGAAGCGATTCCGGATTCAAACTCCAGAAATCCCACATCATAGTGGCACTTTTTAAATTGGTTTTTGGAACTCTTTTCTGGGTATGGATAAAATCAGGGAATTTTTTAGCATCCTTAATAAAGAATACAGGAGTGTTGTTTCCTACTAAATCCCAATTTCCGTCTTCCGTGTAAAATTTCAGAGCAAACCCTCTCGGATCTCTTGCTGTATCTGCGCTTCCTTTTTCTCCTCCAACTGTAGAGAAGCGGGCAAACATTTTACATGAATTCCCAACCTGTGAGAATAATTTTGCTTTTGTATATTTACTAATATCGTGCGTAATGGTTAATTTTCCATAAGCTCCGGTTCCTTTGGCATGAACAATTCTTTCAGGAATTCTTTCTCTTACAAAATGAGCAAGATTTTCCTGAAGTATAAAATCCTGTAACAAGACAGGACCTCTTGAGCCAACCGTTTGGGAATCCTGATGCTCGAAATACGGAGCACCATTGCTTAACGTTAATTTTTTAGAATCCATATAGTTATGATTTGAATGATTGATTTGCTATTTATATACTAATATGTAAAGGTACTAATTATCAAAATTACTTGAAATTTTGATTGCCAATAACAAAAACATCATATCTTTGTAATAGATAATATTAATCAGATGAACATTCAGCAATTGGAATATCTTATCGCCGTAGATAAGTATAAACACTTTGGTAAAGCAGCTCAAGCCTGCTTCATTACACAGCCTACATTGAGTGCAATGATACAAAAATTTGAGGATGAGCTGGATGTAAAGGTTTTCGACAGAACTACTCACCCCATTCGTACAACGGATGTGGGGTTACAAATCATTGATCAGGCGAAGGTGATTATAGAATCTGTCAATGAATTAAAGAATAAAGCAAACCTTTTAAATAATATTTTAGGGGGTACAATTAACTTAGGAATTATTCCTACTGTTTCTTCATTCATCTTACCTACTGAGATTTTTGCATTCTTGGAACAGAACCCGAAAATTCAGATGAATGTAAAAGAAATGACCACTGATAATATCATTAAAGCTTTAAAGGCTGGTGAATTAGACGCCGGGATTATTTCAACACCTTATGATACGGCTGATGAATTTTATCAAGACTTCTTGTTTAACGAAGAATTAATGATTTACAGTTCAAATACTGAAGCTAATAAGAAAAATTCTTATGTTGTTCCTGAAGATTTGAATGTTGAAAAAGTTTGGTTGCTTGAAGAAGGAAACTGTCTGAGAAACCAATTTGAAAATATCTGTCATTTAAAAGAGAATACATTGAAACCTAAGAATTTAGATTTCTTAGCTTCTAATATTCAGACTTTGGTGCATATGGTTGATAAAGTGGGTGGAATCAGTATTTTACCTGAATTGGCATTAAGCCAGCTTTCTGAAGAACAAAAAGGAAATGTGTTCAGATTTAAAAAACCTTTCCCTTTCAGAGAGATAAGCATCATTTATTATAAGCCTACTTTCAAGCAAAAAATTATTGATGAATTATCGAATTCTATCAGATTATCTTTAAAAGAAAAACTAAACTACAACGAAAGCCCAAAAGAATTCGTAAGTATAAAACCACAATAGTTTATTTTTCTTAAAGATTGATAAATCATTAATTTAAAGAAAATTATAATTAGTAAACAAAAGTTTTGAGTATTAAAAAAATAGTACTTAAATTTGCCACTGTTTACGAACGAGGAAAAATTTGACCTGATTGCAACCTCTATAAAAAAAAGCTAAAACAGTATTTCTATTTTCAGCTTTTTTGGCAATTTATTCATATTTTTCTTCGTATATTTTTAATCTAAAAAACAAATAGAAGAAATATGTCTTACTTATTTACATCTGAATCAGTTTCAGAAGGGCATCCAGATAAAATTGCCGATCAGATCTCTGATGCATTAATCGATCATTTTTTAGCATACGATAAAAGCTCGAAAGTAGCTTGTGAAACTCTTGTTACAACAGGACAGGTAGTTTTGGCAGGTGAGGTGAAGTCTGATGCTTATCTAGATGTACAGACTATTGCAAGAGAAGTTATCAACGGAATCGGATATACAAAAGGAGAATACATGTTCAATGGTGATTCTTGTGGAGTTATTTCTGCAATTCACGAGCAGTCTCCGGATATCAACCAAGGTGTTGACAGAGCTGTAAATGACGAATCTTTCGAAGCTAAAGCTAACGCTCAGGGTGCAGGTGACCAAGGGATGATGTTTGGTTATGCAACCAACGAAACGGCAAACTATATGCCTTTGGCTTTGGATTTAGCACACACTATTCTTAAAGAACTTTCTGCGATCAGAAGAGAAGATTCTGAGATCAAATATCTTCGTCCTGATGCAAAAAGCCAGGTTACCATCGAATATTCTGACGATCACAAGCCGGTAAGAATCGATTCTATCGTAGTTTCTACTCAGCACGATGATTTTGCTGCTGAAGAAGAAATGTTGAACAAAATTCGTGAAGACATAAAAAATATTTTAATTCCTAGAGTTGTAGCTTTACAAACTGAGGAAATTAAAGCGTTATTTAATGATCAGATCAAATATCACATCAACCCAACAGGGAAATTCGTAATCGGAGGTCCTCACGGAGATACAGGTCTTACGGGAAGAAAAATCATCGTTGATACCTACGGTGGAAAAGGTGCTCACGGTGGTGGTGCATTCTCTGGAAAAGATCCTTCAAAAGTGGATAGAAGTGCTGCTTATGCTACAAGACACATTGCTAAAAACCTAGTAGCTGCAGGTGTTGCTGACGAAGTTTTGGTACAGGTTTCTTACGCTATCGGTGTTGCTGAACCTTGTGGTTTATACATCAATACTTACGGAACTTCAAAAGTGGGTCTTAACGACGGTGAAATTGCTAAAAAAGTGTCTACAATTTTCGATCTTAGACCTTATGCAATCGAGCAGAACTTAAAATTAAGAAACCCAATTTATCAGGATACAGCTTCTTACGGACACATGGGAAGAGAGCATTATGTAGCTGATAAAACTTTCAATAAAGGTCACAAGAACGAATTAACGCTTACAGGGCTGGAATTCTTTACTTGGGAAAAACTAGACAAAGTAGACGAAATTAAAGCTTCTTTCGGGATTTAATTTTTTCTCAACATAATAAATGACTGCTTTATCTTTCAGGTAAGGCAGTTTTTTTTAATTTTACACTTAAATAATTTAAAGATGATGAATTTTCGATTCGCAATTACCACTCTGTCTGTATTCTTTCTAAGCATTTTTACAAAAGCTCAATATACGGTGCATAAGATGCTTACAGTAGGATATACCTACCAAAACCAAAGCTTTGGAGAACTGGGAGGGAAATTGCTTTTCCTGAAAAATGATGATGTTATTTATAGGTTGGGAGCTTCTGCATTGATGGGATCTACTCATTCTGAATTTGCCATAATGCCTAAATTGCAGGCAGACGTTTTATTAAATTTTCAAAAAGATGTTGATTTCTATCATTCTTACTATCTTTTAATAGGAGCGGAGGGTACAAATAAATATGTTGCACCCAAAATCGGGGTCACTCTTTTCGGAATTTTGGATCTTACGGGTGGATATGCCTTCCCAATTGGCAATTTAAACGGTAAAGAAATGAAAGGTCTGAATGTTAATTTTACACTAAATATCCCTACTGTATTCATTCATGATATGTTTAAGTGATTTTTTTTAGATTTTTCTTGTAAAAATTTAATAATAGCTTAACAGTTATTAAAAAATTATTATATTTACATCAAGAAAAATTGTACCGCCTATTGATTCTACTTTACTCTAGAAAACTGTTTTGTATTTACGGCTAAAACCAGATTAATTATCTGGAAGAAAGTTTGTCTACAAATTTTTTTATTATTGAGAAGAGTTATGAAATCAAAATCGGATAGTTTATTAATTTCCCTTTACCAGGAAGGAGACGAGTCGGCATTATCTACGCTTATTCACCGTCACCAGAGAGAGCTTTTTACATTCATTTTTTATAAAATTAATGATGAGGACTTGGCAAATGATGTCTTTCAGGATACTTTCATGAAGATCATCTTAATGCTGAAAGAAGGCCGTTACAACGAAGAAGGAAAATTCATCCTTTGGGCAAAAAGAATTGCCTACAATCTTATTATAGACCATTTCAGACTAAAATCTAAGAATATCAAAGTTTCAGAAACTACTTTTGAGACCGACGAATATTCTATTTTCGATCTTATCAGAGAGCCATCTGAAAATATTGAAGATCAATTGGTAACCAATCAAATTCAGGAAGATTTATTGAGAATGCTGCAATTCTTGCCTCAAAATCAACAGGAGGTAATTAAATTAAGATTTTTTGACGGATTAAGCTTTAAAGAGATCGCAGATCACACCGATATGAGTATCAATACCACGTTGGGAAGAGTGCGTTATGCTTTAATAAACCTGAGAAAAATCATGGATGAGAATAATATCATACTTACGAGATAATAATTCTTAAAAATTCTCGTTTTAAGGAAAAACATTTATCGCCTATGAGAAAAAATGATTCCTTAAAAGTGACAACTTTGAAACCTAAGAAAGAAACTATTGAATTTTTACTCAATTATTCTAAAAATATTGATGTAGTTAAAACTAAGAGTAAGAATTATCCGATCTCTAAAAATTAAAAGTATTAATTTTGTGCTGTATGAAAATTCAGCACATTTTTTTTGATCTTGACAATACGCTTTGGGATCACCATAAGAACGCCTATCTTACCATCAAAACCCTTTTTGAAGCACAGGAAATTTCTTTAAAATATACTATTGATTTTGAAGAATTTCATGCTGTTTATCATGATATCAACGAAAAACTTTGGGAAGATATACGAGACGGACTCATTGGAAAAGAATATTTACGAGAGCACCGTTTTTATGATACTTTCAAACATTTTGGTGTTGAGAATAAAGAACTGTCCATGTATTTTGAAGAGCATTTTTTAGATAAAATACTTAATCATAACGAGTTGGTAGAAGGTGCAGAATATATTTTGGAATATTTAAAATCTAAACATTACACGCTTCACATTATCTCCAACGGCTTCAAAGAAGTAACGGAAAGAAAATGTATTTTATCCGGGATTGCTCATTATTTCCATACGATCACAAGCGCAGACTCTGTTGGTGTAAGAAAACCCAATCCTGAAATTTTTGAGTATTCTTTAGGCTTAGCAAATGCTAAAAAGGAAGAAAGTATTTTAATTGGTGACGATTGGATTGCTGATGTAGTAGGATCCCAAAACTTTGGAATTGACGTTATTTTCTTTGATGTTTATAAAGAGAATAAGCAGGAAGAAGGATTAAAATCAATTACGCATCTTTTACAGATCAAAGAATATTTATAAAAAATTGCTTTTGTGATTCATTCCTAATTCTTTCCCAATTTGATATAGATCTTTGTTCCATAATAATTAATAAACAATAAGAAATTATGGAAACAAGAAGTAAAATCACAGTTATATTAGCTGTAGTCCTTATTTTAATAACAGGATTTGTTTACGGACAAGACAGAGCAATAAGCCCCAATCAGTTACCAAAAACGGCTAAGAATTTTCTTGCAGTTAATTTTAAAGGAGTTACCGCAGGTTCCGTTATAGAAGACCGTGAAATTTATGGTGTAGACGAATATAAAGTGCGTTTAGCCAACGGAATGAAAGTTGAATTTGACAGCAAAGGAAACTGGAAAGAAGTGGATGGTGAGCATCAAAAAGTACCTTATGGATTCATTCCTGCCAATATAAGAAACTACATAGCCAAGAGTTTTCCCAATACTCATATCATTAAAATAGAAAGAAAAAGCTGGTCTTATAAAGCTGAGCTTTCTAACGGAATAGATCTTGAATTCGATAAAAACGGAAATTTTAAACGAATTGATGATTAATAACGAAAATTATACACTAACAAGTAAAATTAAAGATATGGTAAATTGGAACATAATGACAGGTAAGGCGATTAGAAAAAATATTCTAAGCTATATTACAAGAAATCACCCAGGTAGTTGGGTAGACTCTATTGAGGAAAAATACCATGCATATAAAATAAATTTAATGAACGGGTTGAGCATTATCTTTGATGCTGATGGACGACATATAAAGACAAATTCTTAAATGATAAACCAGCCTCCTGTCATCAGGAGGTTTTAATTTTATATATTTGATAGTGCTTAATCATAAATGCAGATATGAAAATTTTAATTATAGAAGATGAACCGGAATTAAGAAATGTAGTGCAAAGTTTTCTTGAAGCAGAACATTTTATCGTAGAATATGCTGAGGATTATCAATCAGGGTTAGAAAAGATTATTTCTTATGAATATGACTGTATTCTTCTGGACATTATGCTCCCGGACGGAAACGGGATGGATCTTCTGAAAGAAATTAAAAACATGCACAAAAAAGATCCTGTGATCATTTTATCTGCAAAAGATTCTGTAGATGATAAAGTGAACGGATTGGAAATCGGAGCAGACGACTATCTCGCAAAACCTTTCCATCTTGCGGAATTGATGGCTAGAATTAAATCTGTTATCAGACGAAAAAATCAGGATGGAGAAAATACGATCAGCTATAAAAACATTCATATTGATCCGGAAAGCAGAATCGTGAAGATCGATAATAATGAATTGATCCTTAACCGTAAAGAATACGATCTTCTCTATTATTTTGTTATAAATCCTGAAAAAACATTGCAAAAAACAATGCTTGCAGAAGCAATTTGGGGAGATTATATTGATCAGGCGGACAGTCTGGATTTTATTTATTCTCAAATAAAAAATCTTCGTAAAAAATTGAAAGAACTCAAATCTGAAGCTGATTTTCAGGCTGTTTATGGGATTGGTTATAAATTTATTTAATGAAAGTTTCTCTAAAATATTATACAATAAAGTACCTCATCACGATCTTATTATTGATCATTGCTGTTTGGGCGGCATTGTTTTACGCCTATATTTTAGATGAAGTATATGACAACGTAGATGATGGCTTAAAAAACAGGAAAATACAAATTATTAAGGCTGTATATCTTGACGAAAATTTATTAAAGAATAATGAATTTGGCTTTAATGAATTTATGATAAACCCTATTTCTGCGTCAGAATATAAAGATAAAAACAGTCTGTATAATAAAATGTATTATATGGAATATGATGACGAAGAACAGCCATACCGAGTTCTTACAACTGATTTTATCGACCAGCTTGGAAAACATCAGCAGCTTATCATCAGAACGTCTACCGTAGAAGAAGATGAATTGGTATACGACCTTACAACGGCATTGATTGTTCTGTATCTTCTTTTGGTAATAAGTATTGTTGCCGTTAACGGATTTTTACTTCATAAAGCCATGCGGCCGTTTTATTTAATTTTAGATAAGCTTAAAAAATACCAATTTGGTGTTTCTTCTTTTAATGAACCTCAAAATTATTCTATAAAAGAATTTGAGGAATTAAATATTGAAATTAATGAAATGATCGAGCGTAACGAACTCGTTTTTCATCAGCAAAAGCAATTTATAGAAAATGCCTCTCATGAATTACAGACTCCATTGGCAATTGTGATTAATAAAATTGATCTCTCCATTCAGAATGGCGAGCTCGATAAGAAAAATCTCAACTTTTTGAATGACGTAAAAAATGATCTCAGAAGAATGGCGGGATTGAATAAATCTTTGTTAATGCTTTCCAAGATTGAAAATAATCAGTTTAATAAAATATCCAATGTCAATTTTAATGTATTGATCAGCGATTTGGTAAAAAGCTATGAAGATTTTATTGAATATAAAAAGATCGATCTAAATGTTGTAGAAAAAGAAGTCTTTGAAGCAACTTTTGATCCTGATCTGGCCAATATTCTTCTATCAAATTTGCTGAAAAATGCAGTCAAATATAACAACCAAAACGGAATTATCAATATTATTACAGAAAAAGAAAGATTAATATTTCAAAATACCGGCTCAGAAATTCCTTTAGATAAATCTCAGATCTTTAATCGTTTTTATAAACAAGGTTCAGATCAGGGATCTACAGGGTTGGGACTGTCTATCATTAAGACTATCATTAAACAATATCCGCGGTGGAATATTATGTATGAATTTGATGATGGAATGCATTATTTTATTCTTTCGAAAAATTAATACACAATTAAAATTACAAAAAATAAAAGCCTTTCAATGTGAAAGGCTTTCTTATATTTAAAAAGTTAGAATTAAATTCCTAAACTTTCTCTTACTCTTTTTATTGTTTCAGTGGCGATTACTCTCGTTTTTTGAGCGCCTTCCTGAAGTTTTGTTTCCAACTCATCAAGATGAGTCATGTAATAAGAGAATAGCTCTCTTTCTTTCTCAAATCTCACTAAAATCAAGTCCAAAAGTTCTTTTTTAGCGTGTCCGTAACCGAAATTTCCGGCTAAATATTTAGCTCTTAATTCTTCAGTTTGTTCAGGCGTTGCAACCAGTTGATAAATCGCAAATGTTTTATCTGTTTCCGGATCTTTTGGTTCTTCTAATGATTTTGAATCAGATTCAATGCTCATTACCTGCTTCTTCAATTCCTTTTCAGGTAAGAAAATATTGATGATATTTCCTCTTGATTTAGACATTTTGTGTCCGTCAACTCCGGGAACATATTTTGTATCTTCCTGAAGTTCAGATTGAGGCAAAACAAAAACTTCTCCCATCTGATTATTGAATCTTGAAGCTACATCACGGGCAATTTCCAAGTGCTGAAGCTGATCTTTTCCTACAGGTACGATCTCTGCATCATACAATAAAATATCGGCAGCCATTAAAATAGGGTAGGTAAACAACCCCGCGTTTACATCCTGTAATCTGTCTGCTTTATCTTTAAATGAATGCGCTAAAGTCAATCTCTGATAAGGAAAAAAACATGATAAATGCCAAGATAGTTCACAGGTTTCAGGGATGTCACTTTGTCTGTAAAAGAATGTTTTTTCGGTATCTAGTCCACAAGCAAGCCAAGCCGCAGCTATTTCGTAGGTATTTTGTTTCAATTCTTTCGCGTCTTTTATCTGCGTTAATGAATGCAGATTCGCAATGAATAAAAATGATTCGTTTCCTTCTTGTTTTGATAGCTCAATAGCAGGAATAATAGCACCCAACAAGTTTCCAAGGTGTGGTGTTCCGGTGGCTTGTATGCCGGTAAGAATTCTTGACATTTGTTTAAATTATTTATAAAAATTAATGAATTGCAAATTTAATTATTTTCCACTGATTGCACGGATTTTCACAGGTGATTGTGTTTTATCTTTATTTAAAAATTATTTAAACGCAAAGATTTTATTAATTATACTACTAATTTCAGATGGCAAAAGCAAATAAATTTGCTACGCGAAGCTTGAAAACAGAGCTTCATCAAATCAACTTGTTAATTCATCTTTGCTCACCCAGAAAATTAATTATTATCAAATTAAAAACTTTGCGTCAAAAATCTGCACAATCAGAAAAATCAGTGAAAGAAAAATATTAAGGAATCAAAATCTTTTCCCCTCCGAATTTTGGTTCAACTCCAAAAATAAGATCCCAATAAGCTTTTGCTTTAGCAAGATATTCACGCATATTAGTTTTAAAACCTGCATATTTATTAACATCTTTAGCATTGTATCCATATGCTTCAATTCCGTTTTTCTTGGCTAAAAAAACAGCTCTTTCGTTATGGAACTTTTGTGAAATAATAACCAATTTCGTTTGTCCAAAAATTTCTTTAGCCCTAACAACAGAATCTAATGTTCTGAAACCCGCGTGATCCAAGAAAATCCGGTCTTGTGGAATTCCGTATTTCATTAAAGTCAACAACATATCTTCAGGTTCGTTATAATCTTTCGTGCTGTTGTCTCCGCTTACGATAATGTATTTTATCTTTCCGCTTTTGTAAAGATCTATTGCTGCCTGTATTCTATTGTAGAAATAGGCGTTGGGAACACCGCTGTTTAAATTTTTACTGGTTCCTAATAGTAAAGCTGTTTTTGTCTCGGGAACGTGAGCAATATTATAAGATACAGATGCATCACTTTCTTTTTTAATGCTATAATTTGCCCAAGCGATAAAAATAAATCCTGCAACAATAAGAAGCAGGAATATTTTAAATGTAGTTTTTATTAATTTTTTCATCGTGTGTAAAATGTTTTAAAATTCCAGACCGTTCGGGAAAGCTTTTTTTCTGAAAACCAGTAATAAAACTGCTCCTACCGTAATGGCTGAATCTGCAACATTGAAAATATATTTGAAAAATTCAAGGTGTCTTCCTCCGATTAGCGGGACACTCTCTGGAACGTTCCAGTCTACCAATGGAAAGTGAAGCATATCAACAACACAGCCTCTCATAAATGTAGAGTAACCTTGTCCGATAGGTACAAGCTTCGAAATTCCGCCATAGCCAATCCATCGGTCTATACTTGGGTCATATACTGTTCCGCTGTCAAAAAGTAATCCGTAAAACATTCCGTCTATAAGATTTCCTATTGCTCCGGCAAAAATGATAGCCATTGGGATGATAAGATAATTGGATGCTCCCTGTTGTAGCCACTTTTTAAACATATAAACCATTCCTCCAATTAAAAATATTCTTAGGATAACAAGGAAATATTTACCAATAACTCCACCAAAATGAAGTCCGTAAGCCATTCCCGGGTTTTCTACGAATGTAAGTTTAAAACCTGGTAAAACGGAAACGCTGTCATCTAGATTGAAATGCGTTTTTACATAAATTTTCGAAGCCTGATCTATTAATAAAATAAGAAAAGTGATAAGTGCAATCTTCTTCATTACAATCCTTTTGGTTTATAAGGTTTCCCGATTTTTTCGTTTTTCTTACCAATTACTTTCTTAATCGTCTTAGTGTTGTGATGCATCTTGGTATGGAATTTTTCGAACTCAATGTTCATATCTTTCAAAACACTTTTCAGAGCATTCAATTCCATTGCATTTTTAGTGTGTACTATTATAGACTCCATTTTTCTTAATTTAAATATTTACTTCTTAGACAATTCGTCTAATCTTTTTCTGTCTTTAGCAGACAAATCATTGACTCCGTTTTTGCCCATTTTGCTTAAAAGGTGGTCAATTTCTTTTTCCCTGTCGCGTTTATCGGAATTAAATTGATCATCAATCGTATAGTTTCTGTGTTTTTCGGGAAAGAACCTGTTTTTGATCCAATCTCTGTTGAAAAACATTAATATTACAATAATAATGACCCCTAAAATTAACAATTCGTTCATGGATATAAATTAAAAATTAGGTTTATAAAGTATTTCATGAAATACGATATAAACCCAAATTTATTTTACAAACCTTACGGTTATTTTTGCATATTTTTCGCTTCGATGCTTAAAGTAGCATGAGGAACAGCCAATAATCTTTCTTTAGGAATCAGCTTTCCTGTTACTCGGCAAACACCGTACGTTTTATTCTCAATTCTGATTAAAGCATTTTTAAGATCGCGTACGAATTTTTCCTGTCTTCCCGCCAAAATTGAGTTTTGTTCCTTGCTTAATGTCTCCGCTCCTTCTTCAAAAGCTTTGAATGTTGGAGAAGTATCATCCGTCCCATTATTCTGGTCGTTGATGAAACTTTCTCTGATCAGCTGTAAATCCCTCTCAGCTTTTTCTATTTTTTCTTTAATGATCGCTTTAAACTCTTGTAAATCAGAATCATTATATCTTACTCTTTCGTCTGACATGTTCTTTTCTCTTTTTTAATAAAATTATGAAATGGAATTTGAAAAACAATAACTATATGTTAATTTTTTTCAACATTTATCTTAAAATTAACCTCATCTATTTCGATTTCGTTAAAATTTGAAAGTGAAGATACAATTTCTATTTTATTTGACAAGACCTCTGATGAAATATATTCTTCATTTTTCTTAATATCATTTAAGAAAGGCGAATTTTCTTCTACAAAGATGTTTATTCTGTCTGTCAAATCGAAATTTTTATCTTTTCTGATGTTTTGAATTCTGTTGATAAACTCTCTCGCAACGCCTTCAGATTTTAACTCATCTGTTAGTGTCAAATCTAATGCCACAGTTGTTTTTCCGTCAGAAGTTACTGTCCATCCCGGAATATCTTTTGTTGAAATTTCAACATCAGCAAGGGTAATTTCGTAACCTTGAACGTCAATTTTTCCTTCTTTTTCTAAACCTGAAATTTGTTCTGCAGTAAGATTTGAAATCTCTCCTCCGACCACTTTCATGTCTTTTCCAAGCCTTGAACCTAATGTTTTAAAGTTCGGTTTTATTTGTTTTACAATTAAATGTGATGCTTCTTCGGCATTTATTAACTGTAATTCTTTAACATTTACTTCTTGTTTTATTAACTCTCCAACAGCTAAGATTTGTTCTTCCGTTTTTTTATCTAAAACAGGAATCAAAACTTTTTGTAAAGGCTGACGAACTTTTATGTTTTCCTTCTTTCTTAAAGAGAAAACCATACTTGTAATGTTTTGTGCTAAATGTGTTTTTTCAACCAAATCCTGATCAATCAAACTTTCATCAGCAACAGGGAAATCTGTTAGGTGAATTGATTCTGCATTATCTTTTCCTGTTACTTTATTTAAATCCTGATACAACTGATCCATAAAGAACGGAGCGATTGGCGCAGATAATTTGGCAATAGTTTCCAGACAAGTATATAAAGTCTGGTAAGCAGAAATTTTGTCGTCAGAGTAATCTCCTTTCCAGAAACGTCTTCTGCATAATCTTACGTACCAGTTACTCAAGTTGTCATTCACAAAAGTGTTGATCACTCTTGCAACTCTTGTTGGTTCGTAATCTTCGTAGAATGCTTTTACTTCTTTAATTAATAAATTTAATTCAGACAAAATCCATCTGTCGATTTCCGGTCTGTTTTCAATGTCTTTTTCAGAATAATTGAATCCGTCAACATTCGCATACAACGCAAAGAACGAGTATGTGTTGTACAGTGTTCCGAAGAATTTTCTTCTCGTTTCATCAATTCCTTCGATGTCGAATTTCAGGTTTTCCCAAGGATTCGCATTCGAAACCATATACCAACGCGTAGCATCAGGTCCGTAAACCGCTAATGTTTCAAACGGATCAATTCCATTTCCTTTGGATTTTGACATTTTCACCCCGTTTTTATCCAAAACAAGTCCGTTACTCATTACATTTTTATAAGCAACTGAATCAAAAACTGCTGTTCCGATCGCATGAAGCGTGTAGAACCATCCACGAGTCTGATCAACGCCTTCCGCGATGAAATCTGCTGGGAATGCTTTATGATTGTCAATTAATTCTTTATTCTCAAAAGGATAATGTAACTGCGCATACGGCATCGAACCTGAATCGAACCAAACGTCGATTAAGTCACTCTCACGATTCATTGCTTTTCCTGAAGCTGAAACTAAAACAACTTTATCAACAATATTTTTGTGCAGATCAACCAAAGAATAATTTTCTTCAGACATATTTCCGATCTCAAAACCTTTGAAAGGATTTTCTGTCATGAAGCCAGCTTCGATAGATTTTTCGATCGCGTTGTATAATTCTTCTATAGAACCGATGATGATTTCTTCTTTCAAATCTTCAGTTCTCCAGATTGGTAATGGGATTCCCCAATATCTTGAACGAGATAAATTCCAGTCGTTTACATTTTCCAGCCAATTTCCGAAACGTCCTTCTCCGGTTGATTTCGGTTTCCAGTTGATTCCTTTGTTTAAATCAACCAATCTGTCTTTTACAGCGGTCATTTTTACAAACCAAGAATCTAATGGATAATATAAAAGTGGCTCATCAGTTCTCCAGCTGTGTGGGTAACTGTGAACGTATTTTTCTACTTTAAAAGCTTTATTTTCTTTTCTTAATTTTAAAGCAATTCTTTCGTCAACAGAAAGATAATTTTTTAAATCTGCGATGATCGATTTTAATTGTTCTTTCTGAATGTTGAATTCTGTATTTTTTTCATCGTCATTCAGATATTCTGCTTTTACATATTCGTTAGCAAAACCATAGATTTCATCATTTACTAAAGATAAAAATCTACCTTGTAAATCTACCAGAGGAACCGGATTTCCGTTTTCGTTTAAAACCAACATTGGCGGAACTTCAGGAGTAGCTTCTTTAGCTACTTTTGCGTCATCAGCACCAAAAGTCGGCGCCGTATGAACGATACCTGTTCCATCTTCTGTTGTAACAAAATCTCCTGAAATTACTCTGAAAGCATTTTCCGGATTTTGGTAAGGTTTAGCGTAATCTAATAATTGTTCATATTTAATTCCAACCAAATCAGCACCTTTGAATTCTGCTAGAATTTTGTAAGGAATGACTTTGCTTTCCGAAGTATAATTGGCAAAATCCTCATCTGTTCCTTCACTATATTTTTTTGCAAACTGTTTTCCAACCAAAGCTTTTGCTAAAACCACATTAATCGGTTCAAAAGTATATTGATTTAAAGTTTTTACTAAAACATAATCGATTTTTGGTCCGACAGTCAAAGCTGTGTTAGAAGGCAATGTCCAAGGAGTTGTTGTCCAAGCCAAGAAATGTACATCTCCAAAACCTTGTAAAAATGAAGGCAATGTTTCCGGCAATGTCTTGAATTGTGCAACAACCGTCGTGTCAGAAACATCACGGTAAGCCCCGGGCTGATTAACTTCGTGCGAAGAAAGTCCTGTCCCTGCTTTCGGAGAATAAGGCTGGATCGTGTACCCTTTGTACAATAATCCTTTATCATACAATTGTTTCAACAACCACCAAACCGTCTCCATATATTTTGACTTATACGTGATATACGGATCTTCAAGGTCAACCCAATATCCGATTTTCTCGGTAAGGTTATTCCAAACATCGGTGTAGCGCATTACTGCTTCACGACAAGCTTTGTTGTAATCTTCAATAGAAATTTTTGAGCCAATATCTTCTTTAGTGATTCCTAATTCTTTTTCTACGCCTAGCTCCACAGGAAGTCCGTGTGTATCCCAACCCGCCTTACGGAAAACCTGTTTCCCGTTCTGGGTTTGATAACGACAGAAAATATCCTTTAATGCTCTAGCCATAACGTGGTGAATTCCGGGCATACCATTTGCTGAAGGCGGACCTTCATAAAAAACAAACTCAGGTTTCCCCTCACGAATCTCAACACTTTTATTGAAGGTTTTATTTTGTTTCCAAAATTCCGCTACATTCTCTGCTACGTCAATAAGGTTGAGGTTTTTGTATTCTTTAAATTGGCTCATTGTAATATCTCAATATCGTTGATTAATTAAGTTGGCAAATTTACTAAAATTTGTCGGTTTATAATATATGTTTTATTTTGAGATTTTGTATTAAAAAGTTCTGTTTCAGAAATATAAATGTTGAGATGTTTGAAATGTGAATTGTCAATGGTGAATGAGTGGATTTTTTTGAATAGGATTTTAAAAATTTCACAGTTTTTCATCAATAGGGGCGGGCTTTAGCCCGTTTTCAATTTAAATCAAATTCTATTGGCTTTAGCCAAAACTTAAATTTCTACTCATGCATATATTTTTAACGCAAAGTTTTAATTTAATAATAAACAGTTTTAAATGAGCAAAGAAGAATCAACAAGTTGATTTGATTATGGTTTGTTTTCTAGCTTCGCGCAGCAAATCTATTTGCCTTTGCCATCTGAAATTAGTAGTGTAATTAATAAAATCTTTGCATTTAAAATATAATCATCTGTGAAAATCCGTAAAATCTGGGGGAAATAAAAACAAAATTTTGTAATTTTAAAATACCACTTAAAACCATTTATATGAAAGCCTTTTCCCGATTGACATTTCTTTTTTGTTTTGTCAGCTACTTTACAATATTTGCCCAAAATAATTATCCTCAAAACTATTTTAGAAATCCTTTGAATATTTCCATCAACCTTGCTGCCAATTTCGGAGCCGTTCGTTCTAATCATTTTCACATGGGATTGGATATCCGCACCAACAGTCAGGAAAACTTGCCGGTCGTTGCTGCAGCAGAAGGTTATGTAAGCAGAATAAAAGTGGAGCGTTACGGTTTTGGAAATGCCGTGTATGTTACTCATCCGAACGGTTACACAACGGTTTATGCTCATTTGAATAAATATTTCGATAAACTCGATGAATTCGTAAAAGAACAACAATACAAAGACGAAAAATGGGAGCAGGATATCACTTTTTCTCCTAATCAGTTTCCTGTGACGAAAGGACAATTAATTGCTTTAAGCGGAAATACAGGAGGTTCTGCGGGGCCACATTTACATTTTGAAATCAGAGATACAAAAACGGAAGAATGTCTTAATCCTTTGTTGTTTGGATTTAATATTCCGGATAATATTGCACCAATCATTAGTGGATTATATTGGTATGACAGGCGTTTCAGTACTTACGAGCCAGGAGCTAATGGAATTGCTGTGAAAAAAGCTGGAAGTGTTTATACTTCGAATGTCACTCAAGTTAATTCTCCTCAAATAAGTTTTGCGATAAAAGCGGTGGATAAAGCCAATCAAGGTTTTAATCTGGGAATTTATGATGCTGAATTATTGATGGATGGAAAATTGATTTATAGTTTTAAAATTGATAAAGTACATTATGATGATACAAGATACATCAATGGTTGTGTAGATTATACGAAGTTTGTCAAAGATAAAATGAGTATTCAACATTTGTCAAATTTGCAGGGAATGAAATTGCCAAATTACAGTTCCGGCTCCGATGGAATGATCAATCTTCAGGATAACGAAATTCACAATATTGAAATAATTTTAAAAGATGTGAATGGGAATACAAGCCGATTAACAACAAAAGTTCAATTAAGCCAAACTTCAAATAAAGTTTCATCGAATGATAAAACTGTAATTCCCAATGAAGCAAAAACGATTAAAACAGAAAATGCAGAAATTAATTTAAGCAAAAATGCAGTTTATGATGCTGTAAATTTTAATATGTATGAAAAACCTGATGCAGAAGCTGTTTCAAATGCCATTGTTTTGAATAGCCCTTATATTCCGATTCATGATAATTATAATTTAAAAATCAAACCTAATAAAAAATTATCCAACGAAGAAAAAGATAAAACCGTCATAGAACTCAATTACGGAAATGATAAAAATATCATCAAAGCAAATTGGAGTGGCGATCGGGCAGAAGCGCAATTCAACAGACTCGGAACAGCAAGATTATTACTTGATAATTCTTCACCTTCTGTTTCTCCAAGCTGGAAAGAGGGGTCATTGGTAAATGGAAATTCATTACGATTAAAAGGTACAACAAAAATCGGTGACATTGAATCTTTCCGGGCAGAAATAGATGGGAAATGGCTTCGTTTTTCAAGAGTAAAGGATGATTTTGTTTATGTTTTTGATGAAAGATGTCCAAAAGGTTCTGGTTCTCACACATTGAAAGTCACAACTGTCAATACAGCAGGAAATGAGAATACGCAAACTTTTAGTTTTTCGAGATAATTTTATTAAACACAAATGACACAAATGTTTTCAGGAATAAACACAAAATTAAAACATAATCATCTGTGAAAATTTGTTTTAATCTGTGGTTAAAATTTAAGATCAAGCAATCTTTTAATTTTAATTAAATAAATTTGTCCTTTAAAAATAAAACCATTGGAATTCTATCCATCAATCGAAAAATCAGATATTCAGGAAATAAAAAAGTTTCAGGAGCAAAAACTTCAGGAGCTTTTAACTTATCTTGAAACCAATTCACCTTTTTATCAAAAATTATTCAAAGAAAACAACATCAATATTTCTGATATTCAGACGTTGGAAGATTTGCAAAAAATCCCGACGACAACGAAAAACGATATTCAGCAGAATAATGACGACTTTTTCTGCATCACGCCCGATAAAATTGTCGATTATAGCACAACTTCTGGAACTTTAGGCGATCCCGTAACTTTCGGATTGTCAGATAATGACCTTGAAAGATTGGCTTACAATGAAGCAATTTCATTTGTTTGTGCAGGAATTCAGAAAGGAGATGTTGTACAGATGATTACAACGATTGATAAAAGATTCATGGCTGGTTTGGCTTATTTTTTAGGGTTGAGAAAAATGGGTGCAAGCGTTGTCAGAATGGGTCCCGGAATTCCGGAATTGCAATGGGATTCAATTTTTAGATATAAACCAAAATATTTGATTACCGTTCCATCGTTTTTATTAAAAATGATAGATTATGCCGAAAAACATGGTGTAGATTATAAAAACTCCAGTGTTTACGGTACCGTTTGTATTGGGGAAAGTATCAAAAATCAGGATTTTACGGATAATATTCTTTCACAAAAGATCAAAGAAAAATGGAATATTAAATTATTTTCAACCTACGCTTCCACAGAAATGAGTACAGCTTTCACAGAATGCGAATTTCAAGTCGGTGGACATCAACATCCGGAATTAATTATCACGGAAATTCTTGATGATAATGGAAATGTAGTTCAAGAAGGAGAAAGTGGAGAATTAACCATTACAACGTTGGGCGTTGAAGCTCTTCCGTTGTTAAGATTTAAAACCGGAGATATTGTAAAAGCACATTACGAGCCTTGTAAATGCGGAAGAAATACAATGAGACTTGGTCCGGTTGTTGGCAGAAAGCAACAGATGATTAAATATAAAGGAACGACCTTGTATCCGCCCGCGATGAATGATATTCTGAATGATTTTAATAATATTTTGTGTTATCAGATCGTTATTCAGTCGAATGAAATAGGTTTGGATGAAATTATCATTAAAATAAGCACAAACAGCGAATCTCAAAACTTCGTCAATGAAGTGAGGGATCATTTCCGTGCAAAATTGAGGGTAAGTCCGAAAATTGAGATCATAGATTTTGATATTTTGTCTAAAACCGTTTTTAACCCAAACAGCAGAAAACCCATTACATTTATAGATTTAAGATAAAAGCTAAGCAAAAATTAACCATGAAAAAAACATTATTTCTATTCCTAATAACTCTTTCTGCTTGTTTAATGGCTCAGAGAGTAAAGGTAATTTCCGGAGATTATAATTTTTTAAAAGATCAAAAATTCGTTAAAGTTGTTTTCAAGTTTGAAGGAGTAACTTTTGGCAAGAAAAAAATTAGTGAACAGCAATATATTGCCGATAGAATGGAAGATATCGAAAAAGCTAGCGGTAAAGAGGAAGCTGAAAAATGGAAAACGGATTGGGAATATTCAAAAGACATAACTTTTCAGGAAAAATTTCTGGCATCTTGGAATAAAAACACGAAAATTGAAGCTTCTACGAAATTTGATAAAACAAAATATACTTTAATTGTGGAGCCAACCTGGATTTATCAAGGCTGGTTTGGTGCAATAATGAATGATCCTGCCCAATTAAATACTCGAATGACCTTTGTAGAAACCGAAAATCCTAGTAATATTTTGATGGTTGTTGAAGGAATAAAAGCAATCGGAGACAATGTGATCGGAATTCCAAATAACAATGACCGAATTGCAGAATGTTATGCAAAAACTTCAAAAATGTTTGCTTTAAAAGTAGACCATTATACTAAAAAATAGTACTTCTATAAAAACTTTAAAATAAAAATTATAAACTATGAAAAAATTATTTCTAATGCTCATTATGAGTGTTACTATGATTGTTAATGCCCAAGATCAGAGACTTACAATTACTGCCGGGAATTTTATTACTTTAAAAGATCAAACGGAAGTAAATGTAGAATTGAAATTTGATAATGTAACATTAATGAAAGAAAATTATACAGAAACTCAATATCTTGAAAACAGAAAAAGAGATCTTCTAGCAAATCCCAAAAGAGGAGAAGCTGGATGGCAGAAATGGAATGGTGAATGGCAAAAATATAAAGATGAATATTATGTAGACTACTTTGCAAAAGGATTAAATAAAGGATATAAAAATATTGTTTTTAAAAAAGGAAGTTCTGCAAAATATACTATATTACTGGATACAAAATGGGTTTATCCAGGCTGGCATGGAGGAATGGTTGGAATGACGGCTGAAATTACAGGAACAGTAAAGCTTATAGAAACAGATAATCCATCAAAGGTTTTAGCTGTAATTGAACTTAATAAATTTGATAAATACGTAAATAATAAAGAATTTGTTATGGAATATGGAAGAATTGCCGCAGCGTATGAAGCAATAGGAAAATATATCGGAAAGGATATCAAGAAAGGTGTAAAATAAAAACAAAAAGCGGTCTGAAAATTGTCAGACCGCTTTTTTTATGATTGTTCTTGTTGCTTCTCCATTTTGATGAGGTTCGCAAGATTTTTTATTACGGTGTCGTGCTTCTTGACGAAAGGATTGTCTTTATTCCAAACATATCCTGCCAAAACTGCACAGATTTTTCTCTTAACATCAGGGTTTTCCGGTTGATGGAAGAATAATTCCTGCAGATTTCCGGTGTACCATTCTTTCACGTAGGTTGTGAAAACATCAACACCGTATAAGATATAATCTGCAAATTCTTTTTGCCAGTCAATTTTTTCGCCATTTAGCTGTCTTAAAGCCAGTTTTGCAGCAGTCATTCCGCCTTCTGTTGCAAAAGCCATTCCTGATGAGAAAACCGGATCTAGGAATTCCGAAGCATTTCCTGTCAATGCAAATCCGTCTCCGAATAATTTTTTAACCGAACAAGAATAATCTTTCAAATGTCTCGGTTCAAAAAGAAAATCTACATCACCAAAACGTTTTACATAATAATCAGAAAGAGAAATTGCTTTTCTCAACGCTTCTGCAGGATCTCCGTTTTCAGATAATTGATCAATGTATTCAGTCGGACCAACGATTCCTACACTCGTATTTCCATTCGAAAAAGGAATCACCCAAAGCCAGACTTCAGTTTCAATAATATCAAAGGAAATCAACGTTCCTTCCGTTCCTTCTTCTCTGTTAATATCTTCTACATGAGCAAAAATTGCTGAATGCGGAGACAGTTTTGAAGGTTTTTCTAAATCTAAAAGTCTCGGTAAAACTCTTCCGTAACCACTTGAATCGATGACAAATTTGGCATGGATTTCCTTTGTTTCGCCATTTTTATTTTTTACAGTTGTGATAGAATCTGTTCCGTTAAATTCAATACCAATCACTTCGGTTTCAAACTCAAGGTCAATGCCTTTATTAATAACTTCCTGAGCCAAAGTATTATCAAAATCAGCCCTCGGAACCTGCCAGGTCCAATCCCAGCCCTCACCGAATTTATCACCGAAATCAAAGATGCAAACTTCATCACCTCTTAAAAAACGTGCTCCCAATTTTTTCTCGAAACCCATTTTATCCAAAGCAGGAAAAAGTCCCGCTTCATCAAAATGATCCATCACTCTCGGAATTAAGCTTTCGCCTACAACCAATCTTGGAAATTTTGTTTTTTCGACAACTTTCACGTTGATATTGTTCTTCTTTAAGTATGAAGAAGATACGCATCCGGAAGGTCCAGCACCGATTACGAGAACATCAACAAATTCTTTGCTCATCTTTGATTTTTTATTTTAATAATAACTTATATCTTTGCCGCAAAATTAGTGACAATTAATTAATATTTTATAAAATTATCTACTATTACTTTTTAATTAATGAAAATAAATAGCTTTTTAGAACTGAAAGATTTTCAGAATATCGTCGTAAATAATGAAAAAATAGAACTGGATGATACACTTTTAGCCAGAGTGGATGCGAGTTTTCAGTTTTTAAAAGAATTTTCTAGAAACAAAGTGATATATGGTGTTAATACTGGTTTTGGGCCAATGGCTCAATTTAAAATCAGCGATGAAGATACTCACCAGTTACAATATAACTTAATAAGAAGCCATTCTTCAGGTATTGGAAATCCCCTGCCTCCAGAAGAAGTTAAGGCTTGTATGTTGGCAAGATTGAATACTTTGTCACTTGGGAATTCTGGAGTTCATCATTCGGTAGTTAATTTACTTAAAGAATTAATAAACAGAGATGTTACACCGCTGATTTTCGAACATGGAGGAGTAGGCGCAAGTGGCGATTTAGTCCAGCTAGCACACTTGGCTTTGGTTTTAATCGGTGAAGGTGAAGTTTTCTATAAAGGTGAAAGAAAATCCACAAAGGAAGTTTTTGAAATTGAAGGTTTAGAACCGATAAAAGTTGAGATCCGTGAAGGTCTTGCTTTAATGAACGGTACTTCTGTGATGTCAGGAATTGGTATTGTGAATGCATACAAAGCCAATCAATTAACTGAAATCTCGATTAAATTATCTTGTGCGATCAATGAAATCGTTCAGGCTTACGACGACCATTTATCGGAAGCTTTAAATGGAACAAAACTTCACGCAGGTCAGCAAAAAATTGCAGAAAGAATGCGTGCGCATTTGTCTGACAGTAAATTGATTAGAAAAAGAGAAGATCACTTATATACTCATTTTGAAGAGCAGGAAAAGGTTTTCAAGGAAAAAGTTCAGGAATATTATTCGTTAAGATGTGTTCCGCAGATTTTAGGACCTGTTCTAGATACGTTGGAATACACGGAGAAAGTTCTTGAAAATGAGATCAATTCAGCAAATGATAATCCAATTATAGACGTTGAGGGTCAACACGTTTACCACGGCGGAAATTTCCATGGAGATTATATTTCTCTTGAAATGGATAAGCTTAAAATTGTGGTGACAAAACTAACAATGTTGGCAGAAAGACAATTAAACTATCTTTTAAACTCAAAAATCAACGAAATTTTGCCTCCTTTTGTGAATTTAGGTAAATTAGGCTTTAATTTCGGGATGCAGGGCGTTCAGTTCACGGCGACTTCTACAACAGCGGAAAGTCAGATGTTATCGAATTCTATGTACGTTCACAGTATTCCAAATAACAATGATAATCAGGATATTGTGAGTATGGGAACCAATGCTGCCGTAATTTGCAGAAAGGTGATTGAAAATGCTTTTGAAGTATTGGCGATTGAAGCGATCACAATCATTCAGGCAATTGAATATCTTGATTTTAAAGATAAAGTTTCATCATCCACAAAAGAACTGTACGATGAAATAAGAAAGATCATTCCGGCGTTCTCAGATGATATGGTGATGTATCCATATTTGGAGGAAGTGAAGAAATATTTAAAAAAATAAGCAGTTTGAGGAGAACCCGAAGGGTTCAATAATAATAGCCGTAGGTAAAACCTATGGAAACATAAAACCATAATCTGGTAAAAACAACAACCAATGAAATGTGCAATTGTAACAGGAGGCTCTAGAGGAATCGGAAGAGCCATCTGTATAAAACTGGCAGAAGAGAAAAACTATCATATACTGATCAACTACACTTCAAACGAAGCTGCAGCAAGGGAAACTTTAGCTAAAGTAGAAGAATTGGGTTCTACAGGAGAAATTCTAAAATTCGATGTAGGAAATGCGGAAGAAACTTTAAAAGTTTTAGGAGAATGGCAGGAAAAAAACGCAGATTCAATCGTTGAAGTGATCGTGAATAATGCCGGAATTACAAGAGACGGATTATTCATGTGGATGCAGAGTGAAGACTGGAACGCTGTGATTAACACGAGTTTAAATGGTTTTTTCAACGTGACAAATTTCTTTATTCAAAAATTGTTGCGTAATAAATACGGCAGAATTATTAATATGGTTTCTGTTTCCGGAGTGAAAGGAACAGCAGGTCAAACGAATTATTCTGCAGCAAAAGGCGCTTTAGTCGGGGCTACAAAAGCTCTGGCTCAGGAAGTTGCGAAAAGAAATATCACCGTAAATGCGGTTGCTCCAGGGTTTATCAGAACAGATATGACGCAGGATTTTAATGAAAATGAATTAAAAGCAATGATTCCTGCCAACCGATTTGGCGAAGCAGAGGAAGTTGCAGATCTTGTTGCATTCTTAGCTTCAAGAAAATCTTCGTACATTACAGGGGAAGTGATTAATATTAACGGTGGAATTTACTCATAAAATCAGGTAGCAGATCTTAGGGAATAGCAAATAGCTGCAACCTAAAACCTAAAATCTAAAACCTAAAACCTAGAATTTTAAATGGAAAATAGGGTTGTAATTACCGGAATGGGAATTTATTCTTGCATCGGAACTTCTCTGGAAGAAGTGAAAGATTCCCTGTATCAAGGAAAATCCGGTATTGTTTTAGTGGACGAAAGGAAAGAATTTGGTTTCAGATCAGGCCTTACAGGCGTAGTTCCAAAACCGGATCTGAAAAGTCTTTTAAACAGACGTCAGCGCATCAGCATGGGCGAAGAAAGTGAGTACGCTTATGTCGCAACACTTAATGCGTTACAGCAGGCAGGCATAGATCAAGACTTCTTAGATAATAACGAAGTCGGAATTTTATACGGAAATGATAGTGTTTCTCAGGCAGTTGTGGAATCAATCGACATTGCAAGAGAGAAAAAAGATACGACTTTAATGGGTTCTGGCGCGATATTCAAATCGATGAATTCTACGGTTACCATGAACCTTTCCACAATATTTAAATTAAGAGGAATTAATTTGACCATTAGCGCAGCTTGTGCAAGTGGATCTCATTCGTTGGGATTAGCCTACATGATGATTAAGAGCGGAATGCAGGACATGATTGTTTGTGGAGGTGCTCAGGAAACCAACAAATATTCAATGGCGAGTTTTGACGGTTTGGGTGTTTTTTCGGTAAGAGAAAATGAGCCGACAAAAGCATCAAGACCTTTTGATAAAGATAGAGACGGATTAATTCCAAGTGGTGGAGCGGCATCTTTGATTGTTGAAAGTTTAGAATCTGCACAAAAAAGAGGGGCAAATATTCTGGCTGAAATCGTTGGTTACGGTTTTTCTTCAAATGGCGGACATATCTCAACTCCAAATGTTGATGGTCCGGCTCTAGCAATGAATAGAGCCTTGCAACAGTCTGGTTTACAGGTGAAAGATATTGATTATATTAACGCTCACGCAACTTCTACACCAATCGGAGACGCGAATGAAGCAAAGGCGATCTACGAAATTTTTGGAGGTGAAGTTCCTGTAAGTTCTACAAAATCTATGACAGGTCATGAATGTTGGATGGCGGGTGCAAGTGAAGTTATTTACTCGATTTTGATGATGCAAAATGATTTTGTAGCACCAAATATCAACTTGAAAAACCCTGATGATGAGGCAAAAAAGATAAATTTGATCGCCGAAACAAAAAGTCAAAAAATTGACGTATTTTTGTCGAATTCTTTTGGATTTGGGGGAACAAATTCGGCACTAATTGTTAAAAAATTTGAATAAAAACATGGAAAGGGAAAAAATTGTTGCGATCGTCAACGACTTTTTGGTTAATGAATTCGAGGTAGACGGCGATGAAATCAGCAATGAAGCAAACTTAAAAACAACTTTAGGCTTAGACAGCTTAGATTATATTGATATGGTTGTTGTGATTGAATCTAATTTCGGAGTGAAATTAGGGGAAGCAGACTTCAAGAAAATGGTCACTTTTGACGATTTTTATTCGACTATTCAAAACAAAATCACCGAGAAAAACGCTTAATTATTGATTAAACTTTACTTTAAAAATAAAACAATATACCAATTTAGCCGTTCATAAATGCTTATTTAAGCTTAATAAAATTGTTACACTGTTGAATTGATACATTGCTAAATTGATACTATGAACAAGTGGAAAGGTAAATCTAAAGGCACAATTCTGGGTTACAGAATTTTCGTCTGGTGTATTAGAAATATCGGGATCAGAAGTTCATATTTTGTACTTTATTTTGTTGCTTTATACTACTTTATATTCGAAAAAAAAAGCAACAAATACTTTACCTATTACTTTCAAAAAAGACTGAATTACGGATTTTGGAAAACTAAAATTTCATTATTTAAAAGTTATTTCACTTTCGGAACAGTTTTGATTGATAAAACTGCTATTTCGGCGGGCTTAAGAGAAAAATACACTTACGAATTTGACGGCGTTGAAAATCTTAAAAACCTTTTAGCAGAAAAAAAAGGCGGAGTTTTAATCAGCGCTCACATCGGTAATTTTGAAATCGCAGAACACTTTTTTGCAGATATCGATTTTGATTGTCAGATTAATTTAGTGACAACAGATCAGGAAGTTACAGTCATCAAAGAATATCTTGAAAGTGTAACTGTTAAAAAAAGCAATATCAAATTCATTTATGTGAAAGACGATATGTCGCATATTTTCGACATCAATGAAGCTTTGTCGAAAAATGAATTGATCTGTTTTACTGGCGACCGTTATTTCGAAGGCTCAAAGTTTTTAGAAGGCGATTTATTGGGGAAAACCGCGAAATTTCCGGCTGGACCTTTCTTAATTGCTTCCCGATTAGGCGTTCCGGTTGTGTATGTGTATGTGATGAAGGAAAAAAATCTTCATTATCACTTATATGCAAGAGTCGCTCAACAGGTAAAAAAACGAGATGCACAGGGACTTTTAAACTCTTATACTCAAAATTTAGAGTCCATGATCAAAAAATATCCCCTTCAATGGTTCAATTACTTTGATTTTTGGGATGATATAGATTAATTACCTACTTTTACCCTAGAAAACTAATATTTAAAAACTCAAAGAATAAGATCGATTGAGAAGTTAAAATTATTAAGTTTTACTTTGTACCTAATTACTATCCACATAGTTTGTCATTCCGTAGGAATCTAGGCGATGTTGAGATCTTTCAGCACGACAAAGAGAACTTGCATACTTTTAATCTCCGAATTTCTTATCTTTAAAAAAACGCATTTTCTCCTTTGAAAAAAGAATACGACATACTTGTTATCGGCAGCGGATTGGGAGGTCTTGCTTCGGCTCTCATTTTGGCGAAAGAAGGTCTGAAAGTCTGTGTCTTGGAGAAAAATAACCAATACGGCGGAAATTTGCAGACATTTTCCCGAGACAAACTGATTTTCGATACCGGAGTTCATTATCTTGGCGGACTGTCAAAAGGGCAAAATCTTCATCAATTCTTTTCTTATTTAGGAATTATGGATGATCTTGATCTTCAGAAAATGGATGAAGACGGATACGATAAAGTAACTTTCGGAGACGATGAAATTGAATATCCTCACGCTCAGGGATACAAAAATTTTGTTGAACAACTATCTCGATATTTTCCGGACGAAAAAGAAAATCTTGAAAATTATTGTGAAGAAATTCAGAGAGTTTGCAACCAGTTTCCGAGATATAATGTTGTCGGAAGCAATAATTATAATGAAGAAATTCTCCATTTAAATACAAAAAGATTCATCGAATCGATTACTTCAGATAAAAAATTACAGTCAGTTTTATTGGGTTCAAATTTTCTCTACGCAGGAGATTCGGAGAACGTTCCGTTTTACGTTCATGCTTTGACGGTGAATTCTTACATTCAAAGTGCTTACAAATGCGTGAAAGGAGGAAGCCAGATCTCAAAATTATTAATTAAAAAATTAAGAGAATACGGCGCGGAAGTTCACAAACATTCCGAAGTCTCTGCAATGACCTTCAATGAAAACGGACTTTTAAGTGGCGTAAAAACCAAAGAAGGAAAAGAATATTTTGCGAAACAAATCATTTCAAACATTGAAATCCGTTCAACCATTAAACTGATTGGTGAAGAAAGGCTGAAAAAATCCTTTTTAAATAGAGTTTTAAGCTGGGAACCTGTTTCTTCATGTTTTAGTGTTTATTTGGTCTTAAAACCGCATTCAATTCCGAATTTCAACTATAACAGATATCATTATTCTTCGGAGGATCTGGTTTGGAGTGCTTATCAATACAAAAAAGAAGACTGGCCGGAAACGTATATGCTTTCTGCAACGCAATCAAAGCATGATCCTGAGTTTGCTGAAAGTCTAACGGCAATTTCGTACATGGATTTTGATGAAGTTAAAGATTGGCAAAATACTTTCAATACGGTTGCTGATGAAGAGGAAAGAGGGCAGCAATATGAAAAATTCAAGCTTGAAAAAGCCGAAAAAATGATTGATGCATTGGAAAAGAAAATTCCAGATATCAGAGAATCTATCAAGAAAGTGTACACATCTTCTCCGCTATCTTACCGTGACTATATCGGAAGTTTTGAAGGAAATATGTACGGATATATAAAAAGCTCTGAAAACCCTTTGAAAACAATGGTTTCTCCGAGAACTAAAATCAATAATCTCTTTCTTACAGGGCAATCTGTCAATATGCACGGAATCTTGGGCTGTACGATTGGCGCATTCAATACTTGCGCTGAAATTTTAGGAAAAGAGCTTATTGATGAGCGTTTGACACAAATGATTAATAAGAATAAAAGTGAATAAAAGTATACAGTCTGTCATTCTGAATGGAGCAACGCGTAATGAAGAATCTAAACTTTTAAAAAGAGATTCTTCCTTTCGTCAGAATGACAAATATCGAAAAATAAAAACTTTATTTTATTTATTTCTAATAATTAATCTCACCTCTTGCGGTGTCAGAAAATCAATAAAACATGTTCCCAGCGTAAAACAATATTCATTAGAAATTCCGAAAGTCAATAAAATTAATGACTCAACTTTTAATTTTAATCAAAATTATTTAACCAAAAATAAGCAGCAGCTTTGGGAATTATATATTAAGGGAAATCCTTTACAATTAGGGTATAACAACGGTGCATTGACTCAAAATTTAATGCAAAAGCAGGAAGAGATTTTCTTTTCTAAAGTGGAAGGTTTTGTTCCTTCGAAATTTAAGCAAAAGATATTGAGAGGTTTTTTAAAATGGTACAACCGAAAAATGTATCTCAATGTACGGGAAGATTATCAGGCCGAATTATTTGGGTTGTCTCAATATGCATCAGATAAATATAATTTTATTGCGCCGAAATATCTGAGGAGTTTGTACTTGCACGGCGCACACGATATTGGTCATGCAATGCAGGATTTGATGGTCGTGGGTTGTACTTCTCTCGCAGTTTGGAATGAAAATACAGAAGATGGAGATTTGTTGATTGGTAGAAACTTCGATTTTTATGTTGGAGACGATTTTGCTAAAAATAAATTAATAGAGTTCGTTGAACCTGAACAAGGAATTCCTTATCTATCTGTAAGTTGGCCGGGAATGATTGGCGTTGTTTCGGGGATGAATAAAGAGGGAATTACAGTAACGATCAATGCCGGAAAATCTAAAATTCCTTTGACGGCAAAAACTCCTATTTCTTTTATGACGAGAGAAATTTTACAATACGCAAAGAATATTGATGAAGCTATTGCAATCACCAAAAAGAGAAAAGTTTTCGTTTCAGAATCTATTTTGGTTGGAAGCGCAAACGATAAAAATGCTGTGATTATCGAAGTTTCTCCGGATAATTTCGGAGTTTACAAGGTAGAAAATACAAGCCGAGTTTTTTGTACAAATCATTTTCAATCAGAAGCTTATAAAAACGATAAAAGAAATCAAAAACATATTATAGAAAGTCATTCTGAATATCGTTACGAAAAATTACAAGAGCTTTTAGAGGAAAATAAAAAGTTGACTCCAGAAAAAATGGCTTCTATTTTAAGAGATAAATCTGGATTGAAAGGTGAGAAAATCGGTTATGGAAATGAAAAGGCAATCAATCAGTTATTGGCGCATCATGCCGTTATTTTTTCTCCTGAAAAAAAACTGGTTTGGGTGTCTTCAACCCCTTATCAATTAGGAGAATTTGTATGTTATGATTTAAATGAAATTTTTTCTGAAAAAAGATTAAAAAACGGTGAATTTGCAAAGTCAGATTTAAATATTGCGAAAGATCCTTTTGTAGATTCTCAGGAGTACAAGAATTACGAAGAATATAAAAAATTGAGTTCTCATATCGAAGATGCAATTGATGATAAAAAGAAAATTCTTTCTGATGAATTTATTAATAATTATCAATCTTTAAACCCTGATTTTTGGTTTGTATATTATCAGGCAGGAAAGTATTATTTCAATAAAAAAGAATATTCTAAAGCAAAAATTCAATTTGAAAAAGCGTTGACAAAAGAAATTACAACCGTTCCGGATAAAGAAAATGTTGAGGAATATTTGAAGAAAACACTAAAAAAATTAAAATGATTCCTAAAAGTATACGGTATTTATTTTCCATTCCTTTCATTATAATCGTTTGTTATTCTGTGTATTTGGTGAGCAAATACAGTTCAATTCCGGAAATTATTCCTATTCATGGATATGGAAAAAATACAGGTGGATCCGGAAGTAAATTATTCCTTTTTTCTCCAATTATATTAAATCTTATCATTTTATTGTTCATTTGGAGGATCATCAAAAATCCGGGCAAGATCAATTTCACTTTTGAAGCGAAAGAAGAAGATCATGAAAAAACAGATTTTACTGTACAACTCGTTTTAGTGATTATTGCGATATTTATTACTGTTTTTACAACACTTTTCTTGTTCTCGGATGTTATTTATAAATAACATTAATTTCTACAATTTTTATAGAATGCTTATTAATAATAATAGAAAATAGCCTAATTTGTTTTGTTTAATTTTCATTTGTTATTTAATAAATATTATTTGTGTTTTATAAGTGTTTGTGGTCTTTTTATTGAATAATCAATCTTTAATTGTTTATTTTGTTTTATTATTTTAATTGATTTTGTGTTTTTGATGTAAAAATATTTGGTGTGTAGTTGGTTTATTATTTATATTCGTTTCCTTAAAACCATGAAACGGATGAGAAAAAACTATTTTTTATCTCTTATATTTTTATTGATGCTGTTTTCTTGTAAAGATGAGAAAATGGAAGGAGTAGAAGTAGAGAGTTCTTTTGTTAATTTTGAAATCAATGCGGTTCCTTACGCTAAATTATCAACCTATGCTTTTTTCACAGGTGAATTAAGAAATATGACACCATCAAGCAAGGTAATTCCTTATGAACCTGCAAGTTCACTTTTCACTGATTATGCATTAAAAAAGAGATTTATCTGGATGCCACAAGGCGTAAAAGCTACTTTTGATGCAGATGATAAATCCCTGAATTTCCCTGTTGGAACTGTTTTAATAAAAAGCTTTTATTACAATACAGTACAGCCTAATAATACAACCAAAATACTGGAGACAAGATTAATGATACGAAAGTCAACTGGTTGGATTTTTGCGGAATATATGTGGAATGACGAACAGACAGAAGCTAATCTTGTTACCGGAACTGATTTTACAAGTGGAAGTTCTAAAAACCTAACTTTTAAAAAAGAGAATAATGAAGTCATGAATATTGATTACAGAATTCCTTCAGAATCAGAATGCTATGCCTGTCATAAATTAGACAATAAACCGGTTCCTATCGGTGTAAAACCTCAAAACCTTAATACAACATACAGCTACGAAGGGGGAGTTAAAAATCAATTGCAGAAACTCGTGGATGAAGGTTATCTTTTAAGTTACCCTTCAAATATTGTTTCTACAGTTAATTACAAAGATACCAGCAAGCCTGTAGATATACGATTGAGGTCTTATTTAGATATCAACTGTGCGCATTGCCATCAACAGAACGCGCGTTGCGATTATCGTGCTATACGATTGAGCTTTAGCCAAACGACAAACCTTACCAATATGGGAGTTTGCGTAATGGCAGATGAGCCTCAAGGTCCTTCATTAGAGAAGATTATAACACCCGGAAATCATAATAAATCGGTGATGAGCTTTAGACTTAATTCTGTAGATGAAAGCAACAGAATGCCTTTGTTGGGAAGAACGATTGTACACGATGAAGGAGTAGAACTCTTAAAGCAATGGATCAATTCTCTTAACCAAAACTGTCCTTAAAAACGAATAACCAAATTGAAAAATATGAGAAAAAAATTATCCTTTTTTGTTTTATTATCTAATATAACATGGGGAATAGCACAACTTACTTGTGCTTCTGCAGTAAATCTTACGGTAGGAACATATACAGCACCTGCCATTACAGGAACGCCACCATCCACAGTTTGTAATTTGGGAACTCTCGGATCAGCAGCGGTATGGTACAAATACACAGCTACTGCCAATAAGAATGTTACTGTTTCTTCGGTAGTTACGGGGCAGAATGTAGATACAAGAGTAATGGTATATTCAGGAAGTTGTGGAGCATTAGCATGTATTGCAGCAAATGATGACTCTTCTGGTACTTCTTCACAGGTTACCTTTGGAGCAGTTGCGGGAAATACCTATTATGTGGTGTTCGACAACAAATGGTCTAGTTTAGGATTTAATTTTAAAGTAACTGAATCGGCACCTGTTATTAATCGACTTTCATTTACTTCTCAGCCGGTTACGGTAGCCGGGAGTTACAATAACTGTGTGGTAGACATGAATGGGGATTATTTAGATGATATTGTTTCTGTTGTAAATAATACTCAAATCGTTATCTCGTATCAAAAGCAGGGAGGTGGATTCAACGATGTTACCTATACAATTCCCAATACAACAATATTACCTTCATGGAGCATTGCAGCCGGAGATTACGACAATAACGGCTTTAATGATCTTGTGTATGGCTCGGGAAGCGGAATAGCTTTTGTAAAAGCTAGTGCAGACGGAACAGCTTTCACTTCTGATAGAAAACCACAATCTTTTTTAGTTCAGAGAACGAATTTTATAGATATCAATAATGATGGAAAACTGGATGCTTTCATTTGTGATGATAATGCTCCGAACAGATATTATATGAATGATGGAGCAAATATGAACCATAATCAGGGAGGAATGGGAGATTTCCCTTCAGGAGGAAATTATGGCTCTATCTGGATTGATTATGATAACGATGGTGATCTGGATTTATACATCGCAAAATGCAGTGGAGGAGGTTCTGGCCCCGGAGGAAATATAGACGAGCTTCACAGAAATAACGGAAACGGAACTTTCACCAACGTTGCTCTTGCTGCGAATATGGCTAATCCGACACAGACATGGTCTGCTGCTTGGGGAGATTTTAATAATGATGGTTGGATGGACGCTGTTATAGGAATTAATTCTACAAGTAATGGTCTTAGCAAAGTGATGAAGAATAATGGTGACGGCACATTTACAGATAAATCTACGGGTTCCGGCTATGACATTGTAAATACTTTGAGCAGAGAATATGTTACTTATGATTTTGATAATGATGGGTTTCTGGATGTTTTAGGCGCAGGGAATACAATCATGTTTGGAAATGGTGATTTTACTTTTACCCCGAACGCCAGTACTTACAGTTTAAATGCAACAAAACGCCCGATTGGAGATTTGAATCATGATGGTTTTCTGGATATTCAGAATGGAAATACCGTCCTGATGAACGCAGGAAATAATAATAAATGGCTAAAAGTAACATTAAAAGGAACTCAAAGTAACAGAAACGGAATTGGAGCAAGAGTTGAAATTTATGGAGCTTGGGGAAAACAAATCCGAGATGTACAGAGCGGAACAGGATTCGGAAATATGAGTACACTGAATGCTCATTTCGGAATCGGTCAGGCTACAGCAATTACAAAAGTTGTCATAAAATGGCCTTCAGGTATTGTTGATACGGTTTATAATGTAACACCAAACACGACTTTAAACGTGGTAGAAGGATCATTCTTAAATACAAGAGACATTCAGGCTACTCAGGAAATATTCACTGTTTATCCAAATCCTAGTGACGATATTATCAATTTTAAATCTAAAAACGATTTTACTCCAACCGAAGCGAAAGTGTATGAAATGACCGGCAGAATGGTTTTACAAACAAAGGTTGAAAGAAACTCAATATCTATCAAACAATTAAATTCAGGGATTTATATGCTTGTTTTGACAGATAAAAATGGAAAAACATATTCTCAGAAACTAACGAAAAAATAAAATATAATTTATTCTTCATAACTCACTGCAAGGTCGAAAGGCTTTGCAGTTTTTATTTGAAAAAGAATTGAATTAATTATTATCAGGATTTACTTTATTCAAAAATAGAAAAGTACCTATTCCTAAAATCATAGACATTGTAGTCGCTAAAATTGTGCTTCCGATCACGTATTGAAGAAGATTATTCTTAATAAGTTCAAAATTAAGTTCGCCGCTTAAAATATTACTGTCGCCGTGAACAAAAGGAGACCCTAAAAATAGTGAAGCAGCAATAATAAAAGGAATAAACGGTGGTAAACTCACATTGGAAGCTACAAAAGCCAACACTTTGTTCAGTTTAAAAAGAACCGCCAGAGAAATAGTTAATAAAGTATGAAATCCCCACAATGGAGAAAATCCTATAAAAACCCCAAGCGCAATAGAAAAAGCCTTGGTGCGGTTGCTTCCGTCACTTTCGAGAACGTCTTCTTTTAAGAATCTTTTAAAGCTTTTTTTTTTGAAATTATTAATGAAATTTCTCGGAATAATATAAAGTAAAGTGATCGTTACTAAGATCGTATTCAGAATACTGATTCTCGTAAAATCTTTGAAGGGTCTGAAATGCGAAACCCTTTCCGCAGGATCATACAACACTTTTATAGGAACATTTTTTACAGGAACATGTCTCCAGGCTGTTCTTACAATAATTTCAATCTCAAACTCGAATTTTGGCGTAAAATATTTCTTGGGAATTTTGTGTAAAGGATATAAACGATAACCGGATTGGGTATCTTCAAGCTTGATTCCTGTTTCAAACCAAAACCAGAAATTAGAAAAACGATTCCCAAAACTGCTTTTCTTTGGAATTCCGTCTTGCGACATATTTCGGTTCCCGATCAGTAAAACATCATGCTCTTCACTTTGTAAAGCTTCCACAAAAACCGGAAGGTCATCAGGATAATGTTGTCCATCAGAATCAATTGTTATTGCATAATCGAAACCTAATTCTTTTGCCTTTCTGAAACCTATCTTAAGACCATTTCCTTTTCCTTTATTCTCAGGAAGTAAAATTATTGTAATTTGAGGAAAATGACCTAGAATTTGAAGCGTAGAGTCCGTAGAACCATCATTGATCACAATGATACTTTCGGTATAATCTAAAACACCATCAATCACTCTTCTCAGAGTCTTTTCGTTGTTGTAAGTAGGTATTAAAACGCAGATTTTCTTCTCGGAAATTGCATTTTGTACTTCAGGAAGGGTCATTGTTTTATTTTAATGATGCTTTTTCAGTATCAGACATAGTTTTAGATTGTACAGCAAACTTTTTAATATAACTTTTCATAGCTGCATTTTGCTTATTGTAGTTGCTCAAAATGAATGCTTTATCATCTTTTAAACCTCCTCTGTATCCTACAATTTTTGGAATGTTTTCCTGAACGCTTAATCTTATCAGTCTTAATTCAATATTATTAGGATTGGCTTTAATTATACTTTCAAGGCTTACTGCTCCGGTTTTTACGAGAGATTTCCTGTTTTGTTTAGCGATTTTCGCTTCCATGATTTTCGCTGCAGCTTTATAACCATTCGTCACAACATCAGAACCTGACTGTTTTTCGGCAGTATTGATAAATGCCTGTGTGTTTTCGTTGGATGAACTAGCCTTTGAATAGCTGTTTCTTAATGCTTCCAAATCTGTTTGAAAGAATAAAATAAAAGCGGTTATGAATGAGAAAATCAATTTCATGATGTCAATTTTTTATAGTTTACCGACATTTTTAATGCAATAGTCTCGCCAAAAGAAGTGGTATTCTTTACTTTAACTTCATCTTCGTTTTCAGTGATATCCAATTGTAAAGTTAAATCCGGCGTTTCAAACGGGTTGATGATCGCCATGAATTTCACATTTGAAGCAGATTTTAAAAATAATTGTGCGCCTGTAAATTCTTCAGTCAGTTCTTTTACGATCTGCATCATGCAAACTCCTGGAGTGACAGGATTTCCCGGAAAATGGCCATTAAAAATATCATGATCTTTATTTAAACTGATATTTGCAATGAAACGTCCGTTTTCTCCTTTTTCGGATGATTGTAAGGTGTAAAAGTCTGTAAGAATAGTCTGCATAAAATTATTTTTTCATGTTAAATGTATAATAAACGCCCGCTTGGAAAGTAACGTTTGTATGATTGTCGTAGAAGCTGTAAACAGGAACAAAACCTTTTTTTACTCTCGCTTCAACCCCAAAGTTTTTTGTAATATCGTATCCTAAACCGGCTGTAATTCCTAAATCTATTTCGTTGTCCGGCTCAAAGTTTTTCTTGTCTACAACAAATTCTAAAGTTGGCCCAACAAGAACGTTGAATTTATTGAAATAAAATTTATTGACCAATTGAAGTCCCAAATAAGAAACAGAAAGTGTTTGTCCGTTCAAGTTATTAACATTGGTCTCAAACTTTGCTCCCTGTCTGGAATAATTAATTTCCGGCTGTAAAGCATAAAATTTTGCAAAACGGATATTTCCTAAAAATCCAATATAAAAATCGGTTTTAGTTTTAAAATCCATATTCATATTTGCATCTTGATAATCAGGCCAGTAGAATGTTTGATTTTCATTGTTGGTGAAATGAGAAAAATTGGCTCCTGCTCTGATTCCTGGGTTAAAAGTCACTTGAGCAAAAGATAAAGTTGTAAATAAAGCAAATAGTAAAAGTGCCGTTTTTTTCATGTTAAAGTTATTCAGTTTCGGTTATTTGAAATAGTTTTATATTGATCTTGAAATCTTTATGTTGAAGACTCAAACTATCCGCGAAGATATGTTTTTTTGCATCAAAAGTGAAATCGATTTTTTCCTTATTATTTTTCTTGTAAATGATCTTATTTAACAAACCATTTTCTTTATTGAAGAACAAATAATATTGCTTCTTATCCAATTTTGAGAGATAAATTTTCGATTTTTCATTCTCAAAACTTTCAGTAACAGGATATTGCTGTTTTAGCAATTGCTGAAAATCATTCTTTAGAAAATTAATGACAATCTTTTTATCTAAATCTGCTAGAACATAATTCAACTTAAAATTATCCCCTGAAATCTCAAAATCGATTAATTTATTTCCAAAATCAGAAGTCAATACGACACGGTGTGTCGCATCATTTAGTTTTTTAATAATTAAAATTCCGCTTACATGATTTTTATAAATATCCATTTGACATTTATAAACATAATCATCATTCGAAGAAAAGTATAAATTTTCAACTGTTTTCTCAGAATTTGTTACGGATTTTACGTCTGTTAGTTGATACGTTTTACACGAAACAAACAGCAGAAAAATCAGACTATAAAGAAAATTCTGAAGCAGAAATCGGTGCATTGATCTTTGTATTTTTGAAAACAATATTCGTAGTATCTCCCGAGGCTTCCGTCATATTCACCTGTGAAACTGTTGATTGACCTTTAGGAAAACTTAATTCGATTTGCTTAATGTATTTCAATAATTGAGCAGATTTCGGAGTAAATTTGGCGACATTGTAATTCGCGTTTTTCAAGTAAGCTACTGAAAATTCAGGATCGTTAAACATCTTTCCGTTTGAACTTCCCACGATCAATTTATTGATCTTTTCAAACGTTTTACTTTTAGCGTCAACTGAAGATTTTTTGCCTTGGTCGTTGATGAAAATTTTATTGTCCTTAAAGATAATACTGTATTGATAAGGCTTTGTATATTTCCAGCTTAAGATGTTGGGTGTTTTTAAAGACATTCTTCCATACGTTACAATGTTTTTATCCAAAAAATCCATCTTTTTGGTTTGGGTAAAATCACTTTGTAATGTTTTTATTTCCTTTGTTTCAGATGAAACTTTGGTTACAAAAGCTTTCGCTTCAGCCGCTGTCATTGCTGTATTTTGAGCAAAAAAGAAGCTTGAAACTAATAAAAATGCTCCAAAAGCAATATTTTTAATCATTTTTTTGATTTTTAATAATAGTATCAACTGTAAAAGTTGAATATTTTTTATCCTTCAAAAATAGCAATAAATCTTTCAACACATGAAATGTCTTTTCTGAGGTGTCGTGAAAGAGAATAATGCTTCCTTTCTCTAGATTCTTGGTAACTCGTTTGTAAATTGTCTTTTCGTTGTCTGTGATTGTGTCTAAAGAACGGACATTCCAGCCGATGCTTTTTTTGTGAGTTCTATTAATCGCTTTAGCAATATTCGGATTGGTAACGCCAAAAGGAGGACGGTATAAATTGGTCTTTATATTTCCAGTTTTATAAATGATTTCGTCGCATTTTTCAATCTCTTCAACCATTTTTGGAGTAGATAAGAATCCGGTATTGTTTGAATGAGAAAAAGTATGATTTCCAATTGTGTGACCTTCCGCAATAATTCTTTGGAAAGTTTCAGGATATTTTTCAATCTGTTTTCCGATGCAGAAAAAGGTTGCTTTTATGTTGTTTTCTTTTAATAGATCTAAAAACTTCGGGGTAAATTCAGTCGGACCGTCATCAAAAGTCAATGCAACTTCCTTGATTTTGGTTCTTTTATGAGTCAAACTATTGACAAAATATCCCAATTGAATATCAAAAGATCCCCAAACAACCACCGCCGAAAATAGTAAAAAGCAAAACAAATACACCCAAAAAGTCCCGTGAAATGCATAAATAAATACATTACAGAAAAGATAAAATAGGATAAATGGATAATGTTTCATCTTTTTATTATTTTGAGTTTTGGGTTTAAAATATTCTTGGTGTCATTGCGAGGAATGAAATGACGAAGCAATCCCAAATGCGTAATAGATTCCACGCTCCACTTCGTTTCACTCTGAATGACAAACTAACCGTTTTCTTTATTGAATGAAACTAAGCTCTCTCCAACAAAACCAAACTATGATCACTTCCTCCCAAATGATTATAAAGTAGAATATTTTTAATCTCCTCTTTCTTTACAAAATTAATAATCATCACTTCCGGAATCTGTTGATCTTTCAAAATATGACAAGCCATAAATGTTGAAAAACCACTTGCGGTATTAAATTCTCCACTTAAATGTTTGGAATATAACAAAGCCGAATTTGGAAATAAATCTATTGCTTTTGTATAATAAACATCAGACTTTGCATCTCCGCTGAAGCCTAAAATAACAGCGTCAATTTCTTCAAAGGTAAGATTGTTTTGAGTTAAAAAATCTCCGATAAAGCTTTGAATTTCATTCTGTTCTAATCTATTATTGATTTTAATATCTCTCAATTGAGCGTAAGAACTTTCTGTCTTTTCTTTTCCCAAAACAAAAAAGCTTGAGCCTTCTCCCCAAATTACACCGTCAGTTTTTGAATTCAAATAATCAACGGGAAGATTTTCTTCTTTTTTAATGGTATTGTTTAATTTATACAATTCCATTGTTCTGTCGGTCTGTTCATCCGTTGAACCTACCAAAATATTATCAGCTTCACCATCATTAATTTGAAGTTTGGCGTCTAACATCGAGAATTCCAATGAAGAAGAGGTATTCACATACGTGAAGTTGTAAGCGTGGCATTGTAATGCTAAAGCAATTTGCCCGGCAACCGTATTGTGAGTAGACTGAATAAAATAAGTTGGAGTCAAGAACTCTTCATTATTATCAATTACATTTTTTAAAAACTTTTCAGAATCTTGGGAACATCCCATTCCTGTTCCGACAATAATCGCATCAGGATTTTCAATTCCGGCTTCTTTTAAAGCATATTTTGAGGCTACAGAACTCATTTTTACTGTTTTAGACATTCTTCTGCTCATTGCGGGCGGAATGAATTCTTTGTAATTAGGTTCAATAGCTTTTACAACCAAAACTGAATTTTCAGGCGTAAGATTTTGTGTGAAATTTTCATTTAAAGTGTCCTGAACCGAGATGCAGGCTGCACTGTTGATATAAACTGCACTCATGATTTTGAGAAAATTAAAGTTGAACAATTTCCTCCAAACCCAAATGAATTGGAAAGTACATGATCGATATTCTTTTCTTTCAATTCAGTAACGGGAGTTAAATCAAATTCTTCCATCTTATTTTTAAAGTTAAGATTCGGGAAAATGATATTATTTTGAATAGCCAACAATGAATATACGGCTTCAATTCCTGCCGCCGCCGCCAAAGTATGACCTGTAAATGCTTTTGTAGAACTAAATTCCGGGACTTGATTTTCTCCAAAAATTCTGATCATCGCAATTCCTTCCGATAGATCATTATTTGGAGTTGCGGTTCCGTGAACGTTGATATAATCGATGTTTTCTTTCTGTAAACCTGAGACTTTCAATGCTTTTTCCATCGCCAGAAATGCACCTTGTCCGTTTTCTGAAGAAGCGGTTTGATGGTGAGCATCATTGGCATTTCCATAGCCCGAAAGATAGCCTAGGACTTTTTTATTTTCTTTTTTAACAACTTCATCAGATTCCAACACCAGAAAAGCGGCTGCTTCTCCGAGATTTAATCCTTTTCTGTCATTGTCGAAAGGTGTATTGTAAGAATCGGTAAGAATCATTAGGGTACTAAATCCATTCAAAGTAAATTTTGAAAGAGAATCTGTTCCACCAACGATCACGCGGTCTAAAACACCATTTTTAATAAGCTTTGCGCCCATCATAATCGCGTTAGCTGCTGAAGAACAAGCCGTACTGATGGTCGAAACCATACCTTTCAGACCTAAATAATCTGCAATCGCTAATGATGAATTTCCTGCATCATGAGAGTCGATATATTTTTGCTTTTCAGGAAAGTCTTCATAGGAGTAGAAATATTTTTCGGTGATATCCATTCCGCCAACGCTTGTTGAGGAAATTAAACCCGTTTTGTAGCCGTTAATATCTAATATTCCGGCACTTTCTACAGCTTCTTTTGTAGCAACCATACCTAGTAAAGCAGTTCTTGTCACATTATTATCTTCATTAAGCTGAAGTTTTTGTACCAATTCTTCATTAGATAGTTTTATCTCGCCTGTTTTAATATTTCCGGTGTGGCGGGTTTCAAATAATTGAATATCTGAAATTCCGTGTTTTCCGGTTTTTAACGAAATAAAATTTTCTTCCACATTGTTTCCGATGGAAGATATGATGCCCATTCCTGTTATGGCAATTTTTTGACTCATTTTATCTTATAATGTAACAGTGCATCAATTTAACGGGTTACCAATATTGATACATTGCTAGATTGATTCATTTATTTTGTTCTGTTTTCTTCGATGAATTTTGCCATCGTATCGATAGATTGAAAAATTTCCTTTCCTTTTTTAGGATCGGCTAATTTTATTCCATAATCTTTGTCAAGAAGAACGATCAACTCTAAAGCGTCGATAGAATCTAATCCTAAACCTCCTCCGAATAACGGATCAGTATCTTTGATCTCTTCTATAGAAACGTCTTCAAGATTAAGTACTTCGATAATTTTGTGCTTCAATTCAGTTTGTAAGTTTTCCATAAAAATTATTTTAATGTACCAATTTAGCAGTGTACCAGTTTACCATGGATGACTGCAAATTATTGCTACATTGTTATATTGTTAAATTGTTATATTAGTTCGTAAGCAAATATACAAAAGCTTTATAACTTTCCTGATATAGCTCTACCCAGCCACAGAGTACCTTTTCAGCCTTTCCTGACTGTAAGATCTGTTCTGAGTAATCATTTAAAAATTTTTCATCAAATTCATCCAAAACAAAAAAAGCATTCTCTGTCTGCATTTTATGTCTGATGCTTATTTCCCCGACGCAGATGTTAGGCAACGTGTACACAAAAACAGCCGGGCTCGGGAAGAAATTATCCTGAGAGTTGATGCTTTCCTGATATTTGAAATCAGTATCTAAACTTGATGATCTGTTCGCTAAAACTATTGCTGTTTTGCTGTGATCTTCATCTTTTAAAATCACTTCGGAAGCCAAAAATGCCAATTTACTCAAGTTATCCATTTTATGAAATTTAGGATAATTCAATTCTAAACTTTTATAAGCTTCTTTCGCAAATTCTGAGAATACTTCAGCTTGACTTTCGAAAATAACTTCTTCATTGAAGGTTATTTTTGAGTTTTCTATGGTGCAAATGTCGGTTTTCTTCATCATGTTAACATTTTTCTAAAACAATTGCAGCATTACACCCGCCAAAACCTGAAGCTGTTTTCAAAATATATTTGATGTCTGCAGGCTGGTTTTCTTTAATAATATGTAAAGGTTGGGAAACTCCCATTTCTTCAAAGTTTTTAGATGAAATTAAGGTACTGTGAAGAGCACTTTCCATAGAAATAATGCTTTCCAGTAGACCTGATGCTCCTAAACAGTGTCCGTAAAAACCTTTCATGCTGTTGAGAGGAACATTTTGTAATTCCATTCTGTTGAAAGCAATAGCTTCCATTTCGTCGTTATATATAGTTGCTGTTCCGTGTGCAGATATAAAATTGATTTGTTCTGCTGAAACATTCGCTTCTGTCATTGCATTTTTAATGCTTGCATACAATCCGTCTCCCGTTCTTGAAGGTCCGGAAATATGATTGGCATCATTGATTGCTGAGTCCCCTAATATTTTAAAACTAAACTTTTCGTTTGAGATTGCTTCGTCACTTCGTTCCTCGCAATGACTTGTAATAAAAGCTGCTGCTGTAGCTTCTCCAAGATTGATTCCGTTACGATTTTTATCATAAGGTTTGCACGGTTCGTTTCCGATGGCTTGAAAAGAATTGAATCCTGAAATCACAAATTCGGAGATCTCATCTCCAGCCACGACAAATGCATCTTTATATCTTCCTGCTTGAATCATATTTTTAGCAATAGCAATCGCCATTACTCCTGAAACACAGGCGTTACAAACTACAATGGGCTTGGTTTTAAATCCGAAAAAGTCAGCGATTTTTTGTGCTAAACTTGAAAGATAAGCACCTTCCGGTACAGTTGCTTTATTTTTTAATAAGCTGATATTTCCTTTTGTTGTCGATAAAATAAAAGCAGTTTCGTCTGAAATGTTATGTCTTTCTACCAAAGGTTTTAAACTTAACAAAAACATTTTTTCAAGCCTCGTGAAATCCATATTGTCATTGGCTAAACGCCGAATCTTCGATTTCTGAGCGGAGTCGAAGAATCTGTTGAATTCTTCTTCCAATTTTTCAGAATCGATAATAGAAGTATAAAAAGCTTCCTGATTTTCGATCACTTTATGTTTTGCAACGCCTGATTTTCCTTGAAGTAAAGCATTCCAGTTGGATGCAACATCAAATCCTAAAGGAGTGACGCAGTTGTAATCTGTGATGTAAACTTCTTTTCTCATAATCCCATTTTATCTTTCCAAGCTTGAAAAAACTCAGGATTATACAAACATAAATTATTGTCAGAATCTAAGAAAACCTGAATGGTTTCTCCACTGCACACCAATTTATTGTCTTGATTAAAAAGCTCGTATTTATAAATCAATTTCGCCGCAGTTGTATTGACAAAAGTGGTTACGATATTGAATGTTTCTCCATATTTTAAAGGTAGAAAATGCTCACAAGTACTTTTCACGATAGGCGTTACAAATCCAGCTTTTTGAATATCAAGATAAGTCAAGCCATGCTGTCTGCCGAAAGCCTCTCTTCCGTCTTCGAAATACACAATGTAATGGCCATGCCACACAATACCCAACGGATCTGTCTCATTGAATCGTACTCGTACTTCCTCTGTACACTGGATTGGTTTTTCGTTAGACTGCATTTTGTTTCCTTTCATAAAAAATTGAAATAGTGACCATGGCAATATAAAATAAAAATAATAAAGCCAGTTCTTTTGCGATACCTGCGATTCCGCTGTTTCTTAGAATGATGTCGTAATAAGCGTTCAGTCCCCAGTTCATGGGTGAGAATTTCGCAACGGTCTGCATAAATTCAGGCATTAAGAATACGGGAACCCATATTCCTCCGACTGCTGCCAATACAACAACAGAAGTTGCTCCAAACGGTGCAGATTGTTCCTGAGTATCAGCTAATGTTCCTAATAAAACACCAAAACCAATAGCTGCTAATCCTGCGAAAATGGTAACGATAATTAAATGAAACATTTTTCCTGTCACATCAAATTGCGGAAGATCCATATAAGGGAAAAGGTAAATTCCCACCGCAACCATCAATAAAAACTGAATGATACAGATGATCAAATACGTACACGTTTTTCCTAAAATATGAATATAATAAGGCGTCGGACTGACTCTTACTCTTACGCTCGTTCCCTGACTTTTTTCTTTCACTAAATTAATAGAAAGCGGAACGACGATAAAAAATATCGCAAAAAGCGCCCAAGCCGGAACATTATGCTGAACGGAATTTGGTATCACGTCCATTTTTCCTTTTGTAGGCGTAATTTCTTTAAAACTGATTAAGTTTTTATTTTCATCTAGATTTTCCGTGGTTCCCAATTGATCCTGGAATGCTTTGTAGATTTTTTTATTTTCGATCTCAAAAACCATTTTATTAACGGCATTCATTACATTGTTTTTGAAACCGATATTGGTTGCCGGATCAAAATACAAGAGAATGTCTTTGGCTTTTATGTCAACATTCTTTTTTGCAGAAGCTGAATCTGCCTCAATTCCAAATGAGCTTACAATGGTCTGGACCTTAGAATCAATATTTGCATTTAAATCTTTCGTTAAATTTTCAGGAATGACGATTGCCATCTGATAATCACCGGAAAAAACGGCATCTTGCGCAGATTTTTCGGTGTAATTGGTCACTAATTCGAATGTTTTACCATTTTCGAGCTCATGTTTTATACTTTTTGAAATTTCAGATTTGTCGTTATCAATAAAAATAATCGGAATTTTTGAGCCTTCCAGATTTTTAAATGTAGAATCCTGAATTAATGTGATCGTTATGATCAGCAATAAAGGCATCACAAAAATAATGACGATTCCTCCGATATCTCTTTTCAGTAAAAGGATTTCCTTAACGAAACTTCTCCACAATTTATACAACAACATCTCTTAATTCTTTTCCGGTTAATGAAATGAAAACATCTTCTAAATTTTCCGCACTTGGAACTCGATTCACCAATTCTTCGGGAGTTCCGACCGCGTGGATTTTTCCATGATCGATGATCGCGATTTTTGTACAGAATTCTTCTGCTTCAGAAAGGTGATGTGAGGTATAAATGATGCACGTTCCTTTTTTATTTAAATCCAAAAGATAATCAATAATTGCTTTTTTAGACTGAACATCAACGCCAACGGTTGGTTCATCTAAAAATAAGACTTTAGGATTGTGAAGTGTTCCTGCTATCAAATTGCAACGGCGCTTCATTCCTCCAGAGAATTGCTCTACTTTTTTATCCGCGAATTTTGATAAACCCATAAGTTCTAAAGATTCATCAATCGCTGTTTTTAATTTTTTATGAGGTAAACCGTACAAGCTTCCAAAAAACATTAAGTTTTCCTTTGCGGTAAGAGTCGGATATAATGCGTATTCCTGAGGAACGATCCCGATGATTTGTCTTAATTTAAAACCGTCTTTTTGAGGAGATAATCCGTTGATCTTAAAAGTTCCTGAAGTTGGTTTTATCAACCCCGAAAGCATTGAGATTAATGTTGTTTTTCCAGCTCCGTTGGGTCCCAGAATTCCGTAGATTTCGTTTTTATCAATATTCAACGAGATATCATTTACAGAAACTTCTTCTGCAGACTTGTATTTTTTATACAGATTTTTTATTTCAATGATATTCTCCACGTTAGATTGCTTTTCTCAGTTTTTTATAGAAAGCTTCTTCCAGATCAGCAATATGAAGCATTGATTTTGAAAGTTGGTTGTAAATATCGCTTTTAGAATTTCTATTTTTGTAAACTCTCGCAATATCTACGGCAAAATCTCTCCAAAGGTCACCAATTGCGGTAATTTCTTTAGATAATTCTTTCAACTCATCATTCTTAAGAATTACGGCAGCCTCTTGCAAAAATGCACCGTAAATAAACCTGAAACCGCCACCGCCGGTACCAATTTCTTCCTGCATTCTAATAAGCTGTCCCAAATAATGATTGGTGACTTTTGTTCCTTTTTTATCTGCCCATTTCGGGATGCTTTTCGCTACCCATCTCATAGCTCTTACGCCAATAATCGGAACGGGAGCCAGCATATTTTTGCAGGTATCTTTGATTCCTTTTTTGATGGCTTCTTCCAGATTTACATTTTCAGGAATGTAAGTAGGGTAGTACATATGCCCTTTTGGAGGAAGTGCGCCTTTAGCATATCTTACTTTTTCCAATTCGGCTTCGGAAAGGGAAGTGGTGTAATCCATCACTGGATCACTGATCAAGAATCTTCCGTTTTCTTTTCCGTAAACAACTAAATTATGGGCGTTGAAGTGGAATTTATATTCTTCAGGAAAATACGTAAGGTTAAAAACCCCAACCTGTAAACCTGTAGGTACATTGTTTTCTAAGTTTTTTTCTAACGCTAATTGTGCGTCTTTAGGATTCGAGAATTTTTCTCTTTTAATTTTAATTCCCAGTCTTTTTGCGGCTTTGCTGAAAATAGCTCCCGGCATTGGTCTGTAACTAAAACCTGGGGCGAAATTTACTTTTAAAAAAGGTAAATACACGAAAAATAACCCAGAGCCAATTCCGAAGATCATTGGTTCGCTGAGTTTCAGTCCTTTGTTTATTAATAAATTAGAGGCAACACCGTTTTCGCAATGCGCAGTTTGATGGTGTTCAAAATTAAGTTTCATTCGTTGCTTGATTTTACCAAACCTTCAAGGTTTCAAAATTTTGAAGGTTTCTATTTATTTCCCGTTGAAATTTTTTAATTCATCCACTGAAATTCCGAATGCATCGGCATATTTTTTCAGTACGGATTCGCTTAGTGTCTTAAAGATTTTTGGTTTTGTATGTCTTTTTACTCTCCATTGCCACATTCCGGCATAGGAAGCAAGAACCTGCAAATCCATTTTATTCAATTCCATGAAGTAAACAATCGGACTCGCTACATTATTGGCAACATCCTGTTTTGCTTCTTCTATTCTTTCGTTGATAAGAGCTAAAGATTCATTTAAAGCTGCTTTTTTAGCTTCCCAGCCAATACTGTTGGCAGTTGTATAATTGTTGTTTTCGTCAGTTACATACAAAACCTCAGTCATGTTAGCTGACTTCAGATTGCTTTCGTCTTGAGGAAGGTCTTGTTTTTTCATCTGTTTTTATTGTTTTATTTCCTGAATAAACAAATTAATCTCACCTCTGATCAATAATTCATCATTATTGAAGGTCTCACAAAAGATGTTGCAGATATTTTCATACTGAGAAATCAAAGATGCTTTTGAAATAATTTTGTCACCAACTTTAGGCAACGCGAAAACTTCAATTTTTTTGATATTGGTAATAAAACCGATCACTTTTGTATCGGCTTCAGGATTTTCGAAGAAACTTTGTCCGAGAATTGATGAACAGGTTTGCGCAAGGTTTTCAATTAAACCAGCTTCAACGAACTCATTATTATGCACAAAAATATTGTCTTCCAGAATTTCAAACGAAGTCACCACTTTTTCTTTGGTCAATTCCAGAATATAATCTGTCATCAGCATTGGATTGCGATGAGGTAAGAATTGATGAATATTGATGATGTCGTTTTCCTTGATTTCCATTAAAATTATTTTACAACAGTTTTCATTTGAGAGTTGGCGATCTCGATATCATTTAGTTTGGTAATAATATTTACAAGCGTAACTCCCATTACTTCATTAAGAATGGTAACTTCAGACCTCAAATGATCTCCGACTTTTGGCAATGATTCAGCTTCAAAAGATTTGATAGCACCAATATATCCGGTTGGAGCATCTTTCCCCAAAAGATAATATTTGTATCCGGTGTGTAAAGCTACGCTTTGCGCCTGATGTTCTATCAATCCCGATGCCTGAAAAATTCCGTTCTGCACAAAAATATTCTCTTCTTTTATTTCAAATCCTGAGATCAGGTGATTTTCAGAATATTCGGAAAGTTCATTCACCATTACAAAAGGAGATCTTTGCGGAATTAAGCTTTCCACAAAATTTTGATCAGATGTTGGTAATTTGTTTTCCATTAGCAAACGGTTAACAAAGCACAAGAATACGCGAATCTTCCACTTTCAGGAACGCAAAGAAGTATTTTTTCTCCTTTTTTCAACTTCCCTGAATTCATTAATTGTTCTAAAGCAATGAAAATAGAACCAGCACCGATATTTCCCACCTCAGAAAGATTATAGAACCATTTTTCCCATGGGAAATCCAAGCCTACATTAGCAAACTCATCTTTAAGTCCTTCTTTAAAATAACCTGAAGAAATATGAGCTAAAACGTGATCGATAGATTCGGGATCAAGATTGTGCTTGTCGAAAGATGATCTTAAACTTTCGGCACCTTTCACCAAAATATATTTATCTAAAATTTTAGTGTCTTGTTTTAGTGCAAAAATTGATTGCTTTAACCATTCGTCCGAAGGGTAATCTGCCCAAGATTTCAGGCTTCCGTCTTCCTGCTTTTCACAACCTGCATACATACAAGCTTCGATTTCGTGAGCGTAAGAATAGAAATCAATGAAATCAATTTTTAAAGAAACTTCATTTTCTCTTGGCTTATTTTGCAATAAGAAAGCACCTGCTCCATCAGAAAGCATCCATCTCAGGAATTCTCTTTTGAAAGCGATGATGGGTCTTTCTTCCAATAATACTAAATTTTCTGCTTCATGGTTGAATTTATCAGCCGTCATCCAAGCTGACATTCTTTCAGAACCGGCACAGACTGCTGCTTCCTGAACGCCTGCTTTTACGGAAAGAAAACCGTAGTTCAAAGCATTCATCCCTGAGTTGCAAAGGCCTGTTGCAGTATTTATTTCGATAGATTTTCCAATGTTTAATTCACCATGAACCATTGATGCGTGTGATGGCTGGATCTGGTCTGGTGAAGTTGTCCCTACAGATAACAATTTCATGTCTTCTTTTTTGAAATTTTCATCAAAAAGACCTTCAATTGCTTTTGCTGTTATCTGAGCATTGGTATGTGTAGGATTTCCTTCTTTATCTAAAGCGTAATATCTTGTTGTGATTTTATTGTTTCTTAAAATCAATGACTTAGCTTTTGATTTGGCATCATTTATATACCCTAGATAGGTTTCCATTTCATCATTAGAAACGGGTTCATTCGGTAAATATGTTGAGGCTTTTGTTATAAATACGTCGTACATTCTATTTTAAATTAATTCCTTGTAAATATTTTTTCTGTTTTTGCCTTTTAAACCAAAATATAGGTGTCGTCAGCAGGTGTAAAACTAAAACGATGGGTGAAATTACCCAGATTGCTGCCATCAAATATACCTTAAAGAATTTTATCAGCAATGGTCGTTTTTCTTTTTTCTTGATAATCAGGTTAGACCAAACGGTGAAGATCTTGTTTCCTACCTTTTCTACTCTTACCAAAAAAGGGCGGATCTCTACAGCTCCGTTATTGATCAAATCGGGCTGAAGATTATCCAGATCATTATTTTTTAAATGCTTTTCAATGATCTTGCCGTATTTTACAGAACCTGTAATTTCTTCATCTGAAACTCCTGCCGCGGGAAGCATCCCTGATTTTTCTTTTTGTCCGGTTGTTAACCAGCGCAAAATCGTTAATACACTTGTATAATTGTCGTGTCTGTCTACCAAAGCGACATTTCCTACAAGTTGGGCTTTCATATCTTTTAAATATACTTTCAGTTTTTCCTGAGAAAGCATCCACATGTTTCTTGTTGCTGAAATGGTAATAACAGGGGTATCTTTAAGAATATTTTCTGCATAACCACTTTTCAGGAACGAAATGATAGGAATGGATGGTGTTAAATACCAAACCTGATAACCAAAAATAATGAGGTCATATTTTTTATTCAAAACCTCTTCAGAAGGTGCAAGTATCTCGCTCGGAATCTGTAAATAAGACTCCGGAAATGTGTTGAAAAACACATCACTAGACCAGGGAAAAGGAAAATCTTCCTTTAACTGAATATTATAATACGTAACATTATATTCTTCTTTATTATTTTCAAACGGTTGAGCGACATTTTTTACGATGTCCTCCAATTGTCCCGTTTGTGAATAATATATTACAAGTATATTTTTTTGCATTAATTTTTTTTATCGGTTACAAAAATATGCTTTTCATATTTATTATTTATGCCTAAATACTTTTATTGATTCAGAACTAAATTCGAGCTCGTAATTATCATTTTCAAATGAATAGTTTTTAATATTCATTAAAATAACAGTTTCCGGAAGTTCGGTAATATCTTTTAGATTAAAATTTTTGTCAGAAATTAAAAGCATATTTGTTTTTTTATTGATTTCCGAGATGTTGTTGATATAATTAATCTTTCTTCTCTTTACAATGTAACTCTGTTTTGCAATTTCACGTTTTTCATGATTATTGATTAAACTGAATATTTTTCTGCCAGCTTGCTGAAGCGTCAGCAAAACATCTTTTTGCCCGAAATCATCAGCAATATGTAGAATTATGGCATCTTTTGGGATGTGTTTATTCAATTCAAAATAAACAGATTTATTGGTTTTGAAATCTTTTTTCAGTTCATCTACAACTTCCGTTTCTTTATATAAAAAGCTTAAAAATAATTTCTTTTTAAAATAATCTTCATCTTCAATTTCATTTCTCAGTTTTGCAAATTCTTGTCTGAAATAAGCATTGATCTTTTTTGTTCTCTCAGAATAATTTTTTCCAAAGCTGAGATCATCATTGTTGATTCTATCACCAACTTTTACGGTAATGCTTCCGTCATATATAATGAAGTCGCCTTTTGGAAGCACTTCAGAATTTCCGTGGATGTAAACAGGAACGACATCCAAACCAAATTCTTCAGCAATATAAAATGCTCCTTTGTGGAATCTTTTTACATCATTCGTATAAGAACGTTCGGCCTCGGGAAAAACCATTAAAGAATAGCCTTCATTTATTTTTTCTCTAAGTTGTTCCATTCCGTTTTCTATGCCTTGAGAAACAGGGAAGAAACCTAAAGCTTTTACCAGTTTTCCAAATACAGGAGATTCGTACACCCAGTCGTTAACTAAATAAACGATTTTGTGCGTTGCCATTGCGAGTGCCAAAGTATCCAGAAAAGAAGTGTGATTGGCAATAATAACTGACGGTTTGCTGAAGTCTTCGTTAGGGTTTCTTATTACAGTTTTCTTTACAAACGGAGTAAGATGCAGAACCGACTTTAGAAATAAAGCAATAGATTTTTTAATGGTATTTAAGGTTTTCCCTTTTGCTTTTCTCACAAAAAAATGTCCGAAGAAAGAAAAGAAAATTCCTCCTAAACCGTAATAAAAGAACGAGATCACGGAACGTAAAAACAATCTGAAAGTAATTGGAGAAAGTCCTTTTTTTGCTCTGTTGGTAATTAAAAATCTAAACCAGAACGGATATAATGTTGAGGTGATTATGATCACAGAGAACATTCCGATCAAGGCAACCAAAGCTAATGAATGCAGAGCCGGATGTTTTGCGAAAATCAAAGAACCGATGGATAAAATTGTTGTAAAAACAGCCAGAATAATGGAAGTTCTATACGTTGGAAGTTCATTTTTCCCCGTGGTATGCTCTTTTTGCATCGCCTTCGTTAGGAAAATACTGAAATCGTCACCAACTCCGAAAACCAGCGTACACACAACGGTGCTGAAAATATTTAATTCTAATCCTAAAAAGTATAAAATTCCCGCCGTTACAACTCCTGTTAAAACTATCGGGAACATCGTAAGAATCGTTAATTCGAAGTTTCTGAAGAAAACAATGATCGTTAAAATGATTGCTAATAATGAATAATTAATCAAAGTATTAAAATCTCTTTTTAGTAATCCTAAAAAGTTTTCATTCATCTGTTGGCGGTCTATTGCCAGAGCTTCATGATTTTTCTCAACATCTTTGATGAAAGCGTCTCTTTTGGTCTCATCTACTTTCACTACATTAGAAACTGTGTAGAAACCGTTTTCATTACTTAAAAACTCAGAAATTTGTAAAGCTTTTATTTTTTCGTAGTCCTTTAACTTTAAAGTAGAATAGTTTTTATTCAAATTTTCATTGAACTGATTAAATGCAGAGCTGTTGAAACCAAATTTGTTTCCGTTATCAATTAATTCAGAAATAGTTTGATCTTTTTTATGACTGTCCCAGAATTTTTTCCAGGTTTCAATTTTCTTTTGTTGATCTTTTTCAGAAAGAACAACATTTCCAATGGAGTTGTAGCTTAAAATTTTCCCATCTTTCTTTTCTTTTTCAAGGAATTGAGATAATTTAGAATTTCTTGTCAAGGCCTGTTCCTCAGAATTTCCATAAGAAATGGTGTAAATAGATTTTGAAGTGATATCTGAAAGTTTTTCCAGCTTGGCTTCACTTATTTTTAAATCTTTTGGAATGTAATTAAGATCTCCAATATCTTCATTAAAACCAACATGTCTAAAACCAAATATACAGGCAATAATAATGATGGAGCATCCAATAATTAAAGGCTTATTCTTCTCATACGGATATGAACCGATTCTATCAATGAAATTGATACTGACTTTTTCATCTTTTTCTTTAGGTTTATAAAGTTGAGGAACGATAATCAATGCTGTAATCGATGACAGAATAACCGTAATTGCAGCGAAAAGTCCGAGATCTTTCAACGCTTCTGAACGTACAAAAACCAAACATAAAAATGAAACAGCAGTTGTTGCGCTACTCAATATAATAGGTTGCGTAATTTCTTTGTAAAGCTCTTCAATATTATTGTTGTGCTTGTAATGTGTCAAGATATGTAACGCGTAATCTATCGTAATTCCGATCAAAATAGCGCCGACGCTTAAAGAAATTGCGGAAATTTTATCTTTAATAAAATATAAAATGAATAAAGCGAGTAAAACTGAAAATACAGTCGGAAGAAAAACGATAATCGGTGTGAAAAAGTTCCTGAAATAATAAATCAGCAAAGTCAAAAGTACGGTCATGGATATAATTACCGTGTTTTGGATGTCTTTTTTGATCTGTTGAGCATTTGCGACAGCAATTACAGGTGAACCAAAATAGCTAAGTTCCGTTTTTCCTTTGAATTGTTTGTTGAGATTGTCTTTTATTTCATTTAATTGATTGACAAATGTTTCGTTATTTTTGGTATCGTTGCTTTTATTTTTAGGTTCGATGAACAGCAAAAGATTTTTTCCGTCTTTGGTAACGATGTAATTGTCTTCGAGCTTGAAATCTTTGCTGATATTTAAAGCATTCAGTTTTTTGATTCCTAAAAATGTGATTCCCAACGGATCTTTTTTAATAAATTCTTTGGTCACTAGGCTTGTTGGGGAAACCAAAGAAACATAATTGTTTTCTACCTGCTTTGCGATGCTGTCTTTTTGAAGTTTTCTTTCAATTTCCCTGTAATCGTTTTCATTTAAGAATAAGGGAAGGTTTTGATTAACGAAATCAAAGGTTTCTGAAATCTCATTATCATTTACTTTCCCCTGAATAGAGCCAATGTATTTTTGTAAAGGTTCAATTTTAGTTAAAAAAGTATCTGCTGTCTCAGAAAGTTGAAATTGATCTTCTTTAGATGTGTTTTCAATGATAACGATGATCTTGTCTGAAAAATTCAGTTGTTTAAGAACTTTTGCTGTAAGATCCGATTTTTCATTTTTAGGAATTATCTGATTAATATCTTCCTCAAAATTAATTTTTGAGGCGAAAAATCCGCATATCAAAGCAATACTTAAAGTAATAAATACTGAAAGAACTTTGTTTTTAGAAATGAGATAATATAAAAAAATAAAAAAACGGTGCATTACATTATAAAATCAAGTTTGCAAATTTAATTTTTTAAGTATAAGTTCAAAAGATTTAATATATAAAGTTTTAGCTTACAATGAATAAATATTCTTGACGAAATAAAAAAAAAATCTACTTTTGCAGAAGTTCCAAATTGATGAAAAAAAATATAATAAAAACTTTTAAGTAAAAACTTGGTTTTTTATATGTTTTAATACACACATAGATTAAAATAATGAGTTTATTACACCCGTATTTTCTAATAGCACTTTTTTTTCTGATCATTTTCAGTTACCAAGAAGTATTTCGTGGTAAAGTTGAGCGTAAATATCTGTACTTTTTTTGTGGATACCTTGTACTTGTTGCGGGCTTTAGAGATGCAGGTCCCGATTATGGAAGCTATAGGGCTATTTATGTATATACTGATACCTTAAGCTATGAAAGTATTATTCTGAAAGGGCTCCATCTAGACCCTCCACAGCAGGTAGTTGTAGAGTGGTTGTACTCATTGGTGAATAAGCTTATGCTTAATATTTTCAATGCTCCGTTTTATATGTTGACCTTTGTGGTGGCATCATTTGCCATATTTTTCAAGGCTAGCTATGTAGAAGATAATACCTTTTATCCCTTTACTTACATTTTATTTATGTTTATTCCCGGTTTTTTTATTGGGGAATGCGGACAAATGCGACAGAACTTAGGGGTATTTATGGTATATTTTGCCGTGCGATTTATAAAAGAAAAAAAACTTATTTATTATCTTTTGTGTATTTATCTCGCCGGAGGAGTCCATAATGTTTGTTATGCATTTTTGCCTATGTATTGGATTGCCCGTATTCCTGTAAATAAAGGAATTATGTTGGGAGCAATTTTGATTTCCATAATTATGTCTCCATTTGAAGTATATAGGGTTTTTGGGAGCTTTATGGATAGTATTGCTTCTGATAGTGTTGTTGTTGGTGGTTTTAATGCTTATATGGAAGAAAATGTAGAAAGACTTAATGGAGGGATTGGTGTTCCTGAAATTATGACGGCTATTCTTACCTTTTTCCTGTTTTTCTTTGATACTAAAATGGTGGAAAAATATCCATATTATGAATATCACAGAAATTATGCTCTTGTGGGGATATGCTTTTACTTTATATTTAGGAATAATCCTGTTTTCTCATCAAGATTGGTTGGTGCATTTACAGGGTTTGGTTCTTTAATAATTCCAAATGCATTATATGTAGTTTCAAAAAACACTAAAAAAATGCTGTATAGCTTTATTATTTTTATTTTCATTGCTAATTTTGTGATTTTTTCAAGCTTTAGGAATATTACAGCGGGGAGATTTACAATAGATCTTTATCAAAATTTCCTTCTCCCTTAAAAATACTTGATTAAATGATTCTAAGTTGTATCTCTGAGATAGAGATTACATTTTGGTTGTGATAAAAAAAATATATTTTAATAAACAAGAATAAAAAACACAATAATATTTTGAAAGATGAAAAGAATTGAATCTTTAGATGGGCTTCGAGGTATAGCAATCCTCTTAGTTATTTTATACCATGGCTATTACATTTGGTATGAATATTTGCCTTTTGGTGATAAATATTCTAATGTTTTTCTGTTTAAATATGGCAATCTTGGTGTTCAACTTTTTTTCCTTATATCTGGATTTGTAATATTAATGTCTTTAGAAAAAACGAGTAGTTATTTAAAATTTTTAAAAAATAGATGGATACGATTGTTCCCTTCTATGTTTGTTGTCTCATTAATTATTTTTTTTACTTCTTCATTTTTTTATGAGAGACCTTTAGGAATTCCTCCTCTAAAATCACTTTTGCCAGGATTAGTTTTTATTAATCCTAGTATACTAAAAGGTATAACCAAAATTGATTTTCCACTTTTGGAAACGTCCTTTTGGACGATCTATCTTGAAGTGAAATTTTATTTAATTTTTGGATTATTATTTTATTTATTTGGAAAGAGAAAAGCAATATTGTTTAATTTTCTTATTTATATTCTTGCTCTCGTTTTAAGCTTTATTTCTGTGCACTATAAAGTTCATTTGAATGGTGCATTAAGCGGATTTAGAGATACATTTATACAATTTGGATGGTTTTCTGCAGGAGCTGTAATGTATTTATATTTTGTAGAGAATAATAAAAAATATCTTTTATATTTTGTAATTATGAGTTCATTGTCAATCTTATCAGTTTATGATAAAGCCGATTTTGGAATGATTATCTATTTGCTTGCTTTGGTTCTATTATTTGCCTCAGTTTTTTTGTTTCCAAGTATTCAACAAATTGTAGCTTCAAAATTTTTAGTTTTTATAGGATTTATAAGCTATCCTTTATATCTTATTCATGAAAATATGTTGATATCATTAATTATAAAAATTAATAAAGCTTTTCCATTTATTCCGGATATACTTCTTCCTATAATATCCAGTTTCTTTTTAGTTCTTATATCATATATTATATCAAAATATGTCGAGCCAAAATTTCAGCAATTTTTGAAAAAGACATTAAGCTTTTTAAATCATAACATTTGTTTTTTTGTGAAATTTCTAAATGAAAAACGGTGATAGATTGAATTTTAGTTTCATAAAAAAGAAGCAATGGAATAATTAATTACATTGCTATGTTTTCTTTGGATGTTATTTTTTATATTTTTTTTACTTTTTAATTGATATAATTAATGTAATTGGTCTATTTGACTTAATAGACATTGTTTTTTTGTCAATCTATTGCGAAATCTATTTTTTTTACATACGTTTGCAATATATAAACACAAATTTTTTGAACACAAATTATGGAAACAAAATTTACTTTACTGCAATATTTCGATTTGTAGCCATCAACAATATTTAACTTTTTTTCGTAAATAATAATTAATTGTATAACTATTTTTAGTACGGTTTGTAGCTGTATTATAAAAATATTATTTCTTGATTATTAATATGATTTTTAAAAAGTTGAATTCTAAATAAAAAGCACAATTTTAAAATTTTTACGTATGAAAAAAAAATCTGTATTAAAGATTTTTACAGCAATGCTATGCATTGTTTCTGCTCATGCTACCTCGCGAACTTTTGTAGTTCCGGATTATAGGGGAAAAGTATTGAGCAATAGGATAGGGGAATTTACTCCTCCATATTCCTATGATTTAGATCCTGGTTTTGTTGTTCAACAAAATGTGAATGAGAAGGGATTGGTTGTTGTTAAAGGTAATTTTAACAAACCAAATACTTCAGGGGATGTTAAACTTACAATTAAGTACAAGGATACTCAAAATAATTGGGTTTCTATATGGTGTAAAACATTTGCTGGTGATTATGAATATAATGAAGAACTCACTGCTAATTTCGAGTTGCCGGAGTCGACATTAAATACTTACGACATTAAGATTGAATTAAGTTCTGCTTCGGCGATTAATAACTGGCAATCGATAGTATGGAATAAAACGGTAAATCATTATAAAAAGTCAAACTATACGTATGCAAATTGTGATTTGGATGAAAATCAATACACTATTCTATTTACTCCTAAAAAAAATGGAACAGTATTGTATAATCCTAATGGGACAGTGTCTGGAGTAAAAGATAGGGTAACTTCTCTAAATTTGGCGAAAAAAATTGATAACAATGTTTTATCACTTCTTGGGAATGCAACATTGGATAATTCTAATATCAATTCGCCTATCATTAATATCACTAATCCAAACAATCTCGCAACTATTGCAAGTTCACAAAAGTATATTTATCAAGGTAGTGATGTTAGTCCTTTTGAGTTTTCTTATCATGATCCAGTGTATATGTTCGCGGGTAAGTTTTCAAATGAAAGCTTTTTTATCAATTTTAGTAACTGGGTTTTACCTCCTGAGGAAGGTGGGGAGCAGATGGGTAGAGGGTACTTAGATTTTACAAATCCTAACGCTCTTGTTAACAGATATTATAATCTTTATAATTATATAAATGAAAAGCTGGGCGATGTATTTGCAAATCAAGAGCCTGTAGTAATTGTTATAAGTAAGATAACAGGCTTAAGGGTGTATAAAAACAACGGGCAGTATATCTCTTTAACTTCAACAAGTAATTATAATTCACAAAATGATTTTGGCTATCCGCCTTTATATGGTAAACAAAGAGGTCCTGGCTCTGAAAATTTTTCATTAAGTAACACTTTGTCGGCATCATTATATGGTGTGGGTGCTATTAAGAATAGATTTGTACGTGATGACTGGAATGGTCCTTCAAGACCATTGATTGATATAGAAGCTGAAATTAATAAGTTTATCAATTATGTAGGTATTTTTGGAGCTCCGCCTACTCCAGAATGTCCTAGCAATTGTTTCACAATAAATTCAGGTGCTGAATCGGACTTTACAGATTGGACTAAGGCTCCGAATAGTTATATTTTCACAGGAAAGCATAAAGATAAAAATAATGTCGAGATTGTAGACGACGGTCTTTATATCCCTGTAAAAAAAGCCTATGAAATGTGGGCAAAAGGGAGATATATGCAGAACGAAAATAATGTATTTACCCCTATTGATAAAAATGGTGCTCAATCAACATCTGTATATTGGGAAGATGTAAATGGATTGATTAAATCAACAACAATAGAAGGTACGGGTGAAAATGCTAAAATTAAAGTTATTGTTGATAAAACAAAAGGTAAGGGGAATGCAAGCATAGACTTTAGGGTTAATAACAACGTTTATTGGACTTGGCATGTATGGGTAACAGATAGTCCGGAAGAAGATGGTGCAGAATATGGGCAAGGCCATGAAACAGATCTATCGGGAACTTCATTTGTACCAAAGTATATGGATAGAAATCTAGGCGCTACCAATGCAAGTTTCTTAGGAAATGATTGGAATAAATCAGGAGGTTTGATGTATCAGTGGGGTAGAAAAGATCCTTTTCCTACTTTAGTATATAAAGATGGGTCATACTATGAAATTACAGGAACCGCTGGGACGAGAAGACATGAAAATGCAGGACTTTTACCTTCTGAGCCTAATAGTGGAAGAATTCCTATTAAATATAGAGGAAATACACAACCCGTAACTCAAGGTGAAAATAATAACACTGGATTTGATTCAACAAATGGGAATATCAGATATTCTATTAATAATCCGATACACTTGATTACTAATGCAATTAATGATGGGACTTGGTTTTCTAACCAACAATATAAAACGCCTAATGCAGATACTAATTTAATAGAAACATGGGATTTATGGTCTGATAATAGAAAAGGTCTGAACAGTAACGGAAGCACTAGTGATCCAATTGTAAAAGCAGACTCTTGGTCTTACGAATTAAAGTCAGAATTTGATCCATGCCCTAACGGTTGGAGAGTACCTTCTCAATATGGAAGAAATACGATTAACAGTGATTTAAATCCTTATGGAAGAAAAAATACAGGAAATGTTAATGATGATAATATTGCAGCAAACAGTATGATTTATCCAAATACTGTAAGTCCAGTTTTAGACGGTGTAAAAGTGTATCCTGAATTAGGAATAGATTTCCGAGGGACGGCGAATAGAAAAATAGGAATCATCCCAATGAATGGGAATTATGAATATTATGGTCCTGATGCTGCTACTTCTAATTATGCAAATAAATCAAAAATTGTATATCAAGATCAGGCTTCTGATGCTACTTTAAATACTGCAACGTATGGTATTGGAGGAGCTAGAATTTCTGTTTTTTATAGTTCTCCAGAAGATACTTCAAAATCTACAACAGGATGGAATGCTATTTATGTTAATCAAACAACTAAAGCTAATGGTGCTTCTGCGGTAAGGTGTATGAAAGACCCTAATATTGGTTTATTAGGTAATTTTAATATGCAATATGTACCTTCTACTGAAACAGATAATACTGATTACAAATCATGGACAAAAGAAGCTAACAGTCATGTAGTAATGACAGGTGAAGCCACGGATGCTACGGCTCAGGATAAAGTATTAAAAATAAGTCTTAAAAAAGCCTATGCAATGCAAAAGCTTTATCTGTCAGATAATAAACAACTTCCGGGAGGTACAAAAAATACGGCGAGTATTGTTTGGTCTACTAATCCGGCTCTTATTAAAAGTGTGAAAATTACGGGTGCATATCCTAATGAAGAGATGGAAGTAACACTTGCTGCTAGAGCGAAAGGAAATGCTGTAGTAGCCTTTCACAAAGGAAATAACGGAGTTTAGGGTCAATCTAATCAGGATAAAATACTATGGAGCTGGCATGTATGGGCACCAGTAACTGATCCATTAGATAAAACAAAATGGGTTACTTACACCACTGAATCGGAAGCTAATGGAGGTATTATTCCTACGACAAGTGGGCATATTGTTAATCCTACCAAAAGTTTAAATCCTCCCTTAAAAACAGTGTTTATGGATAGAAACTTAGGAGCATTACAAAATCTACCATCCTATTTTGCTAGATCTACTTCAGCTATTGAGTTGCAGACAAAGACTCAAATCCAACAATCGGGAGGTCTGCATTACCAATGGGGAAGAAAAGATCCTTTGCCTACTTTCCATAATCCGGGAGGCGCTCAGAATACGACTGGAGGGACTGTCACTGTAGCGGGGGGATATAATGTCTTCCGACAAACAGGTGTAGATGCTTCGGGAAATGCAATTTATAATGTAGCATCCCCGGTTACTGATGCAGTATTTAGCTCAACAGATCCTGTTAATGGATATTCTCGTGAGTGGAATGCCTATAAAACATCTGCGGGGATCTTAGGTACAGAACCTAAACATGAAAAAATAAGAAAAGTAATAAAGTACGCAACAGAAAACCCGCTATCTTTCTTGTTTAGAAGCAAAACTGGAAAAGAAATACCAAGTGAGTTAATTAATCCTAATGATTCTACAAAGACTTTAAAGCTAGCGTCTGCACAAGTGAAAGACTGGATGTCAGACGAAAGCGGACAAATGCAGGACAGGTGGGGGCATGCTACAGAAAAATCACCTTATGATCCTTGTCCGGAAGGTTGGAGAATCCCAGATATGAGTTTTGCTACGATTTTTGGAGCAGGACCAACTAGTAGCTATGCAAAAGGATCATCCCCATGGTTTTATAATGGCTATAATACAACAAGTGCTTTTGCAGGTTATGGTATTCCACAATTTGAAGTAACAGACCTAGTTGGAGGGTATGTTGGGACAAATAATGCCGTAAATGTGAAAAAATATCCAGGATTCACACTAACAACAAATGCTGAGAGTGGAGGAGCAAGTAGTAGAAGTGGATGGGTGTTTAATTTTGGAGGATCAAAATATAATATTGGGAACATTCCAACCACTGGTATTAGAGGGATATTAGGAGGAAATGACTGGAAAAATCTGAAATTTACGGGAGATACAACAACAGATAACTATAGATACCAGACAGGTCTCTGGACAAGTTCTCCTTCCGACTATTATTCAGGATATGCCATTGGACTTAATTTATCTAGTATTTCTAGTCTTAATAATGCTGGGAAACTTCTTTCAGGAACAGGATTTTATCCTCAGGCAGCAATGTCTTGCCGTTGTGCAAAAGTAGAAATAGATAAGGTTACCAAAAAAGAAATCGGGAGATATGATCCTAATACTGAACCTATGACAGTTCCGCAAAATACGACTGCAAAAGCATCCAATGTTTTTGCTAAGAAACAAATTGAAGAAATTCAAAAAAATAACAAAAAACTAACTGTTTTCCCTAATCCTGTGAAGAGCATTCTATACATCAATGCAGATGATAAAGATTATTATTACCAGATTTACAATGCTTCAGGGCAACTTGTAAAACAAGGGAAATTTGAAAACAGACAAACTAATGTTTCTTCTCTTACTCAAGGAGCTTACTTAGTTAGAATCAATAATTCTGAAACGGTAGTTAAAATTATTAAAGAGTAAAACCTAACTTAAAAACTTGAACTGCCTCATATACTATGAGGCAGTTTTTTCATTGCTTAAGTTGAAATATTTTATAATTTTGTTTTAAATCCCTAAATGTGCAAATTATGACTACAAAACAATCAAACAAGCTTACGATGGCTAAAACTCTTAAACAGTTTTTTGCCGCTGAACAATCAAGATACACAGTCAATAACCCCTCTTAAGGCAAGAATTTCAGAACTGAATGCTATTATAGCTAATCTGGAAATATTAGCTGATGTACAAGCTACCGACACTACTGCAAATACGATTTTAAAAACAGATGCAAGATCATTAATGATCAGTCTTACTGTAGCGTACGCAAATACAGCCGCAGATTATTTTGATTATAAAGACAGTCCGCTAGCCAAACAGCTTACGACAAATAAATCAAAAATTAAAAATATGACAGGGGTTGATGCAAAAATTTACTGTAACAAATTGTACAGTATAGTTTATGAAAATATTTCGCAACTCAATCCTGACTATGTGACTACAGCGGAAGTACAGGAATGGCTTACATCAATCAATAATTTTGATGCCAAAGCATATGATTCAGGTATAAGTATAGATACGACACAAAATGTTACACAAAATTTACAGGCAGAATTCAAAAAGCTAAATCTCTGCTTAAAAAATATGGACAGGCTTATGAAAAAGTACGATATTCTGGACAAATCTTTTCATAATAACTACAAAATTTCCCGGAAAATCCCTGACTTAGGAACTCGACACAATATTGAGACTCCAAAGGAATAAAATAAAAACTGTCTGAGCTTTAGAATCAGGCAGTTTTTTTTGTTCATTTAATAAAATAGTCAATCAGTTGATATTCAAAATGAGATATATAACATTTCGAAACAGATAGATGGTTTTTCGAATGAGACAGATTGTGTTTCATACTAGATAGGTGATATTTCGAATCAGATAAATGATTTTCCTCATGAATTAGATGGCATTTCACATCAGATAGATGATATTCCCTATGAGACAGATATTATTCTATAATAGATAGGTGGTTTTCCGAAACAATTTTCCGATTATAGCAATTGGATAGAGAATTTTCAATACAGATTATAGTAAATAAAATGGTGCATCTCAATATTGAGGCAGTTTTATTTATATTAATTTAAAAAACTTTCGATAGTTTTTTATTATTTTTACCAAAATTTTTTAAATATGATGATGATGAAAAAAATAATTTTTGACGGTATGAAGTATACTTCCGTCAAACTCCCTCAACAAAAATGGCTGAATCTTGAACAAAAAACATTGTTTTACTAATGGAGTCTCCTAAAATAGCCGTACTCGTTCCCTGTTATAATGAGGCTTTAACCATTGGGAAAGTTGTGAGTGACTTCAAAACCTTTCTTCCAAGTGCTGAAATTTATGTCTATGATAATAATTCAAAGGACGGAACAGCGGCAATTGCAAAGGAAGCCGGAGCAATCGTACAGTATGAAAAAAAACAAGGGAAGGCAAATGTTGTCTTCAAAATGTTTAGAGAAATAGAAGCAGATATTTATATCATGATCGATGGTGATGATACTTATCCTGTAGATTGTGTGCAGGAAATGCTAAATCAATTTACTGAAAATAATTGTGATATGTTGGTTGGAGACAGGCTCTCTAACAATAGTTATAAGAATCAAAACAAAAGAGCATTTCATAATTTTGGAAATAATCTGGTGAGAGGTCTTATCAATGTGTTTTTTGGTTCGCAGTTAAAAGATATATTATCTGGTTACAGAATTTTCTCGAAAAAATTTGTAAAAAATTACGCAAGTACTATAAAAGGATTCGAGCTAGAAACCGATCTTTCTATCTATTCTCTTAATTATGAGTTGGCGATAGAAGAATATTCGATAGACTATAGAGACCGTCCGGAGGGAAGTGTGTCAAAACTAAATACTTTTACCGATGGATTCAAGGTGATCAAATTATTTTTTAATTTGGTAAGGCTCTACAAGCCGCTTCTGTTTTTTGGGGCAGTATCTGCTATCTTATTCGTTATTGGTCTTTTATTTATGGTTGTTCCTATTAAAGAATATTTTGAATATAAATATGTTTATAAGGTTCCTACTCTTATATTCTCTATAATGTTGATCATTGTTTCATTGCTTTCTGTCATGACGGGTCTTATTCTGGATAATATCAGTATAATTGATAAAAAGAACTTTAAAGTAAGGTTTAATAGCACAAAATGACATGAAAAATAAATTTATTTATCTTCTTTTCATTTTTTTATTTTTCTGCAATACTCAATTCAATTTATTTCATCTTATACCAAAAGAAAGGTTTGAATATAGTAAAGTTGAGGTATCTGAAACGTTGATCATAGGGAAACTTTTAAATTCACAGCAAGGAGGAATTTTTGAAGATGGAGGTTTTACTGGGATTTTTTATACGGATAATGACTTTTCTTCAAGAAATTTGGCGGGTAAGAAATCTTACGACAAATTTGTGAATAATGAACGCCCTAAAAAGTATTATTATTGGGCCTACAAGTCTCAAATTGGAGGTCAGGCAATACTATACAGCGTTTTTGATAAAATTTTTGGCTTAGATAATAATGTCGAGATTTTAATCTTCAGAATGCTGAACTCTTTATCATTAAGTATATTGTTAACCTTAATTTTGGTTTGGGTAAAGAGGAAATTTGGCTTAATAACATGTGTTGTAAGCTTTCTGCTAATACTTCCAAATTACTGGATATTTTTATACGGTAAAAGTACCTGGTGGTGTAATTGGGTATACTTCCTGCCTTTTGTTTACTCCCTTTTTTATTTTGAGAAAAATAAAGGTGATTATAATATCAAAAAATATATAAGTATATTTTCATTATTGTTTTTTGTAAAATTTTGGTTCACAGGATTCGAATTTATTACAGTTTTCCTAATATCATCAGCTATTCCGTACATTTATTATGTGTTTGAAAATAAACTTTCTTTTTATTTTAAGTTCATATGGTCTCATATATTAATAGTTGTTACTCCATTAATATTGACGGTCTTATTTCAGTTGTATCAGTTTAAACTTTTAACGGGCAATTTTGGAGACGGAATTGCACATCTTGTAGATGCTTACTCAAGAAGGGCAAACGGAGAATATGTGTACAAAGGTGAGTATGCTTATTTAAACACTTTGAAACAATATCATTTAGATATAATCTTACGATATGTTGGCGGATCTTTTATAAATGAAGATTTTATTAAGCTGCCATTTATTGTAATTATTATCTTGGGAATTATATCTTCCGTTTTCTTATATATTAAGAATATTGATAGAAAGTTGATCGCTACAACTTGGTTTTCAATGTTAGCACCGCTAAGCTGGCTTATCTTGTTTAAAGAGCATGCACATATACATCCGCATGTTGACTTTTTTATTTGGTACTGTCCGTTTCTGATATTATTAATTATTGTAATATCTCTCGCTTTTTTTTCATTTTTAAAAAAGGATAAAGGTTGTTAAATAATGGCGAAATAAAATGACTTTAAACTTAATTTTGTGATTTTCTCAAGTTTTAGAAATATTACTGCAGGTAGATTTACAATAGATCTTTATAAAAACTACCTTCTACCTTAAAATTTTAATCAAATCATAAAAAAGAGGCAATACGAAAAATATTGTCTCTTTTTTTATGTCCTAAAATGTAAATTAATTATTAATAATTGATTTATTGTTATTAATATTTGTTTAAAAAGTATTATTAATTAAATTTTTTAATTGAAAATATCATATTTTTGCAATGCTCAAGTTGAGAATGCTATATTTTCATTCATAATTCAGTAGTGTTATTTTATTTATGATTCAAATCATATAAATGTTTTATTATTTATAAAATAAATGAATTATGATTGAGAAAGGCTTAAAATTTGTATTTTTGATGCGACACAAAAGTTAAGAATATGAAAAAGTCAATTAAAAATGCAACGACAATGTTTTGTTTATTGTCAATGAGCACTTATTCTGCAAGTAGTAGAGGTGTGAAAGATTATTTGTTTTCTCAAACCTCAAAAGAGTTGTATCAGAAAAAAAAGGATACAATAAGTAAGGTTTCGAAAAAGGGAGAGAGCAAAGATGCGGATGTTATTAATAGAGAATCTATTAATTCAAATATAAACATCGGAGGTGGTAAAGATACTGGAAGTAAATCGCGGGTGAAATCGGCTTTTGTTCCGTTGGATTGGACAAAAGCTCCCAACAGTTATATTTTTGATCCCAGCCAGAATAGTGATGGCTTATATGTGCCTGTAAAGAAGGCTTATGTAATGTGGGAGAAAGATAAATATATTGGCGGAGCAAGTGTTCCGGCAGGGACAGTTACCGCTGATGTATTATGGGAGGATGTTCATGGCCTTATAAAAACCGGATCGGGCTATTCTCTGGAAATTCTGGATGCTGGAGTAAATGCAAAAATTAAAGTTCCTATTAATAAATCTAAAAAAGGAAATGCTGTGATCGCTTTTAGAATTAATGGTGAGATTTTCTGGTCTTGGCACATTTGGGTTACCGATGATCCTACGAATGGGTCGACTTATAAAAGTTTCGTTAATATCAGGCGTGAAAGAAGTGATGGTACAGTAGAATCAATTCCGGATTCCGAGTGGAAATGGATGGATAGGAATTTAGGAGCCATTAGCAATTCCATGACCAATAACGACTGGAGTAAAAGCGGAGGGCTGCTTTATCAATGGGGAAGAAAAGATCCTATACCTCCATTGGTAACCAAAATAGACGATTTTTATGAAGCCAGTGGTTCTATAGGACGAGTGAGACATAGAGGTGCGAAAAATTTCACCAATGCGATTAAAATTGATGATCTTACTAAATATGTTCTATTATCAAATGCTGAGGTAAGTAATAATATCAAGTTGTCTATAAGAAATCCTTTAAGTCTTATATACATCAATAAAGATGATAATTCTGGTCCTGCGTACTATAGTAACAATGCAAATCTGCCGGTTAATTGGTTTGGAAAAGCAACAGGGTTGGCAGACAGCAAACTTACTGAGCTGAACCTTTGGTCAGATAATTCGCAAGGTAAAATTGATGCTGTATACAATAGTGATGACAGCGCCAAGCCTTATAGAGACAAATCTTCCTTTGATCCCTGTCCAAATGGCTGGCGAGTACCTTCTGTCTTAGTTGCCAATCTCGGTTCCACAACATATGCGGATAATATCAGGGTTGATTTTTCTCCTTTTGGAGTAAAAACCAACATGGGAAAAGATCTTTTTGAAACCAATAAATACCATATCATAAAACCTACCGATGTTGGTGTGCCCAGCTTTATGACAGGTTTTAAAGTATATTCTAATTACGGGTTTGATCTTTCAAATGTAGCAGGCAACAATATGGGGATATTCTCAGGTACGGGGCAGTTGGTTCGTAGTGCCCACGAAGGGCAGTATAGTGATGAGCATCACACGGGGTTATGGACGGCAACGATGCCGAGACATTTTGATGCTTCTCCCTCTGTAAATGCTAGAATATTATGGATGATACCAGATAAAGACCAGCCGGATATACCAGACCCAGGGCTTCCCAATGTAAAAGGAAGGTATTTTTATATGCCATTAATGACAGCTGTAACTTCAGATGCTAATGGATGTAGATGTATAAAAGATCCATTATATGTTGTAAATAGCTATGATTTTCCTACAGAATATATAGCGCAACAGCAAGAGTATAGAGAAGGTCTGAATAATCCTAATACTTATCAGATTGTTAAAAATACTGCGATTTCTACTATTGAAATTCCTGTTAGTAAAGCTTTTTCGGTTCAAAGCCAGCTTTTAAATAATCCGGAGATTCTTAATTCTTCTAGTTTTAATAATTTGAAGGCAAATATTCTTTGGACTACCAACACAGGTTTGGTAAACAAGATTACCGTTATTAATCCGTCTCCGGGTACGGTTTCTGCTATTTCTGCATCTAAGATTTTGGTTGATATTAATCCTAATCAAAGCGGGAATGCTGTGGTAACTCTGCATAACGGAAGTATTACCAATCCTGTATATTGGAGCTGGCATATTTGGGTGACGGATACACCTATTCAGTCTAATAATTATACGACGGAGCTTCCGAATACTAATGTTATCAATTATGTAAATTATGTTCTCAAAGCTAAGTCTGTTCTTCAGACAGAATTTATGGATAGGAATTTAGGTGCTACAGGTGCATTTCCGACTGTTGTGAACCCTCTTACTCCAACAGCAGCAGAGCTTGCGGTAATAAAAGCTTCTACAGGCCTGCATTATCAATGGGGAAGAAAAGACCCGCTTCCGGTTTTTCAATATGCAGATAACAGAGCTTCTTACGGTGTATTTCTAGGAACAGTTACTGCTAGCGGAACATTGACGTATACTTCGCTTCCTTATGCGACCTACAATAATTTGTCGGGTGCTTATATTACTCCATATAATACATATTCTAATCCTGCGAACGCAAATGTTTTGGCAACAGATAAAGTATCCGACAAAATATCAAAGGTTTTATCATATTCGGTTAAAAATCCTTTGGTTTATATGATTCCGAGTTCTTTTGCCTCTTATAATAGTTCAAATCCCCTTTATACAAATGGTACAGACTGGTTGTCAACTGAGCCAAATTTAGCTTATGACAGATGGGGCAGAGGCGGTAAAAAATCACCATTTGATCCTTGTCCTGAAGGTTGGAGAATTCCGGATATCATGAATACCGCCTATAATTCTAATGAGGATTTTGGGATTAGCCCTTGGTACAAAAAGGATAAAAATGTAGGAACAACGTACAGCGTGATCACTGATTATTTAGGATTAAGAGTAAGAAATCCCAGTACGACAACAACAATAGGGTATACATTTAATGATCCTACCTATAAAATAGGAAATTATCCCAATTCCGGTTCCAGAGGTTTTAGAAGCGTAATAGCCAATCAAACGGCAACGGGAACTTTTAATGTAATTAATTTCCAATATCCCGGTGTATGGACTGCTGCGTTAACTTCAAATTATATAGGAAGACCTGTTAATATTTTATTTGATGCTGCTTCTATAGCCAATCGTCTTACCGTTTTCCATAATAATAATGACCCATATTTTGCCATGAGTTGTCGTTGTGTTAAAATAAAATACGATGCGAATGGAAATGAGCAGAGTGCTCTTCCAAAACTTCAGGTTACTTCATTACCGGCTGCTAAAGCATCTCTTCCGTTGGAAAAAAATGAAGTTGTTGAAAAGGTTAGGAAAAATAAAGTCACATTATTTCCAAATCCGGTTAAGGATGTTCTTTATATTAGTGCAACTGAGAATGGAAAATATTTCTATCAAATTTATAATATGTCTGGTCAGTTGGTGCAATCCGGACAGTTTGTAAATGATGAAGCCTATCTTTCTTCATTGTCGTCTGGAGTTTATCTGATAAGAATCAATAATTCTGATATTGTGGTTAAAATTATTAAAGAGTAATATCTAAATAACTAATAGTAAAGGGAGCGAAAGATTTATTTTTCGCTCCCTTTTTATTTTGCTAAAAATGCCATGTTTTCTACATCTATTACGGTTGATGAAAAATTCTATATCATTTTATTTTAATTAAAATTCTTCTTTACTATTTAAGGGCAAACTACCTTGAATAAAGAGATGTATTGCTTAGAATTCTTTTTACTAAGTCTTAATTAAATTCTTTTAGTTGCTAAATTAAAATCGGATAACAAAAAGTATATAATAAAAAAGCTTTACTTTTGCAAAAATTTTAGAATGTCGAAAAATTTAGTAATTGTAGAGTCTCCGGCGAAAGCAAAAACTATTCAGAAATATTTAGGGAAAGATTTCGAAGTAAAATCCAGCTTTGGACACATTAGGGATTTGCCTAAAAAAGGGATGGGTATCGATCTTGAGACCTTCAATCCGGATTATGAAGTTTCGGCAGATAAAAAGAAACTGGTAACAGAATTAAAGTCCGCAGTGAAGAAAGCCGAAATGGTTTGGCTGGCTTCCGATGAGGACCGCGAGGGTGAGGCTATTGCATGGCATTTAGCAGATGAATTAAAACTGAAACCGGAAAACAGAAAAAGAATCGTTTTTCACGAGATTACGAAAAACGCTATTCTAAAAGCAATCGAAAACCCAAGAGATATAGACCAGAATTTGGTAAATGCTCAGCAGGCAAGAAGAATTTTAGACAGAATTGTAGGTTTTGAAATGTCTCCGGTACTTTGGAAAAAAGTAAAACCGGGATTATCTGCAGGAAGAGTTCAGTCAGTTGCTGTAAGATTAATTGTTGAAAGAGAAAAAGAGATCCGTGAGTTTAAGCCTAAAGCTAGTTTTAAGCTAGATGGAATCTTCGTAAATAAAACAGAGCAGGATATCGCTGCTAAACTTAAAAAAGACTTCGAAAAAGAAGAAGACGCCGAAAAATTCCTTGAGCAGGCTAGAACAACAGAGTTTAAAGTTCTGAATGTTGAAACCAAGCCGGGAATGCGTTCTGCATCTGCACCTTTTACGACATCTACGTTACAGCAGGAAGCATCTTCAAGATTAGGATATAACGTAACCAACACAATGCGTATTGCACAAAGACTTTACGAAGAAGGTTATATTACTTATATGAGAACGGATTCAGTAAACCTTTCTCAGGAAGCTATTGAAGGTGCAAAAAAACAAATTACAACTGAATACGGAGCAGAATATTCTTCTCCAAGAAATTATACAACAAAATCTGCTTCTGCACAGGAAGCTCACGAGGCGATTCGTCCGACTGATTTTTCGGTAAAAAGTATTGGTGATGCTCAATTGAGTAAATTGTATCAATTAATTTACAGAAGAACACTGGCTTCTCAGATGGCAAATGCTAAAATTGAGAAGACCGTTATCGAGATCGGAAACGCAAAATTACCACAGCATTTTGAAGCTCAGGGAGAGGTTATCATTTTTGATGGTTTCTTAAAAGCTTACGGAATCGTTAAAGCTGAAGATGATGATGACGAAAGCAACGATAAATTACTTCCGAAAGTTACTGTTGGTGAAGTTTTAAACTACAAAACAATCACTGCTACCGAAAAGTATACAAGACCAAGTGCAAGATATACAGAAGCCGGATTGATCAAGAAACTGGAAGAATTAGGAATTGGCCGTCCGTCAACGTATGCGCCGACCATCCAAACCATCCAGAATCGTGAGTATGTAGATAAAAGAGAAATCGAGCCGCAAATGAGAGAAGTGGTAAAGATTTCTTTAGCTAATGATGAAATTAAAAAAGCAGTTCTTGACGAGAAATTCGGTGGGGATAAAAATAAATTTGTTCCTACAGATATTGGTGAAGTTGTAAGTGATTTCCTTACAGATAATTTCAAGGAGATCCTAGATTACGGTTTCACGGCAAGAGTAGAAGAGAGTTTTGACGAAATTGCAAATGGAGCACAGAAATGGAAAGAAATGATGACCGATTTCTATTCTAAATTCCATCCTAGAATTGCAGATGTCGAAGAAAATGCAGACCGTGCCAACGGAGAACGTCTTTTAGGTGTAGATCCTAAAACTGGTAAGAATGTTCATGCAAGAATCGGAAGATTTGGAGCAATGATCCAGATCGGAGAGACTGAAGATGAAGAAAAACCGACTTTTGCATCATTAATGACAGGTCAGAACGTTGCAACCATTACTTTTGAAGAAGCGATGGAATTATTCAAATTACCTTTTGAATTAAATAGTTTCGAAGATCAGCCAGTTTCAGTTGGGGTTGGTAGATTTGGTCCTTATGTAAAATGGGGCGAAACGTACATCAGTATCCCGAAAGGTGAAGATCCTTTGTCTGTCAATCAGGAAAGAGCGGAAGAGATTATTAAAGAAAAGAAAATAGCAGACGCGCCAATCGCAACATATAAAGGTGAAGGTGTGACAAAAGGAACGGGAAGATTCGGACCTTTCATCAAATATAAAAGCATTTTCGTAAATGTTCCTAAGAAATATGATTTCGACAATCTTTCGCAAAGCGATATCAATGAATTAATTGATGCTAAACTGGAGAAAGAAGCTAACAGATACATTCAACAGTGGGAAAAAGAGAAAATCTCTGTTGAAAACGGAAGATGGGGGCCATTCGTAAAATTCGGAAAAGCAATGTTCAAAATTCCGAAGAAAAGCGATGACACCAAATATGAAGCTGATGAGCTGAAAGATATTTCTTTAGATGAGGTTAAAAAATGGATCACAGATCAGGATCCTAAAGCTTTTGCCGAGAAAAAGAAACCTGCTGCTAAGAAAGCCACTACAAAAACTACAGCCGCGAAAAAGACGACAACAGCGAAGAAAGCAGTTGCTAAAAAACCGGCAGCAAAAAAATAATAGTTTTAAACTTAAATATAAATCCCTTTTGATGATTTCAAAAGGGATTTGTTTTTTAATCTGCGATATCGAATAGGAAGAAGTATTTAAATTTGTTCATTGAAATGAGGTTACTATTACAAATCAACGACTTTTTTTGATATATTTTTCATCCATTCAATAGCCTCTTTCATAGGCTCTTCATTTTTTGAGAACGCAGTATTATGTCCTAATGTTGGAAATAATTTATATTCATATCGTTTACCTTTAGACTTTAATATTTTAAGATGTTCAATGGATAGATTCACGGGTACCTGAATATCTTTACCTCCAAAAATCCATATTCCTGGAATTGATAATTTAGAAAGGATATCCATAGGGTCTGTATCTATAAACTGGTATTTATCGGGATCGGTCATGGTGTGTTTACGGGCATCTTCTTCTGTATGGGTATCCCAGAAATTCGAATTTCCGTTTGTGTAAAACTGAAATCTAAGTTGTTCTTTTACCGTTATCAATGCACCACTAAATATAGTCATAAATTTGACTTTCTTGTTTTTCTCTGCAGCCAAAGGAATGATCCATCCAGCTTGGCTTCCACCAATTAAACCTATTGGTATTTTATTGTTTGATAAATATGTAGACAATATATTCACGGCAGCACTCGCATCCAGAGATAAAAGATTAAGGTTTGAAGCGTCTACATTATTGGTTCCTACTTCAGGTCCGGCATATACACCGGTAGATTCTCCGACACCACGTTTGTCATAAGTCAAAACAGCAATGCCATTTTTAGCTAACAGTGTTGCAAATTCTGTCATCCTTTTTTCCTGTCCGGATCCATGAACAATTACAACAGCTGCGGAAATATGATCCGGTTTAAAAATTTTTCCTGCAAGCGAATCTCCTTCACTCAGGAATTTTATATTCTTAGTTGTAAAGTTTGGCGGAATTGCTGATAAGTGATTAATAGTACTAAAAAGAAACAATACCAGAAGAAAATTCTTGCAAAATTCTTTTGTGCTTAGGATGTTTTTTAAAACAGTCAATTTGTTTATAGTTTTCATTTTAGTTTATTAGTCCTTTATTATTGTAGTAAAGTCTTGCGCTTGTGGCATTACAGGCAACTTGTTTATAAGTAAAACTTAATCAGCCAAATATAATCATTTTCCTAATCCAAAATACTTATTAATAATTAGATTAACCCCCAAACCACAGGATACTTCATTACGATGATTCTTCTAAATTAGCTGAAAATCATGTGATATGAGCACACCCAAGAACTTCACCCGAAAAGACTTTTTACAAACTTCAGCTTTAGGAATTGCGGCTATTGTTTTAGGTTCTTCATTTACAGATTTATTGTCTTCAGAAGAAAAACCATATTTCAATTTAAAACCAATCGGGCGACAGTTTTCGTTGGAAGGTTACTACATTTGGTGCAGTTCCCCAATTTGGGGTGAAGACGGAAAAGTTCATCTTTTTTATTCTCGATGGAAAAAAGAAAAAGGAATGGGCGGTTGGCTCAATGGTTCTGAAATTTGTCGGGCAGAAGCAGATTCTCCTTTTGATGAATTTCAGCATAAACAAGTTATTTTAACTCCGAGAGGTGGCGAATTTTGGGATGCAACAACCTGTCACAATCCTTTAATTAAGAAAGTAGATAATCACTATTACTTATTTTTCATGGGAAATTCCAACGGAAAAACAAATACAAAAAGAATTGGGTTGGCGACTTCAAAAAGCCTTGATGGAGATTGGATCAGACCAGAACAACCTCTACTTCTTCCCGGAAAAGAAGGTTCTTGGGACGATCACTGTACCACAAATCCTGCTTTTGTAAAAGGAAACGACGGCAAATATTGGCTGTTTTATAAATCCTGGAACACCCAAGAATATGAAACTCAAAAAGGGCCTGTCCGAGGAAACCGAAAATATGGATTGGCAAAAGCCGATTTTCCGATGGGACCTTACGAAAAAGTGTCTGCAAATCCGGTCATTGATTTTTCATCGTTGCCCAACAATGCTCAATTAGAAGATGCTTTTGTCTGGGAACAAAACGGGAAATATCACATGGTAGCAAGAGATATGGGATTTTACAATCATGAATATGGATTACATTTAACCACAAAAGACGGACTTCATTGGACGAAACCGGAAATTGCTTATCTTGAAATGAAACATTACATTCAGGAACCGACTCCTCCGAAAAATTTAAACCGATTTGGAAGATTAGAGCGTCCAATGATTTTATTCGATAAAGATGGAAAAACACCTAAATTTTTAGTCGGTGCAACACAAGGTGGAAAATTTGAAACTTCTACGACTTTTATTTTTGAGATTTTAAAATCTTAAAGTTTAAAACCGAGTCAGCAGAACTTTGTCAGAGTTCTAAACTTTGACAAAATTGATAAATACAAAACCGTTAACAATTTGTTGACGGTTTTTATGGATAAGACTGCTTATATTTAATTTATATATATTTGTGACCTGTTTTATAAAAAACTAATATTAACCTGAAAATATCATTATTGAATCATGTATAAACTTCTTTCCTTTTTAGGGCTTTTCATTTCGTTACACATTTTTGCTCAGGAAAATCTATTGGATACTTCTTACGGTCAGAGTGGAGGATATACTGATTTCGCGTTTTATAATGGCAGTCAGATGTCTGGAGGGTTACAGATACACTCAACAGCAAAGCTTCCCGATGGAAGAGTCTTGGCGGTTGGGGTCAATTTCATTGCCCGATTTACCTCTAATGGCTTATTGGATACAACTTTTAACGGAACTGGCTATAAGCTGTTTTCTCAATCAGGAAACTACTTACATATAAAACCGGCAGGAGACGGAAATTATATTATAATGGATATGGGGTATGGTGGGAAAGTTCAAAAAATTGATATCAATGGAAATTTCATCAGCGACTTTACTATTTTTAATCAATCTGCATCATATGCTGATATAGAAATTGACCAGAGTGGAAGAATTTATCTCTTAAAATATACAACTACTAATGCTGGTTCAGATTATAGCCTTGTACGTCTTTTACCCAATGGAGTCATTGATGCTACTTTTGGAAACAGCGGGATACTTGCCTTAGGTTTTACTTATCGATATAGAAGAGTGGAAGTAAATAGTAATAACGAAATTTTTATGGCTGGTCAGAAAATCGTTGCGGTTAGCGATCAAAGAATAGTGGTTACAAAACTTCAATCTGATGGAAGTTTTGACACCTCTTTTGGAACCGGAGGGACTTTTCTATACTCATTTGGTCAGAATGTAGATAGCAGTGCTCAGCTGATGTTTCTGGATAATGGAAAAATATTAGGCTTAACTTCTGGAAGCATTTGTAATGGTAATAATTGTTTTGGTCTTATTACATATCGTTTAAATGCAAACGGAACTTTGGACACCACGTTTAAAAATACAGGTATAAGCGTTATTCCTGTTCATTCAGACTCAACTCCTAAAAAAATAGTGCGTCTTCCTGATAATACATTTATGATTTCTGGAACTGGTTGGTACAATACATATGCTTTGAAGATGGATGAGAATGGTGATTTGGATAATTCTTTTGGATTGAACGGTAAAATTATTACCCCGCAAATGCTTAATAAGAGTGTATACAATGAAGGGTTTGAACTATATGGGAACTCAATCGTATTATTTGGAATTTATTCCATAGCGTATGGTGGGCAAACTCGTTATGTAGGCACAGCGCGTAAGTATTTTTTTAATGAAAGTTATTTGGGAGCTTCTGAAGCGACTTCAAGAAATCTGAAAATTTATCCGAATCCGGTTAAACATTTCTTATATTTTACAACAAATGAAAAAGTAACGGGATATGACATTACTGACTTGAATGGGAGAAATATAATACATTCAAAATCTAAACCTTCAGATAATAGAATTAATGTAGAAGTTTTGTTATCAGGTTTTTATATTATTAATATCATGGTAGGGCAAAAAATAATTACAACTAAATTTATAAAGCAATAAAAAATAGTAGTATTTAAAATTAAAATAATAGTACACAAATACTACACAGCCATTAACATTATTAGTTTATGGCTTTTTTTATGGACAAAAAACCTGACAAGATTTTTACTTGATGAGGTTTTTTGTATGTTTGTGGAAATAATGAGGATTATAAATGAATTTTGAAGATTTTATCATTTCACCAAGAAATTTCAAAACCGAAAGCTGGCAGATCGGAAACCGAATCACGAAAGATATAAAGGAAGACAGTATTGTTCTTTTGTTTGTTTCGGATTATAGAGGTTCAAATGGTGATGCAGAAGTACAGGATTTTACAGCGATAAGAAAAGAATTTTATAAACTTTCACAACTTGATTTTGAAATCCCGTTGGTAGATTTGGGTGATTTGGTTTCAGGAAAATCTGTTCAGGATTCTCATTATATTTTGCAGGAGGTTTTGTCGGCTTGTCATTATAAAAGAGCGATTCCGATCATTATTGGAGGCTCAAATGACTTTGCTTTTTCGCTTTTTTCAGCTTTAAATTTTCATAAGAAAAATATTAATTATACGCAGATCAGCAATGTTATTTCCTTAAAACAAGGTGAAAATATTAACGAACATACTTTTTTAAGTAAAATGTTCGGAACAAAGGATTTTTCTATTAAAAATTATCATCATTTAGGATATCAAAAACATTTAAATGAAGTTGATTCTGTAAAATTGATCAAAGAAGTAGAGTTTGATATTATTCGTTTAGCCGAAATGATGAATTCTACCGAAAAAACAGAACCTTTTTTCAGGAAAACCGATCTTGTGACGGTAAATTGTGACGCGATTGAAAGTTTCGGTGAACCTTTTTCAATGAATCCACAGGTGAATGGGCTGAACCGAAGAGAAATTTGCGCTTATATGAAGGAAATCGGCTTGAGCGAAAATCTGAAATCAGTCGGAATTTTTAATTATAATATTTACTCCGAAAATCAATTAAATCATCAGCTTTTAGCACAGATGATCTGGTATCTGATTGAAGGAATTAATATACAACACTCGCATCCGAAGGAAAGACATTACGAAATATTTTATGTTTTGATTGATGACAGACAATATGCTTTCAAACGGGATACTTTCAGTAATTTGTGGTATTTTGGTGATGATGAAAATATAGAAAACTGCATTCCATGCTCAAGAAAAGATTTTGATGAAGCCAAAAAAGGCTGGCTGAATGCAAGACTGACGAAAATATAATGTATGATAAAACTTGTTCCCCAAAAAGTTTCCATAATTGTTCCTGTTTATAATGTCGAAAATTACCTGGCAAAATGCCTTGATTCTTTAGTTAATCAAACGCTTCAAAATATTGAGGTTTTGGTTATAAATGACGGAAGTAATGATAATTCTGAGGCAATTATTCAACAATACGCTGAAAAATATCCCGAAAAAATAAAACCTTTTTCCAAAGAAAACGGCGGACTGAGTGATGCCCGAAATTTTGGACTAGAACGAGCAACAGGCGACTTTATCGGTTTCGTAGACAGTGATGATTACGTTACGGAAACGATGTTCGAAGAAATGCTGAATCTTGCAGAAAAGCATCAGTCGAAAATGGTGATTTGTAATATTCAAAAAGTGGATCAGCACGGAAATGTGACTCAAAAACTGACACAAATCCCCAATATGCCGGAAAATATTAATCTTGAAAACAATTTTTCGGTTTTCTCTGATCTAAGTTATTTTGCGTGTAACAAATTATTCAAAAAAGAACTTTTTGATCAGAAAAGATTTAAAAAAGGTGTTCATTTTGAAGATATTCAGCTTATTCCGCAGCTTTTATTAGAGTGCGAAAATATAGCGCAGACTCAAAAATTTCATTATCAGTATCTGGAACGTACGGATTCTATTACTAAAACTCATACTGAAAAAGGACTTGATATTCTGAAAGCAGTGGAAGATGTTGAAGCTGTTTTTAAGAAATCTCAATACGCTCAAAAGAAGGCGGAATTAAAAAACTTTCAAATTTTTGAGGGAGTTTATTCCTTTTTAGCATATCTCGCTTTTGTGAAAAGTGATGATGTTTTTTACGATATGGCCAATAAATTAGAGCTTTTCATGAAAGATAGGGATATAAAAATAAAAGATATATTAAAGTATAGTCGTTTTGATAAAAATTATCTTTTATCTTTGCCACTGAAAAAAAAGATTTTTTATCTATTGTTTTTTGCAGGACAGAAAAAATTGATAAGAAAATTAATGTAAACACAAATGTTAGTACGATTGTTTCGATTGGCAGAAATTTTTTATAAATCCCAATATAAAAGCTTCTCTAAAAGTTATAAGGAAACACATGTACTTGATTAGAAAAAAAAATGAAGAATTTTGAATTGTTCTTAACCGAAACCGGAATTTCTATTTTCTACGTGAAGATAGGGTTAGGTTTTTTATTCTCTTTTTTAATCACCTATTTTTCAGTACCTACTATTATCAAGATCTCAAGAAGGAAGAACTTGATGGATGAGCCAGGCGTTAGAAGTTCTCACATGAGAAAAATACCGAATTTAGGAGGAATTGCTGTTTTCTATTCAATAGGAATATGTACTTCTATCTTTGCGTATGAGCTTTTTGATCTCTACAAATTTCTATTTGCGTCGCTGGTCATTCTTTTATATATCGGGGTAATGGATGATATTGTGGTGATGAGAGCATACAAAAAACTGGTTGCCCAGATCGTTGTTTCGGCACTTATTGTTATAGGCTCTGATATCCGAATAAGAAGTTTATTTGGGATATGCGGAGTTTATGAGCTTAGTTATTTCATAAGTATTTTATTCAGTATTATTACTTTTATTATCCTTATTAATGCTTTTAATTTGATAGATGGTATCGACGGTTTAGCTGGAAGTTATTCTGTAATATGCTGTCTTCTTTTCGGTGTAAGTTATTATAGATTAGGAGAATATAATTATCCGCTGGTGGTTCTTTCCGGTGTGATCATCGGAGCCGTTTTGGCGTTTTTATATTATAATTTATCAAATTACAGAACTAATAAAATCTTTATGGGAGACACGGGTTCCATGTTATTAGGATTCTTACTCGCATTCACTGCTATTTGTTTTATAGATATCTTTATAGATAAGGACCTTCCTAAAGTACCAAGGTATCATTTGCAGTCTGCTCCTGTAATTGCGGTCGCGATATTGATCCTTCCAATCGTGGATACCCTGAATGTAATTGTCATCCGACTTGCTAACAAAAAATCACCTTTCGATGCAGATAAAAATCATATACACCATAAATTATTAAAACTTGATCTTACCCACAGGAGATCCACTTTTTATATTATCGTATATTATCTTTTTATTGTAACCGTTGCGTATTATTTAAGACATACTAATATCAATTTATTATTATTAATCATTTTGGGCTTGGGCTTTTTGGGAGCGTATCTGCCTGATTTTATATATGTTTTAAGAAATAATAAAAAATAACAATTAAATCTTTATTTTTGTAAACAACTTGAAAATATGATGAAAAATTATAAATATTTATTCCTTTTGCTTTTGCCCTTTTTCCTTACATCATGTGTAACTACAAAAGATGTAAGATACATGCAGCCAAATGAAAGCCTCGTAATAAACGAAGAAGGTCTGATTCCGTATAATGTTCCCGTTTACAGAATCACTAAAAATGACATGTTGAACCTTAATATTGTGACCACTCCTAAAGGTGATGCGGCACAATTTTACTCTTCTTTGAATACATCTGGATCTAGCGTATCTGCTGGCACAAGTAATCCAGCTTCTAGTGGGGCAGTAGGAGGTAGTGCTTCAGGCGGTGGCCAAGGGGGAAATATGAGTTTCTATTTTAATGGCTTAAGAGTTGACTCTAATGGTGAGATCAACATCTTTGGTATTGGTTATATTAAAGCTGAGGGAAGAACTGTTGATGATATTACAAAAGAAATTCAGGATAAAGTGAATGAGAATTTCCAGGAAGGGAAATCTGAGGTTAGACTGAATACTAACGGAATAACTTATTATATCTTGGGAGATGTTGAGACGACAGGTCTTACAGGAGAAAAAGTAGTTCATAAAAATATACTTACGATAACTGAAGCTTTAGCTATTAATGGCGGAATGAACAGAACTATCGACAGAAAAAATATTGTAATTCACAGAAAGTTACCGGAGGGAATTAAGGTTGCAAAAATAGATCTTACCCGTGAAGATATAATGAACTCGCCTTACTATTATGTTCAAAATGGTGATGAGATTTATCTTAACACAAGAGCGAAGAGTTTGAACGGATTTGGAAAAGATCCTGTACAAACTTTAACGACTGGAGTTGGTGTATTTACTACGGCATTGTCAATTTTTCTACTTATAAAAAACCTTTAATCATGATTCCAGGAAAAGACACTACTGTAGAGAAAAATGATTCTCAAAAGGAAAAATACGGTTCTTTCTCATTATTTGATATAGAACATTTTTTAAGAAGGATATTAAAGAATTGGTATTGGTTTGTATTTATGTTGCTTATTGGCTATGTGATCTCATGGGTCTATAGTAAATATTATGCTCAAAATGTTTATTCTTCAAATTTATCATTAAGTGTTTCTAATAATACATCCAATTATTTTACACCGAACCAGTCTATTAACTTTATTTGGGCACAGACAGGGAATCAGGATGGTATTTATTTGAAAAAAATGCTACTGTCAAGATCTCATAACGAATTTCTTGTAAAGGAGTTGGATCTTTTTGTTAATTATTCTACAAAAGGAGCTATAAAATCTACCTTTTTAGATAAAGATGATTCGCCGGTTTTTTTACAGATAGATAAAAAGCACGCTCAGCAGATTAATTATCCTATTACTTTGATGCCGAAGGGTAATGGTACATATGAGGTAGTTTTACCTGAAGAGGGACAATCTACAAACTTATACAGTTATGAAAGTGAAGGTTATCAAAGCGTGAATGCATATGAAAGACCTGCTAATAAAGTGATAAAAGTAGGTGAATGGTATAATTCACCAAATTTGAGATTTAAATTAGTTCAAAACCCTGTAAAGGCGAAAATTACTTTAGATAAGATTATTGTTAATCTAACTTCTGTTAATCAGGCTGTTAATGATATTGTTTCTTCAATATCAGTAGATTTTGATAAAGAGATCAACAGTATTATGATTATCGGTAAAACAGGCTATAATCTTAACAGTACCGTAAGCTTTCTAAACAAATCTGTAGCAGAATTACAGAAAAAAAGGTTAATTGACAAAAATACGGTTGATAAAAATACAGAATCCTATTTGCAGGGAAATCTTGATGATATAAGAAAAAGATTAGATTCCAGTGCTGCCGTTTTAAATTATTTAAAAACTTCAGAAAAACTGTATGATATCAAAGATAGAGATGAAAAATCTCTGAGTAAAATAAAAGATCTTGAAGCTAAAAAAGCAGATTTAGAAAGTAAATTAAACTCTCTGAATACGATAAGACGTACACTGGAAACTCAGAATTTTGATAAGATGATCAGTACTAATGCTGCTGGTTTTGAGGATGGGCTTTTCACAGCTTCTGTATCAGAGTTGAAAGCACTCTATCTTAAAAAGAGAGAAATGGCTTCAATTTATAAGCCAAATTCTGAACCAATGTTGGAAATTAACAGGCTGATTAATGATGCTAAATTAAGTTCTTCCAATTCATTAAAGAATTACTATACAGGATATTATACGGAGATTAATAAAATTAATCAACAGGTTTCGGATGCAAATTCAGATTTACTTAGTTACCCCGAGAAGCAGAGAAAATATCTGGATGCTGAGAGAGGTTATAACATGATCGAAGCAACCTATAACAGCTTATTGGGAAGACAAAATGAAACCCAAATGAGAATGGCAACCAATCAGTCAGACATTACAGTTATTGACCCTGCTAAAAATGTTGGACAAGGCCCTATTGGTCCGAATGTAAAAGGAACCAAGGCTGCAATTATGGGTGGTTTGCTGGTTCTGCCATTGTTATTTATTTTGATAGGTACAGTTCTAGACAACAGAATTAGAAATATTAAAGAGTTATTAAATGCCACAAGAATTCCATTGCTTGGAGTTATTGGGAACAATAGTAACGAAAACATGCTTACGGTTCTTGAGCAACCTAAATCTTCTGTATCCGAATCTTTTAGAGGAATAAGAGCAAATATGAGATTCTTATCAGTAGAAAATGGTAAGAGCAAAATAATATTAGTTACATCATCTATTGGAGGTGAGGGTAAAACATACGTTTCGATCAATTTAGCTTCCGTTTTAGGATTAAGTGATAAAAAGACGATTCTTTTGGGAATGGATTTAAGAAAACCAAAGATCTTTGGAGATTTTAAAATAGATAATAAATACGGGATTTCTAATTATCTTACGGGAGAAGTTTCAATAGATCAGATTATTAATAAAACAAATATTCCAAATCTTGATGTTGCTACTTCAGGACCAATTCCGCCAAATCCTTCGGAACTTTTAATGAGTGATAAAAATATTAAGTTTCTGGAAGAGCTTAAAAATATATACGATTTCATTATTATTGATTCCCCGCCAGTTGGTTTGGTTGCAGATTCTTATGAATTGATGAAATATTCAGATGCTAACCTCTATGTGGTTCGTCACGAATACACAGAAAAGTATATGCTGAAGATGATTACAGAGAAATATCATAACAATGAGATTGAGCATTTAGGTCTGGTTTATAACGATTATGATGCAAAACAGGGGTATGGCTACGGTTATGGTTACGGATATGGTTATGGGTATTTCGATGAAGATAAAAATTATAAAGAGCCTTTGTTAATAAGAATAAGAAACAAGGTCAGAACAGTCTTTAATAAAAAATAGTGTTTTTAAACCCTCATTTAATGGGGGTTTATTATGTATTTAAGAATTTTAAATCTATTAAAAAAAGAATATTTTTGCTACTTTGTCGTTTACTTTATAACAAATTATGTTTTTTTGTTTATTTTTAACTAAACATTAAGATTATCATTAATATAAAAATGTTTTATATTTGCAAAAATTAAATTTTAAAATAACCATAAATCCATATTCTTTTATGAATAAAAAATTATTATTTAGCTTCCTTGCCGTTTTGGGAACTGTGGTAAGTATTAAAGCTCAAAGAAACGAATTGGGGGTTCGTCTAGGGATGAGTAACCTAGTTGGTGATATAGGAAGAACGAATTATATTTTACAAAAGCCGTTGGATTTAAATAAGGCGTCGGATTGGGGGATCCCATTTTATGGAGGTATTTTATACAGATTTAATTTTAACCCACACCAAACTGTTAGATTAGATTTAGGATATAATCAGATCCAGTTCAGTGATAAGGCGGCCAAAGAAGAATATAGAAAAAATAGAAATGCAGGAGGAAAAAATAATGTTTATGAGGCGAGTTTAATGTTCGAATACAATTTCTTCCCGGTAAACAATGAACAGAAAGGTATGCTGAGCCCATATATTTTTGGTGGGGTTGGAGCTTTGATGTTTGATGCACCAAAGGCAACGATGGTAAATGACTTCAGAAGAGATGCAGATGGGGTAGCACAGGCTCCTATTAACGAGCTGGACTTTACCACTACACCTGTATATACTACTGGAAAAAAAACAACAATGCATATTCCGTTTGGAGTAGGTTTGAAATATAAATTTAACTATAGCTGGGCAATATATGCAGAAGCTACCTTTAGATACACAATGACGGATCAGCTGGATTACAGTAGGATTCTTGAGAAAGATGTTACTAGTAATTATAATGGGGATATTTTAAACCCTGCTACAGGAGGATCTCTACTTCAAACAGGTGCTTATTATGTCGTATCTAAAGAAAGAGAGGCAAAACTTATTGGTGAAAGAAATATTGGAGATTTAAAGTCTAAAGATTGGATGAATACAGTAAGCTTAGGTCTTACTTATTCTTTCGGAAGACCACCATGTTATTGTGATTAATTAATTATGTCGTTGATTAAAGATAAAATAGATTCTGAGAATTTACCACAACACGTTGCTATCATTATGGATGGTAATGGAAGATGGGCAAAATCTCGAGGCGAAGAAAGGACCTTTGGTCATAAAAATGCCATTGATGCTGTAAGAAATGCTATTAATGCATGTAATGAGATAAACATCCCATACTTAACGCTTTACACGTTTTCTTCGGAAAACTGGAAACGTCCTGCAGAAGAAGTAAATACTCTAATGAGTTTACTTGTAGAAACGCTTTTGCTGGAAGCAGAGGAAATTTTCACTAAAGGGTTAAGAATGCATGTTATTGGTAATTTAGATAAATTGCCGTCACTCGTGAAGGATCAGTTACTTCGCGTGGTAGAACTTACAAAAGAAAACACAAAAGGTAATTTGGTATTGGCTATAAGCTATGGCTCACAAAATGAGATACTGAATGCCGTTAAGAATATTAGTGCTGATGTAAAGGAAGGTAAGGTAGATGTTGAAAATATTGATGAAAAATTATTTGAAAACTATCTCTATACTAAAGATTTCCCACCTGTAGACTTATTGATAAGAACAAGTGGCGAAACAAGAATAAGTAATTTCCTCCTCTGGCAGATCGCCTATGCAGAACTGCAGTTTTTAAACGTTCTGTGGCCGGATTTTTCAAAAGACATTTTCTTTCAGTGCATTGTAGATTATCAAAGCAAAGAAAGGAGATACGGCCTAACTGGTGAACAAATAAAGATTCAGTAAAATTTAAGAAAAGAAAGACTACGATAAAATGAAGTTTAGACTATTACCCATCATTATGTTTGTTGCTTCTGCACATTTTTATGGACAGGTAACGCCACAGGACAGCACAAAAGTGAATAATCCTGTGCATGCAGACAGCCAAATTGGCTCTTACATGCTTAAAGACATCGTTGTAGATGGGGTTAAAAAATACACACCTGCACAGATCTTAAGATTTACAGGATTGTCAAAAGGAGAAAATGTAGATATCCCCGGGCAAAAAATCAGCAACGCTATCAAAAAGCTTTGGGATACTCAATCTTTTTCGGAAGTAGAGGTCTATGTACAAAGTATTGAAGGCGAAACTGTAGTTTTGAAATTCTATTTACAGGACTTAAAAGAACTTGGAGAAGTGAAGTTTAAGGGTAAAGGAATTGGGAAATCTAAAAGCGAAAAACTGGCAAAAGACAACAATCTGAAGCCGGGAACAAAAATTACCCAAAATCTGGTTTCAAGCCTTAAAACAAATATTCCTAAAGATTATATCAAAAAAGGATTTGCAGATGCTAAGATCACAATTGAGGATAAAGTAAATGCCAATGATCCTGCTTTGGTAGATTGGACTATTAATGTAGAAAAAGGTAAGAAAGTAAAGATCAATCACATCGAATTCGAAGGAAATGAGACTGTGACAGATTCTAAGCTTAGAAATAAGGCTTTCAAAGAAACGAAACAAAAAAGGTTTAGTATTGGAGGGATCTTAAAGCCTTCAAAATTCATTGAAGAAAAATACCAGGAAGATAAGCAAAGTCTTGTAAGCTATTATAACTCTTTGGGATATAGAGATGCGGCTATCGTTTCTGATTCTGTATGGAGAAATAATAAAAATGATTACGAGATTAACGTAAAACTTAAAGAAGGTAAGCAATATTACATTGGTGATATTACATTTACCGGAAATACAGTATATCCTACAGATTATTTACAGAGACTTTTAGGATATAAGAAAGGAGATATTTACGATGCAGTAGGATTCAACAAAAAAGTTGGAGAAGACGGAGGTAAAGAAGATGATTCTGATATCAAGTCAGTTTATATGAATAACGGATATCTTTTCTCTAACGTTACTCCTGTTGAAAAATCTGTAGACGGAGATAAGATTAATCTTGAAATCCGTATCAACGAAGGTGAAAAAGCAACTTGGAACAAAGTAACTTGGCAAGGGAATACAACAACCCATGACCACGTTATCCTTCGTGCTTTAAGAACAAAGCCCGGAAATCTTTTTGCTAAAAGTGATATTAAAAGAACATACTTTGATTTAGCAGGTATGTCATTCTTTGATCCACAGCAGGTAGGCCAGGATATTCAGCCAAATCAACAGGATAATACAGTAGACATCAACTGGAAATTAGTTGAAAAAGGTTCTTCTCAGGTTCAGTTACAGGCGGGTTACGGTGGTAACAGCTTTATCGGAACGTTGGGGTTAACATTCAATAACTTCTCTTTGAAGAACTTCCTTAAATTTAAGGATTTCAGACCGGTTCCCCAGGGAGATGGTCAAACATTATCTATTCAGGCACAGGCTGGGCAGTATTTCCAAAACTACGGGGTATCTTTCACAGAACCTTGGTTATTCGGAACAAGACCAACTGCACTTTCTGTAAGTTTGAATACTTCAAGAGTAAAATATTCTGATGCTTATGGTAATGCTCAGAAGTTAAATATATTCTCTGCTTCGGTAGGTCTAAACAGACTATTGAAATGGCCGGATGATTACTTCTCATTATACACAGGTATTCAGTATCAGAAATATGACTTTAGTAACTATCCATTTGAATTCGGTGATACTACTGAATTATATGGAACAGCAAATAACTTAAGTCTTAATATCGGATTAAGCAGAAACTCTGCAGGTATTGACCCAATTTTCCCGACATCGGGTTCTAATATTGAACTTTCAGGAAAATTTACACTGCCATATTCATTGTTTAATAACAAAGATTATTCAACACTGACTCCTACAGAGAAGTATAGGTGGATGGAATTCTACAAAATCAAGTTCAAAGCTGATGTTTATAACGAAATTGCCGGAAAACTTGTGTTAAGATCTTCTGCCGAAATGGGATTCATGGATGGATATAACAAAGAATTGGGAGCTCCACCATTTGAAAGATTCTATGTAGGAGGAACAGGGATTGCCGGAGGTAGATATGACGGTAGAGAATTAATTCCATTAAGAGGTTACGACAATGCTACTACTTATGGTGGTACAGCAGAAGATATTACTCAGAGAGGTGGAGGTACAATCTATAATAGATTTACTTTAGAACTAAGATATCCAATCTCAATGAGCCAGACCGCTAAAATCTATGCATTAACATTTGCAGAAGGTGGTAACGTTTGGAACTCATGGAGTAATTATAATCCATTCCAATTAAAAAGATCAGTTGGTCTTGGGGTAAGAGTTTACATGGGTGCATTTGGATTGATCGGATTTGATTTTGCTTACGGATTTGATAAAACAGTTCTTGGGACTGAGCCTGCAGGATGGCAGCCACATTTCTTGATGAACCAATCATTATAATTCGCAATATGAAAAACTTTAAATTAGCTTTCACATTTGTATTATTCTTGCTTTTCGGATTGAGCAATGCTCAAAAAATGGGCGTAGTTGATACAGAATATATTTTGGATAAATTACCTCAATATAAAGAAGCGGAAGCCAGATTAAACTCACAAATTGATACTTGGCAATCAGAACTTCAGAATTTACAATCTGAGTTTGAAAAGAAAAGATCAGCTTTTGAGAACGAGAAAGTATTATTAGTCGGAGACCAATTAAAGCTTAGAGAAAAAGAGGTGATGGATTTAGATAAAAACATCAAAACTACTACAAGTTTAAGGTTTGGAGCTAATGGTGAGATCACTAAGCTAAGAACAAGTTTGGTTGTGCCGTTCCAGGATCAGATCTGGACAGCCATCAAAACCATGTCTGAGAAGAATGGCTTGGGCATAGTTCTTGATAAAGCCAATAACGTTAATGTTATTTTTCTTCAAAAAAGATTCGACTATACAGACAAAGTATTGGATATCTTATTAAAAGATTCGTCAGGATCTGATAAAAAGGAAAAAACAAGTACGAAAGGTAAAAAGTAATTATCATAATTAACTTTTACCTATATTTAAAATCTAAAAACAAATTAAATTATTTATTTACCAATTATGAAAAAATTAAGTGTATTATTTGCAGCAGTAATGATGGTTGTATCTGTAGGTATGGCAAAAGCTCAAAAAATTGCTACTTTAGATGTTATGGGTGTTCTTGAAGCAATGCCTGAAAAGAAAAAAGCAGATGCTGACTTAAAAACTTTCTTAGATGCTAAACAAGCTGAAATTAAAAAGAAAGCTGACGCTGGACAAGCTAAATTAAAGCAATATACTGAAGAAGCTCCAAAGAAAACTGCTGAAGAAAACAAAGCAAGAGAAGCTGAATTATCTAAAATGAATGACGAGATCAACCAAATGCAAGATAAAGCGCAAAAAGATTTCGTTGCTAAAAGAGATGCAGCTTATGAGCCGGTTGAAAAGAAATTAAACGATGTTGTAACTAAAGTTTCTAAAGCTAACGGTTATGATTACGTGATGGATGCTAACTCTTCTGCATTTGTTTACAAAGCAGGTGTTGATGCTACTCCAGCTGTAAAAAAAGAATTAGGTCTTTAATTGTAACAAATTAACAAAGATTTATAAAACTAACCACCTCTTTTAGAGGTGGTTTTTTTATTTTTGCCAAATGGAAAAAGAAGTATCAACCACGGTAAAAGTGAGATTCAGTGATTGTGATCCGATAGGGCATTTGAATAATGTAAAATATCTGGATTATATGTTCAATGCAAGGGAGGATCACGTAGAAACATTTTACGGATTCACTTATGAAGAGTATACTAAAAAAACCGGCTGTACATGGATTGCCATTCAAAACGAAATAGCTTATTTAAAAGAAGTAAGATATAATACACAGGTTGTTATAAGTAGTAAAACAATCGAGATAAAAGACAGAACTGCAAAAGTAGAAATACTGATGAAAAGCTTAGATGAGAAAACAGTTCATGCAGTATTATGGGTTACGATAATTTATTTTAATATGAAAACAAGAAAATCGGAAGTTCACCCTGAAGATATCAAAGATACATTTCATAAATTCTACGTAGATTTAGAACAGAAAGATTTTCAGTCAAGAGTTAAATTTTTAAGATCACAAAACGCGAAAAATTCATAATGAAGAAAATATTAGTTATAGGAAGCAACGGACAATTAGGCAACTGCATAAGAAAAATTGCACCTGATTTTGAACTTGATTACGAATTTGTTTTCACAGATTCACAAACGCTTGATATTACGAACGTTGATCAGGTAAATACTTTTTTCAATAATGAAAAGCCGGATTTCTGTATCAATGCATCAGCGTACACTGCAGTAGACCTTGCCGAAAAAGAAAGTGAAAAAGCATTTGCTGTAAATGCAGAGGGTGTAGCAAATCTTGCTCAGGCTTGCTTAGATAATAAAACAATATTCATCCATGTTTCTACAGATTATGTTTTTGATGGAGAAACCAATTTGGATTATTCAGAAGATGATTTCACAAACCCGATCGGCGTTTATGGAGAATCAAAATTAAAAGGAGAAGAATTGGCTTTAGAAATTAATCCTAAAACCATTATTCTAAGAACATCTTGGCTATATTCAGAGTTCAACAAAAACTTTGTGAAGACGATGCTGAATCTATTTTCGCAAAAAGACGAGCTTGGAATTGTTGCAGATCAATATGGTCAGCCCACCAATGCAAACGATTTGGCAGAAGCGATCATGAAAATCATTGAAGCACCAACGAAGACTTTCGGTGTATTCCACTTTTCAAATTACCCGGAAACAACTTGGTTTGAATTTGCTAAAAAGATTGCTGAATTTTCAAAATCTTCAGTAAAATTAAACGCATTAACAACAGAACAATATCCAACTCCGGCAAAACGCCCAAAGAGAAGCACAATGTGTTTAGATAAAATTGAAGAAACTTATAAAATTGAACTAAAACATTGGGAGAATAGTTTAGAAGAATGTGTAGAAATCCTTTCACAATAAAATAATATCTCATGAAAAATTTAGGAATTATCATTTTTGTTCTTTTTGCTCAGGTTTTCAGTGCTCAGAATGTTTATTTAACCAAGGTTGAAAAGACACATGATAACACCGATAAATTTTTGTATAAAATAAATGAAGAAGCAAAGCAGGCCGAACTTTTAGGAGAAGTAGAAGTGCAGGGCTTTTCCAAAAACGACGCTGAAGTTTTTTCTTTAATCTATAAGAAGGCAAAAGAAATCGGAGCTAATGCATTTTCATTAAAACCATTTGAAAACATTGATGGCTCACCACAGCCTTTCAATCCTTCAAATTATAAATTGGCCTTATATTATATCTCAAAAGAGAAATTTTTAAACCAAAAAGGGAATATCTATTTATTTGCTTCATCAGATAAAGCTCAAAAAATCAGCATAAATAAAAAAGACTACACTTTGTCTCCAAGATCATACACAATTGTGAAGACCATGCCGGGAGAAATTTACGCAATTTCTACAAAGAAACTATTAGGATCAACAATAAAGCTGCAGCCTAAAGCTGAAGAAGAAAATCAATATTTTCAGATTTCCGCTGCAAAAATAAAATCCGACGAAACAGGAGTAGGAGGATTAAATTTAAAATCAGGCGATATCATAGGTTTAGAAAAATCCTACGCAGAATTTCTAAGTACTATATATAATAAAGAAAAGCAGAGTAATTAAACTCTGCTTTTTTATTTCCACAAATTATCATCGCGAGAAGCGAAGCTAGCGAGTGCTGAGCCTGTCGAAGCAAAGCACTCCCAAACCCTCCAATTCTCCCACTCCCAGACTCTCCCACCCATTCCCTCTCCCACTCAAAACTTTTCAGGAGCTTGATCCTGCTTTCCGCTGTATCTTTTGAGTGACGTCCTGCGCTTCGCTCCGGCCGCCACTCAAAAGGATGCCGCTTCAATCCGGGCTAGGGTATTGGGCATTTTTATTACTATTTCTCGTCCCCAGACATTGACGGTTTATCAATCCGGATTCCTTTTCTCTTACGCCTTTCCTTTCAACAACTCCCAAACAAACTAGAAAAGCTAGCCTCCAACTCTACCCACCCTCAAACATCTAAGTTATCCCACACTCATCTGTGCCAATCTGTGTAGATCTGTGGTTAGATAAAAAAGCATCCCTTAAAACATATTAGTTTTCCTTATACCTTATATATAGTATACCAGATTATATAAGAAATCACCCTTCAAAGTACTTTCAACCGTTGAAAACACCTATTCTGACACTTCTCAAAAAGACAATCGAATAGTGTGGATAACTACGGCTTACTTTATAAATAAAACTATATCAATAGCTTATAATCAAAACTTTTCCACAATACAGATTTTATATGAACATTATGTTAAATATATTTGGAATGGTGGGAAAAGTTGGAGTACTTTTGCCCCACTGAAAACGAGAAGTTGGAAGTAGCGCAGAAGGAGGTAATAGAGTATGAATACTACGAAACGGATTAGAAATAAACTTTAAATTTTTAGTAAATAAAAGTTGTAAGGTTTAAAAAGATTTGTATCTTTGCAGTCCGGTAAAACGGGAGCAGAGGAGTAGAAGATTGGGATGTTGAAAGATGAGATTAGGGTGAATTAAAAAACTTTAAATTAAATCAAAAATATCTTGGTCAATTAGAAATAAATAATTACTTTTGCACACGCAAATCTATACTGAAAACGACAGAAAATTAGGTATGGTAAAAAGCGGAAGATACAAGAAGATCATTGAAAAATAGATATAACAACCAAGTAAGGAAAAGACTAGAACGTTAATAACTTTGAGTGAGTCAGACAAACATACAATGGAGAGTTTGATCCTGGCTCAGGATGAACGCTAGCGGGAGGCCTAACACATGCAAGCCGAGCGGTAGAGATCTTTCGGGATCTTGAGAGCGGCGTACGGGTGCGGAACACGTGTGCAACCTGCCTTTATCTGGGGGATAGCCTTTCGAAAGGAAGATTAATACCCCATAATATATTAGATGGCATCATTTGATATTGAAAACTCCGGTGGATAGAGATGGGCACGCGCAAGATTAGATAGTTGGTGAGGTAACGGCTCACCAAGTCAATGATCTTTAGGGGGCCTGAGAGGGTGATCCCCCACACTGGTACTGAGACACGGACCAGACTCCTACGGGAGGCAGCAGTGAGGAATATTGGACAATGGGTGAGAGCCTGATCCAGCCATCCCGCGTGAAGGACGACGGCCCTATGGGTTGTAAACTTCTTTTGTATAGGGATAAACCTTTCCACGTGTGGGAAGCTGAAGGTACTATACGAATAAGCACCGGCTAACTCCGTGCCAGCAGCCGCGGTAATACGGAGGGTGCAAGCGTTATCCGGATTTATTGGGTTTAAAGGGTCCGTAGGCGGGCTCGTAAGTCAGTGGTGAAATCTCATAGCTTAACTATGAAACTGCCATTGATACTGCGAGCCTTGAGTAAGGTAGAGGTAGCTGGAATAAGTAGTGTAGCGGTGAAATGCATAGATATTACTTAGAACACCAATTGCGAAGGCAGGTTACCATGTCTTAACTGACGCTGATGGACGAAAGCGTGGGGAGCGAACAGGATTAGATACCCTGGTAGTCCACGCCGTAAACGATGCTAACTCGTTTTTGGGTTTTCGGATTCAGAGACTAAGCGAAAGTGATAAGTTAGCCACCTGGGGAGTACGTTCGCAAGAATGAAACTCAAAGGAATTGACGGGGGCCCGCACAAGCGGTGGATTATGTGGTTTAATTCGATGATACGCGAGGAACCTTACCAAGGCTTAAATGGGAATTGACAGGTTTAGAAATAGACTTTTCTTCGGACAATTTTCAAGGTGCTGCATGGTTGTCGTCAGCTCGTGCCGTGAGGTGTTAGGTTAAGTCCTGCAACGAGCGCAACCCCTGTCACTAGTTGCTAGCATTAAGTTGAGGACTCTAGTGAGACTGCCTACGCAAGTAGAGAGGAAGGTGGGGATGACGTCAAATCATCACGGCCCTTACGCCTTGGGCCACACACGTAATACAATGGCCGGTACAGAGGGCAGCTACACAGCGATGTGATGCAAATCTCGAAAGCCGGTCTCAGTTCGGATTGGAGTCTGCAACTCGACTCTATGAAGCTGGAATCGCTAGTAATCGCGCATCAGCCATGGCGCGGTGAATACGTTCCCGGGCCTTGTACACACCGCCCGTCAAGCCATGGAAGTCTGGGGTACCTGAAGTCGGTGACCGTAACAGGAGCTGCCTAGGGTAAAACAGGTAACTAGGGCTAAGTCGTAACAAGGTAGCCGTACCGGAAGGTGCGGCTGGAACATCTCATTTTAGAGCGTCTTTAGACGTTAAACAAAATTAAGGTACTTAAGTGTACCATGTACTTACTTAAAGGACGTTTTAGTTTTTTACTCGGTTGATTTATATTAAAAAAATACAAAACCCACTAGAAATTAGTATCAGGGAGAAAGAGATTTTAGAATTAGAAATTAGAAGTTAGTCGTTAGAAATTAGTCTAACATCTAAAATCTAGCCTCTAATATCTAAATAATGAAGTCTCGTAGCTCAGCTGGTTAGAGCGCTACACTGATAATGTAGAGGTCGGCAGTTCGAGCCTGCCCGAGACTACTAATTAAAATAGAGGTTAGAAATTAGAACTTAGAAGTTAGTTTTTTACTAATATCTAATTACTAACATCTAACATCTGACTAGAGGGGGAATTAGCTCAGCTGGCTAGAGCGCCTGCCTTGCACGCAGGAGGTCAAGGGTTCGACTCCCTTATTCTCCACAGTTTTGTGAGTCTGATTTAAAAGTACGATGAATAGAGCCAAAACAAATATTCATTTATCAGACAAGCAGAAAGACATTAAAGATCATTGACATTAACGGTAAAAATATCACAAAGAGAAAACCGAGCACTTGCGAGTGCTTGAGTAATTAATAAAATAGGAAAGAAATCGTTAAGGGCGTATGGCGGATGCCTAGGCTTTCAGAGGCGAAGAAGGACGCGGTAAGCTGCGAAAAGCTGCGGGGATCGGCACACACGAATTGATCCGCAGATGTCCGAATGGGGCAACCCGGCATGTTGAAGACATGTCACTCTAAATTTATTTAGAGAGCAAACCCGGAGAACTGAAACATCTAAGTACCCGGAGGAAAAGAAATCGAAGAGATTCCGTAAGTAGTGGCGAGCGAACGCGGATTAGCCCAAAAGTCTTTATATATTTAAAAGAATGTTCTGGAAAGAACAGCCATAGAGGGTGATAGCCCCGTATTTGAAAGGTATATTTTGATGATAAATGAGTAGGGCGGGACACGTGAAATCCTGTCTGAATATGGGGGGACCATCCTCCAAGGCTAAATACTCCTGAAAGACCGATAGTGAACAAGTACTGTGAAGGAAAGGTGAAAAGCACTTCGAATAGAAGGGTGAAATAGAACCTGAAACCGTACGCCTACAAGCGGTCGGAGCCCACATGTTGGGTGACGGCGTGCCTTTTGCATAATGAGCCTACGAGTTAATGTTACTAGCGAGGTTAAGGACTTCAGGTCCGGAGCCGGAGCGAAAGCGAGTCTGAATAGGGCGCTTAGTTAGTAGTATTAGACGCGAAACCTTGTGATCTACCCATGGGCAGGTTGAAGCTTTGGTAACACAAAGTGGAGGACCGAACCGGTTGACGTTGAAAAGTCTTCGGATGACCTGTGGGTAGGGGTGAAAGGCCAATCAAACTGGGAGATAGCTCGTACTCCCCGAAATGCATTTAGGTGCAGCGTCGTGTATAAGTTTATTAGAGGTAGAGCTACTGATTGGATGCGGGGGAGTCAAATCCTACCAATTCCTGACAAACTCCGAATGCTAATAAATGTTCCACGGCAGTGAGGGCGCGGGTGCTAAGGTCCGTGTCCGAGAGGGAAAGAACCCAGACCAACAGCTAAGGTCCCCAAATCTCTATTAAGTTGAAGCAACGCGGTTGGACTGCATTGACAGCTAGGATGTTGGCTTGGAAGCAGCCATTCATTTAAAGAGTGCGTAACAGCTCACTAGTCGAGCGGTCCGGCATGGATAATAATCGGGCATAAATAGAGTACCGAAGCTATGGATTTATAACCATTGGGTTATATCTGGTAGGGGAGCATTCTGTTTGCACAGAAGCAGTGGCGTGAGCCATTGTGGAGCGTACAGAAAAGAAAATGTAGGCATAAGTAACGATAAAGCGGGCGAGAAACCCGCTCACCGAAAGACTAAGGTTTCCTCAGCCATGCTAATCAGCTGAGGGTTAGTCGGGACCTAACGCGAACCCGAAAGGGGTAGTGGATGGACAATGGGTTAATATTCCCATACTTGCTCACACTAAAAAGGGGACGGAGTGCCGTACTTACTGGAGACTGACGGAATAGTCAAGACCTAGCCTTCGGGCGAAGTTGCTGTAAGGAAAGTGCTTCCAAGAAAAGCCGAAGTGAAGCAACCCGTACCAAAACCGACACAGGTAGTCGAGGAGAGAATCCTAAGGTGCTAGAGTGAATCATGGTTAAGGAACTAGGCAAAATAGTCTCGTAACTTCGGGAGAAGAGACGCCATCAGCAATGGTGGCCGCAGTAAAAAGGCCCAGGCGACTGTTTATCAAAAACACAGGACTCTGCTAAATCGAAAGATGCTGTATAGGGTCTGACACCTGCCCGGTGCTGGAAGGTTAAGGAAGGGCGTTAGCAGTAATGCGAAGCGTTTGACTGAAGCCCCAGTAAACGGCGGCCGTAACTATAACGGTCCTAAGGTAGCGAAATTCCTTGTCGGGTAAGTTCCGACCTGCACGAATGGTGTAACGATCTGGGCACTGTCTCAACCATGAGCTCTGTGAAATTGTAGTCTCGGTGAAGATGCCGAGTACCCGCAATGGGACGAAAAGACCCTGTGAACCTTTACTATAACTTCGTATTGACTTTGAGTAAGTAATGTGTAGGATAGGTGGGAGACTTTGAAGCAGGCACGCTAGTGTTTGTGGAGTCAACGTTGAAATACCACCCTTTACTTACTTGGAGCCTAACTTCTTTTAGAAGGACATTGCGTGGTGGGTAGTTTGACTGGGGTGGTCGCCTCCAAAAGAGTAACGGAGGCTTTCAAAGGTACCCTCAGCACGCTTGGTAACCGTGCGTAGAGTGTAATGGCATAAGGGTGCTTGACTGTGAGACCTACAAGTCGATCAGGTGCGAAAGCAGGACATAGTGATCCGGTGGTTCCGTATGGAAGGGCCATCGCTCATAGGATAAAAGGTACTCCGGGGATAACAGGCTAGTCTCCCCCAAGAGCTCACATCGACGGGGAGGTTCGGCACCTCGATGTCGGCTCGTCACATCCTGGGGCTGGAGAAGGTCCCAAGGGTTGGGCTGTTCGCCCATTAAAGTGGCACGCGAGCTGGGTTCAGAACGTCGTGAGACAGTTCGGTCTCTATCTATTGCGGGCGTTAGATGTTTGAGAGGGCTTGATTCTAGTACGAGAGGACCGAATTGAACAAACCTCTGGTGTATCAGTTGTTCCGCCAGGAGCACCGCTGAGTAGCTACGTTTGGAAGAGATAAGCACTGAAAGCATATAAGTGCGAAACTCGCCTCAAGATGAGACATCTTTTAAGGGTCGTTGGAGATGACGACGTTGATAGGCTACAGGTGTAAAGTTGGTAACAGCATAGCCGAGTAGTACTAATTACCCGTAGATTTATTGCCTATTGAAGGAATAAATATAATCATCAAATGAGTAATCATTAATATTACATTAAAAACCTATCTCAAGAGACTTGCAAGTGCAAGAAAGGTTTTGTCTTTGTGAGTGTTTTTATCGATTAAAATCAGGTAGCAGATGTTAGCTGTCAGAAAGCAGGTTTTCCCTGCAATCTATAACCATCAACCTGCAACCTTATATAACGCCTTTAGGGTGGTTTTAGCGGTGGGGCTCACCTGTTCCCATTCCGAACACAGAAGTTAAGCCCACCAGCGCCGATGGTACTGCGAAAGCGGGAGAGTAGGTCGCCGCCAGTTTTTATTTAAAACTCCTTCATCTATTGATGAAGGAGTTTTTTTATGTCCATACCACAATACATGAATAATATAAATAATGGGTAATAGATAATAAGAAATCATTGCCACGGGGAATAAGTAATTTTGCTAAAAGCTAAAAGCTAAAAGCTAAAAGCTAAAAGCTAAAAGCTAAAAGCTAAAAGCTAAAAGCTAAAAGCTAAAAGCTAAAAGCTAAAAGCTAAAAGCAATCAAACCTTCCAACTCTTAAACCCTTAACTCTCCCGCTCTCTTTGTCATCCTGGAAGGATCTAAAACCTCTTTTTAAATTTATTTAAAAATCTGCTTTATCCGCTTAATCTGCGAGAGATCATTCTTATCAAACTTGATACCGTGTAGAAAAGCTATTTTTCTTGTCATCCTTATTTTTTACTAAATACTAAATACTTTTTTGTGTCATTGTGAGGAGCGAAGCTAGCCTGTATTGAGCCTGTTGAAGTAAAGCAATCCCTTTTATAGATGTTCGTTGCCTGTAGCAGTAAATAATCTTTCAATTAAAAAATATTAACAAACATCTGTGAAAATCCGTGTGATCTGTGGTAAATTAAAATTTCGCATAAGGCATGTATTAATTGATTATAATTTAAGATGTAAGCCCTATTCAATAGGAGTGGGCTTTAGCCTAACCTTAAATAAAAATCAATAGCTTCATGCTTATTCCGGATCCTGATGATTTTATCCTTCACACTTGTTGTCGTTTTCTATTTTTCTTTAGAATATTTTCCGGGTATATTTTTCAAATTATTTGAAAGCTTAAAAAGTTCCGGTTAATTATCCATCCTTATCAATTACATTTTCTATTCTACTTTCCCAGAATTAACCCTTTACTATCCTAATTCAAAAAAAAACACATTTTTATCTCCAACTTTAAAGCGCAAAAACCCAATATCCTTCCTGTTAATCCCAAAATCTTCTCCTCGAAAGACTCATATCCTCCCACTCTAAACCACTTCAGCCCTTCCGCCTACTGCCTTATCCTTAATTCCTCAGGCCTAATACCTCAAAAAAACAAGCATTAGTTTAAAATTATTCTTCCACGTTATCAATTACTTACCCTTAAATATGAACTAAAAGTAAATTTTATGTTAAATATATTTGGAATGGTGGGTAAGATTGGAGTACTTTTGCCCCACTGAAAACGATATGTTGGAAGTAGCGCAGAAGTAGGTAATAGAGTATGAATACTACGAAACGGATTAGAAATAAACTTTAAATTTTTAGTAAATAAAAGTTGTAAGGTTTAAAAAGATTTGTATCTTTGCAGTCCGGTAAAACGGGAGCAGAGGAGTAGAAGATTGGGATATTGAAAGATGAGATTAGGGTAAATTAAAAAACTTTAAATTAAATCAAAAATATCTTGGTCAATTAGAAATAAATAATTACTTTTGCACACGCAAATCTATACTGAAAACGACAGAAAATTAGGTATGGTAAAAAGCGGAAGATACAAGAAGATCATTGAAAAATAGATATAACAACCAAGTAAGGAAAAGACTAGAACGTTAATAACTTTGAGTGAGTCAGACAAACATACAATGGAGAGTTTGATCCTGGCTCAGGATGAACGCTAGCGGGAGGCCTAACACATGCAAGCCGAGCGGTAGAGATCTTTCGGGATCTTGAGAGCGGCGTACGGGTGCGGAACACGTGTGCAACCTGCCTTTATCTGGGGGATAGCCTTTCGAAAGGAAGATTAATACCCCATAATATATTAGATGGCATCATTTGATATTGAAAACTCCGGTGGATAGAGATGGGCACGCGCAAGATTAGATAGTTGGTGAGGTAACGGCTCACCAAGTCAATGATCTTTAGGGGGCCTGAGAGGGTGATCCCCCACACTGGTACTGAGACACGGACCAGACTCCTACGGGAGGCAGCAGTGAGGAATATTGGACAATGGGTGAGAGCCTGATCCAGCCATCCCGCGTGAAGGACGACGGCCCTATGGGTTGTAAACTTCTTTTGTATAGGGATAAACCTTTCCACGTGTGGAAAGCTGAAGGTACTATACGAATAAGCACCGGCTAACTCCGTGCCAGCAGCCGCGGTAATACGGAGGGTGCAAGCGTTATCCGGATTTATTGGGTTTAAAGGGTCCGTAGGCGGGCTCGTAAGTCAGTGGTGAAATCTCATAGCTTAACTATGAAACTGCCATTGATACTGCGAGCCTTGAGTAAGGTAGAGGTAGCTGGAATAAGTAGTGTAGCGGTGAAATGCATAGATATTACTTAGAACACCAATTGCGAAGGCAGGTTACCATGTCTTAACTGACGCTGATGGACGAAAGCGTGGGGAGCGAACAGGATTAGATACCCTGGTAGTCCACGCCGTAAACGATGCTAACTCGTTTTTGGGTTTTCGGATTCAGAGACTAAGCGAAAGTGATAAGTTAGCCACCTGGGGAGTACGTTCGCAAGAATGAAACTCAAAGGAATTGACGGGGGCCCGCACAAGCGGTGGATTATGTGGTTTAATTCGATGATACGCGAGGAACCTTACCAAGGCTTAAATGGGAATTGACAGGTTTAGAAATAGACTTTTCTTCGGACAATTTTCAAGGTGCTGCATGGTTGTCGTCAGCTCGTGCCGTGAGGTGTTAGGTTAAGTCCTGCAACGAGCGCAACCCCTGTCACTAGTTGCTAGCATTAAGTTGAGGACTCTAGTGAGACTGCCTACGCAAGTAGAGAGGAAGGTGGGGATGACGTCAAATCATCACGGCCCTTACGCCTTGGGCCACACACGTAATACAATGGCCGGTACAGAGGGCAGCTACACAGCGATGTGATGCAAATCTCGAAAGCCGGTCTCAGTTCGGATTGGAGTCTGCAACTCGACTCTATGAAGCTGGAATCGCTAGTAATCGCGCATCAGCCATGGCGCGGTGAATACGTTCCCGGGCCTTGTACACACCGCCCGTCAAGCCATGGAAGTCTGGGGTACCTGAAGTCGGTGACCGTAACAGGAGCTGCCTAGGGTAAAACAGGTAACTAGGGCTAAGTCGTAACAAGGTAGCCGTACCGGAAGGTGCGGCTGGAACATCTCATTTTAGAGCGTCTTTAGACGTTAAACAAAATTAAGGTACTTAAGTGTACCATGTACTTACTTAAAGGACGTTTTAGTTTTTTACTCGGTTGATTTATATTAAAAAAATACAAAACCCACTAGAAATTAGTATCAGGGAGAAAGAGATTTTAGAATTAGAAATTAGAAGTTAGTCGTTAGAAATTAGTCTAACATCTAAAATCTAGCCTCTAATATCTAAATAATGAAGTCTCGTAGCTCAGCTGGTTAGAGCGCTACACTGATAATGTAGAGGTCGGCAGTTCGAGCCTGCCCGAGACTACTAATTAAAATAGAGGTTAGAAATTAGAACTTAGAAGTTAGTTTTTTACTAATATCTAATTACTAACATCTAACATCTGACTAGAGGGGGAATTAGCTCAGCTGGCTAGAGCGCCTGCCTTGCACGCAGGAGGTCAAGGGTTCGACTCCCTTATTCTCCACAGTTTTGTGAGTCTGATTTAAAAGTACGATGAATAGAGCCAAAACAAATATTCATTTATCAGACAAGCAGAAAGACATTAAAGATCATTGACATTAACGGTAAAAATATCACAAAGAGAAAACCGAGCACTTGCGAGTGCTTGAGTAATTAATAAAATAGGAAAGAAATCGTTAAGGGCGTATGGCGGATGCCTAGGCTTTCAGAGGCGAAGAAGGACGCGGTAAGCTGCGAAAAGCTGCGGGGATCGGCACACACGAATTGATCCGCAGATGTCCGAATGGGGCAACCCGGCATGTTGAAGACATGTCACTCTAAATTTATTTAGAGAGCAAACCCGGAGAACTGAAACATCTAAGTACCCGGAGGAAAAGAAATCGAAGAGATTCCGTAAGTAGTGGCGAGCGAACGCGGATTAGCCCAAAAGTCTTTATATATTTAAAAGAATGTTCTGGAAAGAACAGCCATAGAGGGTGATAGCCCCGTATTTGAAAGGTATATTTTGATGATAAATGAGTAGGGCGGGACACGTGAAATCCTGTCTGAATATGGGGGGACCATCCTCCAAGGCTAAATACTCCTGAAAGACCGATAGTGAACAAGTACTGTGAAGGAAAGGTGAAAAGCACTTCGAATAGAAGGGTGAAATAGAACCTGAAACCGTACGCCTACAAGCGGTCGGAGCCCACATGTTGGGTGACGGCGTGCCTTTTGCATAATGAGCCTACGAGTTAATGTTACTAGCGAGGTTAAGGACTTCAGGTCCGGAGCCGGAGCGAAAGCGAGTCTGAATAGGGCGCTTAGTTAGTAGTATTAGACGCGAAACCTTGTGATCTACCCATGGGCAGGTTGAAGCTTTGGTAACACAAAGTGGAGGACCGAACCGGTTGACGTTGAAAAGTCTTCGGATGACCTGTGGGTAGGGGTGAAAGGCCAATCAAACTGGGAGATAGCTCGTACTCCCCGAAATGCATTTAGGTGCAGCGTCGTGTATAAGTTTATTAGAGGTAGAGCTACTGATTGGATGCGGGGGAGTCAAATCCTACCAATTCCTGACAAACTCCGAATGCTAATAAATGTTCCACGGCAGTGAGGGCGCGGGTGCTAAGGTCCGTGTCCGAGAGGGAAAGAACCCAGACCAACAGCTAAGGTCCCCAAATCTCTATTAAGTTGAAGCAACGCGGTTGGACTGCATTGACAGCTAGGATGTTGGCTTGGAAGCAGCCATTCATTTAAAGAGTGCGTAACAGCTCACTAGTCGAGCGGTCCGGCATGGATAATAATCGGGCATAAATAGAGTACCGAAGCTATGGATTTATAACCATTGGGTTATATCTGGTAGGGGAGCATTCTGTTTGCACAGAAGCAGTGGCGTGAGCCATTGTGGAGCGTACAGAAAAGAAAATGTAGGCATAAGTAACGATAAAGCGGGCGAGAAACCCGCTCACCGAAAGACTAAGGTTTCCTCAGCCATGCTAATCAGCTGAGGGTTAGTCGGGACCTAACGCGAACCCGAAAGGGGTAGTGGATGGACAATGGGTTAATATTCCCATACTTGCTCACACTAAAAAGGGGACGGAGTGCCGTACTTACTGGAGACTGACGGAATAGTCAAGACCTAGCCTTCGGGCGAAGTTGCTGTAAGGAAAGTGCTTCCAAGAAAAGCCGAAGTGAAGCAACCCGTACCAAAACCGACACAGGTAGTCGAGGAGAGAATCCTAAGGTGCTAGAGTGAATCATGGTTAAGGAACTAGGCAAAATAGTCTCGTAACTTCGGGAGAAGAGACGCCATCAGCAATGGTGGCCGCAGTAAAAAGGCCCAGGCGACTGTTTATCAAAAACACAGGACTCTGCTAAATCGAAAGATGCTGTATAGGGTCTGACACCTGCCCGGTGCTGGAAGGTTAAGGAAGGGCGTTAGCAGTAATGCGAAGCGTTTGACTGAAGCCCCAGTAAACGGCGGCCGTAACTATAACGGTCCTAAGGTAGCGAAATTCCTTGTCGGGTAAGTTCCGACCTGCACGAATGGTGTAACGATCTGGGCACTGTCTCAACCATGAGCTCTGTGAAATTGTAGTCTCGGTGAAGATGCCGAGTACCCGCAATGGGACGAAAAGACCCTGTGAACCTTTACTATAACTTCGTATTGACTTTGAGTAAGTAATGTGTAGGATAGGTGGGAGACTTTGAAGCAGGCACGCTAGTGTTTGTGGAGTCAACGTTGAAATACCACCCTTTACTTACTTGGAGCCTAACTTCTTTTAGAAGGACATTGCGTGGTGGGTAGTTTGACTGGGGTGGTCGCCTCCAAAAGAGTAACGGAGGCTTTCAAAGGTACCCTCAGCACGCTTGGTAACCGTGCGTAGAGTGTAATGGCATAAGGGTGCTTGACTGTGAGACCTACAAGTCGATCAGGTGCGAAAGCAGGACATAGTGATCCGGTGGTTCCGTATGGAAGGGCCATCGCTCATAGGATAAAAGGTACTCCGGGGATAACAGGCTAGTCTCCCCCAAGAGCTCACATCGACGGGGAGGTTCGGCACCTCGATGTCGGCTCGTCACATCCTGGGGCTGGAGAAGGTCCCAAGGGTTGGGCTGTTCGCCCATTAAAGTGGCACGCGAGCTGGGTTCAGAACGTCGTGAGACAGTTCGGTCTCTATCTATTGCGGGCGTTAGATGTTTGAGAGGGCTTGATTCTAGTACGAGAGGACCGAATTGAACAAACCTCTGGTGTATCAGTTGTTCCGCCAGGAGCACCGCTGAGTAGCTACGTTTGGAAGAGATAAGCACTGAAAGCATATAAGTGCGAAACTCGCCTCAAGATGAGACATCTTTTAAGGGTCGTTGGAGATGACGACGTTGATAGGCTACAGGTGTAAAGTTGGTAACAGCATAGCCGAGTAGTACTAATTACCCGTAGATTTATTGCCTATTGAAGGAATAAATATAATCATCAAATGAGTAATCATTAATATTACATTAAAAACCTATCTCAAGAGACTTGCAAGTGCAAGAAAGGTTTTGTCTTTGTGAGTGTTTTTATCGATTAAAATCAGGTAGCAGATGTTAGCTGTCAGAAAGCAGGTTTTCCCTGCAATCTATAACCATCAACCTGCAACCTTATATAACGCCTTTAGGGTGGTTTTAGCGGTGGGGCTCACCTGTTCCCATTCCGAACACAGAAGTTAAGCCCACCAGCGCCGATGGTACTGCGAAAGCGGGAGAGTAGGTCGCCGCCAGTTTTTATTTAAAACTCCTTCATCTATTGATGAAGGAGTTTTTTTATGCCCATACAATAAGGGATGAGACTTTTTTTGGTACATAACGCAAAGAAATCAATCATCACTCATCATTTATAAATGATCCGTATTTTTAATAGAATTAATCTTGTTATAACATTAATAGTAAATAATAAACTTACTTACTGCTACTACAAATTAAAAATCGAATACAATCAATTATGTGATAGTTTCATGCTGGATTAGTATGTGAGTATATATACCCAAGTCAATTAATTTTTAATTTATGATTGCAATGTTTTTAAGTAATACAAGCCAATGTTAAAAAATAATTCCTTTATAAAATCGAAATAATTAGTCAACATTTTAGATAAGTTTGATACTGACATCAATTTTTGGCATTTCTTTTTTTCTTTTTTTCCTAATTATTCTTTAGGATAAAACGTTTAAGCTTCTTCAGGTGTGTTTTTTATTATTCATTATCATTCATTTTCTTTTTAAAAATTTTCTTTATTTCTTTTTTTAAATTCATTTTCATTAATATATTCCTTTGTTTTTGTTTCTGCTGCGCTTAAAATTTAATATGACTTGTTTTAATATGTTAAAAAATATTAAAATATTATTATGTTTGTATCAAAGCACATAAATATGAAAAAAACAATATTTAAGATTGGAATACTCCAGTCTACATTATTTTGTCTTAATGGATTTTATGCCCAAGAAAAAGATTCTCTTAAAACATCAAAAATAGATGAAGTTGTAGTTACGGCATATGGTATAAAAAAAGAGAAAAAAGCTTTAGGATATGTTTACCAAGACATTAAAGGCTCTACAATGGTTGATGCAAGAGAGAATAATGTCACAAATGCATTAGTAGGTAAAGTTACCGGACTACAATTAGTAAAATCTAGTGCAGGACCAGCGTCATCTTCAAAAATTATTTTAAGAGGTTTTAATTCTTTAACTGGAGATAACCAGCCGTTAATTGTTATTGACGGGACACCAATGTCAAATTTTGTGGGAGCAGGAAATAATGATTTTTGGAATCCTGAGATGGACATGGGTAATGGATTAAGTGATCTTAATCCTGAAGATATTGAGAATATTACCGTTTTAAAAGGAGGTGCAGCATCCGCATTATATGGATCCAGAGCCGGTAATGGTGTAATAATGATTACAACTAAAACAGGTAGAAAAGGTAAAGGGGCAGGAATAACATATTCAAATACCCTAAGTGTACAAACTCTTTTTATGGTTCCTCAGTTGCAAAAACAATTTTCACAAGGGACAGCTGGGAATTATGTTAAAGATGGTAGTGCGAGTTGGGGGGAATCAATAATAGGGCAAACTGTACAGGATTGGGAAGGTAGGGATATAAAATTACGTTCTTATGATAACTATAAAACATTTTTTAAACCAGGAATATCTAATAATAATACATTAACATTTCAACAGGCGATTGGAGAAAACACAACTATATTTTCTTCTGCTAGTTATTTAAATGATGGCGGAATGATTCCTGAAACAAAATATGAAAGATTTAATGCCGCAACCCATGTCACTTCAAAGTTTGGCCGTAACAACAGATGGTTTACAGATGTAAAAATTCAGTATATAAATTCATTTGCAAAAAATAGACCTGTTGGCGGGCAAAACTCTCAAAATTACTATGGAACTATATTAACTCTACCTTCAACGATTAATATTGCTGATTTTAGAGAAGGAATGGATGTATTGGGTATAAAACAGCGGTGGTATATTCCGGGTGGCGATAATCCTTATTGGAATGTATATAATAGACTAAATCAGGATGCTAGAAATAGATTTCTTGTTACCGGAAATGTAAAATATAATTTTACGGACTGGGCTAATATAGATTTGAAGGTTGGTTCTGATATGTATAATACTAAAGGGGAACAGAGAACATATACCGGAGGAAATGCAGTAAACTTATATTCTACCTCGTTTAATAGATCTATTGAAAACAATTATATCGGTAGCTTAAATTTTAAAAAAGATAATTTGTTTGGAAAATGGGGAGGAGCTTTTTCTGTTTTCGGACAAGTAATGACAAATAATTTTAATTCCAATTCAATTTCTGCCGTTTTGGATGTGCCTAATTATTTTAGTGTTCAGAATGCAATTAATAATCAGCCTACAGTTTCAGAAGTAAGAAGAAAACAACAAATTAATTCTGCTTTTGCAACAATGGATATTAACTATGATGGCTTTTGGTTTATTAATGGAACTTTTAGAAATGACTGGACATCTACATTGATTGAAAAAAATAGATCTTTTTCTTATTCATCCGTAAGTTCTTCATTAATATTAACGGATATGTTCAAAAAGCTTTGGGATAAAGATCTATTTGGAAAGTTTATCACGTTTGCAAAAATTAGAGCTTCATACGCAGAAACAGGAAATTCCTTACCTCCTTATCAATTGTATAACAGCTATAGTATTGGACATGATCCGAACGGAAATATTACAAGTAGTAATTTGGGAGATGTATTGTTTAATTCTAACGTAGTTAGTGAAAATTTAAAAACTTATGAAGCTGGGCTTAATCTGCGTTTTTTCGACAGGGTAGATTTAGATGTAAACTACTACGATACACATGCTAAAAATCAACTTATTGACTTACCAATGAATCCTTTATCAGGGTATAATTATAAAAAAATTAATGCAGGTGATATAGGAAATAAAGGAATTGAAATTATGTTGAATACAGATATCATTAAAAAACAAAATTTCCTATGGAATATGAATGTTAATTTCTCTAAAAATGAGAATAAAATAAATTCACTCTATGACGATATTGAAATCTATGATATACAACGTCCTCCTTTTGATAAATTACGTTTTGTGGCTTATGTTGGGCAACGATATGGAGTAATACTGGGAACTAAATACACTAGGGTTGAAGATCCCAACAGCCCTTATTTTGGACAGAGAGTATTGGATAGCGAAGGACTTCCTACCTCAAATGGAAATCAATATATTTTAGGAGACCAAACTCCTAGAGCATTATTAGGAATTACAAATGGATTCACTATCAAAAATTTTAATTTCTCTTTTCAGATAGACGGTCGCTTTGGAGGTCAGTTTTATTCTGGAACAATGCGTGCATTAAAGGGATCAGGGCTGGCAAAAGAAACGGTTGTGAATGGTGGTAGAGAATCATTTGTAGCAGATGGAGTTATTGCAAATGGAAATGGAAGCTATACTCCAAATACTATTGCTGTTACTCCGGAAAACTATTGGTCAGCAGTTTCTAGTAGAAGCAGTAATTTAGGAATACATGAGGATAATATTTATGATGCTACAAATATTAGAATTAGAAATGTACAATTAACCTATATTTTCCCTAAATCATTATTTATTAATTCAGCATTTCAAAGTGCAAGAATCTCATTATCTGTAAATAATGTTTGGATGCTTTATAGTAAAATAAAAGGAATCGATCCGGAATCAGCATCTGCTGTAAGTTCCAATGCAACAGGGTATGAAAACTTATCATTCCCTACATCAAGAAACTTTGTATTTAATCTAACTGTTGGATTCTAAAACGTTATCAAAATGAAAAAAAATACTATAAAAATTACTCTATTCACTTTATTAGCTACACTTTCAATTAATAGCTGTGATAGATTCGAGGATATTAATAAAGACCCTGATGCTGCTACTTCCGAACAGATTTTGCCGGAATATTTTCTAACTTCTTCTATTTTAGGAGCTCAAATGAATCCTGAAGTAGCAGAAAGAACATTCGTTCTTTATTGGAAAACAGCTGGAAGACAACATTATCAAACATTTATTGCAGGCGGAAATTATGATGATGGATATACAACCAACTATTGGGGATATATTTCGGGATGGCTTAATAATGCTAATAAAGCAATCCAAATTGGAAATGAAAAAAAATTAAATGGTACAGCCTCAAATTATAACGAAAATATAATCCAAATATCAAGAATATGGCGTGCTTATTTAATGAGTGAATTGTCCGATAATTTCGGTCCAATACCCAATGAAGCTTTCCAAGGTGTAAATCCTGAATTTAATTCTCAAAAAGATTTTTATTACTATATTTTATCAGAATTAAAAGATGCTGTTGCTAAAATAGATCCAAGCATAACAGGTATAAGTGACAAAACTAAAGCTGGAGATCTAGCCTATCAAATGGATTGGAATAAATGGGTGAAATACGGCAACTCGCTAAGAATGAGATTAGCAATGAGATTATCTGAAGTTGATCCTTCAAAAGCTAAAACAGAATTTGAAGATGCTGTATCTTCCAATAAATTTATATCTAATGCTGATGAAAATTTTGCTGTTGCCGAAAAAGATGGCTGGAATGATTTGACAGGAGTGATGTCCAGACCTTGGAATCAGCAAATAATCTCAGCCACGCTCAATAATTTGTATCTTGGTTTAGGAGGTGTGCCATCACAAAATCAATTGTCATCGGATTTGCAGGCTTACATTAAACCTGATGGGTACATCGGTAAAAAGTTTTCAAGCCAATATCCTCAAAAAACGAATGATCCTTCAACAGGTTATTTCTTAGATGGCTTACCTAACAAAATAGATCCAAGAGCATATAAAACTTTTTTTATTCCTGGAAATACTACAAGTCCTATATTTCCGCAAGGATATGCGCTTTCAGATGCAGCTATGATGAGAGATATGAGATATTCTGACGGATCAAAAGTTACCGTTAATACTAAATATACATGGAATGCTTATACAATTGGAAACTGGGGAACTGCCCTATCATTAAATGATGTAAGAGGATCAGCCAATTATACGCCGAGTATAGGACAGCAATATAGAAGCAGTACTAACAAAAGAGTGTTTTTCGGAAGTTGGGAAAGCTATCTTTTAATTGCTGAAGCTAATTTAAGAGGATGGATTACACCTATGTCAGATGAAGCAGCATACAATAAAGGTGTTCAGGAAAGTTTATCTTATAACGGAGTTGGACAATATTATTCTGCTTACATCTCTTCAACAGATTATAATAGAGATGGTACATCTGCAAGCTATTCTCATACAACAGAACTAGGAGCTTCACACGTAATGAATTATATTGATGGTAAAACAAACGTAGCTGGAACTGTTACAATTAATTATCCTTCAAATACAATTTATAAAGGTGGAAATATCAGAAATGATAAATTAACTAAAATTATTACTCAAAAATTCATAGCTAATACTCCATGGTTACCGCTTGAAACATGGAGTGATCAAAGAAGATTGGGCTTACCTTTCTTTGAAAATCCTGCGGTTGAAACCCCATTGCCGAATTTGCCGAATTTAAATTCTTCCAACTTTATGACAAATTCAGTAAAAAATTTCCCACAAAGATTACCTTATCCAAGCTCCTTCAGAAACTCGGATCCCAACGGTTATACTAAGGCTGTCCAATTGTTAGGAGGAGCAGACGAAATTCTTACCCCGCTTTGGTGGGCAAAACATTAAACCTACTAGTTTATTTATGTTATCCTCCTTTCAGTGTTTTTTTGAAGGGAGGTACTTTTTTATTTAAAGAGCACTGATGGTAAAAACTACTCTGCTGTTATACGTAGTTGCTGGGATTGTTACAGATACACCACTCAATTGTAATTGTATCGGAATATTAGAATAGGAAGCAAGTGCCAGGACAGCATTAATTCTGAATAATTCAACATCAGTCAAAGTCAGAATCTGATAGGCTGTGCCTCCGGTTAAGCTACATGCTAAACAGGTCGTTGTTCCATTTCCTGTTCTTTTAATATTTAAAATCAGAGAATTATGCCATGTCGGATTAGCAGCATAATGCACTGAAACTTTTCCGCTTCCTAATAATAATGGGACACTGGTTGCTAATAAGATTTGATTGGTTGCACTTTCGTATGTTCCGGAATAATTATTTCCTGCTTCAGTAATAGAAGGTATGGTGGGTGTCCAGTTGGTACCGCCAACAGTTATCGTTCTCTGCGCTTTAATAAAAACACTGAATGTTATTAAAATTAAAATAAATAAAAGTCTTTCAGTTGAATGTAGGTCTTTTAGAAAAATATATTTGCTTAATTTCATTTCTTTTAATTTTATTCAGTAATTGTATACGTAATTACAACTGGAGTATTTGTACGGGCAGATAAATTAGCATACGTATTCTGGGTCAATGAGATTGTCAATCGGTGACCATTATTGGCTCCGTTTCCTGTGAAAGCTCCACCAATTCCATTTATGATTGTGGTAGAAGCTGTTGTAAGAGTAACCAAACCTGATGGCGTTCCAAAAGTTCCACCACCTGCTCCGGCGGCCGTTGCTGCCTGTACTTTTATATCAACTCCGGGAATAGTTTGATTAACGGAGGCTGTAATTCTTCTTGTAAGACCTGCCGGCGCAATTGCTGATGTGTAATTGATCCATTTGGTTGTGTTGGCTGCAGGATTTACGATGGATCTTCCCGCTTCTGTTGGAGCAGCAAAACTTAGGTTGATATTTCCTGTTGGTTCTATGTCTAATAATGTTACGATAGGTAAGGTCACAGCAATTGTTTTGTTTCCTGTGGTTTGTGATAATGCTTTGTAGGATAAAATAAAGCAAATCATGATTAATATGTTTTTAATAAGTCTCATTTTCGCTTTTTTATTTCATTATATCCTACTTTTATGGAGTCTTGCTGGTATTTAATTTCTATCTGCTGTTTTACGATGTTGATGGTTATATTTTTGGTTTCAGAAGGCTTTAATGTAAAATGAAAAGTATCCATTGATATTTTGTAGCGTTTATCCAATCCGTTTCTGAAAATTTTCACGATCCAATCTCCGGGACGTAAATAAGTAAAATCAAATTTTTCACCCATAACAGCAATTTTCCGATATGTCTGCTTGCCATCGGAAGCTTCAATAATGATATTGTTTTTTCGCTTTTTCTCTTTTTTAAGTTGAAATTGTGCAAAACTCGGCTGATCTTTTTCTTCAACTTCTGTAAGTTGGATGTTGCCCTGGATGGTAGAAGCTGTCGTTAATCCGAAATTAAAAATATTTTCTTTATTAATTAATACTAAAGATGCAGGGAAATTAACATCAGGAATGTCATTAATTTCAGTTGTTGATCTGTCTATCTCAAGAAAATAATCTCCGGGAATAATATTTTTAAAGGTGAAATTTCCATTTTTATCGGTGATTGATAGATGCTTTCCAAGCATTAATCTTATTCCTTCTGTTTTTTTAACGCCAAGATTATTTACATTTCCGGATAAGGATGTATATTCTGCGATTTTTTGTATCGGAACATTCATGCGTAACGTGTAACGCAATGAAAAAATAAAATCTTTATCGCCAAGTTGACCGCGCTGTAAAGTATAACGACCGGAAAGGTCTAATTCATGATTAGGGAAAATCTGTTGATGAAAAAGGAGTTCAAAGAGATTTCTGTCGTTAAAATATTCTTCGGGAAGATAATTATTTTGATAGAATAAACTGAAATAAGATTTATCAGAATATCGGCTGATAACGCGTGCTCCGTAATAAACCTGTTTCTGGTTTTGCATTTGGTAGCGAGATGTTACCGCATAACTTCCATATAAATTAAAAGATGTTTTAAATTTTTCAAAGCTTAGATTAGCCGTATAAAAACGTGAATTTCCACTAAAATCTGTCAGATAATTATTCGTTTTTCCAAATTGTCCTTCCAGATTAAGTTGAAAAATACCAATCTGCTGATCAATGCTTACTTTAAAAAATCGTTCAAAATAATCAAATTCTTTTGGTTCTAATCTATCTTCATATCTTTGAGAACCGTTGTAAATTATAACATTTCCAGCTTTCATATACCTGTAACCCAAGCCATATTGAAGAAATTTTCTGTAAGGTGCGGCCAGTAGCAACGTATCTCTCTGAAAGTTTCGGGCATCCTGTACATAATTGGCAAAAACATTGAATTTATCAGAAATCCGATACTGCAGATTTCCGTTAAATGTACTTGTATTGGTAAAATATCCAGCAAATTGTGGACTCGCTTTCATGTACATGATATTTCCATTCAGCTTTTGAAAATTACTCTGAGCCTGGATCATATAAGCATTTCCTTCAGTTTTATCTGTTTTACTGTAAGCGACTTCTCCCAAAATATCGATCTTTTTTAAAACTTTAAATTTTCCTGTCATATACGGGAGATGCGCATTAGAATCCAGTTTCATATTATTAAAACTATAGCTGGCTTCATTACGCGGGATTTTATAAAGATATCCTGCCGTAATTTCGGTCTCTTTATTAAACCTGAATTTCGAATAAATATTAAATTCATCTTTAATATCACGAAAAAATCTTGGATGATTATAAAAACCTCCAAAACTAAGTTTTTCAAAATCATAACGAAGCTCGGCGCCACGACCATATCTGGCAAATTCAGTTAAAAATGATGATGAATACATTTTATCACCAAGATGAGCATAGAAATTATCCCGTCTATAATTCACAAAATATTCTTCATATTGAGTAAAAGAATTAAACTCAACCGGATTTTTTGTCACCGCATGGAATTCTAATAATCCTTTATTTTCTTTATCTAAACTGCCTTTTCCGTACAATTCACCCTGAAAGCCATCATTGTAAACTCCTCTGTTTTGCATTCCGACAAAAGATAACGATGCAGAAACAGGAAAACGATGGTAAATATCATCTTCGGAGGGCTTTATTGAGATAATTTTTACACTTGTATAAGCTGTCTGATTTTCATTTAAATTAAAAGCTGATCTAGCAGTAAGGTTTATATTTTGGTATTCACTTTTACCGAGTTCGGGATCTGTATTTTTTGTAATGGTAATTACTTTTGTTTCGCCAGGCGGCAAAACTATCGAATAGCCCTGATCAATACTGGTGTTTTTGCTTTCTAATATAAGATTTTCGGTTACATTTCCTCCATTTTTTAGTAGAAATGAGGCTTTAATGGTTTCTCCCGCTCGTACAAATTCGGGAGTGTCTAATGCTGTGACCGAGAGGTTTCGGTTAGCGGAAACAGTTATTTCTTCGGTTTTGATGAATTTACTATCGTCATTTTGATCGGTTCCATATAATGTCACAGTATATTTTCCTTGTGGAGTTTCTGTTGCGATCCTTAAAGGAACGATGTAAGAAGTACTTTCATTTCCTGAAATTTTAAATTCTCCTTTCGTTAAAATCGGACTGATATTCGGGCTGGAAGTTTTAATTTCAATAGTATAATTTTTTTTCTCAGAAGTATTGTTTTCTATAGTAAATGAAATAGACGTAGCCGTTCCCGGCAGTAGACTATCTTTTTTGTTGACAAAATCGTTTGGTTGTTTTTGAGCAAAAATTAGTACTGGGAATAGTATGGTAATGTATAGAACCCAATTTTTAATCATTTTTTACTTCTAGTTCCACATTCAGTGCAAAAGCGTTTTCGTCCTCGTCAGTTGCTATTATTACAGAATTGTATTTGTCTGGCGGGATTTTGCTGATATCAATGTGAAATGATTTGGAGGTTGTAGGTAATAATCCCATTGCCTGACTAGAAAAATTTCCAATTTTCTGTCCGTTCTTACGGTTGTATATTTCAATAACAGCCGTTGGTTTGCAATAAAGTTCTCCCGTGTTGGCTATTGCGATCTTTAATATCTGTCTTCCTTCTTCTTTATCAATTTTTACACTTTCAAATTGTAAGTTTGGTTTTGCCTTTTCAGCATCATAATCGGTGATGATTTGAACAGCATATCTTATGACAGATGTGATATTTACTCCATCTTTATTGTCTGTCGGTTTGATGTCTTCTACTGGTTCTACAATAATGACGCTCCAATAACTTCCGGGTTTAGTGACATTGTTAGGTACCGTTATTTCATAGTAGACCTCGGTCTTTTCTCTTGCTTTTAAAGTTATTAAGTTGGTATTAAGTTTTATCCAGTTCGTATTTGTCTTGATATTGGTATTGGGAGCTGAATAATTGATAGAGCCATCTGCCTTATAAGTGAAATCCTGCAAAAATATTTTTACATTTTGTGGCGTATTATCAGTGTTTTCTATGGCTATTTTTCCTTTATAAACCTGTCCGCTTTCTACTTTATAATTGTGGGTAAGACCATTAATAACCACAATACTTGCTTGTGATAAACCAAATTGTAAGATGAAAAAAAGGAAAAAGAAAATGCGCTTTATCATTATGTATGTAAAGTTTAGGGTTGAAAAAAGACAATAAAAAACTAAGAAGAAACAGACATGCGATTTCTTCTAGTTATAATTTTAAAGTTGAGATACTAGTTGTCCGAAATAGTATAAGTCACCGTTGCAACAGCTGTTGCAGTTGCTTCTAAATCCGCATAGGCGGCTATTCCGCCAGGTCCACTTCCTGCAGCTAATGCATAGGTAAGATTATGACCGTTATTGGCACCATCTCCTGTATAAGCACTACCGATTCCTGAAACAATGGTTTGGTCTGCAGCACTCAAAGTTAACTGAGCAGAGGGTGTTCCTAATGTACCTCCGCCTGCACCTGTAGCGGCAGCAGCGGTAACTTGGATGTCTATTCCGGGAATAACTGCATTTACTTTTACAGAAACGTTACGGGTAGCATCAGCAACAGATTTAATAGATGAATAATTCAACCAAAGTGTATTGTTTGTAGTAGCAGCTGTAATGGGTAATCCGGCTTCTGTAGGAGCTGTAAAGCCTAAAGTAATGTTTTTTGTAGCGGCAGGTTCAATATCTACCAATGCTACTTCCGGGATGGTAATAGAGATTGTGTGATTGTCTGTGTTTGTATCTTGTGCGTTAAGATTAGCAGACACAGCAAATGCAACTAGAGACATTGCAATTGAAAATTTAATTTTTTTCATGGTATTTAAAGTTTGGTACTGTGAAGTTAATAAAATTCAACAAAGTATGAAATATTTTTATGATATTTTTTATATGCTTATTTATTCACTATCAATATCTTGTTATCCATTTTTATTGTTGAATTTTTTAGAAATTTATTAAATAATCTGTATTTAATTTATGATTGTAGTCAATCAAAAAAAAGTCTCACACAAAATTGTATAAGACTTTTTTAGCATAAATTCTGTTTTAAATTAAGCCCAATGCGGATCTGAAATAGAGGTTTTTCCGGTTTCTATTCGTCCTGCAAAATGCCAGATGCTATCATCCAAATTAATCTTCAGATCATACCAGCCTTTAGTTTTATTTAAATTGATCCTTATTTCTTCTATCATACCTAATGAGATTTTAGTTTTCTTCTTTTCATAAAGATCTTCTAACTCAATACTGACACTTTTGCTTTCTTTTTTATTCTTTTCAATAAGTAATACAACCTCATTTTTAGAAGGGTTATTGATCAACGAAATTTTTAGTTTAGGATCATTTTCTCCTTTAAATTTTCTGTAAAAACCATTTGGTCCAAAAACTTCATGATCATATTTTTCTTCATTTATAGAATGTGACAATTCCTGTTTTGAATATAATGCATAAGAAAAATGGAAGTTATCATGATCAAACTGTGTTCTGTCATAGATCAACAAAGGAACCGCTGTTTCTTTTAAATTGGTCATTTTAATTTTCCCTTTATCTAAATTTACATGATAATCATAAGGAAGTGGATTGGATGGTTTTGTTCCTTTCTCCTGAATGTCCAATAAATTATCATTCAACTCGTTTTCAGAATACCATTTTAAATTCGGGACAGGTTTATTCTTCGCAGCGTTGATGGTCTTTGTGTAATCTTTTTGATTTAAATAATCCATCTGTGGAGCTTTCACATTAGATGAATTAAAAGCGGAAGTCAGATCTCCGCAAATCGCTCTTCTCCAATCGCTAATGTTATGAACTGTAACATCTTTTTTATATTTTTTCTGAATGAATTTTTCTAAAAACTGTAACACAGAAGTATGATCCGAAACTTCAGAATTTACAAAACCACCCTTCGTCCAGGGTGACGCAATGATCATCGGGACTCTGTATCCTAAACCAACCGTTCCTTCAATTCTTTCATGATCTTTTAGCTTTTGAGTCAACATATATTCCTGATTTTTGCTGACATATTCTGCACCTTCTTTTCCATTCATATCAACAGGTTGGCTAGGATTCATGGGTGGGGCAAAAGGCAAAACATGATCAAAATAACCATCGTTTTCATCATAATTAATAATGAAAATTGTTTTTTTCCAGGTTTCAGGATCTTTGGTTAAAATATTCAAGACTTCAGAAATATACCACGCTCCGTACCAAGGCGAACCGGGATGATCAGAAAAATGCTCGGGAGCAACCAGCCATGAAACCAACGGCAATTTTTTCTCCTCAACATCTTTTCGGAACTGAAATAATACGTCACTTTTCGGAACTACCAATTTTTCTCCATTTTCATCCGTGCCTATTTCCAGATCCCAATATTCGGGATCATTTGAGTTGATAGTGAATGCTTTTTCGTGAAGATTTTTTTCGTATTGAGAAAGGTTGGCAAAATTTTCAGGTTTATATTTTTCAAGATCTTCATTAAGTTCGGTAATCATTCCTTCAAATCTTTCTTTCTGATTTGGATTTTTCTCAATTTCCTGTTTTAAATAAGAAATAATATTCGGAATATTTTTATAATATCCTTTTGAAAATTTTACATTGAAGTTGGAGAACCATTCAATCGGGTTGTCTGTGAAATTACTCAGCCAAGCTTCCTGTTCGCCCGACATTCCTTTTGGAAGACTTATTTCGTTTTGATATATTTTCCATGAAACATTATTTTCCTCTAAAATTTCAGGAAAGCTTTTCCAACGGGCTTGTTTAGCTTTTTCGTAATCAATATTTTCATTAAAAACATTGGCTTTTGCTTTGCCAGTTTGTTGTTCTCTTAACGTTCCGGACCAATGGAAAAGTCGGTTTGGTGTAGTTCCCGTGAGTGATGAACAGAAATATTGATCAAAAATAGTAAATGCATCCGCCAATTGATAATAAAACGGAAGGTCTTCACGATTATAATATCCTAACGTCAACGGAATTTCTTTGTAATCTTTATTTCCTGATGATTTTGCCTGAAGCCATTGATCGTATTTTCCTTTATTCAAAGCTTTTTGCTGATTGTCCCAAGAGTGCGGAAGGGAGCTCATCCAGGTAGATTTTGTATTTCTAAGATCTAAACGGGCGGGTGAAGCATATTTTCCTGCATCATTTTTTTGAAAGAATGCCGAATGTCCATCTGGTTTGATGAAAGTTCTTTTATCTAAAAAACCTCTCACTCCTTTCAAAGCTCCGAAAGCGTGATCAAAGGAACGGTTTTCCTGCATTAAGATTACAACATGTTCTGCGTCATAAAAAGTAGACAGGGCAGCGGGTTCAATTGTTAGTGCTTTTAAAATAGCAGGATGCAAAATGCTTGAAGTTCCCAATCCGGCTAATAAAAGACTTGATTTTTCTAAAAATTCTCTTCTGTTCATATTCAATCGTAATAAGAAAGGAACCACAAGATAATAGATTTTCCTGTGATTTCTTTTTTGATATTAAAAAATAGTTAGATTTTTACTGTAACCACCAAGGTTTAGAATTGATGTTGTCATTTCCTCCATATTGTGATGTTAGTGCAGCCTTCAGATTGGTACTGTTATAATTATATTCAGATTGTGGATATCTGAATCTGAAAGGTGCTGAAACTCCCGTTTGTAAAGGGTAATTTGGAAATCCTGTTCTCAGATAATCGTAATAAGAAGTCCATTGTGATTGATGAAACATCGTCATATATTTCTGAGTCATGATCTTTTCCAACTGAGTTTGCAGCGGAGCGGTATCGTTGTAACCAACTAAAGAAGTCGTCAAATATTGATTCACATCAAAACCTGCAAAATACTGATTCGGATTTTTTACATAGGTCTGATAAAAATTAAAACTAGCTTTAATTGCATTATCATAATGCGTTTTTGCCGATCCCGAAATCCATCCTCTCGCGGTAGCCTCTGCTAAAATAAACTCTAATTCCGGATAACTTAAAACCGATGAAGGCTCATTCGTAGCATCTTTATAAAATCTGTCGTTTACTTTAGAAATATTTTTTGCTGTAACCAAAGCCGCATTATCAGAATAAGGGGAAGTTGGATTTCCACCGTTATATGCTGTGAAATCGGTGATTGCTTTTCCTGCTTCTTTCGCCCCTGTAGTCTGCGCTGCAAAAGTAAACAAACGCGGATCTTGTCTGGCTTTAAACAGATTGATAAAATAATCTGCCATATACAAACTCGAACCGTAACCACTGTTATTGAACATCGTGTATCTGCTGTCTGCAGCATCTGCAAATTTCAATTCTCCATTTTCAGAAATTGAAGTCATTAAAGGCTGAGTTCCTGCGATGGAAGCAAATTCCGTTGCAATATTATAAGTTCCTAATGTCATTTTTTTAGACATTGTAATTAAGATTTTCAAACGGAAAGAATTAATCAGTTTTTTCCATTTTGTGGCATCTCCGTTGTAGATGATGTCACCTTCAATTTTATCATTGGAATTAATGAGATCGTTGGCTTCTTTTAATTCAGATAAAATTCCGGACATCACCGTTTCCTGAGTATCGTATTTTGGTTGTGTGATGCCAGATTCTCCTTTTAAAGCCTCAGAATAAGGGATGCTTCCGAATTTTAAACTTAAATTAAAAAAATAATAGGCTCTGTAAAATTTACCGATCGCCTGATAGTTTTTATTGTTGATCTTTTCGGCTTCCTGCATCATTTTAGCAGTGTTCAAAAGCCCTGAAGAGTAAGTGTCGAACGAAGCATCGTTCCATTTCATGTATTGATAAGTATTTTCTCCGTCTGTACCAATCATCATTCTTGAAGCGTACATATTGTCGCCATTCACCTGAAAAGCAGATTTTGAAACGTATGTTAAAAGGAATTTAGGATCAATACTCGCCTGATCGTTCGGATTTTCGTTGATTGTGTCAAGATTGGTTTCGCAAGACGTCAATGCAAATAATCCTACGATAAATAATGCTTTTATAATATTTTTCATGTTGATTGAAATGCTTTTTAATTAAAATTTAAGATTAAATCCTACTCCGAACCATCTGCTTGACGGATCCTGAATATCATTACCTGTTTTGATCTGGAAATCCGGATCAGAGTACAAATTTTTAGATTTTTTCCACATTGCAAGATTGTAGGCAGAAATATTGGCTGTGAAACCTTTTACCATACCTTTTGGATTAAGAAGATATGAGAAGTCATATTCCAGAACTACAGATCTTAATTTCACAAAAGTTCTGTCGAAAACATTAGCAAATAATTCGCTTTCATCTTCTGTTACCCTAGCCTGATATGGATAATTCTGTGCCCAATCCTGGAAGCTGATTGCTTTGGTGTGCGGAGTATAAGTTCCTGTTGCGGCATTATAATTTACACCATCCGGAACGAAATAATACGTTCCCGGATTCGCATATTCCTGGTCTCTGTAAGCTGTAGAGTTCGGATGTTTTCCACCCCACCACATTTTTTCGACTACCTGAGATCTCATCACACCACCTATACTTCCATCGATCCCGATGTTTAAAGTGAATTTTTTATATTTAAATGTATTGTTAAAACCAAACGTCCAATCCGGATTGAAATGTCCTAAGTTAGTAGGAGTTGTAGCTCTTGTCGGCATTCCTGTTTCTGCATCCAAAATGACTTTTCCGTCCGGAGATTTTTGCCATGTGATGTCATAATAACTGTCCATTCTTTCACCAAGCTTGATGTTATTGTAATTTGGCATATCTCCATAAATGGAAGTTAATTTTTGTTCATACTTACTCCAGTTGATCAAAGATTTCCAAGTGAAATTGGCGGTTTTAATCGGAACTAATCCTAATGAAATTTCAACACCTTTTGTGGTATATTCATTTCCATTGACGTATTGCGAAGTGAAACCTGATGACTGCGCACTCGGGAACTGAAGGATATTATTATAATCCAATGTTCTGAAATACGTTGCGTCTAATGTAATTCTGTTATTGAATAAGCCTGCGCTTAATCCTAATTCATAAGATTTTGTCTGTTCAGGTTTTAAAGAATTTTCATAATTCAGCGTTGTCGGATAATAATAAGTAGGATTTCCGTTGTAGGTAACACCGCTATTATTCAAGTAATAATTTCGAATTGAATAAGGCTGAAAATCGTACGCTACTTTTGCCCATGAAGCTGATAATTTTAGTAAATTAATAGATTCCGGCATTTTAACTAAATTCGAAATCACTGCACTTAATGAAGCAGACGGATAGAAATATGATCTATTAGCTTTCGGTAAGGTTGAAGACCAGTCATTACGCCCTGAAACGTTGATGAAAAAAGCATTATACAAACCAACGTCGATCGTAGAATAGACACTGTAAATTAATTTTTCCTTTAAATAATCGTAATATTTTACAGAACCTATAGAGTTGTCTAACGTATATTGTTCAGGTACTTTCAAACCGTCTGTTGAAGCGTTGTCAACATCGTTTTTATAATAAAAAGTAGAACCTCCGGCATTGATCGTGAAATCAAAATTGTCTGAAATTTTCTTTTTATAAGTTGCTAAAACATCAGAGTTGAGATTCCAGGTTTTCGTATCGTTCAAAATATAACCGCCACTTCTCGGTGCGCTGTAATTGAAATAAGAATACGGACTTAAAATTTCCTGCTTGTTATGGTTCTCAACAAGAGATATTTTCCCTTTTACGGAGAAATCCTGTGTGGCTTTATACTCTAAACCGGTCTGTGCATTGATAACATCAGTTCTGTTTTTATTTTTGTAGTATTCGGCTCCGAACCAAGGGTTGTTGTACCAAGCGTAGTTCCAATTTGCCTGGGCAGTTCCCTCTTTTCCGGGAATCCACATATGGTTTTTAAGATCTCTTCCGTCTACATCGCCACCCATCCAGATCAGGATTGTGTACATGTGACCACTCGGATTGTAGTCGTAATTCGGAATGTTTGGAGTAAAGGTCTGTGTAAAATTAAACTTTGTGTCAAAAATTAATTTGTCTCCCAAATGATTTTCTGAAGAAAAATTAATTCCATAACGTTGCAGATAAGCTTCCGGAACTCTGTCATCATAATTCATGAAATTCCCGGAAAGCCTGTAGGTATCTTTATTATTTTTATAGCTTACGGAAAAACTGTTATTGTTAATAACCGCAGGTTTTAAGAAAGTAGAAAGATTATCATGATATTCCCAATCGATCGGAACTCTTTCATATCTTGATTTATCATTGTACTGAGTTCCGGTCACTGCTCCATACCACGGAATTGTTTGTCCGGTTACTTTATCTCGGATCGGACTGTTCCATTGTGCGATTTTAGTTCCGGGAACGAATTTTGGACCCCAGATCATATCTCCGTCATTCACCCCGCCGTCAGCGCCGTCCCAGAATTCATATTGTCCGTGAGAACCATTTCCGTATTCTGTCTGAGTTTTTGGAAGATTGGTAAATCCGCCTGTAACCATTGTATTTTGAGAAAACTCAACGGTGAAGCCTTTCTTTTTAGCACTTTTTGTTGTGATTAAAACCGCCCCGTATCTTCCTCTAGAACCGTATAATGCAGATGCAGGAGCGCCTTTCAGAACATTGATATTTTCAATATTATTGGGATCTAAATTCTGAAAAACTCCTTTTTCAACAATTACTCCATCAATAACAAAAACTAAATTGGAATTTCCTCTTAACGTAAATTCCGGAGCCTGCTGCATTCCTGTTGGGTTCGAAACATTCAATCCGGCAACCTGCCCTGAAAACAGATTTCCAATGCTTGGTGTTGTAATAGATTCAAATTGTTTTGTCCCGACTTCCTGAGTGGAATAACCAATTTTTTCTTTCTTTTTCGCAATACCCAGAGCGGTAATTACAACGCCTTCAATTTGTTTTTCACTTACCTTTTTTAAGACAACAGAATAATTTCTTTTAGAAGAAACCTCAATGGAGTAACTTGAAAATTCCGGAGAATAAAATTCAAGAATATCTTTAGGATTGGCTGTGATGGTAAAATTACCGTTTTGATCTGTCGTTACAGATTTTCCTGAGTTTTTGTCGGTGATATTTACACCTGAAATTGTAGAACCATTTTCGGATTTTACATTTCCGGAAATGTTGATCTCTTGGGCAGTTAAATAAAGGGGGAGTAAAAAAATCGCAAAAGTAGCTAAAGTCTTCTTCATTTTTTTTGAGAGCAAATTTAGCGGTACACTGTTACTTAAATCTTAATCCTGCATTAAGATAAAAATACGATTTCAATAAGAGACAATGGAAAAATTAACGAAAGGATAAAGCGGAAAAAGCTATTTATATAAGAGTTTTTGCTTTATTTTAAATAGTATTATTAATAGGTAAAAGGATGTTTTTAATCTTAAAATCTACTCAAGATTCCCCAATGGATTTTTATATCATTGAATTTAAACGGATTCCCAAATTCGTTCCCATTCGACAGTTGGAAGCTCATCAACCCGATCGGAATGAAGAAGTTGAATCCGAGCCCGACACTGTAGAGCTTAGGTTTGACATTTAATGATTTATTATTGAGCTGTCCGTATTGTCCGAAGACATCAAAAAAGGCCTGATTTCCGATGAGGTATCGATATTCTAAACTTCCATAATAATAGAAATCGGCGGCTAAGGAGTTTTCATTGAATCCCCGCATGGAATTCCAGCCTCCAAAACGATATAATTCGTTGGCAGAGAACTCAACTTTTGAGTCCATCATGGCTCCTTCTGCCTTTATATTCAGGAAATGATTTCCGTTGATATTATAATTATGTTCCCCAAAAAAGTAGAATTGATTTTGCGGAGCTTTAATATTGTCTTTGGTGTAAGTTGTTGTCAGATAATCATATCCGGCACTTATTTTTGTTTTATATAAGAAAAGATCAACGTCAGTAGGTTCCACCATTTCAAACCAGATCCCGATTCCTTTTTTGTTATAATCTTTTCCCTGAACGTATAAAGTATCGATAATACTTGAGCTTTCAAAAGTCCCTCGAAGACCTATTTTGTTTCGGTTATTTAGATGATAATAGAAAGCGGGAAGTGCTTTCACATTCGCAAAAGTAGAATCCTGTCTGAAGATATTAACCTTCATATTTAGACCTACATTGGAATTGAAAAGATAAGGAATGTCAGTTTGCAAATCGAAGTTTTGCCCTTTGTCAGGGTTTCTCTGCCAGTATAAATTGACGGTCTCAAAGCCGTTGAACATATTTTTAAAATTGACATTCAAGGTTCCGTTTAGCGTAAATTTATCTGTTTTATCGTTTCCGAAACCGATTACACCGTCAAAAGTGTTGGTTTTTTTCTTTTCCATGAAGAGGTAGATCTGGGTAGAATCTTTCGTAAACAAAGTCTGAGGCTGCCGTTCTAAACTAAGAAAAGGATGTCCCTGAAAGGTTTTATTGATCGCTAAAAGATTTTTATCATCATACGTTTTACCCTTGAATTCTTTTTCCAGGTTTTTCATGAATCTTTTCGGAACTCTTACGTAATTTTTTACCACAAATCCATCGATGGTTCTTTTGTCGTTTTTGTTGATATCTAATTCTACAATTGGATAACCGTTTTTCTGACCTTTATATTTAGACTTAATTCTGCTGAAAGAATATCCGTCATCAATATATTTTTTGTTGATAACTTTTTTGGTTGAGTCTAAATTTTTAGTGAAAAAATCTTTCTGAATTTTTAATTTTTGGGTAATAGAATCTGAAAGATTGACATACGTTTCATTGAAATTTTTTCCTTTATTGTAAAATATTTCTGTACTATCACCTTTTATTTTTACGTCTTTTAATTCAGTGAAAAAATAATTGTTTTGAGCCAGAGAATCCAGAAACTTCACTGCAGAGACGGAATCTCTAACCTTTTTCTTGACTTTAGTTTCAGAATCTATTAGAAAATAGTGTTTCTTTTGCGCTTGTACAAAAACGCAAAACAGGATAAAAAATATTTTTAGAAATAACTTCAAACTCTTTTAAAAACTGAAACTAGTCCAGTTTATTATATTTCTTCATTAAATTCTCATAAGTTCCCTGAGGAAGTATCCATTTCAACGGAACTCCAATTTTCTGCCCGAATTTACCAAAATAATAATGAGCTTTCCATTTATTTTTTCCTAAAAGATTTTCAACGTATTCTGCAACTTCCAAAGGTTCGGTTCCGTGGCCTACGTGAGAGTTCATTAGAGCATAAACTTTATCAAAGACAGTTGCGTAAGGCTGAGAAACTTTTGTTTTCACTCTGTTTTCTGCAATATTGGTTTTGATATCGCCTAAATGAAGCGAACAAACATTGACATTCCAAGGATAAACTTCATATCTCATAGCTTCTGTTACTTTGTCTAAAGCAGATTTTGAAGCAGAATAAAATCCACGGAAAGGCAGTCCCATTTCACTTCCAATGCTGGAAACATTGATGATCTGTCCGAATTTGTTTTCACGCATTTTCGGCATAACGGCAGTCATCATTTGTACCGCTCCGACAAGATTTAAATTAAATAATTTTAAAATATCTTCTTTTGTAGAATCTTCCACAGCACCAACCATTCCCATTCCTGCATTGTTGATCAAAACGTCAATTCTTGTTTCAGTTTTCAACACTTCTGCGATGGCATTTTGAACGGCGTTGTTATCCGTAACATCAGTTGGAATTGATTTGAAATATTGACTTTCCGTATGTTTTCGGCTTAAACCGTAGACTTTATGACCTTTTTTTCCAAAATATTCGGCTAAAACGAAACCGATTCCTGATGAGGTTCCTGTGATGATTATAGTTTTTACGTTATTCATTATTAATTTTTAATTAAAATAGTTTCTAAATCCTCCCAAAACATTGGATAAGATTTTTCCACAACATCTTCCTCTTCAATATTTAATTCTTTAATCAAACAAAATGGTGCAAAACTCATAGCCATTCTGTGATCTTGGTACGTTTTAATAGAAATATTTTCTTGCGGCTCATCGAAGCTGATTGATTTGATGGTTAAATCTGTAATTTCAGTTTCTGTTCCCAGCTTTTTCAATTCGATGTGTAAAGCTAAAAGTCGATCGGTTTCTTTTACTTTTAAAGTTCCCAACCCTGAAATCTCAAATGGAATTTTCAAAGCTGCAGCCGTTACGCAAAGAGTTTGTGCGATGTCCGGACAATTATTCATATCCAAAATAATCTTTTCTGGAAATGAAAAATTAGGATCTGGTTGAAGAGTCAATTTGTGTTCATCTTCTGAGAAAATCGTTTTAATTCCAAAAAACTCTTCATAGATTTTTGCAATCGCAGAATCTCCCTGAGTTGATTCTTTGTAAAAACTTTTCAGGTGAATAGTTTCTCTTCCCAACGCGCAGATAGAGTAGAAGTAAGACGCAGAGCTCCAGTCGCTTTCGACTTCATAATTAATAACTGATGAATGATCATTGATGAATGATTCGACCTTTATTATATTGCCAATAAAGCTATTTTTAATTCCGAATTTTGTTAAAATATCCAACGTCATTTCAATATAAGACCTTGAAGTAACTTCGCCTACAAGGTTAATTTCTAATCCGTTTTCTAATTTTCCTGCGATAAGCAAAAGAGAAGTGATAAATTGACTTGAAATATTGGACGGAACATTAACCTGAGTTTGAGTGATCTTTTTTCCTGTAATTTTTAAAGGCGGAAAACCTTCATTTTCCATGTACTCAATTTCCACTCCAAGATCCTGAAGAGCGCTTACCAAATTCTTGATAGGCCTTTCTTTCATTCTTTTTGAACCCGTAAGAATAGTTGTTTTTCCTTCGGCAATAGAATAATAAGAGGTAAGAAAACGCATGGCTGTTCCTGCATGGTGAATGTCTACAGTTTCAGTAGTTTCAGACAGTGCTTTTTTCAGCAATTGCGTGTCCTGAGAATTGGATAAATTCCCGATTTTTATATTTTTAAACAGACTTTCCAAAATCAACAAACGATTCGAAATACTTTTCGAACCGCTGATTTGTACTGTTTTATTTCCTGTTAATTTTGATTTTTCTAGCTTCTTCATTGTTCTTCTAAGTTGGAAGCCAGAAGCTGGAAGCGGGAGGTAAAAAGTTTTATGTAAAAAACTTCCAGCATCCAACTTCCAACATCCAGCTATTTTAATTTTTCATTATTCTGATGACGGTCTTTATCGCGATCAGTTTTTATCTTCATTTTTTTATCGAAAGCTTCCTGCAGATTAACTCCTGTTTGGTTGGCAAGACATAAAGTTACAAACAATACATCTGCTAATTCCTCTCCAAGATCTTTGCTTTTATCGCTTTCTTTTTCACTTTGCTCGCCATATCTTCTGGCGATAATTCGGGCAACTTCACCGACTTCTTCGGTCAGCATTGCCATGTTGGTCAGTTCATTGAAATAACGGACACCGTTTGTCTTTATCCATTCGTCAACTTGCTGCTGTAGATTTGTAATTTCCATTATTGATAGGCTCCAAGCGTCGGGCTGGTCGTTCTTGATACGTTAACGATGTCTGTAGGAACGGTTCCTGCAATGGTTGTATTTCCTTTTCCTTTCGCGAAAGAAGCCGGTTTTACTCTTAGATTAAGATGAGCGGTAAAATAATTTACAAACTGAGGATCTTCATTCTTATAACTTTGGATCACACTTGGATTGCTGTCAAAAGGGAAGCCTGCTTCTGTTGTTCCTGCATATTTCAACAAACTGTTTTGAATGATAAAATTAAATTGTTGTCCCGGTGTCTGCTCAAAATTCACAGAATTATCTCTGTCAGAATATACGATGCTGTTTCTTATATTAAGCTGCTGTAATGCACCTTGCTCTGTTTGTCCTGCATCATTTTGCCATTCGTTGGTTGCGAAAATTCCGTTTCTGTTCATTGAAGATAGAACTTGAGAATAATTAGCAATCGTAGCATGAGTGTAAGTATGATTTCCACCTTTGAAGATTCCGATACAAGATTCTCCACAGTTGTTCATGACTAAGTTTTTAGCATTTATCGTAGAAGCAACAGCATATATTCCGTATTCCTGGAAAGTATGGATGAAAGAATTGCTTATCGTTGCATTGGTCTGTCTCATGTCTAAACCTTTCGTTCCTCCGAAAAGTCTTGCGTGATTCATATTAAGAGTAGAATTGGCAGCCATTCTGATAGAGTTCCAGTTCTTAGGAATGGTATCATAATAAGGATCATTTCTGTCTCCTCGAAGAATAACTTCTTTGTCTAAGGTTCCATTAATATTTAAAGTAGATCCTGTAGAAATTTTCATTCCGCTGTTTTTGTGGAAATAAACTTTCGTTCCGGCCTGAATATTCAATACTACATTGGGATCAACGGTAAGATCTCCGTAGATAATTTTAGCTTTATCATTATTCCAGGTTGTATTATTAGTAATAACATTTGGATTTGAGGGAGTTTGAATAAAAAATTCCGCATCCTGAACCACGGAGAATAAAGTCACATGTTGCTGACCTGCCGGACTTGTAAAGATTACTTTGTCTTCAGCAATCGCTTCCGGACCTGTAGCCTCAGGAGCAATTTCAACGAAAATGTATAAACTGTCATTCTTTCTTAACGGAACATCTTTAAAATCATATCCGGATTTCCCGTCTACATTGATTTTATATAAAGATGTTGCTCCTTTTTCAAGGTTGATTCTTGGGATAAGAATATCCTTATCTTCATTATTATATACTTTTACAGCATAAGTTTCAGAACGAACCTGATGATAAACCGTATCACAGAATACAGTATCTCTTGAAAAGCTAAGCTGCTGTGAAGGAGCATCAAAATTGATGTCATCCTTGTTACAAGATACCGCAATGAGAAGCATCCAAAAAGAAAAAGCCAGTAATAATTTGAATTTCATCGAAAATAAAGTTTAATATAGATTTCAAATTTAACGAAAATACTTTAATTTTCTTATCCTCAAAAAAATATTGCGTGAGTATTTGGAAATTAGAAAAAATATTGTATTTTTGCACCCTAAAATTAGCAGAGAAATACCATTACTATTTCGAAAGCAAAACTTTAATTTTTTAAAAAATTGTATTATGAAAAACGGAATTCACCCAGAAAATTATAGACTTGTTGTTTTCAAAGATATGAGTAACGACGAGGTGTTTCTTTGCAAATCTACTGCAGAGACAAAAGATACTATCGAGTATGAAGGACAAGAGTACCCATTGATCAAAATGGAAATCTCTTCTACTTCTCACCCTTTCTACACAGGAAAAGTGAAGTTGGTTGATACTGCAGGTAGAGTAGACAAGTTCATGAACAAGTACAAAAAATTCTCTAAGTAATTTTTTGCCACTAAAAAATATTAAAGCCTTCCAAAACCATTGGAAGGCTTTTTTGTTTGTAAATAGAAGTTAGTTTTTAAGTTAAGTTTGATTTAAGTTTAGATTTTGTTCTCTATTTAAAATAATTCAGGAAAATTTTATTTGTATTTTTGCATTAAGTAGAAATTAGCTAAAAAATAGATAATAGATTTTACTTTGTCTACTAATTTCTAACTACTAACTTCTAACATCTTATATAAAAAATGCAATTAGTATTTTCAGATGCACAATATTGGGAAGATTTTCTTCCGCTTACTTTTACCCGTCCCGTTGCCGAAATGCGATGTGGAATTCTTACTTTCTCCGAAAGATGGCAGAAAGTTTTAGAAAATACAGAAATTTCTTATTTCACCGAAAATTATTTACAGCAAAAATTTAAAAATCCGGAAGAAAAAGAAAGTCTTTTTTTAGTCACTAATTTTTTGCCTACTGAAAATGTTATTCAACAAATTAAAGAACTGAAACAAGGTGAAGCTTTAGTTTATGAAGACGAATTAGTCGCAGCAAAGATCAATATGAAAGATTTTTCGCTTCATCAGATCGAAAAAATGACAGATATTAAAGAAGAACTGATTTTCTTTAAAAAACCAACAGACCTTTTTACTTATAATGATAAAGCAATTGATTTTGATTTTGAATTATTAACTAAAGGAAAAACTTCTCAAGAGCTTTCTTCAACCAACGGATTTTTGGGTGATAAGAAAGACTTATTCATAGAAGAAGGAGCGCAAGTTGAGTTTTCAACGATCAATACAAAAACCGGAAAGATCTATATCGGCAAAAATGCTGAGGTAATGGAAGGTTGTAATCTTCGTGGTCCAATCACGCTTGGAGAAAATTCTAAATTCCATTTAGGTTCTAAAATTTATGGCGCAACAACGATCGGTCCCCACTGTAAAGTTGGTGGAGAAGTTAATAACATCATTATTTTTGGATATTCGAGTAAAGGTCATGACGGTTTCATTGGAAATTCGGTAATCGGTGAGTGGTGTAATTTCGGTGCAGATACCAATTCTTCCAACCTTAAAAATAATTATGGACACGTAAAACTTTGGAACTACAGAACCAAAGCTTTTGAAGATACAGGATTGCAATTTGCAGGTTTAATTATGGGTGACCATTCTAAAACAGCGATTAATACTCAATTAAATACAGGAACTGTTATAGGTGTTGCTTCTAATATTTTCAAAGAAGGCTTTCCTCCCAATCTTGTAGAGAATTTTTCTTGGGGCGGATTTAAAGGCGATGAAAAATTTAAATTAGATAAAGCCTACGAAGTTGCAGAAAAAGCAATGGCGAGACGAAAAGTGCCTTTAACAGATGATGATAAGGCTATTTTGAAATATGTTTTTGAAACATATTAAACGATTATAAATTAAAACTTCAACATTTTTGAAGTTTTTTTTATTTACGATGTAATAGAATACAATTTTTAATTGTCTTACTAATAGAAACAAAACTCATGACCCAAGAAACTTTTAAGAATACGGTATTCATTCTCAAAAATGAGATGTATCGCTTTGCGAAAAGATTCGTTATGAGTAGTGATGAGGCAGAAGATGTGGTTCAGGATCTTATGATTAAGTTCTGGCAGAAAAAAGAGGAGCTGGCGCAGTTTGGAAATTTAAAATCCTATGCATTGAAGGCTGTCCGGAACGAGTGTTTGAACAGACTCAAGCATCACGACGTAAGGCAGGGTTTTGCAGATCTGCAATTACATCGATCGGAGCTTTACAGTATGGAAGTCAATAATTTAAAAGAACACATTGTAGGTTTTATAAATCAGCTTCCGGAGAAACAAAAAATGGTGATCCATTTGAAAGATGTAGAAGAGTATGAAGTTTCTGAAATTTCTGAAATGCTGGAAATGGAAGAAAACGCGGTAAGAGTAAATCTTATGAGAGCAAGACAAAAAGTAAAAGAACAAATCTCACAACTGATGAATTATGAACAACGACAAATTTCAAGATAAATACAACGAAGTCTTCCAAAACATAAAGGAAGAAAAAATGGACTGGGACTTTGAAGATTTCCTTCAAAAAGCAGAAGGCGGAGAATCTGAAAATAAAGAAACCCCTATTATTCCGCTTCAAACGAAAGCGAAGCCATCTTTCCCGAAATGGTTTTGGATGGCAGCAAGCGTGGTTTTGCTTTTCGGAATCGGATTGGTTTTTAATTATAATCAAAAATCCGATGTAGAAGATCAGGCGAAACTTGTTGAAAATCAGATCAAGCAGCAGAAAAAAGATTTCATTGACGAAAATAGTGATCATCAAACGCAGGTTGCCGTAAATCATGTGAATGATACGATTCCCGCAGCGAAAAAAGATTCGATCTTTCAGGAAAATTCGGTTGCCGAGAAAGATGTTTTAGATCAAATTCTCCCAAAAAGAGGAAGATTAAAAAAAGAAAGAAGACCTCAGTTTGTAGATAATTCTTCTTCTAAAAAACATGATTCTTCCGAAAAAGATTCTTCAGGTTACAAAGACTCGTATGTTATTGTAAACGGAAAAAAGATCGAAAATGTAGAAGAAGCTATTAATGTGACTAAGTACTCATTTCAGATATTTGCAAATAACGTTAGTGAAAAATTAGCACAACCCAAGGTGATGGACGACGATTATTAACCTAAAAACAAAGATTTATGAACCTGATCAGGCATTAATCATCTCAGTAAAAATAAAAATTGACTCATGAAAAAAATATTGATAATATTCGCATTTGCTTTTTCCCATTTCTATAATGTTTATGGGCAAGGAGACAAATTTGATAAACTTTTTGAAAAATATCAGGAGGTAGAAGGTGTAACTTCTATCAAGATAGCAAAACCAATGTTTGGAATGCTTAGCAGTCTTAATATTGACGACGCTCAGCTGGATCAGATCAAGCCGTTACTGGCAAAGATCAACGGATTAAAAGTTCTAATCACAGAAAATCCGGAAAAAGCCAACAGTCCGGAAGGCAGAATAGTTCAGAACAATCTTACAGAATTAAAGAAAGACGTTTCTTCTTATCTTAAAAGTTTGAATTACAGCGAAATTATGTCTGTAAATAATTCCGGAGCGAAAATAAAGTTCCTCTCTTCGGAAGCCAAAGACGGAATTTTAGATGATCTTTTATTAAGTATCAACAGCGACAGCGGAGAAAATATTCTTGTCATGCTTGACGGGAAACTTTCTATGGATGATGTCAACAAGATCATTAATTCGAGCGAGACAAAATCAAATACGATAAGTCACACAAGAAATACGCAGACTTCGGATAATAATCCGTCTTATTTGAATGGTGAAGCCAGAAATGTAGGAGAATTTTCAGGAATTAATGTAAGCACAGGTGTAAATGTGGTTTACAAACAGGAAAGTCCTACCAACATCAAAGTCATTGCGGATGCTGATAAACTTCAATACGTTATTACAAAAGTTGAAAACGGTATTCTGAAAGTGTACATTGATAATAAAGGAGTGAAAAACTTAAGGTTTAAAAATTTAAGCGTTAACGTTTCTTCTCCGAGAATGAGTGAGATCAAAACTTCTTCAGGCGCCAATTTCTCAACAGTAAATTCTGTGAATGAAAAAAATCTTGCAATTGATGCTTCCTCAGGATCTACGATTAAAGGAAAATTCAATGTATCCAATACAACGAATGTTGAAGCGACTTCAGGATCAAATATTAAAGCTGATGTTAATTCGGAGAATTTTGAATTGAAAGCTTCAAGTGGTTCCGACACCAGTTTTGAAGGAGAAGTTGCGGCAGCAGTATTTGATATCAGCAGTGGAGCGCTTTGTAAAGCAGAGAATCTAAGATCAAGCAGTGCAGTAGTAGAGTCTACATCAGGCGGAAGTCTTTCTGTAAATGTTACAACCACATTGAAGGTAAAAGCATCTTCCGGAGGTCTTGTAAAGTATAAAGGAAATCCTAAAATTGACTCCAATATCAGTAAAATGTCCGGCGGAAGCTTAAAACCGATTAACTAAAAATCTAATTGCCATGAAAATTTTTAAAAACATTTTTATTATCGCCTGTACAATATTCGTATTGCAATCATGTATAGGAGGTTCCCGCAAGCCTGATATGGATTTCTTCAGCAACACTGATTATGATTTTAAAGGTGCTAAGTTTGAAAGTTTCAATGTACCGATGTTTTTAGCTAAACCTTTTATTAAAAAAGCTTTAAGAGAAGACGGCGGAGATGAAGAATTGATCAATCTTGTAAAAAAAGTTTCTAAAATTAAAGTGTTGACCGTAGAAAATGGCGACCAGGCAATGCTGAAAGATTATGCTAAATATTTAAATAACAACAATTACGAAGACTGGGCAACCATAAAACATGACGGTGATAATGTAAACATCAAAGTGAAACAAACAGGAGAAACCATAAAAAACATGCTGATTACGGTAAATTCTGATAAAGAATTGGTTTTTGTAGATGTAAAAGGAAGTTTTACGGCAGATGATATTTCAAAAATGATTAATTCTGCAACAGATAAGTAAATTTTTAAACCCTTCATATACTCAATTATTTTGTACAAGAAGACCGTTCTTATTTTAAGAGCGGTTTTTATGTTTAGAATATTTAATATTTAAACTTATTTGTTAGTATTAATTATTATTTTTAAGTTAAAATTAAATTAATATTAAAATAATAATATAAAACTTGTTTTCTCATATTTCTGCCTTACTTTTGCGGAAAAATAAATAAGCTATCATTTTCGGAAATAATAATTGAAGCTTTTATAATATCCAGAATAAGTTAACCCTTATATATTCAAGTTATTTTGTACAAGAAAGACCGTTCCTAATAAGTTCGGTTTTTTGATTTAAATAATTGATTATTAATTTTTATTTAAACTATTAAATAGGACTTTCATATCTCGTTGAAATAGCCTAATTTTGCAAAGAAAGTAAAGATGTCTATTCATAACAAAATTGTAGAGACAGCCATCACTTTCGATGACGTTCTTCTAGTCCCTTCTTATTCAGAAGTTTTACCTAACCAGGTTTCATTAAAATCAAGACTTACCGACAAAATCACGCTGAATGTTCCGATAGTATCTGCTGCAATGGACACAGTTACTGAAGGTGACCTCGCTATTGCTTTGGCAAGAGTCGGAGGTTTAGGTTTCATCCACAAAAACATGACGATCGAAGAGCAGGCTGCACAGGTTAACCGTGTAAAGCGTTCTGAAAACGGAATGATCTCAGATCCTGTTACCCTTTCAAAAGATCATACTTTAGCTGAAGCTAAAGAAACGATGAGCAGATATAAAATCTCAGGTTTACCGGTTGTAGATGCTAATAATGTATTGATCGGAATCATCACCAACAGAGATGTAAAATATCAGGAAAATCTTGATATGAAGGTTGAAGAGATCATGACGAAAGAAAATCTGATCACTTCTGATAAAAATACCAACCTTGAGCAGGCAAAAGAAATTCTTCTTAAAAGCCGTGTTGAAAAACTTCCGATCGTAGATTCTGAAAATAAATTGGTTGGTTTGATTACCATTAAGGATATCGACAATCAATTAGAATATCCAAACTCCAATAAAGATCAAAAAGGCCGCCTTATTGTAGGTGCCGGAGTTGGTGTTGGAGAAGACACAATGGATAGAATTGCAGCATTGGTAAAAGCCGGTGTTGATATTATTGGTATTGATTCTGCACACGGTCATTCTAAAGGTGTTTTAGATAAAATCTCTCAGATCAGAGAAATGTATCCGGATTTAGATATCGTTGGTGGAAATATTGTAACTGCAGAAGCTGCGGAAGATCTAATTAAAGCTGGGGCAAATGTTCTTAAAGTAGGAGTTGGTCCGGGTTCTATCTGTACAACGAGAGTTGTTGCAGGAGTTGGAGTTCCTCAATTATCTGCTATTTACAACGTTTACGAATATGCTAAATCTAAAAATGTAGCAGTAATCGCCGATGGAGGTATTAAACTTTCAGGAGATATCGTAAAAGCTATCGCAAGTGGAGCAGGAGCAGTAATGTTGGGTTCTCTTTTAGCCGGAACGGATGAAGCTCCGGGAGAAGAAATTATTTTCCAGGGTAGAAAATTCAAGTCTTACCAAGGTATGGGAAGTCTTTCTGCAATGAAGAGAGGAGGAAAAGAAAGATATTTCCAAAGTGAAGCTAAGAAATTTGTTCCGGAAGGAATTGAAGGTAGAGTACCACACAAAGGGAAATTGGAAGATGTGATTTTCCAATTAACTGGAGGTCTTAGAGCCGGAATGGGATATTGTGGAGCTAAAGATATTGAAGCTTTACAAACAGAAACCAAAATGGTAATGATCACAGGAAGCGGATTGAAAGAATCTCACCCTCATGATGTTATCATCACTCAGGAAGCTCCAAATTATTCTTTATAAGATATTTGTAAGAGATAAATTAAAAGCCACACAATTTGTGTGGCTTTTGTATTTTGAATAATTGTTTAGTTACCTATAGGAGCGGACTTTAGTCCGCTTTCACTGTAAGACTGCTAAATTGGCTTTAGCCAAAACTTATATTTAAATGAATTGGTGGCTTCGAGAACGTTAGCCACCAATTTATTAATCTTCAACTAAGAAAGCAGGTCAACAAAACAATCATACGTTCCGTCGTAATCTTCCCATTTTTGACCATTCACAAAAAATGATGGAGTTCCGTTAACGCCACTTCTTACGCCGCCTTCAAAATCAGCTTCAATTTTATCCTGAATTTCAGAGGTATTAATATCGTTTTCAATTTTATTAACATCCAGTTGTAAAACTTTTACACATTCTTTCAATAAACCTTCATTCAGTAAATTTTGATTATCATAAATAAGATCATGCATTTCCCAGAATCTTCCTTGATTTCCCGCGGCTTCTGCGATTGCGGCCGCCGACATTGCATATTCGTGAGAATCCGTTAAAGGAAAGTTTCTGAAAACAAAAGCAACATCATCCGGATATTCCTCCACAAATTTTTTCAACAAAGGAAAAGCATGGCCGCAATATGGACATTGATAATCACCATATTCAACCAACACAATTTTTGCAGTTTCCGGATTTCCTTGAACATGATCATTCTGACCAATCGGAATTCTTAAAGTAGACATAATATTATTTTATTTTAAATTTTCTAATGCATCAATGATTCCGTCAGCTCCCGGATTAATCCCATCAGGATACAAATAACTCCATTGGATAATTCCATCTTTATCAATGACAAACAACGCTCTTTTGGAAGTCCCATTTTCTTCATTATAAACTCCATACGCTTTGGAAACTTCACCTTTAGGATTAAAATCTGCCAATAACGGATAATGTAATTTTCGGTCTGCCATAAAAGCATCATGACACCAAGAGCTATCCACAGAAATTCCAAGAATATCTGCATTATATTTATGAAAAATACTGAGCATTTCGTTGTATAAAGCCACCTGATCTCCACAAACCGGGCTCCAGTCTGCAGGATAAAATACTAAGATTAAATTTTTACCTAAAAAGTCAGATCGCTTTAATTTTTGGTCGGGAGTGGCGTGAAGTTCAAAATCTGGTGCTGGTTTTCCTTTTTCTAATATCATATTTTTGTAGTTTGATTAGTAAAATTATGAATAAGAATTTGGATATTGAAAAAATGTTATGGATTAATTAAAATAGAACAAATAAATGTTATTCAGCAACTCGAAGAAGAAAAAGAAGAAGACAAGCCAGCCATTTTTCGAATCATGGGAAAATGAGTGTCATTAAAAGGGCTAAATATTTTTTTTTGCTAAAAATTCGGCAGTGCTATAGTTCTGTTTTCATATACAAAAAAGAACATTATATAAAACAAAACCCACCGCAATTGCGGTGGGTTATTTTTATCTACTCAAAGTCACAGACTTTGCGCAGCGGGGGTGGCTTTTGTTATTAAGATTTTTTCCTATTTCTTATCTTGAAGTAGTATAAAACAAACCTATATAAGACAAACCATAAAATTAGAAAAACTATTGTTTGCAATATAAATACCGATAAAAAGGAAACATCAACCATAACTAATCCAAATAATAAAATATTAACAGGATAAGTAATTATTACAAGTGGTGTCCAAAGGGGGCTATTGTAATCGAAGCCAAATAAAGAATATTCTGGGAAACTAACCAAAACAACCAAAGTCCCTAGCAATACATATATCAAACTAAATAGCATTGTTCCTAATAAAATTTTATTTTTCTTCATATATTATCTTATTGATGGAAATGTTATAGCTTGTTTCAAAATACTTTTGATAGTTTGCCTTTTAGGCTGAGAAGCACTATTCAATCCCCTTCCCAATATTTTTGCCTGAATCATAAGTTTATTATTTCCTTCTTTTCGATATTTATTCTCTAATTTACCCATACTATCAACAAAACGATCATCTGCTATAATTGTAGCCGTATTGTTAAATAATGCACTCCTACAGCGTGTAATTTATCATAATCCTTATCGTGAATAAAAGCTGGAACTTCTATTTCAGTTGGTGCTACTGAATAATCAGATTCGCCATTATATTTTCTTGGGTTTTTCCCACCGGGATAATTATACCCAAATAGATTCTTATTTAAGGTTTCTGGATTTAATTGATTTAAATCGACTTTCCCATCTTCTAGAGTAGAGTATAAAGTATTAGCAGCAGATTCACTAAGCTTTTCATCCTTATAATTATTATTAACGTAGCTTAACAACGTACTAGCATTGTCTCCTTTATCTTTTACTAAATTTCCCTTTTTGTCTTTGTGCCAATCAGGTGAGCTACTAGATGAATTTGTCATTGAGCTTATTAATTGTAGAAATGCAGATTGAGCATGTGCTCCTGTGTATGTAGTACCTGAAGTAGTTTCTACAACACCACGGCCATCAGGGTCTATGAATCTTATTGGGTTATTCATTGCATAGTTATAAGTAGAGTGTCTGCGATATTGTTCCGCTAGAGGGTCAACTACGCCCCATCTTCCTAAGTCAGGCATATAAAATCTTGCCCCATAATCATACATTCCGTAGTCTACTGTATTTTTGGAGATTTGCCAACTTCATTTTTTCTCGCGCGACCGCTTAGTTTTTGAACGCTTTTCTGTCACTTTTCAAAAATACAGATTTATTCATTTGAAAAATAAAAATTTCGGCGGCACGCGATTTTTATTCGCAAAGTTTTTTATTTTAATTGAAAAAATAAATTCATTTCTAAAAATGTGGAAAATTTGTATTGTTGTCGGTGTTGTTGTAAATGTGGACTTGTGGGTAAAATGGGTGCGGGTTTCAGTGTTGGCTTTATCCACAAATCCACATTCTTTAGCAGCAATGATTCCTTCTAATACATTTGCTCTGTACTTTTATCGATCCAACTACGAAAATGTACCTCCTAAAAATATTGTAACGCTATAATACGCAAAACCCACCGCAACTGCGGTGGGTTATTTTTATCTACTCAAAGTCACAGACTTTGCGTAGCGGGTTTACAGACACTCGTAATGATCAGTCCAGGTTTTCGTTTCTTTGATATTATTTTCTTTATCAAAAATCAATAGATATTTATTAATACTACCACAATATTTTAAACCCTCACGCGAATTTGATATAACATCAACTCTTAAAGAATCATTTTTGAACTCATTAAAAAATGCTATATGTGAAGGTCCTTTAAATTTATCCTTAGTAAAAACATTTTGGTTTTTATAGTAATCCGATGATTTCCATGATTTACCCCAATATTTTTTATTTAATTTAGATAAGCAGTTACTTTTTTTTATCGGCTTAGTTTTTTCAATATTTAACCAACTAAAATAATTATCAGACTTATATAATGGAAAAATACTTTCATAAATGGATATTCCATAAGCTCCGGAATTTAAAATATTTTCATAATACTTTTCCGTCCCTTTATTTTTAAAATCTTGTTTTATATATTCAATCCCTTTTTCATATCTCTCACATACACATTGTCCATATGTTAAAAGATTAAAGCATAAGAATAAAATGATTATTAAATATTTCATTATTTAGTTTTTGGTGTTAGCATAAATAAATTTTTCCTTACATTAATTTTATTAAAATTACCATCCATAACAGCAGGCGCTCTTTCAAAAGGTGTAAAATTATGCACCTTTCCTTTATATAAGACATCTATTGGACTATATGAATTTCTTTGGCCGAATGGTAAGTTAAATTGCCCAGAAGCATCTAGCTCTCTTCTAATAGTATTAATAACTTTTTCATTCGGACCAGCTGAACCATAAATTACATTTTGATCTTCCAAGTTATTATATTTATGACTTATTTCATGTAAAGTAGACATGCCATATCCCATAGTTAATGGATTTAGAGCCTCGCTAGTTCCTGCAACAAATTTATCAATTTGATTAGTATTAATATTTAAATCATATGTTATGGTTGCTCCATAAACCCCATCAATTGTTTCTCCACGAGAACCGACAGTATCAATTGATGTACTTTTTGTGTTATCAGAATTAACCTGATAATCTGTTCTGTGGTTATCAATGGCTCCTTTCAGCATATCACGAGCTGTGGTGATGCTTTATTGAATGATGATACGGTGTCTATAAAACCCTCGCAATTTTGCGAGGGTTTTTGTTATCTGCCACACGATACAATCGTACAGGAGCGGGGTAACTTTTATTTTAGATAGACTCCTTTAAGAAAGAAGAAATAAAATAATAATAGTAATAAAGGAATACATAATAATGAATAAATAAATCCACCTTTATTCAAAGTATTCTTTATAATCACAAAAAATGATATTAGTATTCCTATTATATTTAGAGGAAATAAAATAAAAAAACTTACTTTTTTATTAAATGAAGAATAAGGATTAATCCACTCTAATATGTCAATAAAGATAAATGTAGAAAAATTCAACAAAAAGATAATAAAAGATAATACCGCAAAATTTTTAATATTTATTTTTTCCATCCTACTCTGTTATAATTATATCCATTAGTAACTGCTCTTTGATCTGTTGCTGTATCAGGACCTTGACGAGATATATATCTACTACTTAAATCAGCCCCCTTTAAAAGAGACTCTTGTTTTATCCCGATCATTTGAAAAGCTTTTCCTGTCATAAAATTTCCTGCATCATAAATGTTGTAAAGAGTATTTGTACTCTCAAAACGTATAAAACCTCCCGCTCCATCTGGAGGTGTAGCTCCTCCTCCTTGTATAGAACTATATGCATTATCTGTTTGTTGTGATAAGGATGACAAATGTTCTACAAAATCAAATTCAGAATGTCCTACCAAACCTAAATACGCTGCCGCCCAACCGATTCCACCAATACTGTTTAACGTTTGTGCTGTATCTTTAATTTCACCAATACCTAAAGCATTGAATTTGTCTACCATATCTTGTGCCGAATATGGTGTAAATAACCTAACTTCTGCATCCTGTACCTCGTAATCCGTCATTGTTCCAGCATAATCAACAAGTGCCTGTAATTGCTCCTGATCGGCATCAGAATCATTGGTATTTAGCTGATTCCCTTCCATATCTTGAACTACATGTCGTCCCTCTTGAGGAATAATATCTTGAACAAAACCTTCATTATTTACTTTAATAATATCCTTATTGGATCTACCATCAGGATCAACAAAGCGGATAGGATTATTATAAGCATAGGTATAAGGCGACCAACGTCTTGATTTCTCAGCCAACGGATCTACCACACCCCATCTTCCAATATCCGCCATATACATTCTCACCCCATAATCATACATCCCAGACTCCTGCAATTCTTTTCCATTGTACTTGTATTGATAAGCATTCTGTGTAGTTACAGTGTAATTATGCAATAATCCAAATGGATAATAATTATTCACTTCTACAATTTCCCCTGGCTTCCAATAATCAATACAGTTTGGCAGGTTCCAAGGATTCCAAGGTCCGTCACATTGCTGAACACGATACTGTCTAGGTTGTATAACTCCATCTTTATTGGTATCTGCATAGCTTAATCTTACATTTCCTAAATGATCAGTGAAATTATAAATATATTGATTTCCAAGTGCATCATAATATCCTTCCGAGGTTGGAATAATTCTTAGTTTCATTTCAGCAACTTCGTTTGGATCTCCAATACCTATCAACCCTCCACACCTGATTCCGAGGGTTTTGTGGATTTATACTGAAAACATCCAAATAATCTGTTTCTATGTCTCCAAAGAGCTTCTTTACTTTTACTCCGTCTGCTCTGTAAGTGGTATTTGTCACTGTAGAGTTCTGAGTAATCTGTTTTGGTAAATTTAAATAATTATATTGAATAGAAGAAATACCTTTATCAATGTGTGCAATCATATTCCCATTGTCATCATAAGGAATAGTATTATGAGTTGCAAGATAAGGGTAACCATTACTGTTTCCAATCTGTTCTTCGGTTACTTTTATCAGTCTGTTTCCTGTATAATCATATTTAAGGTTATCGATAACTATTGCAGTATTCGTTCCTGTTAAAACTCCTTCCGATCTTTTTAATCTCTGGATATTCCCATTAAGATCGTAATCTAGTTTTTCAAAATATTCTTTTGCTGTTTCCGATCCTTCTTTTTGATAAAACCCTGCTGAAAGTCTGTTTAAAACGTCATATGAATATCCATATCTTTTCAAAGGATCATTTTCTTGAGTTAATGTTTTCCAAGATACTTCTGCAATATTCCCGTTATATTTCGGTTTTACTTTAAGATCTGGAAAATCTGAATTTGGAATTTCCAAACCTTCTACCTGATTATAATTTATTTTATACCCAAATAAATCATTTCCTAAATTTGCAGGATTATTAATCTGAGTCATCCAACCTCTGATATTGTATGCATAATCAATTTGTTGAAGTGGCGTTGCAATACTTGTCCCTCCAACTTTTTTAGATTCTAACTGTGAAAGTTCATTGTACTTATTTTGAGCTAAAATTTCCTCAGTATTGTTATCTACTTTATGTTTGTGAACGAGTAGCCTGTTTTGATGATCATATTCAAAAGTTTGGGTAATAACTTTTTCAGTATCAGAATCTAATCTTTTGTGGCGGGTTATATTCTGCTTAACAGCCCCCGCAAAATCAAGCTCAGATTTTGTTTCTGTAAATCCTCCCAAATGATTGATAGAATATGTTCCGACAACCCTTCCTCTGGTATCATAATAAGAATAATTTTTTGTCCAGCTGTCATCCTCGATATTTTTTACATAAGAAGCAGTAGGAAGACTTTTAGTACTTACAGATGAGTTTGAAGTATCCTGCGGTAAAACATCCTGACCCAAAACCAGTGTAGGAATGGCAGGTGATCCTGTCGGATAGGTATCATAATAGTTTACAGAAAGAATCTTATCCAGATAAGTGGGGTAAGAAGTATTTCCGTATTCAATAGTCATTCCGTTCATACTAAGGCTTCCTCCTCTTGTTTCATAATCAATTGCTTGATTATCTACAGCTTGCTGAATCGTCTGTCTTGGAGTCCCGTCTCTACAAATCCCCGTATAAACAGGTCTTCCAAACTTGTCATACTTTGTGAAAACCCATGCTTCGTCAGCTACGAAATTAGCTATTCCTTTTTTAAGATTAATATCACGGGAATAAACAATTTGACCTCTTTTATTATAAATCATCTGTTCCCAGCCTTTACCTGGAACTTTCTTTTCAACCAAACGGTTTCTGCCGTCATATCGATATTGATAGCATAAATTATTCAGTAGGTCATCCGTTATAGGCTGATTTACTGCCTTTGGAGGAATGACAAATGCTAACTGATTATACTCATTATACACGTAATAAGTATCGGCATATTCTGTATCATTAAGCATTTTTCTCACCAAAAGTGTCTGCCCCAGTCCGTTTTTAAATTCTATGGTTTTGTTTCCGTCTTCGTCTATTAACGTATTTTTGTAAAGCTGACTGGGAGGGTATCCCCATAAATTTGTAAGAGTGCTTTTAGTAGCTCCATTTTCCCAGGTAGTAGAAGTTGCAAATTTAAACAACTCATTGGTGATATTGGTATCATAGCTAAAGTTCACAGGTTTAGAATTCCAATCAGTTCCAACCTGTATTTGTTGCTGGATTCTGTCTAAGGGTGAGTTTTCTAAGATCTTTTCAGCATAGATTTTTTCTCCCCCATAAATAGCTGGTGCATTACCTAGTGGTGTCGGAAAAATTAGCTCCGTTTTGTGTTGAAGATTGCGGGATAGGTAAAAAGTCTTTTGCCTGTCTCCCAAAACCGTCATATTCAATATGATTTACAACATCTCTTCCTAATGGTGATGCTTTTACATTTACCACTTGTTTAGGTCTTCCTAGTCCATCAAAATACTGGACGGTATAAATTTGTTTTGCTGTAGAACTGCTTATTGTGACGGGTTCAAGATAAGTTCTGGTTTCAATATAATTTTCTGTATTGGGCAGATTTTGTGCATGGGCTAAACTCGTGATAAGTAAAGCTCCAATTGGAATAATTATCTTTTTCATCGTGTGTTAGTTTTTGTAATTGTAGTTGAATTCTTTCAAAATTTTATACTCTAAGCTACCATTGGCATTCTTCACCTCTTGCTTTATTTCTTTCAATCTGTTAGCGGTATCATAGAAATATACCTCTCTGATGCCTGACGGAGGTGTAATACTTCTTACTCCAATCAATGGATCGTAGGTGTAGGTTGTCACCTGATAATTTGGTAAATTATTTTTAAAGGTATTCAAGACAGATAAAAATAAAGTTTCGTCACTATTTGGAGTTGCTAAAGCATCGGTATTGGATGCATTAACGATACTGTCAATAAAAGATTGTTGAATATCTGAAAGTTTTGCACCTTCTATTTTTGCAATAGGTTGAGTATTATTATATCCCCAGATAATTGCTACAGGAACTCCATCTTTTGTGGTGTACTGTTGTAAGTTTCCTTTTACATCGTATTTATCATAAGTGATTTCTGTTGATGGAGTATTACTTAAATTGGATATATCATACAATTTTACAGATAACGGGAGCACCAAACCTGCACTGTTATTGATGATTTCTACGGTTGTCTTTGGATAAACCGTTTCTGATTTTGCTAACATTTTTGTAGCTGTACCAATCGTTTGAGTTGTTGAGGTTTCCAACGGGATACCGATCATATTTTTATCGATCATCAGTTGGTTGCCTTTCTCGTTGGCGTAGTTGTAAGTGGTTTCGTTAATAGAAGCGTCTGGGAAAGTGGTTTTTTGTTTGGTTAGTTGATGATGATTAATCATTCCATAAGTATATTGAGTTGAAGATGTAATAGGATTATTATTAAAATACTCAATATTGGTTGTAGATACAAGAGGAGTATGATGAGAATATATGGTATGAGCTGACATTTTAGAGACAACATGCATTTGTGCAATCATATCATACATCGCCATATTAATCGGTCTGCCATAAAAGCATCATGACACCAAGAGCTATCCACAGAAATTCCAAGAATATCTGCATTGTATTTATGGAAGATACTGAGCATTTCGTTGTATAAGGCCACCTGATCTCCACAAACCGGGCTCCAGTCTGCGGGATAAAATACCAAGATTAAATTTTTACCTAAAAAGTCAGATCGCTTTAATTTTTGGTCTGGAGTTGCGTGAAGTTCAAAATCTGGTGCCGGTTTTCCTTTTTCTAATATCATATTTAAAATTTTTAATGATTTAAGTAATAAAATTGATAGAAATTTAGTTAAAATTAGTCATTAGTGTTCAAATAATTAACTATTGCCTCTTAAATAAATTTTAACATAAATATAATATTGATGTAACAAACTGAAAATAATGAGGACATATTATAAATATTTTCACTATTTGAATTAATTAAATGAATTTTTAAAGGGTTGTAGTGGAATTATGTAAATAATATTAAATTTGAATACGTTTAAATTAGAAAACAATGAAGAGAATTTTCCTTTATGGAGCGCTTGTGTTATCCGTTTCATTAACTGCACAACAAAGATGGTGTGGTTTTGATCAAACATTGCAAGAACAGGACAAAGCTAATCCTGGATTAAGACAGACTTTTGATAAAATTATTCAAAAGATTCACACTGAAAAGAAGAACAACTCTTCTTCAGCGTTTGGAAAGACAGTAGATGGTGTATATGAAATACCTGTAGTCGTTCATTTGGTTCACCCATCAGGTGCAACAATTGGAAGTACTTATAACAAAACAGATGCTCAAATTCAGGCTTGGCTTGATCGTGCTAACCAAATGTATGCAGGAACATACGCATGGCCGGCTGCAGGTGTACCTGCGGATTTTGGACAAGCTCAAGTATTTCCTATCAAGTTAGTATTGGCTAAGAGAGATCCTAACTGTAATGCAACAACAGGTATCGTGAGATACGACGGTGGAACATTGGCGGGATATAATACCTCTGGTATGGCTTATCAAACTGCTAGTGGAGCAAATAGAGCTGCTATCAAAGGGTTGGCTCCACACTGGCCGGAAGCATCTTATTTTAACATTTATGTAATCAGTATGTTTGATGCTGATCCTACACCTAATGCAGGTTTGATGGGGTTTGCAGCATTCCCGAACAACCTTGACGCAAACTACGAATCGTTCATGAAATCAGGCGTTGTTACAAATGCTCATGATACTACTTTTGCGCACGAATTCGGTCATGCGATGGGATTATATCATACTTTTGATGGAGGAACATTTGATGCTGTTCCGGGAGATGCAGATTTCTGTCCGCCAACTACAGGTGTTTGTGCGGATGATGATGATCAGGTTTGTGATACAGAAAGAGCAGGAAGCGGTTATACATTATGGCCGGTGCCTACAAACTCTCAGCTTAATCCTTGTACAGGTGTAAATTATCAAGGTGTACAATATAATATGATGAATTATTCTAATTCTGTTGCGCAGAAATTTACTGCAGGACAAGGAGATAGAATTAATGATTTATTCATGTTGATCAGAAGTAGTTTAACAACTTCTAAAGGAGCTACAGCTTTGCCTGCAACTCCGGTTGTTACTGGAACTCCGGTTGCAGCATCTTGTATGCCTCCGGGAGTTACTACTCCGGGAAGTTATTTGGTAGGACCAACATCTGTTAAACTTGGTCAGATTGATAATTCTTCAGCTGGTTATTGGGCTGGAGCGCCTTCTTATTATGTAGATTATACTACAAAAGCTTGTAGTATGAATGCTTATACAGAATTATTAGCTACTCAGGCTCAGACTATTCAGGTTGGATTTGTGAATAATGACCAGTCTGTTAGAGTTTGGATCGATTATAACAACAACGGAACATTTGAAGCGTCAGAATTGGTTGCTACAGGTGATGATGTTGCTGTAGATGCTAATGGACAAGGATTATTGAGTGCTACATTCACAGCTCCTGCTTCAGTGGTATTAAATACTCCTTTAAGAATGAGAGTTATTGCTGATGCTCCGAATAACCCTGCAACCATGACTGCATGTGGACAATTAGCTTACGGTCAGGCAGAAGATTATACAGTGAAATTTGTTACGACTTTAGGTACTGCTGATGTAAAAGCAAGTGATAATGATTTTGTAATTTATCCTAACCCAAGTGTTGCTGGAGATAAGGTATTTATTAAAGCTAAAAATGCTAAAAATCTTAACGTTACAATCTCTGATATGTCAGGAAGATTAGTAGCAACTCCATCTTTAACGCAAGAAAGTAACGGAACTTTCAGAGTAAATCATAACCTTGAAAAAGGAGTTTATATGGTTCAGATCTCTAACGGGAAAGATACTAAAACTACTAAATTGATTATTAAATAATTATTTTAGAATCAAAATATCAAAGCCTCTATTTTATAGGGGCTTTTTTATTGTCTTAAATATTTTTATTCTGATATTTATTGTTGAAATTTAAGATATTCTTTATTTTAAAACTAAAAAAAGCTTCCGGAATTCCGAAAGCTTTCATTATAAAAAATAGTGTTTTTATTTCTTCACGAACTTAAATTCATGAATTTGAGAATCTCTGGTATTTATCCTTAGTAAATAAACTCCCGAAGTTAATTGTGATACATTTATTTTTTTGCTGAACGCTTCTGATACTACCAGTTGCCCTGCCATGTTGTATATATGAATAGATTCTGCTTTTTCAATACCTGAAATACTGATGGCTTCCGAGACTGGATTAGGGAAGATCTGGATTTTAGTTTTTGTAACGTCTGATGTACCTAATGTTGAGGTATGAACATCTCCGGTCATTGTAGAGTTAGCCGATGTAAGGTTTCCTCCGCATTGTCCCGTTGTAATAGTTGTGTTTTCAACCCACGTACCGATTGTGTTGGCCGGAGGATTTGTAAATGCACTGTTTCCGGTAGAGTTATAGTAAATTAGATTTGGGCTTGCAAAAGTACCGTTTCCTTCATCTGCTAAAAACTCCCATCTCGTTAAAGTATTGTTCCATTGGATTTTAAATTCACAAGTTCCTAAACCGCCACAAGGTTGCCCATCAATAGGTGTTGTGATGTAAATGCCCTTGCCGTTTGCATCCACACCTGTTTTAGTAAAAGTAAAAACTTGGTCGTCAAATAAATTATAACAGCCCTTAAACGTTATCGTCTGCGCGAAAGCTGAGCTTCCGAGTGCAAGACATAATAAATATAAAGCTTTCATAATCTATTAAAATTGTGATGGGAAAACTCCTTGTAATGAAATAATACATTTCAAAGTAAGAAAAGGAGGTCTGTTTTCGTGTGGTTGATTTCCTCCTGACGGATTCACCATTGTACTTTTCATTGTCGTATTGGCAGCAGCATCAGAATATTCCTTGTCTAATGTTTTTGTATCTGCAGGAAGTGTGTTGCTCGGTGTATTTTGGTTTCCTTCTGCTGTTACAGCATTCACGGTGTGTGAGTGCGTAGGCATCTGAGTTACTAATAAAGTGACAGACTCTGAACCTCCTGTTTGTCCCATTGTATAATTAGTAGGACCTCCCGGAGCTTGCCCTTCGTGAACAAGCATTCTTCCTCTCATATCAGGTAATGCAAAGTTAGTCGTTCCATTTCCTCCGTATTGAGTACCTAAAAGAGCAAAAAGTGCCTGATTTTGTGAAATTGGTAATAATTGTCCGTTACAGGCTGCCCAGTTTTTAGGAACAAAATTATAAGGAACGAAAGCGATTTGCCCAAGAAAAGGTTCTGATGCCTGAGCTTTTAAGGTAGGTGTAAATGCACAGCTGATAAGCAGTGCACATGCTAATGTAAAGTTTTTCATGATAATCAAGTTTAGTTAAGTAAAGTTAAATAATATTTTACATATTTATATTATTAAAACAAAAAACCTTTCAGAGTTAACTGAAAGGCAATATTGTGTTAAAATAATTGTTTTATTTATCTAGATTATCTTTAAAATCTTCGATTCTAAAATCGGTGAGTGCATTCCCTTTTTCAATTTTTTCTTTGGCATAAAGTCGGAAATCATTTTCAGTTTTTTCAAGAAGATGATCATAAGGTCCAACCGATGAGATCAGCTTTACCAATACGGGAGAAATCTCAAGACAGATAAAAAGTCCCATAATGAAAGCTGCAGCTAATCCAATAATGGCGGAATTTTTCCCTAATTCATCCAAAGCCTGCAATCTTGCGGCAAATCCGTTGAATTTATCTTCAAAAGTTTCTGTAGATTTTCTTTCAGTTTCAAGATTGGTATATACTTTTGAAATTTCTTTATCAAGATAATCGAGGCGTGGAGCAATTTGTTTTTGATAATTTTCCAAATCCTGTCTGCGTTGTTCTTTAAGCTCTTGTTTTCGTTTCGCATTGGGGCCAAAACCTTCTTTTCCGCTCGTTAAGCCAGATTGCTTTCCTAGGATCTCTTTTTCGAGCTCTACAGCAGCAGAATCATATGATTTTTGATATTGAACCACCTTTTCGGAGATTTGTTTCTTTTCAGTTTCAAAAGGTCCGCTTTGTTGAAGGATTCTTCCGTTCATTTCTCCTTGAAGCTGTTTTTTATTTCTCTGAATAATGGTATTTAATTGTTTATTAACTTCTTTTTCAAAAATTTTAAGTTCTAAAGGTTTAGAAATAATAATTCCCAGAAAAGTTGCTAAAATTAGACGTGGAATTGCCATTAAGATCTGATTCCACCATGTTCCCGTTTTTTTAATTGATGAAACAATATAACGGTCAAGGTTAAAAATCATCAGTCCCCACAAAATTCCGAAACCGATGGATGCCCAAATATTATCAAAGACAGTAAACATGGCATAACCTGCCGAAAGTGTAGCAAAAACAGCAGTGAAAAGAACGATGCCTCCGATGCCCGCAAACTTGTTCCATTCACTCGGTGTTTTTCTTAGAATATGGATGTTTCCTCCGGAGCAAACCATCAGAAACTTCTGGAACCAATTTATTTTATGATTCACCTGATTTATAGTTTGTTGATTGTTTTTCATTATTGAAAATTTATACAAAAGTAATACTAAAAATCGTACCAATGTTAAAGATAGTATTATGTTTTACCAAGTATATGTAATTTTACATATAATGTTTTGATAATTAATATGTTATATTTTAGTGGTTAAATTATTTCTAATCGATGTGATTTTTTATGATTTTTCAATTTGCATTTTCGTAAAAAAAATATAGTTTTGCATGAAATAAAATAACAAAAAGTATATAAATGAAGAGAATTATGATCTTTTGTGCATTGATGATTTTTTTTAATGCATTTTCTCAAGACCAACATAAATTTTGTGGTTTTGACGAAGTAATGAGAAAAATGGATAGCAAATATCCAGATTTAAAGAAAAAAAGAGAGGAAACTGAAGCTAGATTAAGTAATCTGGATAAGCATTCTTATCTAAATAAAGTAGGCGCAACAACATCTTGGAACGGGCTATATACAGGACAGGTCTATGAAATTCCTGTAGTCGTACACGTTATCGAATCTCAGGCTACTGCAAATGCTAATTTAGCTTTAACAGATCAGGAGATTATAAATTGGATTGACAGAGCAAACAAAATGTATGCTACTACTTTTGGAAATGGTTTTTATGCAGAAGGTACTGGTCCAACAGGTGGTTCGGTAATACCTTTTAAACTTGTACTGGCTAAAAGATCTCCTAGCTGCGAACCTACAACAGGAATTGTAAGATATAATGGTAGTACGCTTCCGTCTTACGATACTTATGGGGTAAAAATGCAGACTAATAATGGAGTAGCAGATTATGATATTAAAAGTCAATTGGCGCCGCATTGGCCGGAAACATCTTATTTTAATATTTATGTAGTGACCGGTTTCGACGGACAGCAACAATTATCTTACGGATTAATGGGATATGCGATGTTCCCTGATTCTTATGATTATAGCTATGAAAGTTTTATGAAGGTTGCTACAATTAAAAATACAAATGACACAACATTAACGCACGAGTTGGGACATGCGTTTGGTTTATACCATACTTTCCAAGGAGTTAATTATACGAACCAGACTACTTGCCCGGTAAATAATAACTGTGCAACAGACGGAGATAGAGTTTGTGATACTTCACCATCAAGAAGTATGTATGGAGTGGCTGTTCCTAATAATACGGCAACAGACCCTTGTACAGGAGTAAACTACGATGGTACTCAATATAATGTAATGAATTATACTAACTCTAACCGTAAATTCACAGACGGCCAAAGAGATAGAGCTATAATGCTAATGATGGAATACAGAAAAAGCTTGTTGAATTCTACAGCAGGAAAAGATCCTTCAGTTGTTATTCCTTCCACGGTTTCTGTTGTGGCAGCACAGTGTAACCCTGCAGGAACGGCGCATCCGACAAATAACAATTTTGCGATAGGACCTTATAGAGTGAATTTCGGATCGATTAGTAGTACGACAAACGGATATGATTCAGATGAGGTAGCACCTATCTATTATGCAGATTATTCTACGGCAACTTGTATAAGACCGGCATATTATACGGATATCAATTCAAATTCTAGTACGCCATTGAAAGTAACTTATCTGAACGGATTTGGTCAGGCAGATAAATTCAGAACAAAGGTTTGGATTGATTATAATAATAACGGTGCTTTCGAAGCTAGTGAATTGGTTGTGAATAATACTTCTGCAACAAATGTAGCTTCTGGAGCTTCAATAACGGTTACCAATAATATTACTCCGCCGGCTTCTGCTGTAAAAAATACCTATTTAAGAATGAGAGTTGCTGTAGATGCTGCGACATTTGCTTCAGCGGTGCTTCCTGATTTTACGGCTTGTTCACAATTACAATACGGTCAGATGGAAGATTATGCAGTGAAGATCTTGGATGTATTGAGTACTTCTGAAGTTAAAGACAACTCAGATGCTAAAATTGTATATTCAAAAGGAGAAAATAGACTTACCCTTGTAGGAAGTAGAAATAATATATTTGGAGATTATCAGATCTATGACCTTAGTGGAAAACTAATCCAAAAAGGAATTTCTAAAACAAATGAAGTTAAAATCAACCAAGAGTTGGTAAAAGGAGCTTACATTATTAATTATTCAAATAAAGATCAAAAAGGATCTAAGAAATTCTTAAATAACTAAATTACTAGAAGCCCTTTTTTAAAGGGCTTCTTTTTTATAATAAGGATATGGGGAAAATTATAAGTATTTTATTACTGTGCATAATGGTGACTAGCTGTCAGTCTCAACATAAAAAGAAAGAAATAAAAAGCAAACCTACAATATCGGTAAAAAGTGACGCTGAATATTTTTTAGGAACCTGGAAGTTTGTTGAAAAAAAATATCTTGATGGAACTGAGAAAAAGATCTATCCTCTTCATGAGTGTATGAAAAAATATTATCTCGTTTTCGAAAAAGAAAATGGAAATCTGTTTTTAACTAAAAACTATGCTACAGGAAAAGACTGTACTATTAAAAGTTCTTCGGGCAAAATTACGGTTGTGATAAATCAAAGTTCTTTTTCTTATTGGGATGCAGATTTAAAGAAACTTGATCAATATAAAATACTGTCTAAAGATAAATTTTCAATTGTATATAGTGATATTCTTGATGGCAAAGTAAGAGAAATTGAAGATGTTTATGAAAGGTAAAAGTAATTTTTAAATTGATGATATACAGGTGCTTGATTGTTTAATTTAAATAATCATATCTTTAAGTATCAAATCACCAAAATCTTTAATTATGAAAAATTTAATCGTACTTTCATTAAGTTCATTCCTATTATTAATTTCTTGTAATAAAGAGAAAACAATTGATGACGAATTGAAAGAAGCTGCAATCAATATGAACAAGCTTACTCCGCAAATTCTAAATGACGGAATACGTCTGGACAGCGTCTCAGCAGAGCCAAATAAAGTTTTTAAATATAATTATACATTGATACAGGATGTAAAAGAAAATGTAACGGAAGAAGAGATCAATTCTTTTAAAAAAGAAGCAAAAGAAGGCGCTGTAAATGCGATCAAGACTTCTGCCGATATGCAGGAATTTAGAGATAATGACGTTACATTGAAATATGTTTACTATGACAAAAACGGAAAACCAACAGCAGATTTTTCTGTTACCTCTGCAGAATATAAAAAGAAATAATTTTAACCATAAATAATTAAAAAAATCCGGATGCTTATTTCAAGCGATCCGGATTTTGTTTTAAAAAGCTGTCCCAACCCGTATAGGATTTGTCACTACTTATGGTTCCTGAATTAAAGTGATGACAGACGGCAACTGCCAGCCCATCGGATGCATCCAGATATTTTGTGGGAAATTCTTTTAGTTTTAATAAACTTTGAAGCATCCCTGCAACCTGTTCTTTGCTGGCATTACCGTTTCCGGTGATGGCCATTTTTATCTTTTTCGGTGAATATTCCGTGATCGGAATATTTCTGTACAGACTGGCCGCCATCGCTACACCCTGCGCACGACCCAATTTAAGCATACTCTGAACGTTTTTTCCAAAGAAAGGAGCTTCAAGAGCTACTTCATCGGGATGGTATTCGTCGATTAATGCCAACGTCTTATCAAAGATATATTTAAGCTTGGTTTCGTGGTTCGGATATTTTTTTAATATCAATTCATGAATCGAAACCATCTCCATATTGCCTTTTTTAACGGAAATAATACCAAAACCCATGATAGCGGTTCCGGGGTCTATTCCTAAAATTATTTTTTCTGAAATCATCACGTCAAAGATATGACTTTCATTAATTCTTAACGATGAAAAAATTCAGGTGAAATATTAAAGTTTTACCAAAAACTTCTTAACTTAAACAAAAAAATGATTATGAAAAACTTATTGATCTTTTTTATGTTTCCGGTCTTTCTGTTTTGTAATTTTTTGCAGGTGAAAGACTTACAGGGAAATGGTTGTGTTGAAAATGAGAAGTCATTGGAAGCAAAGGGCCAGATTGTTTATCTGTTTTTTAAAGTTGAAAAAAATATTTCAGGGGCAGAAAAAGTAGTTTTGGAAGATAAAAAAATCATGGAGGGAAGACTAAAATCCAAACCTTCTTTTGATAGAAATTCAGCCAAAACAGGAGATTTTATTATCTCTTTAAATGATGAAAACGGGAAAGAGATCGTAAAGCAGATCGTAGAAAATCCTTTAAATCCGGAATTGGAAAGGTTTGATGGAGAAGGAATAAGCAGAAATAAAGTTACTCTTCAAAATGCAGAATTCAGTGTGAGATATTCTCATTCTGAAGAAATAAAAGTTGTTAGAGTTGTGAAAGTAACAACCGCCGGAACTCAATTATTATTCACCCAAAAACTATAATCATGAAAAAAACTTTACTTTTCCTGTTTGCCAGCACATTTTGCTTTTCTCAGGTCTTCGATGTAGTTCCACTTTTGCAGAGCGGGTCAAATGATAAACGAATCAATATTGCAGTTTTAGGGGACGGATTTACGGCTGCTCAACAGACCAATTTTGTTTCTTCGGCTCAGTCTACAATCAATTATCTTTTCACAAAAAGTCCTTACACAGAATATAAAAATTATTTTAATGCTTACGGCATAAAAGTAATTTCTGCAGAAACGGGAGTAAAACATCCCGGAACGGCAACAGATGTGACAGAGCCAGTAATTCCGGTTTCTAATCCGAATAATTATTTAGGTTCTTCGTTTGATTTTGGGGTTCATCGATGTATTTACAGCAATTCTACCAATAAAGTAGCGCAGGTTTTAGCGGCTAATCTTCCGGATTATGATATCACCTATGTTCTGGGTAATTCTACAGAATATGGTGGCTGTGGCGGAACTTATGCCTTTGCTTCATTAAACGCTTCTGCTAATGAAATCGTTGTTCATGAATTGGGACACTCATTTGGTCAGCTTGCCGATGAATATTGGTTTTCTGGTACTGGTGAATCTCCAAATAAAACTCAAAACTCAAATCCTGCAACGATTAAATGGAAAAATTGGGTAGGTGTAAATAATGTTGGTATTTATCCTTACACAGAAAGTCCGTCTTGGTTCCGTCCGCATCAAAATTGCGAGATGAGGTATCTGGACAGACAATTTTGTTCTGTCTGTAGAGAACAAATTATTGAAAGAATCCATTCTTTAGTTTCTCCGGTTGATTCTTATACGCCTGCAAACAGCAGCTCTGTAAGTGCCAATACAAATGTGACATTTACGGTGAATGAAATCCTGCCAATTCCAAATACATTGGTCAATTCATGGACATTGAACGGAACTCCACTTGCTTCTACTGGAAATTCATTAACTGTAACTCCGAGCCAATTGAATAATGGAAATAATACACTGCTTTTTTCGGTGAAGGATAATACAACTTTGGTAAATGTTACAGGACACAGCACAGTTCATTTTACCAATGTAAGCTGGACGTTGAATAAATCTACTCTTGGAACGTCAGAAGTAAATGCTACAGAAAGAAGATTCAGTATTTATCCTAATCCTGCAAACAGTGAGTTTTATATTAAAGGGAAACAGGATTTTTCAAAGAACACCAAAGTAGTTTTATATGATGCTTCAGGTAAATTGATTCCTGTGAAATATGAAATGAAGGATTCTTCTACCATATTTGTAGATGTTAATAACTTGATCATCGGAACGTATACTTTAAGTGTAACTCAGGATAAAGAATTAATCATCTCACAAAAAATTATCAAAGAATAATTTTGATTAAATAATGAATTGGATCGGCTACACGGCCGATTTTTTTGTGATTCATCCTAGTTTTTTCTCAGCTATAGGAATCCACTTTACGTCATGACGAAGTAGTGTGATTTTGTCAACTAAGAATTTAGTTTTGTATTTTTTGTTTTTATAAACTTCTAATGCTTTAAGATAATTCTCGAAGCTTAAATCTCTGTAACCAACCGTCATATGAGGGTTGAAAGCATATCTCATGAAATTAAAACGCTGTTTTACTCTATTATAAAGTTCAATCAGATGCTCATTGTTATCGGGTTTTATAAAAAGGACAGGGCTTTTATTTGGAAAACCGTCAAAACCATTTAATATAATTTCAAATGGTGAAATATTGGTGTCAATTTTTTGAAAAGCAATATGAATATCTTCTTCTAATTCTATTTCTCTGGAAAATGGGGGAAATAAAGTGATGTGGGCATCATTTTTTAATGCTTTTGAATTGTTATAGTTTAATGCCAAATCTTGCTTAAATATTTTTACCTCATCAATGATTTGTTGAGGTGGGTAAATGGCTATGAAATAGAGCTTTTTCATAAATTGAATTTAAGAAACTATTTCTGCTGAAATTGGTACTTTCATTTCTTTTCCTAAATCAATCACCGTATTTTCAATCCCATCCGTAATTTTTTTGATCTCAATATGAGGTCTGAAAATCGAGCTTTTCCCTTTTTCTTCATCAGCAATATTGGATAAGATAATAACGGAAGTTTTGGTTTCGGGATAATAGATATTCAGAGAAGGGGAGCCTTTGATATATCCGCTGTGGAAATAGGCGGTTTGTTTCCCAATGTTAAGCATAATTCCGTAGCCGTAACCCATTTTTCCGAAGATTTGATGCTGTCTTTCTGAACTTTTAGCAGTGAATTTCTGAAGCGTTTCATGATTTAAAATTTTCCCGCTATACAAAGCATTATTCCAGATATGCAGATCCTGAATGGTTGAAAGAATACCTCCTGCGGGAGTTCCAATTTCTTTTCCGCCTAATCTTTTGGGCATATTTTTGATTTCCTCAAAATGTTTATCGTTACCAAGATAAGCTGAGGCGAAATCGGTTCCTTTAAAAATATTTCCGGTGGATGAACTGTTCATTCCTACTTTTTTGAAAAGGTTTAAAACATTTTCATCATAAGATTTTCCGGAAACAGTTTCAACGATTTTTCCTAATGCATTAAAACCGTCATTAGAGTAGAAAAAGCTGGAACCACTTTTAAACATCAGTTTTCCTCCAAACAAATTCAAGCCAGAAGTATGATTTAAAAGCTGATGAATGGTGATATTTTCGTATTCTTTAGTCTGAAATTCCTTTAAATATTTTGAAACTTTATCATCAACCTTCAGTTTTCCCTGTTCCATTTCAAGTAAAACCATCACCGCGGTAAATTGTTTACTTACGGAACCAATAGCAAAAACCGTATTGTCATCGATCTTGGTTTTAGTTTTAAAATTTGAAAAACCGTTTTCTTTTCTATAAAGCTGAACAGAATCTTTGAAAACCGCAACACTTCCATTAAAGTCATATTTCTTAAAAACAGAATCTATTTGTTGTTCAAGCAATTTTTTTTCAAAAGCTGTGATGGTAGAATCTATGATTACATTTTTGTCGATTGGTTTTGCAGCTATTTGTTTAATCTCATTTTTCTCACATGAAATTAAAATAACCAAAAGGAATAGAAGCGCAGGAAAAAAATAATTTTTTTGTGTCATTTGAGAGTAAATAATTTTTTTAAATCAACATTGTTCCTCAAAAATAAGAAAAACCTCCTAATTTCACTTAAGGGGTTTTGAGTAAATATATAAATGGTAGGTGAAAAATATTGTTTTGTAAATAAAACTGAGTAAATTTTATTTCGAGATCAGATCACAAAACCAGAAAACATATTCTCCATCAGCGTCATTTTCTTCTGATTTTGGTTTGGGATACGTTTTCTTTATTGTTTCTCCAATTTCAAACTGAATTGGATTTTTAAAAATAGGTCCGTCAAAAGTAAAGGTGTGAAATTCGCCGTTTTCTCCACAAGGATCAACAGTTTTGGGTAAATCATTAATGAAATATTTATCAATAATTTTTCCTGCGAAGCTTTTATCTAAATAAGTTTCATTCACACATGTGACTATTGTTTTAAAACCAAGATTTAAAAATTCATGAATGAGCTCGGTTGTATCATTTTTCCAGAGTGGAAAAACGGCTTCCATTCCGATAGATTGTAATTGTTCCTCACGATATTTTCGGAGATCTTCCAAAAAAATATCTCCAAAAATTGAATGTGTATTTCCTTGAGATTTTATTTTATCCATCGTTGAAATCATGATCTCACGATATTGCTCCATTGTCGGTTCTTTGGGAATTTGCATTGTCATTAATGGAATTCCGAGACTTGAAGCCTGTTGTTGCAAAAGATCTTTATGAACGCCATGCATAGAAATCCGTTGAAATTCTTCGTTCACACTCGTAAGAAGGGAAGTGATCTCAAAACGGTTTTCTTGTAAGGTTTTATATAAGGCAAGGGCAGAATCTTTTCCGCTGCTCCAGTTGAAAATGGCTTTGGGCTTCATTGAGAATTATTGTGTTGTAAAAATAGAAATTCATTCATAAAATTAGTACAAAAAAACCTCAAAGAAAATTCCTTGAGGTTTAATTGATAATTGTTGATACAGTTAGTAGTCAATAATTGTCTACGGCACTGCCGTTACATGTTTCTTCTGTACTTACCACCTACTTCAAACAAAGCATTGGTGATTTGCCCAAGTGAGCAATATTTAACGGCATCCATCATTACGTTAAATAAATTCTGTTGATTGATGGCAGCGTATTGTAAAGTTTTTAAAGCGGCTTCGGATTTATCTTCATTAGATTGTTGGAAATTATGAAGCGTTTCAATCTGAACCTGTTTTTCTTCCTCAGTCGAACGGATAACTTCTCCCGGACGAACTGTTGGTGAACCGTCTTTTCCAAGGAAAGTATTTACACCGATGATCGGATATTCTCCTGTGTGTTTCAACCATTCGTAATGCATCGATTCTTCCTGGATTTTCGAACGTTGGTACATTGTTTCCATCGCACCAAGAACACCACCTCTTTCTGTAATTCTGTCGAATTCTGCATAAACAGCTTCTTCAACAAGATCCGTTAATTCCTCAATAATAAATGAACCTTGAAGTGGATTTTCATTTTTGGCCAATCCTAATTCTTTATTGATGATCAACTGAATGGCCATCGCTCTTCTTACAGATTGCTCAGTCGGAGTTGTAATCGCCTCATCATACGCATTGGTGTGAAGTGAATTACAGTTATCATAGATTGCATAAAGAGCCTGTAAAGTCGTTCTGATATCATTAAAATCAATTTCCTGGGCGTGAAGCGAACGTCCTGAAGTTTGAATGTGATATTTTAACATCTGGCTTCTTTCGTCTGCTCCGTATTTCAGTTTCATGGCTTTTGCCCAGATTCTTCTTGCTACACGTCCGATCACTGAATATTCAGGATCGATACCGTTGGAGAAGAAGAATGATAAGTTTGGCGCGAAATCATTAATGTCCATTCCTCTTGACAAATAATATTCAACATAAGTGAAACCATTCGCTAGGGTAAATGCTAATTGAGAAACCGGATTCGCACCCGCTTCAGCAATGTGATATCCTGAAATAGAAACCGAGTAGAAATTTCTTACTTTTTCTGTGATAAAATATTCCTGAACGTCACCCATCAATCTAAGGGCAAATTCAGTAGAGAAAATACAAGTATTCTGAGCCTGATCTTCTTTTAAAATATCAGCTTGAACCGTTCCACGAACTGTCGCGATCGTTTTAGCTTTAATTTCAGCATAAGCCTCAGCAGGAATGACTTCATCTCCCGTGATTCCTAATAATTTTAAACCTAAACCATTATTTGAAGGCGGTAATTCGCCATTATATTTTGGTCTTTCTAAGCCTTTATCATCGAATTTTGCTTTTAAAGCTTTTTCAACATTCGCTTCAAGCTTATGCTCAGCAATATATTTTTCAACGTTTTGGTCAATTGCTGCATTCATGAAGAAAGCCAACAACATCGGTGCAGGTCCGTTAATCGTCATTGAAACCGAAGTCATTGCATTCACCAAATCAAATCCGGAATATAGTTTTTTCGCATCATCCAAAGTTGCGATAGAAACTCCCGCATTTCCGATTTTACCATAAATATCTGGTGGTAGAGCAGGATCCTGACCGTATAAAGTTACAGAGTCAAAGGCTGTAGACAAACGTTTTGCATCCATTTCCGCAGAAACGTAGTGGAATCTTCTGTTGGTTCTTTCAGGGCCTCCTTCTCCGGCAAACATTCTTGTCGGGTCTTCACCTGTTCTTTTGAAAGGATAAATTCCAGCCGTATAAGGGAATCCTCCAGGAAGATTTTCCTGACCTTTCCATTTGATCAAATCACCCCAATCGGTATATTTTGGTAAAGATATTTTTGGAATTTTTAAATGGGATAAAGATTCCGTTGAGGTTTCAACTTTAATTTCTTTTCCACGAACGAAATAAGAATAAAACTCAGCTTTGAAAGCATCTTTCGTATCATCCCAATTTTTTAAGAAGTCGATATTTTCTTGTTGAAGATCTTTTTCTGCTTTTTGATATTCAGCATCCAAAGTTTCATTAGAAAGGAATTTTTTCACTCCTTCAATATGATACATTTTTCTTGCTAATTCAGCCTGTTTTTCAACATTCGCGTCGTAAATTCTATTATTTTCAACAATTTCCGATAAATAACGTACTCTTTTTGGAGGTATGATTGTGATATCTTCAGAAACCTCTTGTTCAACAAAGCCTTGCAAGTTTAAATCAGAAAACTTATCATTTACTTTTTCAACTAATCTATTGTATAAATCAGTTGTTCCGTGGTCGTTGAATTGAGAAGCTTTTGTTGCATAAACCGGCATGTCATCCAGTGGACTTTCCCACAACAAATGGTTTCTCTGGAACTGTTTTCTTACAGCTTGAAGGGCATCTAAAGCTCCTCTTTTATCAGATTTATTTAAAGCAACTAAATCTGCATAATCTAACATGTCGATTTTTTCCAACTGAGTCGAAGCTCCGTATTCAGGAGTCATTACATACATGGAAACATCAGCAAAATCAGATACTTCCGAGCCGGATTGTCCGATACCCGAAGTTTCCAAGATGATAACATCAGGATGAGCTAATTTCAACACATTTAATGCTGAATGAATGAACGGAGAAACTGAAACGTTATTCTCTCTTGTCGCCATTGAACGCATATAAACTCTCGGATCATTGATCGCGTTCATACGAATTCTATCTCCCAACAATGCACCTCCAGTTTTCTTTTTCGAAGGGTCTATGGAGATGATGGCAATTTTTTTATCTGTATTGGAACGTAAGAAACGTCTTACCAATTCATCTGTCAAAGAAGATTTTCCGGCTCCACCTGTACCTGTGATACCGATGATCGGAATATTTAAATCTTTTGATTTTTCGTCAATTGCTTTTACCAATTCCGGTTTTTCTTCTGAGAAGTTTTCAACGGCAGAAATGATTTTAGCGATGCTTGTAGAATTTTCGAAACTAATTGAATCTAAATCTTCTGCAGTTACATCTTTTCCTGTTGCGAAGTCTGATCTTTTAACCAAATCATCGATCATTCCCTGTAAACCAAGTTCACGGCCATCATCCGGAGAATAAATTCTGTCGATTCCGTAAGACATGATGTCTTCGATTTCCTCAGGCAGAATTACACCGCCGCCGCCGCCAAAAATTTTGATCTGTGGAGAGTTTTTCTCTCTTAAAAGGTCGTAGATATATTTAAAATATTCGTTGTGACCACCTTGATAAGAAGTTAATGCAATCGCGTTGGCATCTTCCTGAATGGCTGTGTTTACAACTTCCTCGGCCGATTTATCGTGGCCAAGGTGAATGACTTCACATCCTGTTCCCTGAATCACACGACGCATGATATTAATAGCTGCATCATGTCCGTCGAATAACGACGCTGCTGTTACAATTCTTACTTTGTTTGTTGGAGTATATTTTTGGGTTTCCATAAAAATCTAGAAAATTTCTGAATTCCAAATATAATAATAAAATAACAACCCGATTTTTATATTTAATTTGTTTTAAATCAAATAATTAAGTGTTTTTGTAGAATTGAGTTTCTCCCAGCTGAACAAACATTGGTTTAGGAATGCTAACTAATTTCTTTATTTTTGCATCATATTATATATGGTATGAAAAAGGCTTTAATGTATTTTGCTTTAGGAACGGTTTTAAGTTTCCTGATCAATTATTTCTTTTATAGTTCGAACAATGTAGGTCTTGATATATACTACGCGCTGGCTTTTGGGATAGCGTGGGGGATCGCTTACTATTTAGATACACCCAATATTACCCTTCCACAAAAACTAGGATTGTCTTTTGTCGCGATGGGTGCTTTAGTGCTGATCGGAACATTAATTTTTAGCTTAGAATTGGCAATTCCTTCGATCCTTAAATTTTCGATGGTTTTTGTAGCGTATTATTTAATTGCAAGCTTCAGGGGAAGTAAGTCATTAAGAAAATAAAAAAATGAGACTGTCTTGAAAGGCGGTCTCATTTTTTATTTAGTGGATCATCAGGAAGCTTATAGATACTAATGCTATTAGCAGAATAATTAATCCAAAGGAATTTATTATAAACAATAAAATACCGTTTAAGATACTTATTCTTTTTCTCGTTTCGTATACTTTGTGATGTGCGATGAAAAAATAAATGCATAAGTAAAAGAAAAGAATAATGGATGCTAATCTATTTAATGTTGTAATAATGCCATGTTGTGGTAGTAAAGATATAAGACTGTCTTTTACCATAAATAGTAATATACATAATAAGAAGAACGAAAAATAGTGTAAGGTGAAAATCCCGTGGTCAAAATACCACCATTTTTTCTTATTGTGAAATACCCATAGAAAGAATGCAAAAATTGGTAAGTAAATAAATAATGCTTTTGGTAATGTATGAATAAATGTTTCGACGAAACGTTCTTTAATTTCTTCCTTGCTTAATCCTTCTTCTTTTAATTCAAAAGTTTTTTTCGCAAATGGTCTTGAAAGGGTATAAATTGCACTGCCACTTTTTTGTTGTAGCGAATCATATTGCTTTAAATTACTTGCGCCAAGAATTTTATTGTTTTCTTTACTAAAGGTCTTTTCAATTAGCTCTTCATCGGCATCATATTTAATAGAATCAGTTTGTTTGTCAATAATTTTTTTTGCCTTTTCTGCATTTTTTGCTGAAATAACTCCATTATCCTGTATTGTTTTCAGAGCCTCTTTTACTTTTTCTTTTTCGATCTGTTTTTGCTCAATAGTTGTTGATATGGTTTCTTTTTCTTTATGTTTTTCTCCAGATGGTAAAAAAGCAGGAAGTAAAAATGTAATGAAACTTATAAAAATGTAAAGTTTTACAGGTGCTACATAAATTTGTCTTTTCCCGGCAATATATTCTTTTGTCAGTTGACCTGGACGAACCATCAAGTATTTCAATGTTTTCCAAAATTGACCGTCGTAATGCGTAAAATCCTCAATAAAGTGGGTAAAGAGATAATGAAAAGGCTGTCTTGGTTCGGTGTTTTCCTGTCCGCAGTGAGGGCAGAATCTATCTTCTACTTCATTATTGCAGTTTAAACAAGTTTTATCTTCTCTGATTTTTCCGTGGCTCATGGATATTGAGGGTTTTGCGCAAAGATAATTATTTAACCTTATAACATAATTATATCGATAATCTTTTACGGAAATATTTAAGGAAAAGTTAATAAAGCAAGAGTTTGAGTTGCCAAACTCTTTACTTTATCACCTGTGTTTTTAGAATTTTCTAAAACGTTTTTTTCATCGTCAAATTATTTACAACATTTATGCCAGAAATAATGTAAATAGACAAAATCTGTTGAATCGTTTAATCGAAACTTAGTTTCAAGACATTATATAAAATATACTTTCGGGTTACAAAATTAATTTGTACCTTTGCACACCCTTATGGGGAAAATTATGTTTAATCTTTAACTAAAACGTGTGAATACATTAAGTTACAAAACTGTTTCAGCGAACAAAGCTACTGCTAATAAAGAATGGGTTGTGGTAGACGCTGAAGGACAGCCGTTAGGAAGACTAGCTTCTACGGTTGCAAAGATTTTGAGAGGTAAGCACAAAACAAACTTTACACCTCACGTAGATTGTGGTGATAACGTTATTGTTTTGAATGCTGGGAAAGTTACTCTTTCCGGAAACAAGTGGAACGATAAGACTTATATCTGGCATACAGGTTACCCTGGAGGTCAAAAGTCTATGACTGCAGCTGAACTTCAAAAGAAAGATTCTTTAAAAGTATTAGAAAAATCTGTAAAAGGTATGTTACCTAAAAACAGATTAGGATCTGCTTTATTGAAGAACCTTTACTTATATGAAGGAACTGAGCACAAACATGAAGCTCAACAGCCTGCAACAATTAATGTTAACGAATTTAAATAATTAATTAATATGTCTATAGTTCACAAAATCGGAAGAAGAAAAACTTCTGTAGCGAGAGTTTATGTAAAACCAGGTTCTGGAATCATTACAGTAAACGGTAAAGAGGCTGCAACTTATTTCTCTACAGACGTTATGGTTTATAAATTAAACCAACCGTTTATCCTTTCTGAAACTGTTGGTCAGTATGACGTTACCGTAAATGTTTTCGGTGGTGGTAATACAGGTCAGGCAGAAGCTATCAGATTAGGTATTTCAAGAGCTTTATGTGAAATCAATGCTGAATTCAGATTAGCTTTAAAACCTGCTGGTTTACTTACAAGAGATGCAAGAATGGTGGAAAGAAAGAAGCCAGGTCAGAAAAAAGCAAGAAAGAGATTCCAATTCTCAAAACGTTAAAAAAGCGTATGGCTATTGGCTTATGGCGGATAGCTTTAGAAAAATTTTTAAAAAATTATTTTTTAACCCAAAGCTGGGAAGCCAGTTGCCAAAAGCAATAAGCCAACAGCAACTTTGCCCGTTACGTTTAGCATCCAAACACTTCTCCCATCTAAAGAAGCTGTTGATTGCATAAGAAGCGGAAAGTAAACTAACAAAAACAGAAAACATGGCAAAAGCAAATGTAAAAGACCTTCTAGAGGCTGGTGTACACTTCGGTCACATGACTAGAAAGTGGAATCCAAATATGGCTCCATACATTTTTATGGAGAAAAATGGTATTCACATTGTAGACTTACATAAAACAGCGGTTAAATTGGATGAAGCTTGTAGCGCTTTAGAAAAATTAACTTCTGCAGGTAAAAAAGTTCTTTTTGTAGCTACTAAGAAGCAAGCAAAAGAAGTTGTTGCAAAACACGCTTCTGAACTTAATATGCCTTATATTACAGAAAGATGGCCGGGAGGTATGTTAACAAACTTTGTTACTATCAGAAAGGCTGTTAAGAAAATGAACCATATCGACAAAATGAAAAAAGACGGTACGTTCGAAACTTTATCTAAAAAAGAAAGATTACAAGTTGACAGACAAAGAGCTAACTTAGAGAAAAACTTAGGTTCTATCTCTGACATGGTTCGTCTTCCTTCTGCGATCTTCGTTGTAGATATTATGAGAGAACACATCGCTGTAACTGAAGCTAAGAAATTAGGTATTCCAGTTTTCGGTATTGTTGATACAAACTCTGATCCTAGAAAAGTTGACTTCGTTATCCCAGGAAACGATGATGCTTCTAAGTCTATCGATATGATCTTGAGCGTAGTTTCAGAATCTATCAAAGATGGTCAGACTCAAAGAAAAGCTGATAAAGAAAAATCTAAAGAAGAAGGAGAAGTAGTATCTGCTGATAAAGATGCAGATTTCGATTCTGCTGAATAATTAAAGATTTTCTTTAAAATATTAAAACCGCTAAACAAGTTTAGCGGTTTTTTTGTGCCTATTAATTTAAGATTAGTTCGAAAGTGTAATATTATAAGAAGTTGTTACAAACTTGGTTTTCTGATAAACAGAATTACACAACATTCCGGATAAGTTATAGTTTTGATTTTTAGGAACCATCGCGGTGCCTATTTTATTAGCCCCAATTGGGATCTTTTTAAAATAATTGTTTCCACTTATTGTAAGTACCATATTGCATCTCGACTTATTTTCAACCGTAATAGACGTTTTGTCTCCATCTGACCCGTTTAACAGGTCTGTAAGAACTTCAGCCGTTTCCGATTTATAAGTCTTTATTAAGGTATTGTATTCCATTTCTACTTGGCTTGCTGAGTTATTTGCTCTCGAAGGAATAGTGGAGCTTGGTCTTTTAACAGGTGGAGTTGAACGATAGCTTGTAGTACCGCAACTATTTAAAAATATAGCCAATGCAAAGCTGTAAAAAAGGAATGTCTTTTTCATGATGGAAATTTGTTATGTAAAAATAATCTTTTTTACTTATTATTTGAAATTGCTTTATTCCCAACTTGTGAAGGGTTGTTTAATGTAATGTAGACTCCTTTTTTTATTTCTTTCTGTGAGCTATATTGTACGTCACAAACATTACTGTTGAGCGTATAATTACCTTTTTCAATAACAATAAAGTTTTCACTATGTGCAGGAATTGCCAGGTTATAATATTTTTTGCCCTGTATTCTTAAAATCAGATTGCAGTCTGATCTATTCTTACATAATAGTATAACTTCTTTGCTGGTGATGTCTTCATTAAACATTGCATTTAGGAGTTTAATTGTTTTATCCTTATGTTCTCCGGAATTTTCTGTTATTAAACGTTTAAACTCCTCAGCATCTTTTAAGTTTCTCATCGTGCTATTGGAAATATCTGTAATAACAGGTCTGGCTTCCATTGGCTTTGCGCCTTTTTTGCCTTTTGTCCATTCTTCATTTTTTAAGGCAATAAGTTTTGGTTTTAAAACTAATTTTTTGGGGTCTTCGGGATGACAGTTTTTCAAATATGCTTCAATCTCTGCAATATTTGTACTTTTAAGAATGTTTTTTGATCTTTTCTGGGCATAAACTGAGTTTGAGATCATCACGAAAAGTATTGTGATGATGAGGGAATTCTTTTTCATTAATAATAAATTTAATTAATATTATTTCCATTTGTGCTTGTGTTGTTTTTGTGTATACGATATGTTAATACAAGGTTGTAAATTTTTACAACCTTTATTGTTATGAGTGAATTTTATCACTCAAATATCGAAAAATGATTAATTATTTAAAGTAAAATGATTGGGGTGTTTTTTTTCATCTGTTGTATTTTTAATTAATTTTAAATTTGATATAAGTAATTGTTTTTCCTTTTGCAGAAAACAATTCTTCATAATAGGTTTTTATATCTCTTAAATGTTCTGTACCCGGATCATATTCAGCAGCTCCATAAATATCGTGGTGTGCCGATACGATTTCATAGCCTGCACCTTGAAGGTAGCCTAATGTATAGCCATGTAAAAATTCAGAATCTGTTTTTAAATGAATGATACCTCCTGGTTTAAGAAACTTTTTATATCTCTCAAGGAAATCGGGGTGGGTCAGCCTGTGTTTTGTACGTCTGTATTTGATCTGCGGATCCGGGAACGTGATCCAGATTTCATCTACTTCGTTCTCACCAAAAAAATGGTCTACCAATTCTATCTGAGACCTTACAAAAGCAACATTTCCCATGTTATTTTCTACGGCTTCTTTAGCTCCAAACCAAAATCTTGCTCCTTTGATATCGATACCAATAAAATTTTTCTCGGGGAAAGTTTTTGCAAGACCTACAGAATATTCTCCTTTACCACAGCCTAATTCAAGAACAATAGGGTTATCGTTTTTAAAGAAATCTGTTCTCCATTTTCCTTTTAGTCCAAAGCTATTTAAAGCTTCGTCTCTTGTTGGTTGGATAACGTTTGGTAATATTTTGTTTTCAGCGAATCTTGCTAATTTATTTTTGCCCATGAGATATATAAAATCTTGCAAAAATAGCAAAATTTAGAAAGATGACCTTGTTTTTTAACTATAAAAGAAGGATGTGGGGATTTATTATTTTTTTGCAGAACTTCCCAATGCCACCATCAGAGGTTTTTGGATTGTTTTTTGAGAGGCATATTGAGATCCGCATACAACACTTGTAAAAAGATAATCACCTTTATTCACAACAACAGAACTTTCGTTATGAGCAGGAACGGCAAGCCTGTATTTTGTAGTACCTATTCCTTCCATTCTTACGATAATATTACAGTCGGATTTATTTTGAATAAGCACGATACATTCTTTACTCATCGGGTCATTATCGAAAAGTGAGTTTAATATCTGTACGGTTTTATTCTTATGCTCCGTGGGAGAAACAGCCATCAGCATGTTGAATTCTTCCGCTTCTGTATCAGCAATAACGGCTGTTGAAGCTGCTGCGGTTGTGTTGGTAACATATACATTTTTTGCATTACTGGGAGTATAAACAACCAAAGATTGTTTTGCCTGTAATTCTGCATTATATTTTGCAATCTGTTTTTGTTTAATGATGGCGTTCATCTCATCAAAAGAGATTTTAGTTGAAGGTCTTCTCTTCAACAAAGCAAGCTGCTCTTGCATTTGTTTTACTTTCTGATCTTCGGGACGCGCGGTTTTAATATATTCCTTCATCATTTCCATTACTCTTGGCTTTAGAACGGATCTGCGCGGATCATCGGGGTGTGCATCTCTTAAGAAAGCATTTATCTCATAAATGTTTTTGCTTTTTAAAATGTTGCTGTAATCTTTGTCTTTTCTCTGAGCAGAAAGAAGTCCAAAAAATAACACTGTACTAAAGAGTAAAAGTAACTTTTTCATTCACTAATATTAAGTTTTAAAAAATAAATTAATCTTTTTCTTTATTGTGTTTTGAGAATTAGGTGTTTTCTAAATTGAAATTAATAATAACAGCTGTAACACCCAATTATGTCATAAAATTAAAAATATTTTTAAAAAATAAAGGAATGTAGATCACTAAATTTTATGACATACATTCCTTTACAGCAAATATGATGCTAATTTATTTTATAATATCCTGAAGGTGAGAATTTCTAAGTCTTCTCTGATAAATAGGCATATACTTTTCAATCGGGATTTTTACCGCCTCAAAATTACCATTCATAATATATGGTTGAATATTTTCTGAAGTGTACACGAACTGAAGGAAATTATCAATCAAATTCTCCGGAATTTTAAACTTCAGGAAATAATCTTTTCCTAAATAATTTTTAATTTGAGCAACAGAGCTGTTCATCTTTTCGTAGGCAACGTAACGTTGTTTTTTCTTCCTTTCTCCGGATAAAATATCGTAGATACTTTCTAAACTAAAGGTAAGTCCGCCATCTCGAAGTCCTGCAACAGGTAGTTCCGGTGGATTTCCGTCGCCTTTTGGTTCCGGTAAGCCGATTACTTTTTTCAGCGCCAGAGCTTTGTTTTCTTTTTTAAGAGCGTTTACATCATATCTCAAATTTCCGGTAGGTTTAAATCTACTGATGATAACTTCCTGAATATCGTGGTAGGCTATTTTTAATTCAATTAAATTTTTAGAGCCAAGCATTTGAGGAGATAATATAATATCCTTCCTTTCGGTAACAATTGAGGTAAAACGAATAACATCTCCAGCATTTGCAGCAATATTGAAATCACCATTATAATCTGTAAGAACAGTTCTTTGCGTAGTAAGATTGGTTACATAAACCTGATTTAGATATAATACCGAATTGTCTCTTAAAAAGACCTCTCCGTTATATATTTGAGCATTGATTTTTACCAGAAAAAGCAAGACTACTAGAGTAATAAGTTTCTTCATATAATGAGGCAAAATTACATAGAAATCCAATAATTTATACCTACTTAAATAGTGAAATCAGGTTAAAGTTATATTAAACTTTATAATAAAACTGTTAATGAATGTTATAAACCTAGTTTGTTATATGCATTAATTTATCTGTTCTTTACCAATAGCCAGCTTGTATATTTTACGCTTGTGCTTCCTCCGAATTCTGTCCAGCTTATAAAATACCAGTAAGTTGCCGTACTTACAGGTCTTCCGCCCAAGCTTCCATCCCAGGTAAATCGATTGGTAGGAGCTCCTCGGAAGACTTCGGCACCATATCTGTCGAATATTCTGAATTCAAGATTGCTATTGCCCATTAATTCCGAATAATCAATATCATCATTATGTCCGTCATGATTTGGAGTGATGGTATTGATCAAATTAATGATAGTAAATGTTCTCGTAATTTCATCACAATTTCTGGAATCTCTAACATGTAAAACGTGATTTCCTCTCGGTACATTCTGGAAAACATTAGAACTTTGCCAATTATTTCCATCCAAAGAATATTCATAGGGAGGAGTTCCGCCACTTGCACCGACTGTTACTGTATTTCCGTTGATTTCGATGGAAACGATTGCTGGTAAAACAGATTCTGTTACATTTACAGTTTGTCTGTACGTACAGCCGTCAAAAGTAAGATCTACCCAATAGGTTCCGGCCGAAACGTTCGTAATAGAAGGTGTTGTTGCGCCTGTGCTCCAAAGGTAGCTGTCGAAACCTGGTCCTGCATCTAAAGAGGTTTTGGTTTTAGGACAAACAACTTTATCAAAAAGGACATTTGATTTTTTCGGAGTTTTTATATTAATAGTAATTGAAGCTATATTAGGGCATACTCCCGGTTTTTCAAATCTGATATGGATGGTCTGAGCTCCGGTAAGGTTCATTGGGTTCCCAAGAGGGGCAACATTATTCTGAGCATTTGCTAAAGTCGCGTGATAGGTCACCGTAACGTTGGGATCTATCGTAAACTGTGGAATAAATTGCGCCAGATCTACGTTTTTGATTCCGTCAAGATCGTTATCGCAGACACTTACGACATATGAAGTTTTTATTAAAGGTATCTTAGCGCCAATGCTGAAATTTAAAGGTTGAACAACAGCTGCGCATCCGTCAGGAGAATCAACTCTTATGTAAATTGTTGTGGGTGCAGTGTAACTCCAGTTGTTAGGAAGTGTATTGGCATTTCCTAGGTTGGCATCGCCAAGATTAGCATAATATCTTACATTCGTAAAATAACCAGGGTTATTAAGAACGATTGGAGTAATGTTGGATAAATTTACGGTTACTGTTCCATCTAAATTATCATCACAAAATACGCCATTATAATTATTTAAAACAATGGCAAGATTATATAAGTTAAGCGTAATCTGAGCAATACTTTTACAGCCGATATTATTTTTAACTACAGCATAAACAATGGTTCCGTTTGGAGCAGTATACGTAGTAGGAGCTGTAATTAATGCTGCAAGATTCTCATTTTGAGCATCAAGTAGGGTAGGGTAATAGGTAATTGTTACCGGACTGTTGTTGGTAACAGTGGCTGTTGTTAAATTAAAAGTTCCTTGTCCATTGATGTTACAAGCGGTTAATGTTGCATTATTTACCGTTAATGACTGAATATTAATCGTTACCGTTACTGTTTCGCAGTCCGGAAATTCCGGATCATTTCCGCAGTAAGTATAGGTGAAAGTATCTGTTCCTGTAGTTCCTGGGTTGGTAACCGTATAGGTAATTATTCCGGTTGTTGGATTTACAACTGCAGTTCCTAAAGTCGGCTGAGTCGTAATTGCAACGGTAGAAGGAACCGGTGTTTGTGTTGAGCTGCTAAAAGCCGGAGTAATAGTCTTTACTGAGCAGACATCATAAATTGCCGTAGTCTGTTTCAAACAATTCAAAACCTTGTATTTTCCTGAAACTAAAGGCGCGCAGCTTCCCATTGTTACCGAGCAATGATAATATCCGGATTGTGTAGGAATATAGGTTGATGCATTGGCTCCGGGAATAAGAACATCATTTCGATACCATTGGTACGTATCATAAATAATAGGGTCGACTGTAAGAACGAGTCCGGGTGCACAATCTCCACCAGATTTTAAAATCATAGGCTGTGTTGGGAAGCCTGCAAAGAAACCACCGTATCCCACCGCGTCACTTCCTGCACTTATCCCTGCCATGATCGCCTTTGTTGAAGTTACCGTAAGAGTTCCTGTAACATTCGGGATACCGTAAGTCACCCAATTGGTGGTACCGGACATATTAAAAGGACCTGTAGTCGCAGGAGGAACACCTCCGTTTACGTTTACAACAGCGCCTCTTTCTGTAATTAAATTAAGCTTAGTCGGAATATTTAAAATTCCGGTAGGATTGGCGTTGGAATGAACAAAATTTTCATCAATTAAGCCTAATTCATTTATTTGCTTTGGTAAATAACAGTTTAGAGCCGGAATAAAATTAAAACCACCTGTTGCCACTTCACTAGTTGAGCCTGAAGCTCCCGCTAAGATTTGATAAACGTATGCATTTTTTGATGTTCTTAGGTATAAATTATAATGTCCGCTTCCCTGTAACTGATATTTGGTATCCGGAATTACAAAATACTGGCCTGTGTTGATCGTGGCTACCGGAGGTATTTCATTATTTACAAAAATTTGGGTATTATCTTGTGTGGCTATAACCATAGCACCTTCCATATGAGATCCGATGGTACCGTTGCCCTTTACAATGGCAAATTCATTTCCAAGTCTTTCTACAGGAACCGCCTGATCCATTAAAATATCTGAACTACCGGGAAAATTTCCTGCATATTGACCGTTGAAATTTCCATTGGTAATATTAACGGGTTTATCTGAAACTATTTTAGCGCCGATGAATCCGTCAAAGTTCCCAGGAATACCTCCGCTACCGTCAATGATATAGGATTTCCCTTTGTTTAACGTAAAAGTCATGGTTGGGTTTGTAGCTCCGGTCGTTCCGTTGGAGAACTGAACGGTACTTTTATATCCGGAAATAGTAACTGTCGTATTATCTTCAGTTGCTAAAACGCTTGTCATGAAATTTAAAATTACATTACTTACGCTGATAGGAACATTTGCCGCATGAAAAACTTTTCCTGTGGCAGGAATTCCTTTGGAAGTAATAATTTCCGCATGATTATAGACCGAAAATCTTAAGTTGGCATAAAAAGGAAATTCTGCTTTTAAATAAAGCCCTTTTGATGTAGGGGTAAAGAGATCAGCCTGCTGAGTTGTGATGATATAATTTCTTAATACATCAAATTTTTGAGGGTTGTTTTTACTGATATTCACCGTACCGATCAAAACATTGTTATTATAAATGCTTACCGGAAAAGAAGTAGTTCGATTGGTAGAAAGATACAATTTTTGATAGGGATTTGGGTTCCCCGTTCTATCTACCATTGGGGCAAACCAATGTTCTCTGTCCAACTGTGCGAAAGTTGACATGAAAATGTAGAACATAAATATAAAAGATAGAAATTTCTTCATCAAGTATCAGCTTTTATCACAAATTTAATAATAAAAAGTAGTAAAGCCTTGAAAAAATAACAAAAAAACCACGATTCTGAAATCGTGGTTTTAATTAAAATATTTTAGATTAATTATTCTCTGTTTTTCACTAAGATCCAACCGGAGAATTTAATTGGAGTTTGCTTTTTATTAGGCTCATTCCAGCTGATATCGTACCAGTAATTTCCTGTGGATACTTTATTGGTTCCGTTTGTAGTTCCGCCCCATTTGTATCCGTTTGTTTTATCTGCCTGATAGATCTTGCTTCCGTATCTGTCGAAGATATTAACAACCAAATTAGGCTTGTGGGCTAATGAAGAATAATCAATAATATCATTCACACCATCATTATTAGGCGTAATTACGTTGATCAAATTAGGAATTGTGATCTCAACCTCAATAGGATTACAGTCATAAGCATCTTTTACATATACAGTACCGTTTCCTCTAGGAACGTCTTTAAATATGTTTGAATCCTGCCAAGTGATATTGTCCATAGAATATTTATATGGAGCAGTTCCACCTACTACATATGCCGTCACAGTGTTGTTTGTGATGTCAATATTTGAGATAACAGGCTGCTCAGAAGAATATACTGTTACAGTCTGTTTTGTAATACAGTCACCTGTTTTCAGTTTTACCCAATAAGTACCAACACCTACGTTATTGATAGACGGAGTTATTGCTCCTGTGCTCCATTCGTAAGCATTAAAACCAGGACCTGCATCCAGCGATGTTTTATCTTCCATACAGATGATCTTATCTTTCAATATAGCTGATTCTACTGGTGCAAGGACGATAAGTGTAACTTCAGCTACTTTGAAACATCCGTTTGCGTTTGTGACTCTTACATAAATAACACCGTTTGGTGCGATATAATTTGTTGGATTATTAATTTCATTCGTCCCATTTGCTGCATCGGTAGGAGATGGGAAATATCTTTTAGTAACTCCCGGTTCTGTAGAAACGCTGGCTAAAGTAAGATTAAATAATGCCGTTGCCGGATTAGTTTCGATGAAACAAGATCTTAAAGTTGCATTATTGACTACCGGACTTTTTGATACGGTTAAATTTAAAGTAATCTGCTCACAATCCACAAAGTTTGGATCGTTACCACAGAATTTATAAACAATTTTATCTGCCCCGAAATATCCAACGGTTGGAACGTAAGTGATTACACCTGTTATAGGATCTATACCTGCCGTACCATTTGCCGGAGGAGTAACAATCGTTACGGTTCCCGGCACAGGGACTTGACTTGAAGTCGTAAACTGAGGAACAATATTTAAAAGACCTTCACAAACAGTCATTGCTTTTGTAGTCTCTTGAAGACAGGTGTAGACTTTATAAACAGGAGTTGTCTCGGGAGGACATGATCCTATTGTAATTCTTACGGTATAATCTCCGGATTGTGTCGGCGTGTACGAGTTAGCATTAGCTCCTGCAATAGCAATTCCATTTCTAAACCACTGATAGGTTTCAAAACTATCATCAACCTCCAATACTAAGCCAGGAATACAAGTTCCCGTTTGTTTAGCAATTAAAGGAATTGAAGAGAATCCTGCAAAATAACCTCCATATCCTGCTGTGCTATATCCACCGTTGACACCGGCAGTAACTGCTTTTGTTGAAGTAATAGCAACATTTCCGGTAATTCCGGTGATGGCATATGTTACCCATTGGTCATTACCCAAAAGAGGATATGGACCTTGAGCCGGAGTTGGAAAGCCTCCATTTACTGTGACAACAGCACCTTTTTCTGTTAAGATATTAAGTTTTAGAACAACGTTACCTGTATAAGTCGGCATTGCCTGAATATTACCAATTTCATCAATTTTTCTTGGTAAGAAACAGTTCAATGGTGGAATATAATTATATCCTGCTGTTGCAGTTCCGCCTGATGATCCGATTAATTGATATAGGTATATATTTTTTGTACTACGAACGTAAACATTATAATGTCCGCCGCCTTGGCTGATGTATGCACTGTTTAAAATTCTATAATAATCTCCTTCGTTAAGCGTTACAACAGGTGTTGTAGCGTCATTAAGAAAAATTTCGGTGTTATTTTCTGTGGCAATTATTATTCCTCCTTCCATATCGTAATGATTGGTGAGTGGAGATAAGCTTCTTACCATTGCAAATTCGTTTCCAAGACGGGTTGTAGGAACAGATTGATCCATAACAAGGTCAGATCCTGCGGTTGTATTTCCTGTGGCGAACATTCCGTTTGCGTTTCCGTTCGTTACAGAAACAGGTTTATCAGATGAAATTTTTGTTCCGATAAATCCTGCCTGGTTGGCAACTGTATTTCCAACACCGGCAAGAATGTAAGACTGTCCTTTATTTAAAGTGAAATTTAATGTTAAAGGAGGTGTTGTATTGTTGATAAACTGAATGTTGGGATCATAACCGGTAACCGTTACTTTCGTATTGTCTTCGGTTGCCATGATACCTGTTGTGAAGTTCATTGCACTACTACTCGTTAAACTTGTAGTGATTGGAGTTGCAGCAGCATAGAATGTCGTTCCGATGCCGGCTTTTCCTTTAGAAGTCACAACCTCACCATGAATACTGTTGTATATTCTTAATGATGTAAAATAAGGTTTATCTCCCTTTGTATAAACTCCCATATTGTTTGGAACGGCAGCGCTCGAAGTATTTGTTGTTGTAATATACTGCGAAGGCAATGTAAACATCTGCGGATTACCTTTACTAATGGTTACAGTCCCGATCACAGCATTGTTGTTGTAAATCGTTACCGGAAACGGAGTAACCGAATCGGTGGAAAAGTATAAACCATGTTGATACGTTGATGATGTTGAGGAGTTAAAATAAGGAGCAAACCAATGGTCTGTGTCTCTTTGCGCAAAGAGGGTATTAACTGCCAAGACAATTAATACTAAAGATAGTAGAAATTTTTTCATAAACTGGAATTAGGATCTTGCAAAAATAACAGAATATTTTAATATGTATTGAAAATATTGTTTAAAATGAAGGTTTATAGCATTAAAAAACCACGATTTTAAAATCGTGGTTTAAAAAGTAATTTGTTATTCTCTATTTTTTACAAGAATCCAACCTGTGTATTTTATTGGAGTCTTTTCTTTATTTGGTTCATTCCAGTTGATGTGGAACCAGTATGTTCCGGTTAAGATTTTCTTGTCGAAATGCTTACCATCCCATCGGTAGTTATTAAACTTATCACCTGTGAATATCTTATTGCCGTATCTGTCATAGATAACAAAGCTTAGATTTCCTTTGTAAGCTAATTCGCTATAATCAATATAATCATTTTTGTTATCTCCGTTTGGCGTAATAGCATTTAATAAGTTAGGTACAGTAATTTCAACAGAAATAGGTGTACAGTTATTAGAATCTTTTACATAGAATGTATGCTGACCTCTTGAAAGATCTGTGAATACATTAGAATCCTGCCAGTTAGAAGTTCCGTCTACAGAATATTTGTACGGTGGAGTTCCTCCGATGACATTTACTGTTGCTGTATTGTTTGTGATTTCGATTTCTTTAATAACAGGATCTACGGTTTTATTAACTCTTACTACCTGTGTAACGAAACATCCGTTCTTTCCAAGAACTACTGTGTATTCTCCAACACCAACTCCTTGGATACCTGATGTAGTTGCACCTGTGCTCCATAGGTAAGAATCATATCCAGGACCTGCCTCCAGATTTGTTCTTGAATCAATACAGATATATTTGTCAACAAGAATTGGAGATTTTTTGATAGGTTTTGCAATTAATTCAATTTTTGCATTTGCTGTACAACCTTCATTACTTGTTATTTTTACATATACAAATCCTCCTGCAGAACCATAGTTCGTAGGATCCATGATTTGGTTTGTATTGGCGTTAAGATCTGCCAATGTAGGATAGTATTTTTTAGTTACTGTTAATATATCAATAACATTTGCTTTTGTAAGATCAAAAAACGCTTTGTCTTCATATTGACATGCTTCTAGTTTAGCATCTTTTACAATAAACGGAACTACGGTTAAGTTCACAGTTACAATTTCACAATCTATAAATTCAGTACCATTACCGCAGAATTTATAAACGATAACGTCTGCTCCTGTATATCCAGCTGTAGGATTATAAGTAATTATACCCGTTGCAGGATTTACAACAGCTGTTCCATGAGTAGGCTGTGTTGTAATTGTCACAGTGCTCGGAACTGGAGTTTGTGTTGAACCTGAAAATGTTGGAGTTATAATTTTTGTAGCACAGGCATTTACATTTACAGTTGTATTTTTAACACAAGAATATACTTTATATATTGGTGTCGTAACAGGAGGACATGTTCCCATTGTTACTTTTACCGTATAATTTCCTGATTGAGTAGGGGCATAAGTACTGGATGTTGCTCCTGGAATAAGAATTCCTTCTCTGAACCATTGGTAAGTTTCAAAACCATCATCAACTTCCAAAATAATACCTGGAGCACATTCTCCTGATTTTTTTGCAATAACAGGGATTGAAGAGAATCCTGCAAAATATCCACCATAACCTACGGCTCCACTTCCTCCGGCGATACCTGCGGTAACGGCTTTGGTAGATGTTACTGTTACGTTTCCTGATAATCCGGGAATAGAGTAGGATACCCAAGAAGTTGTTCCCAAAACAGGATAAGGTCCTTGTGCAGCTGTTGGAGATCCTCCGTTTACTGTAACAACGGCTCCGGTTTCTGTTAAGATATTAAGTTTAATATCATTTGCACTTCCGTTAAGGTCATTAATAAATGCAATTTCATCAATTTTTCTAGGTAAAAAGCAATTCAATGGTGGAATATAGTTATATCCTAATGTTGCAATACTCGTTGCAAGACCTGCCAGAAGTTGGTAAACGTATACATTTTTACTTGTTCTAATGTACATATTGAAATGCCCGTTACCCTGATCAATATAATTTGTATTTGATATAGCATTAACTCTGTAATATCCTCCTTCATTAATAGTAGCTACAGGAGTTGTACTGTTATTAACATAGATTTCGGTATTATCTTCTGTCGCAATAATTAATGCGTCTTCTACTTTGATATCAATATTTCCGTTTCCTTTTACTAGAACGAATTCATTTCCTAATCTGTCTACCGGTACAGACTGATCCATAATAATATCTGAACTTCCTCCAACAGAACCTAAAGAAAACTGCCCGTTAAAGTTACCGTTTGTTAAAGAAATTGGTTTGGTTGATTCTATTTTTGCACCAATGAATCCTGTTTGGTTACCTGCCAGATTTCCTCTTCCTTCAATAATATAAGATTGTCCTTTGTTTAATGAGAAAGTCATGGTAGGATTGGTAAGACCAGTTGTCCCGTTGGAAAATGTAACAGAAGTTGAATATCCTGAAACCGTAACAACAGTATTGTCTTCAGTTGCCAATATACCTGCCATAAAGTTGTAGATAGAGCCACCACCTAAATCAGTAATTGGAGCTGCAGCTGCATAAAATTTCTTACCAATACCGGCTTTTCCTTTAGAGGTTAAAATCTCACCGTGACTCGTAACTGAGAATCTAAGATTCGCATAGTATGGTTTTGTTCCTTTTGTATAAATTCCTTTTGTAATAGGCGTAAAAAGGTCTGTTTGTGATGTTGTTACAATAGCTGATACAGATGTAGAAGGAGTCACAGGGATCACAAAAATCTTTGGATCTCCTTTACTGATTGTAACGGTACCAATAACAACATTATTGTTATAAATTTCTACCGGAAATGGTGTTACAGAATCAGTAGAAAAATATATAGACTGACCATTGGCTCCTCCAGATAGACCGGTTCGATTCATCATTGGGGCAAACCAATGTTCTGTATCTCTTTGTGCAAAGAGCGTATTAATTGTAAAAAAAACTAATACTAGACTAAGTAGAAATCTTTTCATATAAAAGTGGAATTAGGATTTCTACAAATTTAAAATAATATTTGAGATATTGTTAGTAAAATTTAAAGAAAATTGTTAAATTATTCGCGATTCTTGATTAAAATCCATCCAGAATATGAAACGGGTAATTTTGTATCTGGCTAGATCCATTTTAAAATATACCAATATGTCCCTGTAGGAAGAGTTCTTCCGTTGCCCCTTCCGTCCCAGATATAATTTCAGTCTGATGATTTTTGGTTTTGTTATAAATAGGGCACAAAAAAATCCCGATGAAAAAATTCACCGGGATTATTATTTTTCTTTGAAAGATTGATTAAGCTAAGCTTACTCTTACAAATCCTGTTACTTTAAGATCTCCGTTTACAGATTTTACATAATCAGCAACAGAAATACTGCTGTCTTTAATGAAATCTTGGTGTACTAAAGTGTTGTCTTTGTAGAATCTCTGCATTTTACCTTTCAAGATATTCTCGATGATGTTTGCAGGCTTACCTTCTTCAGTAAGTTTGTGTCTTTCGATTTCTAATTCTTTATCGATAGTTTCCTGAGAAACCGCATTTTCGTCAAGAGCGATAGGGTTCATAGCAGCAACCTGCATAGAAACAGCTTTAGCAGCCTCTTCAGCCCCGTCTGCTTTTGCAGAAAGAGAAGTGATTGCAGCGATTTTGTTTCCAGCGTGGATGTAAGCTCCTACGAAAGGACCGTCTAATCTTTCGAAAGTACCGATCTCGATTTTTTCACCGATAACACCTGTTTGCTCGATTAATTTTTCAGCAACAGTCATTCCGTGGAAATCTGTAGCTAAAAGCTCTTCTTTAGTAGCAGCAACGATAGCCATTTCAGCCAATTCGTAAGCAAGCTCGATGAACGCTTCGTTTTTAGCAACGAAATCAGTTTCACAGTTTAAAGAAATAATAGCACCTAATGTGTTATCTTCGTTTACTCTAGCGATAACTGCACCTTCAGCAGACTCTCTGTCAGCTCTGTTAGCAGCAACTTTCTGTCCTTTTTTTCTAAGGATGTCGATCGCTTTGTCGAAATCTCCTTCAGCTTCAACTAAAGCTTTCTTGCAGTCCATCATACCTGCACCTGTAATGTTTCTCAATTTTGCTACGTCTGCAGCAGCTGGTGTATAAGACATAATATCTATTATTTTTTTATTGTAAGATTAGTATTGATTTTTTTAGCTTATTTTTAGAGCAGTGCAAAGATAATGATTTTAATGATAAACTAAAAAATGACTTTTTGCGTTATTTGTATATTTAATAAAATTTTAAATGCTTAGTTAATGAAAAAAATATTTCTCCTCATATTTTTATGCGTTTTTACTCTTGGTTTTTCCCAAAAGAAGAAAAAAGGCAAATCTAAGGCTATTGTAGAAAAAGAAACCTTGATCATCTATACAGAAAACGATGCCGAAAGTACAAAAGAAGCCCGAATAATTGCAGGATTTTTAAAGCAAAATCCGGGACATGCCAAAACGGATTATTTCAAAAAGAAATTGATAGAACTCATAATGGCGGATAATTCTCCGGAAGCAAAACCCGTAATAAAACCTCTTAGTAAAGAAAAAGTTGAAAAAATTGTTAATAATAACGAATTAAACAATTCTAAAACAATTGCTTCCAATGCAAATAACAAGACTGTTGCAACACCAAATAAAACGGTAAATTATGCAAGTGCAGCAAGTACAAATAAAAATGCAGAGCCAAGCGAAAAAAATAAGAAAACAGCAGCGATGTTAACGCACATGTTCAATAATGATCCGATGGATAAGGAAGCTTATATTAATATTAAAAACAGATCTAAATGTAATTTAATTGTAAAAATAAGTGGGAAAAAATATTATAATTTGGATGTGCCTGCTAAAAGCCAGAATTATCTTTTAGTGGATAAAGGAGAATATATTTTAACAACCATGGTTTGTGACGCAAAATATTCTTCACTGAAAAGAATTAATAAAGATATTGAGATCGAATTGAATCTTAGGGAAGATTGATAATATTTAATTATAAACGAAATAAAAAACGGTTGAGAAATTTCTCAACCGTTTTTTGTTTTATCCTTTATATTGCCCCATTGCAATAAATTTGTCTTGTCTTTGGGTTTCAAGTTCTTGTCCTGTAAATTTAGAAAAAGCCTTGATGTTTTGTAAAATTGAAGTTTTCAGATTCTGATAAGTCGCTGCAGGATCATAATGAGCTCCTCCAAGCGGTTCTTCAATGATTCCGTCAATAAACTTTTCTCTTAAGGCATCTTTTGGAGTCAGATTCAATGCATTGGCAGCATCTTCTTTGTGATCCCAGTTTCTCCATAAGATAGAAGAACAACTTTCCGGTGCAATTACTGTGTACCAAGTGTTTTCCAACATGTAAACTTTGTTTCCAACACCGATTCCTAATGCTCCACCACTTGCTCCTTCACCAATGATATACGTAAATATCGGAGTTTTCAGCTGAACCATTGTGAAAATGTTTCTTGCAATAGCCTCTCCCTGACCTCTTTCTTCAGCTTCCAATCCCGGATAAGCTCCCGGAGTATCAACCAAAGTAACCACAGGAATCTGGAATTTTTCAGCAAGCTTCATTAGTCGTAAAGCTTTTCTGTATCCTTCAGGATTTGGCATTCCAAATCTTCTGTGTTGTCTTTCTTTAGTTGTTCTTCCTTTTTGAGTTCCGATGATCATTACTTTTTGACCGTCAAGAGTCGCTAAACCACCGATCATTGCAGGATCATCTGCAAAGTTTCTGTCTCCGTGAAGCTCAAGGAAACTTCCTTTATCTACCATTCCGTTGATATAATCAAGGGTATATGGACGATCCGGATGACGGGATAGTTGTACTCTCTGCCAAGGTGTAAGATTAGAATAGATTTCTTTTTTCTTCTCTATGATCTTGTCCTCAATCTGGCTGCATGCTAATTTTACATCAACACCACTTTCTTCTCCTACCAAAGAACATGTCTGGTATTGCTCCATCAATTCTTGTATAGGAAGTTCGAAACTTAAATATTCCATTTCTTGAAGTAAATTAAATCTTTCAAATTTATGAAAAATTATGGGATTTCTATTTAAAATTATTTATAGCATTGTTTATTCTTGCTATACTTTCTTGTTTTCCAATGATTTCTAAAATGTCCGGAACGTCTGGTCCCTTCAATTCTCCAACCAAGGCTAAACGGAGTGGCATCATTACTTTACCCATTCCTAAACCTTTGTTTTCGGCGAAATCGTGTACTGCTTGTTTTAATGTTTCAGAAGTAAATTCAGCAGTTTCTAATGTTGTAGCCAATTCACCTAAAACAGCAGAAGTTTCATCATTCCAAGCTTTTTTTGATGCTTTTTCATCATAAGAAGTTGGAGCGTCGAAGAAAAATTTTCCGTTTTCGTAAATATCTTTCGGGAAAGTTGCTCTTTCTTTCATCAGATGAATGATTTTCAACAATTTTTCGTCTTCAATATTTAAATTTAAATCTGATTTTTTTAAAATTTGAAGTAATTCTTCGTCAGATTTTAATTGAATATACTGGTGATTAAACCATTCTGATTTTTCTTTACTAAATCTTGCACCCGCTTTATGTACTTTATGAAGATCAAATTCTTTGATCATCTCTTCTAAAGGTAAAATTTCTTTATCATCTGCAGGCGACCATCCCAATAATGCAACCATGTTAATGAATGCATCTGGTAAATATCCGTTTTCTCTGTACCCTTTGGAGATATTTCCAGTCTCAGGATCTTTGAAATCTAATGGAAATACAGGGAATCCGAATTTATCTCCATCTCTTTTGCTTAATTTTCCTTTTCCTTCAGGTTTTAAAATTAAAGAAAGGTGCGCAAATTGTGGAGCTTCCCAGCCCATTGCTTCATATAATAAAGTGTGTAAACCTAAAGAAGGTAACCATTCTTCACCACGGATCACGTGAGAAATTTCCATTTCGTGGTCATCGATGATGTTGGCGAAATGGTAAGTCGGCATTCCGTCGTTTTTAACTAAAACTTTATCGTCTAACGTATTAGTATTTACGGAAGAATTTCCTCTGATGATATCTACAAGATTCAAAGTTCTGTCGATCGGCATTTTAAATCTTACAACATACGGAGTTTTTTCGTCCAATAATTTCTTAACTTCCTCTTCAGAAAGGGTAAGACTATTTTTTAAACGGTTTCTTGTTTTGTTGTCATAAGAGAAAACATCACCTTTAGCTTCATATTCAGCACGAACAGCGTCTAATTCTTCAGCCGTATCAAAAGCGATGTAAGCATAGTCTGTTTTCAAGATCTGCTCTGTATATCTGTCGTAGATATCTCTTCTTTCAGACTGTCTGTATGGAGCAAATTTCCCTCCTTTTTTAGGACTTTCGTCAGGAATGATGCCGCACCATTCTAATGCTTCTTCTATATACTCTTCAGCTCCTTCTACGTATCTTGCAGTATCTGTATCTTCAATTCTCAATACAAACTCGCCACCTTGATTTTTAGCAAAAAGATAATCATATAATGCGGTTCTTACGCCTCCCAAATGTAAAGGTCCGGTAGGACTTGGAGCAAAACGTACTCTAACTTTCTCCATTTCAATTAAAATTTTGATGCAAATTTACTTAAAATTATGTGTTTTAATGATGTTTAATGCTTTCGATATTGGCTTTTTTGATTTGAATATTTACATTTGTATAAATAATAAGAAGTAAGTCATGTTAGAAATCGGAGAAAGACCTTGGGGAAAGTATTTTGTTTTGGCAGATGAGCCAAATTATAAATTAAAAAGAATAGAAGTAAACCCCGGACAAAAACTGTCTTATCAGTATCATCACAAGAGACAGGAGCAATGGACGATCATCGAAGGTGATGCTACGATTGTATTGGATGACAAAGAAATCAGTCTTAAGTATGGTGAAAGTATTTTCATCCCTTTGGGTGCAAAACACCGTATGATGAATCTTTCTGAAAACCCAGTTGTTTTCATTGAGGTACAGACGGGAACTTATTTCGGGGAAGATGATATTGTGAGGATTGATGATGAGTATGATAGAAGTTAAAGCTTAACTATAAATTTAAAAAGGGGGTCAGATTGTATATAATTTGGCCCTTTTTTTTGAGTTTTTTTAAAATATTTTTTGATTTATTGAGTATTAATTGTTTATTAATAGAGAGTTAAGGTTGTTTAAAATTCTCTATTATGTGATTTTTATCATTTTAATTTAATTTTTTCACACAATGTGGAATATTATCTTTGCCGCAAGTTTAAAAACTATTTTATCATGAAAAAACAAATTCTATTTTGCATTAGTGCTATTCTAATGCTATTTTTAGCTTCATGTTCTACTGATGAGCTAAATAATGAAATCACTGCTGGCGAAGCCGGAAGTTCTAACCGTTCGTTATCTGGAAAAACTGCTGGAGATGGTATTTACGACATTTTAGGACATGGTTATGATGTTGCAGGAGAATATGCAAATGCTAATTCTGCTGGTTTTCAGGTTGTTGATGTTGAGCGTTTTAAAAATGAACAAACCGCAAGATTGATCAGTGAAAATACTTTTTCTCAGGAATATGTAGAAGAATATGGAGAGAATGCGGAAACTTATTCTAAAATGGTATCTACAAAAGTAAATGCAACAGCAGGAATTCCTTTATTCAAGAAAACGCTTTCTGTTTCTTTTAATTCTGCGGTTACAAATACTAATAAATATGATGCAAAATATATTTATGGTAGCTATAATTTAACGATCAAACAAAAAAGATTAAGATTTAATGCAACTACTGATATGTTGGGAGATTACTTAACTCCGGAATTTACACAAGATTTACAGACAAAAACTCCACAACAGATTGTAAGTGATTATGGTACTCACGTAGCTTTGGATATTTATACAGGAGCTAAGTTAGATATAATGTTCCAAGCGGAAACAATGAATCAAAGTCGTGATCATGCTGCTAGAGTTGGTATTAAAGCTGGGATGAAGGATATTTTTGACGTTGATGTTACGAATGATGTAAATACTTCAAGTTCTAATCAAAATTATTCTAAAAAATTATCTTACAGAACAAGAGGAGGGAATCCTGCAATAGGACTAATGGGAGAATTGAACTTAGATCAGAATAATCCTAAAATCAATATTTCAAACTGGCAAAATAGCTCTAATCCGAGCAATTCTGTTTTAGTTGATTTTGGAAGTAATGGCTTGGTTCTTATTTATGATTTGGTGAAAGATCCTGCTAAAAAAGCTCAGCTGAAGGCGTATGTAGATCAATATTTAATTGATAATAAAGTGTTTCTTGAGTTTAAAACAATTCCTATTTACAGGTATTTTAACGGGACAGATCATTATTATACAAGAACTTCAGGAAATTACAGTGGATATAACTTTGAAGGGATAGAGTTTAATGCATTCCTTTACAAAGCTCCTAATACAATCCCAATTTACAGATATTGGAATGGGAAGGATCATTATTATACAAGAACTCCTGGATATTATTCTGGATATTCGGATGAGGGGATAGAATTCAATGCTTTTGCGACGCAACAGCCAAATACAGTCCCAATCTATAGATATTGGAATGGAAAAGATCATTATTATTCAAAATCAAGTATAAGACCTAGCGGATATGTTTATGAGGGCATAGAATTTTATGCCTATTAAATAGAACTTCTGATTATAAATATTGAACAGTAAAATCATTACGATTTTACTGTTTTTTTATGGACGTAAATTCTTGATTATAAGAATTTAATAGCGAATACAAAAGAGTAGGAATTAATAAACTTTTTATTTTTTCTTAAGATGTAATACTTTCAGTACTTTGTTGATTTTATATTTCATTGTTCTTTTATAACCAAGTAATTTTATTCTTTCCATGAGTTGAAAGTTTTCGTACATGGTGGCTAAAAGGTTTTCTTTAAAAAATTCTCTTAATAGATCTTTATCAGAAATGATTTGTTCGAATTTTACGATCGCTTTTGCTTTGTTCTCATACATGAAAAATTCATTATTTGTCATGCCTGCTGAGCTCATTCTGTAAGCTAGAAGAGGTTCATTAATGTAGTGTGTTTTGGGGTTTTCTCCGTATGCTTGCAGCCAGAATACCCAATCTTCTTTTGCCCGAAGTTCTTCGTCAAACTTATATTTTTCAACAATATCCTTAGAAAATATAGCACAGTGAATAGGAATGGAAAAGGTATTATCCCATTTTAGCAATATTTCTCTTTGAGAAAAATATTTTTCATCCAATATGCAATGTGGAGGGAGATCTGTTTTGGTAGCATTATCAAATCTCTTGAAATTTGTGATTATAACAGTATTATGTAGATTACTTATTTTTTGTATAGATTTTTCGAACTTTTCTTTATACAGAAAGTCATCACAATCCAAAAACTGAACAAAATCACCGGTTATATTTTCAATACCTTTATTTCTGGCAGAGCTTAATCCTCCGTTTGTTTTTTTTATATATTTTATTCTGCTGTCATTTTTTTGCCATTCTAATGATTTTTCTTCAGTATTATCTGTACTGCCGTCATTTATAAGAATACATTCCCAATTTTGATAGGTTTGATCAATTAAAGAATTAATACAATCATCCAAAAAAAATGCTTGATTATAACAAGGAACAATTACTGAAATTTTTATTGAGTCATTCATGTTTTAGAAGATATTAACCATTTATTATTTTTTTTATCCAACTACTGAAACCATATTTTTTTACAACATCTTCAGGTAATTCATGATAAGAAGCTTTTAAAAACTGCTCAATATTTTTATAATTGTCATTTTCTACAACAAAGATATTGTCCTGGTGGTAAAAATCGTAATTTTTCACCATAATATTATCGGTTATTACTTTTTTCTTGTAATACATTCCTTCAAAAAAACGGATAGAAAGCCCATTGTGTAGAGGATCAACAAAATCTAAAAGGATGTCGGAATTTTTTACAAATTCAAGATTTTCCTCAAAAGTTATTCTGTTTTGAATATACTTTATCTTGTCGTTTTTACGTTCAGGTTCTTTGAAATATTGAATGAAAATTGATAATTCTACAGGAAAATCAGAAACCTGATCGATAAATTTATTAATCTTTTCTTCACGACTCTTCCAGTATAGACCAACAAAATACAATCTTGGTTTTTCGGTATCATAAACTTTTTGAGATGTGGGTAAGTGGTCAAAATAAAAATTAGTGATGGACTTGATATTGTATTCAGATTCTACTTTTTCGAAGCAGAAGAAGGTATCAAAAAGATTGAAATAGTTTTTTATTTCCGGGAATTTTTCAATACCATCCCATTGATAAGCAATGAGTTTTTTTGTTTTTTTCTTTAAATTTTTAACAAAAGGAATTGGGAAATTATCCGCTCGAATGACCAGAATGTAATCTAATTCACCATCAATTTCTGAAAGACATTTATTAAGTTTCTTAAGGTTATGCTGGTTGATGAGATTTTGTTTGTAATCTTTATTTCTAAGGATATTTTTAACGAAAAAATTCTTAATGCTTTCGCTGCCTTTATATTTAAATTTTGGAAGTTTGTCCGTTATTAAATACGTGTCAAAACCTTCCTTTTCCAAATTATCTAAAAATAGTTTGGGAAAATCAGAATAATCGGGCATCACCAAAAGAAATCTTTCCTTTTTCACTTTTTTATTTTGAATTAAAGATACTGAACAACAATATTTTATATTGCTTTCTTAAACTATTAACTGGATTATTAAAATACTCTTTTTTTATTGTATCGACATCCTTTAAACTTACATTATTAATGTATTTAAAATACTTTTTCTCAATATTTTTCAGCTCAATATGATCACTAAATTTAGGATTCACTTCTTTGAAAGTTTTTTCCATTCGTTGAAGTGCTTCGTTTGAGTAATTTGAATGATGTTTGTAATTTCCGATTATAATTTTCTTTAAATAAGAAATATAGTAAGCGATAATGCTTTTTTCGGGATGTTTTAAATAATATTTATCGTAAATAGTTTTAATGACACTTAAATATCCAAAAAGGTTTTTATCACTGTTTTTTTTAGTGATAGATTGTGCATTATCAATAGTATAATGATAGGTAATTTCTGGCGTGAAGATTACGTTTTTTGCTTTAAACATGGTCTCAAAAAACCACAATTCATCTTCATGGTAAATTCCGCTTAAAAATCTTAAATTGTTTTCTTTTAAAAATTTAGAATTATACAATTTGTTCTGTGCAATTGGGCTTAATCCTTCGGTTATATTTTTTAATAGAACTTCAGAATTATTATTTGCTAAGAACTGTTGCTCTTTTGGATGAGGTAAATAAGAGATTATTTTTTTCTCTTCCCATGAATAATTGGCTGTTTTTCCAACAATAATGTCTTCTTTTCCGGTATATTTTGACAGTAAAGATTCAATTGCTTTTGGAGGAAGAATATCATCGCTGTCGCAGAAAAATATAAAATCTCCGGTAGCTTTTTCCAAACCGAAATTTCTTGTATCAGAAAGACCTTTGTTTTCTTGGTTGTAAATGTGAAACCTCTGATCTTTAAAATCATTAATAATATCCAACGTATTGTCCGTACTGCCATCATTGATGATAATACACTCGATATTTTGAGAAGTCTGGTTTTGAATACTTTTAAGAACATCTTTTACATAATAAGATGCATTGTAGCAAGGAACAATAATACTGACCAGAAAGTTGGAATTATTCATGGATAAAAATCTAAAGGGATTAAATTTCTTTTAATGTAGAGCTCACTGCTTCCAAAGAAAATGGTTTCAGACTGTCTATTGAATTGTTTCTTAATGTATTCCACAATTCTTCCTCACTATTAAGTCGAATAATAGCTTCTGCAAAAGAAACTTCGTCATTAGCGATCAAAACATTTTTTTCATTCATCAATTGCATGCCTTCTGCACCAATATCTGTGGTTACTACTGGAAAGAAATACTCAAAAGCCTGGCCGATTTTTCCTTTAACGCCAGCTCCAAATCTCAACGGAGCGACCATGATTTTTGAAGTCATAAAATGTTCTTCAATACTTTCAACAAAACCTAAGAACTTAAATTTAGGAAATTGCTTGATGTCTAATTTATCTGCAACGTTACCAATAACACTTACTTCCAGATCCGGATTTGTTTTCCAGACAAGAGGCATTATTTTTTCGTATAAAAATCTTACGGCATCAATATTTGGCTCATGGATAGAACCAATAAAAATGATTCCTTTACTTTCGTTAAACGATTTTCTTTCGGAAATATCAATTTTCGGATAGTGAATATTTGAAATGGTAATGATCTTATTTTTATCCACATATTGGCTCATTACCTCTTTTTCTTTGTCAGAAATTGCAATAATATAATCCAATTGTGGTGCAATTACCGTTTCTAGATGAAAGAAATGTTTGTATTTTTTCTTTAAAGAAATACGGGTAGGTTCAATCTCGATTGCTCTTTTATATCTTAAAAAATGAATATCCACCATATCATAGATGAATTTTGTATTGGGTAGAATGCTTTTCATTTTCTTGTAGAATAAATTTAAAGCAAGTGGACCGTTAAACCAAACATAATCAATAGTTTTAAAGCTGGAAATAAAACTAAAAATATCTTTATACTTTGTATTTTCTACAAATACAATAACTTGATGTTGTTTGTAAAACTTTACATATGAATCGTCTTCAAACATATTGGGTGCAAATAGAATACAGTTGTATCCCAATTGTTTATAAATCAGAATGATCTCTTTTAATCTGTTTGATCCGGAATCTTTATCATGAGTAGGGAAGTCTCTTGAAGCGAATAATATTGTTTTTTTTGATGAATCAAATAATTCTATATTGACAATATCACTAGTGTTAAGAGCTTTGAGTTTTTCTTTTCTTCTGAAATATTTTTTTATTTTCTTTAGGATTCCCATTTATTAGTTTTTATTTAATTCAAAAACTCTATTTGTCCAATGATCAAGCGTATATTGGTGATAAATATCCTCCGGAATTTTTTCATAAGGCTTATCAAAGAAATCTTTGTCAAGATTACTACATGTTTCGTTTAAAACCAAGATATTATTAGGATTATAAAAATCGTAATTTTTAATGGCTTCATTATCTGTGATAATTTTTTTATCTAAAGCTAATGCTTCAAAAACCCTGAAGCTAAGACCGTATTGATTTTCGCGTGTCAAGTCCAATAAGGCTTTTGAATTTTGATAATATTCAGGAAGCTTTTGATGGCATATTTTTTTTATACTAAAGATAATCGATAAGTTTTCGGGAATTGTGATAAACATATTTTTAAATTGATGTTTCCAGCCTTTTTTCCCAATGATCATGATCTGAAATTTTAGATTAAGATCTGTTAACCTTTTTGCCAGTGTTTTTATGAGCGAAACCCTTTTGTTGTCGTAAGAAGTGATGTAAAAAAGATCCATCTCAGGCTTCTGTGCATCATTTGACAAATGAGATAGATAAATGTAATTTGTTAATTTTTCAAACCCAAATTTTTCAATATCTGCGATATCGAATGAGAAGATTTTATCAAAAAGTTTTAACTTATTTTCACTTACAGGAACCCTGTCCAGACTATCATAAAGATAAGTGATGAGCCTGTTGGTATGTTTTTTTATTTTTTCTAAAGTAAATATGCTGAATGTGTCCGGATTTAAAACTAAGATCTGATCATAATGACCTTGTTCATCTAATGAATCCAGAACAAATTGCTGTCTTTTTTCTTTCTTTAAGTTTCTGTTGAGAAAAGTTTTGCTTAGGGCATTTGTAGCCCTTTCTCCAAAGTTAGAGTGAGTGATTGAAGCGATCTTAATATGTTGAGCATTAATGCCTTTTTTGCTTAATGTCTCAACAATATATTGATCATATCCCCAGAAATCATAACTAATTATACAAATCTTCATCAACTAATTTTGCTCTTTTTTTAATGATTCATAAGTTTCAAAAACACTTAATGACTGCAGGTAGGAAAGCTGATAACCTTCCTTCCCGTCGAAAATTCCAAGTCTCATAATGTAAGCTTTAAAAAACTTAAATGCTGTCTTAGCGTACTGAGCCAAAATACTATATTTCTTACCTTTTATAGCTAATTCCTGTCCTTTTAAAACTCCGTAATGAATCATCTTTTGTTTATACGACTCATAATCCGAAACGGAATAATGTAGTAATTTATTTCTAAATTCTCCGATTGTTCCGTTAACTTCTAACGTTTCATGAACTTTTTTCCCAGCAATATATCTAGCCTTAGACCTTCTGAAAAGTCTAAAATTCTTATCTGTCTGAGTTCCTGAATAATTTATAGGTTTTTCTGCAAAAAAGAATTTTCTATAAAAATAGTAAGCGTCTTTTTGCTGATCTTTATTTAATTCATCTATTATTTCTTTTCTTAATTCAGGTGTAATTCTCTCATCACCATCGAGAAATAGCACCCAATCATTTTTTGCAGTATCTAAAGCCAAATTTCTTTGTTTTGTAAAATCTTCAAACTTATGTTGAATTATTTTTACGTTTGGGAACTTTTCTGCAATTTCTACAGTTTTATCTGTGCTGAATGAATCGACGATAATTATTTCATTACAAAAATCGAAACATTCAAGGACTTGCTGTATGTTTTTTTCTTCATTTTGTGTTATGATTAAGCCACTTATATTCATCATAACGGTTATTAGGTTTAAAAACTATAAAAATTATATCTTTTTAAAACAGTTTTAATCTTCCAAAGATAAGTTTTAATTTGAATTTTATTATCGTATCTCTGCCTTTTATATCTATTCTACAAAGCTCATAGGGTTTGTTTGTAGGAAAATAATTCACTTTATTGCCTATTCTTAATGCAAAATCAATTCCTAAATTTTTTAAAGTTGAAAAAAGTTTCATTTTGTTAGCAATTTCTTTAGGATATTTTCCATAGGGATAAGCTAAAACAGTTGAATAATTTATGTTTTCATTGGTAAGAAGTTGCATGTTTTTTTTCAAATCACTCTCAATAAAATCAATCGACACGTTTCTGAAATCTTCATGAGCGTGAGTGTGAAGCGCTATTTCGAAATATTTTTTATTTAAATTTCTGATATCCTCAAAAGTCATCATGTCATACTCTTTATAACCTTTCTGAATAAATTTTGTTGAAATAAAAATTGTTGCTTTCAAATCATACTTTTCTAGCAAAGAAGGTAAATATTCGAAGTTATTTTTATAGCCATCATCAAAGGTTAGAATTACACTCTTTTTTGAGGGGATATTGATTTCTGTAAAAAACTTTGGGAAGTAATTTTTTTCTTTTAAATATTTAAATTGTTTTTCAAGATTTTCCAGATTTATAGTGAGATCTTCACTGCTTTCTTTTTCAACTTGATGATACATTAAAATAATCAGTCTATTCTTTTGAAAAATAAAAAGATAAAGACGGAAATAGAATATAATAAAGATTGCGGATAAAAGTATAAGAGAATAAAAAATCATAATATTTTACCGTGCTTTTTTTCGATTTCAATTAACCTGATTTTTTCATACAGCTTTATGTATTTCAAAAAGGTATAATAAGACATTGTTTTTGCAATATAAAAGCCTGGAAAACCATCGAGAATACCAAGTTTAAAAATAAAAACCTTTATAAATTCAAATATTGGACTTACAATTATTTTAAATCGTTTGATTTTCTTGCCTTTTTCAAACATTTTTTCTGCCATCATATCAGAATACTTATTGATCTTGGTAATGTGATGCTGAATACTTTTGTAAGTATAATGATCTAGTTTTCCTTCCAGTAGACCTTTTTTTTCATCTGTAATTAAAAATTCGTGTACTTTATCATCAGAATATTGGGCGCAACTTTTTTTGAAAAGTCTTTCGCGACAAACGTTCCCCCAACCTCCATATTTTATCAGGTGAATTCCAAGATGGTTGTTGAATTTCGTTTTATAAACATTAAATTCGGGGCTGTCAGAAGAAATAATTTTTTTTATTGATTTTTTTAGATCCTCATCCGGAACTTCATCCGCATCCAGAAACAAGATCCATTCGTTTGAGCATAAAGTAAGGGCATGGTTTTTTTGTTCACCATACCCATTAAACTGTTTCTCAAAGAATTTTACTTGAGGATATTTTTGAGTACAAATCTCTTTTGTTTTGTCTGTTGAAAAGCTATCAACGACTATAATTTCATCAACTGTGTCTATAAGTGAGTCTAAAAATCTTACAATATTATCTTCTTCATTGTAAGTAATGACCGCGAGGGAAAGTGGCATTTTTTATTTAAAATTCATTTAGTGTTTTTTCTATAATTTGTACGCAATCTAGCAATTGCTCTCTTGTAATTACTAAAGGTGGTGCCAATCTGATAATGTTTCCGTGAGTAGGCTTTGCCAGCAATCCGTTTTCTTTTAACTGTAAACAAAGATTCCACGCTGTAGAACTGTCCGGAGTATCATTAATTAAAATAGCATTTAATAATCCTTTTCCTCTTACTTTCGTAATTAAATCAGATTTTTCAATGATTTTTTCTATTTCACTTCTGAATAACTGACCTAATTCTTCTGCTCTTTCAGATAATTTTTCATCTGCAACAACATCCAAAGCTGCAACTGCAACTGCACAAGCGATTGGGTTTCCTCCAAATGTCGAACCATGTTGTCCAGGCTTAATAACATTCATGATCTCATTGTTTGCTAATACAGCCGAAACTGGATACATTCCGCCAGAAAGTGCTTTTCCTAAAATTAAAATATCAGGCTGTACATCTTCGTGGTGACAAGCAATTAATCTACCTGTTCTTGCAATTCCTGTCTGAACTTCATCTGCAATGAAAAGAACGTTATGTTTTTTACAAAGTTCAGAAGCGTTTTTCAGGAAGTTTTCATCCGGAACATAAACTCCGGCCTCACCTTGAATTGGTTCAACCAAGAATGCCGCAATATTTTGAGCATCCTGAGTTAAAATTTCCTCTAAAGCTTTAATATCGTTGTATGGAATTTTAATAAAACCAGGTGTAAAAGGGCCATAATTTTGATTCGCATCAGGATCGTTTGAAAAAGAAACAATGGTTGTTGTTCTTCCGTGAAAATTATTCTCGCAAACAATGATCTTTGCAGCGTTTTCTGAGATTCCCTTTACTTCATAACTCCACTTTCTTGCTAATTTTACCGCAGTTTCCACAGCTTCTGCTCCGGAATTCATTGGTAAAACTTTATCAAAACCAAAAAGGGTAGTGATTTTCTGTTCGTATTCTCCTAAATTAGAATTGTAAAAAGCTCTTGATGTTAAAGCTAATTTCTTAGCCTGATTTACTAAAGCTTCAACAATTTTAGGATGAGAATGTCCTTGGTTTACAGCAGAATAAGCAGAAAGAAAATCATAATATTTCTTACCTTCCACATCCCAAACAAAAACGCCTTCTCCACGGTCTAAAACTACAGGAAGTGGGTGATAATTGTGTGCGCCATGTTTGTCCTCAAGGTCAATAAAATACTGTGAGTTTTTTGCTGTTTCTACTGTTGACATATATTTTTGGTTTTGTACAAAGTTAATAATTTAATACGAGAAGACATAAAAACAAAAACTGCCTCAAAATGAGACAGTTTTCAATTTTTTTATTTAAAAATAATCTTAATGATTATCATATTTTCTATCCATTACAAAGCTCTCCATGAATTTTGTAGTATAGTTTCCTGAAAGATAATCTTCATCATCCATCAATTGTCTATGGAAAGGAATAGTCGTTTTTACACCTTCAATATAGAATTCTTCCAAAGCACGTCTCATTTTAGCAATGGCTTCCTCACGAGTTTGAGCCGTTGTGATCAGTTTTGCAATCATTGAATCGTAGTTAGAAGGAATTGTATATCCAGAATAAACGTGAGTATCAACTCTGATTCCGTGTCCGCCAGGAATGTTTAATCCTGTGATTTTCCCCGGAGATGGTCTGAAATCTGCGTAAGGATCCTCAGCATTAATTCTACATTCGATTGAATGTAATTTTGGATAATAATTAATTCCAGAAATTGGAGTTCCAGCCGCCAAAAGAATTTGTTCTCTGATTAAGTCATAGTCAATAACCTGCTCAGTAATTGGATGCTCAACCTGAATTCTCGTATTCATTTCCATGAAATAGAAATTTCTGTGTTTATCAACCAAGAATTCAATGGTACCAACACCTTCATAAGCAATGAATTCGGCTGCTTTTACGGCTGCGTCACCCATTTTCTCACGAAGTTCGTCAGTCATAAACGGAGAAGGAGTTTCTTCTGTTAATTTCTGATTTCTTCTTTGTACAGAACAGTCTCTTTCAGAAAGGTGGCAAGCTTTACCAAATTGGTCACCCGCAACCTGAATTTCGATGTGTCTAGGCTCTTCAATCAGTTTTTCCATGTACATACCTCCGTTTCCGAATGCAGCCACAGCTTCCTGAATTGCAGATTCCCAGTGATCTTTAAGGTCTTCAGCTTTCCAAACAGCTCTCATTCCTTTTCCACCACCACCGGCAGTTGCTTTGATCATTACAGGATATCCTGTTTCTTCAGCAGTTTTTACAGCGTGTTCGTAAGATTCAATTAATCCTTCAGAACCAGGTACACATGGTACACCTGCTGCTTTCATGGTAGCTTTAGCGTTGGCTTTATCTCCCATTCTCTCAATTTGCTCAGGAGATGCACCAATGAATTTGATACCGTTTTTCTGGCAGATTCTTGAGAAATTAGCATTTTCAGATAAGAATCCGTAACCTGGGTGTATTGCGTCTGCATTTGTAATTTCTGCAGCAGCAATAATGTTAGGGATTTTTAGGTATGAGTCTTTACTCATTGCAGGACCAATACAAACAGCCTCGTCAGCAAATCTTACGTGAAGACTGTCTTTGTCGGCAGTAGAGTATACTGCAACAGTTTTGATTCCCATTTCTTTACAAGTACGTAAGATACGCATTGCAATTTCGCCACGATTGGCAATTAATATTTTTTTGAACATCTTTTTTTAGATTTTAGGTAATAGGTAATAGGTACTAGAAAATTTAGTCTGCAAAACATTTATTCTGCAACCTAAAAACTGTAACCTAAATTAAGATGGATCTACTAAGAATAAAGGTTGGTCATATTCTACCGGAGTAGCATCATCAACTAAAATCTTAACGATTTTTCCGCTTACCTCAGAATCGATCTGGTTGAATAATTTCATTGCTTCAATTACACAAACAACTTTACCAACAGAAACTTCATCACCAACGTTTACAAAAACATCTTTATCAGGAGATGGTTTTCTGTAGAAAGTTCCGATCATTGGAGATTTGATTGTAATATATTTGCTGTCATCAGATGCAGCCTCAGCTTTTTCAGCAGGTGTAGATGTAGCAACTGGAGCTTGTGCAGGAGCAGCTTGTTGAGGAGCAGTATGGTAAACTGCAGGTTGAGCATATGCTACTTCGCTTCCAGCTAATGGAGTTTTAATAGTGATTTCGAAATCTTTAGTTTTGTACTTCACTTCAGAAACTTCCGCCTTAGATACAAACTTAATAAGATTTTGTATGTCTTTAATGTCCATAAATTTGATATTTGATTTTGGGTCAAAGATACCAAAAAAACGTAAAAAACAACAAAAAACCGCCAAATTTTATAAAAATTGGGCGGTTTTTGTATAAAAACGAGTGTTTTTCAGTGAAAAACGACTTCTTAGTTTTCTTCAGTAGTTGCTACTTCTTTTTCCAATACTACTTTACCTCTGTAGTAAAGTTTCCCTTCATGCCAGTGAGCTCTGTGGTAAAGGTGCATTTCTCCTGTTGTTGCATCTTTAGCTAATTGAGGAACTACAGCTTTGTAGTGAGTTCTTCTCTTATCTCTTCTTGTGGACGATTGTCTTCTCTTTGGATGTGCCATCTTGTAATAACTTTTTTAATTTGATGAGCGATGAGATTCTTTTCATCCTCTCATCATATTTAAATTATTTTAATTTTTATCTTTTAATTTCTTAAGTGCTTCCCATCTGGGGTCACTTTCCGGTTCTTTTTCTTTTTCAACTTCTTTTGGGCTGAATTTTTCAAGAATTTCCAGATCTTCATCGCTTACGTTAGGTGAAACCTTTTTCATTGGTATGGAAAGGGCTACATTTTCGTAAATCAACTGTGCTACATTGAAAGCGTGGTCGCTGGTTGAGATTGTGATAACATCTTCTTCGCTGTCATCGTACTCTTCTCCAAACTTCACCAAAACTTTAATGTCGTTTTCAATGGGATGTTCAAAATCTGCGTTTGTAATATCGCAAACCAGATCTACAGTCCCAGATGTTTCAATCTCAAATTCTAAAAAAGTAGTATGTTTCTCAAGAAAAACATCTACTGTGATCTTAGGATTTGTAAATTCCTGCTCAGTGTCAAATAATTGAAAGAACGTTTTGTCTATCTCAAATTTGAACTGATGCTTCCCGGTTTTCAGTCCGGAAAAGCTCACGTCATAGTTTCTTAACTTGTCCATAAAATGAGTGTGCAAAAATATGCATTTTTTTTATAATTACAAATAAAATCTCCAACAAATTAATTTAAAGTTGGTTTTAATGATTTATGCTTCAGTTTCATCAGGTAAATCTTCGTCAATTCCGTTGTCAGTAACCATTTTTCTTGGCTGCATACGGTTGCTCATCAATTCGTTGTATTCGCTTCTATTCTTGAAAATTTTAATCGCGGTGAAGATTGCTTCTGTAAAACTCTGCTCATCTGCAATGTTTTGTCCTGCGATGTCGTACGCAACTCCGTGGTCGGGAGATGTTCTGATAAAGGGAAGCGCAGCAGTGTAATTTACACCTTCTTCATAAGCTAATGTTTTAAACGGTGCCAAGCCCTGATCATGATACATTGCTAAAACAGCATCGAAGCTTTTATATTTACTAGGCTGGAAAAAACTGTCTGCCGGGAAAGGTCCAAAAGCTAAAATTCCGTTGTCAGAAAGTTCTTTGATCGCCGGAGAAATAATTTCAATTTCTTCATTTCCAATCACGCCGCCGTCTCCTGAGTGTGGATTTAATCCTAAAACCGCAATTTTCGGTCTGGAAATATTAAAATCTTCAATTAAAGTTTGGTTCAAAGCTCGAATCTGCTTTTTAATTTTCTCTTTAGAAATATTTTCCGCCACTTTTGCCAATGGAATGTGATGGGTAGAAACGGCAACTTTTAAATCGTCTGTTACTAAGAACATCAATCCTTTTTTATTAAATTTTTCTTCAAAATATCCTGTATGACCGGCATGTTTAAAGCCCATCTTCATCATTTCATCCTTATTGATAGGAGCTGTTACAAGAACATCAATTTCTCCATTCATTAAAGCTTCAGTTGCTGCTTCCAAAGAATCTATAGCCAATTTGGTTGATTCTTCTGTTGGTTTTCCCAGTTCTACATTAGAATTATCTTTCACAAGATTCAGCATATTGATCTTTCCTGCCTGTGCCTGAGAAGTTTCGTTGATATAATTAAAGTTTAAATTAAGCTTAAAAATATTTTTCTGATAGGTAAATAATTTTCCCGAACCAAAAATTACCGGAGTGAAAAAATCAGTAATAGTTTTGTCTTTCAGAGACTTCATGATGATTTCTGGTCCTATGCCGTTGAAATCCCCGATTGAAATTCCTACTCGTACTTTATGGTTTTTTGGGCTCATTTTGATTATCTTTGAAGATTATAATTTTACAAATTTAGCAAAAAATAATATGTTCACAGGAATTATTGAAGCAGTTGGAGTTATTGAAAAGATTGAGGAAAAAGGAAGTAACATTGATTTTACTTTAACATGCCCTTTTACCAATGAATTAAAAATAGATCAAAGCCTTGCTCATAACGGTTGTTGCTTAACTGTTGTGGAGATCAAAGGTGACCAATATGTCGTTACGGCAATCAATGAAACTTTAGAAAAAACCAACCTTGGAAAATGGGATATAGGTACAGTTGTAAATCTTGAACGTTGCATGAAGATGGACGGAAGATTAGACGGTCATATCGTTCAGGGTCACGTGGATCACACGGGAGAGGTTGTAGGAATTGAGAATAAAGACGGAAGCTATTTTATTACCGTAAAATATGAATCTAACGGGAACTTTGTAACCGTTCCTCAAGGTTCAATTACAGTAAACGGAATTAGTTTAACCGTTGCAAAAAGTGAAGATTCTCAATTCTCTGTAGCAATTATTCCATATACATGGGAGTTTACCAATATGCAGCATCTTAAAATCGGAGATAAAGTTAATCTGGAATTTGACATAATTGGTAAGTATATTGCTAGGTTAATTAATAAACAGAATGGCAATAAATAAATACAAAGGGTATAGTTTAAGAAATCGGGTCTTTTTCGGTTTCTTGCTCGTATGTCTTTTAAGTGTTGCAGCTTCTTCTCTGGTTCCGTATTTTGTTTTAAGAAGTAATTCTCTGGAACAGAGTAGGATAGATATGCAGGATAAGACTAATGCCGTTATGGGATATTTGGATTATGCTGTGAGTAGATCTCTTGTGGAAACAAAAGATCTTACCGAAGTTTTAGGAAATAAAATTCTTGAAATTGCGGATATCAATCAACACGATATTGTTATTTATGATTTAAAAGGCAACTACCTGCTTTCTAATAAAGATGAAAGTTTGGTTGAGCAAAAAACAATTCCTCTAAATATTGTCAATAAAATTCTGGCTACCGATGCCAGAGTGGATATCAGAGGATATGATCAGGCTAAAGATGCGGTTTTTACTTCGTCTTATTTAGTGTTGAAAAATAATGTTCTGGATCCTGTTGGTATTGTATACATTCCTTTGTATCACAATGAATCTGCGTATCTTGATGTTCTTCACCAATATGTTAAATACATTTTATTGGTTGATATTTTTCTTATCTTATTCAGCATTTGGCTGAGTTGGGTTACTTCTAATAATTTAGCAAAAACGATTACTAAATTTTCTGATATGATCACCCGTATTACATTGTTTGAAAATGAAATGCATCCTATCAGATATTACAAAAATGACGAACTAAATGCTCTTGCAAGGGCTTACAATAGGATGATTCTCCAAATTCAGGATCAAAAAGAAAGATTACGTTTTAAAGCATCGGAAGAAGCTTGGCGGGAGATGGCGAAACAGGTTGCTCATGAGGTGAAAAACCCTTTAACGCCAATGAAATTAACCATTCAAAATTTTGAAAGGAAATTCGATCCCGAAGATCCAAATATTAGAGAAAGAGTAAAGCAGATGAGTAAAACAATGGTTGATCAGATCGACTTGATTGCCACAGTTGCGTCTGCTTTTTCAGAATTTGCGAAACTTCCTGAGAAAAATAATGAGGTAATCAATCTGAATAGCGAGGTTGAAGATATTCTGCGCGTTTTCAATGATGACAGTATTTTTATACATTCCAATAAGAGTAATATCATGATCAATATGGATAGGATTTATCTGTCCAGAATCATTACAAATCTTGTTACCAATGCTAAACAAGCCGAAAGTGATGAAAGAAAATTGATTATTAATGTGGATGTAGAACAGCATCAGAGAAGGGTGATGGTTTCTATTCAAGATAATGGTATTGGGATTCCTGAAAATATATATGAAAGGATTTTTGAGCCTAATTTCACGTCAAAAAATAGTGGGATGGGACTTGGTCTCTCCATGGTCAGAAAAATGGTGGAAGATTACAAAGGAGAAATCTCTGTGAAATCTGAAGTAGGAAAAGGTTCAACATTCACAATCACATTGCCAACCAATTTATAGTGAAGCCTTTTACGTTTAAACAATTCGAAATTTATCAGTCTAAAAATGTCTTCCGTGTAGGAACAGACGGGGTTTTGTTAGGCGCTTTAGCGAATATTGATAACAAGTCTAAAGTCCTAGAAGTCGGAACAGGAACGGGTTTGATTTCTTTAATGTTAGCTCAAAGAAATCCAAAAGCTGAATTTTTAGGTTTAGATATTAATGAAGAAGCTGTACATCTTACAAAATGTAATTTCGAGAAGTCTAAATTTAATTCAAGGTTAAAAAATATTCTTCATGATTTTAAAAATTTTGAAACAGAAGAAAAATTTGATTTAATAGTTTCTAATCCACCTTATTTTGAAGAATCCGGATCTGAAAAAGATAAAATTGCCCGGCAAACGGTTGAATTAAACTTTCAACAATTAATCTCAAAATCATCTAAGTTACTTTCTGAAAAAGGAATTTTTTCTGTAATTATTCCTGCCGAGGTTGGAAGTGATTTTATTGAAATTGCTAAAGAAAATCAATTATTTTTAACGCGAAGAATCAACATTAAAGGAATAGAAAATTCAAAAGTAAAAAGATTGATCTTGGAGTTTTCTTTAATTGAAAATCAACTCGAAGAATCTGAATTTATTATAGAAAAAAGTCCGAGACAATACTCGGACCAATATCTTGAACTCACGAAAGAGTTTCATGTCTTTAAAGAAGTTAGAAATTAGATTTTAAAAGTTATTAATATCTAAATCTCTTAATTTTCTGAATCTTTTAATTTTATTCAAATAATTCTGCTGTATCCAATACAGAAACTTTTCCATCTTCACATCTGATCGCCTCTCCAGGAAAATTTTGAATCATATGATAATCATGTGTTGCCATTACTACCGCAGCTCCGTTTTCTAGAGCAACTTGTTTCAGTAATGTCATAATTTCATTTGAAGTTTCAGGGTCAAGGTTTCCCGTTGGCTCATCGGCTAAGATAAGATCTGGATGGTTTAATAAAGCTCTTGCAATCGCCACACGCTGTTGTTCTCCACCAGAAAGTTCGTGAGGCATTTTGTGCTTTTTACTTTTCATATTTACGCTTCCAAGAACCTCGTTGATACGGTCTTCCATTTTTATTTTATCGCTCCATCCGGTAGCTTCAAGAACGAATTTCAGATTTTTCTCAACAGTTCTGTCAGAAAGCAATTGGAAATCCTGGAAAACAATTCCTAATTTTCTTCTAAGGTTTGGGATGTCGGAAGTTCTCATTTTTGCGAGATCAAAACCAACAACAGCTCCATGTCCTGACGCTAACGGGATGTGTCCGTAAAGAGTCTTTAATAATGAGCTTTTCCCGGAACCGGTTTTTCCGATAAGATAACAGAATCGGCCTTTTTTGATGTTAAGATTCACATCAGAAAGAACCGTGAAGTTTTTTTGAGCAATCTTCGCGTGTTGTAAACTTATGATGCTATCTCCGGAGATATTTGTATGTGGCATAATTCAAATTTAAGAGGCTATTTCTAAAATATTTTTTCAGATCTTAAAAATAGAAAAAAGAAACCTAAAGAAACTAAATTTTAGTAAATTTTAACAACAAAAAATGCCTGAAAAAGTTCTTCTCAAGCATTTTTGTATATTGTAATTTAAGATATTATCTCTTAGCTCTTGCAGAACTTACAGATAGACTCTTTCTACCTTTAGCTCTTCTTGCTGCCAAAACTCTTCTCCCGTTAGGCGTTGACATTCTTTCTCTGAAACCGTGTTTGTTTCTTTTTTTTCTCTCCGATGGTTGGAATGTTCTTTTACTCATTACTATATATTTAAGTCGTAATTAATATTAATTTTTCAGGTTGCAAAGATATAGATTTTTTTATAAGTTCCAAACTTAACCACTCTTTTTTTAGAAAAAGTTGAATCTTTTTTTATCATTAATTTTATCACGCCCATGAATAAATGACTTACGCGCTGTTTAAAAATAATGACTAATGATTTATTTAAAAGCTCTATCTTTGAAGACTCAAATTTAAAGAAAATAAATGTTTACACCCATAGAACTTTTAGAAATTAATACACTTCTTATTCCTGAAAACAAAATAGTTATTCTTACACACTATAATCCGGATGGAGATGCTATTGGTTCTAGCTTGGGCTTGAAGCATTATTTGCACGCAAAAGGGATCAATGCGGAAGTGGTTGTACCTAACGATTTTCCTAAGTTTCTGAAATGGATGCCTGAGGCAAGAAAAAACATTGTTGCAGAATACAAAAGAAAGGTAGCTTTTGATCTTATTAATGAAGCTGATGTTATTTTCTGTCTTGATTTTAATTCGCCTGCAAGAATCGGCATTTTGGGTGACTGGTTAGTAAAAGCCAGAGCTAAAAAAATTCTTATTGACCACCATCAGCAGCCTGAACAATTTGATTATGTCTATTCTGATACCATAATTCCTGCAACGTGTCAAATGGTTTATCACTTTATTGAAGCAATGAATGATGAACATTTGGTGAATAAAGATATTGCAGAATGTCTTTACACAGGAATTATGACGGATACAGGAGGTTTCCGTTTCCGTTCTACAAGTGCGGCGACACATAGAATTATTGCCAATTTAATTGAAAAAGGAGCCGATCCTTCGATTATAACTTCCAATACTTGGGATACCAACACGGTTTCACGTCTTCATTTATTGGCTTTGATTTTAGGAAGAATTGAAGTGGTGAATGACGGTAAAGTAGCTGTTTTATACTTAACAAGAAAAGAACTTCAGGAATACGGTTTCCAGAAAGGAGATACCGAAGGTTTTGTGAATTACGGATTGAGTATTGTTGGCGTAAGAATGTCTGCGTTCTTTATGGAAGATTTGTATGATGATTTCATTAAAATATCTTTCAGAAGCAAAGATGATGTGGATGTAAATCAGTTCTCGAGAAAATATTTCAGTGGAGGAGGTCACATTAATGCAGCTGGCGGAAAATCTAATGCATCTTTAGCAGATACGCTTGAAAATTTTAAAGCTAAAATAGCGGAGGAAAATTTGTAATTGGGCGAAATTGGTTGACTATAATGTGTCTATCATTCGGAACGAAATAAGTCGTTTGAAGAATCTTTTCGAAAGAAATTGCTTCGTCACTGTGGCTCTTCGCAATGACGCTAAAACACTATCATGCTCAAACTCTCTCACTCAAGAAACTCGACTGTAACCTTTGTCTTCCAATTCTTTACACGTATATTCGTAAACTTCCTGAAACATTACATCAAGATTTTTCTTGTTGAATAAACTGAACTTTGTCATTTTTGGCGGGTCCAGAAAAATATCACAGGATTTTGCTTTGGAGTAAACAGATTTTGCGATGGCTAAATGTAAAATTCGGTCAAATTCTTTCATTAAGCTCATATTTTGCAATCCGTCATAGCTTATAGAATTGACGTGAGATGCAATTAAAAAATCACATTTATCAATTATAGGCTCGATAGGAAGGTTATCAAGAACGCCTCCGTCAATATATATTTTTTCGCCCACTTTTACTGGTGGAAGTACAAAAGGAACGCTTGATGAGGCTAAAAGAGGCCAGAAAAGTTCGCCTTCAGAAAAGAAATCGACAATTCCATGGGTCATTTCTGTAGCTGCGACATAGACGGGGATTTTCAGGATTTTAAAATCGTCTTCAGGGAAATGATCTTTTAAAAGTTTTAAAATAAAATTTGAACTAAAAATTCCGTTTTTTGAAAGTCTTAAATAAGATCTCGAAAAAAATGTGGTTTGTTTCACAATTTCCATCATTTCGTCCGGAGATTTTCCGAAAGAATAGAAAGCTGCTACGATAGATCCGGCGCTCGTCCCTGAAATGATATCTGGCTTTAGGTTATATTCTTCCAACGCTTTTAAAACCGCAATGTGGGCAATTCCGCGCATTCCTCCGCCTGAAAGTGTCAAGCCGATGATTGGTTTCTTTTTTTTGAAAGAGAATAGCCCCATTGAGAATATTAATCTGTACTAAGATACATTAATTTTTAATAAAAAAATATTAAGGCTCATCGCAATCAGAGTCTATTTTTATGAAAAGCGAGTTGAATTCTTTAATCATTTTCTCATCATGAAATGGACCTGAAATTTCATCATTAGCACAATTTCCCCAACCGAAAACAACCAGATCCAAAACAGCATAATCTTTTTTATCAACAGAATTCAGGCGACTTTCAAACTCGTTCATAATTCTTTGTGGATCGCTGTTTCTTTTGCTCATTTCTTCGCGTAGTTTTCGCCATTCTTCCACCATTTCGGTTTCGTTGGAATTTAAAGCTTTTACAAAACGATCGCAGTTTTTAGAATGTTTTTTGTTTAATAAAATGGAAGGATCAGAAAATGCAATAACTTCTGTTTTTCTCATTTCATATTCCTTGAGAAGAGATTCGTAGGTTTGTTTCTTTATATTCTGCCAGTAAGGTATGTTAACAATCTTTAAATTTTCAATTAAATTTTTCTTTTCAGCGAAATCTTTATCTAATTTTTCGAGAATCTGAGTCTTGTTATTTCTTACTTGTTGCAGTGCTTCAAGCCTGAAAACCTGCGGTGTACTCAACATTACTGAACCTAGCTGAAAGTAAAGTTTGTACGTTCCTTCAAGTTCTTCTCTTGTGTATTTGCTTCCATCAAAATAACCTTTATTTTCGCATAATTCAGTTTGGAAATTAAAGATTTCCGGTTCACTTTTTTCAACTTTTAAAGTGTCTTTTGAAACGTTTTCTACAACCGCAACAGAATCATTTTGAAGTGATTTTTTTGAAAATGGAGTTTCTTTTTTACAACTAAGCAGTGAAAGAAATACTAGTGAAAAGATTAAAATTCTCATATATTATTTTTAGAAAACTAAATTTTTCGGCATATTGTGAAGAAGCTCAGTGTTGATGATTTCAGCACAAATTGCTGGTTTTTCCCAGTGTCCGTTATGTCCGCAATCAAGAACATAAGACTTAATATTAGTTTTGTCGGGAAGATTTTTAATGGTTTTTTCTGTTTTTACGGCGTTGTCATGTTTTCCTGCGAGAACTAAAATTTTCGCTTCAAGGTTTTCTAGGACATGCTTTTTGTCGGTTCTCGCAACCATGCCTTTTACACAGGCTAAAGCTCCCAGATTATTTGTTGAAAGTGCAGTCTCCAAAGCGGTTTCAATTTTTCCTTCCAAAATATCTCTTTCGTTTGGATTAAATAAATTAGGAATTCCTGCTCTTACATAATGCGCAAAAGCATCTTTTATGATTCTGTAACTTTTTATACGCTGTTCTTTCTTTTCTTCATCATCGGGGAAATATGTTGAGAAAAATAAGGTTAAACTTTTCAGTGTTTCGGGATATTTCTCTGCAAAAGCTAAGGAAGTATAGCCTCCCATAGAATGTCCTAGTAAGTGGACTTTTTCTAATTTTTGAGCATCCAACACTTTTTTTACTTCATCTGCCATCAGTTCCATGGTGTGGATTTCTGCGAGAATATCAGATTTTCCGTGGCCTGGAAGATCTATTTTTAATAATGAAAAATTTTCAGACAAATGAGGTTCCATATCGCTCCAAATGGAACTGTTTTCCATGAAACCATGAAGTAATACCAATGTCTCTTTTCCGTTTCCTTTTTTCTCAAAATGTAGCATGATTTCAAATATTAAAAATGAATATCAATATAATCTACAAATCCCGAACCGTTTACCATATCCTGAAGTCTCCAGGTTTTTCCACCGTCTTTAGACATGAATGTTTTTGTGCCTTTTCTGGTGTAAGGTTTTCCGTTGTTGTCTGAAGATATACGTTGAGTGATTTCCCCTGTGAAATTCATATGTTTAGGAGAAACAACAATAGCTGAGCCTTTAATGATTACAGAATTTTCGCCCGATTTTATACTTCCGGCAACATCATAATCATCTCTGCCCATTTTTTTGAAATTTACAGAGCCTGTTTTTGTGGAGGAATTTTGACTTTGATAAGTGAATTTGTGATCTCCGCTAAAATCTTTGAAATTATTTTCACTGTTTTTGGCTTTAATGCTGTCGTTAATTTTTGTTCGGGCTGCATTAATAGAATCAACGATTTTCGTGCTGTCTGATTGATTTGGTGTCGATTGTGTGTCTTTTTTTGAACATGAAACAACTAAAGTTGTGATAGTAATTGCGGTTATTAGATTTTTCATCAATATTTAAAATTATAGTCTCAAAATTAAATAAAAAAGAGCATTTTAAAAATGCCCTTTCGTTTTATTTTGTTAAATCCTCGTAAACTTTCTTTTCCCAAGGTTTAATGTCTGTAATTCCGTATCGTTCTTTTTTAGAAATTGCGATATTATCTAAGATATCTACGAAGTTTTTGTAATTCGCTTCATCTGTAGGTTTTACAATTACTGTGAAATTTTCAGGTTTTGGAGCGTTTTTGTAAGCTTCAGAAATAATTTTGGAAATCTTTACTCCGCTGAAGTCTGTTTCTTTTAAATTGCTTGTATTTAAATCTTCTTTATCTTGTTGATGGTAAAATACTCTATTATCCTTACCAAGAATAAAAGTTACTTGATTTTTCACGTCAACCACAGGAGTGTTAATTGGATTTGGATTCGGATCTTTCGCAGGCAATCCAAGATCCATCACATTAGGTTTTGTAAAATTAGTGGTAAACATGAAAAAGGTAATTAATAAAAATCCTAGATCTACCATTGGAGTCATGTCAACTCTGATTAATTTTTTCTTTTGCTTGCCGCCTTGTTTTTCTTGTGCAACTACTTCAGCCATAATTAATATTTTTTAATGTTAAACAGTTTTTAATAAAGAGTGAATAATTGTTCTTTATTTGAGAAAATCTATACAAAGTTTATACCTAAAATTGCAAAATGTTATAAATTTTCTAAAATCAATTATTATTTAACATTAAAAAACATCATGAGTTTTTAATTTCATAAGGTTTTAGGATATTTTAAGTAATTGTGTTTGATTGTGTAAAACAAAAAAACTCACACTTTTCAGTATGAGTTTTAAATAATATTTTGAAATTTTTTATTTACTCTTCTTGTAATAATTAACACCGCATTCCAAGAATTTTTTGAAATCTTCTTTCGGCATATAACCTGAAACCGGAGAATTGATAACTTTTCCGTCCGGAGTGATCAAGACGTAGTGTGGTTGAGAATTATTATTAAAATTCACTTGTTGAAACAAGCTCCATCTGTCACCAATAGTCTTTACTTTTTTCACCTGTCCTTCACCAAGATCAATTTTAGTTTTTTGATCTTCAGGAAGTTCTTCTTTGTCGTCAACATATAATGAAGCCAGAACAATGTCGTTTTGAAGGATCGGCAAAATATCCGGTTCGCTCCAAACGAATTCTTCCATTTTTCTACAGTTTTCACAACCGTAACCTGTGAAGTCAATTAATACAGGCTTGTCTTCTTTTTTAGCTAGTTCAACAGCTTTGAAGAAGTCATGTTCAGGATGCATTCCTAAAATTCCGTCTTTTTCGTCGTGGAAATAACTTACGTTCAATGGAGGTAAAATTCCACTTAACAATTGCAATTTCGGACGTTCTGATGGGATTAATCCTTGAATCATATAAACCACAAAACCAATTCCCAATACTCCTAAAACTTTTCTAGTAATAGAAATTTTCGGTTTTTTATCATCATGCGGGAATCTTATTAATCCGAATAGATATAAAGTTAATCCAATTCCGATAACGATCCAGATCACGATGAAAAGTTCTCTTTTTAATAAGAAAGTTTTAGAAACAAGATCTGCTTTTGATAAGAATTTCAACGCTAAAGCCAATTCAATAAATCCTAACACAACTTTCACTGTATTCATCCATCCTCCAGATTTTGGAAGACTTTGTAATGCTTGCGGGAATAATGCCAGCAATCCGAAAATAATCGCCCAAGCTAAACCAAACCCTGTTAAAGCCAAAGTTAATAACGTTGGAATATGTGATGAACCGGATAATGACCCTCCCAATAAACTTCCTAAAATAGGACCTGTACAAGAGAAAGAAACGATTACCAACGTCAAAGCCATGAAGAAAATACCGATGATTCCACCAGCTTCTTCTGCTTTTGAAGATTTGTTTGCGATTGAACTTGGTAACGAGATGTCATAATATCCGAAGAAACTTCCTGCAAAGAAAATAAATACGATGAAGAATACGATATTCAGCCAAATGCTTGTGGAAATTTCGTTGAAAACATTTCCTGCAATTCCGTCAATTAAATGAAAAGGAACACTTAATAAAACAAAGATCAGAAGAATGAAAAATCCGTAGATCAATGCGTCTCTTTTACCTTTTGCCTTATTTTTATTCCCTTTTGTAAAGAACGAAACCGTTAAAGGAATCATCGGGAAAACGCACGGAGTCAACAATGCAATCAATCCTCCGATAAATCCTAAGAACAAATAAGTCCAATAATTTTCGCTGTCTTTAACGGCTGCTGTTCCGCAATCTGTCAAAGGTTTTTGGAAATCAATTGATTTTATTTTTAATTGTTTTGGGTCTAATTTTGAAGCTCCTAGAACCAATGCTGTTTCTGTTTTTACAGGATTTTGTACTGCCGTTTCTATTGTTTTAACAGAGTCTTTTGCAGGCTCAGTTGTTGTTGCCGTAACTTCTTCCGTTACGCCTTTTGGTGTTATTTTTTGAGTAAATTCCAGCGTATTCGGAGCCAGACAAACTCGGTCGTCGCAAGTCTGATAGGTAATTTCTGCAACTACATCACCAGGTTTTGTTCCGTCTTTTAATTTAAATTTCTGCTTAAAACCAGCACTGTTGGAATAAAAAATAATTGTTCCGCCGAAAGCTTCAGAAAATTCTTCATGCTTTTTACCTGTTTCGGTAAATTTTCCGATCAGTTCAATATTTTTTCCGGAAACTTTATATTCTGTCGGAATTCCCGTGTCTTCAGGAATATCCTTAGAATAAATATGCCAACCACTTTCCATTGTTGCATTCAACACGGCTTCATATTGATTGTTTCCTAATTCGTTAACCGTAAGTTTAAATTTTACAGGATTTTTGATTTGTGCATTAATTCCTGTTGCTAAAAACAGCAGTATTAATAAAAACCAGTTTTTAAATTTCATTTTTCTTTTATTAAAAGTTTTGAGAATGTTTTTTGTTTTCTCATCCCATGCATGTTGTCTGTTTTTAACCAAAAAAGGATTATTTTTTTCTCCAAGTAAGATTAAAATTTTTACTTCGCTAAAATAGCTAATTTTTACTCCTTAAAAAAACTCAGGAATCTCGTTTTTCCTACCAATTAATTTTACAAAAGATGCTCGTTGATATATTTTACCTTAGTAGTAATAGAGATACGTATGCTTTTGAATCAAAATTTTGCATAAAAGTACTTCTATTGATTTTCTCAATACGTTCAATCATACGATTTGAAAATATCTTTATAACTGTTTCAAAATATCTTCTGCAGAAGCCCTTTCTTTATAATCAGGATTAAAATGTCTCCAAGAGATCACTTTATTTTCGTCCAAAATAAATGTTGCAGAAACAGGCAGCCTTCCTGAATTATCAGATCTGCTTGTCGCAAAACCGTCTACTTTTGAAGTATAGGCAGCCAAAGTTTTACTATCGGGAGTATAGAGAACGTCAAAAGCTTCGGCAATTTTATATCCTTCATCATACAAAACAGTGTATCCGGTTTTTGTTTTAGAAATCGTTTTCTCTATAAATTCCGGTCTTTCAGGAGAGATAATAACCAGTCTTGCATTTTTAGCTTTTAATTCCGGAGCTAAATTTTGAAGAGACTCAATATATTTATTACAGTAAGGGCACCATTGTCCACGGATGAAAACTAAAATTAATTTTTCTTTTTCATTTGATGAAGAAAATGTTTTCCCCAAATGATCTTTTGCCGAAAAATCAGCAATTTTATCTCCAACCATTTTTCCTTTCACCATATCCAGCGTTTTTGGAGTTGATTGAGATGAAACTTTATCTAAAACTGACATTCCGACTGTTGAAAATTGCTCAGCATTATAATATCCAAAATCATATTGTACCAACTTCCCATCTGCATCTAAAAATAAAAACGAAGGGAAATTGACAATTTTAAATTCTTTTGCCAGCGCAACACCTTCTTTTTCTGCATCTATCGCAAGATTTACAAAGTTTTTGTTGAATAACTCTCCGATTTTAGGATCGGTAAATGTATTTTTCTGCATCAGTTTACACGGACCACACCAAGTTGTGTATATGTCTATGAAAATGAGTTTATTTTCTTTTTTCGCGATCTTTTTTGCAGCTTCCAAATCAATTTTTTGGAAGTCGATTCCTATTTTACTTTGTGCATTAGCGGAAATTCCGATCAATAAGCACAGACTTAATACAATTGTTTTAAACATAATATTGATATTTAATAGTAAGTTCCAAAAACAAAAAAAAATCACCCGTTCTTTTGAATTATTTTTATAATTAACTGTATTTCAGTCTTAAAAATTATCATTGTTTTTGATTTTTCTAATTTGCTCTACACATTTATGCTTCTGATTTTGTGCATTATGCTTGCTGGAATATTGATATTTGCTTTGGATTTCTTCAATACTTTTATTTTTCATAAAAATATCCTGAATTAGATTTTTACAGTGGGTAGAAATAGAATTGATATAATCATTAAGTTTATGCCAATAATCTCTTTCGTTTTCAATAGCTAAATTAATTTCGGCCTGATTTTTTTTGTAATAATTTTCTGGAATTTCTATTAAAAATTCTTTATTCCTTAGTTTTTTTAACCATAAATTTTTTGAGATTCCTGAAACATAAATGCCAAGACAAGTGTATACCTTGAAGTTGTCAGCATATAATTTCTCGTACAAAATAAGCAATGCATCTTGAAAAATATCCTCAGCATCTTCCAGGTTTCCCTTATTATTAAGTACAAATTTTTTAGTGTAGGTAAAGTATTGTTGATATAAAATGGCGAAAGCTACATTGCTGTTCTTTTTGAAATCATCTATTACTAGAGTATTTGTTGTTTTTCTGTCCATTTTATTTTCAGCGTTTTTTGAGTGTGCTTGCCGGTACACAATCTGCGGTCTTGTCTGTAGGGAAGTATTCCTAAAATTTGATCGTTCGCATCGCACAATAACCACGCATTTTCTTTTTCAAAAAAAGATAATTTTTCGTCTCTCAGAAATTTAGAGACCTTCTTTTTTCCTGTCATTCCGAGCGGGTAAAAGTTATCACCTTCTTTCTTTTTTCTTAGCTTTAAAGGAAGATTAACTTTTTCAAAGTCAAAATGCCATTCTAGTGATTCAGTATTTGAAGTTTTAAATTCGATATTTTCTGGAAGTATTATTTCTTGATCTTTAATTTCTAAAATAATTTCTTCAGGCTCTTCATTCAGAATATCAGATGTTTTGATTGGTGAAAGAATTAATTCATTTCGACTAATCATCAATTGATAATCCTTTGAAAAAAAAGAGCTTCCGTTTTCAGCTTTGAAAATTTTAGAAATTTCCTCTTCCTGATTGAAGCCATATTTTTTTAAGATCTCAAACTTTACAAAATCACTTTCCCGATCCAGCTTTTCTTTGGATAAGATTTTATGGTCTTTGTTAAATGTTGAAAGCCGATTTTCTATTTCTTTGATTTGATTCTGGACAAAATCTTTGGTTTGATTTAAATATGAAGAACTTTTTTTGAAGTTTTCAAGGAAATGTTCGTTCGTTTCTAAAAGCTTGGGAACAATTTCGTTTCGGATTTTATTTCTTAAATAATCACTTTTTTTATTGGAAAGATCTTCACGGAATTTAATACTATTTTCTTTCGCAAATTCATAAATTTCTTCTTTTGAAAATTGCAGAAGCGGACGAATAATATTGTTGTCATTAGCAGGAATTCCACTCAAACCATTAATTCCGGCGGCTTTTGATAGATTAATGATAAAAGTTTCCAGTTGGTCATTCAAATGATGGGCTGTAATCAGAAATTGAAGCTTTTCTTGCTGTTGGATTTGTTTAAAGAAATTATATCGAAGTTCTCTCGCCCAAAGCTGAATAGAATTTTCAGGCTTTTGATCTTTCTCAGAAACTTCATACAAGTGAAATGGAACGTTATTTTTGTCACAAAAATCCTGAACCACTTTTTGATCCAGATCAGAATCTTCTCCACGAAGTTTATAGTTGATGTGCGCTACATGAAATTTGTGCCCAGAATCATGGAAAAGAGAGGCTAAGACCATAGAATCGGCACCGCCACTCACTGCCAATAAATAGGAATGATTTTCAGGTGATTCAATAAGATTTTTTAATTGATTTTTAAAACTTAAATAGTCCAACATCTGTGCTGCGAATTTCTTTTATACAAAGATAAACCATTAATTAAAATGAATTTTCCTAAATTTGATTCGTCTAAAAAAGATTATTTATGAAGATTATTAAAATTCTAGCAGTTTCTGCGATGGCGTTGGGGATGACATCTTGTATCAGCAAAAAGCAATACGATGCTCTAAGTTCAAACTACAAGCAATGTATTGAAAACATTGGCGAAAGACAGAGAGAAATTCAAGATCTGAAATCTCAAAACTCTGCATTATCAGGAGAGAATAATTTACTAAAAAGTCAGCATGATGCTTTAAAATCATCATTGGACGCTTGTTTATCTAATACAGGAAAAAGCTCTGCAAATATTGATAAATTGGTAAGCGAGATCAACTCTTCAAACTCTTATATCAAGCAGTTGATTTCTAATAATGCTAAAAATGACAGCTTAAATTTAGCGTTATCAAACAAATTAAAAAGATCTTTAGATAACGTAACTGACGATGATGTTCAGGTAAAAGTATTGAAAGGTGTGGTTATGATCTCACTTTCAGACAAAATGTTATACAAAGTGGGAGACTACAATGTGTTGCCTGCAGCTCAGGAAGTATTAGGAAAAGTTGCTAAAGTTATTAATGATTATGATAAATATTCAGTATTGATCGAAGGTAACACAGATAATTCTCCTTTAAGTTCTCCAAATTTACCGAGAGACAACTGGGATCTTTCTGCATTGAGAGGTACGTCGATTGCTAAAGTTTTACAGTCTCAATTTGGAGTTGATCCTGCAAGAATTACTGCAGGTGGACGTTCTGAATACAATCCTAAAGCGACAAACATGAGTGTTTCTGGAAGAGCAGAAAACAGAAGAACGGAGATCATCATTATGCCCAAGCTTGATGAATTCATGAAGTTGATGGATATTGCTCCTAAGAAATAAGAGTTTCAAATTCAACGATAAAAAACAACTCCCGGAGAAATTCGGGAGTTATTTTTTTTAATCAAATTAATTCTTCTTTTTTCAATAAGGAAATAATTCTTTGGAAAAATGAAGTGGATATTTCTTGTCTGTTTTTTTTCACAGAAGAAGCCGCCATGTCCGGGGACACTGCGGTCTTCTGATTCTTAGTGTTTATTCGTTTTTTTCCTACCTTCATCGTTATTTTTTCTTAGTGTTTTTACCCGTCTTTGCAAAGGTATAGGAATAGTCGTTCGAAAACATCCGTATTTTTACGGTAATTGATATGGGGTTTTCCCTATTTTTATGAGGATCTTTATTTTAAAATTTATTCTTTCTCCTTATATTTAGTTAAATTTGACTCACAAAAATTGTAAGAATGAGCTTTTTTGAAGAAAAGAATGCTGAAATGGACAGGTATTTGGAGACCCACGCATCTTCCGAACCTGAAATTCTGAAAAAACTAAGAAGAGAGACTTTCCAGAAGACTACACAACCTCACATGATCTCCGGATATCAGCAGGGAAGGCTTTTAACGATAATTTCTCAGATGATGCAGCCTAAAAATGTTCTGGAAATAGGGACTTTTACGGGATATGCTACTTTATGTCTGACAACAGGTTTGGCAAAAGACGGAAAAATAACAACGTTGGATGTAAATGAAGATCTTGCTTATTTACCAAGAAAATATTTTCATGAAAGTGAATATTCAAACCAGATCGATTTTAAGCTTCAGGATGCAAAAGAATTTTTAAAGGAAACTGATGAAGTTTTCGACCTTATTTTCATTGATGCTGATAAAGAAAATTACGCTGAATATTTTAAATTAATTAAACCAAGAACCAAATCGGGTTCTATCGTATTATTTGACAATGTTCTTTGGTACGGGAAAGTTTTGGAAGAAAATCCAAAGCAGAAATCGACCCAAGTTATTAAGGAATTAAACGATTTGATCGCAAAAGATGATGATTTTGAAAATCTTATTTTACCTTTGCGTGACGGAGTAAATTTTCTGAGAAGGAAATAATTAAAAGAGTAAAGAATTCGGAGATTTAGAAATGAGAAAACGGATACGTTTCTTAATTCCTAAATTTCTTAATCTCTAAATTTAAAAGATGGATAAAGGAATTTGTAATGTTACAGTAGCACCGGTGCGCGCAGAAAATTCTGACAAAGCAGAAATTGTTACGGAAATATTGTTTGGAGAAAGTGCAGATATTTTGGAAGTAAATAAAAACTGGACCAAGATAAAAATGCATTATGACGGCTATGAAGGATGGATGGACACCAAACAGATAAAACCTGTAACTGACGATGAGTTGGCCAATAGAAAAGTTACGATAGTCACTGAAGATTTTTCTTCTGTGCTTACCAATGATGGCAGAACTTTACTGTCAATGGGCTCTGAAGTAGAATTTCAGACTGTAGCTTCGAGAAGAAGTCATGATCTCCGTGAAAGCGTTGCTATGACGGCAAAAGAGTTCCTTAATGTCCCTTATTTATGGGGTGGCAAAAGTTTTTTTGCGGTAGATTGTTCCGGTTTTACACAATTGGTGTATAAAGTTCATAATATTAAGCTCCCAAGAGACACTTATCAGCAGGCAGAAGTAGGAGATGCGCTAACTTTCGTTGAAGAAAGCCAGCTTGGTGATCTTGCTTTTTTTGAAAATCCTGAAGGTAAAATTATTCATGTCGGGATTATGTTGGATAATCAGAAAATCATCCACGCGTCAGGAAAAGTGAGAATTGATACACTTGATTCTACAGGTATTTTCAATAAAGAACTGAATAAGCATACTCATAAATTAAGAGTGATTAAAAGTATTCTTAAATAAATATAAAGCATGATCAGGGAAGTGATTTTTACAAGTTTTGATATTCTCAATTTTGTATTGATTGCTTTTTTGTGGTGGTTTACGATAAAAAATTATAAAACACTGCCAAAGAAAATTCCTGTTCATTTTGATGTTGAAGGCAAGCCTGATAATTTCGGAAATAAGGTTTTTTCTTTTTTTACACCTTCTTTGGCTTTGATGTTTTATGTTCTGTTTATTTTTATATCTAAACATCCTGAAACTGCAAATTTTCCTGTAGAAATTACAGAAACAAATAAAGATGCACAGTTTTTCATCATGAATTTTTTTCTGATATGGCTGCTTATGTTGATCATATTGATCTTTCTAAATGGTCAGGATTACACATTCAGGTATTCGTCTGATGAAAAAGCTAAGCCGAAAGTTCCGATGGCTACAGCTATTTTTTCAGTTATTGGAAGTTTAATTGCTGTTTTCATTTTTACATCAATATTCAAATAAAAAAATAGCTACGGAACTGAATTTGAAAAATAAATAATATGTCTTTCCTTTATACCTTATTCATTAATCTTCTCATTTTCGGAATGAAGGTTTTTTCGTTGTTTAATGATAAAACTAAAAAAGGCGTTGAAGGAAGAAAACAATCATTACATATCATCAAATCTAAGCTTTCACCATCCGATAAGGTAATCTGGATGCATGCTGCAAGCTTAGGTGAATATGAACAAGGTTTGCCGGTTTTAGAGGAATTAAAAGAACAGTTCCCGACACATAAAATTCTCGTCACTTTTTTCTCTCCATCAGGGTATGAAAATGTGATTAAAAAGAAACATATTGCAGATGTTATTTGCTATTTGCCTTTCGATAAAAAATCAACCATAAAAGAATTTGTTTTTCAGTTTACAACTGAACTATTTTTTACGGTGAAGTATGATTATTGGTATAATCTTTTGGCCGAATTAAAAGGTCAAGGCGCAAAAACTTACGTTATTTCTGCCTTGTTTTATGAAAATCAATCTTTCTTCACTTCGTACGGGAAATGGTTTGTAAAGCAATTACAAAACAATATCGATTGGTTTTTTCACCAGACAGAAATGTCGTTTGCGCTTGCTAAAAGTGTGGGGTTAAAAAAATCTTCAATTGCCGGAGATACAAGATTTGATCGTGTAAAACAATTGCGGGAAAGAGATAATCATGTGAAATTTATTAAAGAATTTATTGATAATAAAAAAACAATTGTTTTCGGTAGTTCTTGGAGTTCGGAAGAAAAGATCGCGGAAATTATTTTTAAAGCAAATTCTGATAGTAAGATGATTATTGCTCCTCACGATTTGAAAAGGGTACAAAATTTAAAACAGATTTTTCCTGATGCCTTATTATATAGCGAGATTACAAATCAATCATCATTGAGCAATCGTAAATTATTGATCATCGACAGTATTGGTTTACTTTCAAAACTTTATTCTTACGCTGATATTGCGGTTGTAGGAGGTGGTTTCCATGATGCCGGCCTTCATAATATTTTAGAAGCAGCTACTTTCGGAATGCCTGTGATTTTTGGAAATCATTATAGAAAAAACCCTGAAGCTGATGATCTGATCAAAGCTAACGGTGGCAAATCTTTTGAAGAAGAAAATGTAGCAGCAGATTTCGTGTTATTTCTTATGAATAGTGATAATGAGGAAGTACTAAACGAAATGTCTACCAATGCCAAGAAATTTGTGGATGAAAAACCGAATTCAACAGAAATTATCCTAAAGAAAATTCTATCTTAAAAATCCCTGACTTTTTATTTCCTTCATGATCTTATCCAAATTATCGGGAATATTTTCACATTTCAGCCAATTTAAATCTAAACTGTTATTGATACAAAGCTTCTGCAGATACGTATTTTGGTTTATTTTTTTGTGGAGCTCGGCTAGAAGTTCATCAAATTCCATCCAGTAATCTTCATCTAATTTTTTCACTAAAATTAATGCTCTGAAAATTTTATTAATGATATAAAGATAAAGTTTGTAAACATTGTCAAACCTTTGTCTGCCGAGATCTTCATTATTTTCTAAAATTTCATTGATCAATAATATATGAAGAGAAACTTCCCCGAATTTATCGGTGGTAATTTTTATATGTTCCGTTATTTCTGCACTGATCTTTCTGATGATAGTCTGGAAATATTTTTGATTTCCGATGTATTTTGAAGCCAAAAGAACTTTTTCCTTTACATTTTCTTCCATTGCATCTCGCTTGTCATCGGTAGTTTCCGTGTCGATCAATTCGAAATACAGTTTTTTAGACAAAAGTTTATCTTTTTTTAGCAATCTGAAAATAAGACGGTCTTTTTCTACAGGAGAAAAATTACTTAATGCGGCTTTAAATTCTTTTGAATACTCCATTAATTAAAGATTTTAGAATATTTTAAAAATCCGTTCAATGCCCAGTTTGCCGTGTAATACAAAGATTTTACGGTAGAAAATCCCATGAAATCTTTATATACTAAATATTGGTCTTTAATAATATTTTTCTTCTTTCTTGAAACACTGTTTTCGCGCATTCTGTATTTTGCTAACGTCTTTTTTATAGGATAACCTTTTGGGATTTCTTTTAATAAATTCAGCCACATCACATGATCTTCTCGTTTGCTTTTTATCGGAAAGAAAAATTTACCGACTCTTTTTGTGTCATAAACTGTGGAAACCGGAGCAAGTCTGCAGGTTTTCAGCAAGTTTGAAAAAGTAACGATTTTATCAGCAAGAAAATCCTTTAAAATAGGCTCCATTGTATGCTCATCACACCTTGAATAGTTGCAATAGACAAGTTCTACCTTATTTTCCTGCATGTAATTTGTCATTGTCTCCAGATATTTAGGATACCAAAGATCATCGGAGTCTAGGAAGGCAATGTATCTTCCTTGGGCTCTTTCAAGACTTTTATTTCTGGCATTTCCGGCGCCTCCGTTTTGCTGTAAAGCTTCCAGTTTTATTCTCGGATCATTATATTTTCGGATAATTTCAACTGTATTATCTTTTGAAAGGTCATCCGTGATCAGCCATTCCCAGTTTTCATAGGTTTGGTTGAGTACAGATTGTATCGTTTCTTCTATAAATTCTGCCGAATTATAGCAGGGAGTGATGATGGAAACAAGCTCTTTCATTTGTGCAAATATAAATAGATTTAAAGACTTACGAGGGAATATTAATAATTATAAGAATCGTTTTTCGTACAAGTGCCACGAACTTACTCCGACACCTACTACAACCAGCATACATATAAATGCCATGAAATAAGGATTGTAATTGGTAAATAACCCCAAAGTCGCAAATACTCGGATAATAGGGAAGTGGAAGATGTAAATTCCATACGTGAAATCTCCGTATTTCCCGAAGTTATTTAAAAATTTAAAAGAATAGGCAACATATAGAACGATGATGCTTATCATGATGGGTGAGAATAATTTAATTTTAAAAATCAAATCAATCCAAACCGTTAGAATGGCAATGATGAAAAGAATATTTTTATGTTTAATAAATTTTTCAAAATTAAAATAAACCAACATTCCGCCAATGAAATAACACAATGCTCCGGGAATTTGTCTTGAAATTTCTACTTTTCCTGTCATCTCAAAATAATTAAGATAGGCCAATGACAGAAAATAAAATACAATTAAACTGATATTCCTATATTTATTATCCTTTCCAAAAAACAAGAAGAGAACCGGAACTAAAAAGTAAAAACACATTTCAATTTTTAAGGTCCAAAGTGCACCATTTACCGCTCCGTTCCCGAAAACTCCGGGAAGATTGGGAGCCATGAAATTCATAAATACAGAATTCCAAAGAAGATATTTAAGTGTTTGCGGACTCGTGAAATATTCTGAAAAAGAAACGGTACTTACCAGACTTAATAATACGGTACATAAAACCACAACCAGTAAATAGGCAGGAACGATTCTGTTCAATCTCTTTTTGACGTATTTTTTTAAAGTACTCGTTCTTTCATAGCTTCGTGCGATCAAGAAACCACTGACGATGAAAAATGCGAAAACACCTACTTCTACCGGACTGTGCTTTAGAAATTCTAATGAGTGCGATGTACTTAGATAGCCTAAATGCCCAACAAAAACGATGAAAGCGAGGAGAACACGGATGAAGTCAAAATTATTTTTCGCGATGTCTTGCATTTGTTTTTTTTGCAAAAATAACTTTTTTAATAAATATATGGGACTCTTAGATAGTTCAATATTTGTTAAATAGTGGTAATATTGTAGCTATATGGCGTAATAATTTTAGAAATATGGGTTTTTGAAATAATTTTTCACAAAAAACTATTAAATAAATCAAAAAAATTATAATTTTAGCGCTTGAAAAATTTGATACATGAAGAAATTAGCATTACTATTTGCAGGTTTATCATTATTCGTAGCTACGGGATGTAATAATGATGACGATACTCCGGCTGAAGCTCCACTTGTAGGTGTTTGGCAGCCACTAAAAGAAGTCATCACAACTATAGAGACGGGAGAACAGCCTATTTCAGATCTGATCACCTATACCGACTGTCAGAAGCAATCCAGATGGAGGTTTAATACTGAGGTAGTGGGTAAAAGAACTGAATGGAATGATACTGCTACACCGGGGCAGTGTGCTATTTCATCAGACCGAAATTTCAATTATACGTACGACAAAGGCGAAAAAACGATCCAGATAAAATATCAGGGAACAGTAGAGCCATCTAACGGGAAAGTAATTACCCTTAATGAAACTACGCTGAACCTCTCAATAAGAGAAGAAACTTCAGATCCTACCGTTTATAAGACCAGAACCTATACTTTTAAGAGGATTCCTCAATAATTAAAGTAGTGGTATAAATAATAAAAAGGTCTCATCTTCGGGTGAGATCTTTTTGTTTTTGAAATGAATTATAATTAATCGAAAATTAAAGTTCCATTTCTATTAAAATCATTATTTTTGTGAAATACTAGAATTGGAATTATAATAAATCTAACATCTAGAGTCTAACATCTAATATCAATAACAACGTGTTTTACGATCATCAGCAGATAGAAAAAAAGTGGCAGAAATACTGGGAAGACAATCAAACGTACAAAACTTCCAATAACACAGACAAACCAAAATTTTATGTTCTCGATATGTTTCCGTATCCATCGGGGGCGGGACTTCATGTAGGTCACCCGCTTGGGTATATTGCATCAGATATCTATGCGAGATATAAAAGACATCAGGGTTTTAATGTTCTCCACCCTGTTGGTTACGACAGTTTCGGACTGCCTGCTGAGCAATATGCAATTCAGACAGGGCAGCACCCTGCGATCACTACAGAAAAAAATATCAACAGATATGAAGAGCAATTAAGAAAAATTGGTTTTTCATTCGACTGGAGCAGAGAAGTAAGAACTTCTGACGCTTCATATTATAAATGGACACAATGGATTTTCATTGAATTGTTCCATTCTTGGTATAATAAAAATACAGACAAGGCAGAATCTATCAACACTTTGATCAAACATTTTGAAGAAAAAGGATCATTAGATTTAAATGCCAATCAAAACGATGAATTAAATTTCACAGCAGAAGAATGGAAAGAAGCTTCTGAAATTGATAAAGAAGATATTCTGTTAAATTACCGTTTGTCTTACAGAGCGGAAACGACTGTTAACTGGTGTCCTGCTCTAGGAACAGTTCTGGCAAACGACGAAGTGAAAGACGGAAAATCCGAAAGAGGAGGTTTCCCTGTTTTCCAAAAGAAAATGATGCAGTGGAGCATGAGAATTTCTGCATACTCTGAAAGATTGTTGCAAGGTCTTAAAACATTAGACTGGCCACAACCTTTGAAAGATGCCCAGGAATACTGGATCGGAAAATCTCAAGGAGCGCAGGTTAAATTTAATATCGATTTACACGACGAGATCGTTGAGGTTTTCACAACAAGACCTGATACGATTTTCGGAGCAACATTTATGGTGTTGGCGCCGGAAAATCCTTTAGTGGAAACCATTACTACAGCAGAACAAAAAGCTGAGGTAGACACTTATATTGAAGAAACTTCCAAGAAAACTGAAAGAGACAGAATGTCTGACGTGAAAAACGTTTCAGGTGCTTTCACGGGAAGTTATGCGATCAATCCTTTCAGTAATGAAAAGATGCCGATCTATATTTCAGATTACGTATTGATGGGTTACGGAACGGGAGCTGTAATGGCTGTTCCTGCACATGACGAGCGTGATCACAGATTTGCAAAGAAATTTAATTTAGAAATTAAAAAAGTTGTAGAAACTGAAGAAGACGTTCAGGAAAAATCTTTTGATTCTAAAACCAGCGTTTGTGTAAATTCAGATTTCTTGAATGGTTTAAGCTATGACGAAGCAAAAGCATTAATTATAGATGCCGTTGAGAAAAAAGGAATTGGTCACGGAACAACGAATTACAGACAACGTGATGCTATTTTCTCAAGACAGCGTTATTGGGGCGAGCCGGTTCCTATCTATTATAAAGATGGAATGCCTTACACGTTGCCAAATTCTGCTTTACCATTAGCACTTCCTGAAGTTGAAAAATATTTACCAACAGAAGACGGGGATCCGCCATTAGGAAATTCAAAAACTTTTGCTTGGGATGAAGCAAACCAGAAAGAGGTTGCTACAGATTTAATTGATGATAAAACGATATTTCCATTAGAGTTATCTACAATGCCGGGTTGGGCAGGAAGCTCATGGTATTTCCTTAGATATATGGATCCTAATAATGATGAGGTTTTTGCTAATAAAGAATTAACTGATTATTGGGGACAAGTAGATTTATATATTGGAGGTAGCGAACATGCAACCGGTCACTTATTATATTCTCGTTTCTGGAATATGTTCTTAAAAGACAGAGGATATATTACTCAAGATGAGCCTTTCCAAAAATTGATCAACCAAGGGATGATTTTAGGGATGAGTGCTTTCATTTATAGAATTGACGGGACTAATAAAATTGTTTCTAAAAATTTAGCAAAGGATTATCAAACACAAAAAATACATATTGATATCGCTTTTTTAAAAGGTACTTCTGATGAGCTTGATGTTGATGCTTTTAGAAATTGGCGTTCAGAATTTGCAAATGCAGAATTTATTTTAGAAGATGGAAAATACATCACAGACCGCGAAGTAGAAAAAATGTCCAAATCAAAATACAATGTTGTAAATCCTGATGATATCTGTGAAGAGTACGGAGCAGACGGGTTGAGATTGTATGAAATGTTCTTAGGACCGTTAGAACAATCCAAGCCTTGGAACACGCAAGGTCTAAGTGGAGTTTACGGTTTCCTGAAAAAATTCTGGAATCTGTATTTTAATGGCGAGGTTTTTGAAGTTTCTGACGAAGAACCTACAAAAGCAGAATATAAAGTATTACATACATTGATAAAGAAAGTAGTTTACGATATTGAAAACTTCTCTTTCAACACTTCTGTGTCTTCATTTATGATTGCTGTAAATGAATTACAGAAAATAAAATGTAACAAACGCAATATTCTTGAACCTTTAGCCGTTATCATCTCGCCATATGCTCCTCACATCTGTGAAGAGCTTTGGAACCTACTGGGACACGATACTTCTATTGAATTTGAGAAATTTCCGGAATTGAATGAAACGTACTTAATAGAAGATGAAATTGAGTATCCGGTGAGCATAAATGGTAAAATGAAGTTTAAATTATCCCTATCTGCGCAATTTTCTGCTAAAGAAGTAGAGGATTTAGTGATTAATGATGAGAAAATTCAACAAATTCTGGAAGGTAAAACACCGAAAAAAATCATTGTGGTGCATCACAGAATTGTGAATATTGTAATTTAAAAAAAAATTAACATTGGTAATTTAAAAAAAATGAGGGGTTAATTTTTTTAATATTTTAACATAAACGTTAAAATTGAGGAAAATAATTAAAAATTTGAAAAAAAATTATAATATCGAAATCGTATTAAATTTTCTTTATCAAAAAAAACAAAAATGTTTATTTAAGACTCTTGCATTTTAATTAATTTTGCCTTTAATTTACAAACTGTAAAATTTTAAAACAATATAATTTAGTTAAATATGGAAATGAATGTTTCAAAAAATGATGAGCAATTAGTTGCTAGAAAAGCAGGAGGTTTAAACCCAGCTGTTATTATTCCTATTTTATTCGTTATAGGAGTTTGTATCTATTTATTCGTTCTTGGGAGCCCAGGAAATTTTAAAGACGCAGATAAACTAGGTGGTGGTTCTGTAGCTTTCTCAAGTGTTGAAGGAAAAGACATTCACCCAGAGTCGTTTTTAGGTATTATCTACAAAGGAGGGGTTATCGTACCAATCTTGATTACTTTCATGATCACTGTAATCGTTTTCTCTTTTGAAAGGTATTTCGTACTTGGTAAAGCTTCTGGAAAAGGAAACTTAGACAATTTCGTAGTACAAGTAAGAAGCCTACTTAATCAAAACAAAATTGATGAAGCTTTAGAAGAGTGTGACAGACAAGAAGGATCTGTAGGTAACGTAGTGAAAGAAGGTCTTACTACTTACAAAGCTCTTTCTCATGACACTACATTAAACAAGGAGCAGAAAATGGTAGCTCTTAACAAAGCTATTGAAGAGGCTACTACTCTTGAGATGCCAATGTTAGAGAAGAACATGATGATTCTTTCTACTTTAGGTACTGTTGCAACTTTGATCGCACTATTAGGAACAGTAATCGGGATGATTAAAGCATTCTTCGCATTAGGTTCTGGTGGTGGTACTCCAGATGCAGCTGCACTTTCTACAGGTATCTCTGAAGCATTGATCAACACAGCTTTAGGTATTGGTACTTCAGCTATCGCTATTATCCTTTACAATTATTTTACATCTAGAATTGACGGATTAACTTACAAGATCGACGAGATCGCAATGAGTATCCAGCAGTCTTTCGCTGAGTTCAACTAAGAATTGAATCTTTAGCAAGGAATTTGCATACAATAACAGAAGTTTAATTAAAAATAATTCAAAACAATGGCGAGAGTCAAACCAAAAAGACATGGAGTAGTGACGGATATGACGGCAATGTGTGACGTTGCCTTCCTACTACTTACATTCTTTATATTGACCACTCAGTTTAAAAAACCTGACGTGGAGCAGATTAAACCGCCATCTTCAATATCAGAGAAGTTACTTCCTGATGCAAGTTTGATGACCATCAACGCTACGCCGGACGGGAAATTTTATTTCCAACCGGTAGAGAACGCATCAGAGAGACTACAGCTTTTAGATAAAATGGGTCAAAAGTATGGTATTGCATTTGACAACAACGAAAAAGCTGCATTTCAAAAAGTACAAGCGATTGGGGTTCCTATGAACCAACTTAAAAGCTATCTTGATTTGTCAGATGAGGAACAGAAGAGTTTCAAGAGTCCTACTGGGATTCCTATGGACAGTACAAATAAGCAGTTAGTAGACTGGGTACAACAAAGTTTAAGCGTAAATCCTGATTACAAATTAGCAATCAAAGGAGACGTTACAACTGAGTATCCTAAAGTTAAAAGCCTATTTGAAGGTTTAAGAGATATTGATTTTCTTAAATTCTGGTTGATTACATCACAAGAAGGTAAACAATAATAATCATTAGAAATGGCAGAAGTACAAGTACAGGAAAAAGGCGGCAAAGGCGGCAAGGTACGTTCCAAGAAGCAGAATACCAGGGTAGATATGACTCCTATGGTGGACTTGGGTTTTCTATTGATCACCTTCTTTATGTTCACAACCACATTCTCTAAACCGAATGTAATGGATTTGGGTCTTCCGGCAAAACCGAAAGATGAGCAACAAAAACCACCTCCAACAGAAATTAAACTTTCTAATTCAATTTCTTTATTATTGGGTAAGGGTAATAAGATTTTTTGGCATCAGCAAGATAACACATCTTTAACTGATCAAAATCTTAACGAGACTTCTTTTGATAGAGAAGGGATTAGAAAAGTAATTGAGCAAGCAAAAGCAAATGCAGCAGATAAAACAAAATTTACTGTTATTATCAAGCCTACTGACGATGCTGTATATAAAAACTTTGTAGATATTCTTGACGAAATGGCTATTACCAAAAGTGAGCAGTACGGTGTTACTGATCTTAAACCTTGGGAAAAGGCTATTTATGACAGAAAAGTAGGAAATAATGGAGCTGCGGCTGCACCAGCTACAAAGTAATTTAACCATAAAATTGTAAATCTATGGCAGATGAAAATGTATACAGTCAGAATCTTACTTTAGACGAGATTGTATTTGAAAATAGAAACAAGGCGTATGGTGCCTATGATCTTAGACATCAGTATCCAAGACTTCTAACAAAATCTTTTATTGTTGGAACGGCATTATTCCTAGTTGCGGCTTTGTCTCCGTTTATTTATCTTACAATTAAGAGACTTACTGAACCACCTAAACAAGAAGTTAAGGCAGATTTGGTTGAGATTCTTCAGGAAGATAAAATTATAGAGCAGCCAAAAGAAGAAGAACCACCTCCACCACCTCCACCAAAAGAAGAGGAAAAGATTGAGGTTATTCAGAACGTTGTACCAGAACCGGTAAGAGCTCCAAAAATTGAAACTCCACCGCCACCAATTTCTAAGCAATTAGAAACGACAACTGGTCTAAATAATCAGGAAGGTGTAAAAGCTCCGGCTTATACTCCACCTCCACCACCACCATCTACAGGTACAAGAACTTCAACAGCTGAAGTGAAGCCTCAGGTGAGCGATACTCAAGTATATACTGAGGTAGAGCAAACTGCGGAATTCCCAGGAGGTATCAACTCTTTCAGAAAGAAAGTAGGAGATAGCTTTGATGGTTCTGCGATGAATGGTGATGAAGGTACAGTAAAAACTGAAATTACTTTCGTAGTAGAAAGAGATGGAAGTATTACTGACGTAAAGGCTAATGGAGGAAATTCAGACTTCAATTCTGAAGCTGTAAGAACGATTAAGTCTATTAAGAATAAATGGAGTCCTGCTAAAATTAATGGTCAATCTGTACGTTACAGATTCAGATTACCTTTAACAATGAATTTTGAAGGATAATTTATCTTTAAATAATAATTAAAAAAGAGAAGCAATAGCTTCTCTTTTTATTTTTTTTGGTATTTTTGTTTTATGATGTTCAATTGGTTATCCCTGATTACAGGATTATTTTATATAGTGCTAGGAGTTGTAGTTATTTACTACAAATTCTTTTTCACAACTTTGGAGCCGGCGGTTGCTTATGCAATGGGTGGGCTTCTTATCCTTTACGGGATATTCAGAATATATAGAGCTGTTTCAAAAATTAAAGATGCTGGAAATGAAGAATAGTATTAAACTTATAATGCTATTTGTTTTTAGTGTTATTATTGTAGGCTGTAAAAAAGAAGATAAATCTCCGTCTTATCACAAGGGAGACCTTACGATTCTTACGGACGAATCTTTTAAAAGCGTTACCGAAGCTTTAGCTGACGGATATATGATTAATTATCCCGAAACAAAAATTAAAGTGGTTACAAGAAAAGAAGATTTAGGCTTTCTTGATCTCTTACAGGGCAAAGCAAGAATTGCTGTAATGTCTAAAGAACTTTCTCCTGAAGAAGTTAAAGCTTTTGAAGAACAAGTGGATATGAAAATATTACCTGCGAAATTTGCTGCTGATGCAGTAGTTTTTGTTGTTCCAATAAACTCTCCAAAGACAAGTATTTCGATGGATGAAATTAGAAATGGACTTCAATCTGATAACAAAGACTTTATTTTCGACGGAACAAATTCAAGTAATTTGAATTTCGTGGCACAAAAACTTAAAAAACAACCAAAAGATTTAAAGTTCTCCGTAATTCCCGGAAGTCAGAATATTATTGAAGAATTAAATAAATATCCCAATAAAATAGGAGTTATAGGTCTTAATACTTTCAGTAGACCCTATGATAAAACTTCTGAAAAATTACGAGAGTTGATAAAAGTTCTCCCTGTTGAAAATAATGGAAAATTATATTCTGCGGATTCTGCCGGATTACGCGAAATGAAATATCCTTTTACAAGAGTTTTATACTTTTTAACAAACGAAGGGAATTTTAACATAGCAAACGGATTTATAAGATATTCTTGTACTCAACTTGGTCAAATGATCGTAGAAAAGGAAGGATTACAACCCTACAATATTTACAAAAGAGAGGTTCAAATGCGTTAAAAAATATTAAATTAACCTTTTCCTCAAAATAATTATACTATTTTGGTCTGAAAATTGTGTAATGAATTAATTCAGTTTAGAATATATTAAAATGAAAGATATAATGATTATGAATGTAAAGAAGATTGCTTTTGGGGCAGCCGTGGTATTTTTTGCCAACTTTGCCTCTGCGCAAACAGTACAAGATGGTATTAACAGTATTGACAGTGATAAATTTGCTCAAGCAAAAACTAATTTCACTGACATGATTGCTAAAACACCTACTGCTGAAAATTATTTCTACTTAGGAAATACATTTTTAAGACAAGGTGAACCTGATTTTGCAAAAGCAACGGAAAGTTTTAATAAAGGTCTTGCAGCAGATAGCAAAAGCTACCTTAATAAAATTGGTTTGGCTGCTGTGAAACTAGGAAAGGGTGATAAAAATGCAATTGCTGAAATCCAGAAAATTGTAACTGATTCTAGAGAAAAAGATGCAGAAGTATTGTTCAGAGCTGCTGAAGCTTTAACATTATTTGAGAAAAATAACTCTCCGGATCTTGCTATTCAGTTTTTGAATAAAGCAATTGAAAGAGCTGCTAAAAAAGAAGTTCCTGCACATTATTACTATACATTAGGAGATGCTTACAGATTAAAAAGAATCCCTGGTGATGCAATGACAGCTTATGATAAGGCTTTACCTGTTGCTAAAAATAAAGCGTCTGTTTATACAAGAATGGGTACTTTATGGATGGCTGCACAACAATGGCAACAAGCTAAAACAAATATAGATAAAGCAATTGCTACAGATGCTACTTATGCACCTGCTTACAAAGCTTTAGCTGCTTATGATATTAAATATCAGGAGAATGCGAAAGCAACTCAGGATTTGATCAACTATACAAAGTATGCTGATGAAGATCCGTATACACAATTAGAAATTGCTAAACTTTATTTCACTAATGAAGATTATGCAAACTCTAAAATGATCTTAGATAAGATTTTTGACAAAGTTGATGATCCAATCAAATTCAAATTAAGAGCATATCAATTATATGCTGACGGAAAATATGCTGAAGCTAAACAAAGCATGGATAGTTTCGTTTCTCAGGCTGAAAAGTCTAGAGTACAGCCTGCTGACCAAGGTTTACAAGGTCTGATTGCTGCTGGCTTGGCTAAAGACGAAAAAGATGCTGCTAAGAAAACAGCTTTAATGACTGAGGCTCAACAAAAAGTAGCAATTGCTAAAGGTGCAAAAGACGAAACATTGAAGTGGGATATGGAGCTTGCTAAGATCGCTGGAGGTGGTGCTGTATCACAAGGTTCTGCTGATACTGGGCCAACAAACCCGACTATCGAAGGATTAAAGCAAAAAGTAGCTGCTAATGCTCAGGATACAGATTCATTGTTTAAGTTGGCGACAGCTTACCAAGATGCTAAAAACTGGAATGGAGCAATCCTTACATGGCAGAAAATGAGCACTCTTCTTCCTGATTGGGCTCCCGCATATTACAGTCAAGGATATTCTTACCAACAAGCTGGTAATAATGATGCTGCAAAAATTGCTTATGAGAAATTTATTTCAACGGTAAAACCTGCTGATATGGAGGCTAACAAGCAAACATTGGCTTATGCTTATTTTGCAGTAGCTTATATGAATAAAGATTCTGATCTTGCGAAAGCAAAAGATTATGTTGCAAAATCTTTACAGTTAGATCCAACATACCAAGATGCTGTAAAGCTAAACGGAGAGATCAACAAGTAATTTAAAATTTAAATTATAGATATTAAAACTTCCCATTCGTAATGTTTGGGAAGTTTTTATTTTAAATCTTATATTTGAAAGTATGAAACGGCTTGGTTAAAAATTCGATAACACGAGCATAGTAATTGAACGTTTCATCTTACAAATTAAAATTAAAAAGAATAAATGAAAATAGACATACTTGCTTTTGGAGCACATCCTGATGATGTTGAGTTAGGTTGCGGCGGAACAATTGCCAAATTAATTTCAGAAGGAAAAACATGCGTTATCGTTGATTTAACGAAAGGCGAAATGGGAACCAGAGGTACAGATGAAACAAGAAGAATAGAGGCCGGAAATTCTGCAAAGATTTTGGGAGTTTCTGCGAGAGAGAATTTAGGAATGAAAGATGGCTTTCTTGTGAATTCTGAAGAATATCAATTAAAGATCGTAAAAATGATTCGCAAATACAGGCCAGAAATCGTTTTAGCGAACGCGATTGATGATAGACATCCAGATCACGCAAAAGGAGCGAAATTAGTATCGGATGCGTGCTTTTTATCTGGCTTAAGAAAAATTGAAACTTCAGAGGACGGAGAAAATCAAGAGGTATGGAGACCAAAGCATATTTTCAATTATATTCAGTGGAAAAATATCAAACCGGAATTTGTTATTGACATTTCTGAGCATCTCGATAAGAAGATCGAAGCGTGTATGGCATTCAAAACTCAGTTTTATGATCCAACTTCTAAGGAACCTGAGACTCCGATTACATCAAAAGACTTCTACGAGAGTTTAACGTACCGTGCACAAGACTTAGGAAGGTTATCGGGAGTTACTTATGCTGAGGGATTTACGACTGAGAAGCTGATTGCGTTGAAAAATTTTGATGGAATTATTTTGTAATTAAAAAATCTTTCTTATATTTGCACCACCAAAACGGTGATTGTAGCTCAGTTGGTTAGAGCGCCGGATTGTGGTTCCGGAGGTCGGGGGTTCGAGACCCCTCATTCACCCACATTTAAACACATTTTCTTCATTGAGAATGTGTTTTTTTTTATGCAATAAAATCAAGAAAATCAATAAGATTTATTAAAATATAAACATAAAAAAAGCATCTTTTTTCAGATGCTTGTGTTTTTAAGATATTGTTTTGGCTTAAACCTCGTCGTCAGAATCTATTGTATAAGATTTGCTTTTGAAGTCTTTGTCATGCTTTTCTGATATTACATCCTCACCTTTTTCGTTAATGATGAAATCTGTGGATTCATTAAACATCTCCTGAAAACTTTTAAAATCCTCTTTGTAAAGATAAATTTTGTGTTTCTCGAATGTAGCCTCTCCATTCTCTCCGAAGTTCTTTTTGCTTTCGGTAATCGTAAGATAATAATCTCCTGCTTTCGTCTCGCGCACATCAAAGAAATAAGTTCTTCTTCCTGCTTTTAACACCTTCGTGAAAATTTCATTTTCATGGCGTTCCTTGTATTCACTCATTGTTAGATATTTTTTAATCTTGTTAAGAACAAATATAAAAGTTTTCTTTTAATCACAAAATTTTTTTTATGATTTATTTAACAATTCCGAATGAAATGGCTAAGCGGTTAAAGAATTGGTAATTTCAGTAAGATTAATAATTTTATCTGCTCTCTGAGCGCTAGACTCTCTGTGTGTGATAATTATGGACGTAGCGTTGTGAATTTTTGATTCTATATTTTCTAAGATATTCTGCTCGGTTTCAGTGTCCAAAGCAGACAATGAATCGTCGAAAATAATGATGTTTGGGTCTTTAATTAAGGCTCTAGCGATACAAATACGCTGTTTCTGACCTCCCGAAAGCATTACACCACGCTCACCAACAAGTGTTTTATATTGATCTTTGAAGTCGATGATGTTTTTATCAACATCTGCGATCTTGGCATATTCAACGACTTTATCGTGGGAAGGATTGTCTATTGCAAACCCAATATTACTCTCGATAGAATCTGAAAACAAGTAACTTTCCTGCGGAATGTAGCCTATAAAATTTCTGTAATTGTCTAAGTTATGATCTTTAAGATTTTTACCATCAATTAAAATTTCTCCTTCCGTAGGATCAATTAATCGGCAAAGAAGTAAGGCAATGGTAGATTTTCCACTTCCTGTTTTACCCATGATCGCGAGAGATTGTCCGGCATCGATTTTAAAACTTAAATTATCTAACGCCTTAATTCCTGTATTTGGGTAAACATAAGACACATTTCTGAACTCAATATCTCCTTTAATAGGATAGTTTTCGAAGTTTGTATTGATAACTTCAGATTTTTTATCCAAAAATTCATTGATTCTTTGCATGGAAGCTTCAGCTCTTTGGTTCACAGAAGTTACCCAGCCAACCATTGAGAAAGGAAATATCAATGTGTTGATATACATGAAGAAATCGGCGATTTTACCGATACTTAATTGTCCGTCAATATATTTTTGACCGCCAATTAAAATAATGGCAACGTTTAATAGACCGATTACGAATAAAATAATGGTAAAGAAATATGCTTCGGTTTTAGCTAAATCTAAAGCTTTGTCTTGATAATCAGTGACTTTTACGCTGTAATTTTTCTTGATGTAATTTTCTTTCGCAAAAAACTTCACAACACGGATTCCCGAAAAACTATCCTGAACAAAAGTTGAAATTGCAGACTGACTTTTCTGCATAATCTTCGACTTTTTATTAATAATAGAACTTACCTTGAAAATAGCAAATGATAAAATGGGAAGAGGCAACAATGTCCATAAAGTCATTGATACATCCGTTTTCAGCATATAAATACTTGTGATAATTAATAGAATAATTAAGTTCACAACGTACATCACACCAGGTCCAAGATACATTCTTACAGCCACAACATCTTCACTTAATCGGTTCATTAAATCACCAATAGTCGTTTGTTTGTAATCCGTTAAAGATAATTCCTGATAATGTCTGTAGATTTTATTTTTCAGCTCATATTCAATCCTTCTTGATGCTACAATAATAGTTTGTCTCATCATAAAGGTGAAAAATCCGGTAAGAAGGGAACATCCGACAATAATGGCAACATAAATTAATATCTGCTTATTGAAGCCGTAATTTCCGTTTTTTGTAAGTTCATCAACCGATTTTCCTACAAACTGAACTTTGTATATATTGAAAAAATTGCTGGTAATGATAAACAGCGACCCCCAAAACAATAATATTTTATGTTTCCAAAAATAAGGGTTTAGAGTTTTTAAAGCTTTCATAAAGTTTTGCAAAATTACAAAAATAGAAGCAGACTACGAATTTCATAAATTTTAAATTTCGTATCTTTGCACCCATAAAAAGCTCTTTGAATGTTAGGACGACGACAAATCCGTGAAAAAGTAGTAGAAAGTGTGTATTCTTACTACCAAAATCCAATAAAATTTGATGTTTTAGAGAAAAACATGTTCTCTGGAATAGAAAAAATCTATTATCTGTATATCTATGAACTAAACTTTTTAGTGGCATTGAAAGATCTTGCAGAACATCAGATCGAAATCGGTAAGAATAAATACATCAAAACCGATGCGAATACCAATCCTAATCAAAAATTCATCAGCAACCAAGTATTAATTAAGATTGAAGAAAATCCTGAGAGATTATTTTTTACTGGTCAGCATAAACAATTGAAGTGGGATCTTCATGATGATCTTTTGGTGAGAACTTTCCAGAGAATTACTGCAGGAAAGCGTTATCAGGATTTCATGAAAGAAGATGGGTATTCTTTTGAGGAAGATCAAAAATTTATTGGAAAATTATTTTTAAGATACATCGCTGAAAATGAAGATTTTCATGAATATCTTGGGGATAAAGAATTAACTTGGTATGATGATATTCATATTGCTAATTCAATGGTTCAAAAAACGATTGGTTTTCTAAAGGAAGATGAAGAAAGTAGAACTTTGATCAAAATGGTGAAAGATGATGAAGACAGAGATTTCGCAGGTAAATTGTTGAGAGACACACTGAACAACTGGGAAAGCAACGAGAAAAAGTTAGGTGAAAGATTGGAAAACTGGGATTTGGATAGAGTTTCTTTAATGGACAAAGTTATTTTAACAACAGCAATTTCTGAGCTTGATAATTTTGCCTTCACCCCTTCAAGAGTAATTATTAATGAATATATAGAGATCGCTAAAGTATTTGCTACAGACAGATCCAATATCTTCATCAACGGAATTTTAGATAAATATTGTAAAGATCAAAATAGAATTTAACATGAAAAAGACGTTATCAATTATCGCTTTGTCTATTATAGGCTTTGGTTTAGTTTCTTGTAAAAAAGAAAGCAAAGAAGTTCAGGGATCAGATGCTGTAGCAGTAGATTCTAGTGCTGCAAATAATTTGCCGCCAACTGATTCTTCAGCAGTTCACGTACAGGAAGGTGCAGCGACGGCTACTCCGGCGGTAGCAGGAACACCGGCTCCATCTAACCAGCCATTAACAACAATTGCTCTTTCTGAAAACAGCTTCGATTTTGGAAAAATCAAAAAAGGAGATAAAGTAGAGCACGTATATGAAATTACAAATACAGGAAAAAATCCTTTGGTAATTTCTGAAGTAAAGCCAGGATGTGGATGTACAGTACCTGATTTCACAAAAGAACCAATTATGCCCGGTAAAAAAGGAAAAATTACATTGCATTTTGACTCTTCAAGCTTTGATGGAAATGTAAGTAAGTATGCAGATGTTTTTGCGAACGTAGATAAAGCTCCAATTAAATTAACATTTACAGCTAATATTCAACCATAATATAATGAGTATATTAACAATCTTTTTACAAGCAGCTCCAGCGGGAGGTTCGTCTCCAATGATGTTGATCATGATGGGGGTGATGTTTGTAGGTTTTTATTTCTTAATGATAAGACCACAACAAGCAAAACAAAAGAAAGAAAAAACTTTCCAGGAAAACTTAAAAGTTGGAACTAGAGTAGTTCTTACCTCTGGTCTTCACGGAAGAATTGCTCAGGTTCAGGATGATGGTTTCGTTATTGAAACATTATCAGGAAAATTAAAATTCGAAAAAGCGGCTGTTTCAAGAGAATTTACAGAAACTCGTTTTGGAGAAAAAGCAGTAAAAACAACTGATAAACCAGTTGAGAAAAAGGAAATCGAAACTGAAAATAAGTAATTTTTAGTTTTTGAAATATTACGTTTCGGCGCGGTGAGCAAAGCTCACCGCGCCGATTCTTTTTATAATAAAGGTATCTATTCATTTTGTCATTCCAGAGGAATCTAAATTCTTAAAAGTAATATATGGCTAGATCATTTCAGGATGACAAACATAGTGTTAAGAATATGGACTAAGAATCTGTATTATTAGTGAAAACATTTGTGAAATTTGTGTTTAAATTTTAAAATAAAATATCTTTGTCGCATGAATCAAAACACAAACAAAACCGTTCTCATTCTAGGTGCTAATTCCGATGTTGCGAAGCAATCTATTTTACAATATTTGTCAAAAGGATGTACGATCATTGCAGCTTCCCGAAATACAAAATCATTAGAAAATTTTATAGTTTCCAATAATCTAGACCAATCAAAAATAACGGTTTTATATTTTGATGCAGCAGATTTTGATTCACATCAGAAATTCTATGATGAACTTCCAATAAAACCTCATATCGCGGTTTATGCAGCAGGTTTTTTAGTAGATAATGACAAAGCTTTGAAAGATTTCAAAGGAACTCAACAAATGATGATTACGAATTACATGGGAGCTGTATCTATTCTGAATATTATTGCAATGGACGAAAGCAATAAGAATTTAGAACGAATTATCGGACTGTCTTCACTTTCGGGCGTTCGAGGTCGAAAAAGTAATTTTGTTTACGGAAGTACAAAAGCGGCTTTTACAACTTATTTAGCTGGCTTAAGACAAGAATTAGCTTCTAGGAATATTAAAGTCAATGCTTTAGTGATTGGTTATATCAGAACAAAAATTAATGAAGGTTTACAACTGAATGAATCTTTAATCATGGAACCTGATTATGTAGCCAAACATATCGTCAATGCCGGAAATTCTTTCACTATTGTTCCAAACTTTAAATGGAAATTGATTTATTTGATTTTGAAAGTGTTGCCGGAGAATTTGGTTGCGAAATTGCCTTAATTACCTATTTTCAATATTTACTTTTGGAAGCTTTAATGCAGTCATTAAAGTATTGTAACTGTTTAAAGGTAAATATTGGTCTCCATAATGAGAAATTTTCAAATCTCCCTTGGTATTACTTAAATAAAAGGAGTTTCCAGAATGTGAAATTTCTTCTTTAAGAAACTGAAATTTCATTAAATCATTCATATATTTCATTAATACTAATTGCTGTGAATTTGATAATAAAATATGTTGGGTAAATTTTTTGGTTTGAATTATTTGACCTAATGAGTTTCTGATTCCGCAATCAACCTTGAATTTGACATAAGTCAACTTGGGTTTTCGTTCTGAGCGGTAGATTTTAACTAATTCCTCATGACCACCCCATTCTCCACAATCTTGAAATCTTGATTTTATAAATATGGTATCTTCTTTGCGGTAACTTAATATATTATCAAATGAATAATTCGGTTGATCGTAGTTTGACTTTTTATCTGTTTTTTTCTCAGAACAACTCAAACAAAAAATGAGAATTAATAAAATTGAAGTTTTCATTCTGTATTTTTAGTTCATTCAAAAATACCAAAATTATTCAAGATCCTGCAACAATTCCAACGCCTTCATCATATCGATTCCCTTACCCAAAACAGGTTTGAACAAATCACCTTTTTCTTTAATTCTTTCCAAAGCATTATGAATATTAAAATCAGTTGGTTTCAAACCTGGCTTTAATTCTTCCCATTCCAAAGGCATAGACACAGAAGCACCTTCTTTTGGTCGTAAGCTGTAAACACTTGCCAATGTTTGTCCGGTTCTATTTTGAAGATAATCTAGGTAGATTTTCTTGTCGTCTCTTTTTTGCAAACTTCTTTCTAAAGTTGTTATTTTTGGAAGCTTTTCATTGACTTGCTTCATTAAAATATGCGCAAAATCTTTCACTTGGTCAAAATCATATTTCCCACCCATCGGAATGTAGACGTGAATTCCTGTACTTCCAGAAGTTTTACAATAGCCTTTAATTTTAATTGAATTTAAAACCTCATTAACCTGCAAAGCGGTTTCAATTACATCATCAAAACTATTTTTCTTCGAAGGATCGAGATCTAAAACCATAAAATCAGGATGCTCCAAATCAGGAAGCGAAGAGTTCCAAGGATTCAGATCAATACAACCTAAATTATTCAGATAAGCCAATGTCGCCTTGTCATTACAGTAAATATAATCAATGTATTTATCATTAGATTCCGAATAAACCTGCGTTGTTTTTATCCAGTCAGGAATATTGTCACTTGCATCTTTTTGATAAAAGCTTTGCTCATCAATTCCATTGGGAAAACGGTTTAATGACAACGGACGGTTTTTCAAATGTGGTAAAATAAAATTGGCGACAGATTGATAATATTCGATTACATCACCTTTTGTAATCTCATCTTTCGGAAAATAAACTTTATCCTGATTGGTAAGTTTTACTTTATGTTTGTCTAAAGTGATTTCCTTTTCTTTTTCTGAAGTTGATGTCTTTTTTGCTGGTGTTTTGGCTTTCATCTCTTTAGGTTTTTCGTTTGTATCTTCGGGGTTTTTATCTTCACGGATCGCAACAAAAACAGGATGCCGGAAAATTCCGTCTTTGGTAATCTCAGAATATTTTATTTCGCAGACCAATTCAGGTTTTGTCCATGTTACAGGCATATTCGTTTTAGGAACGGCTTCAAACGGAGATGTTTTTATAACTAATTTTTTCAGTCTTTCATGAAGCAGATTCAATGATTCTTTATTAAAACCTGTTCCCGTGTGACCGGAATAAATCAACTTTCCGTCAATATATTTTCCTAAAATCAACGCTCCAAAACCTTCTCTCGAGCCTCTCGGCTTTGTAAATCCACAAATTATAGCTTCTTCTGTATTGGTGAATTTTATTTTCAGCCAATCCGAACTTCTGTAGTTTTCAATATAAAGACTGTCTGATTTTTTGGCGATCATTCCCTCCAATTGCATTTTTTTCATTTCATTAAAAAAATCGATACCTTTTTCCGGGATGTGATCACAATATTTGATGACTTCCGTTTCAATCAAAGCCTCTTTTAAAAGCTCTTTCCGTTGAATTAAAGGGATCTCTTCCGTAGAATGGCCATTGAGCCAAAGTAAATCGAAAACCTGATAAACTAAGGCTAAATTGGGATTGTCTCCAATTTGTTGTAATAGTTGAAAATTTGGCTTTCCGTTTTCGTCATAAGCCACAATTTCACCATCAAGAATCATTTTGTGCTTCTGTTGATCAAAATTCTTTGAGACTTTATCAAATTTTGATAAAAAAGAAATTCCATTTCGGGAGTAGAAGAGAGGTTTTTCATTGCTGAGATCAGCAATAGCGCGATAACCGTCCCATTTTATTTCAAAAATCCAGTCTTCATCATCAAATGCTTTTTCAAAAAATTTGGCAAACATCGGTTTAATGAAATTCTCTAATTTTTTTTCGTCACCTAAAGAATTGAATCGTTGAAATTTAGGCTTTATTTCTGAAGTTATAACTTCTCTTTGTTGCTTTTTAGGCTTTTTTTTTCCTCTAAAAATTTGGTGACCTGAGAATTTTTTGATGTATTTTCTTCCGCATCATATTTTTCCTCTGCAAAATCGTCTTTATGTTTGATTAATAACCAAGCGTTGTTTTCGGCATTTTTCATTTTAACCAAAGCGAATTCACCTTTCAGTTTTTTGCCGTGTAAAATGAATTTTAACGAACCTGCTTTTAATTCTTTCAACAATTCTTTTTCGTCCGAAAGTTTGCTGGTTTCATCCAAAGGTTCGTAAGTTCCGCTGTCCCAGACTTCTACTTGTCCGGCTCCATAATTTCCTTCGGGAATATTTCCTTCAAAATCTTTATAATCGTAAGGATGATCTTCCACCATCATCGCCAGACGTTTGTCTTTCGGATCCAGTGACGGACCTTTCGGAACTGCCCAACTTTTCAAAACGCCTTCCATTTCTAACCTGAAATCATAGTGAAGACGCGATGCGGCATGCCTTTGAATCACAAAAATAAGTTTGTCATTACTCTTTTTTGCTTTGCCTTTGGGTTCGGTGGTTTCGTCGAACTTACGTTTTTCGTTATAATCTTTGAGAGCCATTACGATGCATTTTTAGATTTCGGACTTTGTAAACTTGCTTTTAATTGAGCCATTAAGTCGATTACTTTGCCTTCTTTTGCTGGTTCGGCTTTTTTGGTTTTTACTCCTTTGCCTTTTGCTTTTTGCTTAATGATTTTCAGTAATGCTTCGGCATAAGTATCTTTATACATTTCCGGATCAAATTCTTGGGAAAGCTGTTCGATAAGATTTACCGCCATTTTGAGTTCGGCGGGTTTTGGGGCTTTTTTTTCAGGAATTTTTAAATCTTTATAATCTCTCATTTCCTGAGCAAATCTCAATCGATTTAAAACCAAAACTTCATCATTATAAGGTCGAATCATTCCAATCGCCTCACTTTCGCGAAGAACAAAAGTTCCGACACCGACCATTTTTGTTTCAGATAAAGCTTTTAATAAAAGTCTGTAAGCACTTTCCCCATTTTTCTGAGGTTCCAAAAAATAAGGATTTTCAAAATAAACGGAATCAACTTCAACTTCTTTCACAAATTGATCGATAGAAAGTATTTTGCTTTTTTCGGGACTTGCGGCTTCGTAATCTTCTTCATCAAGAATGATGTATTTGTCGTCCATGAGATAACCTTTTACAATGTTTTCCCATTTTACTTCTTTGCCTGTTTTCTCGTTGACTCTTTTGAATTTAATATTCGAAAAATCAGATTTATCAAGCATATCCAAATCCAATTTACTGGTTTCTGTGGCAGAATAAATCTTCACAGGAATATTAACTAAACCAAAGCCAATGGCACCGTTCCAAATTGCTTTCATTGTCTTACGTTTTGGGTAAGAGTCTGCAATGATTGTGCCGTTGAAAAATTAATATATTTGTTTTAAATTTTAATTAAAATAAACTACAAAATGATGAATAAGATCACTCGTATTGAAGAAATTAGTGATATGCTAGATTTCGGAACAGATCTTGTAAAATTCCATATTTTCTTTAAAAAAAATGACGGAAATGAAGTGTCTGTTCCTTTTATTGTGTATTTATGGGATATAATAAAATTTCTTGAAAATTCTGAACCTGATGCTGCGGCTTATGTTAATAAAGTTAGCAAAAGTATAAGAAGTTATGGAATGAAAGATGGCAAGATTTTGAAAATATTACATGGAGAAGAATTTCCGTTACATTCTTTTGTAGAAAAGTATTTTCAAAATCTTCCTGTAGATAAAATACATAAACATATTGAATGGTCAGAGAAAATAATAAATCCTTCTTATATAGAAGATTTTCGAGAATTTGAACGCCAGTTTCAGCCTGATCTTGCTAATAGTAATTCTAGACGGATTTTATTTATTGAAGCTCTAGACGAAGTTGTACAAAAAGAAGTTAATAAGTTTTATCCTGAATTTTTTGAAGTCAGAAATAATGATCTTTACGCAAAATATGATGAAATTCTTATGGAAAAAGTTGGTGAATTGGGTTCTGAGTTGGATAACTTCTTTTTTAAAAATTCAAAGAAATAAAAAAGCGGAGAAAAAATCTCCGCTTTAAATTTATGCTTTTAAATTTAATTTCAATTCCAATTCATCGAGCTGTTCATCAGCAATTGAAGCAGGTGCATCGATCATCACATCACGCCCTGAATTATTTTTAGGGAAAGCGATATAATCTCTGATCACTTCATTTCCGTCAAGAATTGCTACCAAACGGTCAAACCCAAAGGCTAAACCACCGTGAGGCGGAGCTCCGTATTTGAAGGCGTTCATTAAGAATCCGAACTGAGCTTCTGCTTCTTCTTTTGAGAATCCTAATAAGTCAAACATTCTTGACTGTAAATCTTTATCAAAAATTCTGATAGAACCACCACCGATTTCGTTTCCGTTCAAAACCATATCGTATGCGTTTGCTCTTGCTTTTCCTGGATCAGTTTCTAATAGATGAATATCTTCCGGCTTTGGAGAGGTGAAAGGGTGATGCATTGCGTGGTAACGTCCGCTTTCTTCGTCAAATTCCAATAACGGGAAATCAACAACCCAAAGTGGTGCGAAAACATCTCCTTTTCTTAATCCCAAACGGTTTCCAAGCTCCATTCTCAACGCAGAAAGCTGAGTTCTTACTTTGTGCTCGTTTCCTGAAAGAATCAACATTAAATCTCCTTCTTTTGCTCCGAATTTCTCGATGATTTTCGCTAAATCTTCCTCGTTGTAGAATTTATTCACAGAAGAGGTTTTCACACCGTCATTCTGAAATTTAGCCCAAATCAATCCTGTCGCTCCAATTTGTGGACGTTTTACCCAATCAACAAGCTCATCGATTTGCTTTCTTGTGTAATCTGCGCAACCTTCAACATTGATTCCGACAACCAATTCTGCGTCGTCAAATATTTTGAAATCTTTTCCTTTTACTAATTCATTCAATTCCACGAACTCCATTCCGAAACGGATATCCGGTTTGTCGTTTCCGTATTTCTGCATCGCATCCGCAAAAGTCATTCTTGGGAAAGTTCCGAATTTCTGACCTGTAATATCTTTGATCAGCGTTTTGGTCATTCCTTCAAAAACATTCATCACGTCTTCCTGCTCTACAAAAGCCATTTCGCAGTCGATTTGTGTGAATTCCGGCTGTCTGTCGGCTCTTAAATCTTCGTCACGGAAACATTTTACGATTTGGAAATACTTATCCATTCCGCCAACCATCAACAATTGTTTGAAAGTCTGTGGTGATTGTGGTAATGCATAGAATTGCCCCGGATTCATTCTGCTCGGTACAACGAAGTCTCTCGCTCCTTCCGGAGTAGATTTGATTAAAACCGGAGTTTCAACCTCAATAAATCCTTCGTCTGAAAGATAATTTCTCACTTTCTGCGCCATTTTGTGACGGAAGATCAATTTATCTCTTACCGGTGCTCTTCTGATATCCAAGTAACGGTATTTCATTCTTAATTCTTCGCCACCGTCCGTTTCATCTTCAATGGTGAAAGGTGGAAGTTGAGATTCATTAAGAACTTCTAATTTTTCAACTAAAATTTCAATTTCTCCTGTTGGAATGTTGGGGTTTTTGCTTACTCTTTCGATAACTTTTCCTGTAACCTGAATTACAAATTCACGTCCCAGTTTTTTTGCATTTTCCATCAATTCCACTGAAGAACGGTCTTGATCGAAAACCAACTGAGTAATTCCGTAACGATCTCGAAGATCTATCCAAATCATAAATCCTTTATCACGAATGGTTTGTACCCATCCTGAAAGTGTAACTTCTTCATTAAGATTTTTCAGAGATAATTCTCCGTTTGTGTGCGATCGAAACATAATTATTTGTTTAAAGTTCAATGTTTAAGACCCAAAGTTTTGAGCCTTTAATTTTCGTTTGCAAAGATAAGATTTTTGCAGGTTTTAAAAACAAAAAAACTCCCTTTCGGAAGTTTTTACATTGTATTTTGAATATTTCTATTTTAAAATTTCTGTAAGAGCAGGCTTTTTGTATTCTACAGAATAATCTTTAGCCGTTTGTCCTTTGTCATTTTTCAAAGTCTTTGTTGCTCCTTTTTTCAGCAATGCTTTTGCAAGATCTGCTCTTCCGTATTTTGCAGCGATCATCAACGGTGTTTGATTATCACATGCTTTATTAACGTCTACATTATTGGATAGCAAATAATTAAAAACATTTTTTTTATCGTGTTTTACACTAAAAGAAAGCAGATTGTATGAAGTTTCTTTAGCTCCGAAACATTTGTTGTAATCTTCTTTTGCGAAGTTTTTTTTAAGTATTTCTATATTGTCTGTCTGAAAAGCAACTCTTTTTTCCTTTGAAATCTGCTGCGCAAATAATAGGTTGGCAAATATGGAGATTCCGAATACTAATAAAGTAGAGATTATTTTTTTCATGAAATTTTTATTTTTTATGAATATACAAAGCTAATTCATTTTTTGATAAAATTATTTATTATCATGACTTAAAACGTATGTTTTTTTCAAAATATATCTTTTAATGATATCGAGAGTAATGTTTTGATTAAAAATAATACATTAAATTTTAATTTGTTTAAAATGTTTCGAAGTCTGATGTAAGTTTTCGAAAAACTTTCCATATGCTAATTATTTATCATTTCTGAATCAATACTTTTGACGTAGATTTTTACAGCTATGACAAAGTATATAGATTTCATCAAAAAAGCATTCAGTAGCGAGAGTGTAGATTATATCAAAATCGGGATCAGGAGCGCGGTTCTTCTTTTGGCGATTCCGATGATGCTGGAAATGGCAATGGAATCCGTTTTTGCCTTAGTGGATCTTTATTTTGTAGGTCATCTTAAAGAAAGCGGGTTTGCAATACAAACGGTCGGGCTTACAGAATCTGTACTTTCAATCATGTATTCTATTGCAATCGGAATGAGTATGGCTGCAACGGCTTTGGTTGCAAGAAGAATTGGCGAAAAAAATCCTGAAAAAGCTTCTCAAAGTGCAGCGCAGGTAATTTTGGTTTCATTTTTCATTACTTTTATTTTAAGTTTAGTTGGAGTTATTTATGCAGAAGAAATTTTAATTCTAATGGGATCAAAACCTGAAGCAGCAGCTTACGGTAAAGATTTTACAAGAATTATGATGGGAAGCAGTGTGATCATCATGCTTTTATTTTTAATCAACGGAATTTTCCGAGGTGCGGGAAATGCTGCCATTGCGATGAAAAGTCTTTGGATCGCCAATATTGCCAATATTATTCTTTGTCCGGTTTTAATTAAAGGTTTCGGTCCTATTCCGGCGATGGGATTAACAGGTGCGGCTCTTGCAACAACGATCGGAAGAAGTATTGGAGTTATTTATCAATTATATCATCTTTTGGTTGCTGATACAGACATTCGGATAAAATTAAATTATTTTAAACCTGATTTCAAACTAATAAAATCAACGGTGAAAATTGCAACTCCGGGAATTTTTCAATTTGTCATTGCATCTTGTAGTTGGATTTTCTTAGCAAAATTGGTGGCAACGACCGGAGAAGAAAACGCATCAGCAGGTTACCAGACAGCACTTAGATTAATGATGTTTTTCATGCTTCCGGCTTGGGGATTGAGCAATGCCGCATCAACGTTGGTTGGTCAAAATATGGGAGCCAATGAAATGTTGAGGGCAGAACAATCTGTCATGAAAACTGTTAAATATAATGTTATTTTCATGCTCATTGTGAGTTTGCTTTTCTTTTTGTTGGGCGATTTTCTGGTAGGATTTTTCACGAAAGAAATAGAAATTAAAAATTATGCAACAAATGCTTTACACATTATGAGTGTGGGATTTGTTTTCTACGGAATTGGTATGGTGATGATCAATGCTTTTAATGGAGCCGGAGATACATGGACACCGACTTGGGTCAACTTTTTCGGGTTTTGGATGTTTCAGATTCCGTTGGCGTATTTTCTTTCAAAACATTTGGGAATGGGTCCGAAAGGTGTTTTTATTTCTATTCCAACAGCGGAAACTTTGATTACAATTGTTGCTTTTATTTTGTTTAAAAAAGGAAAATGGAAAACGGTGAAAGTTTGATGATATAAACTGGAAGTCAGATGCTGGAAGATGGAAGTTACAATTGGATATAAATTTCATTTTTCAACTTTTAAGTCAAACATTATAAAATTTTTAACAAGTTAATTGATTGACTTTTAAATGCGAATGCTTAAATTCGTACTAATCAACAAAATAATTCATCTATGGGAAAAGGAGACAAAAAATCAAGAAGAGGAAAAATCAATAACGGAAGTTATGGTAAAAGAAGACTTAGAAAGGCTTCAAAACAGATTACACCTTCAGAAGAAAAATCTAAATAATACTGATTTTTCTTAAAAATAAAAAAGACCAAAGATTTCTCTTCGGTCTTTTTTTGTATTCAAATTAAATTATTTATTTTCCAAAAATGCCGCCAAGGATATCTCCTAATCCGCCGCCGCCATCTTGTTGTTTTTGTTGGTTTCCACCACCTCCAAGAACGCCTCCTAAAATATCATTTAAAGGATTTCCTGAAGATTGAGATTGTCCGCCACCAAGAACACTTCCTAGAATATCATTCAATGGATTTGAACCTTGGGCTTGAGCCTGATTAGAAGCATTTCCTAAAATACCTCCCAAAAGATCTCCCAAACCTCCTGCTCCAACATTGCTCTGTTGTTTTTCTTTTCCGATATAACCCATGATAACAGGAGCTAACATGGCTAGGATAGGTCCGATTTTATCAATAGAAATTCCTGTGTTCTGTGATAATTGGTTCTCAACATTCTGCTTATCACCACCGAAAATGTGACTAAGAATTGAACCGCCTTCTGCCTGTCTGGCTTCCAGTTGTGAAGAATCATTAAGAATACTTCCGTCGTGGTCTTTATCTAAAGCATTATTCAATGCTTCCGCTTCTTTAGCATCTTGAGATTTGTTTCTAAGATACGAAATAACCAACGGCGCCGCTACAGCCAATAAAGCGATAATTTGGTTCTTGCTGATGCCAAATTTATTCTCAGCTTGCTGTGCAACTTCATTGCCCGTGTTACCTGTAAGTAGGTCGATTAAACTCATGTTTGTGTTTGTTTTATTATTAAGTAAACCAAAGTTATCAAAAAATATACCTCGATATTTTTTTTTAATCTAAAATTAATGTTAAAGTTTATGGATTTCTTTAAGTTGTTGATTTTTAGATTAAAAATTTACAATGATTTAGCTTAAAACTTTTTAATTTTTTAAAATAGGAACATTCGAGCAAGCTTCTCCAAACATCAAAGATTTTACCAATGGCTGTAACTGTTCTACCAATTCTATATAAGCATTTTCGGGTATTTCTTTATCAGAACAACCTTTCACCAAAACTCTTTTTCCTCTCATTTCTTCAAAGTCGTAAGTCTGAACTGCGTTGTGCATTAAGATAACTTCAAGATCTTCACGACTTCCAAAAACGATTTTTTTTGCTACACTTGTAAGTTTCGCAGTTAATACAAAATAAGCCCAAAGAGGAACGATCGCATCTGCTGAATTATAAATGTAAATATAAGTGTCCTCATATTCTTCTGTATTGATAGCTGCAACTTTTTCGCGGAAATCTTTTTCTTTCAGGATCATTTCCATGAAAAGAAAATCTTTAAGATCAATGCCTTTTCTAGTGCCTTTCGGAACAAGTGTGGCAAGATCAAAATTTATAAGACCGCTCTCTGCAACTTTATTTCTGATTTCAAATTCTTCTGACATTTTTATCATTATCTTTGAAACAAATTTACAAATTAAGATCTTACAAAGCCTTAATTTGTTCTCTATCCTTATTATAGAAATGAAATATTATATCATCGCAGGAGAGGCGTCCGGAGATTTGCACGGAAGTAATTTAATGAAGTCTTTAAAAAAGAAAGATCCCAACGCAGAATTTCGCTTTTGGGGAGGTGATTTGATGAAAGAGCAGGGCGGAACACTGGTGAAACATTATCGTGATCTTGCATTCATGGGCTTTTTGGAGGTTGCAATGAATCTGAGAACGATCCTGAATAATATTAAAATTTGTAAAGAAGATATTAAAGCTCATCAACCTGATGTTTTAATTTTGGTTGATTATCCGGGGTTTAATTTAAGGATTGCAAAATTTGCAAAAGAACTTGGAATTAAAGTTATCTATTATATTTCACCACAACTTTGGGCCTGGAAAGAGGGTAGAGTAGAGATTATCAAAAAATATGTTGATGAAATGATGGTGATTCTTCCTTTTGAGGAAGATTTTTATAAAAAACATGGAGTACATTCTCATTTTGTGGGACATCCGTTGTTGGATGCCATTTCGAGTTTAAAAGAAATCAGTATTGATAATTTCAAGAAAGAGCACGGTTTAAACGAAAAAGAAATTATTGCACTTTTACCCGGTTCCAGAAAACAGGAAGTTGAAAAAATGCTGGAAATCATGCTTTCTGTGCGACCTCATTTTAAAAACTATCAGTTCGTAATTGCCGGTGCACCGAGTCTTCCTAAAGATTTTTATCAGAAATATGTTGACGATAACGTTCATTTTGTTTCCAATAAAACGTATGATTTGTTAAGATGTTCAAAAGCAGCTTTGGTAACTTCCGGAACGGCAACTTTAGAAACGGCCTTGTTGAATGTTCCTGAAGTAGTTTGTTACCGTGGAAGTAAAATTTCTTATGCCATTGCCAAAAGATTGGTTAAAAATATAAAGTATATTTCTTTGGTTAATCTGATTATGGATAGGGAAGTGGTAAAAGAATTAATTCAAAACGATCTGAATACGAAAAGTCTTGTCGATGAATTAAATAGAATTTTAGGAGGCGAGAAAAGAACTCAGCTTTTAAAAGACTACGAGTTATTAAGAGAAAAACTTGGAGGAAGCGGAGCAAGTGATCACGCAGCAGATGTGATTTTAAAAGTTTAAAATATTGAATTATTCATATAAATCGTAGAAATTTTTTCTGCGATTTTTCTTTTATAAAACGAATGTTGACTCGTTTTGCAAATTCTCAAATATTGGCGTGTTATTTTTATTTCGAATAAATATTTTTGAGCAGCACAAATTTTTTGATTGAATAAACAACCACTTCTTATTCTGGTCATCTGTTTCGTTCTTGGAATTTTTTTTCAGGATCAAATTTCTTTGAGGGAAAACTTAATTTATTTAATAATCGGAGTTTGTTTACTCATTTTAATTTCTACATTTTTCAGATCTTATTTTTTATTTAAATTAAAACCTTATGCATTGGTTTTGATGTTCTTTGGAGTAGGGATTTCTCTTCATTTTTTCAATAGTTTTTCTCCTAATAAGAATGTTGATTCTCATAATGAAACTATCATTTTTAAAATTTCTAAAAAACTAAATTCCACAGAAAAATATAAAAAATATAAAGTTGTTCCTCAATCACAAAACGAGCATTTTAATTCTATTTTATTTATTCCAAAAATTAGTAAAGAGTTTGATTTTAACCATTATTACAAGGCTGATGTCTATGTAACACAGCCGAAATCTCCTCAATATAATTTTCAGTTTGATTACGCTAAATATTTATTGCGAAAAAATATTGACCGTCAATGTTATTTATCAGATGGATTGTCTTCTGCTGCTAGAAATGATTTAAGCTGGAATGAAAAAATTCTTCAAAAAAGACTCGAAGTTCTCCAAAATATTGATGAAGTTGAAATCTCACCACAAAGCCGGGAGTTTTTAAAGGGAATTATTTTAGCGGATAGAACAGAAATTGATTCAGAAACGGTACAGGATTTTAATAAATCCGGATTGGTACATTTTCTGGCAATTTCAGGAACGCATATTGTGGTAATTTTTGGATTATTCTACTTTTTATGTATGTATTTTCTTCCATTAAAATTGAGGAAATATGTAATTATTTCAAGTTTGATTTTTATCTGGCTATTTGCAGCTTTCATCGGATTTGGAAATTCCGTTTTGCGCTCCTGTATTATGTTGAGTGTATATTTTATTTATGTTTTGCTTCAACGAAAACCGGATTTATTGCATTCATTAGCGTTGTCGGCTTTTATTATTTTGATTTTAGATACTCAGCAGATTTTTGATGTAGGATTTCAATTGAGTTTCATTGCTGTTCTTGGTATTTTTTGGTTGAATCAGCCAATTTTAAAATATTTCCCCAAACAGGATAATTACGTGAAAAAAATACTTTTCAATACGATCTCAATTTCTGTTTCGGCGCAATTGGCAACGCTTCCTTTGGTGCTGTATTATTTCCATCAGTTTTCGTTTATTTCAATTCTAGCGAATTTTATTATTGTCCCTTTTTCTGAGGTTATTATTGTCTTTTCATTTTTAATGACAGCTTTGATTGCTTTTAAAATTGATTTTAATCTGATCAATATTGTATATGATTTTATCATTAAGATTTTGTTGAAAAGTATTCATTGGTTTGCTGATTTTGATTCATTATTTTTTGAAAATATTCCAATGAATTTGGTTGAGGTTTTTTCGCTTTTCATAATTGTTTATTTCTTGAGGTTTGCCATCTTAAAATTTAATTTTAAAAATTCATCAAGACTAATAATGGCAGTTTTTGCATTTTTAATTATTCGAATAAGTTATGATACAATTGAAGCTCAAAAAGAAGAAATTATGCTTCATGATTTTTATAAACATAAAGTGTTTTCTGTAAAAAAGGGAAATAGAACCTGTTTTTGGGTTGAAAATAATTCAAATATTGATAAGATTACCAAATATATCGTCAATCCATACAAATCTTCAAGGAGATTAGACTCTGTTGAAGTGAATTTTTTTCCAACTTTAACACAAAAGGTGGTGTACAAGGGTAAAGTTTACAATATAAATTAATTGATGCCTTTTTTCGTTTTTCCTTTATTTATAATACTTTATGGGCTTATTTAGAAAGATTACAAACTGACTAATAGTGAGATTTCTCACTTTTGAGTATAGTTAACATTTCTTAATTTTGTAGAAATTCAAATTTAAACTTATATGGCAGGTTTAACGAGTTCTACAATAGGTAGAAAATATGCTATGGCATTATCAGCTATGTTTTTGCTGATTTTTCTTATACTGCATTTAACGACAAACTTATTATCCGTTATCAATCGCGATGCTTTCAATACGGCGTCTGATTTCATGGGGTATAATCCTTTTGTTCAGTTCCTCATGCAACCTGTTCTGGGTTTTGCAGTTCTTTTCCATTTTATTCTGGGATTTGTATTAGAGGTTAAGAATAACAAAGCGCGTCCTATAAAATACGCTGCAAACAACGCTTCTGTGAATTCTTCATGGATGTCTAGAAATATGATTATTTCTGGTGCTGTTGTTCTGGCATTTTTAGGATTGCACTTATATGATTTCTGGTTACATGAAATTAATTACAAGTACGTTGAAGGATTAGCTCCTGATGCAGAACGTTTCTGGCCGGAATTGCACGAAAAGTTTGCTGATATCTGGAGAGTGGCAATCTATGTAATTGCTTTTGTTTTATTGGGATTACACTTAGCTCACGGTTTTCAGTCTTCTTTCCAATCAATTGGTGCAAGACATCCGAAATACACTCCGGTAATTAAAGCTTTAGGAAAATGGTATTCAATCCTTATTCCTGCAGGATTTATTTTTATTGCGATTTTTCATTTTATAACTCAATAATATCAATATACTAATATGAGTAAATTAGATTCAAGAATTCCAGCTGGTCCTCTAAAGGATAAATGGAAAAATCATAAAGACCATATGAACCTTGTTGCACCAAACAACAGAGATAAGATTGATATTATTGTTGTAGGTACTGGTTTGGCAGGAGGTTCTGCAGCTGCTACTTTGGCAGAGCAGGGATATAATGTGAAAGCATTTTGTTATCAGGATTCTCCAAGAAGAGCGCACTCGATTGCTGCTCAAGGGGGAATTAATGCTGCTAAAAATTATCAGGGTGATGGTGACTCTACTTATAGACTATTCTACGATACAATCAAAGGAGGTGACTATAGAGCAAGAGAAGCAAACGTATACAGATTAGCTGAAGTTTCTGCTAATATTATTGACCAGTGTGTTTCACAAGGTGTCCCTTTTGGAAGAGATTACGGCGGACAATTAGATAACCGTTCATTTGGTGGGGTTCAGGTTAAAAGAACTTTCTATGCAAAAGGACAAACTGGTCAGCAGTTATTGTTAGGTGCTTATTCTTCATTAAGCCGTCAGATCGGTAAGGGTAGAGTAAAAATGTATAACCGTCACGAAATGCTGGATCTAGTTATTGTTGACGGAAAAGCAAGAGGTATTATCGCAAGAAACCTTGTAACAGGTGAAGTTGAAAGACATTCTGCTCACGCTGTAGTTATTGCATCAGGAGGATACGGAAACGTATATTTCCTTTCTACGAATGCAATGGGTTCAAATGTTTCTGCAGCTTGGAAAATCCACAAAAAAGGAGCGTATTTTGCAAACCCTTGTTATGTACAGATTCACCCGACTTGTATTCCTGTTCACGGAACACAGCAGTCTAAACTGACTTTGATGTCTGAATCATTAAGAAACTCAGGAAGAATCTGGGTTCCTAAGAAAATTGAAGATTCAGTAGCAATTAGAGAAGGTAAATTAAGACCTGAAAATATTAAAGAAGAAGATAGAGATTACTATTTAGAAAGAAGATATCCTGCATTCGGAAACTTAGTTCCTCGTGACGTTGCATCTAGAGCTGGTAAAGAAAGATGTGATGCCGGTTTCGGAATCGAAAATAACGAAACTAAAGAAGGTGTTTACTTAGATTTCTCTACAGAAATTATCAAAAAAGGTAAAGAATCAGCTATCGAAAAGCATATTCACAATCCTACAGATCAACAAATATACGACCTAGGAAAAGCTTGGATTGAAGAGAAATACGGAAACTTATTCGTAATGTATGAAAAAATTACTGCGGATGATCCTTACAAAACTCCAATGAAAATTTATCCTGCCGTTCACTACACAATGGGTGGTGTTTGGGTTGATTATAACCTTCAGTCTACCATTCCTGGATGTTTCGTAATTGGTGAAGCCAACTTCTCAGACCATGGAGCAAACAGACTTGGGGCTTCTGCATTGATGCAAGGTTTGGCAGATGGATATTTTGTACTTCCTTATACGATCGCAGATTATCTTTCTGCAGATATCAGAACAGGGGCTATCCCTACAAATTCTGCAGCGTTTGACGAAGCTGAAAAAGAAATTAAAGACAAAGTAAACTTCTTTATAAATAATAAAGGAACTCATTCTGTAGACCACTTCCATAAGCGACTAGGACACATCATGTGGAATAAAGTTGGAATGGGAAGAACTCCTGAAGGTTTAAGAGAAGCGATCGCAGAAATCGATGAAGTGAAAAAAGATTTCTGGAAAAATGTAAAAGTTCCTGGAGACGCAGAAGGTATGAACACTGAGCTTGAAAAAGCATTTAGAGTAGCAGACTTTATTGAACTTGGCCAATTAATGGCTATTGATGCATTACACAGAAACGAATCTTGTGGTGGACATTTCAGAGAGGATCATGCGACTCCGGAAGGTGAGGCAGAAAGAGATGACGTCAACTTTAAATATGTAGGAGCTTGGGAATATCAAGGTGATGATATCAAGCAGGAAGTTCTGCACAAAGAAGATCTTATCTATGACAACATCGAAGTTAAAGCGAGAAGTTACAAATAATCTCCAACCTATAAATATAAAATTATGAGTGCAAAAAAAGGCCTTCATCTTACGCTGAAAATTTGGAGACAAAAAAATAGTAAAACTAAAGGTCAATTTGAGACCTATAAAATATCGGATGTTTCTACAGATTCTTCATTCTTAGAAATGTTGGACATCCTTAATGAGAATATTATTAACGAGGGAAAAGAACCTATCGCTTTCGATCACGACTGTCGTGAAGGAATCTGCGGTATGTGTTCTCTTTACATTAATGGTAGAGCTCACGGTCCGGATACGGGTATCACGACTTGTCAGTTGCACATGAGAATGTTCAAAGACGGTGAAACTATCGTTATCGAGCCTTGGAGAAGTGCTGCTTTCCCAGTTATTAAAGATTTAATGGTAGACAGAAGTGCATTCGACAGAGTAATGGCTGCGGGTGGTTTCATTTCTGTGAATACCTCAGGAAATACATTAGATGCTAATGCTATTCCGGTTCCTAAAGAAGATGCAGACAAAGCAATGGATGCTGCGGCTTGTATCGGATGTGGAGCTTGTGTGGCTACTTGTAAAAACGGATCTGCAATGTTATTTGTTGGAGCTAAAGTTTCTCAGTTTGCTTTATTACCGCAAGGTAGAGTTGAAGCTAAACGTAGAGTTCTTAACATGGTTCAGGCAATGGATGACGAAGGATTCGGTAACTGTTCAAACACCGGAGCGTGTGAAGTAGAGTGTCCTAAAGGAATTTCTCTTGAAAACATCGCTAGAATGAACAGAGAATATATGGCTGCTCTGGTAGACCAAGGATAGAATTGATTTAAATACATAAAAAAGATCGTCTCCTTAGTGGTAGACGATCTTTTTAGTTAAATCTTTCATAAAAAATGCTTTAAAATTGTATTAAGTATATTGAAAAACTTATTTTTGTTAAATTATAAAATTCAAAATGAAAAAATATCTTTTATTGTTTATCATCGCAGTGTTTGTGATGTCTTGCTCTAAAAAAGTTGAAGTAAAAGGAAAAATCACTGGGGGATCTCCATTAGAAAGAATAGAATTTATCGAAGCTTCTGGGGTTGCTACATTACCGTTGGCAAACATCGGATTAAAGAACGATGGTACTTTCGAAGGAAATTTTGAAGCTCCTAAGAGTGGAATGTACGTGATTTCTTATGGTGGTAAGCAGAATTTAGTTTATCTAAAAGCTGGTCAGGCTCTCAATATCTCTGGAAACGGACAGACTTTCCCTTCAGAATATGTAATCACTGGTGATGCTAAAAAGAATAACGATTTCTTTACTGCAGCTCAAAAATACCTTACTAATTACGCTCAGACTGTAAACATGAACGAGCTAATGACGAAAGATGAACCAACTTTCATCAAAGGAATTCAAAAAGTAGAAGCTGATATTAACAAAAATATCGAAGAAAACGTTAAAAAATTCAATCCGGATAACGAAGTTGTTCAATGGAAAAAGAATGATATCGCAAGTACATTGCTTTCTATTATGACTCAATATGATATGAGCCACAAGCAAATGGGTAATCCTTCTTTTAAAGTAACTAAAGCTTTCACGGATTATGAAAATAAGCTGCAAGCTAATAAGGATGAAATGGTAAAAGATAACCCTGCTTACAGAAGCTACCTTTTATCTAAAATGAGTCCTGATTTCCAAAAGTATGCAGAAGCAAAAAGCAAAGGAAAAACTGACGTTACAACTTCGGAATTATTCAACCAATTTTTGAAAGATAAAAAAGATGTTTCACAAATTACTAAAGATTATCTTTTAGCATTTGTAATGGCTCAGTCTGACATTCACCCGAATACTCCTGAGAAAACATCTGATAAAATCAAAAAAATCATTGACGAAGATATCAAAGATGCTACAATTAAAGCAGATCTGAAGAAAATTCAATTTGCGATCAATGGATTCAAAATTGGTGAAGTTGCTCCTGAAGGTGCATTGGTAAAACAAGACGGTAAAGCTTACAAGCTTTCTGAAAATAAAGGAAAACCTTACATGTTAGCATTCTATGCTTCTTGGAATCCGTACATCGGAGAAGCTACAGTTCCTGTATTGAAAGAGGTTGCCAACTTCTACAAATCTAAAATGAATTTCGTATTCGTTAACGTAGATGATACTAAAGATCAGTTTGTAAAAACAAGCAACTCTTTATTAAAAGGAATTACAGGAGTAAATGTTTATGCTGACGGAGGATTAAATTCTGATATTGCTAAAAAATATGGTGTGTACGGATTCAAGTTACCTTGCTTCATCATCATCGATAAAGACGGGAAAATTGCTAGTAAGCCATTCTTCAATCTTGGTGATCCGGAATTGGTAACTGTTTTAGATAAGCAAACAGGACTTTCAGCTCCGAAAGTAGATCCAAACGTACAATTGCAACCAGGTATGGGGGTAAATCCTTCTACTCAACAGCAGGCTCCACAACGAGCAAATCCGCAGCCGGTTCCTACAAAATAATAAAACTTTAACATAGATAAAAACCTTGTCCCTCGGATAAGGTTTTTTTTATTGTATTTTTGCAAATTGAAACCGAAAGGTTTCATTCCATTATATTAGAAAAAATAGAAAATAGGGAATGAGAAAGAAGAAAGATATTATTCTTGAAAATATTAAATTATTTGGGGCAGGAGCCAAAGGTATCGCAATAGGGAAAACGGAAGAAGGAAAGACTGTATTGGTTTCTGGAGGTGTTCCGGGAGATACTGTTAATGCAAGAGTTAAGAAATCGAAATCTAAATATTATGAAGCTGAAACTGTTCAGGTGGTAGAAAAATCTCCATTTAGAGTAGACGCTAAGTGTATCCATTTCGGTACTTGTGGAGGCTGCAAATGGCAGAATATGAGCTATGCAAAACAGCTTGATTTTAAACAGGAAGAAGTATACAATAATATAAAAAGAATTGGAGGAATTGATGATTTCGAAACCGTTCCGATTTTAGGTGCTGAAGAACAATATTTCTACAGAAATAAAATGGAGTTTTCTTTTTCTAATGCAAAATGGCTTACTCAATATGAGATAAGTTCTGAAGAAAACTTCGGTAACAGAGATGCTCTTGGTTTCCATATTCCGGGAATGTGGAGCAAGATTTTAGATCTTAAAGAATGTTTCCTTCAGGAAGATCCTTCAAATGCGATCCGTTTGGCAGTGAAAAATTTCAGTGTTGAAAATGGTCTGGACTTCTTTGATGTCAGAAATCAGGAAGGGTTTTTAAGAACCTTAATGATGAGACAAAACTCTAAAGGTGAATGGATGGTTTTGTTCCAGCTTTATAGAGAAGAGAAAGCGAACAGAGAAAAACTTTTCCAGTATTTATTAGAGAAATTCCCGCAGATCAAAACGTTGGTGTATGCCATTAATCCAAAACAAAATGATTCTATTTACGATCTAAATGTAAATGTTTATTTTGGAGACGGATTTTTAATGGAAGAAATGGATGGTTTGAAGTTCAAAATAGGACCAAAATCATTCTTTCAAACCAATTATAAACAAGCTTTAGAGCTTTACAGAAAAACGTTGGAGTTTGCTGATTTAAAAGGTGATGAAGTTGTTTATGATTTATACACAGGAACAGGAACAATTGCTCAATATGTTGCCAGAAATGCAAAACACGTAATCGGAATTGAATCTGTTCAAGAGGCAATTGATGCTGCCATCGAACACGCTGAATTAAATGGTCTTACGAATACAACATTCTATTGTGGAGATATGAAAAATGTCTTCAACGATGAATTCTTGGAAAATCATCCAAAAGCAGATGTATTAATTACCGATCCGCCTAGAGATGGGATGCACCAAAAAGTGGTTGAGCAGATCCTGAAACTGGCTCCGGAAAAAATAGTCTATGTAAGCTGTAATTCTGCAACTCAGGCTAGAGATTTAGCCTTAATGAAAGAACATTACACTTTAGTTAAAATTTTACCGGTAGATATGTTCCCGCAAACACACCATGTGGAGAATATTGCTTTGTTGATTAAAAAATAATTTATTTACATTTGAAGATCAAAATATTAATATGAAACGTCAGTTCCATCTGACCAAATTAAAAAATATAAACGTACAGATGAAATATTTTAAATTTCTCATACTTACCTGTTTTTTAGGCATGCTTTTCTCGTGTGGAGGCGATGACGATATCTGTGAAAGCGGCGAAGGTACTCCAAGGATGAAAATTGCTTTTAAAAGTGCAGAATCTGGCAAAGAAACGACAATAGATTCATTATATGTAGCAGTAGATTATGGTACGGGAACTATTGTAGAATTAGGTAAAACGGCAAATAATACATCCAGATTGATCCCTTTGCGTGTTGACGATGCCCCTTACACGGATCTTTATTTCAAAACCAGAATTAATGGTCCGGAATCAAAGGTAAGAGTAAACTATACTACGAAATCTACCTATGTTTCTCCCGGATGTGGTATTAAAAAGACTTATGAAAATTTAACTTCAGAAGTAGTAACATCTAATGTTGTTAAAAAAGTAGAATTAGGACAAAATCAAATTGAGAATGAAGACAAAACTAATCTTTTCCTTCTTTTTTAGTATACTAAGTTTGTTGAGCTTTGCTCAGGAAAATAAAGAAGTAAAAAAAGAAAAATGGAAATATAAACCCAATTTTATGGTTGGTTTTGATATCCTTAATGCAGGAAGTTCTTTCTTCTCAGACAGAAAAATGTATCAGGGATTTATATCATCTAAAATTAAAGACGATCTTCACGCTGTTATTGATGCCGGTTTTGATTCTAATATATATCAGAAAAACGGATATGATGTAAAAGCAAATGGTCCGTTTCTGAAGCTAGGTGTATTTTATATGCTTGCAAAAGATGCAGAAAACGAGTTCAATGGATTTTATGCTGGAGGTAAGGCTGCAGGATCATTTTACACCCAGGAATATATGGCAATTCCGGTTCGTGGATTTGGTGGAAGTACCGCTTCAGTGGCTTTTCCGTCTTCTACACAATCCTCATATTGGCTAGAGGGGATGATTGGAGGAAGAGTACAGTTATTTGAATCTAATTTTTATATAGATGTAAATCTTCAGCCAAAATATATGATATTTACAACAAAGCAGGACGAAATTCAGCCAATGATAGTTCCTGGATTTGGAAAAAGCTCATCTAAATTTGCTATGGGATTCGCTTGGAATATTGCTTATAAATTTTAAAAATAGTAAAGAAGACGACATTTAAAGAGTAATAATTCTTTTTGTTTAATCTCTTTATAGTGAAAAAAATACATATTAAATTATGTATTTTTTTTTGTTTCTATACTTTTTGTAATGTAGATATTAAAATAGATAAATGAATAAGAAAATATGCTTTTAATTATTCGTTTGTACGATGTTTAAATTGAAATAATACTATAATTAAATTTGTTAAATTTAATTTAAACACGTTAAATAGTTTTAGGTCGTATTGTATTAATTATATATTTATTTGTATTGTAAAATATTAACAGGTATGAATTATTTAAAAAAATGTTTAGTTTTATAAACATTATAAACAATAATATTTTATGAGCAAAAAAATTATTACTGCCTTATTGTGTAGTGTAATGGCTAGTTCTGCGTTAGCACAATGGACTCCAACTACATTTGAAAGAAAATCTACAGAAAAACATTCTGTAATTAAAAATTATTACAAGCTTGATCTTAATAAAATTAGAACCCAGCTTAACAATGCCCAAGAAACTAGCAGGAATGCTAAACCTGTAGAAATTTCTTTACCAACACTAGATGGGATTGAAAAATTTGCAGTTTATAGCTTCCCTGTGGTTACCAAAGAATTAGCTGATCAATATCAATTAGGATCATATGTGGGAGTAGGAATTGATGATCCTTCTAAATATGTGAGATTTTCTGTGGCTCCTAATGATTTCCAATCAATGATTATCAAAGATGGAAAATATGAATTTATAGAACCGCAAAATGCAGACAAAACAGTGTATGGGGTTCATCCCAAAACTGATAAAACTAATGAAGGCTTTTTATGTTCTACAAATGAGAATAAACTTTCAAAGCAGGAGATAGCAGATCTTTATGAAAAAGGAAAATCATTTACCAACCAACCGACTGATTTTTCTAAAAGCTCTGATAAAAAGTACAGAACAATGCGTTTAGCAATGTCTGTTACAGGTGAATATACGCAGTTTTTTGGTGGAACGGTTGCAGGAGCACTAACGGCTATTAATGCAACAATGACCAGAGTAAATGGTGTTTTTGAAAAGGATTTTGCATTACATTTAAATGTACAGGATTATCCTGGTATTATTTATACCAATGCTTCTACAGATCCTTATTCACCTTCATCACAATTAGGTAATTGGAATCTTGAATTACAAAATACTTTAACAACAAATGTAGGAGATGCCAACTATGATATCGGGCATTTGTTTGGTGCTTCAGGAGGCGGAGGTAATGCAGGCTGTATTGGTTGTGTATGTATAGCCCCTTCAACAGCTGAACCTGAAGGTAAAGGATCAGGAATTACTTCTCCTGCTAGTGGTGGTGGACCGCAAGGGGATAATTTTGATATAGACTATGTAGCGCATGAAATGGGTCACCAGCTAGGTGCAAACCATACATTCTCTCATGCTCTTGAAGGAACTGGTGTAAATCAAGAGCCAGCATCAGGTTCTACAATTATGGGGTATGCAGGTATTGTTAACTCTGGAAGTCCAATTAATAATGTGCAGCCTCATTCTGATGCTTATTTTCATATTGCAAGTATTAAGCAGGTTCAGACTAATTTAATTAGTAAGAATTGTGATGTAGAAACGACAACTACAAATAATGCTCCTGTAATTGCAGCTTTACCAACTTATAATATTCCTAAAGGAACTGCTTTTGTATTAACAGCTTCAGCAACGGATGCTGAAAATGATCCAATGACATATACTTGGGAAGAAGTGGATAATGCAAGTGTAGCTACAAATGCAAATAACTTAGGTACTACGACTAGTGGCCCATCATTCAGATCACTTAGTCCTACAGCGAATCCTACAAGATATTTCCCTTTGTTGTCATCAGTAATGAATGGAATTCTTAATAATAGTGGAAATACTTGGGAGTCGGTTTCAATGGTTCCGAGAACAACTAAATTCGCGGTAACTGTAAGAGATAATAGCCCCTCTGCTAATCAGCAACAAACTCAATCTGCTGAACAAACTATTGTTGTAGGTAATGATGGACCATTTAAAATAAATACAAATCAAGTTTATCATAATGTATCAGATGCGGTTTTATGGGATGTAGCTAATACAGCATCAACTCCTTATAATGTTACGAATGTAAAAATTGACTATACAGCTGATAATGGTACAAATTGGACGGTATTATCTGATTCTACTCCTAATGACGGAACAGAAAATTTCATGTTTCCTGTAGCATTAAACGGACAAAACATAAAGTTAAGGATCTCATCAATAGGAAATGTATTTTATGCTATAAAACAAGTACAGGTAGTATCTGCTTCCAATTGTGACGGGAATGCTCCAGCCGGTACAACTGTTAGTAATATAACAACTTCGTCTGCGGCAGTAAATTGGAATATTGTTGTTGGCGCAACATATCAAATTAGATATAAAAAATCAACAGATACAACTTGGCAACAAACAACTTCCACAACAAATAGCGTATCTCTGAATGGCTTAGAGGAAGAAACAAAATATGATGTACAAGTGGCGGCAGTTTGTTCTGGAGTTCCGGGAACATTTAGCACAACAGTTCAGTTTACAACTTTATCTTCTATTGTTTACTGTGCTCTAACTTCTTCGGACTCGAATGATGAGTATATTTCAAATGTAACATTAGCAAATTTAAATAATACTTCTGGAGCCGGGACTTATACTAATTATGGAACAGATCCTTCTAAAACAGTGAATCTGGTAAAAGGATCAACAAATAATACAGTATCAGTTACTAAAACATGGACTGCGGATCTGTATGATGAAGCAGTAAGAGTTTGGATAGACTTTAACAGAAATGGAATATTTGAAACAAGTGAAATGGTTATGGATTCTGCTCCAAGTCAAATTACCCCAGTATCAAATACTTTTACAGTTCCTACTACAGCAATATTAAATAAAAATTTAAAAATGAGAGTGGCTCTCCGCTATAATTTAGTTCCATCAGCATGTACATCATACACATATGGTGAAGTTGAGGATTATAATGTAGTCGTTACAGATGTTTTAGGAACAAATGATATTGCTAATCCTAAAGATGATATTCAAATATATCCTAACCCTGTAAGTGATATTTTAAATATTACTAAAGTTTCGGAGAAGGCTACATATAAAATTTATAGTGCGACAGGTCAACTTGTACAAAGTGGGAATATTAATGATAAAAAAATTAATGTGAGTTCTTTAATAAAAGGTGCTTATGTTATAGCAATAGAAGATAAAAATATTTCTAAAAATAATAAGTTCATAAAGAAGTAGTAAAATACTTAAAAATATAGTTTTTAGTGTGTAAAACAGACTCCAGCAATGCTTGGAGTTTGTTTTTTTTATAAGTACCTGAGATATTTATTTGTGTTTTTATTGTATTATTGTTTTATTTTTAAGAATAATATGTCTAAAATAGTTATATTTGGCGGAAAATATAATTAAAAATTTATGAAAAAACTACTTACTATTTTATTTTGTAGTTTGGTTGGTGGCTCTGCAGTTGCGCAGTGGACGCCGACTACTGCTAAGGTAGATGTGAAAAAACGAGCAGGAGATATGAGGGCTGTCACTGTAGCGTCATATTTCAAATTGGACATAAACCAATTGAGATCGCAATTGAAAGATGCTCAGGAATCTGGGCCTAATGCAAAGTCTGTAGAAATTTCTATACCAACTTTAAATGGTAAAATTGAAAAATTTGCAGTATATAGCTCTCCGGTTGTTGTAAAATCTCTTGCAGACAAATACCAACTAGGATCTTATGTTGGTGTTGGAGTTGAAGATCCGACAAAATACCTAAGATTCTCTTTATCAGGTAATGATTTCCAATCTATGGTAATAAATGATGGAAATTATGAATTTATTGAGCCGCAAAATGCAGATAAAACCGTATATGCTGTTCACCCTAAAACTAATAAAACAGAAGGAACAGGAAAGGGTTTCTTCTGTAGTACTTCAGAAAACCCTGCTGAGGTAGCTCAGATTAATCAGATGTTGGAGCAAGGTAAATCATTTGCAAATCAACCGACTGATTTCTCAAAAATGTCTGATAAAAAATTCAGAACAATGAGATTGGTAATGTCTGTTACTGGTGAGTATACTCAGAAGTTTGGAGGTACTGTTGCTGGTGCTTTGACGCAGATTAATGCGACAATGACAAGAGTAAACGGTGTTTTCGAAAAAGATTTCGCTTTACGTCTTATTTTACAGGATTTTCCAAATGTAATTTATACGAATGCTTCAACAGATCCATATTCAATCCCTTCAGTTGGTACAGCTTCAGCTAATGCAAGTAATGCTAATGGTTGGAATGTTCAGCTTCAGCAAACATTGAGTGTGAATGTTGGAAGTGCTAACTATGATATCGGACACCTTTTAGGTGATTCTGGTGGTGGTGGAAATGCAGGATGTATAGGATGTGTTTGTATAGATCCTACAGGAACGCCTGCAACTTCTTTATCTAAACAAAAAGGTTCTGGATTTACTTCTCCTGGAGATGGGATTCCTCAAGGTGATAATTTTGATATTGACTATGTAGCTCACGAAATGGGTCACCAGTTAGGAGGTAACCACACATTCTCTCACGGTCTTGAAGGAACTGGTGTAAATGTTGAGCCAGGTTCTGGATCTACAATTATGGGATATGCTGGTATTACAGGTACTACTACTGATGTTCAGGCGCATTCTGATGCTTATTTTCATAAAGCAAGTATTAGCCAGATTCAAGCTAACTTGATCAGCAAAACTTGTGATATAGAAACTTCTATCTCAAACAATGCACCGGTAATTACTCCTTTAACTGCTTATAGCATTCCTAAAGGAACAGCATTCGTATTAACGGCGGCGGCTACTGATGCAGAGAACAACCCAATGACTTATACATGGGAGGAGGTTGATAATGCAAGTGTTACGATTAACAAAACTAATTTAGGAACTACTACTACTGGAGCTTCATTTAGATCGTTTACACCTACTGCAAGTCCAACAAGATATTTCCCTAAATTATCTTCTGTATTAGCAGGAGTTCTGGATAACTCAAATAACGGATGGGAGTCTGTTTCTATGGTTGCCAGAAGTAGTAAATTTGCGGTAACGGTAAGAGATAATAATCCTGATCCTGCTCAACAACAATCTCAGTTTGCTGAGCAAAATATTACCGTAGGTAATGATGGACCATTTAAAGTTAATACTCAATATGCTAACGTAAACGTTGCAACTCCAATTGAGTGGGACGTAGCAAATACTACAGCAGCACCTTACAATGTTGCTAATGTTAAAATTGACTATACAACAGATAATGGAACAACTTGGACTGTACTTTCTGCTTCAACAGCTAATGATGGAACAGAAAATTTCACTTTCCCTACTTCATTGAACGGACAAGTAATCAAGCTTAGAGTTTCTTCAATCGGAAACGTATTCTATGCTGTGAAATCAATTAATGTTGCAGCTTTTGCACCATGTGATGGTACTGCTCCTACAGGAATAGTTACAAGTAATGTTACGGATAGTGGAGCTACTATCAATTGGACACCGGTTTCAAATGCTACGTACATTATCCGTTACAGAAAAGTAGGACAAACTACTTGGCAACAAACAACATCTACTTCGCCTACTGTAACATTAACAGGGTTAACGGATGGAACAGCTTATGAAGTTCAGGTAGCTGCGGTTTGTTCAGGAACTCCTGGAGCTTATTCTGCTTCACTTAACTTTACAACTGCAGCAATAAGTTATTGTACAGCAGCAAGTACTAGTGGACAGTTTAATTATATTTCTAATGTAACATTGGCTACGGTAGCGAACCCAACGGGTGGAACTACATATTCAAACTTTACTGCTAATGCAACATTGCAACCTATTTTGTTAACGAACAGTACAAACAGTATCACAGTTTCTCTTACAACAACTGTTGCAGGTGCTTCAGTTAATGGTATGGCAGCTTGGATAGATTATAATAAGAATGGAACTTTCGATGCTAATGAAAGAGTTCTAAATTTACCTGTAACTGCTTTACCTATTGGAGCTACACCTACAACGGGATCATTTACGGTTCCATCAACAGCGGTAACAAACACTCCATTAAGAATGAGAATAGTTACTGTGTTAATTAACCCAACAGCTGTAGGGGCAACAATTCCTGATTCTTTTGCATGTGGATCTTTCCCTAATGGAGAAGTTGAAGATTATAATGTAGTAATAACAGGTAATCTTGCTACTTCTGAAACTGGTGTTAAAAATGACGGTATTCAAATTTACCCTAACCCGGTAAGTGATATCTTAAACGTAACTAAAGTTTCTGATAAAGCTACTTTCAAAATTTACAGCGTTGCTGGTCAATTAGTAAATAGCGGAAATATTAACTCAGGAAAAATCAACGTTTCTGAATTAGTAAAAGGTGGATATGTAATTACAATTGAAGAAAAAGGAAAAGATTTATTCAAATCCAAATTCATTAAAAAGTAATAGAACTTTCATAACAATAATAAATCCTCAGGTTTTGCCTGAGGATTTTTTTATTATTAAAATAGAAGTTGTGATATCGTGAGGTTTTCGTAAAAAAAAATATTTCAATTGATAAATTAATAACAAAAAATCATTAGATTTGTTTAATTAATATAATATAAAGAACATATGAAGAAAACCTTTACTTTTTTAATTCTTTCTTTGACTCTGATAAATATAGGTTTTGCAACGCAACCCTATAAGCAGGCAATGACATTGCCTTACGGTCAGTTGAACAACAGTAATACCATTACAAATCATTCCCCCTGTTGAAAGTGGATTTTAAATTCTTAATTATTATGAATATAAAAGTTAGAAATGAATGTATTATGAATTTATTTTTTTAAAACTATTTGACTTATGAGAAAATTTTATCTTTTATTTTTATTTTTTCTGTCATTTTTGGGATTAAAGGCTCAGTACTGTACTCCAACGGCGGGTGCATCAAGTACTACCTATTATTTAAAAACAATCTCCCTATCTGATCAGAATAGTATTAATTATACAGCTACAGCATACCAAGCTTATGTTAACAATTCAGCCCAGACAGTAAATTCATCTCCGGGTGGAACTATACAACTAAATTTGGCTACGAGTTCAAGTACTGCAAAATATTATGTATACATAGACTGGAATAATGATTTTGATTTCAATGATGCAGGAGAAAATCCGATTGCTACAACATCATATGCAGCCACTTATACCGGAAACATAACTGTTCCGGCTGCACAGGCTTATGGCTCTTACAGGGTAAGAATAGAGAATGGCTTTATTACACCTGCCACTCCTATTACTGCATGCGGACCTAGTGCTTATGGAAACTTTGTGGATTTTACAATTCAGGTAGGAGCTCCTCCGACTTGTATTGTTCCAACAGCATTAGCAACATCAAATATTTTAGCTAATTCTGCAACTTTGTCTTGGACTGCTTCGGTAAGTGCTCCGGCAAATGGTTACGAATATTATATGAATACGACAGGTGTTCCTCCTACTGGTGCAACTCCGGGAACAGCAGTTCCTACAGGAACTTCAGTGCCTGTGGGTAGTCTTGCATCGAATACTACTTATTATTGGTGGGTTCGTGCAATTTGTTCTTCTACAGATAAAAGCTTTTGGGCTGCGGCATCACCGTTTACCACCCTTTGTAGTGCAATTACCACCCTTCCTTGGACAGAGAATTTTGATTCTATGTCTACTTTAGGAGCAGGTATTGTACCAAATTGTTGGAAACAGATAACAGGTACTTATGCCTGGACTTCTGCAAATGCAGCATCTACAACATTTAATGCACCTAGGTCTACACCGAATTATATGAGAATTCAATACGGTAATACAACTGCCAGCCAACTTTGGACTCCGGGCTTTGCCTTGACAGCAGGTACAACGTATGAATATTCTTTCTATTATAATACAGGAGGTACAACAAGCTCTTATATAGGATTTACAGGTAATGCATTAGTGAATACTTCACAATCCGCTACGGGAGCAACAACTTTAGGAGCATTCATTACATCAACACAAGGAACAAATGGATATGTATTGTATAAAGCGTATTATACGCCTACAGTTTCAGGAACCTATAATTTCGGAGTAAGCGCTAGTGCTACAAGTGCTCCTTGGTATTTAGGTGTTGATGATTTCAAGGTGAGAGTTGCGCCAACATGTACAGACCCGCAGGGTTTAACAGTCTTGAACACTACGACTTCAAGTACTACAATACAATGGACAGTACCAGCTCCGGCACCTGCAGGTGGTTATGATGTTTATTATACTACAAGTGCTGCAATTCCTGCTCCAACTGTTACTCCTCAATATACCGGAGTTACAGGGCCAACTCAATTAATAACAGGATTAGCTGCAAGTACAACTTACTATATTTGGGTAAGAGCAAGATGTAGTTCTACTGATATTGGTGATTGGACAGGTCCTCTTTCGGTTTACACTAATTATTGTGTTCCTACAGGAGGTTCGTCTTCAACAACATATTATTTGAAGAATATTACAACTACAGGAGGATTTACTAATCTTGCTTATACTGCCTCTACATATAGTGCATATGTAAACAATTCTGCAACAAGTTTCTCTGCATTGCCGGGAACTACTGTAGATGTTAGCATGAATTCTGGAACCAGTTCGTACTATTATTATTTATGGATAGACTGGAATAATGATATGGTGTTTGATCCTGTAACGGAAGCGGTTTATGCTACTACTGCTTATACTCAGACAGGAACAACTACAATTAACACGGCAGGTCGTCCTGCAGGTTCTTACAGAGCGAGATTTGCTACATCATTTAGTGGTGCTATCACTCCTTGCGGATCGGCTCCTTATGGTAATTATGTAGACTATACTTTTGTCATTAAACCATGTTCTACTACAGCGCCTACAAATGTTTATGTGGATGCAATTAGCCATATTTCTGCAACAGTACATTGGACTCAGTCTACTAATAATCTTAACTATAAGGTATATTGGAGAGAAGTGGGAACTACCGGATGGCCAAATTCATCTGCATTATTAGCACCACCAACAAACAGCTTTGTTATCCCAACAGGTTTACAGCCTGCTAAAAACTATGAAGCAATAGTAGTTGCTGTTTGTAATACAACTGAAGGAACGGCTACTCCTGTACAATTTGCAACAAAATGTGATCCTACTCCTCCGAATGTGACGGTGAGTAATATCACAACAACATCTGCATTGATAACATGGGCACCTTTAGCTGCAAGTTCTACTTATGTAATGAGATACAGAATAGTAGGAAGCGGTAATGCAGGATGGAGTGCTAATATACCTTTACCGGTAGCTCCTGCGAATACTTATACTCTTGGTAGCTTAAATGTATATACTTCGTATGAAGTTCAGATAGCAAATATTTGTAACGGAACTACTACACTTAACCCTTGGTCTAACCCTAAAGTGTTTACGACTGAAAGAACTTGTATATTACCTCCTCCGGGATTAACGATCACTAACCTTACTCCTACTTCGGCAGTTGTAGTTTGGGATCCATTCCCGGGAGCAACTTATATCTTAAGATATAGAAAAGTAGGTATTCCGAGCTGGACAAATGTACCGGTTTCAACGAATACTCTTACATTGACAGGATTATTAGAATTAACTAAGTATGAAATGCAGGTTGCAAATATCTGTAGTGGAACTCCTGGTACTTTCACTCAGCCCTACTTCTTTACAACGCCAACGATAACTTACTGTAATATGGCTTCTGGAAGTGCTGCTAATGAATTTATTTCAAAAGTAACTGTGAAGCCAAATGGTAAACCATTAATGGAAAACACTTCAGTAGGATCTACTTATACAGATTATACAGGTGTTACTGCTAAATTCATAGATTTAATTCAAGGATCTACAGGAAACCAAATTACGATTGAAAAATCTTGGTTAGGTACTAATAATGAAGAAGGTGTTGCTGTTTGGATCGACTTTGATAGAAACGGATACTTCGATATTAATGAAAGAATCATTGCTTCACCTCCTAGTACAACAACTCCTGTTACAGGAACGTTCAATGTACCTGCAGATGCATTTATCAGCTTAACAGATTATAAATATGTAGTGATGAGAGTAGCATTGCAAAAAGATGGTATCCCTGTGAACTGTACAAATTTTGCAAACGGAGAAGTTGAAGATTATACAGTGAGAATTTCTAAAACTCCTGTTCCTAACGCAACGAACCAGACGGATATCATGATTTATCCTAACCCGGTAAAAACTATATTGAATGTGAAAAATACAAGCCCTAGATCTAATTATAAGATCTACAATGCAGCAGGACAAGTAGTATCGGCGGGAATTATCTTAAACAACAAGATCAATGTAAGTAATTTGATCAACGGAGTTTATGTAATAGATATCGATGATGTTAAGGGTACTGCCCAAAAGAAATTCATCAAAGAATAATATTTAAATTATCTTTAAAATAGAATAAGCTCTCAGAAATGGGAGCTTATTTTTTTATTAAAATCAGATCAACAAAAAACTCGCTAGATTTTTCTAACGAGTTTTTTGTTTTATTCTATATCGAAAATAATCCGTTCGGTTTGTTCCTTGAGATCTTCGAGATTGGTATTGTTGTAAATGATGCAGTCTGCGAGCTTTATCTTGTCTTTTTCAGACATTTGTTTCTCCATAATGGCTTCTATTTCACGGTAGGTTTTTCCGTCCCTATCCATTACTCTTTTGGTTCTTATGTTGTCTTCTGCAGTTACCAGCAGAGATTTGTAGCATTGTTTATTAAGCTTTAATTCAAACAATAATGCAGTTTCTTTAAAAACTAAATATTTGGTTTGTTTTTCCAGCCATTCTTCAAAATCAACGCGAACAGCAGGATGAATGATTTCATTTAATTGATGAAGGAGATCCTTATCATTAAAAACCTTTTCTGCAACAAATTTCCTGTCGTAAAGTTCGTTTTCATCATAAGCTTTTTCGCCTAAAAGCTCTTTAATTTTCACCTTCAATTCATCATTGTCATTAACAATCGTTTTGGCCCTGTCATCCGAGTAATAAACGGGAAACCCGCACTCTTCAATAAAATGAGCAACAGTGGTCTTTCCAGAACCTATTCCGCCAGTTAATCCAATGACCTTGGATGATGGTGGTTCTGCTTTTTTTGTTTCTGAATGTAATTCTTCCATAATTAAACTAAAAATTAATATCCAAAAACGTCATTAAAACTAAAGGTCTCGTCAAGTCTTACTCCTTTTTCGGTCATTTTTAGACTTGCTAATTCGTTATGAGCATCGTGTTCGAAGAATAGTAAATATTCGTTATCCACACATTGCTTCAGGAATTTTGATTTTTCCTCCATTGTTAAAAGAGGTCTTGTATCGTAACCCATTACGTAAACAGGGTTGATGTGTCCCGCAGTTGGAATAAGATCTGCGGCAAAAACAACCGTTTTCTCCTGATATTGAATCACCGGAAGCATTTGCTTTTCTGTATGTCCGTCAACAAAGATAACGTCCATTTTCAAGTCCGGAGCGAAACCGTAATTTCCGTTTGCCGGAAGTGGCAAAAAGTTTAGCTGCCCGCTTTCCTGCATAGGAAGAATGTTTTCCTTTAAAAAGCTTGCTTTTTCTCTTGGATTAGGCTCAGTTGCCCACTGCCAATGGTTTTCGTTGGTCCAGAACTGCGCATTTTTAAATGCAGGTCTGTAGCCGGTTTTGTCGTCATTCCATTCGATCGCTCCACCACAGTGGTCGAAGTGAAGATGAGTCAAGAATACATCGGTGATATCCTCCTTTACAAAACCATATTTTTTTAAGTTTTTATCTAAATTATCATCTCCCCAAAGAGAGTAGTGACCGAAGAATTTATCATCCTGCTTGTTTCCAAGACCGCAATCTACTAAGATTAATTTTTTTCCGTCTTCAATTAATAAAGAGCGGGTTCCCAATTCAATTAAATTTTTTTCGTCTGCCGGGTTAGTTTTCTCCCACAGACTCTTTGGGACGACTCCAAACATTGCGCCGCCGTCCAGCTTAAATTTTCCACATTGTATAGGATATAACTTCATATATATTTTGATTAGTTTATTTTAATTGATAAAATTATTTAATATTTTTCATTCTCTCAGCGATTTTTTTTCCATTCTCATCTGTACTTTCAAGATTGGAAATAATGTTCTGAAAGTCTGCTTCTTTTCTGTTTTGAGATAATTTTTGTTTAATAAATATCTCAGTCGGAATTATTTTTAACCCAAAAGCGCCTTTCATTTCCTTTTCCACAAATTCTCTTCCCATTTTCTCTACAAACATCGGGCATTTCTGAAAATTCTCATATTTGGCAGTTAATTTTTCAAGATGATTGTAAAGTTCTTCCTGATTCATTAATTCTACTTTTCCGTAGATCTGTACCGCTTCATAATTCCATGTTGAAACATTCACATGATCATACCAACTGCTGGAAATATAAGTATGAGCTCCCAGAAAATCACATAAAACTTCATCGCCATTTTTTAATGTTTTTGCCTGAGGATTTGCTCTGGAAATATGAGATTCAATATAAATATTTTCAGGATCATCTTCATTAAGCATCATCATCGAATGAGTTGCTCTGATTTTATCGACCGAAGAAATAAGTAAAGCAAAAGCATTTTCTTTGATGATCTGTTTCATCAATTCATAATCCTCGCTTCTGTATATTTTAGGTATGAACATAGATTATTAAAATAATTCTCCCGGATTTCTAGGAATGGCAATATTTAAATGTTTGTAGGCTTTGTCAGTAACTTCTCTACCTCTCGGCGTACGAATAATAAACCCTTCCTGAATTAAAAAAGGCTCATAAACTTCTTCCAATGTTTCAGGATTTTCCGCAATAGATGTTGCCAAAGCTGAAATTCCGACAGGCTTACCTTTGAAATTTTCAATCATGACACGCATAATTTTGTTATCCATTTCATCCAGTCCGAATTCGTCTACATTTAAAGAATTCAGGGCGTATTTTGTAATATTAATTTCAATTTCGCCATTTCCTTTTATTTCAGCAAAATCACGAACTCTTCTTAAAAGAGCATTCGCAATTCTCGGAGTTCCGCGACTTCTTCTCGCAATTTCAAGGGCAGCATCTTCATAAATTTTTATTCCTAAAACTCTCGCACTTCTGATAATAATCATCGATAAAAGCTCAATAGAATAGTACTCCAGTCTGCTTTGGATACCGAATCTTGCCAACATCGGTTTTGTCAGCATACCACTTCTTGTTGTTGCGCCAACTAATGTAAATGGATTCAAGCCAATTTGTACACTTCTCGCATTGGGACCACTTTCCAGCATGATATCAATCTTAAAATCTTCCATGGCAGAATACAAATATTCTTCTACGATAGGAGATAGACGGTGGATTTCATCAATAAAAAGCACGTCGTTTTCTTCAAGATTAGTCAATAATCCAGCTAAACTTCCCGGTTTATCCAAAACAGGACCGGAAGTAATTTTACAGTTTACCCCCAATTCATTAGCGATAATATTGGATAAAGTAGTTTTACCAAGACCGGGTGGGCCATGCAGAAGAACATGGTCTAGAGCCCCGCCACGTTTTTTTGCAGCAGTAACGAAAACTTCAAGATTTTCTAAAGTTTTTCTTTGCCCGGCAAAATCTTTAAAGCTCTGCGGACGAATTTGTTCTTCCTGTATGAGCTCTTCATGGGAGTAATTTTCTTTATCTGGATGTAAAAAATCTGGCATTAATTCATTTCATTTACCTCAAAGATAGGAAAAATTGAGGTTAAGATTAGGGTTGAGGTTGAGATTATTTAAGGTTGAGATTTAGGGCAGGGCTATCATTGGGAAAGGGAATGTTTATGTTTTAAAAGATTGAGATATTTTAAGTATTTTTGAGATGAAAAATTTTAATTAAAACAGACTTTTAGTCTTAATCATAAATAATGAAACTTATAGGGCCTTTTAAGCAGGTTGTAACACTTGCCAATCTTCCGTTAAGAGGAAAATTATCTGACGAACAATTAGAAATTATTACTGATGGAGGAATTTTAGTAAATGACAACAAAATTCAAAGTGTTGGAAATTTCGAAGAATTAAAATCTGAAAATCAAAATATAGAAATCGAGATCATTGAAGGCGAACAAATTGTTCTTCCTGCTTTCGTAGATTCTCACACGCATATTTGTTTCGGTGGTAATCGTGCGAATGATTTTGCGATGAGAAATGCCGGAAAAACTTATCTGGAAATCGCAGAAAGTGGCGGGGGAATCTGGAGTTCTGTTCAGCATACAAGAAATGCCTCTGAAGAAGAATTATTAAAAACTTTATTAGAAAGAATCAATTTTCTGATCTCATTAGGAATTACCACAATTGAAGTAAAAAGCGGATATGGTCTTGATGTAGAAAACGAACTGAAAATGCTTCGAATGATTAAAAAAGCACAGGAGCAGACTACAGCGACTTTAGTTCCGACTTGTCTTTCTGCCCATTTGAAACCAAGAGATTTTGAAGGTAGCAATCAGGAATATTTAAATTATATCATTACCGAAATTTTACCAAAAGTAAAAGAAGAAGGATTAGCAAAGCGTGTTGATATTTTCATTGAAAAATCAGCATTTCAACCTGAAGAAAGTAAAGATTTCTTGCTTAAAACTAAAGAATTAGGTTTTGAAATTACCGTTCATGCAGATCAATTTACAGCCGGAAGTTCAAGAATAGCGGTTGAGGTTGGTGCGAAATCTGCAGATCATTTGGAAGCTACAATTGATGAAGATATTGCATTTTTAGCTCAATCGGATACGGTTGCAACAGCTCTTCCTGGTGCAAGTTTAGGTTTGGGAGAAAAATTTACTCCGGCCAGAAAATTATTGGATGCAGGAGCAATTTTAGCCATTGCAAGTGATTGGAATCCGGGTTCTGCACCGATGGGAAATTTAATTACTCAGGCTTCAATTTTAGCAACTTTTGAAAAATTAACCACAGCAGAAGTTTTAGCGGGAATGACTTTCCGTTCGGCATTTGCACTTGGTTTAGAAGATAGAGGTAGATTAGAAAACGATTTGAAAGCAGATTTTGTAACTTTTAAAACAAATAACTTCCAAAATGTTTTATATAATCAAGGAAGTTTAAACGCTGAAAACATCTATATTGACGGGAATAAAATTTAAAAAATAACCAACCATACACATTATCATTTTGTAGGAAGCTAAATTAATCGGATTAAGATGCTTCTCAATATGACAGCAACACACAAAATTATTAAAGAATGAGCAATATTTGGCAAGGTAGATTTGACGGAGAAGAAGCTCTTTTCCACAGAATATTTCAGAGAGTAAGAGAAGAAAGCAATTACGATACTATTTCAACTAATGATTTCGTTTTACACGGTTTTGCCGTAGATGAGGGAGTTAGAAGAAATAAAGGAAGATTGGGAGCAAAAGATGCTCCGGATGTTATCAGAAAAAACATGTCTAATTTCCCTGTGATTCTTCCTGACTTTTCATTACTTGATTTTGGAAATATTACCTGTGAGAATGGGAACTTGGAAAATACTCAGAATAATCTTGCAAAAAATGTCTCAAAAGTTCTTTTGAAAGGCGGGAAATCGCTTGTTTTGGGAGGTGGTCATGAAGTGACTTATGCTCATTATCTTGGTGTAAAAACGGCTTTTCCTGAGCAAAAAATAGGAATTATTAATATTGATGCCCATTTTGACAACAGGCAGCCTGAAAATGGAGTAGGACCGAGTTCAGGAACCGGATTTTGGCAGATCGCTCAGGAAGGTGAGATAAATTCTTTACATATTGGGATTCAGAGAAATTCAAATACACTTAAACTATTTGATACCGCTCATCATTATGGAATGAAATATATTCTTGCTGATGAACTGTTTTTTGAAAATCTTTCGTCAATTTATCAAAGAATTGATGATTTATTGAATGAAGTCGATTTTGCTTATCTCACCATTTGTATGGATGTTTTTAATGCTTCCATTGCGCCTGGAGTTTCGGCTGCGGCATATAACGGAATCTTTGCTGATGCTACTTTTATGCATTTTTACAGGCATATTTTAAAGAACCCAAAACTGATCGCGTTAGATGTCGCTGAAGTTAATCCAAGCTATGATATTCAGGACAGAACAGCAAGATTAGCATCTTGTTTGGTGAACGAATGGTTTATGGTATGACATAACTAATATATTCAATAGAAAAAATCATTATTTTATTTAATCTAAAGGAACTAAATTTGTTGCTTTGATCATGCTTTTAAGAGAAAAGCATTTATAAATTCATTATTTGAATTTAAATTGAGAATTACGTTATGGAACAATTAATTGAGAACAAGCTTATTAAAGCTGACTTGGCTTTTTCGAGTTGGAAAAAGGTGTCGTTTGAGGAAAGACAAGGATTAATCAGAAAAGCTGCTGAAATTTTGAAGAATAATTCTGAAAAATTTGGAGCAATCATTACCACAGAAATGAACAAACCGATTTCACAATCGATTGCTGAGGTGGAGAAATGTGCTTTAATGATGAATTATTATGCTGATGCAGAAAATATTTTAAAACCAGAAAAAATTGATTCTGAATTTACGTATTCTGAAGTTCATTATGCTCCAAAAGGAGTTATTTTAGGGGTAATGCCTTGGAATTTTCCATTTTGGCAGGTATTGAGATTTGCTGTTCCTGCAATTTTGGCGGGAAATACTGTTGTTCTGAAACATGCTTCAATTTGTTTCGGCAGCGGAAATGCTATCGAACAAGTTTTATTGGAAGCCGGTTTTCCGGAAGGTATTTTCCAAAATCTGGAAGTCGGGCATAAAGAAGTAAAAGGAATTCTTGAGCACGATACAGTAAAAGGAGTGAGCCTGACCGGTAGTGGGAAAGCTGGAGGGGAAGTGGCTTCAATAGCAGGTTTAAATATCAAAAAATCTTTACTTGAATTAGGTGGAAGTGATGCTTTTATTATTTTTGAGGATGCTGATCTTGATAAAGCTGCAAAAGAAGGAGTGAAATCAAGGCTTCAAAATTGTGGACAGACTTGTACTGCTGCAAAAAGATTTATCATTGATGAGAAAATAGAAGATGAGTTTCTTCCGAAATTCATTGAAGAATATAAAAAATACATTCCTGCAGATCCGAGGGATAAAGAAACTCTGATTGGTGGAATGGCAAGACCTGATTTAGCAGATGATCTTGAAAATCAATTCAAAAAAGCGTTAGAAAACGGAGCAGAAATTATTATTCCATTGGAAAGAATTTCTGATACTGAATTTAATCCGGGATTGATCAGAGTACAGGAAGGCAATTCTATTCTGCAGGAAGAATTATTCGGACCGCTTGGAATGATTATGACCTTTAAAAGTGACGATGAAGCCTTGCAAATGGCCAATGATATTCCGTTTGGACTTTCTAACTCGGTTTGGACGAATAATAAAGATCGTCAATTATTTTTTATTGAAAACTTAGACTCAGGAACAGTAAATATCAACAGAATGACAAGTTCTGACCCCCGTTTTCCTTTTGGCGGAACAAAGGCTTCAGGATATGGAACCGAGCTTTCTTTGCATGCTTTAAAGGAGTTTGTAACTGCTAAAACGATTGTAGGGGATTAATCCTTTTAAATGATTACATTTCCAGTATATACAACAAAAAACTCTCGAGAATATCGAGAGTTTTTTATTTATGTGATTAAAATTAAACAGTAGTCAATCTTAATGTATTCGTTTTACCACCTTCGTAAGATGGAGTAGCATTGATGTTGATTACGAAATCTCCGGTTTCAATATAACCGTGATTATGCGTCAACATGTTTACCTGGATAATTGTTTCGTCAGTAGGCTTTTTCATGTCATAGTAATAAGCACGAACTCCCCAAAGTAGGTTTAGCATCGTGATTACTCTTTTGTTACCACTGTAAACAATGATATGAGAATTTGGTCTGTGTGCAGAAAGCTGGAAAGCCGTATATCCTGAATGCGTTAAAGTAACAATCGCTGAAACGTTTGTAGTTTTTGCAATTCTAACAGCCGCAAGACATACTCTGTTTGTGATGAATCTCTCATCAATACAGTTATAGTCTTTTTCCATCGGCTCATTCTTGTGTTGATAAAAGCTCGTCTTTTCAATATTCAAGACAATTTTAGCCATATTTTCAACAACCTGTACAGGATATCTACCTACAGAAGTTTCTCCTGAAAGCATTACAGCATCAGCACCGTCCAATACAGAATTGGCAACGTCATTTACCTCTGCTCTTGTTGGAGTTAAGCTGTTGATCATCGTTTCCATCATTTGAGTTGCGATAATAACAGGCTTAGAATAGAATCTCGCTTTTTCAACCAGGTTTTTCTGAATTGCAGGAACTTCTTCCATAGGAACTTCAACACCTAGATCTCCACGTGCAACCATCAAACCGTCACATTCCAATAGAATTTCGTCGATGTTTTTAACACCTTCAGGCTTTTCAATTTTAGCAATGATTGGCGTTTTGAATTTTCCGTTCGGGTGCTTTTTGATAAGCTCTTTCAAGTCGATAATATCTTGAGCGTGACGAACGAATGACAAAGCGATCCAGTCAACCTCCATGTCAAGCATGAAATTAGCATCCTGAATATCTTTTTCTGTCAAAGCAGGAAGAGAAACGTTCGTATTAGGAAGGTTTACTCCTTTTTTAGAACTCAAAGGTCCCCCTTGAATTGTTTTTGCTTTTACTGTATCTATTTTGTTGGTTTCAATAACCTCCAACATTAGTTTTCCATCATCAATAAGGATTTTCTCACCTACATTTACATCCTGAGGAAACTGTTGGTAAGTCATATAGACCTTAGTAGAGTCTCCTTCCATCTTTTCGTTGGTGAAAGTAAGAATATCTCCAGGATTAAGATAAGAACCCTCTTTTACAACCCCAACTCTTAATTTGGGACCTTGTAGATCTCCTAAAATACTTACAGAATATCCGTGTTCTTTATTAAGCTCTCTAATAGCATCAATATTAGTACGAACAAGATCGTAATCTGCATGTGAAAAATTTATTCTAAAAACGTCAACACCTGCTCTCATAAGTCCTAACATAACTTCTTTTGATGATGAAGCCGGCCCAAGTGTTGCGATAATTTTTGTCTTCTTTAAATACTTATTCATAATACTGGATAATTTGATAAAGTTCTTCTTCAGAACTTAGTGTATAATCTTGAATTGGAAAAACAAGATTTTCAGGGAGCAAAATTACGGAAAAATCAGGAAACTGTTCCGAACTATGCAGAATATATTCTACATCTACCTGATTATTTAATAAAAATTTAATATTCTCTTCTTCTGTAAAGAGCTCAGTTTGTAACTTTTTTTGTCTACTTTCTGATGATCTGTTGGAAATGAAAGTAAAGCAAGTCTTTGTAAACTTGTGGTATGCCTCAAATCTTGGAAAATGATAATCAAAATAAGCTCCATGTAGAATCACATCTTTCTTTCTTGAAAAAGCAAGATCATTATTTTGATTTATTTTAAAAAAAAACTCATGATCGGGTATATTTCTTGCTAATCTTACCAATCCTATGGCAATATCTTCAAATTCTATATCGTCTAGATCATAAAGTTTTTGGATTTCCAAGTATATTTTCTTTTTTGTTTAAAATATAAAATGCCCTCTGTGCTGCCTTCTCTTCTGCTTTCTTTTTGGAAGTTTCCGTGGCATTAGCAATCTTTTCTTCTCCAAGCCAAACATGACATCGGAAGATGATCGCTTTATTTACCTGGACTTCCTCACAAGTCTCGTACTTTATATTCAATTTCTTCTTCTGGCTCCATTCTAGCAGAAGACCTTTGTAGCTTACAATCTTATTTTCAAGCTTATTTATTTCGGATGGTGTTAAAAGTCTTTCCAAGATGATCTTCTTACAGGTATCATAATGAAAATCGAGATAAACAGCACCGATTAACGCTTCAAATAAATTTCCGGAGATATTTTCGCCTAAAGCCACAGAATTTTGTTTCAACAAAAGGTCTGTAAGTTTTAAGTCTTCACCTAATTTATTAAGATTCTTCCTATTAACAATCTTAGATTTCATTTGTGTTAGATATCCTTCATTAGCCTGAGGATAAGCTTGGAACAAATGACAAGAAATAATTGTACCCAAAACAGAATCTCCCAAAAATTCAAGTCTTTCGTAATTGCTGTCTTGATTTTTAGAAGAGCTTTTCAAAGAAAAAGCTTCACGGTAAAGAGCAACATTTTGTACCTCAGCACCTAGCATCTTGTTTAGATGAGTACTAAGGAAAGTATCTCTTTCCGATAATTTTTTTCTTTTTTTGAGAAGGAATTTAGAAATGTATTTCTTTAACTCCATTCAGTAAATTTAGATTTTCGTAAATAGAACGCAAGCATTGTGCCCACCAAATCCAAAAGTATTACTCATGGCTACTTTTACGTCTTTTTTCGCTGCTTCGTTAAATGTAAAATTAAGTCTGCTGTCGATATTTTCATCATCAGTAAAATGGTTGATGGTTGGAGGAACGATACCATGAATAATAGTTCCTAACACTGCAATAGCCTCAATAACTCCGGCTGCACCCAAAAGGTGACCTGTCATTGATTTTGTAGAATTAATCTGAATGTCGTAAGCGTGCTCGCCTAGTAATTTTGATATTGCGCTAGATTCTGCAACGTCTCCTAATGGAGTAGATGTACCATGCATGTTGATATGATCTACTTCATCAGCAGTTAGCCCTGCATCTTCCAAGCAATTTTTCATTACTAAATAAGCTCCTAACCCTTCAGGATGTGGTGCCGTCATATGATGTGCATCTGCACTCATACCGCCACCTTTCAATTCTGCATAGATTGTTGCTCCACGTTTTACCGCATGCTCATATTCTTCAAGAATAATAGTACCTGCACCTTCGCCTAATACAAATCCATCTCTGTCTTTGTCAAAAGGTCTTGAAGCTGTTTTAGGATCATCATTTCTTGTAGAAAGAGCCATCATAGCATTAAATCCGCCAACACCACTTGCTGTAACGGCTGCTTCAGAGCCTCCGCATACAATCACGTCTGCTTTTCCTAACTGGATCAGCATTTTTGAATCAATAATGGCATTTGCAGATGAAGCGCAAGCAGAAACAGTCGTATAATTCGGTCCGTGGAAACCATACTCGATAGAGATATGTCCAGGAGTAATATCCGCAATCATTTTAGGAATAAAGAAAGGGTTAAATCTCGGAATATCCGTATTTGCCCAACCTAAAACTTCTGTTTCAAAAGTCTCTAAACCTCCGATTCCGGAACCCCAAATTACGCCGACTCTGTTTTTATCTACATTGTCTTCCATTATTCTAGAATGTGCAACTGCCTCTCTGGCAGCTACCATTCCAAGTTGTGTATTTCGGTCCATTTTCTTTGCCTCTTTCTTATCGAAATGTTGCAATGGATCGAAGCCTTTCACTTCGCAAGCGAACTTTGTTTTGAAGTTTGTGGCATCAAAAAGAGTAATCGGAGCAGCACCGCTCTCACCTTTAAGAAGATTTTCCCAGTATTCTTTTGCATTATTTCCAATCGGTGTTATTGCGCCAAAACCGGTTACAACTACTCTTTTTAATTCCATAAACTTTTTAAATTTTCTTTTTTGTTGAAGAGAATATTATTTATTTACTACTTCTTCGATATAAGCGATAGCGTGCCCTACAGTAGTAATTTTTTCAGCTTGATCATCAGGGATTTGAATGTTAAATTCTTTTTCAAATTCCATAATTAGTTCAACTGTATCCAATGAATCAGCTCCTAAATCGTTAGTGAAGCTAGCTTCAGGAGTTACTTCTGTTTCTTCAACGTCAAGCTTATCAGCGATGATAGCTTTTACTCTTGATGCAATGTCTGACATAGTAAATTATTTTTTTAATTGTTAGATTCTGCAAATATATAAAATTCTTTAGGATAAAACATTTTTTTAGTCTTTTTTGTGGGTAGACTATCCTTATTTTATAGTTCGGAGATTTAGTCTTTTCGTTTTCAGTGGGTTATATTTCAATATTTTCAAAGGTTTTGAAGATCTTTCTCATTTTTCATTCGTATTTAAAAAAAAACAATAGGGATTGTCACCGAGTAAAACACTGTCTTAAATATCGTTATCACTGAATAAGTGCCGAAAATATAATTCCGGATTATCTAAAAAGTTTTTTGTGATCTGATAATGTTCGGTATCTTTATAATTAATAATTTCAAGGTTTTTGTCTAAAGAAAAAATCGTTGCGCCTGGATAACTTAATAATATGGGGGAGTGGGTAGCAATGATAAACTGTGCTTTACCGGTTTTTTCCAACTTATGAATTATGGAAAGTAATGCAAGCTGACGCTGTGGTGAAAGAGCAGATTCGGGTTCGTCTAAAATGTAGATGCCTTTGTCAAAATGATTATGAAATAATGCTAAAAACGCCTCGCCATGAGACTGTTTATGTAATGATTTTCCACCATAAGCATCCAAAATCCGGGCATCTTGTTCTGCTACTTCATCTATATAAGTTGCAAAGTTGAAAAAGCTTTCGGCACGCATAAAAAATCCCTGATTTATCTTAGTTCGCCATGATAGAATGAGAAAATCTGATAACGTTGTTTCTGTTCTGTGAAATTCGTAGTTGTGATTTCGGTTGCCGCCAGATAGGTTAAAATCACATTTATCAGCGATACTTTCCATTAAAGTTGATTTTCCGGTTCCGTTTTCACCAACGAAGAAAGTGACATTATTTTTTAATTTTAAATCTAATCCATTTTTAAAAATTGGAAGATCGAAAGGGAATTCTTTCGGATGATTTTCTTTTAAATAAATTCGTGATAAATAGGTCATTTTATTTTGAGGTCAATATTTTTAATGAATATGTTTTTAACAAAAATATGACCAAAATATAAGTTTAATATTGTTTTCTATAGTAAAAATCAAATATAATCAATTAAATATCATTAATGGAAGGTTGGTTTGATTATCGTATATTGATAAAAATGTCTATTAATACTTTATAAAATAAGTTGTAAACATTCATAGTTTTAAAATAATATAAAATGAAATTTGAAGATTAAAAAGAAATCATCTTTTTGCCAAAAAGTTTGATAATAATATTGATGATCAGATAATTAATAATATTGAAATTCAATATAATGAGCCACTTAAAACATTGGTGAAAGTAACTGATTTGAAAAGTATCAGTAAAAGCGTTAATTATTTTAATTAAATGGTAATGTTGTTTTAAGGTATTAATGAAAATTTGTTTTATATTCTGATGTCAGCTTTGATAAGATTTGGTCAAAGCTTTTGTTGTTAAATTTGGAAAAAAATGAAAAAAACGTTGCAAAATTTTTAAGATTAATATTTTACAACGTTTTTGTGGAGTTGGAGGGATTCGAACCCTCGTCCAAACAAGCAATACATAAGATTTCTACATGCTTATTCTGCTATTGGTTTTCGACTGGAGGCAGAGAGCAGACACCCAACTTCCAGGTTATCTTCTAAAATTTTCGAGTTTTAGCCAAAGCATCTAAAACCTTATTTCTACATTCCTATATCTCAGGATCAAACGCCGTAGAACGGAGCATTTGTGAGACATCTTGCTTCCTTACTATCTTCGGGAAAGCGCTTGAATCTTACTTTATTCGGATTAAGCTGCAAGAGCGAACTCTTCGTTGCCAGTTAAAAGTTTGTAGCAAGGGATTAAAGAGATCGCGCTACGGTTCTCTGCATGCTTACTTACCCATTGACCTTGCTGTCGAAACCAGTCAACCCCATTAGATAAGATTGCAAAGATAATTTTTTTTGTTTAAATATGGTTAATATTAAAGTAGGCATTTTTGAAAAATTCAATTTTTAAACTATAAGAAATCGTGATAGACGTATTTTTTATAAATTTTAAATATAAATTGAAATAAAATTTTGTGGCTTAATATAAAATGTATACTTTTGCAACTCAAAATGAGATGTAAAATATGTTAATAATTCCTGTAAAAGATGGTGAATCCATCGATAGAGCACTAAAGAAATATAAAAGAAAATTTGATAAAACGGGTACAGTTCGTCAATTGAGATCTAGACAAGCGTTTATCAAGCCTTCTGTAAGTTTAAGACAGTCTAAATTGAAAGCGGCTTATAAGCAAAGAGCACTTAGCAAGGAAGAACAGGCTTAAGAATTTTTTTCTTAAACACATACTAAATTCACTTCTTAAATACTATATTTGAGGAGTGAATTTTTCCGTTTACGCCCTTCATCAATGTTAAATAAATTTTTAGAATATTTACAGCTCGAGAAGAGATATTCTCCTCACACCATTACAAGTTATAAAAAAGATCTTGAGGATTTTTCTCATTTCTATCTCAAAACAGAATCCTCCGAAGATATTTCCAAGGCAGACAAAAAAGTCATCAGAAATTTTATTGTTGAGCTCAGCGAAAATAATATTGCTAAAAGAAGTATCAATAGAAAACTCTCTTCACTCCGAAGTTTTTACCATTTCCTTTTAAAAATAGGCGAAATTAAGGTTTCTCCTACCGAAAGCATATCTTCCCTGAAATTTTACGCAGATAAGCAAATTCCCATGTCTAAAGAAGAAATGCAGGTTCTTAATGATCGTGTTTTTGAGGAAATGCATGATATTCTTGAAAAATGCATCATGGAAGTTTTATATCAAACCGGAATTCGAAAAGCTGAACTTTGTGGCTTGATATTTGAGAATGTAGATTTAGGCAGAAATGATCTCAAAATTATAGGAAAGGGAAATAAAGAAAGATATATCCCGATATCCGAAGATCTGGCCAATATGCTTAGAAGTTATTTGGAAATAAGGAAACCACAGAGCGAATACGAATCGTACTTTTTCGTCAACAAGAAAGGCAAAAAACTCAATGAAAAATTTGTTTATGTGGTAGTTAATAAGTACCTTAGTCTTATAACAACAAAAGAAAAAAGAAGTCCTCACATCCTTCGTCATAGCTTTGCTACACACGTTTTGGACAATGGGGCAGAGATATCGAAAGTAAAAAAAATATTAGGACATTCCAGTCTTGCAAGTACTCAAGTCTATACGAATGCTAATATAGAACAATTGAAAAAAGTGTTTAATCAGGCTCATCCAAGAGCGTCTAAAAAAGAAGAATTATGAAGATCACAGTACAGTCAATTGGTTTAACTCCACACGAACCACTAGAGTCACACATTGAAAAAAAAGTAAGTAAACTTGAAACGTTTTACGACAAAATTCATGAATGTAAAGTGTTTTTAAAAGTAGAGAATGCTGCGGATAAAATAAATAAAACTACCGAGCTTATCTTGGCAGTTCCGGGTGACGATATCGTCGTAAAAAAGACATCTGCAACTTTTGAAGAAAGTTTAGACCTTTGTGTTGATACTGCTAAAAAGCTACTAATCAAGAAAAAAGAGTTGGCATAGAAAAAAAAGATAAAAAAAGTCAATAAAAAATTTGAGAATTCAAAAAAACCGTTCTATCTTTGCAATCGCAAAAAGGGAACAGCGTTCTTTTGAATTCTTTTTGATTTTTAATGCCTCCATAGCTCAGTTGGCTAGAGCAGCTGATTTGTAATCAGCAGGTCGTGGGTTCGAGTCCCTCTGGAGGCTCTTTTAATATAAACATTCGGGAAGATTCCAGAGTGGCTAAATGGGACTGACTGTAACTCAGTTGCTTCGGCTTCGCAGGTTCGAATCCTGCTCTTCCCACAGTTTATATTTAGAAAAAAAGTCTTGCAGGTTTAAAGAAAGTTTCTTAGATTTGCAAACCGTTAAACCAATAGTTTTGGAAACAAAATTGCGAAAGTAGCTCAGTTGGTAGAGCGTCAGCCTTCCAAGCTGAATGTCGCGAGTTCGACCCTCGTCTTTCGCTCAAAAAGTCAAACTGAAAAGAATGATTTTTATTAACTACTGAAAAGTTTAGAGTAGAATTTTCTCAAAAGCTTTCAGTCACAATATTAAAATTGCCTCCATAGCTCAGTTGGCTAGAGCAGCTGATTTGTAATCAGCAGGTCGTGGGTTCGAGTCCCTCTGGAGGCTCTGTTTTAATATAAACATTCGGGAAGATTCCAGAGTGGCTAAATGGGACTGACTGTAACTCAGTTGCTTCGGCTTCGCAGGTTCGAATCCTGCTCTTCCCACAGTTTATATTGAAAAAAAAAGTTTGCAAATTAAAAAGGATTTTCCTAAATTTGCAAAACGTTAACCAATAATTTTGGAAACAAAATTGCGAAAGTAGCTCAGTTGGTAGAGCGTCAGCCTTCCAAGCTGAATGTCGCGAGTTCGACCCTCGTCTTTCGCTCAAAAAAAATCACTCTATACTTTAGCGTGATTTTTTTGTTTAAGGCCGACTTAGCTCAGCGGTAGAGTGCTTCCTTGGTAAGGAAGAGGTCACGGGTTCAAGTCCCGTAGTTGGCTCTCGTTACATCCCGAATTCGCTTCGGGATTTTTTTTGCTCAAAACTTTTCTGCATTGAATTATGATTTTGAGAAAATAATTTTCAATTAAAGCATAAACTTTGACATGCTGGAAGCATCTCCACACAGTTTAAGTTTTAAATTCCACTTAAAACAATCAATTTGATTTTACTCTTAATTAGACTTAACTTCTTCACTATTCTTAATGGTTCAAATTATATTGAAGTTTTTAATTCAAATTCTAACCTTAAAATTTAATTAAAGATTCCTCCACCTGTTTCAATTCCTTCACAATCATAAAAATTTTCGTTAAATTCGTTTAAAATAAATATTGATGAATATTCTTTTATTGGAAGACGACCTTATTCTCTCTGCAGAACTTTGTAAGTTTTTAGAATCAAACAATTTTACGTGTGATAAAATTTACGATGGAGAAACTTTTCTTCGTCAGATCAAAAACAATACATATAATCTGTATCTTTTGGATATCAATGTTCCGAAGATAAACGGACTGGATGTTTGCCAGACCATTCGTTCTTTCGATAAAAATACCCCGATCATCATCATTTCTGCTTACGGAGATCTTTCAGATAAAAAAGATGCATTTACAAGGCTTGCAGATGATTATTTGGTAAAACCTTTTCAGTTTGAAGAGCTGCTTCTTCGTATGAATTCTTTATTGAGAAGAAAAACTCCTTTAGATAACTTAGATCAGGATATTATCAGAATAGATGATTTAATTATCAATAAAACCGAACAAAAAGTTTTCCGCGCAGGAAATGAAATTGCTCTTACTTTAAAAGAATTCCAATTGTTGGCTTACCTGGCAGAAGCGCAGGGAAGAACAGTTTCGAAACAGCAGATTACAGAAAACGTTTGGGAACATAATTTCAATACAAATACAAACACAGTTGAGGTTTATATTAATTTTTTAAGAAAGAAAATTGATAAAGATTTTAAAATTAAATTAATTCATACGCGTTCCGGATTCGGATATTATCTAAGTTCACTGTAAATGTCTTTAAAAAGAAAGATAGCGCTCAATCTCAGCATTGCCTTCTCATTACTTTTTGGTATTGTGATGGTGGTGATTTATATGTCTTTTAATGATTTCAGACGAGATGAATTCAAAGAAAGATTTAGACAGAGATTAGAGTTTACTTCGCATTTTATTTCAAAGTCTAAAGATTTTGAGGAGGAAGCACCTGTCTTTTTTAATGAAAACTCGGATAATATTCTTTTAAATGAAACAATTTTGATCTTCAATGGTCAAAAAGAATTGATCTACAGTACTATAAAAGACCGAAATGTCAGTTGGGATAATGCTTTACTGAAAGAATTAGACCAAAAAAAAAACATTTATACCGAAAAAACGCAGCCTGAAATATACGCAGCGCTGAAAAGTATCAATGGTGAAAACTATTATATTCTTACAAGCGCTTTCGATACCAACGGAAAATCAAAGCTTGAATATCTGAAATACCTGTTGATAACATCTTATGTGATGAGTACGTTACTCATCGGATTTTTCAGTTATTACTTTATGGGTCAGTTTCTTCGTCCGCTGGAAGATCTTAATAAAGAAATCTCGGAGGTTACGGCACATAAATTAACGACACAGATTCCCGTTCAACCTTCAAATGACGAAATAAGCATTCTCGCAAAGTCTTTTAATACGATGATCGCAAGATTGGATGATGTTTTTCAGTCTCAGAAAGATTTTACGGCAAGTGCTTCGCATGAGATCAGAACACCGATTACAAGAATGGCATTTCAGCTGGAAAATTTGATTAAACTAGAACAGCATACTCCGGAAACATTATCTTCTTTAAAACAGATTCAGAAGGATGTTTACCAACTGTCGGATCTTACGAACTCATTGTTGATTTTAACTAAATTTGATAAAGAAAACATTCAGACTTTGTATGAAGAAGTAAGGATTGATGAAGTTATATTTGAATCTTTTGAGGCAGTTGAAAAAAGTTATCCCAACCTTAAAATGGATTTTTTAATTTCTGAAAATACTTCTGAAAATGCTCTTCTTACCATTCCCGGTATCCAGTCTTTATTAGATATTGTATTTATCAATTTGTTTAAAAATGCTGCGGTTTATTCCGACAATATGGAAGTTGATGTTTTAATAACAGAAACCAATTCGGATTTGACGGTTGATGTTGTTTCATCAGGAAATGTTATTGAAGAGCAGGATCGCGCAAAGCTGTTTGAAGCTTTTATGAGAGGAAATAATTCTCAAAATATTTCCGGTTCCGGCCTTGGACTTCGTATCGTAAAAAGAATTATTGAATATCACGGCGCTGAAATTCTTTACTCAGCACCATCTGAAAAGACAAATAAATTCAGTGTAATCTTTAAAAAGTAGTTTTTATTTAATTAGACTACACAATCTTTGTATTTCAAAAATAAGCGAAGCGGCTTCGTTTATCTTAAACTATCCTCAAGACATTTAATTCTTTGTCTGGCTTTGCGATAAAAAAAATCTAGCTTTCTCAAACCATTAAGAATATTTAAAGAGTTAAGTTTAATTAAGAGTAAAATGATTTTGCTTTTTTTAAGCCATTAATCTTTCAAAAACAAAGAATATTTTCAATTAAATCTTTCATAATTTATTGTAAAAATCACTTCCTGAAAAACAAATTTAATTTTTTTTTAAGGCTACTTTAAGGTGGTTTTAATCGAGCAAGGGCATTTTTGTGGCATGAAAACTGAGAGAATGAACAAAATTGCAGGACTATTTGTGGTCATTTCTTCCCTGATGACAGCGCAACAGCAAATGTCTCTTCTGGATTGCGAAAATGCTTTTCAGACGAATAATCTTCAGCTGCTCGCCGAACAATACAACATCAACATGGCTGATGCGGATATTTTGCAGGCCAAGATCTGGGAACTTCCACAACTAAGCGGATACATCAATGCTTACAATCCTGAAGATAAAAGAGCTTTTAATGTTAGCAAAGCGAAAGGCGCAGAAGTAACCCAGTTGATCTACATGGGCGGTAAAAAGAAAAACGAAATTGCTTTTGCAAAATCTAATAAAGAGCTTACCCAACTTCAGTTTTCTCAATTATTAGTCGAGTTGAAAATGCAGCTTCGTACAAACTATTATAATCTTTATTACGAACAGCTAAAACTTGAAAATACAAATAAACAATTGGGATATATGAATGATTTGCTGAGTGCTTACAAAGTGCAGTCGGCAAAAGGAAATGTATCGCTAAAAGACGAGGTGAGACTACAAAGCATCGTTATTCAGTTAAATAATGATAAAATAGGAATCAATAAAAATATTCTTGAGTTTGAACAAAACTTAAAAGTTTTAACCGGAGTTACTGAAGATATCGAACCCCAGCTTTCAGAATCTGAAGCTAAAGAAGTTCTAGTTGCCCAACCGTTCGGAGATGAAGCAGAATTAAAGAGAAAAGCTGTAGAAAACAATGCGGATTACCTATATAATTTAAAATTGATCGATAATAGCAAACTTTACTCTCAATGGCAGAAATCCTTAAATGTACCCGACTTAAATGTCGGAGCGCAATGGGATCAAAACAGTGGAACTTTTAGAAATGAAGTCAATTTGATGGTTGGAATTCCTTTGCCTTTATGGAAAAGCAATCAGGGAAACATTGAGAAAGCAAATTATGCGATCAAGCAAAATCAGAAAAATGCAGAGTATCAGAAATTAAATCTTGAAACTAAAGTTCAGTCCGCCTATAAAACATGGAAAGGTCAATATGACCAATTAGCAGAGATCAAAACAGCCGACCTTAATAATCTTGAGCTTGTCTACAACGGAATGCTGAAAAACTTCCGAAATGGAAATGTTAGTCTCATAGAATTCACAGACTTCATGGAAAGCTACAGACAGACCGCACTTCAGATCTACGATATGAAAAACGAGATCATACAATCCGCAGAACAATTGAATCAATTAGTACAAACGAAAATCTTCTATTAAAAATGAAAAAATATATAATTGCTGTATTTGTGGCCTTATCACTGTTATCTTGTTCTAAAAAAGAGGAAGAAAAAGCACCACAGGCCAAAAAAGGATTTGAACTGAGCAACACGATGCTGAAATCTATTTCTTTAGCAAAAGTTGAGAAAAAATACATAGAAGATAACTACAGTTTTTACGGAAAAATATCTGCTGACAAAAACAGTTACATCGACGTTTACCCTTTGGTAGGCGGAAATGTCATGAGCGTAAACGTTGAACTGGGAGATTATGTGAGAAAAGGGCAGGTGTTGGCAACGATCAGAAGTACAGAATTGGCGGACGTACAAAAAGATGTCAGCGATGCAAAGACTGATTTGGTTGTTGCTCAAAATAATCTTCGCGTTGCAAAAGAAATGTATGAAGGAAAACTGACGACCGAAAGAGAAGTTCTTGAAGCAAAAAGCCAGCTTCAAAAGGCACAGGACCAAATGCAGAGATCAAGCGCTGTAAGTACAGTTTATAATGTTAAAAAAGGAAATATTTACAGTGTAACAGCACCAATTAGCGGATATATTGTTCAGAAAAATATCAATAACGATATGCAGTTGAGAAGCGACAGAAGCGAAAATATTTTCGATGTTGCTAATACAACTAATGTTTGGGCGATTATGAACGTTAATGAATCTGATATTGATAAAATTAACCTTGGTATGTCGGCACAGGTTTCTACATTATCTTATCCCGATAAAGTTTTTGACGGAAAAATTGATAAAATATTCAAGATTATAGATCCTCAGACCAATACCATGCAGGCAAGAGTTGTTTTGGACAATGCCAACGGATTATTGATCCCCGAAAGTAAAGCAACAATAAAAATTTCAAGTTCAGAAAATAATATGGCGCTTACGGTTCCATCCAAAGCGGTAATTTTTGATGACAACAGAAGTTTTGTGGTGATCTATAAATCCAGAACAGATTTAAAAGTGAAAGAAGTCAAAGTTTTAAAACAGGTCGGCGACGTTACCTATATTTCCGAAGGTTTGTCTGAGGGTGAAGAAGTAATCACCAATAATCAATTATTGATTTACCGCTCTTTGAATAATTAAATTTTATTTGAACGATTAAGAGCTTTTTAAATAGGTAATTAAGAAGTTAAGCTTAATTAAGAAAAAATATCTCTTAAAAATATAAGAATACAGTCTTTGCTGAGTGGAAATACCCTAGCGAACGTAGAAGTATGCATAGTAATTTTAAAAAACCTTTGCGAACCTTGCGTTAAAATAAAGACAAAAAACTTTCAACGACTTTTTTAGGTCACAATAAATCTATCATGAATAAATTCATAAAAAATATAATTGCTTTTTCATTAAAAAACAAAGCATTTACCTTTATTTGGGTTGCTATCTTGGCTATTTCAGGATTTATAAGTTTCAAAAATATGCCGATTGAAGCTTTCCCCGATGTTACCAACACCCAAATTGTAATCATCACCCAATGGAATGGTCGAAGTGCAGAAGAAGTAGAACGCTTCGTTACGACGCCTATCGAGTTGGCAATGAGCCCGGTTCAGAAGAAGACAAGTGTGAGAAGTACCACGATGTTTGGGCTTTCCATTGTAAAGATTCTGTTTGATGATGGGGTGGATGACATGTTTGCCAGAAATCAGGTCAATAACCAATTAAGAAACGTCAGCCTTCCTGATGAGGTAGACCCAGAAGTTCAGCCACCCTACGGGCCAACGGGAGAGATTTTCCGATATACGTTGGAGAGTAAAACAAAAGATTCCCGAGAATTATTAACCTTACAAAACTGGGTGATCGACCGCGCGCTGAGAGGTGTTCCCGGAGTTGCGGATATCAATGTTTTCGGAGGTCAGGATAAAGTTTTTGAATTAAGTATCGATCCGAGAGCGTTGGATAAATATAATTTGACGCCGTCTCAGGTGTATGATGCAGTTACCCGAAGCAATTTAAATGTCGGAGGTGATGTTATCGAAAAAAACGGGCAAGCCTATGTTGTACGAGGGATCGGATTGGTGAAATCTGTTACCGATATTGGAAATATTACGATACAAAACGACAGCGGAAATCCTGTTTTAGTTAAAAATGTAGCGGAAGTTCATGAAAGTTCGATGCCTAGAGTAGGGCAGGCCGGTTTGAATAACCACGAAGATACCGTTGAAGGAATTGTCGTGATGAGAAAAGGCGAAAACCCGCGTGAAGTTTTGGTTGGAGTTAAGGCTAAAATTAAAGAATTAAACGAAAAGATTCTTCCGAAAGATGTAAAAATGGTCACTTTCTACGATCGTGATAATTTGATGGATTTTACTACGGAAACCGTAATGCACAACTTATTAGAAGGTATTGTGTTGGTAACGGTAATCGTTTTGATTTTCATGGCAGACTGGAGAACAACGTTGATCGTTTCCATCATCATTCCTTTATCCTTATTATTTGCATTTTTATGTTTAAAACTGGCGGGAATGAGTGCGAACTTACTTTCGCTGGGTGCCGTTGACTTTGGAATTATCATTGACGGAGCCGTCGTCATGGTGGAAGGAATCTTTGTAATGCTCGACCATAAAGCAAAAAAATACGGTCACGAAAAGTTCAATAAAATGGCAAAAGCAGGCTGGATCAAACAAACCGGAACAGGCTTGGGGAAAGCTATTTTCTTTTCAAAATTAATTATTATTACCTCATTAATTCCAATTTTCTCATTTCAGAAAGTGGAAGGTAAAATGTTCTCACCATTAGCCTTTACATTAGGTTTTGCATTAATTGGGGCTTTGATTTTTACCCTAACGTTGGTTCCTGTGCTTTCACATATTCTTTTAAATAAAAATGTAAAAGAAAAAAATAATCCTTTCGTTAATTTCTGGGATAGCATTGTTTTAAAAGGTTTCAGTTTTACATTTAGACATAAAAAAATGAGTTTAATTGTTGCTATTTCGTTCCTGGCGGTGACTTTATTCTCAGGGAAATTTTTGGGAACAGAATTTTTACCTCAATTAAATGAAGGTTCATTATGGATCACTGCAGAGATGCCGATGAGTTCTTCATTAAAAGAATCATTGAAAACAGCCGACCTTTTAAAAAAAGACATTATGAGCTTTCCAGAAGTGACGGATGTTTTGGCTCAGACAGGTAGAAGTAACGACGGAACAGACCCCAACGGATTCGGTTTCGTACAATTTGCCGTAAACCTTAAACCTAAAGAAGAATGGAAACGAAACATCAGTTATGAAGAATTGATTGAAGGAATCGACAAAAAATTGAGAAATTATCAGGGAATCACTTTTAATTATTCTCAACCGATCTCCGACAACGTTGCTGAAGCAGTAGCCGGTTTCAAAGCTGAAAATGGAATTAAAATTTACGGGGATAATTTACAGACATTAGACAGATTGGCCGATGAGGTTTTAAAGCAAATTAAAGATGTTGAAGGGGTAAAAGATCCCGGAATTATTAAAAATATCGGTCAGCCCGAAGTAAGTGTTGTACTAGACAGAGATAAAATGGCGGCGTACGGAGTAATGCCTGCAGATGCACAAGCTGTCTTGGAAATGGCTTTTGGTGGAAAAACAGCTTCTGAAATGTTTGATGGCGAAAGAAAATTTCCAATCAGACTTCGTTATTCTCAGGAGTACAGAAAAGATGAAAATGACATTGCTGCTTTGATGGTTCCTACACAGGACGGCGCAAAAATTCCTTTAAAAGAGATCAGTAATATCGTTAAAGATAATGGTGCTGCGTTTATTTACAGAGACGATATCAAACGTTACATCGGAGTGAAATTCTCAATTCGTGACCGAGATTTGGGAAGCACGATCGCCGATGCTCAGAAAAAAGTAGCCAATATTGAACTTCCGGACGGATATTCTATAGGCTGGACAGGTCAGTTTGAAAATCAGCAAAGAGCTTCTCACAGATTGGCGCAGGTAGTTCCTGTAAGTATCGTGATGATTTTCTTCCTTTTATTTATCCTCTTTGGAAACATGAAAGACTCTCTTTTGGTATTGGCCAACGTACCATTTGCATTGATCGGAGGAATTATCGCACTTCACGTTACGAGAATGAATTTCGGGATCTCAGCCGGAGTTGGAATGATCGCTCTTTTGGGAATCTGTATTCAAAACGGAGTTATTTTGATCACAGAATTCCATCAGAATGTCAAGAACGGATTGAATTTGGATACAGCCATATTTAGTGGAGTAAAATCCAGAACACGACCTGTAATTATGACTGCTTTAATGGCATCGATCGGGCTTTTACCTGCTGCGTTGTCTACAGGAATCGGTTCAGAATCTCAAAAACCTTTAGCCATCGTAATTATTGGTGGACTGATAACCGCAACAGTGCTTACATTATTGATATTCCCGATTATTTTCTGGATTTTCAACAGAACAAAGAAATCGGAACAGATTTAATTCTTCTATCATCATATATATTAATTGAAGCGCGGAAAACTATGTTTTCCGCGCTTCTTAGTATCGAAATAATTTTAATATGAATTTAAAATCCTAGCCCTACTGCAAAAGCATTTACAGCATTTGGGTAATCAGAAACTGAGGTTGCAGCTCCTGTTGTAGTATTCACCGAATAAATTTTTGTAGATGAACCTACAGAAGCCATTAAATAAGCTTTTTGGCTCATGCTTCCGATGTCAAAACCATTCGTATTGGTTATATTAATTCCTAAAGCGCCTGTTTCAACTAAAGTTCCATTGTTAGGTGGGGTTTGTTGATATAGTTTATCAGTATTATGATCAATTACAAATAGAGTAGTAGCGGTTGTTCCTGCAAAATTATTGGTATAAGCCGCTGCGCTGATCATTGCTCCGATAGGATTAATTGCTGCATCAACGGCTGTAATTCCTCCGGTAACAGGATCTAAACGAAGATTTTGTCCGGTGTTGCTTACTACTCGTATCTTATCTACCGATGGATTAAAATCAAATCCAAAATCTGTTCCGACAAGTAAGGTTGCAAAAGGTGAACTTCCGACTGCTGTTGCTGCTCCTGTTCCTAAGTTAATGGTGTAGATTCTACTTGAACTTCCCAATGCGTACAATTGTCCATTCAAAGGACGGAAATCAATTCCTAAAATATTTTCTCCGCTTTGTAATCCCGCAACTGCTTTTGAAACCGGCATTGGACTGTTCGGGTTAAATATCTGAAGATTATTAGAATTATCAATAGCATAAGCTACTGCTTCTGTCGGGATTGCAAGATCAATGATGGGTTGTTGCAATACACCAATATTGGTAGTTTTACCGTTATTTAAATCTAATAAATGAAGATTATTGTTTAAAGCTAATAAAGCAACGCTGTTATCATATTTAATATCGAAAGCAGCCTGACCTGTAAATGTTGTTCCCAAGCTTCCCACTTCTACCAATGTTCCGTTATTTGGAGGGTCTTGTTTAAATAATTTCCCAGAAGTTACATCAATATCATATAAAATGGTAGAAGAAGCACCGGCTTTACTATTAGTATATGCTACTCCCGTGATTGAAGGAGAACCCGATCCGCTAATATTGGTATCTGAAGCTGCAAGCGCACCTGTTTCCGGATGTAGACGCAGATTTTGCCCTGTACTGCTCACCAAGCGGATACGGTCTACGGTTGGGTTAAAATCAATTGAAGCAATAGACCCTGAAACTGCAGGACTAAATGCTGTGGAACTTACTACTCTTGCTGATGCGTTGGAAGTATTTATAATGTATAATTTGCTTGCATTTGATAATGCGTATAATTCGCCTGTTGCAGGTCTGAAGTCTATACTTAATAATTTTTCTCCGGCCACGATACCAGCCACAGCTGTTTTAGAAGTGAACATTTTAGGATTATTAGAATTAAAAGCAACAAGTTCATTGGTACCTGTTAATCCGTAAACCATGACATCCGGACCTTTTACACTTTCTTCAGTCATCATCATCATATCATCATCGGAATCGTCGCATGAAAATATTGTTGTGACAGTAAATAAGGCCAGACAAATGTGTAATAGTTTTTTCATAATATTAATTTTTATGGGTTTATATTATCTACGAGAAAAGGTTTAATATGGTTTTTTTGCGATAAACATTTTAACGTTATGATTTTTTAACTTCTCATAAAATATTAAGAATTAGTCAGATACTTCAGATTTATAAGAAATAGGTTATTAGGATTTTTTCAATCGAGAAATTTGTGTAAATTTGCAGTCTCAATACATAGAAATATAGGGTTTGTAATTCTTTGAATTTGAATGTTTAAATTTTTTTAAATAAAAAGGTTTTGATATTTAAAAATTCATTATATTTGCACACCGAAAATTTGAATAAACAATAAATAAATAATTTTACATCATGGCAAAGGAAACGTTTAATCGTAACAAACCACACTTGAACATTGGTACTATTGGTCACGTTGACCATGGTAAAACTACTCTTACAGCTGCTATTTCTGCTGTATTAGCGAGCAAAGGTCTTGCTGAGAAAAAAGATTTCTCTTCTATTGACTCTGCTCCAGAAGAAAAAGAAAGAGGTATTACTATCAATACGGCTCACATTGAGTACGAAACTGAAAATAGACATTACGCTCACGTTGACTGTCCAGGTCACGCGGATTATGTAAAGAACATGGTAACTGGTGCTGCTCAGATGGACGGTGCAATCGTTGTATGTGCTGCAACTGACGGACCAATGCCTCAGACTAGAGAACACATCTTGCTTTGCCGTCAGGTAAACGTACCTAGAATTGTTGTTTTCATGAATAAAGTTGACATGGTAGACGATGCTGAATTATTAGAGCTTGTTGAAATGGAACTTAGAGACCTATTGTCTACTTATGACTTTGACGGAGATAACTCTCCAGTTATTCAGGGTTCTGCGTTAGGAGCACTTACTGCTGCTACTGCAACTCCTGTTAACACAGAAGATAAGTGGTTCAAAAGTGTTGAAGAATTAATGAATGCTGTTGATACTTGGATCGAGCAACCACCAAGAGATACTGATAAGCCATTCTTGATGCCAATCGAAGACGTATTCTCTATTACAGGTAGAGGTACTGTTGCAACTGGTAGAATTGAAGCTGGTATTATCAATACAGGTGATCCTGTTGATATCATCGGTATGGGTGAAGAAAAATTAACTTCTACTATTACAGGAGTTGAGATGTTCAGAAAAATCCTTGACAGAGGTGAAGCTGGAGATAACGTAGGTCTATTGTTGAGAGGTATTGAAAAAACTGACATCAAGAGAGGTATGGTAATCGCTAAGAAAGATTCTGTTAAGCCACACAAAAAATTCAAAGCATCTGTTTATATCCTTTCTAAGGAAGAAGGTGGACGTCACACTCCATTCCACAACAAGTACCGTCCTCAGTTCTACGTAAGAACTACTGACGTTACAGGTGAAATCTTCTTACCAGAAGGTGTAGAAATGGTAATGCCTGGTGATAACTTAGAGATCACTGTAGAATTGTTACAGCCAATCGCTCTTAACGTAGGTCTTAGATTTGCGATCAGAGAAGGAGGTAGAACAGTTGGTTCAGGTCAGGTTACTGAAATCTTAGACTAATCATCTTAAAATAAATAAAGCTTCCGAAAGGAAACTCTCGGAAGCTTTTTATCTACGGGCATCGTCCAATGGTAGGATACCGGTCTCCAAAACCGTTGATCAGGGTTCGAATCCTTGTGCCCGTGCAAATATAAATTATGAGTTCATTTATCGATTTTTTAAAAGGTTCTTATATCGAATTCAGACATAAAGTTGAATGGCCAAAATGGTCTGACTTGCAGTCGTCTACAATTGTCGTAACTATTGCAACAGTAATCTTGGCATTATTTACCTTTGGGGTTGACGAATTGTTTTCTAAATCAATTAGCAACATAATAGGAATGCTAATTAACGTGTTCAACTAAAAAAGTATTTTCCCATAATGAGCGAATTGAAATGGTATGTGCTGAAAGCAATCAGCGGACAGGAAAATAAAGTGAAAAACTATATTGAGACGGAAATCAAACGTTTAGGGTTTGAGCAGTACGTTACTCAAGTGGTTATTCCTATGGAAAAGGTTATTCAAATTAGAAACGGAAAAAAAGTTCCTAAAGAGAAACCTTACTATCCTGGTTACTTGATGGTTGAAGCTGATCTAATGGGTGAAATTCCTCACGCTATTAAGAACATTCCCGGAGTTATATCTTTCTTAAGTTTAACGAAAGGAGGTGATCCTGTTCCAATGAGAAAATCTGAGGTAAACAGAATGTTAGGCAGAATGGATGAGCTTTCAGAATTTGCTAGCGATGTTGAGATTCCTTATGTTGTAGGTGAAAACGTTAAAGTAATTGACGGACCTTTCAACGGATTCAACGGTACAGTTGAGAAAATACTCGAAGATAAAAAGAAAATTGAAGTATCTGTATTGATCTTCGGTAGAAAAACTCCAATGGAGTTAAGCTATATGCAAGTAGAAAAAGTATAGTTAAATATACTTTTACATAATAAATTAAAATACCACCTATTGGTGGTATTTTTTTATTCTATATATTATAAACAATATTCTGCTCCATAATCAAAAAATATTCATAAAATTATTAATCTTCGTTCTTAAATTAGGAATTATTATTAACTTTTCAAATATATCCTTTCTATTTAATATTTTCTATTATTTTACAATTATGTATTTGCTTTTCACTAAGTTGAGAATTTAATATTATTTTAAATTCATTTTAATATGATTTATGTTACTAAATTGAATTTCTAAATTTATTTTTTAATAATATTTAAGCATATTTTATAAGTTATTATTTTGATTAAACGTTTAGCCTTTTTATTTTTGAATTTAATTTAAATCATAAGGAAATGAAAAAAAGGTTATTAATTATTTTATTATGTGGAAGTAGTTTTTATTATGCTCAGGTAGGTATTAACACTACAAATCCTCAAGGTGTATTTCATATTGATGGTAATAAAGATAATCCAACAACTGGAACTCCAAGTGTTGTTCAGCAGTCAAATGACTTTTCAGTTATTGCCTCATCAGGGTTGGGAACCGGTACCATTAAGGTGGGAATTGGTACTACTGCACCAACACAAAGCTTGGATATTGCCAATGGTAATTTAAGAGTTAGAAATATCAATAATTCTATAGGAATTGCAAATGACAAATTATTGGTTGCAGATGCCAATGGTATAATAAAGGTAGCAGGTGGAGATTCCTTTTCTGCATCAGACAGCGGAAATAGAGTGTTGAATGCTGTTGGAGGAGCCGACATAAATGCAGCTAGTGATTGGAATGATAATGAATTCACCACATTGCAATTAGATGTATTATACGATCCTCAAAATGCATATGATTCTACAACCGGGATTTATACCGTTCCAAAAGATGGATTGTACTTTTTATATGGTGTTTGTGGGTTTACTACACCTGGAAGTGGATCCGGTATTTTTGATGGTACCTCAGGAGATGCTTTTACTTCTTTATATGTAGATACAGGGCGAGTTTCAACTACAAATACTGTAATTCACAGGGGGAATAAAAATCCTTCTACAACAACTCCTCCAAACAGTAACTTATATTTTTTAACCAGTAATGCTACGATTTGGCTAAAGACAGGGCAGAGGGTTTCTTTGCAGTTTTTAACGTACGGAACAAATAATATGGTAGGAAATCTTAGAGATCTTAAAATTAGTAAAACAAGTTCTCGATTTATAATTAATAAGCTCTTATAAAATTTTAATAAGTTTTTTAAATTTTGTGTTCCCTTCTATCCTTTATACCGGTTAGAAGGGTTTTTGTTTTGTAGAACAGTTTTTTTCCACTTAATTAAGAACAAGTATAATTTATTTTTGATAATCTTGTTAAAAATCAACTCTTTCCGTTTGCTATTTCAAAAATATTTCATAATTTTGCAGTCCGAAAAGTAGGTTTACTTTATGTGAGTGCGGTAACCTGCTGAATAATAAATGCTTCCAAACTCATTAATTATTCAAATTTAAAAAAGAAAAAATGGCTAAAAAAGTCTTTAAAATGGTAAAACTTCAGGTGAAAGGTGGCGCTGCCAACCCTTCTCCACCAGTAGGTCCAGCATTGGGTTCTGCAGGTGTGAACATCATGGAGTTTTGTAAACAATTTAACGGAAGAACTCAGGACAAGCCAGGGCAAGTTTTACCTGTAGTAATTACAGTATACGAAGACAAATCTTTTGAATTCGTTATTAAAACTCCACCTGCAGCAATCCAGTTAATGGATGCGGCTAAGATCAAAGGAGGTTCTGGAGAACCGAACAGAAACAAAGTAGGTTCTGTATCTTGGGCTCAGGTTCAAAAAATTGCTGAAGATAAAATGGCGGATCTTAACTGCTTTACAATGGATTCAGCTCTTTCTATGGTTGCAGGTACTGCTAGATCTATGGGATTAAGAGTAACAGGAACTAAACCAGCTAACGCTTAAAACTTAAAGAAATGGCAAAATTAACAAAGAAGCAAAAGGAAGCTTTAAGTAAAGTAGAAAAAGGAAGAATTTATAACCTTGAAGAAGGTTCAGCTCTTGTAAAAGAAGTGAACACTGCAAAGTTTGATGCTTCTGTAGATATCGCTGTAAGATTGGGTGTCGATCCAAGAAAAGCAAACCAAATGGTAAGAGGTGTTGTATCTCTTCCTCACGGAACTGGTAAAGATGTTAAAGTATTAGCTCTTGTAACTCCGGATAAAGAAGCTGAAGCTAAAGCTGCTGGTGCTGATTATGTGGGTCTTGACGAATACTTACAAAAAATAAAAGATGGTTGGACAGATGTTGACGTTATCGTTACTATGCCAGCTGTTATGGGTAAATTAGGACCTTTAGGTAGAGTATTAGGACCAAGAGGTTTGATGCCTAACCCTAAATCAGGTACTGTAACTATGGAAATTGGTAAAGCAGTAACTGAAGTGAAAGCAGGTAAGATTGATTTCAAAGTAGATAAGTATGGTATTATCCATGCTGGTATTGGTAAAGTATCTTTCGATGCTGACAAGATCAAAGAAAATGCTCAGGAATTAATTTCTACATTGATCAAAATGAAACCAACTGCTGCTAAAGGAACTTATGTAAAAAGCATTTATTTGTCTTCTACAATGAGTCCTGGTATTGCAATTGATACTAAAGCTGTTAACTAATTTAAATCCTTAAGACAATGACAAAAGACCAAAAAGTTGTAGCAATACAAGAGATCAAAGACTTGCTTCAGGATGCAAAAGTAGTATATGTAGCAGATCTAGACGGATTGAACGCTGCTAAGTCTTCAGAATTCAGAAGACAGGCTTTCAAACAAAATATCAAAGTGAAAGTTGTAAAAAATACACTTTTACAAAAAGCAATGGAGCAAATTGAAGGAGTAGATTACTCTGAAATGTTCCAAACTTTCAAAGGAAACTCTGCATTAATGGTATCTGATACTGCAAATGCTCCTGCGAAATTAATTCAAGGGTTCAGAAAGAAAGAAGAGAAGCCGGCTTTAAAATCTGCTTACCTTCAAGAAACTTTCTATGTTGGAGACGAAAACTTAACTGCACTTGCTAACATCAAGTCTAGAGAAGAAATGATCGGAGAAATCATCGGATTACTTCAATCTCCAATTCAAAGAGTTGTTTCTGCTCTTCAAAACAAACCTGAAACTGTAGAAGCTAAAGCTGAAGAAGCTGCTGCTCCTGCTGTGGAAGAAACTCCTGCTGAGGCGGCTCCAGAAGCTCCTGCTGCAGAAAGCACGGAAGAAACTCCAAGTGCTGAATAATTAGACTCAAAAAATTAAATAAAATAATCAACAAAAACATTACAACAATGTCAGATTTAAAAAATTTAGCTGAAACGCTAGTAAACTTAACAGTAAAAGACGTAAATGAATTAGCTACTATCCTTAAGGATGAGTACGGAATTGAGCCAGCTGCTGCTGCTGTAGTAGTTGCTGCAGGTGGTGGAGAAGCTGCTGAAGAAAAGACTGAATTCGACGTAATTCTTAAGTCTGCAGGTGCATCTAAATTAGCTATCGTTAAATTGGTAAAAGATTTAACTGGTGCTGGTCTTAAAGAAGCTAAAGATATCGTAGATGGAGCTCCTGCTGCAATCAAAACTGGTATCTCTAAAGACGAAGCTGAAGCTCTTAAGAAGCAATTAGAAGAAGCTGGTGCTGAAGTAGAATTGAAATAATTCAATTTACACTGAAAATAATAAGCCTGGGCAATCTGCTCAGGCTTTTTTTTTGTGCATTTTTTTCTTTTGTAAATCATGTAATGTTTATATAAGTAATTAAATATTGTTATTTGATGAATATTTATAATTGATTATAAATACTTATTTGATAAAAAATTAAACTATGTATTAAATAATATTAGTCAAATTAACTGTTTTTATAATTATTTTACCAATAAAATGCTGTTTAAGTTGAAAAAATACTATATTTGCATACGAAAAAACACACACACACTAATTTGAAAAGAAACTACTTTCTTTTCCAAAGTTATTTTACTATTCTCCTTAATTGTGGGATTATTATATTAACTGTTGGAAATCTTAAAGCTGGATCATTGTTAACGGTAATCGAACCGTGTAACGAGATCTCCGGCATCCCTCAGCAAGAATCTTTTGCTAGTGATGTTTCTGTTGTTCAGAATAATGTAAACGGAAATAAGCTCTTTAATCACTTTAATATCAACTTTGAGAAAATAAACGTTTTTATTATAGATCGAGAAAAAAATAAACTTTTAAGTAATTTTTTTGGAAAAATATTTACACCATATCATTGTAAGGGTACAAATAAAGAATTATTGAAGATATCTTATTCGGATTTTGATCATAAAGATGTTTCAGAATATATATTTTCATCTCAAAATCAACTGAAAGAAAGAATAAATTTAACTTATAATGTAGACTTTAAGATGGTTAAGATATCCAAAAATGGGATTGGGTATACTTTACTACTAAAGATTCCGGATAAAATATTTTCCGAAAGTTCTTCTGTAAGACTTTCTTGCGGGCTCTCCGTTTAATCAGACTTTTAACGATATAAAATATTCATTTTTCTCTTTTAAATAAGAGGAAGGGTTATTGGTCTGCTATTTTTTAAAGAAAACACACAAAAAACAACAAATATCACTACAAATGAAAAACAGATTATTCACTATTTCGATGTTATCCTTTACAGGGTTTCTGGCGACTGCGCAAGTTGGCATCAACACAAGTCAGGCTCAGGCAACACTAGATGTTGTGGGATCTCCTGCCAATTCAAAATTTTTAGATGGAATTATTGCTCCAAGATTAACTGGGAATCAATTAAGGGCAAAAAACTATACTTCTCTTCAGAGTGGAGCAATGGTGTATGTAACTGCTGCGGATAGCGGCCCGACTGGTCAAACGATTAATGTAACAGCAACGGGATACTATTATTTTGACGGAACAAAATGGGTAAGAACTTCAGAAGGAACCAATGTTGGTACTTTAACAGGCTTTTCGTCTGGAAATTTATCTCCACTGTTTACTACAACGGTATCAAATCCTTCTACGAATCCTTCATTGGCATTTAACCTTAGCAATGCTCCTGCAAATTCTATTTTTGGAAATAATACAGGGACAACGGCAGCTCCGGCTTATTTTTCTGCTTCATCGTTAGCATTGGCGGGAGATGTTACGGGGACTTTAGGTGCTACAACAGTCGTGAAAATTAACGGATCTCCGCTGGGAACTACTGCAACTGCTACTACTGGACAGGTTTTGACTTTTAATGGGACAAATTGGGTTCCTGCTACTCAAACACAGTCAAATGACTGGAAAGTTTTAGGAAATGCAGGTACAACAGCTACTTCATCTGCTTTAGGAGCTAACATTGCATCGGGTAATTTCTTAGGAACAACGGATGCTCAGAATTTAGTTTTTGCTACAGGTAATAATGTGAAAGGTATTTTGGATACTAACGGAACATTAAATGGTGGAAATGCAAATACTTCTGCTCCGTATGCTTCTTTCGCTTGGGGATCAAATAATACATTTTCTAATGCCTCTTCATCAAATATAGCTTTGGGTAGAGGAAATACAGTTGCCGCTCAGGCTGCTAATTTCCCTGGAGTAGCTATTGGATCTTCAAACTCTGCTGTAAGCGGTGCAAAAGTAATTGGAAATACAAACTTTGCCACAGACGCAAATACCGTAGTTCTAGGAAACAACAATGGAACATCGAGTGCTAATGTAAGTGGAATTAACGTAGGTAACTCAAATATAAATTCCGGAGGTTTTGCCTTTGGTACAGGTAATAATGTGACAGTGAATAACTATGCTTTTGGTAGCGCCAATACGGCAAGTGGTGCAGCAGGAGCTATCGGATTTGGTGTAGGAGCAAATGCTGTCATTGCAAATCAGACGGTGTACGCAAATACAACACATACTTTTTCAGGTTCGGGAGTAATAGGTACGGCAATTACTGATGTGGGAGTCAACATGACGCCAAGTGCTATCAATTTTGCAGATCTGGAAGTAAGTAAAGGAATTTTAATGAAAGGAGTTGCATCCGCTGCTAATGCTGGTTGTACATCAGCAGATGAAGGAACAATTAGATACAATTCCACAACACATACTCACGAAGGTTGTAATGGGAGCAACTGGAAAGCTTTATACTAAGAAAAAACACATACATCAATAAAAAACAACAAAACAAACAAGAAAAAATGACAAAAAAATTATTCGGGAGAATTACGGCGTTTTTAATGACGCTCGTAGTATCTGTAATGGCTTTTGGTCAGGGTTATACGCCTATACGAGGTATGGGAGTAGAAGCAAAGCCTGTGAACGGAAGCGGAATTTGTTTAGCATGCTACAATGGAAGTATGAATCCTGTTATCGATTCTAATCTTGATAACAGCGTAAGCATGGGTAGCTTTGCTACTTTGGTAAGTGGAAACGGTATTTCAGTAAAAAACACAAACACAACATATCCGGCAGGTTTTATTACGGGTTTTAATATAGATTTAGGAACAAGTGTTATCACGGCAAGTTTTCTAAGTGGAATTAGAATCAGTACATACAAAGCTGGAGTTCTTCAGGAAACGTCAACAAATACAACTTTGCTTTCTGTTCCTGCATTTGGAGGTACTAAAACAAGAATTTTCTTACATTTTAAAACTTCAAAAGCGTTTGACGAAGTAAGATTATATCAAGTAAATGTACTTTCTGTATTCAGTGCATTGAATGTGTACTATGCTTTTGCTTTCGATCCGGCTAAAGTTCCTACAGACAATAATGGAATTTGTGATGACATTATTGCAGGAAGCGGTGTAGACGGAAATGTATCTGGAAGCAGCAGTTTCTTAGCCCCACTTTCTTATGTGAACAACAGAGAGAAAATTGGTGACGGCGACAAAAATTCTTACGGATCAATTGTTTTACCTGCAGGATTGTTAGGATCTTATTCTGTTGGAGTTTTAGATAAAAATCAGGTATATCCGGCTGGTAACAAAGCAGGATTTGTAATCGAGCCTGATGATCAGGGAAAATTGTTAAGTGCAGAATTTTTAAAGAACATAACTGTTGAAACTTATTTATTCGGGCAACTTCAAGATTCTAAAAACCTTAGTGATGGAGGTGGACTTATTAACATTAAAGTATTGAGATTTGGTTCCAATAAACAAAAAATATCTCTTACTGCTACAAAACCTTTTAATGAGGTTAGACTTAAAATTACACAAACTGTCGGGGTGAACTTCGGTGCTTTAAAAGTGTATTACGCTTTTGAAGAACCTCAGGGATGCGACTGTAACGAAAATATTCAAACTTCCGGAACGTCAAGATTAGGAGATATTGTTCCCGGTGCTTCTTGGACGGGTGCTTCCGGAACTATTTTCGGATTAACAAATATTACAAACACAGGAAATGTTGTAGATACAAATACTTCAAATTTTGCGACTGTAAATTTCTCGCCGATCAATTTTTTGATTCCAACAGTAAGGCTTACTGTAAAAAGTAACACAGGAGATTATCCTGCAGGGACTTTTGGAGGTTTTACGTTGACTAAAAGTGCTAATTTATTTACAGTTAATGCTTTAGATTATATTACCATTACTTTCTATAAAGGAACAACTGTTACAGAATCAAGAACTTCTGGCGGATTGTTCAGCGGACAGTTTTTTACTTCTGCAACCAATCAGTTTTATGTAGGTTTTACGGCTACAAAAGCTTTTGACAGAATGAAAATCGAGATCAATCCGGGGATCGGAATTACTTTAGCTCAACAATATTACATTTATAATGCATTTGTTCAGTTGGATGATGATAAAGACGGTGTTCCAAACTGTAACGACAAATGTCCGAACGGTGACGATAGCATTGACAACAACGGAAACGGTATTCCTGACTGTGCCGAAGGATGTTCTGTATTAAATGACAAATCTCCGGTTCTGGATTCAGATGGCGATGGTGTTCCTGATGCTTGTGATGGTGATGCTGATAACGACGGTATTCCGGATGCTTTAGAAGATCTTAACAACAACGGAAAATTTGAAGATGATGATGTTGACGGAGATCAGTTGGTGATTGCAACTTTAGGTGACGGAATTTCAAGTTATTTAGACTTAGATTCTGATAACGACGGAATTTTAGATCTTTTTGAATCAGGTATTCCAACTTCTGTAATCAACCAAATCGATGCAGATTATAATGGAGTTATTGATGCCGGTGTTGCAACAGGAAGTAACGGTATTGCAGATCTTTTAGAAACTTCACCGGATTCAGGAGTGATGAAATATCCTCTGATGAACACAGATGGAGACGATAAACCGGATTTTGTTGATTTAAAATCAAACAATGCAGAATATGATCTTTATGTTATCGGAAAAGATAATTTGGATGATCTTGGCGCTGGATTTATTTCCAGAATCAACGATGCGGATGTAGACGGTATTCAGGCAGTTGTGGATAATGACTTGATTAAAAAAGGATCTCCAAATTCTCCACTTTCTCCTTACGCATCTTTTGCAAAAACCGGAGCTAAAATGTCTGCAAAAGCTACAACAGATATTTCTGCTGTTGTGAATGATATTAAAGTATATCCAAACCCGGTAAGATCTGGTGAAAATGTTTACATCAAATCTTCAGGTGTTAAAGAAGAGGGAACGTATACAATGTTCTCGGCTCAAGGGCAATTAATCAAATCGGGCAAATTCTCTGGAGATGCCGAAATCAATACATCTTCACTACCTACGGGTATGTATATCATTAAAGTAGAAACTAAATCAGTTGTGAAATCTTATAAGGTTATTGTGAAATAATTTTTAAACAGTTTCTACAGAGAGGCCACCCGAAAGGGTGGTTTTTTCAAATAACACTCCTTAGTTTTATTTTAAAACATAAATAGATATTATTCAAAATAATCGTATCAAAACTCCTTATAATAACGATTAGTATAAAATTTAACACAAAAAACTAAAAAAAATGAAGAAAATTATCTCATTTATGGCAATATTGCTGTTTGTATGCAATGCATTTGCCCAAAACTACAAACCCATCCGCGGAATGGGGATCAGAGCTTATCTTGCACAAAACGGACAGTGCGTTGCGGCATCTAATCCAACCAATATTTATTCTGTAATAGATTCAGATACGGATAATGGTGCAAGTTTAGGTACTTTATTAAATAACACATCTAGTAACGGTATTTCCATTATTAATAACAATGTTACGTATCCGGCAGGATTGGTTACGGGTTTTAATGTAGATATGGCAAACAGTGCTATTACTTCTACAGTATTGAATGCTCTTAGCATTGCAACTTACAAAAATGGTATTCTTCAGGAAACATCTGCGTCAGGTTCTCTGTTGTCGGTTCCTGCATATGGCGGAAGAAAAGCCAGATCATTCTTACATTTTAAAACAACTAAAGCTTTTAATGAAGTAAGATTATTAAGATCGGGAAGCAGTACTTCTTGCAACGCATTGAATGTATATTACGCATTTACATGTGACTCAAATAATATTAAACTGGAAAACAATGGTGTTTGCGATGATATTATTGGTGGCGGATCTTTTGTAGATTCTGATACCAATATCTCATGCAGCAGCAATATGACCTCTCCTTTATCTGTTATAACGGATAGAGACAATATCAGCGACGGAAGTAAAAGTTCTTTTGGAACAATTACTTTGCCTTCTGGTTTTATGGGGAATTTCAGTATTGGAGTTTTTGATAAAAGTCAATATTATCCTGCAGGAAATAAAGCTGGATTTGTAATTGCTCCGGCAAATTCAAATTCAGTTTTGACGGAAAGAATGCTTAATAATCTTGTGATAGAAACGTATATGTTTGGTCAGTTACAGGATTCTCAATCTTATAATGACGGTGTTGGAGAAATGACTGTTTCTTCATTAAGTCTTAGTGGAAATAAACAAAAGCTTTCAATCACTACAACAAAGCCTTTCAATGAAGTAAGATTAAAGATTTCTCAAAATTCAGGTTGCTCTTCTATGGGAGCTTTAAAAGTGTATTATGCTTTTGAAGAACCTCAAAGTTGTGACTGTACTCAATATCTTCAGTGTAACAGAACGGCTCCGTACAAAGGAAGTTTGCTTTGCGGAAACCTTCCAAATGGTGGATTATATTGTGGAAAACGTGAGCCCTGGACAGGAACTTGGAGTACTTCAACTTCTTATTTAGGAGTTTACAATCCTGAAAATATAGTAGATTCTAATGCTTCAAATTATGCTACTTTTTCAGTTCCTTCCTATAAAAATAATATCACAGGAAATTTTGCGGTAGAATCTGTTGGAACTACTTATCCGGCAGGAACATTTGCGGGTTTTACGATTGCTAAAAATATTTCTACAGAATGGAGTTCTCTTGGAGTAATTTCTGTTCAGTTGTACAACGGAAATACTTTGGTTGAACAAAAAACTACAGTAAATAATGATTTAAAATTAATTACTGTTTCAGGAGGAAAAACGATTGTAGGATTTAAATCTACAAAAGCATTCAACAGGATTAGACTTTCAATTAAACATACAGCAAAAATTTGTTACTGTGTTAATTACTATGTATATAATGTATTTGTAGAATTGGATTCTGACGGAGACGGTGTTTCTGATTGTAAAGATATCTGCCCGGGTGGAGATGATAATATTGATACGGATGGAGACGGTATTCCTGATGCTTGTGATACAAAAAGCTGTGTTGCAGACAATGATAAAAGCGCTACAATAGATGCAGACGGCGACGGTATTCAGGATGCTTGTGACGGAGATTCTGATAACGACGGTATTCCTGATGCTTTGGAAGATCTTAATGCTAACGGAAGATTCGAAGATGATGATGTAGACGGAGATGTTATCGTGATTCCTGTATTGGGAGACGGTGTTTCAGGTTATTTGGATCTTGATTCTGATAATGATGGAATTTTAGACTTATTCGAATCAGGTGTTCCGACTTCTGTAATTGATCAGATTGATGTTGATCACAATGGAGTAATTGATGCAGGTGTTGTGGTTGGAACTAATGGTATTGCCGACGTCTTGGAAACTTCATCGGATTCTGGAGTGATGAAATATCCTTTAATGAATACAGATGGAGACGATAAACCTGATTTTGTTGATTTAAAATCTAACGGAATTGAATATGATCTTTATGCCATCAGCAAAAGTGTTTTTGATGACCTTGGAGCAGGATTTATTTCAAGAATCAGCGATGCTGATACAGACGGTATTCAGGCAGTTGTAGATACGGATCTTGTAAGAAGAGGAGCGCCAAATTCTCCACTTTCACCTTACGCTGTATTGGCTAAGACTGCAAAAATGGGTATGGAAGCGAAAAAAGCTGCGGTTGCGACTAGCGAAGTTGCTGCGGTTGCAAATGATATCAAAATATATCCTAATCCTGTAAAAGCAGGTGAGAATCTTAACGTAAAATCTTCTGAAGAAGGAGTTTTCACCATATTCTCAGCTCAGGGACAATTAGTAAGAACCGGTAATTTCAATGGCAATGCAGAGATTTCTACCTCTTCATTAACTTCAGGAATGTACATGATCAAAATAGAGACTAAATCTACAGTAAAATCTTATAAAGTTATTGTAAAATAATTTCTTAAGATAGTTTTAGTAATAAGGTGAGGTCGTCCAATTTGGGCGGCCTTTTTTATTTGTATATTTTTTTTAACTGCTTTAAAATGAAAGAGTTTTATTTGTGATTATAAATAAGTTTTTGTATCTTTGCCAACTCTTTTGGCGCTAATAATTGTTTGTAAATCTATAATATATTAAATATCAACTCTTTCGTAAGTATGAAAGGGATTTTATGTTTATAGATATTGCGGTGATTTCTGCCTCAAAAAGTAAAATTTAAAAATATTTTGCATTACGCTGTGAAAAGATATACCAGCGTTGCAGTTAGAAATAGAGTATAAGAATAAAGAATTAAGAACAAAGACCACTTCTGATAGCGCCAAACATCAAATGTCTTTTATCTTGCCTCTTTTATCTGACAGTCTTTTTCTGATATTTTTTGTATAAATCAAAATATTTTTTAACCCTTTCTTTAAAAGTTTTATGAGTAAAACAACATCAACAACTAGGGGGAATCAGAGAATTAATTTCTCTTCAGCGAAAGGAAAAATTATTACTCCAGACTTCTTGGATATCCAATTAGAGTCGTTTAAAGAGTTTTTCCAGCTTGATACGCTTCCTGAAGACAGAAAAAAAGAAGGTCTGCACAAGACTTTCCAAGAAAATTTCCCGATTACCGATTCTAGAAACCAATTCGTTTTGGAATTCTTAGATTATTTGGTAGATTCTCCACGTTATTCTATCAATGAGTGTGTAGAAAGAGGATTGACGTATTCAGTCCCTCTTAAAGCAAGACTTAAATTGTATTGTACAGACCCTGAGCACGAAGATTTCCAAACTGTGGTTCAGGATGTATATTTAGGCCCGGTTCCTTACATGACGGATAGTGGTTCTTTCATCATCAATGGTGCTGAAAGGGTTATTGTTACGCAGCTTCACCGTTCACCTGGTGTATTCTTCGGGCAGACTTATCACGCAAACGGAACTAAGCTTTACTATTCAAGAATTATCCCTTTCAAAGGATCTTGGATGGAATTTACTACGGATATCAACAGCGTAATGTATGCGTATATTGACCGTAAGAAAAAATTACCATTAACTACTTTATTAAGAGCTATCGGATTCGAATCTGATAAAGACATTCTTCAGATCTTCGACCTTGCGGAAGAAGTGAAGGTTTCTAAAGCTGCCCTTAAAAAAGTTGAAGGAAGAACATTGGCTGCGAGAGTATTGAACACTTGGTTCGAGGATTTCGTAGACGAAGATACAGGAGAGGTTGTTTCTATCGAAAGAAACGAAATTATCCTAGACAGAGAAACTATTCTTGAAAAAGAACATTTAGATCTTATTCTTGATGCAGGTGTGAAATCTATCTTGATTCACAAAGAAAATGCAAATGAATTCTCTATCATCCAGAATACATTACAAAAAGACCCTACGAACTCTGAAAAAGAAGCAGTAGAGTATATTTACCGTCAGTTAAGAAATGCAGATCCACCCGATGAGGAAACTGCAAGAGGAATTATTGAAAAATTATTCTTCTCTGAGCAAAGATATTCACTTGGTGAAGTAGGACGTTACAGACTAAACAAAAAGTTAGGTCTTAATATCCCAACTACAACTGAGGTTCTTACAAAAGAAGATATCATTGCGATTGTAAGACACTTGATTGAATTAGTAAACTCTAAAGCTGAGGTTGATGATATTGACCACCTTTCAAACAGAAGAATTAAAACTGTTGGAGAGCAATTAGCAGGACAGTTCGGTGTAGGTCTTTCAAGAATTGCTAGAACTATTAAGGAAAGAATGAACGTTAGAGATAACGAGATATTTACTCCGCTAGATCTAGTAAATGCTAAAACATTAACATCAGTTATTAACTCATTCTTTGGTACCAACCAGCTTTCTCAGTTCATGGACCAAACCAATCCACTTTCAGAAATCACGCACAAGCGTAGACTTTCTGCACTAGGGCCTGGTGGTTTATCAAGAGAAAGAGCAGGTTTCGAGGTGCGTGACGTTCACCATACTCACTACGGAAGAATTTGTCCTATTGAAACTCCGGAAGGACCAAACATTGGTTTGATCTCTTCTTTGGGTATCTATGCGAAAATTAATAACTTAGGTTTCATCGAAACTCCATATAGAAAAGTAGAAAACAGTACAGTAGATCTTAATGCTGATCCTATTTATCTAAATGCAGAAGACGAAGAAGATAAAGTAATTGCTCAGGCAAACGTTGAGTTGAATGATCAGGGAGAATTCCAAACTGATAGAATTATTGCAAGACTAGATGGTGATTATCCTGTAGTTGAGCCTTCTCAGGTTAACCTTATCGACGTTGCACCAAACCAGATTTCTGGTATTTCAGCTTCATTGATTCCTTTCTTGGAACATGATGATGCGAACCGTGCGTTGATGGGATCAAACATGATGCGTCAGGCAGTTCCATTATTGAAGCCACAGGCACCGATCGTAGGTACTGGTCTTGAGCAGCAAGTTGCTAAAGATTCAAGAATCTTGATCAATGCTGAAGGTAACGGTATTGTTGAATATGTAGATGCTGATAAGATTACTATTAAATATGAAAGAAGCGATGACGAAGATCTAGTATCATTCGAATCTGCTACGAAAACATATAACTTGACTAAGTTTAGAAAAACTAACCAGAGTACAACGATTACACTAAGACCAAACGTAAGAATTGGTGAAACAGTGCAAAAAGGACAGGTACTTTGCGACGGTTATGCTACTGAAAAAGGAGAATTAGCTCTTGGTAGAAACTTAGTAGTTGCGTTCATGCCTTGGAAGGGTTACAACTTTGAGGATGCGATCGTAATTAACGAAAAAGTTGTACGTGAAGACTGGTTTACTTCAATCCACGTGGATGAGTATTCTCTGGAAGTTCGTGATACTAAATTAGGTATGGAAGAATTGACAGCAGATATTCCAAACGTTTCTGAAGAAGCTACAAAAGATCTTGACGAGAACGGTATGATCAGAATTGGTGCTGAGGTGAAACCTGGTGACATTATGATCGGTAAGATTACTCCAAAAGGAGAATCAGACCCAACTCCTGAAGAAAAATTACTAAGAGCAATCTTTGGTGACAAAGCTGGTGATGTTAAGGATGCTTCATTGAAGGCAGACTCTTCATTAAGAGGTGTTGTTATCAACAAAAAATTGTTCTCTAGAAATATTAAAGACAAAAAGAAAAGAACTGAAGAAAAACTTAAACTTGAAGAGATTGAAAACACTTACAAGGCTAAGTTTGATGAGTTGAGAAATACTTTAATTGAAAAATTAAATACACTTGTAAGCGGGAAAACTTCTCAAGGGGTTCAAAATGACCTTGATGAAGAGATCATCGGTAAAGGTGTGAAATTTACTCACAGATTATTAACTTCAGTTGAAGATTACGTAAACGTAAGTGGTGCAGATTGGACGGTAGATAACGATAAGAATGAATTGATCAAACAATTAATTCACAATTATAAAATCAAGTTCAACGATATCCAAGGGGTTAAAAACCGTGAGAAATTCGCAATTTCTATCGGAGATGAGCTTCCGGCAGGTATCATGAAGTTGGCTAAAGTATATATCGCTAAGAAACGTAAGTTGAATGTAGGGGATAAAATGGCAGGACGTCACGGTAACAAAGGTATCGTTTCAAGAATCGTTCGTGAAGAAGATATGCCATTCCTAGAAGACGGAACACCGGTAGATATCGTATTGAATCCACTAGGGGTACCTTCTCGTATGAACATCGGACAGATCTATGAAACAGTTCTTGGATGGGCTGGTCAGAAATTAGGAATGACGTTCGCTACACCAATCTTTGATGGAGCTACATTAGATCAAATTACTGAGTATACAGAAAAAGCAGGCCTTCCTAAATTTGGTAACACTCACCTTTATGATGGTGGTACCGGAGAAAGATTTACACAGCCGGCTACAGTAGGTATTATTTACATGCTGAAACTGGGTCACATGGTAGATGATAAAATGCACGCACGTTCTATCGGACCATACTCATTGATTACTCAACAGCCGTTAGGAGGTAAAGCTCAGTTCGGAGGTCAGAGATTCGGAGAGATGGAGGTTTGGGCTCTTGAAGCATTTGGAGCATCAAACATCTTGAGAGAAATCTTGACTGTGAAGTCGGATGACGTGATTGGTAGAGCAAAAACTTATGAAGCTATCGCGAAAGGGGAAGCAATGCCTGAACCAGGTATTCCGGAATCTTTCAACGTATTACTTCACGAGTTACAAGGACTTGGACTTGATGTAAGACTTGAGGAATAATTTTAAATTTTGATAAATGAATTTTGAATCAGTTCAGAATTTATAACCCAAAATTTATAATCCAAAATCTAAAATCTAAAAAATGTCAAATAAAAATAAATCAAGTAGATTTAATAAAATAACCATCGGTTTAGCTTCTCCGGAATCCATTTTACAGGATTCTAGAGGAGAGGTTCTAAAACCGGAAACTATTAACTACAGAACGCATAAGCCTGAAAGAGACGGTTTGTTCTGTGAAAAAATCTTCGGTCCTGTAAAGGATTACGAATGTGCTTGTGGTAAATACAAGAGAATTCGTTACAAAGGGATCGTTTGTGACCGTTGTGGAGTAGAAGTTACGGAGAAGAAAGTAAGAAGAGAGAGAATCGGACACATCAACTTGGTGGTTCCTATCGCTCACATCTGGTATTTCCGTTCTTTACCGAACAAAATCGGTTACCTTTTAGGGATACCTTCTAAGAAATTAGATATGATCATCTATTACGAGAGATATGTTGTTATTCAGCAGGGTATCGCTAAGAAATTAGATGGTTCTGATTTTGACGATAAAGAATTCCTTACAGAAGAAGAGTACCTTGATATCATGGAAACTCTTCCTGTAGAAAATCAATATCTTGATGATTCTGATCCGAATAAATTCATCGCCAAAATGGGTGCTGAAGCGGTTGAGGAATTATTAAAAAGAATCGATCTTGATGCGTTGTCTTTCGACTTGAGACACAAAGCTCATAACGAAGGTTCTAAGCAAAGAAGAACTGAAGCGCTGAAAAGATTGAACGTTGTAGAAGCATTGAGAGGTGCTAACACTAGAATGATCAACAGACCGGAGTGGATGATCATGCGTGTACTTCCTGTAATTCCACCAGAATTAAGACCATTAGTTCCATTGGATGGAGGACGTTTCGCTACTTCTGACTTAAATGACCTTTATAGAAGAGTAATTATCAGAAATAACCGTTTGAAGAGATTATTGGAGATCAAAGCTCCGGAAGTAATCTTGAGAAACGAGAAGCGTATGCTTCAGGAATCAGTAGATTCATTATTCGATAATACAAGAAAATCTTCTGCAGTAAAATCTGAATCAAACAGACCATTGAAATCACTTTCAGATTCATTGAAAGGTAAGCAAGGTCGTTTCCGTCAGAACTTACTTGGGAAAAGGGTAGATTACTCTGCGCGTTCGGTAATTGTTGTTGGTCCAAACTTACAGCTTCACGAATGTGGTATTCCTAAAGATATGGCTGCGGAACTTTACAAACCGTTTATCATTAGAAAACTAATTGAAAGAGGAATTGTAAAAACAGTAAAATCTGCAAAGAGAATTATTGACAGAAAAGAACCTGTAGTATATGATATCTTAGAAGGTGTAATGAAAGGTCACCCTGTTCTATTGAACAGAGCACCTACTTTGCACAGACTAGGTATCCAGGCTTTCCAACCTAAGATGATCGAAGGTAAGGCAATCCAGCTACACCCGTTAGTAACAACGGCATTCAATGCCGATTTCGATGGTGACCAGATGGCGGTACATTTACCGTTAGGCCCTGAAGCGATCCTTGAAGCTCAGTTATTAATGTTAGGTTCTCAAAATATCTTGAACCCTGCAAACGGTTCTCCAATTACGGTACCTTCTCAGGACATGGTTCTTGGTCTATATTTCATGACTAAAGAATTGAGCTCTACAGAAGATATGAAAGTAAAAGGTGAAGGTCTTGCATTCTATTCTCCTGAAGAAGCGGAAATCGCTTACGCAGAAGGAAAAGTTTCTCTAAACGCTAAGGTTAGATGTAGACTGCCTGTTAAAGAAAACGGTGAGATTTCAACTAAATTAATTGAAACTTCTGTTGGTAGAATTTTATTTAACCAAATCGTTCCAAAACAGTCAGGATATATTAATGAACTTCTTACTAAGAAATCATTAAGAAACGTTATCGGTAGAGTCCTTGATGATACAGATTTCCCTACAACTGTGAAGTTCTTGGATGCAATGAAAGACTTAGGGTATTCAAATGCATTCAAAGGAGGTCTTTCATTCTCATTAGGTGACATCGTAGTTCCTGTTGAGAAGAAAGCAATGGTTGCTACAGCAATTTCTACTGTAGATGAGATTAGAGCCAACTATAACATGGGTCTAATTACAGATACAGAACGTTATAACCAGGTAATTGACGTTTGGACAAACACAAACGCCGGATTAACTGAAATGATCATGAGCAGAATGAAAACCGACCAAGGTGGGTTCAACTCTGTATATATGATGCTTGATTCTGGGGCGAGGGGTTCTAAAGAACAGATCCGTCAGTTATCAGGGATGAGAGGTTTGATGGCGAAACCGCAGAAAGCTGGTTCTACTGGTGCGGAGATCATTGAAAACCCGATCCTTGCAAACTTTAAGGAAGGTCTTTCGATCCTAGAATACTTTATCTCTACTCACGGTGCTCGTAAGGGTCTTGCGGATACCGCACTTAAGACTGCCGATGCGGGTTACTTAACGAGAAGATTGGTAGACGTTGCTCAGGATGTTATCATTACTGAAACAGACTGTGGTACTTTAAGAGGTACTGAAGTTACTGCTTTGAAGAAAAATGATGAGATCGTTGAAAGAATTTCTGAAAGAATCTTAGGTAGAGTTTCTCTACATAATATCTATGACCCTGAAAGTGATGAGCTTATTGCTTCAGCAGATCAGGTGATTAACGAGCCATTAGCTAAGAGAATTGAAGAAGCTGGATTAGAAGCTGTTGAAGTTCGTTCACCATTAACTTGTGAAACTAAGAAAGGTATCTGTGCAAAATGTTACGGAAGAAACTTAGCAACAGGTAAAGTAATCCATATGGGTGAAGCAGTAGGTGTAATTGGTGCACAATCTATTGGGGAACCAGGTACTCAGTTAACATTGAGAACCTTCCACCAAGGGGGTACTGCAGGTAACGTATCAGAAAACCCATCAATCGTAGCTAGAAGAGACGGTATCGTAGAAATGGATGATGTAAGAACAATTACATCTGAAGACGAAAGCGGTAACACTGCTGAGGTAGTAGTTTCTCGTTCTACGGAATTCAGATTGGTTGCTGATAACGAAACTAAAACTCCATTGATGATCGCTAACGTACCTTATGGATCTATATTAGCTGTGAAACCAGGTGATAAAGTGAAAAAAGGTGATACTATCTGTAGATGGGATCCGTATAACGCGGTAATTATTGCAGAAACTGCCGGTAAGGTAGAGTATGAAGATATCATCCAGGGTATTTCATTCCAATTGGAAATTGATGAACAAACAGGATTCGAAGAGAAAGTAATCTCTGAATCTAGAAATAAGAAAGCCGTACCTACGCTGAAGGTGGTAGATTCTAAAGGTGTTGAGCAGAAAGCATACAACTTACCGGTAGGAGCCCACTTAATGGTAAACGATGGTGAAAAAATTAAGGCTGGTAAAGTTTTAATTAAGATCCCAAGAAAATCTGCAAAAGCAGGGGATATCACCGGAGGTCTTCCGAGAGTTACCGAATTATTCGAAGCAAGAAACCCTTCAAACCCTGCGGTTGTTACAGAGATCGATGGTGTAGTTTCTTACGGAAAAATCAAAAGAGGTAACCGTGAACTTATCGTTGAAGCAAAAACTGGAGAAAGAAAAATTTATTTAGTTAAATTATCTAACCAGATCTTGGTTCAGGAGAATGACTTCGTAAGAGCTGGTTCGCCACTTTCTGACGGTTCAATTACTCCAGACGATATCTTAAGAATTAAAGGTCCAACTGCGGTTCAGGAATATCTAGTAAATGAAATTCAGGAAGTTTACCGTCTACAAGGGGTGAAAATTGATGATAAGCACTTCGAAATTATCGTAAGACAGATGATGACGAAAGTATCTATCGTTGATGGAGGTGATACTCAATTCCTTGAAGGAGCTTTAGAGCACAAATTTGATTTCTTGGAAGAAAACAACAGAGTATTCGGTCTTAAAGTAGTAACTGAAGCTGGTGATTCTAAAGAATTCAAGCCAGGTCAGATGATTACTGCAAGAGAATTAAGAGACGAAAACTCTAAATTGAAGCGTGAAGATCAGGCTTTAGTTGAAGTAAGAGAAGCTTTACCTGCTACAGCAACGCCTGTATTGCAAGGTATTACAAGAGCAGCTCTTCAGACTAAGTCATTCATGTCTGCAGCATCATTCCAGGAAACAACTAAGGTTCTTAACGAAGCAGCAGTTGCTGGTAAGGTAGATTACTTAACAGGTCTTAAAGAAAACGTAATTGTAGGACACAGAATTCCTGCAGGTACGGGTCTTAAAGAGTATCAGAATGTTATCGTAGGTTCTAAAAAAGAATTCGAAGATATTAACTAAAAAGTAAAGAAAAGTTTCAGGATTCGAGTTTAAATTTTAAATTAGAGGCCTGAAACTTTTTAAACAAAAAAAATATTTAAAGAAAACATGGACAATCAAAATCAAAATCAAGATCCAAACAACATCAACATCCAACTTAACGAAATGGTAGCTTCAGGGGTATATTGTAACCTTGCTCTAGTAAACCATTCTCCATCTGAGTTTGTTGTAGATTTTATCCAATTAATGCCAGGTGTACAACAAGCGAACGTGCGTTCAAGAGTTATTCTTGCTCCACTTCACGCTAAGAGAGTATTAGCTGCTCTTCAACAGAACATCACAAACTACGAGCAACAATTCGGAGAGATCAAAGAAGTTGAGCCTTTCGTATTAGGTGGAAACAACGTACAAGCGTAAGATTTTTCTTAACATACATAAGAATGCCTCAGTTTTTACTGAGGCATTTTTTTATTGTAAATTCTGACTGAAATTAATTTTTATAATTTTATGATATAAATATAAAATTATCACTAATTTTATTATATTTACAAAAAAACAAAATGAAATCAAAATTATTTTCATTTACAGTGATTTTAGTTTTAGGAGCTCCTTTTATTTCTGCTCAAAATAAAACTAAAGTTGATGTAAAGCAGTTACAGCAATTATATGCTAAATATGAAAAAGGTCTAAAAAAACAGCATAAACTTGATAAGACTGCTGGAATTCCGCCTAATTTATATAATGAGGAAGATTACAAAAGAACAATGGATCCTGTTACAGGGCAAACGAATTTTGAAGGACTTGTAAAAGTAAATAAAGAAATCACGGAAGGAAAGTATGCCCCTACCAAACAGATGTCTTTTATTTCTAGCAATAATTCTTCTACAGCAAAAATAGTTAATGAGCCTTGGATCGAAAGAGGTCCTTACAGTGTAGGAGGAAGAACAAGAGCAATTATGTTTGATCCTAACGATCCTACAGGTAAAAGAGTTTTTGCAGGAGGGGTTTCCGGAGGACTCTGGGTGAATCAGGATCCTTCAATTAGTACGAATGAATGGGCACCGCTAAGTACTTTTTGGGCAAACACTTCAGTAGTATGTATTACTTATGATCCGAATAATCCCCAAATTATATATGTAGGTACAGGAGAATCAGCGACTGCTGATGCAGTAGGTTCAGGAATATGGAAGTCTGCAGACGGAGGTACTACATGGACACAGATTTTTACAATCCCGGTAACATATTCTTCCAGCGGAGTTAGAAACGGTAACTTTTATATTAATGATATTAAGGTAAGAAATAATGGAGGTATTTCTGAGGTTTATGCAGGTGTGAGCGGTTCTTATGTAGGAATATCATTCAATGATGGATGGCAGGGATTAAGTCAGGCAGGATTATATAAATCAACAGACGGAGGAGCCACATTTACAAAGAATACCAATTTATTAGCATTAAATACCACAACAGGAGTTACGAGTACAACAGGATATGCTATTCAGCAGATAGAGATCGGAGCAGATAATGCTGTTTGGGTTTCTACTAAAAGTTCAAGATTTTCAAACATAGATGCAGGAGGCAGAATTTTCAAATCTACAGACGGCAATACTTTTAATTTAGTCTATAACGTTGGAAATGCTGGATCAAGAGTAAACTTTACTCTTTCTAAAACAGATGCTAATAAAGTGTATGCTTTCATGCAAGGCGTAAATAGCACTTCAGAACCGATACGTATTGCAAGGTCTACAGATGGTGGAACTACGTGGCAGGCAACCAATGATGCTTCACCAGTGGTAACATTGCCTACCGCTACAGATACAAGTATTCCTGCGAATGATTTTACAAGAGGGCAATCTTTTTATGATCTTGTAATTGCAGCAGATCCTCAAGATGACAATATACTATATATTGGAGGAATTGATTTGTATAAATCAACCAACGGCGGAACAAGTTGGACACAGATTTCAAAATGGTCAAACAACAATAATATGGCTGCCTTGCAGGTTTCAACTGTACATGCAGATCAGCACGCAATAGTTTTTAATCCTTTTAATAACTATGCTACAAATCAAATGATGTTTGGAAATGACGGAGGAGTTTTTTTTGTAGCAAATAAAAATAATATTGCTACAACTACCGGTTTTTCAGCAAGAAATTCAAGATATAATGTAACACAATTTTATAGCGCAATGCTTAATCCTACAAAAACCCCTGCTAATGAAGAATTATTAGCCGGCGCACAGGATAATGGTTCATGGTGGCTGTATGGTGCCCCGCTGGCTAATAACTTTCTTACCAGCCAGGCTGCTACAGGAGGAGACGGAATGTATACAGAATATGATGATCAAGATAATTATGAAATTGCAAGTTATGTTTATAACAATCATTATTTACTGACAAACAATAGTTATTATCTAATATCAAGCGCTAATAGAAATGCTTATGGACATTTTGTAAATGAAATTGCATTAGATAGAATAAATAATGTATTCTATTCTTACCGTTCAGGATTAACACTTTTCAGAACAAGTGGTCTTTCTGCAACTTCTACAACATTTACAAATACTATAGTTACGGTAGGAACAGCACAAACTGGCGAACAGATTTCTTGGATGAAAGTTTCTCCTTATACAACTGCATCTACTACGTTATTTGTAGGAACTAATTTAGGTAGAATCTTTAAGATAACAAATGCCAACACGACATCTTATGCTTCTACAGCCATAGCAACTCCGGCAGCAGGAACAATTTCTGACATAGAATTTGGAGCGAATGAGAATGAAATTATTGTGACATTATCTAATTATAATCTTACAAGTATATTCTATTCTACCGATGGTGGAACTACATGGCAAAACAAAGAAGGTAATCTTCCTGATATGCCTGTAAGAACAGTATTGAGAAACCCTGATGATGCAAATGAAGTGATTATAGGAACAGAAATGGGAGTTTGGGGAACAACAAATTTTCTTTCGGCCTCACCAAGCTGGTCTTCAATTTCAGGAAATATTGGGAATATAAGAATTACAAATTTAGATTACCGACCTTCTACCAGAACCGTAATGGTTTCTACTTATGGAAGAGGAGCGTGGACAACACAGAATACTGTAGTTACTTTAGCAACCGGAGAAGTAAAATCTAAAAAAGATTTTACCAGAATATATCCAAACCCATCAAAAGGTATTTCACATTTGAGATTTGATAGTTCTAAATATAATACGGTGGATATAAACATATTTGACGGATCAGGAAGATTGGTATATAGCAAGAAAAATGTGAAGTCTGACGAAGAATTTGGTCAAAGATTAACACCTGGAAATTATGTTCTAAAAGCTGAAGCCAAAGGAGAAATAGTATACAGCGGAAACTACCTGGTACTTGGAAAAATAAATAATGATGGTGACGATGATTAAAGATGAATAATCAATTATTTACAATGATATTTTGGATATTGGCGCTTTCTTGTAAAGCGCCGATTTCCTCATTATATCAAGGTAAAGTATCCTTAATTTCGGCAGAAAAAACAGAATGGTTTGGTGGAAGAGACAGAGTGAAAGGAATGATATATACCCTAAAATTAAAGATTAAAAATAATAAAGACATTATTGCCGTAAAATCTTTAAAGGCTGAAGGAAATACGATCAGTTTTACTCAAAGTAATTCTGGAAATATGATTATTGTAAAGGGTAATTTTCAGAGTACAGATCAGGCAGATAATTTTGAAAATATACCTTCAGGATCATCTGTGGAAAATAGAGAACCTTCTCAAAAACTTAATCTAAAAGAAAATTGGATAGAATATGCAGTAAAAGGTTCCAAAAAACTTTACAAAATAAATATTCCGAAATTTATTTCGGTTGAACCAACAGGAGATCTAATTCCCCAAAGACAATAATATTTTCTTTGCATAAAAAATTATTCTTTATACTTTTATGTCTTCCTTTAGTCATATTATTTATTAATGTGATTCATCCTGCTATTTCCTACTTTAAAAGTGAACTATACGAAAAAACTCAAAACGATATTTCAAAAAACAAATTTGATGACTCAGAAACAGTATGCTTCACGGGAAAAGACTTAGTGAAAGCAGAATGGAAAGAAGAGAAAGAATTTGTGCTGAATGGTTCTTCTTATGATGTTATTAAAATCACTGTTATAAAAGGGGTAAAGTATTTTTATTGTTATCTAGATAAAAAAGATATCGTTCTTAATTCCATATTAAAATTTTCAGGGTTTTTCGTAACAAAAAAAGTATATGTGTGGCGACAATTCGATGTGCCTTTACAAGGGAAAAAACTAATGAAAATCTCGAATTCTTTTGCTTTTATTGATTGTGAAGAATGGCGGCTTTTCAGTTTTTACTTAAAATTAAAATCAGAATATTTACAAAGATTAGAAAATGTATATTGTTTGTCAATTGTAATTCCGCCTCCGGAGGAATGGGTTTAAACTTTTATAAAACTTTTAAACGACAAATAATTAATTTTTAATCAATGAAAAGATATATATGTATTGCAGCTTTAATAAGCTGTACAATTGCAAATGCCCAACAATCATCAGAAATAGAGGAAGTTGCTATTCAGGGAAGAAAAAAAATAAAGCAGGAACGTGCAGAATTTAAAAGACATGCACAATCTGTAGAAACACTTTCGGAAGAAGAATTAAACAGAAATAATCCGGCAGCAATAGACCAGACTTTATCTACAATGCCTGGCGTTCAGGTGGATAAGCGAACAAATTTCGGAGGTCAGAGATTAGTGGTTCGTGGATATGGAAACGATCAGAAGTTCAATAACTGGGGGGTCAAAGCATATTGGAATAACATGCCATTAACGAATGCTGAAGGAATCACCATTTTGGATGATGTTGATTTTGCGTATGTAAATAATGTTGAGGTTATCAAGGGGCCTGCTGCGACAATGTATGGCGGTGGAGTGGGCGGAGCGGTACGTTTTTATACACGTCCAAATTTTACAAAAGGAGTATCTGTTTCGGAAAATGTTTTGGTGGGAGCTTTTAAAACATTTCAGTCCCGTACTCAGCTAAACGTCGCAGACAAGAACTATTCAGTGAATGTAGCTTATGGGCATCTTGAAACTGATGGCTACAGACCAAACGGAAGCGGGTTGAAAAATTTCTTCAATGTAAATGGAACAATAAAATTAGGAGAAAAAAATCAACTGAGTTTCTTTGGAAGTCAAGGTTACTCATATGAAAAAGTATCAGGACAAATACCATATTCTGACTATTATGCAGGCATTGATAACGGAAATATTGCCTACATAAGAAAAAATGCGGGAAATAAGATTAATTCGACAAGAGTAGGATTAGGATATATCTGGGAAATAACCAAAAATTTTAAAAATTTCACCACTATATTTTATTCAGGAAACAATTTTGACAGAGTTGCCGCAGGAGCTTTTGAAACATCGACTAATTTAAATACAGGATTGCGCTCAACATTTATGTTGAATAATAAATTCGGAGATTTCAGCAATAATGTTGAATTTGGTACAGAATTACAGACATCCAGATCACAAATTTCCAATTACAGATTTACAGGAGATGTAAATACACCAATGCAGGTAAGTAATATCTCAAAAGGGTCTTACTTCAAATACAATAATACACAAGACTCCTATTTTTTAGTTGATAAAATTACCTATACGCGATGGGATCTTACCCTTTTGTTGGGAGTAAGTATCAACAGAACGCGTTATAAGAGAGAAGACCTTTTGGCATTACCAGGATTACTGACAGTTAATAATATCAATGACTATAACAAAGACCTTTCTTTCGACAAAAAATATGATGCAGCTTATACTCCTCATTTTGCTTTACAAAAAGAATGGAAGCAACAGATCTTTAATCTAAGCTACAGCGAAGGATACAACTCACCTACAGCAAGTTCATCTTTTATAAATTATACCAATACGGTTAATGATGATCTGCAGCCTGAGCGCGCTAAAATGGTAGATTTCAGTGTACATGGATTGCTGTTGGATACAAAGTTGGATTATCAGGTTTCTTTGTTCAGAATAGATTATTCTAATAAATTAACACAGTTAACAATACCTAACTCCAATAACCAAACTTATTGGGCAAATACAGGTAGCCAGAAAAACAATGGTTTGGAAGTCAGCATAGGATATCAGTACAAAAATGATCACTCATTCCTCAATAGAATTGTTCCATTTTTCAATCTTTCATATTATGATGCAAAGTATAAAGACTTTTCTACAAGATTGTTAGGCGACGATCAGGTTTATGATCATAAAACAGTAGTGGGAGTTCCGAGAAATAAATATACATTTGGTTTAGATTTATATACAAAACCGGGGTTTTACCTTATAAATACCTATAACTATTTAGGAAATGTATATACAGATTTTGCCAATACAAATCTTGTAAAAGGTTTTGGTCTGCTTAATTCAAAAGTAGGATATAAAAAATCTTTCGGAAAATTGGATGTTGATGCCTATGTTATGGGGAATAATCTTACTAATCAGATTAACTACACATTCCTATTCTTAGGAAACAGCATTAATGATGCAGATGCAGGAAATGGTTACCCGAAAGGGCTTGCAACAGACCTTAATCCTGGTCCAAGCAAAGCATATTTCTTTTACGGACTGAATCTGAAATACAGTTTATAAATTATCATTTACAACAATAGAGGAGGCTGTCCATTTCTGACAGTCTCTTTTTTTATTTCATTAATTATTAAAACTTACTATTTTCCTATCTCGATATTCTTTATATTTGTTTTTTAATGTTGATACAGTAGATATGATAAATAATCAATTTATTCTTAATAAATTTGGGTTTTTGGGTGCTGATTTTTCAACAGAACTACAAAAACACGGGATTATAACGAATATAAAGGCAAAGACAGAAATTGTCCGAGACGGACAAAAAAATAAATATGTTCCGTTCGTAATAAAAGGATCTGTAAAAGTTTTTTCTTTAAATGATGGTCGAGAATTAATTTACTATTACATAAGGCCTAATGACAGTTGTTTGATGACCTTTTCCTCCATTTTTACAGATTATATAAGCCGGGTTTATGCAGTGGCAGAAGAAGAATCTGAAATTCTTTTGGTTCCGGTTTCTGTTGTGCACGAATGGTTGATCAGGTTTCCGGAGATCAATAGAATTTTTTATCACGAATATGATAAACGCTTTTCAGATGTAATGAATATGGTGAATGAAGCCGTTTTTCATCGATTAGACAGAAGAGTGCTAAGTTATATTAAACAACAGATTTCTATAACGGGAAATAACCCTATAAAATTAACACACCGCGAAATTGCCAATAATCTTGGTACTTCCAGAGAAGTTGTGAGCCGTGTTTTGAAAAAAATTGAAAATGAAGGCGAAATTACCCAAACAAAAGAAGGTATCAAAATGCTTGTAAATGAAAATGTTAGTCACGTCTAATAAATAATGTTTAATAGTTTTAATATTATGATTGATAAAAACTATTTACTCGGTGACTTTTATCACACACTTTTGATTTCATAACTCTATAAGTTTGTCATATTAATATTTACTAAAAATTTTATATGACAAAAACTCTATTATTTTTGTCGATGCTTTCATCAAGTCTTGCCTTTTCTCAGGAAGATTTGTTGAAAGATATTGACACTATTCAAACAAACACAGAAACTTCACAACCTGCCTTCAAGGCTCTGCAGATCGTCACAGCACAGTCTACAAAGCTTACCGCAAAAAACGAATGGTATATGGTTGTTGCGCATCGCTTTGGCGATATCAGCACGGGTTTTAAAAACTTCTTTGGCCTTGATGATGCTTCTACCAAATTGGGAGCGATTTATGGCCTTACAGACAATATTTCTTTAAGCCTTTCAAGAGAAACCAATGGGAAAACCTTTGAGCTGGGAGCTAAATACGGTCTTTTAAAGCAAAATGACAAATTTCCTGTTGATATTGTAGGCTACAATGTATTGGCACTTAACACAGATCTTGATAAAGATAATTATCCACATCTTCAGTTCAGTGACAGGCTTTCTTATCTTACGCAGGCTTTGATTTCAAGAAGATTTAATGATAAATTTTCTTTGCAGTTAACGCCGTCATTTGTTCACAAAAACCTTTACGAGCCTAATATTGAAGATAAGAATCAGTTTTTAACAGGATTGGGGGGCAGATACAAAATTTCTAAAAGAATTTCTATCAACGCAGAATATTTTGTGAATTTTGATAATCACACGGTATATAAAAATCCTTTATCAGTAGGGATGGATATTGAAACTGGAGGGCACGTTTTTCAGCTTGTTTTCAGTAATTCTCAGCTTAATTCTGACATCGGATACCTTACCAATGCAGCCGGAAAGTGGGAAAAAGGACAAATTTTCTTTGGGTTTAATCTTTATAGAGTTTTTTAAAATGAAAAAGATACTATACATACTATCATCAGCAGTTTTACTAATTGCTTGTGAAAGCAGAACCTATGAGGAGATTTCTGACAATACACCAATCACCGAAATTGTAAAATATGAAACAGATATAAGACCAATTATTGAAACCAATTGTATTATATGCCATTCACCAGGAGGCCCTGCCGCTAGTTATCCATTAACAAATTATAACTTGGTAAAAGCAGAAATTGACAATATTATAGACAGAATACAAAGACCTGTAGGAGCTGTCGGCAGAATGCCGCCAGGAGGATCATTGTCACAAAACCAGATCAATTTTTTCATTAAATGGAAAGCTGACGGTTTAATCGAAAATTAAAAAATATAAAAATGAAAAATGTAGTATTAATTATTGTATCATTACTGTTTACCAACCTTGCATGGGCTCAAAAATATAGCTCAAAAACAGGAAAGGTAAGCTTTGAAGCATCAGTTCCGTTATTTGAAGATGTGAGCGCAAAAGATAATAACAATGTCGTTATCCTGAATACCGATACCGGAGAAATAGCTTCTGTTTCTATTGTGAAGAATTATAAATTCACAGTGAAATTAATGGAAGAGCATTTCAATGAAAGTTATGCCGAATCTGCAAAATATCCTAAAGCAACTTTTACAGGAAAGCTTGTCAATTTTGATAAAACTAAAGTTACAGCATCACCACAAAAATATACGATACAGGGGAAACTTAATTTTCACGGGGTAGATAAAGCCGTTAATTCATCAGCGACAATTTATGCCAAAGATGGAAAGATCTACATGCAGGGAGGTTTTGTAGCAAGACCTGCAGATCATAATGTGACCATTCCTAAAATGGTATCTAAAAAAGTTGCAGAAAATGTGAATGTTAAATATGATTATATACTTTCAAAACAATGAAAAATTTAATCTTAATTGTAAGTTTTTTTCTGGGATTTTCATTTGTATCAGCTCAGGAAAAAGCAAAGTCTATTTTTGATATTGCAAGAAGCGGCAGTGTAGCTGAGGTCAAAGATCTAATGAAAAAAGATCCGAATATCATCAATGAAACCAATGAAGGAGGCTTTTCTCCACTCATTTTAGCGTGCTACAGAGGTAACACAGAAGTGGCTAAGTTTTTGATGGATAATGTAAAAGATATCAATTATAAAAGTCAGGAAGGAACTGCTTTGGCGGGACTTTCTGTAAAGTATAATAAAGATTTGGTTGAGTATTTATTAAATAAAAATGCCGATCCAAATATTGCGGATGCCACAGGATCTACACCACTTTTCTGGGCTGTAAAATTCGGAAATAAAGAACTCATAGAATTATTGCTGAAACATAAAGCGGATAAATCTAAAAAAGACTCAATGGGAATGACTCCTTTTGAATATGCCTTACAAACAAACAACAAAGAAATCATTAATCTCTTAAAAAATTAATATATGAAAAAAGTTTTACTCACATTAAGTTTAGCTCTTGCAAGCGCTGTAGGAGCACAGTTTTCCTCTGGTACAGTGAACCTAGGGTCAACTGGAATGACTGTAAAGTTGGATACTTCTTCCACTTTAGCGACACTTACACTTACGGGTGCAGATACTTCCTACTTAGGAATCGGTTTTGGTGGAACAGGAACTACTGGTGGTATGGGAACTGGAGTTGATGGATTTATTTATAATTCTAATTCGACTACCAATTCTAATCTTGATTATACATTTGCGGGAGTAGGTGCTACGCCCAACGTGGATGCTTCTCAGGATTGGACGATTACATCTAACACTACTTCTGGAGGTATAAGAACTATAATTGCTACAAGATCTCTTGCTGGTGGTGCGGGAGATACAGCATTTACAAATTCGGCAGGATCGGTAAATATTTTCTTTGCAAAAGGTCCTTCAACAACTTTAGCGGCTAATTATCATGGGTTTGGTAACAGAGGATATGCTATTCTTAATAAAACTGCAACTCTGGCAACAAATGATTTGGCTCTGGAAAGTAAAAAAGTTGTTCTTTATCCAAATCCTGCTAAGGAAACGGTTAACTTCAAAAATGCTGATAAAATCAAATCTATTGATATTTATGAAGCTACAGGAAGAAAAGTAAAATCTGTAAAAATTGATGGAGAAAATATTAGCGTAGCTGATCTTAAATCGGGAAGCTATTATTTTGAAATTACATTGAAAGACGGAACTTTATCTTTTGAAAAATTAATTAAAGAATAAGTAAAAAAAACATGATATTTGAATACCTCTAAATTTTAGAGGTATTTTTTTATGTAATAAAAATACAAAATAATATCAATATCTTTTTAAACCCATAATTTTAATATTTAGTAAAACAATATAATGGAATTGGAAAACCTTGAAAATATTGATAAACAGGAACTTTTGTCCGTATTTAATGCTTCTTTTTCAGACTATCTGGTTCCTTTTCACTTAACATTGGATCAGCTCAAATCAAAAATATTTACTGAAAAAGTTGATATGAGCCTTTCTGTGGGAGGCTTTGATTCGGGTAAATTGGTGTCTTTTATTCTTAATGCTGAAAAAATAGAGGCTGGGCAACGAATTGTATATAATGCCGGAACAGGAATAATTTCCGAATATCGAGGAAAAGGATTAGTCAGACAAATGTATGACTATATTCTCCCTATATTACAAGATAAAAAAACAGATATTTTAACGCTGGAAGTGCTCGAAAAAAATGAAGCCGCCATAAGAGCTTATACCAATTTAGGTTTTAGGATTACCCGGAAATTGCTTTGTTTTAAAGGAAATATTGAACTCAAAGAAAAAGATTCTAATGTTTTAATACAAGAGATGAGTAGCTTTCAATGGGAGAAATTCAGGTCTTTCTGGGATATTGAACCATCATGGCAAAATTCTGTTACGGTAATTGAACAGATGGATAAAGATTGTAAAATTCTCGGCGCTTATAAAGTGGATAAACTCGTAGGGTATGCTATTTATAACCCTGTTGCTAGAAAAGTACACCAAATTGCTGTTGATAAAAATTTCAGAAAAGTGGGGATTGGAAACAAGCTTTTTAGTAAAATAAAACAGATGAGTGAATGGCAAGCAATATCCATAAATAATGTTGATGATTCTTCTGAAAGTACCTGCCGTTTTCTTAATGCGATTGGTCTTGAAAATTGGGTGTCACAATTTGAAATGAGTTACAAGATCCAATCTTCAGCATTCTAAATCAGTTTAAAATTAAAGGATGAATAAAATATAATAAGGTTTAATATTTTTTTAACCATGTAAACTTTCATCTAAGATTTTGACATAGTAACTTTGCCGAAAATTTTTATAATGAAGCGAGGATTACATTTTTTAATGTTTTTAATGTCGTTAACAGTTTTTGCTCAAAAAGCACCTGTTGATACTACCCAAATAGTTATTCCTAATCGATATAATACAGTTGATGCACAGACGAAACCTTATGTGATCATGATCTCTACAGACGGTTTTAGATATGATTATACTAAAAAATATAATGCAGAAAATCTTTTAAAATATTCAAATGAAGGTGTTCGGGCAAAGGCGATGATACCAAGTTATCCGAGTATTACTTTTCCGAATCACTGGAGTTTAATCACCGGATTGTATCCTGCTAATCATGGTTTGATCGATAACTTTTTTTATGACTACAAAAGAAAAGAATCGTATGCGATGAGCGACAAGAAAAATGCAGAAGACGGAAGTTGGTATGGCGGAACTCCACTTTGGGGATTGGCTGAAAAGCAGGGAATGATCTCAGCTTCATTAATGTGGGTTGGTTCTGCAAGTGATGCTGGTAGAAAGAGGCCAACATATTATTATCCTTATCACGAAAAATTTAGTCCTTCTGAAAAGGTGGATAAAGTTGTTAATTGGTTAAAATTACCGATGGATAAAAGACCACATTTTATTTCATTATACTTTCCTGAAGTGGATGGAAGCGGGCATCATTTCGGACCAGATACAAAAGAAACAGAAGATGCCGTTCATTTAATTGACAAAGCGATTGGAGAGTTGGTTCAAAAGGTTAATGATTTAGGATTGAAAAATGTCAATTTCATCTTTGTTTCAGATCATGGAATGATAAAAGTTGATGGCGGAACTCCTCTTGAAATTCCGGCGTTACTTTTAGATAAAAACAGATTTGATTTTTATAATTCTCAAACATTGTTGAGAGTGGTGGTTAAAAATCCGTATGAAGTTAAAGCTGTTTATAAAGAATTAAAAGCTAATAAAACAGATGATTATGAAGTTTATTTAGATAAAAAGCTTCCTAAATATTTACATTTTGGATCTAAAGATGATCAATATAACAGAATTGGACAAATTCTTCTGATTCCAAGAGCGCCGAAGATATTTTTAGAGAAAGGCAAGAAAACATCTGTTGGAAAACATGGTTATAATCCAAGGCTTGTTCCTGAAATGAAAGCTACTTTCTTTGCCTGGGGACCTGAATTTAAAAATAATGTTGTGATCGATGAGTTTTCAAATGTAAATGTTTATCCTCTGGTTGCAGAAATTTTAGGATTAAAAATTGAACAGCCCATTGATGGGAAATTTAAAGTACTGAAAGAAATATTAAAAAACAAAAGGTAATTTCTGTTTTAAATTAGTATCAAAATTAGATTATAAACAAGTTTCGGCGAGCCAAAGGCTCGCCGAAACTTGTTAAAATGACCTAGTCAATAAATATTAAGAATTAAACTTATAAGCAAACTCCTTCGCAAATTCCTCCAATTTAATATCTCCCGTCATTACCGAACCGTGTTCAATAAAATCCTTTTGAACAATCCCAGTTCTTACGCCTCTTCCCATTTCAGCATACAGTTCAGCCATTTCTTTTGGAAGACCTGCCTGAAGCATTCCGTTTAGAGAATCTTCATCTTTAAATTCAATCCAAGGTAACTCCGGTTTTCCGATGGCAGTTCCAAAAACTTTAGCAAGATCAGATGCTGTACGAACATCACTTACAATATATCTTACATTCTTACCTTCAGAATTTTTTATTAATTCTTCTGCGGCAGCTTTAGCAATATCAACGGGATGAACTAATGGGATGCTTGCATTTTCAGGATAATTGGCTCCAATAATTCCTGCGTTTTGAATTAACGGAATATCATTAAAGAAATTAATGTAGAAATATCCGGCTCTTAAAAAGGTTACAGAAGTATTTTCTAAATTATTATATAATTTTTCAATATGATGAAGTCCTTTTATCGGGCCGGTTTCTACAGGAGATTCAACACCGATGCTGCTTAACATAACAACTCTCTTTACGCCTGTTTTTGAAATGGCTTCAGCATAATTTTTTCCTGCATTAATCGTGTTTTCAACAATATTCACTCCGCCTATATTTGGAGGTGTCATCAAAAATGCTGCATCTGCATTTTCGAAAGATTTAACTAAAAAATCTAGATCTGTAATAGAACCGATGGCTGCTTTTGCTCCAAGAGATTCAATTTCACTTTTTTTAGATTCGTTGCTACTGATTACGGTGATATCGTGACCTTCTGCAATTAATTGTTGAGCTAATGGTTTTGCTACATTTCCTAATGAACCTGTGATTATAATTTTCATGTGTAAATATTTTTTTATTTCTGAGAACAAAGGTATATTTGTACTTACTTTTATACAAGTACTTACCCTAAAGTATGTAACATGACAGCCATTAAAGAAAGCTCAACCATTCAGCAAAATAAAAAATATGCACTCGATCTTTGTCCGGTGACGTATGTTATGGAAAAAATCGGGGGATTTTGGAAACCTATTATTTTATATCACTTATCAAACGGTGATAAAAGATACAGCGAATTAAAACGCGCGATTCCTGCAGTTACCGAGAAAATGTTGATTCAACATTTAAAACAATTGGAAGCAGACGGATTGGTGATCAGAACGGCTAAACCGGTCATTCCTCCTCATGTAACCTATGAATTGAGTGAATCGGGAAAAGGACTAATTCCTGTCATCCATCAAATGGCAGAATGGGCCTTTAAAGATATGGACGGGAAATATAAATGTGGATAATTATATTTTTAAAGATTTTCAACCCATCAATAGGAATGGGCTTTAATCCATTTTCAAAATTAAAACAATTAAATTTGGCTTTAGCTAAAACCTAAAATAATTGTATTTCTTTCTTAAATGAAGTGCCTTTGTTTTCCTTTAAAACATATTCTATTAAAAAACTTTGTCTTCCTTTGTGATAAAGAAAACAAAAAAAGACTCCCAAAAATGAGAGCCTTAGTTAAATTATATAGGAAAATCTTACAAAGATTTCATATCAATCACAAAACGGTATCTTACGTCGCTTTTCAGCATTCTTTCATAAGCTCCGTTAATGTCTTGCATATTAATCATTTCGATTTCAGAAACGATATTATGCTCACCACAGAAATCAAGCATTTCCTGAGTTTCGGCAATACCACCGATCACCGAACCGGCAACGGATTTTCTTCCTAAAATCATCGGAACGGTATTCAAAATAGGTTCCAAACCTCCTAAATATCCGACTAAAACAAGCGTTCCGCTGATATTTAAAGTCGTAACATAAGGATTTACATCGTGTACATAAGGAACAGTATCAATAATTACGTCAAATTTCCCTTTCACAGAATCCATTTGAGTATCATCTGTAGAAATTACAACATGATCAGCTCCCAATTGCTTTGCATCTTCTGTTTTTCCCGGAGTTCTTGAGAATAAAGTAACTTCAGCTCCCAAACCTTTTGCTAATTTAATAGCCATGTGACCTAAGCCTCCAAGACCAACAACCGCAACTTTAGAATTTGGACCAACGTTCCAGTGTTTCAAAGGAGACCAAGTAGTAATTCCTGCACAAAGAAGTGGTGCAACTGCTGCAAGATCTAAATTTTCAGGCACTTTTAAAACGTGATCAGCATCTACAACTACTTTTTGAGAATATCCTCCGAAAGTATGACCGCCCAAATGCTTATCTTTTCCGTTATAAGTTCCTGTAAATCCGTTTAGACAATATTGTTCAAGATCTTGTTTACAGCTGTCGCAATGCCCGCAAGAATCTACGATACATCCTACACCTGCCAAATCTCCAACTTTAAATTTCGAAACATCGCTTCCTACTTTTGTAATTCTACCTACAATTTCGTGTCCCGGAACTGCCGGATACATTGTTCCGCCCCAGTCGTTTCTTGCTGTATGAAGGTCAGAGTGACAAACTCCGCAATATAGAATATCAATTTCTACATCATTGGGTGTTGTATCTCTCCTTTCAATGTTCATTTCTTTTAAATCTGCTGTCGTAGACTCTGCTGCGAAAGCTTTTACGGTGAATGTGCTCATTTGATTTTTTATTTAAGTTTAGTTTATAAATTGTTGTATTCTTCGTCTGTTACAGGCTCCATCCATTCTACAATACCGTTTTGAGTATTGGGATTGATGGCAATATGCGTGAATTCACTATCACGACTCGCACCATGCCAATGAACTATATGAGGAGGTATATTCACAACATCTCCTGCTTTTAAAACCTGCGCAGACTTTCCTTTTTCCTGATAAAAACCTGTTCCTGAAGTTACAATTAAAATCTGTCCGCCTCCATGAGAATGCCAGTTATTTCTGCATCGTGGCTCGAAAATTACATTCCCGATCTGGCAGTTAAGTTCGTCTGTATTGGGTTTTAAAATCTTTACCCATGCAGTTCCGCCTGAAAAATATTCAGAAGGCGCTTTTTCTCCTTTAGGAAAAATAGTAGTATTAAATGTTTCCATAACAATGCAAAAGTCGATACTTTTAGATGAACTATACTTATATAATTTACTGAAATACTTACCATTTTTACAGACAAGAGAAAAGGTACAAAAGAAAGTGGTAATTTTGAACAAGATTAAAAATGGAATTCATGGAAGATCAAGAGGTTGAAATCTATAATAGTGTTTCGGAATATAATAAAATGGCCAATCAGGAAACCTTACATCCTTTGGTAAGCGTGGTTGATTTTTCAAAATCTGATCCTATTAGTCAGCACAAAAGAACGTTTGGTTTTTATACTGTTTTCTTAAAGGACGTGATGTGTGGAGATATGTTTTACGGAAAAAACAGTTACGACTATCAGGAAGGAACGTTGGTTTTCATTGCGCCAGGTCAAACCTATGGAATTTACAATAAAGGAAAGCAGATTCAGCCCGCAGGTTCTGCCTTACTCTTTCATCCGGATTTGATTAAAGGAACCAATTTAGGGAAGAATATAAAGGATTATTCATTTTTCTCTTATGACGTTCATGAGGCATTGCATTTATCTGAAAAGGAGCGTGAGATCATTTTAGAATGTTTTAAAAATATCAAACTCGAATTAGAGCAATCAATCGATAAACACAGCAAGTCATTAATTGTCAATAATATTGAATTGTTTTTGAATTACTGTATGCGTTTTTATGATCGTCAGTTTATCACAAGAGATCATGTCAATCAGGGAGTTATCGGTAAGTTTGAAAATCTTTTGGATGAATATTTAAAATCTGATAAACCTAAAAATTTTGGTTTTCCGATGGTTAATTATTTTGCTGAACAACTTAATCTTTCGGCAAACTATTTCGGAGATATCATTAAAAAAGAACTGGGAATTTCTGCTCAGGAATTTATCCACAATAAATTGATTGATGTTGCAAAAGAGCAAATTTTCAATCCTGAAAAATCGATCAGCGAAATTTCTTATGATCTTGGATTCAAATATCCGCAACATTTCACGCGACTATTCAAAACTAAAGTCGGAGTTTCCCCAAGCGAATATAAAACGTTGAACTAAGTTTTTTTAAACACTAATGGCACTACTATTTTTCACAAATAACACTAATTCTCATTAGTGTTATACTTACTCTTTAAATTTTAGCGTTCTTAGCTAAGTGAAACGCCTTTGCGAACTTAAAATATTCTCAATATTAATAAAAAACTTTGCTCTCTTTGCGTTAAAAATAAATTTATATAAATAATTTTAAACACAAATTCTCATTAGTGAAAATTCGTGCTTAAAAATCTGTGTCATTTGTGTTTAAACAAAAACAAAATCCGTAATTTGTATTTGAAACACAGCTTAAAGTCTATTGCTTCTGCTTAAAGCCCACTCAAATGACAACACAACAAAATATTGGAACTCATAACTTTCATTCCTCATTCGGGAAAATTTTCGCAGTAAAAGAAAATGGCATTCTAAAAGCTAAAAGTATTCGCTATGCGCATTCTGAAAGATTCGAAAAACCCGTTCCGGAAAAACCTTCAGTTTCGGAAATTTTTTTTCCAGAGAGAACTCCGGTTTGTCCGCAGAATATCAGTCCATTATTAGAGAAGATGATCGGGAAAATTGATCTTGATCTTTTTGATGTTGAAGAATCAACGCAATTTTTGTCAATTTATCGACCTGAAAATATCGATCAGAATGAAAAATTATCAGTCGTAGTTTGGATTCATGGCGGATCTTATGAAATAGGATGTGGTGATCTTTCAACTGCTGATCCTACCGATTGGGTAAAAGAACAAAACATTATTGTTGTCACGGTTTCTTACCGTTTAGGATTTTTCGGTTTCTTGGGCGGAAGTGAAAAAAGACCTGCCAATTTGGGTTTATTTGATATTATTGAAGCATTAAAATGGATCAAAACATATATCAATGATTTTGGTGGAGATCAAGAAAACATTACTCTTCTTGGCCAATCTTCCGGAGGTGATGCCATTGCTCATCTGATGATTTCTGATGGTGTGGAAAACCTATTTCAACGAGTAATTATTCAAAGTGCGCCTTTGGGACTTCGAAATAACCGCCAGAAAATGCTCACTGAATTTTTAGAAAAAACGGAAAGATTTACAGCAGAAACAGATATTTTAGAAATCATAGAAAACTATAAAAACTTTGTACCGTCTTTCTTTAAATATGGATTAAAAGCAGCCATGCCTTTCGGAGCGCAATATGGTTTTCCGCCTTTGTGCAGGGAAGATGAATCTATTCAAAAATGGAAAGAAAATGCTAAAAAATATGATGTTTTGATTGGTCTAAATGATGATGAAACCTCATTTTATTTAAAAGCTTCCGACTCGATGAATAAATATCTCAATCAAGGTTTGGGTAAGAAAATTCTTAATAAAACAATTCGGGCAACGACAGAAATTATTTACGGAAAACCAGCGCAGATTTTTGCTGAAAACTATGCGGAAGCAGGTGGAAATGTTTATTTATTCAGAATCCATTCGCGATTGATCAATAATTTTTTCGGGGCAGCTCACGCATTTGATCTCCCTTTGTTATTTGGAAATGAAAATGCATGGAAATCTTCAGGTTTATTAAAAGACGTTCCCTGGAAATGTATTCACGAGAACGGACAAATAGTAAGATCACTTTGGGCAGAGTTTGCCAGAAGCGGAAATATCTCAGAATCCTCTGAAATACCTTCTATGCTGGAACTCCGAAAAGTTTAGTTTTATTTTTTAAACACGAATAACACAAATCATATTCACAAATGACACTAATTTTATTTGTGAATAATTCGTGCTTAAAATAGTAGTGTTATTCGTGTTTAAATATTTTATTCAGGAATCCAGACACTTACATTTCCCGCCGGAACAGGGAAATTTCCCCAGCCTTTTTCATCTATGGTAACTTTGTCTTCAAATCTACCAAGCAGATCATAAAATTCTTTTCCAATATATTTTTTTCCCATTTCCATAGGCTTGTTGTAGGCTTCTTTATTACTCAAAACTACGGCACAACCTTGATGTTCATCATCACCTTCACGCACCCATCCCAAACAATTGGCATCTTCAAAATAATCTTTTTGAACGCCGTAAGCATAGTCTTTTCTGGCTTTTAATAGCTCTTCAATGCCATCAATTTTATTCAGAAATATTTCCTGATCATTTCCTTCTTTATCTTTATCGATGTAATGAGCGCCAAAGAGATCGGGGTAAAAAACACATGGATAACCGTTTTCTCTCAACAAGATCAAAGCATAGGCAAGAGGTTTAAACCACTCTTCAACGGGAGCTTCCAGATCCTGTAAAGGCTGTGTATCATGATTATCAACAAGACTTACGGAGTGAAGAGGATCGGCCTGAGTAAGCGTTTCATCAAAGATTCTTCTCAAATCATAATCGCCACCTTCTTTGGATGCGGTATGAAAATTATTCTGTAGCGAACTATCGAATAAACTCATAGCACCTTCCGTAACTTCGATATATTTTTGAAGTAAAGGTAAATATCCGGGAGCCCAATATTCACCAACGGCAAAGATATTTTTTCCGGAATTGGAGCGGAGTAGGGTGAGCCATTCTTTATAAAAATCAAAAGAAATATGTTTTAAAGCATCAAGTCTTACACCGTCAAAATCAGTTTGATCAAAATACCATTTTGCCCAGTTATTAAGCTCTTCGCGAACATGAGGATTACGATGCTCAACGTCATTATACATCAGATAATCGTAATTTCCTTTTTCATCGTCGATCATTTCTTCCCAGTCGTTTCCGTATTCAGACTGGATTTTGAAAATATGGGAATCCATACCTTCAGCAAAATCAACTCCGCTGAAACAGGTAAAGTTCCATTCAAATTCAGAATAGTTTTTTTGTCTTCCCGGAAATGTAAATTTGGTATAAGATTCTATTTCGATAACATCAGAAATCACTTTTTCCCTGTTGTTTTCGTCAACTTTTACGGCTTTAAATTTTTCCAGTTCGTCGCCGCCAGCTTTATGCCCCAACACAATATCAACAATGATCTGAATATTTTGTTTTTTTAAAGCTTTAATAGCTTTTGTATATTCGTCTTTTGTTCCGTATTTTGTTTTAACAGTTCCTTTTTGGTCGAATTCGCCTAAGTCAAAAATATCATATGCATCATAACCGACCGAGTAGCCGCCATTTGTTCCTTTATATGCTGGAGGAAACCAAACTGATGTAATTCCTAAATCTGATAAATAATTGGCCTGTTTTTCTGCTTCTTTCCATAATTTTCCGTCTCCTTCCGAGTACCAATGGAAAAACTGAATCATCGTTTGGTTCATGTATTGTTAATTTGGTCAATACAAGTTAGTGAAAATTATTCACTATTAATTTTCAAATTCTTCAAACGGTATTTTTAGTTGAATAGATACCTGCTTTTTTTCCTCCGTATTAAGTTGAGAAAGAGATAGTCCTAATAATCTTACGGCTTTGTCAAAGGGGCGAAGTTCCCAAAGTTTTTTTGAAGTTTTAAGATATTCTTCGGCAGAATTGAAGTATTCTTCTTTCGTGATGCTTCTTGTAAACAGTGAAAAATCTTTATATTTAATTTTTAATGTTAAAGATCTTCCGAGAATATTGTTTTTCTGTAACCTCTGATGAAGTTCTGCGCTTAAGCTTTCAAGTTTTTCGTTGATCTGCTGTTCATCAAAAAGATCTTCAAAAAAGGTTCTTTCCACCGCAACACTTTTCTGAATGCGATGAGGTTTTACTTCGGAAGTATGAATTCCGCGGACAACATTGTAATAATAGCCTCCGGATTTTCCGAATAAACTTACAAGTTCCTGCAATGTTTTTTTCTTTAAATCTTTTCCTTTAAAAATTCCTAGCGTAAACATTTTGTTGGCGGTAACTTTTCCTACACCATAGAACTTTTCAACAGGTAATTCTTCCAGAAAGCCTTCGATCTTGTCGGGATGAATCGTTTTTTGTCCGTTTGGTTTATTAATGTCGGAAGCAACCTTTGCTAAAAATTTATTGATAGAAATACCCGCAGAAGCTGTGAGTCCTGTTTCTTCAAATATTTTTTGGCGAATCTCTTTCGCGATCTGATTCGCAGATTCTATTCCTTTTTTATTTTCGGTAACGTCGAGATAGGCTTCGTCTAAAGATAAAGGTTCAACTAAATCGGTATATTCATGAAAAATTTCCCGAATTTTTTTTGAAATTTCTTTATAACGTGCAAAACGTGGCGGAACAAAGATCAGATGCGGACATCTTTCTTTTGCTGTTTTGCTGGGCATTGCAGAACGGACTCCGAATTTTCTTGCTTCATAGCTGGCTGCGGAAACGACACCGCGATGTCCGCCACCTACAGCAACTGGTTTTCCTCTTAATGCAGGATTGTCATACTGCTCCACGGAAGCATAAAATGCATCCATATCAACATGAATAATTTTGCGGAGGGGAAAAGGAAAATCCATATCACAAAGATATGGATTCCTTTATTTTTAATGACCGAATTATTACGCTTTCAATCTCATCGTAAGAAGTAAAGATTCAAAACCTGCCTTTTCATAGGCTTTTACGGCAGATTCATTTTGATCATAAACATCCAGCCTGATTTCTGAAATGCCTTTTTCTTTTGACCAGCTGATCAGTTCATCAAGGATGAGTTTATTAATACCTTTTCCTCTGTGTTCAGGTTTTACATACATAAACCCCAAATAAGCATATTTATCAAAATTAGAATAACTATTTTCGGTTTTCTTGATTTTTGAATATCCGGAAGCAACGATTTCATTATTTTCTTCTGCTATGAGTACGGTGGAATCTTCCGAATGTATCAAATGAAGTAGATCATAATAATGAATTTCTCCATCAATAAAGGTGCTGTTTAATGGTCTTTCTGCAGAAACAATTCCCTGCTCAAACTCTAAAAGTATTTCTAAATCCTGTTCTGTAGCTTCTCTTACAATCATCATCTATTTTAAAAGTTTATCAATTGTACTTTGAATTTCCGGATCTTCAGGCGAAATAGCGTAATATTTTGCAATCGCAGATTTTTGATCGATCACCATATATCTTGGGATCCAATTCAGGTCAATATAATTGTTGAAATCATTTTTCCAACCGGAAGAGAACCAGTAATTTTCTTTGTCTTTCATTTCGAATCTTTCAAGGCTTTTATTAAAACCCTCTTTTGATCTGTCTAATGAAAGGAATACAAAATCGATATTTTTGTTTTTTTCTTCTAATTCTTTAGCTTTTGGAAGTGCATTTAAACAATCTCTGCACCATCCGGCCCAAAAATCGATTACTAAGACTTTTCCTTTATGCTGATCAAGAATTTGTTGTATGGTTACGCTTTTGCCTTCTTCATTTTCCAGTTTTTGTTGTAAAGCTTCTTTAGAAAATTTAGTTTTAAGAACTGTTGGTATTTTTTGAGAACAGCTTAATCCAAAAACACCCATCATCAATAGTAGTAATAACTTTTTCATTTTTTCAAGTACATTTAATGCAAATCTAAACAATGAAACGCAATTGGAGATTGGTTTCTTATTATTTAGCAAAAATTTAAGAGATTGAGAATTTTTATAAATGGTTATTGATAGTTCTTTACCAAGCCTTTTACCAACGTAATTACATTTGGCATTGCTTTATTCGCAGCATTCAAAACTTCTTCGTGAGACACCGCAAAAGCAATATCCGGTCCGCCAAGATCTGTAATGATGGAAACACAGAAAACATCCATTCCCATATGTTTGGCAACAATTACTTCGGGAACAGTGCTCATTCCTACCATATCGCCACCGATGGCTTTGATCATTCCGTATTCTGCAGGAGTTTCAAAAGTAGGACCTTGTAAAGCAACATAAACTCCCTGTTGAAATTTAATATTATTTTCTAATGCAACCTTTTCTGCTGCAGCGATCATTTTTTTATTGTAAGGTTCACTCATATCAACGAAACGAGGACCGAAAGAATCGATATTTTTACCACGAAGCGGATGTTCAGGCATCATGTTGATATGGTCTTTTACAATCACAACATCTGCAACGCTGAAATTAGGATTTACTCCGCCACAAGCATTAGAAAGAATCAAATTTTTAATTCCTAATAAATGAAAAATTCTGATGGGAAAAGTAACGGTTTCAATAGAATGACCTTCATAATAGTGAAAACGGCCGCTCATCATTAATATTTTTTTGCCTTCCAGAATTCCGTAGATTAATTTTCCGCCATGACCTACAACAGTGGTTTGAGGAAAATTAGGAATGTCTTTGTATTCTAAAACATGAATAGCTTCCACTTCGTCTTGAAGTTTTCCTAATCCTGATCCTAAAACAATGGCAAAATCAGGAATATCCTGAATAATATTTTTAATGAAATCAGCGGTCTGCTTACTATTTTCTAACATAATCTAAGATGATTTGGTTGAATTCCTCTTTTTTATCGATCACTACATTGATGGGCCAGTAGTAAACGATGTCTCTAAGATAATCAAAGGATTTCAAACGAACATAATCTTTCTCAGTTGTTAAGATCAATTTATATTCACCTAGTTTTTTGTATTCAGCAACGATTTTTTTAATATCATCTTCAGAAAAATTATGGTGATCTCTGAATTTTAAATGCTTAACTCGTTGTGAAAATTTGGCTAAATGTGCCAACAGCGGCTTCGGATTGGCGATTCCTGTAATTAACAGAATATCATAATAATTCAGATTGTTGTCGGGAAGCATTTTTTCTTTTCCGTACACATTTTCGTCATACCCGATGGATGAAAAGAAAACTTTTTGGGTACGATCCGGTCTGATTCTGGAAATATAATACTGCTTGGTTTCTTCCGTCAGTTCATCAGGACATTTGCTGACCATAATGATGTCTGCTCTTTTGTAACCGGTTCTGGATTCTCTTAAATCTCCGGCAGGAAGCAAATGATCTTTAAAGAAAGGATCATTAAAATCGGTCATCAAAATATTAAATCCTGCCTTGATCGCTCTGTGCTGAAATGCATCATCCAAAACGAGAACGTCAAGATCCATATCTTCAATCACTTTTTTGGCTCCGGGAACTCTTTCTTCGGAAACGGCAATCACAAAACGGTTTTTGAAACGTTCAAATAACTGCATGGCTTCATCACCTACAGTTTTATAATTACTATCGTAATTCGTTACGTCATAGCCTTTTGTCAATCTTCCGTAACCACGTGAAAGTACCCCTGTTCTGTAATGTTTAGACAGGTATTGCGCAAGATACATCACCATTGGAGATTTTCCACTTCCGCCCACAGAGAGGTTACCGACATTGATTATCGGAGTCTTGAATTTCGTAGATTTAAAAATCCCCAGATCATACATTGTGTTTCGGATACCCGTTACCATGTGATAACCGAGGGAAAAAGGATAAAGGTACCATCTTTTCATACGTTTGCAAAAATAGGAATTTTCGTAGTGATTTTAGCCAATATGGTATGTACTTTTTCAATATTTATTTTGAAAAATGAGTTCATGATTATCATAAATTAAAGTATTTTTGTAGAGTTATTTTATTACATTGAGGTATTTTATAGAGTTTTCCTATAACGGTAAAAATTATTTCGGTTATCAGATCCAGCCGAATGCTATTTCTGTGCAGGAAGAATTGGAAAAGGCACTTTCCACGATTTTACGAGAAGAAATTAAGACAACAGGCGCCGGACGTACAGATACAGGCGTTCATGCGAAGAAAATATTTGCGCATTTTGATACCGATCAGGTGCTGAGTGATCAGTTTTCACATCGATTGAACAGTTTTCTTCCCGCCGATATTTCCATCAAAAGAATTTTTGAGGTGAAGGATGATTTTCATGCCCGTTTTGATGCTACTTTCAGAACATATGAATATTATATCTCAATGGAGAAAAATCCGTTTACTCAAGATTCTGCGTGGCAGCACTGGAGAAGACCTTTAGATATTGATAAAATGAACGAAGCCTGTAAAATTTTATTTGAATATGAGGATTTTACAAGTTTTGCAAAGCTTCATACCGACAATAAAACCAATCTTTGTAAAATGTACAAAGCAGAATGGGAACAAAACGGAACGGAATTGAAATTCACTGTTTCTGCGAACCGTTTCCTAAGAAATATGGTGAGAGCAATTGTTGGAACTATGGTAGAAATTGGCTCAGGAAAAATAAAACCCGAAGAGCTAAGAAATGTCATCGAAAATAAAAACCGAAATTCCGCCGGAACTTCTGCACCTGCGCAAGGCTTATTTTTGGTCGATGTTGGATACGATTTCAATTAAAATAAAAAAATAAAAAACACAAAACATATGATGTCAATAATTATTCTTGCAGCTGCTTACCGATATTATGCAGGACTTGCCGAAAAGTTTGGTAAAACAAAGTGGCACTTCGGGATTTTAGCAATTGTTATTTATTTGGGAGCTCAGTTTGGATTCGGGCTTTGTTACGGGATGTTCAAAGAAATCACCAATCCTGGTTCTTTAGATGAAACAAGTGATAATACCTTTACGTTTGTAAATCTTATTGGCTGGCTGGTGGCTATTGCAGTCGTTTTTGGAGTGTATAAACTTCTTGAACGAAGATTTCAAAAAGAAAGTTTTCAGAAACCTTCTTTGGAAATTGAAGAAATTGGAAATAAAGAATTATAATATAAACTGGTGGCTGAGGTTCTCGAAGCCACCAGTTTGCTTTTTAATATTAAACGTGGCTTCGAGAGCCTCAGCCACCAAGACCGGTATTTAAAACGATTAAGATTTTATTTTAAAAACTAAAAACCATGGACGAAATAGAAAAACTAGCCTTTGCGCTGAATCATTTCGCAGGTCTTACAGAAGAAGAATTTAAACTTTCCGAAGAATTTTGGTTGCCAAAAACCTATCAAAAAGGAGATTTCTATAATCTTCGCGGAACGGTTTGTACTTATTTTGGATTTATTGTTGATGGCGTTTTCCGTTCTTATACGATTGATGAAAAAACAGGAGAGGAGAAAAATGTTTTCCTTTATTCTGCCAATGGTTTTGTGGTTTCCTTTAAAAGTTTTATCAATCAGATTCCGTGTGATTACCATACTCAGGCGTTGACGGATGCTACGATTATTTATATCCGATACACAGATCTGCTTTCACTTTATCAGCAATCGCATCGATGGGAAAAGTTTGGAAGACTTCTTGCGCAGGAAGCTTTTAATGTAACGATGAGTAGAATCGAAGGTTTTATCTTAAAATCTCCTGAAGAGCGCTATTTAGATCTCATCAAACAGCATCCTGATATTTTTAATAATGTTCCGTTGTATCATATTTCCTCCTATTTGGGAATTCAGGGGCCGTCTTTGAGCAGGATAAGGAAAAGAATTTCAGGGAAGTAGTACGATTTTAACCAAGGTTAAAATTATCCTCATTTTATTCGCGGAACTTTGTCTCATAATTTAAAACCAATTAAAAATAAAAGTTATGAAAACAAAAACTATCGTATTAATTCATGGATTATTTGTGAACAATACAAGCTGGAAAGAATGGAAAACTTATTTCGAAGCACAAGGTTACACCGTGCATACGCCTGCAAATCCTGGGCACAACGGAGATCCTAAAAATTTAAAAATAAACATTCCGTCAGAATTAAAAAATGTAGGGTTTGATGATGTGGTAGATCATTTATCAAGATTTATCGACACCCTTCCTGAAAAACCAATCGTAATCGGGCATTCTTTCGGAGGATTAATGGTTCAGAAATTAATCGACATGGGAAAAGCGGTTGCCGGAGTAAGCATCGATGGCGCACCTCCAAAGAACGTGATGGCTCCTTTTTCTACTGTGAAAGTTGTTTGGCCGGTTGTGAATTTCTTTAAAGGAAACTCTGCGTTTCTAGGATCTAAAGAATGGTATCATAAAGCATTTTTTAATAATTATTCTAAAGCAGAAAGCGATAAATTATATGAAACTGTTGCCGCTCCTGAAAGCAGAAAACTGGCAAGAGATCCGTTGTTCAAATCATCAGCAAAATTAGATGTAAATAAACCTCACGAACCGTTGTTATTCATTGCTGGTTCTAACGACAATATTTTTCCTGCAGCATTTTCAAGAAAAATTGCCAACGCTTATAAAGATAAAAACAGCATTGTAGATTTTAAAGAATTTGAGGGAAGAAGTCATTTTATCGCCGGAGAAAAAGGTTGGGAAGAAGTGGCGGGTTATGTTTTGAGCTGGTTGAAGAAAGTCAATTAATATTCATTTACATAAAAATTGAAAAGAGACGGCTTCGGGAGCTGATCTCTTTTTTTATTTGATATATCTGATGATGTTCATTAGTGCTCCGTTGAGGTTCCGAACATATCCTTTCATATTAGACAATCTAAAATTTGAGGTTCCGAACGTCAAATTTTAGGTCTGGGACGTCAAAGTTTATGATATCGAACCTCGTTATTGGAGTAATTAATGTCATTACATATGCTTACAACCTCAAAATAGGGGTTCAGAACCTTTCGGATGGATTTCAAGACGTCAACTTTCCATCTAGTTTGTCATTTCGGAGAATCCGGGCATTATTTTTCCAAATCAAATCTACAAACTATTTGATAATGAATACTTTTTTATTTGGGATGACTTTATAGACATTAAAATTTATAAAAACCAAAAATCATCTATACCATAAATAACAGCAATCTGAATTTTTCATCAGGAATTAACCAAGTTGTAAAGGCAGACAAATTTTAAAGTCTTATTTTTGCAAAAGAATTTTATTTAATTCCTTTCTTCAATTCGTACAATGAAAAAACAAGATACCTGGGAAATTATCAAAAGATTATTCTTCATCGGGATGAAGTTCCGTTCGTGGTTTATCATAACTTTGGTGATTTCTATATTTCTTTCCATCGTTTCTACTTACAGGCCGTACCTTACCATGCAGGTTGTAGATAACGATATCACCAAACTTCAAGATAAAGCTTTGATGATGAAGCATATTTATCTTTTGGTAGGTTTGGTTTTTGCAGAAACTGTTTTAAACTTTTTCTTAGTCTATTTCTCCAATTATATTTCCCAAAATGTGATCAGAGATATCAGAGAAAGATTATATGCTAAGTTGATCTATTTCAGAACATCATTTTTTGATAAAACACCAATCGGGCAGCTCGTAACGCGTGCTGTAGGAGATGTGGAAACCATTGCAACGGTTTATACAGACGGTTTCCTGATGGTTTTCGGAGATATTTTGAGAATTGTTTTTGTGTTGGTGATGATGTTCAGTACCAATGTCCATTTGAGTTACATCACGTTGGCGATTTTACCTTTAATGGTGGTGATTACGAGATTCTTCCAGAAAAGATTAAAGAAAGCTTTTGGAGATGAAAGAACTTGGACGTCGAATCAAAACTCTTTTGTTCAGGAAAGACTGGCGGGAATGCCTATTATTCAGGTATTCAACAGACAACAGGCAGAATTTAAAAAGTTTGATGATATTAATATTACCCTGAAGGGAGCACTATTGAGAACTGTTTTTATTTTCTCATTGTTTTTTCCTGTGGTTGAGCTTATTTCTTCACTTTTTATAGGATTTATCTTGTTTTATGGAGGATATATCACCATTAGCGCGGGAGTTGTTATCGCATTTATTCAATATATTTCGATGTTGATTCGTCCTTTGAGACAGATTGCAGACCGTTTCAACAATATCCAACGTGGAATTGTTGGTGCTGAAAGAGTTTTGGGCGTGATGGACGAGGATTATGCAATGCCAAACACCGGAAAAGTGGAGAAAGATCATTTTGATGGTAAAATTGAATTCAAAGAAGTTCGTTTTGCATATGACGAAAAGCAGGAGGTTCTTAAAGGAATTGATTTTAAAGTAAATCCGGGAGAAACTGTAGCCATCGTTGGAGCAACCGGAGCTGGAAAATCTACGATTATCAGCTTGATCACAAGATTGTATGATATTAATTCCGGTGAGATTTTTATTGATGATGTTGAGCTTAAAGATTACGAGTTATATAATTTAAGAAGTCATATCGGGGTGGTATTGCAGGATGTTTTCCTGTTCCACGGAAGTATTTTTGAAAATCTTGCTTTTGGGGATGATACCATTACGTTAGAAAAAATAAAAGCAGGCGCCAAAGAAATTGAAGTGGATGATTTTATTGAAAGTCTTCCCGGCGGATATGAATATGTAGTGAGCGAAAGAGGTTCGTCGATTTCTTTAGGTCAAAGACAATTATTATCTTTCTTAAGAGCTTATTTATCAGATCCTAAGATTTTAATTCTGGATGAAGCAACATCTTCTATCGACCACGAAAGTGAAAAGCTGATCCAAAGAGCGACCGAGAAAATTACTAAAAATAGGACATCCATTATTATTGCCCACAGACTTTCAACCATTGAAAAAGCCGATAAAATCATCGTTATGGAACACGGTAAGATCGTGGAAGAAGGCAAACACCTTGAATTATTAGATAAAAACGGATATTATTCTACCCTTTATAAAGCTCAATTGAGACATGAAATAGAGGAGAGTGAGACTGTTGAAAATAATTAAACTGAGATTGTTTTTAGTTTAAAAACCAAAAAAGATACTTTTTTATAAAGTATCTTTTTTATGCTTGAATGCTTAATGAAAGCCAAGAATTTATAATCCGTAAGGGATAATTCCAAGATCTTTTTTCCAGGTTTCACCGTATTTCTCGGTCAGATTTTTTGCTAGAGCTACATTATTTTTTTCAGCTAGCTTTGAAATAACTGGGCTTATTACACAGTTTTCATAAACAACATCAACATTATATTTTTTTCTGAAGTCTTGATGATTTTTCGACATAATACCGAATTGAATGAAATGAGGCAGAATTTCAACCTCTTTTTTTCCTTTTTTATCTTTAACAGTGATTTTTACATCATCAGTTTTCTGAGCAAAACTTAAACTTGAAAAAGATAATGAGATGAGCAAAAGAATTAATTTTGAGTTTTTCATATATAGTTTTTATGTCTTATAGATTCAAAATTGGGGTTGAAGTTAAATTTATTTAATTTTTTAAATAGTAATTAAAACTTAAAACCTATACTTAAATATACTCTCAAAAAGTTAATAACATTGTTTTTAGAAACATTAATATTGATAGGTCCTAAAATTGATTCATATCCCAGATTAAGACCATATCCATAGATATTAGAGCCTGCTTTTGTAAAAGGTGAAAGGTCATCATTTACTCTGCCATAATGAAAAGAAGGAGTAAGATAAAAATGTTTATAAATGTTGTATTGGATATCCAGACCTAGTTTAGCGAAGGAATTTGTAGGAACTTCTTTTTGCCTCAAACCATTAAATTCCGGGTTGATTCCACTAAAATTGTATTCGCTTCCGCCAAGATTGTATTTTTGATTAAAAAAAAGATATGGAGTTTTTTCTAAATCTGAATTTTTAGATGAAAAATGAGTGGCTAAAAATGCGTTGGCCTTTATTGAAATTTTTTTAGTAATTGGAAGGACATAGTTTTCGTTAATAACTAAGCTTAATAAATTTTTTGGAACAAAATAATACGAATCGGCTGGATTCAAATAATTATAAAGTGCAGGTTGTATATTTTTTAAATCATATAAATTATACTGATCTCCAAAATAGTATTTACTTATAATTTGCAGATTATTTCCGGAAGTTGGGTAATATCTTTCATTTAAACTATTTTGATTGAATTTAAAAAACAGGTCAAAATTATTATGTTGATAAACCTTATTGTCGGAGCTGCTGCCTGTTATGAATTGCCCTATTTTATCTGCTGAACGACTAATTTTTTCTGTACTATATTCCATTCCCAGTGAAACCATTGCGTTAGGAGTAATGGTGTAATTGACCGCTGTATTAGCTGTCGTATTTCTGTAAATAAAATCAGAGGAATTAGAATTATTTATTTCGCTATCAAAGTCATTAGTTGCTCGAAGTATAAAATCATTATTTTTCAGGTGATAAGTGTTTCCTTCAACACTTATCCACCAACGGTAATCTTTATCCAGGAATTTTTGAAACTGCAGGCGACCTTTTAAGCGTTCGGAAATATCTAAAGTCGCTAAGGCACGAAATCTGTTAGGGACATTTCGATAAGTGTAATTTACGATAATACCGACCGACTGCTCATTATCATAATGTAGGGCAAGTTTAAAAGCGCCTGCTCTTACTCTTTTTATAAAAATATTCATGATGAGCCCATCTTCAGAATCAGTATAAGTGTAATAAACCTTTTCGTATTGTCTCATGCCAAAAATCTTATCAATAGACTCATTTACTGTTTTTACATCATAATATTTACCTTCACTTAAACCCATTAAATTTTTAATACTTTCAATTTCGGATGGATTATTTAAAGGTGTTCCGTTGTCTTCATTATAAGTGAATTTTATGGTTGGTTTTTTTACCTCTTCAATTAATTTATGATCATAAATAATTCCTGCTTTACGCTGTTCATCAGCTAATGCTACAAATTCCGGAATATGTTTTCTTGCTTCCTGTTCTCCGATTTTAATAATTTCTTTGTAATTTTTAAAATCTTTTGTGGTATAATTATTAAGGGGAGCTATAAAATCAACCAAAATATCAGACATTTTCTTTTGTAGATTAAAATCCTCAACAGAACGAAAAGCGTGGGTTTGGTAGATCATTTTCATAGGATTTTCTATTTCTTTTTTTGTGAAAAGTCTAAATCCGGTATACCCTCCAATAATATAATCGGCACCCATATCCTTTACTTCCTGTACCGGGAAATTACGATCTAGTCCGCCATCTACAAGCAGTTTCCCATCTATATAAACAGGCGCAAAAGCAGCGGGAATTGCTAATGTAGCACGTATTGCTAAGGGAAGAGAACCTTTTTTCTGCATTACAAGTCCGCCATTTACAATATCAGAAGAGGTAAGTTGTACGGGAATCTGAAGCTTGCTGAAATCGTTGATGTGCTTAGCAGGAAAGGTAAGTGTATTGAGTACTTCAGACATATATTGTCCTTCTATAAAAGAACTCGGTAATGATGGTAGACCACCTACAACCGGAAATTCTATAATATATTTATTGTATTCATCTTTCTCACTAATATTTACCTTATTGTAAGGGATTTTATTGCTTAAAACTCTTTTCCAGTTTGTTTCGTACACAATTTTTTGAAGCTGATTTCCATTATATCCCATGGCATATAAACCACCTAAAATCCCACCCATACTGGTTCCGGTGATATAATCGACCTTAATTCCCAATGAATCTATTACTTTTAAAATTCCTATATGAGCAAATCCCTTTGCACCGCCACCACTTAGAGCAAGACCGAATTTGGTGTTGCTGGTAATGACTTTTGGCGTGGTTTTTATTGAATCCTGGGCGGGAAGCAGTGTGTAAGTAAAGATGATGCTGAAAATAATTAAAAATTGCTTCATCATAGTTTTTTTTCAAAAATATAAAAAAATTCAAAGATTGATTTTTGATTTATTTTAATTAAAAAATCATAAAATAGTTTATAATAGTTGATTATATTGTTTTTTTTTAAGTTTTTTATCCTGTTAATGGTGATTTAAATGAGAATATTTTTCTAAAATATTTAAATAATAAAGACTTTGAATTTCTATTCTTAATTAAATCATCATCAAAAGTTTTAAAATAATGTTTTAAGTGTATAAAATATTATTAAGCTTAGAATCAATAAAAATAAAAATCCTTTTAACAGCAAGCGTTATGATAATTTTTGTTAAAGTTTTAGGAATTCCAAATCTGTGGATTGTATATTTGTTTTACGAAAAATGTTTGATATTTTTAAATTAAATGACATAATGTTAATAAAACATTATGTTTATATAGAAAAATTTATTAATTTTAATGTTAAATTGAACGGCTACCCTAATAATTGGTAGGGTGTTTGATATAATTGAATGATTTTTTTAATTAAACCCCAAAATATAAATGAATAATATACAAGATGAATTTCAGGTCTTTAGAGACGAGTTGAGAAAATTAAATATCGAAGTACAGAAAGTAGTAAAGGTAGGTAACGGTAGCATGGATTTTCACGAGGTTTTCTACAAATCCCCTAGATATGAGGATGTAAAGACCGTTTATGTTCAACGTCACTACCTGGATGAGCTTATTGTAAAATTCAGACAAGCTTATAGCTAAAAATAAAATACGCGGCTCAGATTTCCTGAGCCGCGTATTATTTATCATGTTTGAATAAATTTAATCCTTATCCAACGTTGAATTTTCTTTGGTATCCTTCATCCGCACGTATACCAGCAATGAAAACAAAATACATGCAGTAATATACCAGTAGAAATAGTGTTCGGCTCCAAATTTCTTGAGCCATAAAGCAATGTATTCTGCACTTCCTCCAAATATAGCCACTGTTAAGGCATATGGAAGGCCTACTCCCAGGGCGCGCACTTCTGACGGGAAAAGTTCTGCTTTTACGATCGCGTTGATAGAAGTATATCCGCTTACGATAATTAATGCAGCCATGATCAGGAAGAAAGCTGTCCACATGGATGTTGTATGACTTAACGCTGTCAATAAAGGAACAGTACAGATTGTTCCCAAAATTCCGAAGCCTAATAATAAAGGTCGTCTTCCGATTTTATCAGAGAGTCCTCCGAAAACAGGTTGCAAACAGGCAAATATAAACAGAGAAACAAATGAAATTAATGTAGACTGTTCTTTAGTAAGATGAACGGTATTCACTAAAAATTTCTGCATATAAGTGGTGTAAGTATAGAAAGCTAATGTTCCTCCCAACGTCAATCCGATTACTGTAAGTAAGGCTTGTGGATGTTTCAAAAGTTCTTTAATCGTTCCTTTTTTCTTATCATTAACATCTTTTTTATTCTCAAAAGCTTCTGTTTCATGAAGGTTTGATCTTAAATATAAAGCGATCACCGATAGAATTGCTCCGATCACAAAAGGAATTCTCCAGCCCCAATTTTCTAATTGAGTTTCTGTCAGTATTAATTTTTGTAAAACCAACTGTATTCCCAACGCAATTAATTGTCCGCCAATCAATGTTACATATTGAAAACTTGAATAAAACCCTCGTCTGTCTTCTGTTGCCATTTCGCTGAGGTAGGTTGCTGAAACTCCATATTCTCCACCTACACTTAATCCCTGTAATAATCGGGCAATAAGAAGTAGCGCAGGAGCTAAAATCCCAATTGTTTCGTAAGTTGGGGTTAGAGCAATTAATAAAGATCCGAATGACATTAATAATACGGAAAGTGTCATTGCTTTTTTTCTTCCTATTTTATCGGCGATACTTCCAAACATCCATCCTCCGATGGGACGCATCAGAAATCCGACAAAAAATATTCCGGCTGTGTTCATTAATTGGGCATTAAGATCAGATTCCGGAAAAAATGAATTCGAAAAGTAGATGGCAAAGGCAGCGTAAGCATACCAGTCGTACCATTCTACAAGATTTCCTATGGAACCACCAACAATGGCTTTTATTCTTTGGGCAGTTGTAATTTGAGTAGTAATAGTATTCATATGGGTAAGATATTAAATTTTTTAAAGTACAATTTGAAGTGATAGTAAAAATTCTCCTTTTCTGTCAAAAATTCTTTTTGAAGCAGTATCATAAAGCGGTCTGTTGCTATATTGAGCCACAATTCTTGCGTTTTGACCATATAAGTAAAGGTTGGCACCGATATCATAGTAGCTTCCGCTTTGGTTTAATGCTTTCATGTCTTTAAGCGCATAATTAAAGAAAGGTTGAACTTTCACGATCTTGCTGAATTTAGGAAGCACAAAACCAACCTGAGAAAACCAGATATTTCCTGTTCCCATCAACACTCTGTTGTTTCCGGCTCCTTCCAAAGCTTTTTCACCTGTAAATGCTGCATCAACAGTTCCGGGATTCATAATTCCGCTTACTCTCAGATAATTCGGACCGTAATTGTAATTATAAAAAACAGAATAAAGGGTAAGTCCCATTTCTTTACTTTTATCACCTAATGGAAGTTCAGAATAAACATCTGCTCCGAAAATATTGGCATCATGAGATTCAATAACGTTTTCTGTCGGTTGAGATTGTGTTGCGTCTTTGTTGGTGTAAAAACCCGCTCCAAGATTCAGAACTTTTTTTGCAGCTAAATTATTTCCCGCTAAAAATGATGTTGCAGTAACTTCTTTATTAAAAAACTGATAATAAGCATATCCGGCGTAAGATAATTTTCCGCTTTGATTATTATCAACAGCAACTCCGCCAACGGCAGGTTTTATATTGGTTGCGAAAGGTTTGTTAACGCTGAAACGATAATTAATTCTGTCAAATTCCCCATGTACAAAAACTCCGAACTGTCTGGAAAACTGATCTGCAATCTCAATTGTAGGAAAATTAAAGACGGGAATATCACCCGCAAGCATTTTAGTAGTACTTGCATTGGTCAGTCTGCTCACGCCATTCCATGAGTGAAGTCCTGCGCCCAGATAAAGGTTGTTTTTATTAGGTTTTCCTGTCTGGAAATCATTTCTCGGAATAATAGCCAACTCATTATAAGCATCATGAAAAAAGAAAGGAGCTTTTTTTCCAGCACCGTTATTTCCGGTTCCAGTTCCTCCACCTGAAATGAAGTTTTGATTATTAATTCCCATCTGCAAAAAGACAGAATAAAACGGAGTCAACTGACTTTGAATAATTAATCTCATTCTCCTGATTCCTGCGTCATACGTCTGATCCTGTGGAACACCATTGACAGCCGTTCCCGGATTATTATCGATACTTCGAAGCCAAATCTGGCTGGAAATCCCAAATTTCAACCATTTATCACCTTTTTGATTAAGATTGATTTTAAGTTCTCCAATGTCCAAAGGATTTTTTTCAGCAGTAGCTTCTTCTATTTTTTTTTCAGTCTTAATGCTATCTTGGCTATAAGCGAGTTGAAAAGCAGCTAAACCGAAAAGTAAGAGTAATTTTTTCATAGGCATTTTTTACTTGTGCCTAAACAAGAAATAAATTCTGAAGAAATTTTGAAGTTTTTACAGAATTAGAAATTTTGTTGTTATGTTTTTGAATTTCAGTTAATTATTTTATGAAATTAATTCTGATAATGTGTAAATTATGTTCAAAATGATAAGAAATTTCATTGTCATAAATCTCCAAAATCTTCTTCACAAGCGCTAAACCGATCCCGATGGAGTTTTGATTAGGATTTCCACGCTTAAATCTTTTGAATAATTCTTCCGTAGAAATTATGGGGGGATTTCCGGTATTAGAGATCTGAAAATAAGTTTCTGTAAGTTTTACAAAAATTTTTCCGTTCTCAATATTATGCCTTTTGGAATTGTTGATGAGGTTATTAATAACTATAGATGCCAAATTTTCATCAAAATTAAGATAAACTTCATCCTGAATTTCTTTAATTAATGTAAGGTTTTGAATTTCAAATAGATCTTCAAAATAATGGAGTCTGTCTTTTAGTAATTCCGAAAAATTGATCAGTTGTGAATCGTTCTTTTCAAAATGTTCCAATTTCGCGAGTAAAATTAGAGATTGGTTGATGGATGAAAGCCTGTCCAGTTCATCATTCATTGAAGAAAGTGTAATCAGTTGATTTTCTGAAAGCTCGCTGTCCATTAATAATTCTATTTTTCCTTTAATGGAAGCTAATGGAGTCTGTAATTCATGGGATGTATTTTCTGAAAGCTCTTCCAAAACGTTGTAATCTTTCTTGGAACTTTCGGACATTTTCAAGAGAAATTTATTTAAAGATTTAAATTCTTCCGTCTCCGTTTTCATCAAATCCATTGGTCTGTTATCTTTCAGCCTGAATTTTTTGATCTCATCCATCGCATGATAAAAAGGCTCTAGAATTTTCTTTGAAACCAAAACACTCACAATGATGGTAAGAATAATAAGGAAAACCATAATCCACGCCACAACCATAATAATGCTCATCATAAAACGGTTTTCGATGATCGTAATGTATCTTACACTCGTAATCGAATATTTTTTCTGATGAATAATAGGGTAGGTAGTAACGGAAATTCGGTTGATATAAGACTGTATGCTTTTGTTCCAGATATATTTTTCTTCAATAATTTTTTCTTTGGCGATTTTGGTATTTGGAGGAAGAATTTTAACCTGTGTCTGGCGATGATGAGATTTTTGATAATCGTAAGCGGAATCTTTTTCCAGTTTGCAAGTAACATATTCGTTTAAATCTTCCAATTTCAGAATAGCAGAGCGCATCGTTGCTCTTTCAAAAGCAAAATACAAAATAGTAAAGCCGGTAACGAGGACAAAAAATACCAAAAAGGTAAACGCTCTGGCAAAACGGAAGCTTAAATTCATTAAAAAGAGATTAGAATTTAGAGGTTAGAAATTAGTTTTACGATTAAAGTGTTATTTTTTTATTTATCAATCCATTTATAACCTAATCCATAAACGGTTTGCAGATAATCTTTTCCACCTGAATCTAAAATTTTCTTTCTTAAATTTTTCAAATGCTGATAGACAAAGTCTACGTTATCAATACTATACGTGTAGTCTCCCCAAAGATGGCTCGCAATGGCTTGTTTGGAAAGCATTCTGTTCTGATTATTAATAAAATATATCAAGAGGTTCAATTCTTTTTTGGTAAGATTGAGCAGTTGACCATTGATTTTGCATTCTTTAGATTCCAAATCAATGGTAATTTCGTTGAAACTTAAAATGCGGTTTGTTTCCGGTGTTTTTCTTCTGAGAACTGCTTTTATTCTTGAGTGAAGTTCGGGTAAAGAGAATGGTTTTGTTATGTAATCGTCTGCACCATCGTCTAATCCGGTCAATTTTGTATCTAAAGAATTTTTTGCAGAAACAATAATTACGCTGGCAGACGGTGTGTAATTTTTAATATGTTTGAGGATCTCAAGTCCGTTTCCGTCGGGAAGCATAAGATCCAAAAGGATGCAGTCATATTCAAAAAGCTCAATTTTTTCTAAAGCTTCTTGCGCATTGGGAGCCACTTCACAGACGTAATCTTCTTTTTTAAGATAATCTGTAATATTGGCCGCAAGGTCTTTATGGTCTTCTATGATTAGGATTTTCATGTAAAATTATTAAACCGAAAATATAGTATTCTTCGGTTTAAAGATATAAAAAAACCGTTCAGAAATATTGAGCGGAATTTTTATATTAATTTTTAAAATCTATATCCTAAAGAAAGTCCGCTTCTGAAACCTGCCCAAGGCCCGTCGATTTTTATTCGGGCACCTTTTTCGTTGGTTTCTACAGTGTAATCTACAAAAGGAATGTCAAGATCTTCAATTTCTTTTTTTAATTGAACCTGCATTTCGGGCGTTAAAACATAGTCGCTTGTCATCGTAAAGTCACCTTTTCCGCTTCCGTAATGTCCGCCTGCGATCCAGAAATCGAGAACTAAGTTTTGGCGGTTGGTTAAGAAAAACTGAACGCCGACCATCACTCCGCCACTGTTTCCATTGGCGCTTCCTGTTCCTTTTAAGGGAATTTGATAGGAGTTTCCGTCGATTGCATTGTAATCATAATAGAAATCAAAGGTGTTGGAAGTTACTTTCGAGTATCTGTAATAAGGTGCGATGTAAAAGCCTTTTCCGTAGCCTTTCCCTAGATAAAAACGAGGCTCTACAGTTAAATTTGTGGCTTTTACTCTAAGGTTTTGAAATCTTTTTTCATCCTTGTCACTTAAAAATGAGTTGATGAAAGGAACTTTTCCTTCCGGCATTGTTCCAAAGCTTATATTCATAGAAAACCATTGATTGATCGATCTTTCATAAGACAAATTAATGTTTCTGAATACATATCCTGTAACATTGGTTTTAATGATGTTCATTTTCTCCAAAGGTTCGGGGCTGATTTCCTGTGCGTTGAATTCTGAAAACAACAAAGGAAGAATTATAATGAAATATTTTTTCATGGCTGTAAATTTTCATTAAATATTATGTGATTGGTGTATTGTAAATAAAGCAAAAAACGGGCAGAAAATCAATAAGTTGTGAATTTAATTTGTATTTATGATTGAAATTAAGAAGTAAATGCTGATTATGAGAAGGAAATATACGTTTTAATTATTTTTTTCTTTTCTTTAAAATCAAAATGATCAATAATAAAATTAAAGAGATTGAAGTAACAATAATTGTAATTTTTAAATTTTTATTTTCTGATTGAACTGAAATCAAGTCTCTTTTTAATGTATTGATCTCACGATTTGGAGTACCGGAATCTTCCAGAACTTCTATGATTTCTGGATTTTCAGTATTTTTTAATTCTTGTTTAAAATCTGTACTCAGTTTTTCCAGTAATTGCAGTTCATCCTGGCTTACAGAGCTTATTTTTTTTGTAGCAAGACAACGTTCAGAATAAATAAATCCCAAATCGGAATCAAAATACCCGAAAATTAAATATTTTCCTTTTTCATTAAAAGGATAATCACAGGAACGAAGCTGTGACGTAAAAAGAGTGGCTTGGTCGACATAGAAACCGTCATAATTTTCAGATTTAAATATCTTTTCGATCTTCATACTACTCAAAAGACTAGAAAGGGTTTTATAGCCTGACGGAGTTTCTTTTACGGAATAAATATTTCCAATAAAAACAAAATCGGCAGTTTTGAAAGAGTTTTCAATATTCAGATCGGTGCATTTACATCCAAAGATCTGAATAGATAAAAATAAAGCGGACAGAAACAAAAACTTTTTCATTAAATGATTTTGAATGGCTAAAGTATTAAGAAATATGCTTATTTAAACAAAAAAAACCGTTCATCAAGATGATGAACGGATTTTGTTTTATTGGAGATTGATTTTTATTTCTTGATAAATTTTGCAGTCTCAGCCTTAGAATCTTTTCCTGAAACTTCAATAAAATAAGCAGCAGGCGGTAATTCTGAAATTTGAACTTTTCCGGCTTTAAGATCTGCCGTTTTTACTAATTTTCCATCCAAGCTGTATACTTTGGCTGTTGAGTAATTTCCTGCTCCTTTCAATTCAATAGCATCTTGAGTCGGATTAGGATAAATTTTTAAACCTTCTTTTTTAGCCACGAAATCTCCCGTTGATAATGTTGGTAAATTCAGAGCCTGAGCAGCATTTGACGTTTGATTATTAATTCCTGCTACAGGAACATTAACAATAGTTTCAATGGTCGTTAATAAAGGAAATTTGTGGGTGCTGTCGTAATATGAATACGAAGTATTGGTGATAGATCCTATTGGAAATATAAATGATGTGTCATTCGGTAAGTGAAGATTGAAAGTCTGAACAGATTTGGTTCTCAGGACATTATTAAATGTAGCCGGCCCTAAAAGTAACGTTCCTGAAGCGTCTGCAGAAATATTGATGGTTCCTTTGCAAAGTCCGCTTGCAGAAGGTGATGTGAATGTTCCCTGTGCCTGATCTGTTTCAGAATATCCAAATGCAGCAGGATAAGAAATAAATGTTCCGTTATTGGTTGCCAGATTCAAAGTAGCATCTGTTGTTACCAATCCTGTGATTTCCAGTTTTGAAGCCGTTTGTTTGTAGTAAACTGTAGTTCCACTTCCTACCATTTTCAAAGTAGTGCCCGGGAAAGTACTGATTTCACCAGCAGAAGGAGTCGAATAAGCTGTCGCTGATGCTGCACCAGCCATGAGCTGAGTATTGGTAAAAGTTGTATTTGCTCCCGTTGCAGAATTATTTGGTGTTCCGCTTACGGATAAATAGCTTGCCGTTTCACCACTTACGGGGTCATTAAACGCTTTAGTAATGGTAGTTTGTGCTGTATAAAGGCCGGAAGCCATTAGCAAAAAAAGTACAGATTTTCTCATAGTTAAATTTTTCTTTAAAGATAATTAAAAACACTTATTGAAAATATATTTTATTTTGACGTAACTTATTTTTAATGAAATGTTTAAATCAATAATAAGTGATAAATTGAAGGTGTATTTCTATAAGTTTATTCAGCTAATTGATTATTGAGATCTATCCCTGTAATTTCAGAAAATTCAATAATAAAAATCCGCTTAAGCAAAAGCTCAAACGGAAGTTTTCTGTGCGTTATATATTTTAAAATTTAGTTTTGACTGATCATCATTTTACGATAAGAATAAATATCTTCAATTGTCACGACGGTCATTTCTTTTTTTGCTGCGAAATCTACAATTTCCGGGAGTCTTGCCATAGAGCCGTCTTCGTTGGTTAATTCACAAAGTACGGCATCGTCACCAAGATTAGCCAGTTTTACAAGATCTACACTTCCTTCGGTGTGTCCACGTCTTTCAAAAACACCTTCTTTTCTGGCGATTAAGGGGAAAACGTGTCCCGGACTTGCAATATGTTCAGCTAAAGCATTTTCAGCAATCGCTGTTTTAATTGTTGTAACTCTGTCTTTCGCTGAAACGCCTGATTCAACGCCTTCTTTAGCTTCAATAGTAATCGTAAAAGCGGTTTGATTTTTTGAATTGTTGCTTTCCACCATAGGAGGAAGATTAAGATGCTTGCTTTTCTCTTCAGAGATACATAAACAAACGATCCCGCTGCATTCGCGGATCAAAAGTGCCATGTCTTTTTCTGTAATGGTGGAGGCAGGAAAGATGATGTCGCCTTCGTTTTCACGGTTTTCATCATCTACTAAAAGGATTCCTTTGCCTTGTTGTAGTTTTAGAACTGCATTTTCTACACGTTCTTTGGAGGTAGCTCCAAATTTTTCTAATAATTTTTCCATGTTATTTTAATTTTAAGTTAAAATACACTTCGGTACATGGAAATGAAAGACAACACAACAAGTCTATCAAAAATAGTCTTATTGATTGTTTCATTTTCTTCTCTCATCCAGACTGTAACTGTCGGTTTTGGAATTTCACCAAATCAGTCCTTTCGTTAAAAAGGAGTCGCGGACTGTAACCGCCGGTAGGGAATTGCGCCCTGCCCCGAAGAAAACTTATGCTAAGTTTTACTGTATGTTTGTTTTAATTGTTCTTTAATTCATTAATTTTTTACGTAACGCACAGAATGCTAATTTCGGGAAGTTTTTTGAAATTGAAAAGAATTTTATTAATAATCAACCTGCGTTATTTTTCTCGGCAGGCGCATTCATGATTTTCATTTAAATAGGCAATTGTTGCTTTGCACATTTTTTCTAAGGTGTCAATATTGATATCAGAAAGTTTTTTGATGTAAATACAGGCTTTACCCATTTTAAATTTTCCAAAATTATCTAATAATGGTTTACTTTCTTCAGTTGGCGAATAAACATACAGTGAAAACTCAGCTTTACGCGGTGAAAAGCCAATAAGCGGCATATCGCCTTCATGTCCGCTAGCATATTTATAATGATAGCTGCCAAATCCTATGATGGTTGGTCCCCGCATTTTAGGCTCAAATCCGGACCATTCGCTCATAAGTTGTATTAATTGAAAACTATCTGCTTTCTTTTCATCTTTTTCTACAAATGAGTCAATGAAATCTTTTACACTAACTTGGGTTTCGGTGGTTTTGTTTGCTTTAGCCATAATCCTTGGATTTACTTTTATAGTAAGTGAAAATAATTGGTTTATTTAATATAAATACTATGAAATATCAAAACAATAGTCATTGATAAAAAGATAGATTATTTGTTTCATAGTGCGAATGTTAAATTCTACTGTAGTTTTTCATTAGTAATATGTTTATTAGCAAAAAATTTATAAAACATCAAATGTTATTTATTTTAATGCTATTTGATTATTAATTTATGAAAAAATAAATAAAATTGTTATCATAAAAATGAATTTCACGTAAAATGATTAATAAAATACTTTTAATTCATATATTTTTAGATTATTAATAATTATATTTATTTATTTTAATAATAGTTTGAGTTAAATGATGTTTTGATTAAACTATTGTTGATAATAGGCATGATAATTGACTTATGTCGCAAAAAAAACACATATGTACTTTATTGTCGTTGTCATTCTTATAATGATTACTTTATTTTTGATTAATTCAAAATTGATCAGCAATTTTCGAGATGCTCACAAGCGAACCTTTGAATTTTTTATTTCATTAATTTCCACATTTACCGGTTTTTTTATTGCATTAAGTATCAGTACAATTCTGTCGGATATTAATCAGAAAAAAAATCTTGTGAAATTATTAACTGCTACCAATCTTTCTATTGAAAGCAGTACGATGAGAACCCAGGGAATGTACCTGAATCCGGCTAAAAACGGCGCAGATCTCAATGAAATTATAGAGCACGCTCCCGTAGAAATGCCCAAACTTTACAACAATCTTGAAAGCAATTCTTTGGTTTCAGACTATTTTTCTTCCAATGCTTTTCAGGCTTATATCCTGTGCAGTGATACTATGGAAATATTTGTGACCAATGCAAATGCAACCAATCTTTCGGCTGATAAAAAGACAGTGATTCTGGAAAAATATTTAAAATATCTCAACTTGGCTAAGCAAATTAATGTTTTGGAAATTAGTAAATTAAACGGTGATATTTCGCAGTCTGACGAGGATGTAGAAATTAAAAAATTAACACAAGAAATCAACAGCAATAATTAAAAATACAATGAAAAAAATAATATTAGTACTAGCTATTGCTGGATGTTTCATGACCTTTGAAAGCTGTTCCAAACACACTTCAGCCACGGAGGTAAGGATTGATTTTACCAAATCGTACGAAGATGCTGCAATGGCATTACAAAGTGCGCAGAAAAAATACGATGACGCGGTAACAGCAAATGTTCCTGAGAAAATTTTGGTTGCAAAAGAAGAACTGAAAGTTGCCCAAAACAAATATGAGCAATCTCAAAAAAGATATGTTTCAAATGGAGGAACTGTGAAACCACAATTTGAAGATTATCTGAAAAAGTCGAAAAAATCGCTGGATAAAAGCATGAATAAAGTTGTTGCAGGACTTGATAATGCAAAAATGAATGCTGCTTCGCAAAAAATGAAAACGGATATTGATGCTGCCGCCCATAAAACAGAAACCGAAATAAAAAAAACAAGTAAGGAAGTGAAATACAAGACGGACAAAGCTTTACACAAAGCGAAAAATGATCTTCAAAAATTTTTTAAATAACAAAAAAGACGCTCTCATTTTAGGTGAACTTTAATTCAGCTTCATTTTCACGGAGTTTTATTTTTGGATGGTTAAATTAGTGAAAATGAAATAAGAAAAATTCAAAGATGGAATATTTGAATACCTCACTTTTTTCTAAAGTTATTAACAATTTGTATTGTTTCTTTCAAGCATTGTGGATAACTTTTCTTTAGGTCAAAATCTGTTGTTTAAGTAATGATAATGTGTGTTCAATTCATCTGGAATAGAATATTTATAACAAATAACTAATATTGAATTGTTAATAACTTATTGATAAAATGTTTTTAATGTATTGGCAAATTGTTAGTAAAATGTTGATTACTTGTTTTAGTGTTGGATATCAATGAAGGTATTCATTGACCTATTTTAATGATGATATGCATCGAAAAACGGTTGAGAAGTTTTTGTAGTAAATGAATTAGTCTTCAATTGCTTCTATACCCAATCTTTTAAGTTCTTGAAGATGATCTTTCATGGTTTTAAGCTGTTCAGAGGAGTGTCCTTGCCATTCTGTAACTTCTCCTACCACTTTGTAAGGGTGTTGAGAACGGTAAGATTTTGTAGGATTGCCCGGAAATTTTTTATCTGTTAAGTTGGGATCATCTTCAATAGGACCGGTTGGTTCTACGATGTAAATTCTTTCTTTTCCATCTCCAAAAGCCAATTCTGCACCCCAGATTGCCGCTTCTAATGTCGCGGAAAGATAGATGTATTTGGATTTTCTCTGCGTTCCGTAATTTGAAGTGAAACCGACTTCAATGAGGTCGCCGATTTCTAAATCTGCTTTTGTGCCGTGGTAGTAGGTTGGGGAAGTTGTGTTCATTTTTAAATTTCTTTTTTAATAGTGAAACCTTGAGATTGCAAATATTCATCAACGTCAACATCAAAAGGAACTTCATAGCCGTTATCGAGATCAAACAATCCACCGCCTGCGTCTGAAGATTCTAGAAATCCGATTATTTTAGACTGAGTTTTTTCTTTTGCCTTTTTCCAGCAGTTCATTAAGAAATCACTTTCCAAACCGAACTGATTTTCCCAATAATGGGCGTAATCCAATTGATTATCTTCATCGAGATAGGCCGAATAATCAATATTATTTTCATTCAAAACTTTTTTGCATAATTCCTGAACATCGATATATGAGTAATCTTCGAATGAATGTTCCTTCAAATGCAGTTCTGCAATCTGAATCGTTTTATCCGGAGAATAATATTCATAATTCGGTAAAGCAAATAAAAAACTTAAAGGACTTGAAGCATAATAATATAAGCTGATCACTTCAATTTTTAGATCATCTTCTCTAAATTTGTATTTTGAATTTAAAACATCAACCAAAAAATCTGTGACTACTTTTTCTCTCGGAAGTAGAAAGGTGTTTCTGAATGCTTCATCGATTTTTGTTTCTATTTTCTTCATGTTTCTATTACTTTTTTGAGATGTAAAAATAAAGAAAACCGTTCTGGAAATTGGAACGGTTTATATATTAAATTTCAACTTGTGCTTATGAATATTATTTTTTGATATCGTAAAGTCGGGGAACTTTGCGGAGCGGTAAATATAGGATGTTGAATTTGTTCTGGAATGGAAAAACCGCTCTTAAATATATATTTCTGTATGGTAATCTTATTGACAAGCCAAAATGATTCAACGATGAACCCGTTAGGCTAGAATTCCATACAAAAAGGCTTGAAATTAAACCTAAAAGGGTGGTTTTCCAGCTTAAAAGATTCTGCAACCAAGCAAATAATGTGAAATTCCGAGCAAAAAGGATGGAATTTGAACCTGAAAGGGTGGTTTTTTAATTTACATATTATACTGAAAAGAGAAAACCGCTTGAATGTAAGCGGTTTTATGTTTGTAGAAACGAGCGTGACGATCATACCAGCGTGGGTTTCTTTGATTTTTAATGGTGAAAATTAGTTATTTATTTTTGTTCCTCAAAGTCGGGAGATTTTGCGGAGCGGGTGTAGTATTTTAATTCGGATTGAACTGAATGTTAAAATACTTTAAATAATCCTCTATTGGCTCCAGTCCCATTTCTTTTCTTCTTTCGTTCAAAGTTTCAGGATTTTCTAATTTATACAATTTACCATTTTCTATTTGTGAACCATATATTTGGGGTTTTCCTTCGTCCATTAACATCTTATCTTTCATCAATGCATATTGCTGTTTAGATAAGTCTCCATTTTCTACCGCTTTCTCTATTTGTGGAAAATACTTTTTTCTGATTTCTTTAGTACTATGTTGCAGACCCAACCAGATTGCATCCATTTGTCTTGGACCCACCTCCTTTAATGTTGGCATACCACACTTTTCAATAATGCTAATCACTAATTCTTGATTCCTGTGATCTTCTTTAGCGTATTTGATGAGTTCATTTGATTTTCTAATCCTTTGGTCACTTTCTAAAACTTCGCTGAGGATTTGTCGTTTTTTGCTACAATCGACTTCAATAATATCCACCGAACCTACATAGGCAAATTTATCCCTATTCATATATAGAAATATTGATATTATTAAAACAAGAGCGGTTAATATGCTGAATAATATTTTCTTTATTTTCATTTCGATTTTTGGTTTATAGTACACATAACTTACTTATACCCGCTATATCATAGCGCATATCCACCCAAAATTAGGTAGATTGACGAAGGTTTTTTTGCTTTATTTATTTCAAAGATATTAAATTACATCATCAAAAATATTTTTTGCTTTACAATCTAATTTCAAAAAAACCGCCCAGAAAAAAACTGAACGGTTTTAAATTTATATCGTCTCAGCGGCATGCTGTTACATCATTCCTGGCATTCCACCTCCCATTGGCATAGCAGGTTCTGCGCTTTTCACTTCAGTGATTACACATTCAGTTGTTAATAGCATTCCTGCAACAGAAGCTGCATTTTCAAGGGCAACTCTTGTTACTTTAGTTGGGTCGATGATACCTGCTTCAAGCATGTTTACATACTCGTCAGTTTTAGCATTGTATCCGAAGTCTCCGCTGCCTTCAGCAACTTTAGCAACGATTACAGAACCTTCACCTCCTGCGTTAGCAACGATTTGTCTTAATGGCTCTTCGATCGCTCTTTTTACGATTTTGATCCCTGTAGTTTCATCAGAATTGATCCCTGTAAGATCAGCTAAAGCAGAGATTGCTCTTACAAAAGCAACACCACCACCTGCAACGATACCTTCTTCAACAGCTGCTCTCGTAGCGTTCAATGCATCGTCAACTCTGTCTTTTTTCTCTTTCATTTCAACTTCAGAAGCTGCACCTACATAAAGTACGGCAACACCACCAGCTAATTTAGCCAATCTCTCCTGTAGTTTTTCTCTGTCGTAGTCAGAAGTAGTAGTTTCCATTTGAGCTTTGATCTGGCTTACTCTACCTTTGATCTTGCTTTCGTCACCACCACCGTTTACAACCGTTGTATTGTCTTTATCGATAGATACTTTTTCAGCAGTTCCCAACATATCTAGAGATACGTTTTCCATTGTGAAACCTTGCTCTTCAGAAATAACCTGTCCACCAGTTAAGATAGCGATATCTTCCAACATTGCTTTTCTTCTGTCTCCGAATCCTGGAGCTTTTACCGCAGCAATTTTAAGAGAACCTCTTAATTTGTTTACGACTAAAGTAGCTAAAGCTTCACCTTCAACTTCTTCAGAAATAATTAATAGAGATTTTCCGCTTTGTGCGATTGGTTCAAGAACAGGAAGTAATTCTTTCATTGAAGAGATTTTTTTCTCAACTAAAAGAATGTAAGGGTTTTCTAGTTCAACTAACATTTTTTCAGGGTTTGTCACGAAATATGGTGACTGGTAACCTCTGTCGAACTGCATACCTTCTACAACGTCAACGGTTGTATCGATACCTTTAGCTTCTTCTACAGTGATAACACCTTCTTTACCAACTTTTCCGAAAGCTTCAGCGATCAAAGATCCGATTGTTTCGTCATTGTTAGCAGAAACAGAAGCTACTTGCTTCACCATTTCTGTAGAATCACCAACTTGCTTAGACTGCTCTTTAAGGTTAGCCACAACAGCAGTTACTGCTTTGTCTATCCCTCTTTTCAAGTCCATTGGGTTTGCACCTGCAGCTACATTCTTAAGACCTTCTCTTACGATAGCCTGTGCTAAAACAGTAGCGGTAGTCGTACCATCTCCTGCGATATCATTAGTTTTGGAAGCAACTTCTTTTACCATTTGCGCTCCCATATTTTCTACTCTGTCTTCAAGTTCGATCTCTTTTGCAACAGACACACCGTCTTTAGTTACGTGAGGTGCACCGAAAGATTTTTCAATAACAACGTTTCTTCCTTTTGGACCTAACGTTACTTTTACTGCATTAGCCAATGCATCAACCCCTCTTTTTAAAGCGTCTCTTGATTCAATATCGAATTTTATTTCTTTTGCCATTTTATTTTAGCTTTTGGCGATTTGCTTTTAGCTTTTGGCTTTAGCAATTCGCAAGTTTATTTTTAATTTTTTAATTTAGTTTTAGCTTATTCCATAAGGCAACAAGCTTCTTTTTTAGTATTGTTAATTCTTCTAAAAGTTTTTGATATTCCATTTCATTAATGTAACCTAAATCTTTAGCAAGAATTAATTGGTTTTCGGCTTCATTTGACGATCCTAATGCAATGTTGATAAAATTAGCAAATTCTTTATCTGAATTTCGACCGCTTCCTTCTGAAATATTATATCCAATTGAAGCAAATGATCTTCTGATTTGAGAGGTCAATCCAAAAATTTCTTCTTTAGGAAAGCTTTTGGTTGATGTATAAATTTTTAAAGTCAATTGATGGCTTATTTGCCAAACTTCAAATTTTTTAAAATCTCTCATGCTAATTTATATGCAGTCACGCCATTAGCCAAAAGCCAATAGCAAGAAGCATCTTACCCAATTACTCCTAAAAGATCTCCTTCTTTTACGATTAAGTAATCTTTTCCGTCTAATTTTAATTCAGAACCTGAATATTTTCCATAAAGAACTTTGTCACCTACTTTTACAGTTGTAGGCTCGTCTACTTTACCAGGACCTACTGCTACTACTGTACCTTCTTGTGGTTTTTCTTTAGCTGTGTCTGGAATAATAATACCTGAAGCTGTTTTAGTTTCTGCAGCGATCGGTTCGATCAAAACTCTGTCTGCTAATGGTTTAAAGTTTACTGACATAATATGTTTAATTTTTAATTATTTCTGTGTTGTAATTCTCTAAATACGTGCCAAGCGACGGAATGGAGAGTTTTGGCAGACTTTTGTGGGAAGATGTGAAATTTTGGCAGAAAAATTTCGGTCCTTTTTTTGAAAATTGTAAGAATCGTCTGATGGCAAAATATCAATATAGTGTGAGGCGTAGTTCAGGTGAATCAACTTTGATTATGTTGACCATTATGGGGACTTGAAATTTGTAGAATAGTAAGTTTGATTTCTATTTTAAGCTGACATGCTTCAGGAAATTTATAGATTTTCTCTTAGTTTTTTTGATGTTGATTGAGCTTCGAGATTACCGCACCGGAAACCGCAATGCCAATAAAATTGGTAACAGATCTGGCTTCATTCATAAAGCGGTCTACGCTGTAGAGCAGGGCGATATCAGTCAAAGGGATTTTTCCGAATCTGTTTAGTGTGAAAATAAGTGCCAGAAATCCTGATCCGGGAACTCCCGAAGCCGTTTTTGAGGTAATGGAAATAATGATGAAAAGCCAAATGTAATCATTAATACTTAAAGAAATATTATAAAACTGTATAAGGAAACAACAGGCTACAGAAAGATAAATGCAAGCCCCGGCTAGATTAAAATTATATCCCAACGGAATAATAAATCTTAAAATTTTTCTACTATATCCTTCGCTTTCCATTTTTTCAAAAATGATGGGAAAGGCTGTTTTTGAAGAAGAGGTTGTAATGACCAAAATAATTTCTTCCTTGATATTGAGAAGAAATTTCCAAAGATTAAATTTAAATAGATATGAAACAAACCCCAACACTCCGAAAATAAAAACAATATCCGCAAGATATACGGTGGCCACTACTTTGCTGAGTGGTAAAAGGGTATTGATGCCATACATTGCAATCCCAAAAGCGATATTACAGAAAATAATAAACGGAAGTATGATATATAGATATTTAATGACGGTGTAGAAAACTCCCAATCCATAATCCAATATTTTTATAAAACGTTCTCTTCCTTTAGACAGGTTTATGGAGACACCGATAATGATCGATACAATAAGAAAAATGGCATGTCGGTTAAGATAAAGAACAGAAGTGATAGAATTATCATTAATTGCAAACGTTTTGGGAAGAAAGGTATTTATTTTACTGCTATCAATGCCAGTATTGGCTCCCGGTTGTACGGCGAAACCAAAAATAAACCCTAATATAATGGCTAAAGAAGTTGTCAAAATAAAATAGAGTCCGGTTTGCCAGATAAGTCTGTCTGCATTTTTAATTTCCGCTAAATGACAGATTCCATAAATAATAGCCATGAAAATAATCGGCAGAATGAGTGTTTCTAACACCATAAAAAAATACTGACTTACCACGCCAAGTTTAATGCTTATCGCAGGAAAGTAATATCCCATAAGCACTCCACCGATAATGGCGGCAAATACATAAAGGGTAAGATTCCTTAAGTATTTGCCTGTAAATGTCTTTTTTGTATGGAAAAGGTTCATTTCAAAAACTATTTGTCTCTACAAAAATATAATTATATTCTTACCTGAATAAAGGTGTTTTTAATTAACATTAAATAATCCCAAGAATCAGCGCAGCCAATAACATTACAACAGAAGATCCGAGAGCCCATTTTAAAGTATATTTTAAATGATCTGAAAATTCTACGCCTGCAAGAGAAACCAGTAAATAAGTGGAAGGAACTAACGGGCTCAAAAGATGTGAACCCTGGCCAATAAGACTTGCTCTTCCCAATATCTCGGGAGAAATCCCCAACTGATGTCCGGTAGCTACAATGATGGGTAATATTCCAAAATAATAAGCATCATTAGATAAGAAAAAAGTAAACGGAATACTGAAAACAGCTGTAACGATATTCATGTAACCGCCCCAGCTTTTGGGTACTATTTCTATCATACTGTTTCCCATCGCCTGCATAATGCCTGAGCCATTTAGAATTCCTGTGAAAATTCCTGCTCCGAAGATCATTCCTGCGACTGATAAAGCATTACCTGCATGTTTGGAAATAATTTTTTGCTGATCTTTTAATTTTGGATAATTAATAATTGAAGCAATACAGAAAGCAATCATAAAAGCAATACCTAAAGGAACAAGATCAAGAATCATGACTACCAAAAGGGTAATCGTAAGAGCAAGATTGATAAGTATTAGTTTTGGACGTCGAAGCTTAAGATCTACTTCGCCGATAATATCATTCGTGTTATAGTTGGTATATTTTCCATGTTTGGCAATTCTTATTTTCTCTCTCCTGCCTAAAATATAAGCAACAAATATCACCCAAGCGATACCTATAGCCATAATAGGGATCATGGGAACAAATATTTCTGTATGCCCAAGCTTCAGAGAGCTCATTACCCTTGCCGTAGGACCTCCCCATGGAAGAATATTCATAATCTGCCCTGCAAGCATAATGATACAGGTAAGAACCAACGGATTCATACCTTGTTTTTTATAAAGAGGAAGCATTGCGGCAACCACAATTAAATAAGTAGAAGAACCATCACCATCCAATGATACCAACGCGGTAAGAACAGCTGTTCCAATGGTTGTTTTGATGGGGTTGTCACCCACAGTTTTCAGAATAATATTGACTAAAGGCTCAAATAATCCTGTGTCAATCATTAAACTGAAGTAAAGAATAGCAAAAATTAACATCACTCCGGTAAGAGCTATTTCTTTAACTCCATTTTTCATCATATCTCCGAGTTCAGGACCGAAGCCTGCAAAAAGAGCGATGACTACAGGGACGATAACCAAAGCTGTAAGCGGGGTCATTTTTTTGTTCATAATGAGCACCATAAAGATGATGATCATTAAAAATCCAAGGAATGTAAGCATAACTAAATGTATTTTGGGTTATCTGTTTTTTTCTTTTTTGCGCCAGTCGAAGCTGTTTCTAAATCCGATATATCCGTAATTACTGGTAGATCCGGTTTCGAGTTGGTTGATAAACGCAACTTCTATCGCTGAGTTTTTTCCGGTTTTTATTCCGATTCCTGCGGTTAAACGGTTGCTGTCGAACGGATCTTCTTTCACCACATTCATTCTGATCTCATTTTTCAGAATTCCGTAGAATTTTTCTTTTTCTCCGGCTTTGTTAAATGGAATTCTCAGGGAAATCAGGTAACGAAGCCTTACAATGAATTCGTCCGGATTACTGATGAAACGTTCTTCTACACGGAAACGGTGAGATATAGAGGTTCTCCCTATATTACCACCTAAGCTGACTTGTTGAAAAGGTCGTTTTTCATATCTTTCCTTTTTACTGTTATCAGATTTATAAGAATCCAAAACAAGGAACATAAATCCTGCAGCGGGTTTTACATCATTGGCAACTTCATAATCCACATATGCTGAAACCAGGAAAAGCCTTGTATCATAAGCCAGATCAAAAGAGCGGTATTGGGAAAGTGCTGTTAATGTACTTTTGTCTGTTAATCTTGCAGACATCAAATACTGAAACCACATGTTGTAATTGTCACGGCTTTGCGCGGCGGCTGAGGTGCAGAAACTTATCAGTAAAATGATAATTAATTTTAATTTAATCTTCATGTAATGTTTAATTAATATCTGTATTCTCAAATATATCCAGAAGGAGAAATCGCCGATTAATTTTTCAATCAATGACCGATTTTATCAGTAAACTGCATGATAAGGTTAAAAAGATGTTATATTTGGAAGACCGAAAATTCTATTTTTCAGATGTTTTTATTAGTAAATATTGTGGTTATATTGTTGGTTTTTAGAGTTTTATTTAATAATAAGATTCTAAAAATGCTGATGAAATACCGTTGGGGCTTTTTATTGAAGTTTCAGCATGTTTTCTTCTTTTTCGTTTTCATTTTGATCACTTTTTTCACCGAAAACTACTTTCTTGATGCTCCGGAATTAATTTGGTGTGTATTATTTGTAATTCTTTTCAATATTGGATTGTATTATTTGGTGTACTATTATCTTGTTCCGCAATTTTATTTATCCAATAAATATCCGCAGTTTATTTTGTATGCTTTGATCTGTTTTTTGGTATCTAGTCTTTTCAGAATTTTATTGGAGCCGGCAGTTTTTAAAATGAATTTTAATGAAACACTTTCCAATACCAAATTTCTATACAATGTGTATACAGAACAGGGAATTGTGATTCTCGTTGCCTCATTTTTAGGAATAACGAAAGATAAATTTTTAATAGAACAGGATTTTCAGGAATTAGGAGAAGAAAAAGACCAGTTACATCTGGATTTGCTAAAATCTAAATTGAATCCTCACTTTCTGCTGAATACACTGAATAACATTTATTCAAAAAGTTTTCATGCTTCAGAAAATACCTCAGAATCTATCTTGCAACTCAGCAAGCTGCTTCAATATGTAATATATGATACCAGTAAGGAAAAGATAAATATTGCTCAGGAGTTTTCGTCCATTCAATCGCTTGCCGGACTATATCAGTTAAAATACAACAACCTGCTGGATATTTCTTTTGATATTCAGGACGAAGAAACATTGGAATTAATTGAAATTCCGCCCTCAATTTTTCTTACTTTATTTGAAAATGCACTTAAGCATTCGGCTATCGGAATAGAATCTGACAGTTTTATAAAAGTCCAATACAAAATAGAAAATCAGGAGATATTTTTTGAAATTATAAATAGCATTGCTAAAAAGAAAATCCTTGTGAATAACGAAGATAATGGCGGATTGGGGAATGAAGCAGTAATGAGTATCTTAGAAAAAAATTATTCAGGTATATTTACTTTTATTTCTGCAGAAGGAGAGAATGAAGAATATCAGACCGTTTTAAAAATTAAATTATCATGACCAATTTGACAATAGTAAGTGTAGATGATGAATATCCTGCGTTGCAGCTTATTGAGCAGTACTGTGATCAAATAGAAGGGATAGACCTTATAAAAGGATTTCAAAACCCGGAAGAAGCATTAGAATATCTTCTGAAAAATAAAGTAGATCTTGTGATTCTGGATATCAATATGCCCTATATGAATGGGATTGAACTCTTGCAGCAGTTACCCTACAAACCTCTCTGCATATTCCTTACGCTGGAAACCCAATATGCTGTAAAAGCCTTTGAGTTGGATGTTGTGCATTATCTTGTGAAGCCTGTAGATTTTGAAACGTTTAAAAAAGCAGTCAATAAAGCAAAAGATTTTTTACAGTTTAAAAATTCAGCAGAGAATAAAAAGCAGGAGGATTTTATTATGTTTAAATCCAATTATATCATGAATAAAGTTTTCCTGGAAGATATTAAATGGATTCAGGGGTTTGGAGAATATATCGTCCTTATTACAGCTCTCAAAAAATACATGATTTTGGAACGAATGTCTAATTTTGAAGAGAAATTTCAAGACTTGGGATTTATCAGAATTCATAAATCATACATCGTTTTGTCATCTCATATCAGTTCTTATGATACAGGTAATGTTTATCTTAAAGACGGTGATAAACTTCCGTTAGGCAGAACGTATAAGAATTTCTTGAAAACGTATTTGAATTAAAAAAATTATTTAAGGTTTTTCATAAAAAAAATTCACTTATTATAAGTGAATTTTAAATGATAATTAATGGCATGTTTGCTCATAATCATCAAGCAGTTTTCGGTACATTTTTATGAATAATTCTGTTCTGAACTTCATATTGATTCTGGATGCTTCTGCACCTTTTTTTCCTTTAATTAAAGCTTTTCTTTCGGCTTCTGATTCTCTTTTGTTTTCTTTGAAAGTTTTGTTGGAGAAATAATCGCTTTGTCTTGCTTCATCCACTTTTTTCAGAAATTCAGGACAATCGGCGCCTACAATGTCGTATGCTTTATAAAACTTTTTATACAAAGTTTTCATATTGAATAAAGCGAAAGGACTTAATGAACTGTAATCTACCGGCGCAACGGCAAAAGTTTCGTCTGGTTTACTTAAATAGATCATCACATATGTAAGTTGGCAGTTGTCTTCGTTTCCATTAAATCCTGATGAAATGTTATCTCCAAAATCGGCTCTGCACATCATACTTCTATAGCCATACAGATTTATTTTCCCTTTTTGCATCAGCGGAAGCATCAATACTTTTCCTTCTGATTCCATTTCCAGGTCATTATTTATTTCTTTTACAAGACGTTTGTCGAGTTGAGATGTTTCCTGCGTGTCTTCATTTGTATAAATAAGGCTTTTTATATCTGAGACTGAAATCAATTGTACTTGAGTATCGCTTTTTGATGATTTAAATTTTACTTCCTTTCTGTCTAAATTAGCATACTTTGCGCCTTTTCCCATAAAGCTGAAAGTAGCAACATCCGGAAGCATAAAATCCTGAGCGAATCCCTTTTTTGTACTGCCGTCTTCCATTAGAATTTCAATGGGGATGAAATCTCTTTTTCCGGTGTAGAATTGTAAAGACTGAGCAAAAAAGCTCTGTGCTGAAAAGATAAATATCAACAATAAACTAAGTTTTTTCATGGGGGTTAAAAGTTTTTTATAAGTGGCAAATCTAAAAAAAAAGTATCCAGATTCTGAATACTTTTTAAAAATTATTTTTTTAGCTTTTCTTTCCTGCAGCCTGCATCGGATTTACTTTTCCGTTTGAGCCGCCTCTTACCGGGCCGTCTTGTTTTTGTTTAAATAATTGGAATTTCGAGCTTGTCGCAGAATTTCCGTCATTATTCCATACATTATTTGAAGTGTCAATATCCGCCGTTTCTCTCATCGGATCAAGCTGAATTGATTTTAATTTTTTATCAAAATAAAATGTTTTCGAAACTTTCTTTTCATTCTGTCTCCAGATTTGAGCTGAAGATTTGTCGTACAGTTTTGTGCCGTCCTCGAAAGTAAATTCAAGAATAACAGGCATTACCAATCCGCCTTTGTTGACGAAATCGATTTGATACGCTGTGATGTTTTTAAATTTATCCTTGTCTTTAGAATCTAAAGCTGCATTTTCATCTTTCTTTACAGTATACGTTTTGCTGTTGTCTACTTTTTCCTGACCTCTGTCGTAACGATAGTAGAAATCCTGAAGACTTTTATCTTTTTCTACATCAAAAGTGATGTTTTTATCTTCTCTGTTTCTGATTTTTGAAATATCTTCAAACTCGTTTTGTAAAGGCTTGTCAACAGTATAAGTTTCTTCTTTTGCCATTGGTATGGCATCTAAATCCGGGGTTGCGATGGTCACTTTATCTATGGCGATGTCTACAGGATCGGTTCCGTAAAACCAGCCTCTCCAGAACCAGTCTAAGTCTTCACCGCTCGCATCTTCCATCGTTCTGAAAAAATCTGCAGGCTCAGGATGTTTGAAAGCCCATCTTTTAGCATACGTTTTATACGCTTTGTCGAAAAGTTCTCTGCCCATAATAGTTTCACGAAGAATATTCAATCCTGTAGCAGGTTTAGAATAAGCATTCGGACCAAACTGAATAATATTTTCAGAATTACTCATGATAGGCTCCAGCTGATCTTTCGGAAGTTTCATATAATCAACGATTGTCCAAGCCGGACCGCGTTTTGAAGGGAATTTATTATCCCATTTTTCTTCCGTTAAATATTCTGTAAAAGTATTTAAACCTTCATCCATCCAGCTCCATTGTCTTTCGTCAGAATTAATGATCATCGGGAAGAAGTTATGTCCAACTTCATGAATCACAACGCCGATCATTCCGTTTTTTGTTCCTTCAGAATAGGTTCCGTCTTTTTCTGTTCTTCCGAAGTTGAAACAGATCATTGGATATTCCATTCCGTTGGCAGCTTCCACAGATTGTGCAACAGGATATGGATAAGGAATTGTAAATTCTGAGTATGTTTTGATGGTGTGCGCAACCGCCTTCGTTGAATATTTTCTATATAAAGCATAAGCTTCTTTTGGATAGAAACTCATGGCCATTACTTTATTATTGTTTTCTGGGATTGTTACGCGCATTCCGTCCCAAACGAATTTTCTCGATGAGGTCCAGGCGAAATCTCTTACATCATTTGCTTCAAAATTCCATGTTTTTCTTTGTTTTGAATGATTTTTTTCTGCTTTTTTAGCTTCATCCAACGTAACGATTTCTATGGGTTCGTTTGCACTTTCGGCTTTTCTGTATCTTCCTAATTGATCCGATGTCAACACCTGATCGTAATTTTTACATTCTCCGGTTCCGCCTACAATATGATCTGCGGGAACGTTCATGGAAACTTTAAAATTTCCGAAAACTAAAGCAAATTCGCCTCTTCCTGTGAACTGATGATTCTGCCATCCATGGAAATCGCTGTAAACGCACATTCTCGGATACCATTGTGTCATGGTGTAAAGATCATTTCCGTCTTCCGGAAAGTTTTCATAACCGCCGCGACCGCCCATTTTCATACGGTTTGGAATATTGTAATTCCAATCTACTTTAAAAACAAGCTGTTCTCCTTTCTTTAAAACCTTAGGCAGATCAATACGCATCATCGTTTTATTCACCGTATATTTTAGTGGATTTCCGGATGCATCGGTCACTTTTTCAAGGTTTACACCGTATCCATTATCTTTTACAGGAAGATCTGTCATTTTTAATTGTTGATCGTTTGTAGATTGCGGAATTGTAGATGAAAACTGAAAATCTGCTTTTTTAACAGTAGATTGTTGATTTTCATCTAATTGTAGCCAGATGTAATCCAGATCGTCGGGAGAGTTGTTGTAATAGGTGATGGTTTCGGAACCTTTTAAATTCCTTTTATCTTCATCAAGATAAGCGGTGATATTATAATCGGCTCTGTTTTGCCAATATCCGTGTCCCGGAGCTCCGGAAGCTGTTCTGTAAATATTGGGAGTAGGAAGAATTGTACCTAATTGCTCAAATCTGTTTCCGTGGTTGCTTCCAGGGTTATTTTGAATGTTTTGTGCAACAATACCCACGCTACAAAAAGAGAGTATAAAAAGGATATTAAATTTCATAGCTGCTAATGTTTATTAATTGTTTTTAGGAAAGGCTAACCACCAGTCTTCCATTGATTTTATGATCGGTAATAAGGCAATGCCTTTTTCTGTTAATTTGTATTCCACTCTGGGTGGTATTTCGGCATAGGCGATTCGCAGGATAATTCCGTCATTTTCCATTTCTTTTAAAATTGTACTTAAAGTTCCCTGTGCAAGATTATCTAATTCTCGTTTCAAAACTCCGAATCTTTTCGGGCAGTCATTGGCGATGATTTTGATCAGAGAGATCTTCCATTTTCCATTAATTAGCTTCAAAGCATGTTCTGCGTAGCAGTTATTTGCTAAAAACAGAAAATTTTCTGTGCAGCTAATGGTTTCATTATCAGAATTAGTACTAAAATTCATACTGAGTATGTTTTTTTTACCTACTTGACAGCAGGGATGGATGTTGTTACTTTTGAAGTGGTAAAGTTAAAATTTTATCAATAAATATGAGGAATTTTCGAGAGTTTAACAAATGGTTGAGTTTAATAGTGATCTCAATGTCAATTTTTTTATGTGTTTTAGATCTTTTTATAGTAAATATTGCAATACCGTCAATAAGAAATTCTTTACAGGCTAATTCTGCCGAGGCGCAGTTTATTATTGTGTTTTATATTATCGGATATGGTGCTTTTTTGATTACCGGAAGTAAAATTGGAAATAAATTTGGTCATAAAAAGACCTTTATAGCTTCAATGTTTAGCTTTATGCTGTTTTCATTGTTATGCGGTATCTCGAGTTCTGCGATCGAACTGAATGTAAGCAGACTTTTTCAGGGGATTTCGGCGGCTTTTATGGTTCCGCAAGGGGTAGCTTTAATATCCAGCGTTTTTGAAGTTGAAGAAGAAAGAGTAAAAGCACTTGGCATTTATGGCGCAATTGCAGGTATAGCTTCGGTGGTTGGGCAGGTGTTTGGGGGCATCATTCCGGATCTTAATTTTAGTTTTGATGCGTGGCGACTTGTTTTCTTTATTAATATTCCGCTTGCGCTTCTAGTGATTATTTTAGCTAAAAAATATTTGAAAGAAGTTGAAATAAAGACCAAAGAATCAATCCAGATACTTCCTCAGATCATCTTAATAATTTTATTAATAATTCTGATGTACGAGATTGTTGCCGGCGGGGAAGAAGGATGGAGTGGAAGTCATATTTTATTAATGCTTTTATCTGTAACTGGTTTTATCATTTTTATTTTTCATCAAAAAAGTAAATTTAAACAAGGAAAAGAAGTTCTTATCAATATGCAGCCTTTTTTCTATCCGAGTTTTAAAATAGCGCTTTTAGCAGCGGTTACTTATTATTTAGTTCAGGATTCTTACTTTTTTGTCAATGCCAATTTTCTTGAAGAACAGCATCATTTGAGTTCTACGAAAACTGGGTTGTTGTTTGCCTGTCAAGGTGTTGGATATGTTATCGCATCACTTTTATCTGTGAGATTTTTAAATAAATATCAGGAGAAATTTATTATTTTCGGTTTAGTTATAATGGTTGCAGGACTTATCGGGCATATTTATACGATTGGTACATCAACTGTCAATTTTCAGGCGACGATTGTTGTTTTGTTTTTTTATGGTATTGGCTGTGGAATTGTTTTGCCCTCAATGTTCACCAATGCGATGCGGAAATTACCGGTTTCTATAACGTCAATTGCCACAGGAGTTTATTTGACGATACAGCAAATTTCTGTGGGATTTGGGGTAAGCCTGGTCGGACGTATCTATTTTAACTTTACGAATGGATATTTAATGGCCGTGTATGCCATGATCTTTTTACTATTAATAACTATAAGTATATTTTTGATTTCTGAATTTAAATTAAAAAGGAATTCTTTCTAAAGCCATTTTTAAGGATAATGCAAATACACCGGACGAAACAAATAAGATCCAGTCTTTTTTATTCACCTTGAAAATTTTAAGTAAAATAAAAAGGAGAATTAAAATTGCAAAAACAATCACGATCTGCCCCAATTCCAAACCAATATTGAAACCTAAAAGCGGAAAAAAAATACTTTGACTTTTCGCGATCATTACTCTTGCGGTATTCGCAAAGCCCATGCCGTGGATCAAGCCGAAAATTAAGGCTAAATAATAATTCAATTTCATTAAACCGTTCTTTTTATTTTTCATTAAAATATTACCTAATGAAGTTACAACAATCGTCACCGGAATCAAAAACTCTACCCAATTTGAAGAAACTCTTACAATATCTAAAATACTTAAAGCCAACGTAATGGAATGGCCAATGGTAAATGCAGTTACCAAGATTAGAATTTTCTTCCAATCATTATAAGAATAAATTGCGATTAATGCTAAAACAAACAACTGATGATCAAGCGCATCAAGAGATATAATATGTTCCCAGCCTAATTTTAAATAAAATATAAAGTCCTGCATAAATTGTAATAAATTAAATAATTATTTGATATTTTAGATGTTTAAATTTTAATAATATCTGTTAATTAGCTATAAAATAAATAAAAATTGTATAATTGTATTGTTTAAAATTACGCAACATGGATTTAAAAAAACTATTATTTACAAAAGTACATATTCCTGTTACAGGAAGGAATACTTTAAGAAATGTAGCTGCTATTTTTCTAGGCCTTTCATCGTATGGAATGTTTGGGCAGGTTCAAAAATTGGACTCTAGATTTGAAATTTTGTTGAAAAACAAAGATAAAATATCAAAAGGAATTGAAATTAAAGATTTCGATCGTCCTGAAATGCAGCTTGATAAACATTTGGTGGTGACTTCAAAAGGAGCACAAACAATGTATTCTTGTATCATTTATACAAAAACACCTGAAAAATTAAAGGCTGATGGATTTTTAGTTCAAAGCCAACTTCCTAATTTCGTTACCGCACTGGTCGGAATAGAGGATATTGAAAAACTGACTCAGCTTCCTTATGTAACTTCTGTGATGGCTCCAACTTTTGATATTCTTCATAATGATGTTAGCCGTGCACAATCCGGAGCCAGTCTTTTACAGGATGGAGCTTTTAACAATACTTCATACGTAGGAACCGGAGTTTTGGTTGGAGTTTATGATACGGGTATCGATTGGAAGCACCCGGATTTTAGAAGTGCTACAGATCAGACGAAAAGTAGGATTTATTCAATTTGGGATCAGACATTAACACCTCAGGGATCAGAAACCTCGCCAACCGGATTTGCTACAGGAGTAGAATATACAAGAGCACAGATTGAAGATGAATTGGATGGTACACCAGCCAATTTTGTCCGTGAAAATGATACCAACGGCCACGGAACTCACGTGTCCGGAACAGCAGCAGGAAACGGATCTGCATTTGCCGATAAGAGACATAAAGGTTTTGCTCCCGGAGCAGATATTATTTTTGTAAAAGGTGGGAATGGATCTTTCCCAACGACCAATACCATTAATGCATTAACTTATTTTAAAAATGTAGCAACAGCCCTAAACAAGCCTATTGTTGTGAATATGAGTATCGGAGGCCAAGGATCTGCTCATGATGGTACGGGAAGTCATGAAGTAGCAGTCAATGCATTTACTGCTTCAGGTCCCGGTAGAGTAGTAGTCATCTCTGCAGGTAATGATTATGGAGGAAATATTCACAGAACTGTTGATATAGCACCTAATGCAGCTCAAACCTATACATTTACGGTAGCGAGTAACACTTCGGCAGCTTCAGTTTTTTCATTTTTGATGTATGCTAACGATGATAGCCCTGTAACAGCTAAATTAACGGCACCAGACGGGCAGCAATATACTCAGAATATTACTACAAATACAGCACACAGTGTTCTGGGAGGAGGATTAACGGCTACCATGTATAATTATTGGGGGACAGATAATAATAAAAGATATGTACAGTTAGTTGTCAGCAGAAATACAGGTTCTACAACCAATGCACAAGGAACATATACGTTAGAAATCACAAATAACGGTGCTCAACAAATAACAACACATGGCTGGCTGTACAGTCAGGGAGTAGCAACTACGTTGACAAATGGTAATAATGAATACATTGTGGGTTCACCAGGAAATGCATCCAGTGCCATTACGGTAGCTTCTTACATGGGAAGAGCGAGTTGGTACACTGCTGCAGGAGGTTATTATGTTCTTACTCCACAGGAATCTATTTCATCATTTAGTTCTCAAGGACCTAGGGTGGATGGTTTTCAAAAACCGGAAATAACCGGATCCGGACAAAATGTGATCTCCGCAAGATCAAGCAACTCTGCACCAGGAGCTACCGATATCATTAACGGAACCACTTATTATGTGAAAAATCAAGGAACGAGTATGTCTTCACCGGGTGTTGCAGGAGCTGTAGCTTTATTACTTCAGGCAAATCCTACTTTAACGGCGGCTGCAGTAAAAAGCAGATTGACTGTTAATGCCAGAAAAGACGGAGCAACAGGAAACATTCCAAATCCAAGATGGGGCTTTGGTAAATTAGATATTTATAAAGCTGTTACAGATGAGTTAAATTGTGTAGAATCAAATTTTGAAACCGTTACATATGACGAACCTTACATCATTGCCAATACAGAAAACAATAACTTTTTTGATAACACAGCTCTAGCTGTTCGTTATACACCAACATTAACGGGTAAATTGGGCGGTTTCTCATTCCTTACAGGAACGTCTGCAATTCCTAGTGATATGGCGGTTGATATCCAAGTAAGAAAAGTAGATACAAACGGAAATCCGGGTGATATTATTGCGACTAAAACTGTTTCTTCATGGGTAAATGACATTCAGAGATTTACCTGGAACTATGTTAATTTATCAGATTTAAATATTCAAACCGTTACAGGTAAAGATTTCTACATCGTTATCAATGGTTTGAGTGGAAGAATTGCTATGAAAAACGAATCTGCTGTAGTAAATAACAGATCAAAAACATCTACAGACGGAACGACCTGGACGGCAAGAACGTTTGATCTTAAAATGAGAGCTACTGTCTACGAAAATGTAGCAGAAGTTAAAGTTTTAGCAACAGCAAATCAAACCAAATTGGCTCCGGTAGCAGTAGGATACAATTATTTTGTAAACAACTGTCAGTTAATTTCAAGAGTCGAAAAAGAAACGGCAAGTACAGTTGCAGGAAATGTGACTTCTAAAGTTTGGGTTGATAATGCACAGCCTAATTATGTATCAAGAAGATTCGAAATTAATCCTGAAAATAATCCTACAACCACTACAGGAAAAGTGACATTATACTTCAAACAGGCAGAATTTGATGCTTACAATCTTACCAATGCGGTTAAATTACCAACTTCAAGTACAGATAATGCCAATAAAGCCAATCTTATTGTTGAAAAATATACAGGAACAAGTGCGAGCAATACAGGTACAGTAGCTTCTTTTGGAAGTGCAGCCACTGTAATTACTCCAAATATTGCTGATATTGTTTGGAATGAAACCTATCAATATTGGGAAGTAAGCTTCCAGACAACAGGATTTGGAGGTTATTTTGTGAAAACAAATTCTACTACCTTAGGTGTTAACGACACAAAAGACAATTCAGGAGTAAATGTATATCCTAACCCGGCCAAAAGCGTTGTAAACGTTAGTCTGGGTAAAGCTTCTAAAGCGACTGTTACTGTACATGATGCTTCAGGTAAGCTTGTTAGAAATGCAGATATTACTTCCACTTCTAATAAAGTAAATGTATCTGATCTGGTAAGCGGAACATACGTATTCACAATTACTTTAGATAACAATTCTAAAGTGGTTAAAAAGATCATTAAAGAATAATATCATAATAATTTTTTACAATTAAAGAGTGACAGTTGATAACTGTCGCTCTTTTTTTATATTTGTTTAAAATAATGTAAAGTCAATGTTTTTGAAGCTTAATTTTTTGTTTATAGCACTTTCTCTTTTGTTTCCTCTTAAATTCAATGATTTGAAGGCTACAGGAGAATTTCATCCCTATCATGTAGGTTCTGTGGAAATTAATTATAATTCAAAATCAAGAACATTTGAAATTACCGGACGTTTTTTTCTTGATGACCTGGAAAATGGATTAAGCAAAAAATACGGTAAACCTTTTCATTTTAATGATGAAAAATATAAAGCTCAGATTAATGAAGCATTAAAAAATTATTCAGCGGAGTATTTCAAGTTAAAAGCAGATAATAAATTCTTAAAGGTAAGTTACATTGGCTATGAAGAAGACAGTGAATCTGTAAATGTCTTCTTAGAATCTGAAACTCTTCCTGCTCCTAAAAAGGTAGAGGCAGCGGTCAGCCTGCTGTACAATCTGTTTGATGACCAAATCAACATAGTTCATATTATTGTAAGCGGAAACCGAAAAAGCGAAAAACTTTCTTATCCCAATCGCTATCTATTTCAGCAATTTTAATTGATATTTTTTTGAAAAGATAAAGTTTCCATATCACTTTGGAAATGATAAACTTTTCAAAGTGGCAGATGTTTTTTATAACAAAGGAAAATGTTGACGATAATTTTAAATCTATAATTAGTGATATAATCTGATTTAAAGGTATTTATAAATTATAATTAATATTTATTAATAAAATTTGAATTATAAATAAAAAATATTATATTTGTTTTAACACAAAGTGACATTTTTTATATAATATTAACATTTCGTATAAAAATCAAACATTGTCTTCCAAAATCACTTGACGTAGAAAAAAATACAAACTTAAAATAAACTTATTATGAAATTTAAAAATTATCTCTTAATAATATTGCTAACATCAAGCAGTATTTTTTACGCCCAAATAGGGATTAATACAACTAATCCGCAAGGTGTTTTCAATATCGATGCTGGAAAAGATAATCCTGCTACGGGTACTCCCACAGTAGCTCAGCAAGCAAATGATATGAATGTAACAGCTACCGGAAATGTAGGTATAGGGCTTACAACGCCCACCAATAAGCTTCATGTAAATGCAACTGATCCGTTGCGTTTGCAAGGTACAACTGTAGGAGTTACGACAACGGACCGCCTCATGGTACTAGATGCTACCGGAGTGGTTAAAACAATTGGGACTTTGAGTTCTTTATCGATCCCAAATCCTGCTATTTTCAGATTAGATACGACTCAGAATAATTTTTTAACTGCGCAGCCATCCGGCGGTTCTCAAGTTGTCCCTATGTCTGTTGTAAAAAATTCAATACCGGGACTTACCTATAATACAACAACTAGTACTATCACCTTTCCTGCCGGAACTTACCAAATGACATTTGTATATGAGGCTATACATAATAGTACGGGATGTACTATAAGCTCATATTTTATAGATTTTCCTCTAAATGCTACTACACAGAGAGTTCATAATACGTCTTCTCATCTTCAAGGATCGCTTTCCGTTCATGGTAATACTATAACCTATGCTACGACACTTCCTGCAGGAAAAACATGGCAAATACAATTAGGTAGAGGTCAATCCGGTAACTGTAGTGGAGCGGGTATGGACCTAGTTGGAGTGTCTACTCAGTTATTGGTATTCAGAATAGGGGATTAATTTTTTTCAGGCACAAATAATTCTACAAACACAAACAACATATATGTTCCCAAATATTGAAAAACACTTACGCAAGTAAGTGTTTTTTATTTATCATTAAAAAGGATTTTCTATTTTTAATTGGGAATTGACAGCTTGTGCATGAACCAATAAATCTGGAAAAAATGCATTATAACATTCCTGAAGAATTTCTTTGTTTTGAAGAAATAGTTCAAAAACAGGAAGGTCTTTATCCAGATATTTTGCTTTGTTGAGAACATTCTGAATACTGAATTTAATTCCCCAATCTTCACGGTAATTATAAAGCCAGTCATCATGTTCCATTTTTACCAGCATTTTCTTAAAATTTTCGGGAAGCCATTTTTCGTTTTGGTTAAGAATACGATATACTCGTAAAGAATGTTCTTTCCAGCCTTGAAGCGAGTTCAGTGTTAAATCATTTGCTAAAAAATAATCCATCGAGACATCTACAAACGCTCCGGAATACAATCTTACCAACGGACTGAAAACTTTTTTAGCCTCATGTAGTGCGGGATGAGCATCTGTAAACGTATCAATAGCTCTGTGCAGGGTAATCCCGTCCTGAATATCTTTAGGAAAAGAAAAACGGTCTTTGTTTCGGATAAAATCTTCCAGAAACTGTCCGACGATTTGTCCGTCCGAAAAAGTGAGAAAAGAATGAGCCAGATAATTCATACTACAAGGTAAGGCTTAAAATTGAAAATCCTCCGAATAAAATTAAAATATTCGGAGGATTTTGATTGTTTAATTATGTGAAAACTATTTAACGATAAATTTTTTACTACCTATCAATGAGCCTTTGTCATCATAAATATTTAAAAAATATCCTCCGGAATTGAATCCTTTTAAATTAATATTTCTTTCTGTTGTTGTCTGAACAAGCTGTCCTGCATTATTAAAGATTTTAAATGAATACTTTTCATCATCACGTAACGAAATGGTAATTACATCCTTTGCAGGATTTGGATATAACGTAAATTCTTTTGTATTAGAAGGCGTTTCTGATGTGGATAAAATATCTGCTGAAATTGCCGGCATAAAATTAGAAACCACACACGCAAAACGTGAAAATCCATAAGCTTCATTGGATGGATTTGTATTTCCAATAGCAATTCCTGTAGGTTCAGAATTATAATTAACACTTGGGTTCGCCCAACGGTTGATTCTAGTACAGTTAAATCCAGCTGCTGAACATTCGTCATTATAAGCCATAATCGTTCTCCATCGCTGAGAAGAAGTACTTGACGTTCCCGAATTAATTGCCGTTCTGTTTACATATCCATGATGATGACTGCAAGGAGTTGTGCTTGTATTCACATACCAATCGTGCTGTAATCCCATATTATGTCCCAATTCATGCGCCAAAGAATAATTGGAAACCGCACAATTATAAAGACTCACACAGAATCCGTTAGCACCGCTGTAATTGGTAGCATTAGTATTTACGTAACCCAATCCGCAGGTATTCGTAGGAGTTCCGGTAACCAAGGCAACCAGATCGGCTCCATAAGTTGTTCTTAAGGTGTGAACAGTGTCCATATACCCATCATTATTAGTTCTTAACCTGGTAAGATCTGTACTGATATTTCCGGGTTCAGTATAAGCGATCTCTCCGGAATAGACCAGATTAATTGTCACATTGGAAACACCCGAATTGGTTAAAGCTGTATTAAAATTAGTAATAGCAGTCGCTATAAAAGAGTTACTCTGGGAAACTCCGCCCCAGGCAGTTCTTGCTGCTGAGGTATACACAACCATCACATCAACGCGTGAAGCTGCACAAACAGGAGTTGTAGAAAGACAAACATTAGAATTTACTTTTCCAAATCCGGGAAGGGTAGAGTCTAAAATTTGATCATCTTTAGAATCCTGATCCAGAATTTTCTGATCACTTACCATTGATAAAGCGAAAATATCACCATTTGTTTGATGAAACATCACTTTTTCTCCCGTACTCGGAGCATACATTCCGGTTACAATATTGTCATATTTTGAAAATACTAAATCCGATTGTGGTTCGTTTTCAATTTTGTAGACATAAGATTCACTTTTATTGCTATAAGTTAAAACTCTATCAAATTTTGCAATGATCGGTTTATTGTCGGGTAAATTAATTTTGAGATCAGAATCTAAATTAAAGACAGACTGTTTGTAATATTTCGTTGAAATATAACTCGAAGCAAGCTCTTTTGTGATCTTCTGATCATCAGATAAACTTCCCTCATTAACAGGATTTTGAAAAACACCAATTTGTGCTGACAATAGATTAACGCAGCAAACAAGTAGAATAATAAAATTTGTTTTCATGTGTACTTAAGTTTAAAGGTTATTGATACATAAAGATATGTATAATATTTCAACATTAAGTGAATTTATTTAACGATTATTTAAGATTAAAACAATCTTTCATGAAAATCCTCAATTTTACTTACTTCTTCTATTTTGATACCGTGTTTTCTTTTGGCAATTTTATTAAGATTGGAAACAAAAATAACCTCGTAACCTAGTTTTTCAGCCTCAGTAATTCTCTGTTCGACCTGTGCAACCGGACGGATCTCACCACTTAAACCAATTTCTCCCGCAAAGCAAAAATGTTCAGAGATCGCAATATCTTCATTTGAAGACAAAATAGAGGCAATAACCGCAAGATCCAAAGCCGGATCGTCGGTTTTTATTCCTCCGGTAATATTTAAGAAAACGTCTTTTGAGCCTAATTGAAAACCTGCTCGTTTTTCAAGAACAGCCAACAACATATTCAGTCTTTTGGCATCAAAACCGGTACAGCTTCTTTGCGGAGTTCCATAAACGGCAGTACTTACCAACGCCTGAATTTCCAATAACATCGGTCGGTTTCCTTCTAAAGTTACGGCAACAGAATTTCCGGAAAGCTCTTCGAATTTTTTAGTAATTAAAATCTCGGATGGATTTTTAATTTCCTTTAAACCTTGAGAAACCATTTCGTAAATTCCGATTTCTGCGGTTGACCCAAAACGATTTTTATTGGCTCTCAATAATCTGAAAAGGTGATTTCTGTCTCCGTCAAAATTTAGAACGACATCTACCATGTGTTCCAAGACTTTTGGCCCTGCAATTTGTCCGTCTTTCGTAATGTGACCAACCAAGAAAACAGGAACATTATTTTCTTTAGCATATTTAATGATCTCGTTGGAACATTCTCTGATCTGAGAAACCGTTCCGGGCGAACTTTCAATTAATTGTGATTGTAAAGTCTGAATTGAATCGATAATAACAAAGTCAGGCTCCAGCTTTTTGGCTTCATGAAGAATTTTCTCCAGTGAAGTTTCTGTGTAAAGAAAACAGTTCGGATTTTGAACATCCGTTAATCTATCGGCTCTCATTTTGATCTGAGAAGCACTTTCTTCCCCCGAAACATAAAAAACTTTTTTCTTCATTTTCAAGGCAAGTTGTAAAAGCAACGTCGATTTTCCAATTCCCGGTTCACCGCCGATTAAAGTAACGGAACCTAAAACAATTCCGCCTCCCAAAACACGATTAAGTTCTTCGGAAGGAGTTTTTATACGGGGTTCTTCTATTGTTTCAACTTCAACAATATTGATGACGTGTTGCTTCGTTTTCGTAAAGGGTGGTGTCTTAGATGAGGTTTTTTCTACCACTTCTTCCACCAAAGTATTCCATTCTCCACAGTTTTTGCATTGTCCCATCCACTGAGAATACTGTGTTCCGCAGCTCTGACAGAAATATGCTGTTTTTAGTTTTGCCATGATGTAAAATTATAAAAATTACTTTCAAATTAAAATAAACATTGGTATTGATTGAAAAGGTAAAACGATGTATTGGCATGATATTTGAAAAGTGAGATGTCAATGAAGGGATAACACTACACCTTCTGATGAAAAAAAATAAATGATGAAAAAAAACAAAAAGTTAATAGTACTTGCCGTATTATTTACAAGCACTAGTATGTTTGCTCAGGTAGGAATCGGAACAGCAAATCCACAAGCTACTTTCCATGTAGATGGAGCAAAAGACAACTCTTTAACAGGGGTACCTTCAGAGACTCAGCAGTCAAATGATTTTGTGGTAAAAAAAGACGGTAGTGTTGGGATAGGAACTGATATCCCGGATAGATCCTCTTTGCTAGAGATAAAATCGGACAATAAAGGATTTTTGCCTCCCAGAGTAGAACTAACCTCGGCTACGGATCGTATTACAATTCCAAAACCTGCTACAGGTCTTACTGTATATCATGAGGGTAATGATAACCTTGAGGCCGGACTTTACACCAATATCGGTACACCAAGTGCTCCTATCTGGAACAAAGGGAAAATAATTAATCAAAATCAAGGAAGTGCCGTATATAAAACGCCTTTGCAGCTTCTCTCCAATAAGCCGGTGTTAACTACGGAAGATTTTGAATTCATGGTAACGGGTAATAATGATATTTATATCAGATTCCGACGTGCTGGGTCAAGAGAATACAGCACGTTTATTACTGAAAACTGGGTGTCTACAGGGTATGTTTCGTCTGCTGGGAGTGGTACTGCAACAAACAATTTCGAAAAAATTGCTGCCGCTTCTAATGTAGGATCTAATAATGAATTGAATATAATAAGAATATATGACCTGGTTTCTAAAAAAGTTTACAGACTTGAAGTGAATCTTATTGAAAGTGCAGGGAAAGTATATATTTCCCAATTAGTTGAGGTTTTCTAATAAATTTTTGGCGATTGCTTATCCAGAAAAATAAGAAAAGTTGAAAAAACTATCATAGATCAATGTCTTACTATTTTTTACGATTTATCTTTGCTATAAGATTAATCTAAAATAATATATAATGAAAAAAGTATTCTTAACTTTTGTATTTGCTTTACTAAGTGTTGCCGGATTTGCACAGACAGGTTGGGCAGTAGATCCAATGCATTCTTCTGTGAATTTCACTATCAAACATATGGGAATCAGCTTTGTACAAGGTAGATTCGATAAATTTGACGGAAAAATAGCTGCAAGTAAAGAAGGTGGTTTGGATAAAGCGGAATTTAGCTTTTTTGTGAATACAAACTCTGTAAACACAGGTGTTGAAATGAGAGATAAGCATTTGCAAAGTGCAGATTTCTTTGATGCTGAGAAGTTTCCTACAATGACTTTTGAAAGCGGTTCTATCACAAAAGATAAAAATAATACATACACGTTGAAAGGTAAATTGACGATTAAAGATGTTACTAAAGAAATTTCTGTTCCTGTAACTTACGGTGGAATCACTAAAAATCAACAAGGAAAAGAAGTGATGGGTTTCCAAACAAAATTTACGGTTAACCGTTTAGATTATAACATTAAATATGATCCAATAGGTGCTGGCGTAGCTAAAGACGTTGACGTTAACTTGTATTTTGAGTTAGCTAAGCAATAATTTTCATATAAATTTGGTTTAAGAAAATGCTTCTCAATATTCTTGAGAAGCATTTTTATTTTAATCTAAAATTTAGCAGTTTATTTGTCATTCCGGAGGAATCTAAACTACATTTTTTAATTTTTAACTTAAAAATTAACCTTCCCCGAAGAAACTGTAAAAATTCCAAAATCATCAATCAACATATTTTCTTTCTGAATATTATTAAAAGCCATCACTCTATCCAATTCTTTTTGCGAACGTCTTCTCATGATCCAGTCTTTGTTTTGATGATTATTCAGAACATACGCAATCATTTTCAACTGCGGATGCCAAGGTTGCCCGGTATAAACGATGAATGAATTTTGTTCTGAAATAGAATTGATTCCCTGAATAGCTTTACTCGCCATTTCATTATCTCCAAAAAGCTCCAAAATACCCGAAACAATGGTGATATTAGGCTCAAAATTCAATTTTTTATACGTTTCAGGATCAAAACAATCGAAATTGCTAAATCTGATGTTTTGATATTTTTTATCCTGAATTACTTTTTCTCCGATCTCAATATTTGCCTTTACGAATTCATTAACGACGATTTCAACTTCAGGATATTTTTCTGTAATGTCAAATAAATAATTTCCTGTTCCGCCTGCAATATCAAGGATCTTTACTTTTCTGCCTTCTTTTTTCAGACTTTGAATTTTTTGTTCTAAAAGCTTGATCAAATGTTGTTTTCTGATTCTAATTCCAGTCCAGCCGATAGCTTCAAGATAATTTTTATCCATCATTTTCCCGAAGCCTAATTTTCCTTGAGGCTGATTGTGATAGACATAATCCAAAGAAGCGCCGGAATCAAAACCATGTTTTAAACCGATCGCCATTCCGTTACTGATCTTTCCAATTTTATTGAGAGACCATTTTTGGAATTTAAAATTAAGGTTATTACCAACATTATTTTGAAGATCCTGATATTCTTTTACAGAAAATTTATCGGGTGAAAGTGATGTTTTTTTCTGAGCTTGACTAAAGCATTTTTCAGCGAAATCTTTAATTTTATCATAAACCATTTCCTTTCCTGTATCAAACAAGATTCCATGGAAAAAGTTAGGAAGGATTTCGTATTTTTTTAAATCTGTATCTAATTTATCATGAAAATTTTTCTGATCTTTATTAAAAACAACATGATCTTTTTCAGCAGATAAAATAAGGGTAGGCGTGTCGATGGCTTCTGCATCTTCTACCAAACGTTTTCCTGCTTTTGCAAGATCAATCAGTAATTCTGCATCAATCGATCGTGTGATCAACGGGTCTGTATCATAAGCTTTTTGCTGCTCCGGATCGTGAGTCAGCATCGTTGATTTTACATAACTTTTTATGATCAAACCTTTCTTTAATTTTGTTCCTAAAGTGATCATTTCATTCGCCAAAGGAACTATAAGATTGATTCTAAAAGCGGGAGCCAACAGAACCATTCCTGCAATATTAGGTGCGAAATCATGAGCCCAAGCTGATGCAACCACTCCGCCAATACTGTTGGCAAGTACGAAAATATCAGAAATTTTCACGTCATATTTTGACTGTAAAAATTGTGAAAAAGAATCCAAATCACGAACATAATCCATGAAAATGGAAGATGTTGGCGTTTTTGTATGTCCATGTCCACGAAGGTCGAACGCAAAAATAGTATAGTTTGAAAATTGTGGTGATTGAGCGATATCGTTCAGTCTTTCAGAATGTTCGTGTCCGCGATGGATGATGATGATGCTTTTTTGTTGAGGTTGATAATTCCACTCGCGATAGAAGATCTCGCTTTCATCAAAACTCTTAAAATTTCCACTGTTCATATTTAAAATTTTTTCAGAAAATCGTAGATGTAAGAATGAATGATCGCATTCTTATTCAGGAATTTCATATTGGTTATTGCTTGGTTTAGAGGTAAAGATAGAATATTTTTCATTACTAAAATTTCAATTACGGAACTTCTGGTATAACCCATCGTGCAATGAATGAGTATTTTTCCGTCTTTTGGAAGTTGAAGATAATTTTCTGTAATTTTTGTGACTAATTTTTTAGTTTGATCAATATCCAACATCCCAATATCTAAAAAAGGAACAGAGTAATAGGTAGATTTTTGTTTGATTTCAGAATTTTCTTCAATTTCTGCTGAAAGATCGTAGATGAAAGTATTTTTATTAATTTCAAAATCCTGTAAATCTTTTTTATTAGGTTTTGACGAAATATAAATGTTGGCTACAATTTCTAATGGTCGTTTATTTTTTCGTAAAAACTTCCAAAATATCCAATAAATTAATAGATAAGGAAAATAAAAAATCTTTTTGAATAAAGAAATATTTCCGTTGTTATCTTTTAAAAAGTGAATATTATTTTTCTGATAATGATAACCTGTTAAAATCATAACGAGAGCCGGCCATAAGAAGATTAAACAATATTCATTTGAAAATTTATACAACAATAAAGAGAATGAAATAAAGATCCATCCAATCAAAAAATAGAAATTAGCGACTTGAAAATTCCTATATAAAAAGTTATTTTTCTGATAAGGAAATATGATAAAGCTAATATGAGCCAAAATAGTTCCTGTAAGAATGTCAATCAAATGATGCTGGTAAGTGGTTAAAGTAGAAATTCCTATAGCAAGGAGCCAAATCTTTAAAAATATTCTCCATTTTTTTACATTTCTAAAAATACTCCAGAAAATAAAAGCATACGTAATATGCAGTGACGGAGCCTGATTGAAAGGCGAATCAAAAGTTGTTAAAAACTGATAAGAATATCCAAAAATAGAATTATTGACTTCCGGTCTTTGTAAAGAAAATTTTAATGGAAATAATAAAAAACAAATTCCAGCTATAATAGTTACAAACAGCATTCTTTGAGTTAGAACTTTAAGCTGCTCCTTCGTATTACAAAAGAAAAAAACAGCACAAAAAAACAGTCCGCTGGTCATATAAGGAATAATCGTCCAAGGAAGAAACGGGATATATTTTTCAAAATCAAAAACGAAAGACGGAACTTTTTCAAGCTTTGAAGCATGCCACGCTGAATAATTGTAAACAATCATGAATACAACGGAACACAGCAACATAGCATAGATTTTCTGTTTAAATTTTAGTCGTTTTTCATCCATTTGGCTTTCCTGAACATGATAATATTTAATAATGAAGAGGGAAGGATGGATAATGATTTCATCATCCATTTCATTTTTGCAGGGAAAATGATTAATTTTTTTTGCTTTTCAATAGCGTCCGAAATAATTGTTGTAGCAGCTTCAAGATCAGTAAGAAACGGTTTTTTACTTAGATCATTATCGTTAAGCTGTCTCAATTTTAAGGTATCAACATAACCCGGAGCAATGGTCGTTACAGAAATTCCAAATGGTTTCAATGCTCGGCGATATGCATCCGCAATCTGAATGACCGAACGTTTTGTTTTGGTGTACAAACTCGAATTTTCATAATCTAAAATCCCGGAAACGGATGCGATAACCGCAATATTTCCTTTGTTTTGACCTTTCATAGCTTTTCTGGCTACTTCGAAACAATTTACAGTTCCTAAAATATTGGTTTGCAGCATTTCTTCGGCTTCTTCGTAAGAAATATTTCTGGCAACATCTTCCGCATAACTTCCGGCGCAATTGATGAAAATATCAAGATTTTCATTTTGTAGAAAATTATTTACTGTCGAAAAAATTGAACTTATATCACAAACATCAGCTTGAAATACATTTAAATTCTCAAAATTATTTTCAGGAATTTTGGTTAAATCTCTTCCGCAAATGCCCACGCGATATCCTTTTGAAAGATAATGCTGAGCAAGAGAATAGCCAATTCCCGAAGTTCCACCTGCAATAAAAACGTTCATGAGCGTGTTGTGATTTTCAATTTTAGGTAAAAATAAGTTTAATTTGATGATGAAAGATGTAAAAGTCTTAACTGCCTTTATTTTTTAATACTTTTTATCGTCTGATCAAAACCATATTGCCATTGCATTTCCATATCTTTTACAAATTGTTGATGACTTTTTGGTAAAGAAAGTTCGATCTCAAGTTTTTTCCAATTGATGCTTTTTTTGATATAATGTCCGTCCAGTTTTTGTTTGATATCATTGGTGTCAATTTGAAAATCGGGCAACTGTCTTTCAATTTCTTCTAACCTTCTATTTCCGCTGTATCCTAAAACGGCACGAACAAAAGCTTCTTCTACAGGAGTGTAAGATTGTTTTTTTTCAATAATAATTTCGTCAGCAAGATGCTTAGCAAGCTCAATCGGAATTAGATCAATAGCTCCCCCGGCAAAATATTTTCCTTGAAATGAAGCTGGAGTAACATAGAACATATCAGAAATGGAAATTCTAGTGCTTGTCAACAAAGAAACATTAATTCTAATCTTTGGAACATCTTCGATGGCACTTTGTTTTAAATTTTCAGAATTAATGATAATCTGCTGTGGAATTATTTTCTTTGATGTCTCAGGATCGGTGAAAATTATTTTTTGATATAATTTTCGATTATTTCGTTTTTTTTCAACTTCTGCTGGATCAAAAAGGATCTCTGAACCAATCATAAGTGTTGGGATTTCTTGAGAAAATTGGGTGTTTTTTAATGAAGGAAAATCTTCGGATAAATCCTGATTCATTTCAACCAGATATCGATGAAAGACATTTTCAATATTGGGAGCGTTCCTTTTATCAAATATTTTTTTTAAAGAGAAAAGTCCGATTTCAGAGAGTTTTTTTTGTTTTGTTAGTGTTGTTTTAGATACAAATTGAAAATATTCTTCCGATTGTAAATATTCTTTTCTTGAAAGATTGTCCGGGAAAGCATTGATGACGGTTGCTGCAAAAGCTCCACCACATGAAGCGATAAGAACATCGGGTTTCATTTCTAGTTCTTCCAATGCTGCAAACATTCCGAGGTAGATCATTAATCTTGTTCCGCCTCCTGAAAATAATAGTGCTCTTTTAAATTTTTCATTCATTTTTTACATCTTTAAAAGAAAGGGAAGGAGCCAGAAAAAAATTGGGGCGTTGAAGATCAAACTGTCAATTCTATCTAATAATCCACCATGTCCGGGCAGTAAATTTCCGGTGTCTTTTACGTCTGTTTTTCTTTTTAGACAAGACATGAAAATATCTCCGCAAAATCCTGAAATTCCTAATATTAATCCTAAAACTGTATTGATGAGAATAGTAGAATTTAATAAAAAGAAACCTAAAATATTACTCAATATGATTGTTAAAAATACTCCTCCGAGAAATCCTTCCAACGTTTTATTAGGACTGATCTTCGGAACGATTTTATGTTTTCCGAAGAATTTACCCATTACATATTGAAAAACATCATTGAGTTCAGTGACAACAACGATAAAAATGATTGAATAAATTCCTGAAATATTTTCTCTGATAAAAGCTAAATGTGGAAAAGCAAAAAGGCAAACCATTAAACCTATTACTATTCCTGAAAATTGTTTTCCAGATGATTTTAATAGTAAAAAAGATAATAGTATAGTGATTGATAGAGCTAAACTATAAAGGAAATAATGTTCAATATTCAAAAAATACAATAAAAATAACTGTGAAATTCCAACAAAAATTGAAAGAATAATTTTGTTTGTTTTCACTTTAAACATTCTCAAAAATTCAAAAAAACATTGAAAACTGATCCATGAAACAAATATCTTCATTGCTAAAGGATGAGAAATTCCGAGCGCGAAAACTAGGATAATGTAAACCCATGTTTTTACGCGTAAAGGAACATCTGCGAATTTATTTTCTTCAGGCTTCATGGAGAGATTTTTTAAGTCGGGTATACGTGCTGATGAGAAGTAATAAAATAATCAGTCCAAATATATATTGAGAATAATTTGAAATATTAGCTCCAAAAAATAGGATCAATCCATACAGTCCCAAAATCAAAGCACGGTCACTTTTTCCCATCGGTCCATCATAACGACGTTCTTTTCCGACTACTTTTCCGATCAATCCTGCAAATTCATTAATGATGCTTAAAATAATGAAGAGGATAATTAAATATAAACTCTCCGGCTGAAATTTTAGTAAAGGAAAAAATATAATGACATCTGAAATAATATCGCCAACTTCATTTAAAACTTCACCTAATTTACTCGTTTGATTGAATTTTCTTGCCATCATCCCGTCCAGCGCATTCAAAGCCATTCTTATCAATAATCCGATCGGTAAGCTCAGGAAAAACCAATTTGAAGCATCTGCATTCCAAAATAAGACTCCAATAATGAAAGATAACAAAATAGAACTGATTGTAATTTGATTGGCTGTAATTTTCTTTTTATTTAAAAATAATAAAATAGGAGTGAGCAGCTGCTGGAATTTTGGTTTGAGTTTATATACCGAAATCATTATGGTTATGGCTTTTTGTGTTTGTTGAGATCAAATATAGATAAATTTTTTCATCAGGATTTATAAATGATAGAGGCATGTTTTACAATTTCATAAAGGTAAAAAATTGCTTTGTGTTTCTTTTTCCCCTAACTTTGCACAAACCTAATCTAATGAGTAAAAAGAATACAAAGTACATCTTTGTGACAGGAGGTGTAACTTCATCTTTGGGAAAGGGAATCGTTTCTGCTTCTCTGGGACTTCTACTAAAATCACGCGGCTTTAATGTAACGATCCAAAAACTAGATCCTTATATCAATATCGACCCAGGAACATTAAACCCTTATGAGCATGGAGAATGCTATGTAACCGAAGATGGTGCGGAGACGGATCTGGATTTAGGTCACTATGAGCGTTATTTGGATGCTCCAACTTCTCAAAATAATAACGTTACGACAGGAAAAATCTACCAGACTGTAATTGATAAAGAAAGAAAAGGAGATTTCCTTGGAAAAACAGTTCAGGTAATTCCTCATATCACGAACGAAATTAAGCGTAGAATTAAAATTTTATCTAAGCAGAATTACGATATCATCATTACTGAGATCGGTGGAACTGTGGGAGATATTGAATCTTTACCATACATTGAAACTGTTCGTCAGTTGAAGTGGGAATTGGGTGAGAAAAATTCTATGGTGATTCACTTGACTTTATTGCCATATCTGGCTTCAAGTGGAGAATTGAAAACAAAACCATCTCAGCATTCTGTTCGTCAGTTGATGGAAAGCGGAATTATGGCAGATGTTTTAGTTTGTAGAACGGAACACAACATTCCAAAAGATCAGAGAGCGAAATTGGCTCAATTCTGTAATGTTTCTTTAGATAATGTGATTGAATGTAAAGATTTGGAAACGATCTATGAAGTTCCGATGTACCTTCAGAAACAAAATTTTGATGATGTAGTTTTAAAAGAATTAGATCTTAAAAATGATAAAGAAGCTGATCTTAAAGATTGGAAAACTTTCCTTAAAAAATTCAAAAACCCTAAAAGAACTGTAGAAATTGCATTGGTAGGTAAATATATTTCTCTGCAGGATTCTTATATTTCTATTGCTGAAGCTTTCAAACATGCAGGAGCGAGCCTTGAAACTGAAGTGAAAGTAAGATGGGTATATAGTGGAGATATTACTGCTGAAAATATTAAAGAAACTTTGCAAGGTGTTGATGGAATTCTTGTTGCCCCAGGTTTTGGTGACAGAGGAATTGAAGGTAAAGTTCTTACTGCTCAATATGCAAGAGAAAATAAAGTTCCAATGTTGGGAATCTGTTTAGGAATGCAGATCATGACAATTGAATTTGCTAGAAATGTTCTTGGACATGTGAAAGCGAACTCAATGGAATTTGATACATCTACACCGGATCCTGTAATTTCAATCATGGAAGAGCAGAAAAATGTTGTGGATAAAGGAGGTACAATGCGTCTTGGTGCTTGGAAATGTTCATTGAAAAATGCTTCTAAATTATATGATATCTACGGAGCTAAGAATATTTCTGAAAGACACCGTCACCGTTATGAATTCAATAGTGATTATCTTCAGGAATTCGAAAAGAATGGTTTCTTAGCAACAGGTACAAACCCAGAAACAGGATTGGTAGAAGCACTTGAGATGCCGGATCACCCATTCTATGTTGGGGTACAGTATCACCCTGAATACAAGAGTACGGTTGCAACACCGCATCCTTTATTCAAAGCTTTTATTAAGGCTTGTGAGAAAAAATAAGGTAATTATTTAATTACAAACGTCATATATAAACTCAGGTTGATTATTATCAGCTTGAGTTTATTATATAGTAATATATTATAGCATAGAGTTTTGATAAAAAAACAGTATTTTTGTCGACTCGAAATGTAGCATGGCTACATATTTAAATAGGTAAAAAATTTAATTAAAATAAAATGCAACAGAACAACGGACTCGATAAAAGTCAAATGATTAGTTTTGCGGTTTTATGTTTGGTACTCTTTGGTTTTATGTTTTATTTCCAAAACAAACAATCGAAAGAGGAAGAGGTAAAAGCTCAGCAACAAAAAACTGAACAAGTTAAAAATGCTGTAAAACAAACTCAGGCAAGCAATATCAATCCAAATGTAACTCCTAATGCAATTCAGACTGCAAATTTGGCAAACAATGAATTGAAATTGGAATTTTCAAGCTTGGGAGGACAAGTTTCTAAAGTAGAACTTTTAAAATATAAGGCTTACGATCACAAAAGTGACAGAGCGGATCTTCCTCTTTATCTTATTACTAAAAATAACTCAAACTACGGTTTTCAGTTTAAGGATAAAACAGGGAAAGTAATCAATACTAAAGATTTAGTTTTCTCTCCGACAGTTAACGGAAACGCTGTGACTTTGACGGCTAATTATAATGGAGCGGTTATTCAGTTCATTTATACTTTATTAGATAAATACACAGTAGATTTTAAAGTAAGATCTCAAGGTCTTGCTAAAGTTACATCTGATACTAAAGCAGATTTTATCTGGGATTATAATGTAAGAAATCTTGAAAAAGGTAGAGCTCAGGAGCAGTCTCACTCAGAATTCTCTTATGCTTTCAATAATTATAAAGACTATGATTATGACGGAAGAACAACAATGGAGGAGGAAAAAGAAACCCTTAACTGGATCGGTGTAAAACAACAGTTCTTCTCTTCAGTAATTGAAGCTAAAAACGGATTTACACACAGTAAAGGAAATCAGGAGACCGTTGAAGAAGGTGAATATTTGAAAAAACTAAACTATGAAGGTTTTGTTCAAATGACCGGAAGTGAATTAAATCAAGACTTTACATGGTACTTCTTACCATTGGATTTACCATTATTAAAATCATACGATAAAAACTTTGACGAGATTTTACCATTAGGATGGTCGTTTATAGGTTGGATGAACCGTGGATTCTTCATGCCGATGTATAATTTAATTGCATCTTGGGGAATTGCAGCAGGCTGGGTAATTTTTATATTGACAATCATTGTGAAGTTAATTTTATCGCCAATTATGTATAAGCAACATAAGTTGAGTGCGATGATGAAGGTAATTCGTCCTGAAATTGATGAAGCTAATGCGAAGTTCAAGGATGCAGATCCTATGAAAAAGCAACAGGCTACGATGGAGATCTACCGAAAAGCAGGAGTGAATCAGATGGCGGGATGTCTTCCGGCATTGGTGCAAATTCCAATTTTCTATGCCTTATTCCGTTTCTTCCCGAACTTTATTGATTTGAGAGGACAGGGATTTTGGTTTGCAAAAGATCTAACGGCTTATGATGACTTGATTAAATTACCATTTAAAATCCCTTTCCTAGGAGATCATTTAAGTATGTTTGCTTTGGCATGTACTGTTGTAATTTTAATCTATACGGTAATGACTTCAGGGAATATGCAGCAGCCACAACAGGAAGGTATGCCGAACATGAAAGTGTTAATGTATATTTTCCCAATTACGTTCTTGTTCTTCCTTAATACTTCAGCATCCGGTCTTTCTTGGTATTATTTTATCTCGAATGCGATCAACATCTTAATTATTTTAGTGATTAAATATGTGATTCTGGATGAAAAGAAAATTCATGCACAGATTCAGGCTAATAAAGAAAAGCCAAAATCGGAAGGTAAATTCCAGAAGAAAATGCGAGAGATGATGGAAAAAGCTCAGCAACAGCAAAGTGCAGTAGAGCAACAAAAGAAAAAGAAATAATATTTGTTAAAACATAAAAAAGGAGTAGATTTATCTACTCCTTTTTGTTTATTTAGATGTATTTTAAATTAAACTACGTTTGATTTGAAAATCCATAATTCATCGACCTTAAGTCTTTAATCATATTTAAGCCTGAAAGATTGTCTGTGATATTTCGTCGGACCATGCTTTATCAGGGCTTCCTGATGTTTTTTTGTGGCATATCCGAAGTTGGTATTCCATCCATATTCAGGATGCTCTTCATGGAGCTCGATCATCAATTTATCTCTATAATTCTTTGCCAAAATAGACGCTGCCGCAATTGACAATACCTTTGAATCTCCTTTAATAATACATTGATGTGGGATGTAATTATAAGGATGAAATCTATTTCCGTCTACTAAAATAAGTTCTGGTCTTATCGTTAATTTATCCAACGCTATATGCATTGCGTGAATGCTGGCATTCAATATATTATGCTGATCTATAAATTCTGGCGGAAGCTCTGCAATTGCATAACTTTTAACATTATCTTTAATGTAGCTGTCAAGCTCCATTCTGGTTTTAAAATTTAACTTTTTAGAGTCATTAACTAAATTTTGCTTAAAATTATCATCCAAAATGACAGCTGCAGCTACCACCGGACCACATAAACACCCTCTACCGACTTCATCACACCCTGCTTCGATGTAAAGATTTGTCCATTTTTTTAATAATTCCACAAAAATTAACATTTTTAATATTGTAAAAATACGAAATTTATAAGAACTATGATAAAAATAACAATTTTTTAAGGTTTTGCTTTGTATTCTTAAGAAAGTTTTACAAATTTGTACGGTACAAAAAAATAATTTGATATGAAGAAACTAACAGCAGGTGTGCTTGTATTAGTAATATCTTCGTCTTTGGCTGTTGCTAATGCTCAGGAAAAGAAGAAAGATACTCTAAAAACACAAGACATCGAAGGTGTAGTAGTTACTGCACTTGGTATTAAAAGAGAGAAAAAGTCTCTTGGTTATGCGTCAGAAGAAGTTAAAGCTGAGGCTCTTACTGGCGGTACTACAAACACAGGAAACGTTGCTTCGCTACTTTCTGGTAAAGTTTCGGGTTTACAGGTTAACACAAACAACAACTTTGGAGGTTCTGCCAACTTATTAATCAGAGGATATAAGTCTTTAAGTGGAGGAAGTCCTCTTATTGTAATTGATGGATCTCCTGTGAATAACGGGACTGTTTCTGGGTCAACTTTTGATTATGGTAACTTTTTATCAGATATCAATCAGGATGATATAGAAAGTATCAACGTACTAAAAGGTGCTGCTGCATCGGCACTTTATGGAGAACGTGGTAGTGATGGGGTTATTTTAATTGTTACTAAAAACGGTCGTGGAAAACAAGACGGAAGTTGGGGGGTAACTCTTAATTCGGGAATAACAGCTGGATTTATTGATAAATCTACTTTCCCTAAATATCAGTCGAGATACGGTGCTGGTTATGGTAAGGTCTATGGTGATGGTACTGAATATTTTAATCACGACCCAGATACTGGAGAGCTTCAAACTCCTTTTACAGAAGATGCCTCTTATGGTGCTGAATTTAATCCAAATATATTGGTAAGACAATGGGATTCTTATAACCCGGATTCACCAACTTACGGACAGGCTACTCCTTGGCAGGCTGCTAAAAACGGACCAATTAAATTTTTTGAAACACCAGTTACATATGTTAATACAATCTCATTAGAAAAAGGAAGTAAGTCATCTAATGTTTCCCTTTCATATACAAATATGCTTTCTAATGGATTATTACCCAATTCAGATTTAAGAAAAAATAGTATATCAGCTAAATTCAATTATGATTTTACAGATAAATTACATGCAAGCGTATTCTCAACATTAACGATTCAGGATACAAAAGGTAGAAATGAAACTGGATATTCTGATAACATAGTTAGTGGGTTCAGACAATGGTGGCAAACCAATGTTGATGTTTATGACTTAAGAAATGCATACGAGAGAAATAACTCAAATCTTACATGGAACAGAACATCAGGTTCTGACGGAACTCCTCAGTTCTGGAATAATCCTTATTTCCAAAGATATCAAAACTATCAGTCAGATACGAGAACGAGAAGTTTTAGTTATGCTCAATTAAAGTATGATATTACAAAAAATATTGGAATTACCGGAAAACTTGCCTATGATCAAATGCAAATGACAATCGAGGAAAGATTGATGAACGGTTCATTACCTCAAGCTTTTGGTGCTTCTGGAAACAATGTGACTTCAGGATATTCTCGTCAGGATATTCGTACAACTGAAACAAATTTTGATTTATTCTTAAATTATAAATTTGATATCACTAGTGATTTAAATGTAAGTGGTATTGTTGGAGGAAACGTAAGACGAAATTTAATTGATAATGTATATGCAAGTACAGAAGGTGGTTTAGCTACTCCAGGTTTATTTGCAATTTCAAATTCAGCAAGTCCTATTATTCCACCAGATGAAAATTATTCTAAATGGTTAACATCAGGAGTTTATGCAACTGCTTCATTTGGGTATAAAAATTTGTTATATGTAGATGGTACCATCAGAGCGGATCAAAGTTCTAACTTACCGAAAGGAAATAATTCATATGCCTATCCGTCAGTTACAGGATCTTTAATTCTTTCAGAATTAATAAAACCAAGTTTCTTGAGCTTTTGGAAAATACGTGGTAATTATGCAGAAGTTGGATCTTCAACAGAAAACTACAGACTTCAAAATACATATAGAGTAAGAGGTGGTTTTGGTAGTAATACAGGACTTGTTGATCAGTCATATTTCTTGGCTAATCCAGACCTAAAACCACAGAGATCTAAAGAGGTAGAATTTGGTATGGAGGCTCAGTTCTTTAAAAACAGATTAGGTTTTGATGTTGCAGTTTATAAAACCCGAACGCTTAACCAGATCATTAATCTTCCGGTTTCTTCAGCTACTGGTTATAGAACTTTCCTTGTAAATGCGGGACAAATTAACAACAAAGGTATTGAGGTTCAGTTAAATGGTACTCCTTTGAAAAGTGATAATTTTAAATGGGATATTGATGTAAACTGGTCTAAGAATGAAAATGAAGTGGTATCATTATACGGAGATTCTCAAAACTACTTATTAGCTTCTTATCAGGGAGGAGTTTCTTTGAACGCAAGAGTTGGCGAAGCTTTCGGAGCTATTGTTGGTTCTGATTATGTCTATCTAAATGGAGAAAAAGTAGTAAATCCTACAACTGGTAGGTATTTGACAAATCCTAATCAGGTAATTGGTAATATTACACCAGACTGGATTGGTGGTATAAGAAACAGTTTCAGCTATAAAGGTTTATCATTAAGCTTCCTAATTGATATAAAACATGGGGGTGATGTATTCTCAACAGATATGTATTATGGACTTGCAACAGGTTTATATGAAGAGACAGCTGTGGGAGATTATAGAACTGCAGGGGTAATAAACCCTGGTGTAAATCCGAACGGGCAGGTAAATACAACACCAACAACTGCTCCAGATACTTTTGGAAATGTTGATGGATACAGAAGAATGCCAAACTCAAGGTTTGTATATGATGCATCATATGTTAAGCTAAGAGAAGCAAGTATTGGTTATAGTCTTCCTAAATCTATATTAGCAAATACATCTTTCCAGGAAGTTAAAATTTCTTTAGTGGGAAGAAACCTTTGGATTATTCACAAGAATTTACCTTATGCAGATCCGGAAACGGGAACAGGAAATGGTCTTGCTTCAAAAGGAAACTCGATTGGAGTATTACCAACAACGCGTGATTTGGGTATCAACGTAACATTAAAATTCTAGAAAATGAAAAAAATATTTTTAATACTTAGCATACTTTCTTTAACAGTCGTTACAAACTCTTGTGAAAGCGACATTACTTCATTGAATGAAGATCCAAAGCACCCGACAGTAGTCCCTTCCGGATTATTGGTGGCAAGTGCAGAGCAGGAATTGATATCTCAGTTACTAACACCAAATGTGAACAACAATATATCAAGATTTTTCACACAACAATGGGCACAAACAACTTATATTGATGAGTCCAATTATGATATGGTAACAAGGCCAATTCCTAGAAATCATTATAATAGGATGATGGCATCAAGTTCTGCCATAGTACATTCTCCTGGTGTATTATCTGCCTTAAGAGATGCTAAACAATTTCTTCAAAATGAAGGACTAGATGCTGTTAAAAAAAGTAATAATGAGGCAATCATTGAATTAATAAGTGTTTATGCTTGGGCTAATTTGGTTGATACTTATGGAGATGTTCCTTATTTTGGAGCCTTAAAAGCAGTTGCAGGAAATCCAAATAATGCCTCTGAAATTCCTTATGATGATGCGAAGACAATCTATCTTGATTTAATTAAAAGAATTGATGCTGCCAACGCAATGATTAATACTAATCAAAGTGGATATACAGATGATATTTTCTATAATGGAAATATGGCTAAATGGAAAAAGATGGCAAATTCTTTAAAATTCAGGTTAGCTGTTACTTTAGCGGATGTAGAGCCGGCTTTGTCAAAAACTTATGCAGAAGCAGCATACAATGCTGGTTTATTCGATATTAAAGAGGATAGTTGGGGATTATCTACTTTTCCTTCAGGTTTATTTGCTAACCCTGTTTATCAAGAGGCAATACAATCTGGAAGAAATGATTTTATTCCTTCAGATCTACTAGTTGATAGAATGAATGCCACAAGTGACCCGAGAAGAGATAGATGGTTCACAAAAATTGGAGGTGTTTATAAAGGAGGAATTTATGGGTCTAATAACTCTTTTGCAGGTTATTCTCATATGACATCACCAAAAACCGATGTTAATGGGAATGCCGAAACAGGATCAGATGGAGCGTATATGTTAATTACGCCTAATGCACAGGGATTTCTATTAGATTATACAGAAATTTCATTCCTAAGAGCAGAAGCAGCAGCCCGTGGATATAATGTTGGAGGTACTGCAGCTGCTCTATATGCCGCCGCAATCACAGCTTCGATGACAGAATATGGTATCAGTTCTACGAATGCAGTGGCTTTTATTGCAGCAAACCCGTACAATGCAGCAAATTGGAAACAGTCAATTGGATTCCAGGCATGGGTAGCAATGTTCAATAAAGGTTTCCAGGCTTGGAACTTTGCAAGAAGATTGGATTACCCGGTATTTGTGAATCCTGCTGATTCAACTGTAGATGATGTTCCGGTAAGAATGAAATATTCTGATCAGGAGTATTTATTAAATAAAAATAATGTTACTGCAGCAGCACAGAAAATAGGAGGAGACCAAGTTACGACAAAGGTTTTCTGGGATGTTTTCTAATTAATTAAGAATATCTGGAAATATTCCTGTAGTATTACAGGAATATTTTTTTTTAAAATTGATAAAATATTTATATTTATGAAATTTATTATTGGGCTAATTGCTATAATGAGCATCGTTTCTTGTAGTAATGATGATGAAAGAGGTACTACAGTGATTGAAACCCCAAATATTAATGGAGTTTGGAAACCTGCAAGGTATGAATCTAAGGGAAAAACATATCCTTTAAATGATTGCGAAAGAAAAGGACAATTACTTGTGAACAATGATTTATCTGGTGTTTACGAGAGATATGATACACCATCTTCAGGGAGTTGTAATTTGCTTGATTCATTTTCAGGTAAATGGGAGTATGATAATATGAATAAGATTCTAACTCTTACATATAATGAAAGTGGAAATATTAAAACTTTAAAAAAAGAGGTAGAAGACTTTTCTACTACTGAGCTTAGAATTTTTGATAATACTAAAAACTTAGATAATGTACCGGGTAATGATGAAGCTTCTTTAGTTTTTGTAAAACAATAATATTTCTATATAAACCGCCTTCGGGCGGTTTTTTTATTTCCGTATATTTGTACTTCAAAATTGTAAGATGAATATTAAAGATATATTAGAGGAAAAACTTTCGGAGATTATTTTAAATGTATATCAGTTGAAGGATATCAATCTGGAAGTTCAGGAAAATAAAACCGAATTTGAAGGCGACTTTACGATCGTGACTTTTCCATTGGTAAAGCAATTGAAAAAGAATCCGGAAAGTATTGGGGTTGAATTAGGTGAAGCACTGACAGAGCAGACAGAATTACTGGAAAGTTTTAATGTAGTTAAAGGTTTCCTTAATGTTAAAGTAAAAAATCAATTCTTTGTAGATCAGTTTAGATCGGTAACGGAAGGTTTTTCAAAAATAGAAAAGAAAAATTCTGCGGTGATGGTAGAGTATTCTTCGCCGAATACGAATAAGCCGCTGCATTTAGGACATATCAGAAATAATTTATTAGGTTTTTCTGTTGCACAGATCCTTAAAGAAGCAGGATATGACGTAATTAAATCTCAAATCATTAATGATAGAGGAATCCATATCTGTAAGTCAATGTTGGCTTGGGAGAAGTTTGGAAAAGGCGAAACCCCGGAAACAACAAATACAAAAGGAGATAAATTTGTAGGAAATTATTATGTAGAATTTGATAAAAACTACAAAAAAGAAATTTCTGAATTGGTTGCGCAAGGGTCAACTGAAGATCAGGCTAAAAAAGATGCTCCATTAATTGTCGAAGCCCAAAAAATGTTGTTAGATTGGGAAAAAGGAGATGAAACAGTAAGAGCTCTCTGGAAAGAAATGAACTCTTGGGTATATCAAGGTTTCAGTGAAACTTACAAAAGATTAGGCGTTGATTTTGACCAGATTCAATACGAAAGTAATACTTATATTTTAGGAAAAGACCTTATTCAGGAAGGTTTGGATAAAGGTATTCTATATCAGAAAGAAGATGGTTCTGTTTGGTGTGATCTTACGGATGAAGGGTTGGATCAGAAATTGTTGTTGCGTTCAGACGGAACTTCAGTGTATATGACTCAGGATTTAGGAACGGCTGTTGAGCGTTTCAAACAAAATAATATTCAGAAATTAATTTATACCGTAGGAAACGAACAGGATTATCATTTCCAAGTTTTATTTAAAATTTTAGGAAAATTAGGATATTCTTGGGCAGACCAATTGTATCATTTATCTTACGGAATGGTAGAACTTCCAAACGGAAAAATGAAATCCCGTGAAGGAACTGTTGTAGATGCTGACGACTTGATGCAGGGAATGTATGAAGAAGCAAAATTGAAGGCAACAGAACAAGGAAGATTAGAAGGTCTTTCGGATGAAGAAAAAGAAGTTTCATATGAAATTATTGGACAGGCTGCATTGAAATATTTTATGCTGAAAGTTGATCCTAAGAAAAAAATGCTGTTCAATCCAGAGGAAAGTATTGATTTTAACGGAAATACTGGGCCTTTCATTTTATATACTTATGCTCGTATTCAATCCTTATTGTCTAAAGCAAACTATCAACATAAAGAGGTTTCCGGGGTTGAGCTGAATCAATATGAAAAGGAATTGGTTATGCTTTTATCTAATTATAAAGTAATTGTTGAAAAAGCTGCTGAGTTATTGAGCCCGGCTTTGGTCGCAAATTATCTTTATGATTTGGTGAAATCTTACAACTCATTTTATCAGAGCAATCAGGTTTTAAAACTTGAAGATGAGAATTTAAAACAAGTTCGTTTGAATTTATCAGATCTTACGGGAAAAACGATAAAAAAATCTTTGGAGTTGCTGGGAATAGGAACTGTAAACAGAATGTAAAATTTGTGAACTATAAATTAAAATCCCTCCTGTATTTCTCAGGAGGGATTTTAATTTAATTATTATTTTTAATAGGCGCCGATTTCAGGTATTGCAACATATGGTAACCCATCATGGCTGCTTTCAAATTTTAGACGTACATATCTTGTATTTTCTTTTTGTGGAAAATCAACATGTTGCTTATCTGTAGTATTTGTAAGTATATAGCTGTTTTCAAGTTTCCATGTGTCTGTGGTTGAGTTTCTTGTATATATACTGATATTTTTTGCCGTTCTTACGAGACCTTGATGCTGGATGAACGAAAGACCGGATATATCTTTTACAGACCCCATATCTATATCAAAATAATATGGAAAATTTTGTGATGCACCTGCTGCCGGAGCATTCTGTACTGTTCCTGTATCAAAATTGGTATGCCAATAGGTATTCTTATCACCATCTATTGCATAGGTTGCCGGGAAATATGATTGCTGCGAGCTGCTACTTACTGTCCAATTACTTCGGTTCATATCCCATTTGATAGTTGGAACACCATTTTTCATAGTGAAATAATAATACTCGGCATCAGTTTTAGTTCCATCTAAGTATAATCCCTGTAGTACAAAAAGATAATTTTCGTTGTCAATAATATGTAAATCACTAACATCAATGTATGTACTGAAAGTATTAGAAGTGTAATCTGCTAATCCTGTTACCGTAAAATAATAATTTGATTGAGGAATGAAATGTGATAGTATACTATTTAAAGGAGCATTGGTAGAATAAGTTCCATTAATATTTATACGACCGTTGGAATAGCTTCCTGTAATACTTGTAATTTTAAATTCCTTACCGGGTGCATAGAAATAACCTGCAGGTTGCGTATGAGTAGAAAATACTTGAATGTTATTTAAAATTGCGCAATCTGATTTAGTAAGTACAGTCGGAGAGTATCCATATGTATTGTTCCCAGAACTCATTAGAGAGGTTCCGTATGGTGAACTTTTGTGAAGAGCATTGTGGGATAAGCTCAACCCATGACCCAATTCGTGTAGAAAACCTCCCATATACCATTTAGCTTTATTTCCTTGAGGAGTATTTTGATTAAAATATTGATAATCCCATGCTTCATTATCACCCACAAAACAAATTTTTTCTAAACCATAAAAGGGTATTTCTGTTTCAGGAGTGGGAACAGCAGTGAAAATTATAGTATGATCACTTGTCTTGTCGTTAGGATGATTTGCAAACCAAGCATTCACCTCGGCTTGTATTTTATTTCCTCCTCCTGAGTAAGGGTATGAGCTTACGGGTAATGCTCCATTTATTACATTGATCTTAACTCTATTGGTAGCAGGATTTTTTAGAAGTCCAAAACTGCGGTTTCCATATCCCCAGTTGTACATATTTTGTCGATAAAAATCTTGTGCGGCTATCATAAATTCACTTACTCTTCTTTCATATTCAGGGCGTGCCGCCCCATCAGAAGGAATAAAGTATACAACATTAATATTGTAAGGCATTTCAGATTCATACTGACCTACGGAAACTTTACTGGCAATTTTAGAATCTGTTGCTTTTGAGGGATTTGCTTCATTGGCGAAATCTTCTTCCCGGCAACTTGTTAATAAAGTAATAAGCGATAGGCAAAAAAGCATAGCTTTTAAAACATTTTTTTTCATTTCTAAGTGTTTTTTTTTCATCTTAATTTTTTAATTATACAATCTTAATAGTTAATAATTACAATTGTTCAATAATAGCTTCCTTGTAATTATATTATGCTGCAAATGTAATAATTTATTTTATTTAAAAAGAATTATTAATAAAAATAAACTATATTTTTTATTAATAATATAACTACATTTATTAGTGATTTATTTATAATTAACTGTTTAATAGGTTATTGTGTGTGTGTTTGCTTGTGTTTGCATTTATTTAGATTTACATATAAATGTTTTTTATTGCGAATATGTTATATTGAAATCACACATTGATGATTTAGAAATATAATATAAATTGTAAACACAAAAAAACCTTTTGAAGTTACAAAAGGTTTGTTTTTTATGATTTTTGAAAAAATATTTTATTCAAATGCACCTATTTCCGGTATTGCTACATAAGGCTGGCCATCGTAGCTGCTATCGAAAGTGATACGGACAAATCTGCAGTTTTCCTCCTGAGGAAATGTAATATATTGTCTGTCTTTAATGTTTTCCAGAACATAGCTGCCTTGAAGTTTCCATCCATCTGCAGTCGTTGGTCTGGTCCAGACTCTTATATTTTTACCTGTTCTCACCAATCCTTGGTGCTGAATGAAAGAAAGTCCGCCAATTCCTTTTATAGAATTCATATTAATATCAAAATAATAAGGGAAATTCTGCGCTTGCCCGGGAATTGGATCTGTTTGCACCGAACCAGCAGTATAATTGGAGTGCCAATAGGTATTAATATTACCATCAATAGCGTAAGTTGCAGGATAAGCGGCGTATTGTGAGCTGCTACTTACGGTCCAGTTGCTGCGGTCTAATTGGAAGTGAACATCGGGAACTCCATTTACAAATGTGAAATTAAAATATTGAGCGTCTTTAACGGTGCCATCCAAAAATGTTGCCTGTAGGGCAAAAGTATAATCCCTGTCCGTAAAATAAAGATCTTCAACATCTATATAAGTGGAAAATGTGTTGGTGGTGTAGCTGGCGAGTCCAGACGGAGCATAATAAGGACTGCCGGGAACAAAATAGGAAATAATAGCATTTAAAGGAGCATTGGCTGTATAGGTACCGGATATATTGATTCTTTCATTAGAATAACTGCTGGTTATACTCGTAATTTCAAAGCTTTTACCTGACGCATAAAAATAACCGGTAGGTTTTGCTGTAGTAGAAAATACCTGACAGTTATTTAAAATAGCACAGCTGGATCTCGCAAGAATCGTAGAAGAATAGCCATAAGTACTATTGCCAGTACCCATCAATGAAGTTCCGTATCCGGGAGTATTTACCTGGCTTTTTGCCAGAGCGGTGTGAGGAAGATTAAGTGCATGTCCAAGCTCATGAAGAAATCCTCCCATATACCATTTTGCTTTGGTTCCTTGGGGTGTATTTTGGTTAAAATATTGATAATCCCACGCTTCATTATCACCAACAAAGCATGTTTTGCCTAAGCCATAATAAGGAATTTCGGTTTCAGGAGTAGGTACTGAAGTGAAAATAATAGTATGATCACTTGTTTTGTCGGCTGGATGTGCTGCAAACCAAGTGTTTACTTCGGATTGTATTTTATTTCCGCCTCCTGCATAAGGATATGAGCTTGTTGGTAAGGCTCCATTAATGATGTTAATTTTTATCCGGTTGGTGGCAGGATTTACTAAAAGCCCGAAACTTCGGTTTCCATAGCCCCAATTATACATATTTTGACGATAATATTCTTGAGCTGCAAGCATAAATTCACTTACCCTCCTTTCATATTCTGGACGCGCAACGCCATCTGAAGGAATGAAGTACACAACATTAATATTGTAAGGCATTGGAGATTCATATAACCCGGAAGTAACTTTTGCTGCTAATTGAGTTTTTTCTGGTGATGATACCAAGTCATTCTCCAGTTCTTCTCTACAACTTACCGTTGTCAATATGATAATAAAACTTAGTAATTTTAGAATTTTCTTGTTCATAATAGTATTTTAGATTAATGTTTATTGATAATGTTTTATAAATTATTGAAACAAATCTAAAAAAGATATTCTGAAATTGCTTTATTAAAGTGTTAATAGGTGTTAATTATAGCTATTTTTTTATATAATAAGTGTTAATTGTAAAAATATAAATATTTGATTTTTAAATGTTTATATAATTGTAGGCGTTAACTCATTGGATGTTTAGTAAGGTATATAAATAACGCCTCCTGATAATCTTCAGGAGGCTTTATTTTTAAATTTGAGGAGTTTCTTTTTTTATACTGGCTTCATATAATTTTGCAGCACTCCATTTTGCGTGTTTTGATGGAATAATTTTATATCCTTTTTTATAGGTATAAACCTTTGTAAATTCGGCTCCAAAGAATACGAGCATACAGGAATAATTAATCCACATCATGATCAAAATTACGGTTCCAGCTGTTCCGAAAGCGGAAGTTGGTTTGAAATTTCCAAAGTAAAGACTTAATAAAAATTTACCTAATGTAAATAAAACAGTCGTTAAAAAAGCACCTTTCCAAACTGGTCTCCAACTGATTTGTACATCAGGGAGAAACTTGAACATTAATGCAAATAACAGCATTACCAATCCAAACCCAATTCCGAAATTGACTAATTCTACTAATACATAAGTTTCAAAACCAAAATATTTTGTGATTATATTATTGAAAACACTTATCAATGAAGATAAAATCATGGTTATCATTAATAAAAACCCGATCATCAAGATCATTCCTAGTGAATTGGCTCTGTCTAAAAGAAATTTAATTAAAGCTTTTTTGGGTGCAGATTGTACATCCCAAAGACTGTTCAATGAATGTTGAAGCTGGAAAAATAGAGTAGTGGAACCAAAAACCAATGAACCAATTCCCACGATTTTCATGAAAATATTCTGCTTATCGATCAAAGCTCCGGCAATCATACTTTCAACACTTTTTGAAACTTCTGCTCCCATGATTCCGCTGATCTGGTTGCTTATTTCACCACGAATAGCTTCTTCACCGAAAAAGTTACCCGCGATCCAGATAATAATGATCAACAAACCGGGAATGGAAAAAATAGCATAATAAGCAAGACTTGCAGAATCTCTTGATGCGTTGGAGCTATTCCATTCATTGAAAGTTTCTTTTAAAACCTCCCAGAAAAATTTTACGTTTTTTACCATACAGTTGTGTTTAAATAGATCAATATTAAAAATCAGAAACTTAAAAAGGATATCCTATTGCGATATTCAATACAAGATTATCTTTTCTCCAACTTGGATCTCCAAAATTAATTCTGTCAAATGCCCAACGATTTCCTTTTTCATAATAAGGAACTCTCAACGGCATCGCTAAGTCTAATCTTAAAACCAGAATAGAGAAATCAAGTCTTAGACCAACTCCGGCTCCGACGGCAACTTCGCTTAAAAAATCCTTTGAGAATTTGGCGCCAGGTCTGTCTTTATCATCATGTAATAACCAGATATTCCCTGCATCTACAAAAGCGGCAACATTTAAAAATTTATAAAGATTAGCACGATATTCTGCATTTAATTCTAATTTAATATCACCTGACTGATCTAACAAAGCATCTGGTGGAATCGTTCTAGGATCAAAACTTCCCGGTCCTAAAGTTCTTGCACGGAAGGCACGGATACTGTTACTTCCTCCTGAGAAAAACTGTTTAGAGAATGGTACAAACTCTGAATTTCCATAAGGATAAGCGATCCCGCCAATAAATCTGGTGGCAAATGAGCTCTTTTCCGTAAATTTATGATAGAACCTGAAATCATTTTCAATTTTTGCATATTGACTGAATGGTACACCGAAAATCTCTTTCTGTTTATCTTTTTTTACATTGGCTCCCGTTACCAAGCCTGTAATATTTCCTGCAAGATCCAGCGTCCCTTTATAATAGATCGTATTGGTTTTGGGAAGCATTGTATTGGTGTAGGTATAAGTATAAGTTGGTCCGAAAATTAACTGCTCTTCAACTACTCTTAACGCCGCGGGTGTTTTTGCTTGGTCAATAAATGCCTGAGTTACATTAGCAGGAGAAACAAGAGTGATATCAATTACCTTTAAGTCATGTTCTTTCCTTGCATTTTCTTTCCAGACATACCCGAATGATGCATTAAAGTTATTTAGCTTATAAAATTCTGTACGGTTTAGTAATTCATAGCCCAAGGTTATATTGGTTCTCGGAACAAATGCACTCGAAGAATTGAAACGGAACGGCGCAACAATTCTTGGGATAGAAAGTTGAACATTAGCTCCGGCGCGAAAAATATTTTTTGCATTTTCCTGACCCCCCATTTGTACATCAAAAGCTCCGTAAACAGCGGCTTTAAATTGTTCTGCGCCTTTGAAGAAGTTTCTGTGCGTCCAGTTTAGGTTTAATTCGCTACCTGCGTAATTTGCTGAGTTTGTTCTTCCTAAAGCTTCTAATCTAAGTGATTGGATCTGCCTTGGTGTTAATAAATAATACGCATCAAATTTATGATTTAAAGAATCTGAAACTACAAACTCATTTTTCACAAATTTAAATACGCCCAAACTGATCAAACGGTTCAACGTAAGATTATGATTGGAACGATTATATAAGTCTCCTTTTTTGAAATATAATGCTCTGTCAAAAATTTTCGGTTTAAATTTATGCTGAGGATCAATTACATAAATGTCCTCATAAGCATATTTTGAAAGCGAATCCGGATTCATCGGAACGCTGTATTTTCCTTTTTTTACATCCTGAATATTGTAAGATGGGAAAACGATCACATTATTAATACTGAATTGTTCTGTTGCAAGATCCGGAGTGTCTTCCTTAAGTTTCACATTCAGTTCCACTTTATGGGTTTTACTCACCGTACTGTCTGCCTGAACAATAATATTATCTCCACTGAAATAATAAAAACCTCTTTCTTTGAGACCGCTGTCAATACGTTCTCTTTCACTTTTAATGACATCAAGATCAAAAGGCTGTCCGGCTTTTAAAATTGTTTTATTTGTTAAAGCTTGAATTTCTCTGTTAACAAGTGTAGAATCCTGCTGAAACTTAACGTTACTTATTAAATATCTTGCACCAGGTCTCACGGTATAAATTACCTGTGCTTTTTTATTTTTAGAAACCGTATCGTACGTTGCTTTTGCATTAAAATATCCTTTGTTTTCAGAGTAATTCTGAATGATATCTTTATTAAATTCACGATCTACATCTCCCAATAAAACAGGTTTTTCACCTACTTTATATTTCAGCCAATAATTAAAACCTTTGTCTTTTTTAGGTTCTTTGGCGATGTTGTAAAAGTATAATTTCGGACGTAATCCTAATATTGTTGAGTTGGGTTTCGGAACTAAATTTTCTTCCAATGCAGTCTGAAGTTCATTTTTTTCCTTCTTCGAAATGGTGTCATTTTCGATCTTCACTTCCGCGCCCGTATACAACATTTGTCCTTCTTTCAGATATTTCGTGTTACTGCACGAAAGACTGACTGCGGCAAATCCCGAAGCGAACAAATATTTATAATATATATTAAATTTACTTTTCATATTTACATTTTAACACTGTGATTAATTCTAATAGCTCTGGCGTCTATTTATTAAATTCTACCACTTGGTTATTTTTATTTTCTTTTTTACGTCTGTCTTTTTTAGCTTTCTGGAAGATCTCACGGAATTTGTCATAATCTAAAGTGATGATAAAACCAACTCCCGTTTCTATGATCTGCCCCTGAAGAGCCACCTGATATTCATCTTTACGATACGCACGAAGCATATATCTTCCATCTTTTGAAAGGCTGTAATCTACGGTTACATCTCCGGCAATGTTTGTGGTGCTTTCATTTTGTCGGGCATCACCTTCCAGGGCAAAATTACTTCCAACTGTCACTTTCAGACGGTCGTTCAATAATTTTTTACTTAAACCTACATTCAAGTCGGTTCTTGTATTTTTTTGTCCGGTTGAATAATCTTCCGATGAATCAAGACCTAAATCAATATCAACTCCTTTGATTAAACCTGATGCAAGATTGTTCAATTGTTGTGAAAGAATTTTACTCACACTCTGTCTTGCCATCGCTTCTGCTGACATTCCCGCACCGGACTCAAACGGATTTTCACCAATGAAACGGTTGAGTAATAGAAGGGCAAAAACCTGTTTATTAAGTTCAGATTCTTCGGTTCTCAGCTGGGTAAGTTTTGCATCTACAATATCTGTTACTGTTGATGAAACAGCGTTATTTTTTTCATCTGTCGTGATATCAAATGAGATTTCAGGTTTCAGCAATTCACCTTTCATTTTTAATAATGTATTGAAAGGAATTCTTTGTTTAAACTGATTCAGTATCGAAGCGTCTTCTCCGCTTACCTGTTGCTCTACAAGGTCAATAGGAGGGGCTTCCGTTTTGTAAACGGCCGTGATATCCATTCTTGCTGCAGTTGGTTCTCCTGTCCAGGTTATGGTACTTCCTTTTTGGATGTCGAATTTACGTTTAAGAAGACTCACAGAAAGTTCATAAGATCCTTTTTCCACTTCGTAGACTCCGACAAGAGTAGTTTTTCCTGATGGATCGACACCGCCTGTCAATTCAGCTTCACCTTGAAGTTTTACGAAATCTCCGTTAGCTTTGTCAATGACAATAGACATTTTAGCTTCTTTGCTCACCTCAATATTTACACTCACATCCATTCCTTTGATACGGCTTTGAGCTTTCAGAGAATCTGCTTTGATGGTTTTGTTTAAAACTACCTGATCCTGATCGATAAACTCAACAATTCCGTCTCTTTCCTGCAATGATGGACTTGTTTGCGGAAGTACAAAAGTGAAATCTGTATCATCAGAAACGGCCAGTCGTCCGTCAACTTTTGGTAGATCTAAATTTCCGCGAATGTGGAGCCCTGCATCAATCGCAAGAATTCCATACATCATCGCATCGTTGGTTTTTTCTGAATTAACTACTTTGAAATCTTTCGCGTTTACATCTAAATTGAAAGCAAAATCTCTGTAGGTCTGAGTAAGAACCTGTCCGTCCACAACCAATGAATTTCCGTCTTTATCGTTTATTTTAAATTTATCAAATTCAATTCCTCTGCTTGTAAAATCGATCTCATCATTCAGCTTTCTGAAATCACTTCCAGTTTTAGCAATTTCTAAACCAACATCATTGAATTTTACTTTTCCTAAAATATTCGGTTTGTCGGCGCTTCCGGTAATTTTAAGGTTTCCTGAAAGATAACCTTCCGTATTGGTGATGGCGTTCATCGAAAATCCTTGTGCAGATTTCATTTGAAGCTTGTTAATCGCCATATTCAGGTCAAATGTGCTTGAAGAAGTGTTGTAATCTCCCAAGATTTTCACATCATTATCATTTCCGGAAAGGGCAATATCAGCATTTAAAAGATTAGGTGAAGTATTGTTGACTTTCACGGCAAGATTTCCAACCGGATTTCCATAGACAAATAAATCTGAAACAGTAAGATCAGAATTAAATGTCATATTTTTTGTCAGATCTCGAAGCTGAGCGGTTCCGTTGATAGCTCCTTTTGCTAAAACGGTATCTTTTTTAATGATTTCTGTGATGGTTTCAATTTTGAAATCTTTCAACGAAACATTTAAAGGACTATTTGGAGATTGAGTCTCAGATTGTAATAAAATTTCGCTTCCGCCATTGGAAAGTCTGAAATTATCAGCTAAAATTCCTTTGCTGCTGATCTGGATCTTATTTCCTTCGCCAACCGTCCAATCACTATAATTTAATTTTAAACCATTCGGATTTAAAGATATTTCTGTAATGTCATTCAGTGATTTTGCATTTCCTGCGATCAGGAATTGAGTCACATCTTTTTCATCTTTTGTGGTAATGTTGTAATTGATAATATTATTGGCAACATCTCCGTTGATATTCACCTTATTTAAAGCTAAACTTGAGCTTTTCAATGCTGCTACACCCAAATTATACTGTAAAGCCTGATTTTCATTTGTAACTTTTAATGAAGCATTTTCAATAGAATTTTCACCGTACAGCAATTGTGGAATTTGTCCGTCAATCTCAATTTTCTGAGAATCTGCATCATAATTTCCAACTAGATTGATCGTTTCAAAACTTTTCAGATCCGGAACAAATTTTCTGATCAGATCATCATTTTTAATTTTAGCATTAAAAGTAAAATGTTGTCCCGCAGCAATTTTTTGAGCCTTACCAGGCTTTTGGAACTGATAATATTGATTAATTGTGTTGGCTAAAGATCCGAAGATTTGCGTTAATTTATATTTTCCTGTAAGTTCAACATCTGCAATTTGGGAGTTGAAAACAATCTTAGTTGAATCATTGGTTGAAGAAGCTTTCAGATTAACTTCCTGAATCGGATACACTTCTTTCGTATCAGAAAAAGCAAAATTTTGAAGATTTAAATATCCGTTCAGATTATCAGGATCAAGATTGGTGAAATCTCCGTCAATTTTTCCTCCAATGATCATTTGTTTATCATAGAAACCAAGTTTGTTTAAGTCTAATTTGATGATGTCTCCATTTACTTTTACCGTAGGATTTTTTTCGTTATAAACTCCGGAAGCGATTAATTTTAAATTAGCATTCGGGTCTTTAGAATTTAAAACAATATTATAAACGCCACGGTTGATTTTTCCCGTCAAATCCATATTCTGATAACGGTACCCTTTGTAAACTGCCGATGCAACATGTCCCTTCAAGTTGGCATTTGCATTTTTAAAGTCAAAACTTTCTCCTTTTGCCGAAATTTGAGCTGTTATTGGTCCAATATCTTTATTCTGAATGAATTTCCCGATCTGTAAACCTTGAAGATTGGCTTTCACATCATACAATTCATGGTTTTTTCTGCGCATATCTACTTGAGCAATAATTGCAGCATTTCCTAGGGTAGAATACAGGTTAAGATTGGTATCTACCACTTTCGTTGTACCTTTTGCAGTTCCTTTTATGCTGAAATTTGACGGCAGAGAAATATTGGATGGAATCGTATTTTTAGGAACTAAATTATAGATTGTTTTGGCTGATGAAGACAATTCTGCAATTCTGAGATCGTAATACAGATTATCAGGATTCATCGCATTTTTAATTCTTCCTGAAGCCGCAACGCGCAACTGATCCAATCCTGAAACTTTAAGATCCTGAATCAACAGATCGTTCACAATTCCTTTTACATTGGCATTTACATTCAATATCGCGTTCGGATATTTATTGAATGGAACAGTGTTTCTTAACGTCGGAACCAAATTTAAAATATCAGAAAATCCAATTTTAGAATTTTTAATATTCGCTGAAATTTTTACAGTTCCAGGGTTTGAACTTAACTGTTCGATCGAGTTGTAATTTAAAATTACCTCATCTCTGATAAGCGTTTTTGGAGTCTGTAGATAAAGATCTTTCAGGTAAGCTTCTTTTTCTCCATACACAAAATCGGTGTTGAATTTTTGAATATTCAAACCTCTTGCTTCCTGAATTTCCGCTGAATTTACAGTTCCCGCGAAAGTATTATTCTCCATTTTAAAGCTTCGGACTTCAACATTCATTTTTGAGAAATTCATGTGATTGAAATCCATTCCCTGTTTTGTAGGAGCGATCGCGGTGTTGTTGTAAGCTACTTTTACATCATTTAAAACCAATTTTCCTAAAAGAAGTTTCATTGCTTTTTCTTTATCGGAATTGGTTGATGGTTCAGGTTCTTTTGTGTTTTTTGGATTGGCATTTTGTGCCGGAAGATATAAGTTGGCATTAATATCTGCTCCTGAAAGTACTACATTTCCAACGTTATAAGCATTGTTTTCAAGATCAAGCTTGTTGACTTTCGTGCTTAATTCTTTAAATAAAACTTTTGCAAAGGTTTTGGTATTGTCGTCTCCATAATCGATATCGAAATTGGTTAATTTAATCCCTCTCAACCCGATCTGCATTGGTTTTTGATTGTTCAGAGAATCCACTTTTTTCTCTACTTTTTTGGAAACTTCTTTTACAAGGTCTTGTTTAAGTTTTAATTTTAATCCGTCAAGATTAATGTCATTAACGGCATAAGTATTTTTAGTTAAATCAAAAGTTTTAACTCTGGTATCGAAAGATTTGAAATATAATTTAATATCATTATTAGACTGTTGATCGTTGAAAGTAACGCCAATATCTTTTAAATTAATTTTATCAAGAGAAATAATGAATGGTTTTGACGGACTTTCTTCTTTATCAGTCGTCGCAAAAGCATCCATGATGTAATCGAAGTTGAATTTTCCGTCCGGTTTTCTTACCACATTCGCACGAACGCCTTCCAGATCAACAGAAGTAATATCTGCGGTGGAATTGATAAGTTTAAGCATATTTAAACCTACATCCAGTTTTTTAACGGCAAGAAGGGTGTCGATATTCTGTCCTTTTAAATACAAATTTTCCATAACAAGACTGTTTGGAAACCCTATATAAACTCTTTCTAAGCTTACTTTTGTTTTAATTTTTTTCTCAAGATAGACAACCAGTTTGTCTTTGATGAAGTTTTGAACTGCCGGAAGCCTTAAGCTGAATATAAGCAGAGTGAGTAAAACCAATATTGAAATAAAGGTTATTGCAATACGCTTTAGAATCTTTTTTTTATTAAATTTTTGTTTCAAAAGTGGAGTGATTTGTAACAAAGATAATAAATCATTTTTCATTGATTATTAAATTTCTTTGTTGTGGTACCTCTTTCAAAGTGCAAAAATCCTGCCTTGGCTGACTATTATGGAATTTAGTTTAGCTAGTCAAGTGAATTAGTTGATAAGAACAGCCAAGACGTGGATTTATGTTAATTTTTTAAAAACCCCCTTTTAATCATTTTTTTTCGTTGAAAAGGTGTGATGCAAAAATGAAATCAAATGTAAATTTTAAAAGAGGGTATGGTTTATATCTATGGATAAATTTTATTCGTTGTTATTTTCCCATTTTACTTCTTCTCCCTGAGGTGCCGCACCTCCCTGAGCTTCGGTAATAGGTGTTGTTTCCTGATTGATGTGATACACATAAGCTGCGATTTTTTCGGCATCTCTTCCTGTGATGGTTCCTTCTTTAATGAAAGGTCGCATGGTCGGATTGTTTGGAGAGCCGTTTTCAAGCATCCAGAATACATTTTTAAATAAACTTTTTTCTTTGATGTTGATCCAGTGTGTGTCGGTAAGATTTGGCCCGATTCCTCCTTTTGCTCCGTCGCCGTGGCAGGTTACGCAATTTGTTTTAAACAATTGTTCACCTTCTGCGATGTTGTCGGCATTATATTTTGCAGTTTCCAGATTGATCTGTGGAGCTGTTTTTTCATATTCTGCGATGGAGGCTAACATGATTTTGGTTTCTTTGTTCAATTCAGCTTCCGGATGAGCGTAATCTGTGAAAGCAAAAGCGAATAAATAGACTGCGCAGAAAATACATCCGAACCAGAATAAGCCGATCCACCATTTGGGTAAAGAATTATCAAGTTCTGTGATACCGTCAAAACCATGATCTATTAAAATGTCTTTTTCCTCGGTTGCAGATTGTTTTTTAAAGGCCGAATTCCACAATTTTTGATAGTAAGGAATATTTTTTTCGTTTAAATATTCTCTTTTCTCTTCTTCTGATAACCTGCTGAATCTTTCATTCTCAACCAAATCTCCAATAGAATTCATGATGAGAAGTAATATGGTCGTGATCAATATCAATGCCCAGAAAAAAGGCGAAGAAAAATATCCTGAATCCTGTGCAAACATTTCGAATGCCATGATCGTTAAACCAATTGTTGCAGCAATGTATATTGAAATTGGGGTTCTCGTTTTCATTCTAATAAAATTTAATGATTACTTTATGCTTGCTGTTTTGATCTCCGTTGTCTTGATATCGGTTCCTAATCTTTGCAGATAGGCGATCATTGCTATAATTTCTCTCTGCTCAAGCGGAATGAATGAAGATCCTTTCGTTGCTTTGTCTTTTTCTACCTGATCTCTTACATCGGTAGCTTCAGAATAAATTCTTTTAACAATAGCTTTGGATTGATTATCTGCCCATTTTCCGGCAGAATCTATTTCAGCTTTTGTGTACGGAACGTCGAAACTGTTTTTCATTAATTCCATTTTATCAACCATTTGAGAGCGATCCAGTTTGTTGGTAATTAACCAAGGGAAACGTGGCATAATAGAACCTGCGGAAGTAATTCTTGGGTTATACATATGTTTAAAGTGCCATGAATCCGGGTTTCTTGCTCCTTCTCTGTGTAAATCGGGGCCTGTTCTCTTTGATCCCCATAGAAATGGTCTGTCATAAACGAACTCTCCGGCTTTTGAATATTGCCCGTTTTTACCATCAAATCTGGTTACCTCATCACGGAAAGGTCTGATCATTTGAGAATGACATGAGTTACAGCCTTCTCGGATGTACAGGTCTCTTCCTTCTAATTCTAATGGTGAATAAGGTTTCACGGCGTTAATTTCAGGAACGCTTTGTTTAAGAGATAGGGTAGGGACGATTTCTATTAATCCTCCAATTGAAATCACTACAAAAGCTAGTATGGATAATAATTTTGGTGTTCTTTCCAGCCAAAGGTGCGCGCCTTCGCCTTCTTTTCTGCTGCTTCCGACATTGGCCAAAGCAGGTGCTTCTGCAGGTACATTTTTTTGGAACGATCCGGCTTTGATTGTTTTAATAACATTTACAACCATTAAGATTGCCCCTGAAAGATATAATAGACCTCCTGCAAACCTCATTTTAAAGTAAGGAATAATTGCAGTTACGGTATCCAGCCAGTTTTTATAGAGTAAAGTTCCGTCCGGGTTAAATTGTTTCCACATTAATCCTTGTGTGAAACCTGAAATATACATTGGTACGGCATAGAAAATAATTCCTAAAGTTCCCAGCCAGAAATGCCAGTTGGCTAATTTTTTAGACCAAAGTTGGGTTCTCCACATTACAGGAATCAAATAATAAATAACTCCAAAAGCCATGAAACCATTCCATCCAAGCGCTCCTAAGTGTACGTGGCCAATGACCCAGTCTGTGTAATGACCTATTTTATTTAAAGATTTTGTTGCTAAAAGTGGACCTTCAAAAGTCGCCATTCCATAGCAGGTAACGGCTACGACGAAGAATTTAAGGATAGGATTTTCTCTTACTTTATCCCAAGCGCCCCTTAAGGTTAAAAGTCCATTCAGCATTCCTCCCCAAGACGGAGCGATCAGCATGATGGAGAAACCTGTTCCCACTGCCTGAGCCCAAGCCGGTAAAGCGGTATATTGAAGATGGTGCGGACCTGCCCACAGATAAACAAAAATCAAAGACCAAAAGTGAATAATGGAAAGTTTATATGAAAAGACAGGTCTGTCAGCAGCTTTAGGCATAAAATAATACATCAAGCCTAAAACCGGAGTCGTTAATACAAATGCAACCGCATTATGACCATACCACCATTGAACCAAGGCATCTTTCACTCCCGCATACACGGAATATGATTTCCAGCCTGTAAATGATAACGGAACTTCAAGATTATTAAATATATGAAGCATGGCAACAGCAATCCAGGTTGCGATATAAAACCAAATGGCTACATATAAATGTCTTACTCTCCTTTTTGCGATCGTTCCAAACATATTGATACCAAAGATGATCCATGAGAATGCAATTAAAATATCAATAGGCCATTCGTGCTCTGCATATTCTTTTGAAGTATTGATTCCCATTAAAAAAGTGATTACAACTGCTACAATCATTATTTGCCAAGACCAGAAATGCAACCAAGATAAAGTATCACTGTACATTCTTGTTTTTAATAATCTTTGCATACTGTAATAAGCTCCGCAAAAGAATGAATTACAGACAAATGCAAAGATCACGGCACTTGTATGAAGCATTCTGATTCTTCCAAATCCCATCGCTCCTTGTGTATTGATCAACCCTTGAATATTTCCGGATGCTAAACTTTTAATCGTAGTATCATCTGTTCCGAATAAAAACTCAGGTAATTCTGGGTAAAAAAGCATTAAAGCAGCCGTAAGACCGAGTAAAAATCCGACCAAACCAAATACAATAGTAGCATACAAGAATGCTCTGACAATATTATTGTCATAATTAAATCTTTGCGTCTCCATAATTCCAATTGTGTGTACCGAAGTGATAAATTTTTCCTTTAAAATGGTTTTATTGGGTAAATTTTTAAACCAAATTTTAGGATGAAATAAATATCATGTAACGTGTATAATGTTTTGCCAAAGGTATTTATTAACTTTGTTTGAGGCTATTAGATAAACTTCTAAAATATACCGAAAACTACTAAAACAAAAAGGATGAAGATATGTGGACAAAACATTAGAAAAATTCGAAGGAGTAAAGATTTTACCCAAGAATACATGGCTTTTGAAATGGGAATTTCACAAAAGGCCTATTCCGATATTGAAAATTCTAAAGTGAAGATCAATCTTGATATTTTAAACAAGATCTCAGGAATTTTAGATATAAAACCTTCTGACATATGTAGTATCTCGCACAAATGTGAAACAAATGATTTTGAAGATAAATATCACGAACTTTTAAATTACATGAAAGAAAATAATATTTCGGTTCCCAAGGAATATTTATAAAAATTTTTCACCTTACTTAAGGCAATTGCAAAGCATTTAGATTTCTCTTAATTTTTATTGAAGGTAGGCGATTGTAAGCTTATTCTCTGGAAGATGGATTGTTGTTGATATTTTATATATTTAAGCAATAATTTATTCTAATGAGCGAAGAGCATAAAACTGAAGAAAAAGGAACCTTAGTAAGAGGTCTTACAAACCGACACATTCAATTAATAGCCCTTGGAGGCGCCATCGGAACAGGACTGTTTCTTGGAATTGGTCCCGCAGCAGTTTTGGCGGGTCCATCGGTGATTTTAGGATACGCTTTGGCCGGAATTATTGCCTTTTTTATCATGCGCCAGCTTGGTGAAATGGTTGTTCAGGAACCTGTTTCGGGAAGTTTTAGTTATTTCGCATATAAATATTGGGGTAAATTTCCCGGATTTGCTTCCGGTTGGAATTACTGGATTCTTTACATTCTCGTAAGTATGGCCGAGCTCACGGCAATTGGTCATTATATCCATTTTTGGTGGCCGGAAATTCCTCTCTGGGTTTCAAGTTTATTCTTTTTTATTTTAATTAATGCTTTAAATCTGGCGTCAGTAAAAGTTTATGGAGAAACAGAATTTTGGTTTTCGATTATAAAAGTAGTGGCGATTATTGCCATGATTATTTTCGGCATTTATTTATTGATAAGCGGAACTGGCGGTGATAAAGCAAGTGTTACTAATTTGTGGAATGACGGAGGTTTTTTCCCAAAAGGATTATTCAATCATACTGAAAAAGGATATTCCGGTCTTTTTGCGGCAATGGCGATGATCATGTTTTCTTTTGGGGGATTAGAATTGATCGGAATTACCGCTGCAGAAGCTAAAAGCCCCGAGAAAACAATTCCTAAAGCTACCAATCAGGTGATTTACAGGATTCTTATTTTCTATGTTGGAGCCTTGGTTATATTGTTCTCATTGAGCCCGTGGAGAGAAATTACAGAAGGTTCAAGTCCGTTTGTAATGGTTTTTCAAAATCTGAATGGGTTGGAATTTACAATGTTTGGAAAAGTGATTCAGTTCAATGTTTTGATTGCTAATGTTTTGAATTTGATTGTTTTAACAGCCGCTTTATCCGTTTATAACAGTAGTGTTTACAGTAACAGCAGAATGCTTTTTGGGTTAGCCCAACAGGGAAATGCTCCGAAATTTTTACAGAAATTAAATAAAAATAGTGTTCCTATTAATGCTATTCTTATATCTTCCTGTTTTGCAGGAATTTGTATTATCATTAATAAATTAGTTCCTGAAAAAGCCTTTGAATATTTGATGGCTTTAGTGGTGTCTTCATTAATTATCAATTGGTTGATGATCTGTTACACGCATTTAAAATTCAGAAGAAGTAAAATAGCATCAGGTGAAAAAACGAAATTTCCTTCCATATTTTATCCCGTATCCAATTATATCTGTATTTTATTTTTAGTGGCTATTTTGGTATTGATGAGTATTACAGGAATGGAAATTCAGGTGATCTTAATTCCGGTATGGCTGGCGTTTTTGTATGCAATGTATAAACTGTACAAACCTAAACAAGGATAATGGTATTTTTTCGTTAAAAGATATTTTAAAAGGATGGATGTTTATCTGTCCTTTTTTTGTGCTTTATAGAAATAAAAAAAACCATCCTTAAAAAGGATGGTTTGTAGACCCACAGGGATTCGAACCCCAACTGACGGTACCAAAAACCGGAGTGCTACCGTTACACTATGGGTCTGTTTTATTTTGGTGATGCAAATTTACAGCTTTTTTCTTTATAAGCAAGAGCTTCATTAGAAAAATGCATTTTTTTTATGTAAAAAAGTATAAGTGATTGTTTTTGAACGGAATTAATTTGTCTAAACTACAAACAAAAAAACCACCCTTAAAAAGGATGGTTTGTAGTCCAAGATGAACAAATCTCGAAACATCTGATTGAAGATTTAATCCAATTAAGATCAGCAAATTTCACTGACACTCAAGGTATTTATTAACTATAAAAAATTTATAATCATTGACTGTTGCTTTTAATTTAGTTGTAAACAATTTTTGTATAAGTCAATCAGATGAAAGACAGACATATCAATTAGAGGCTCATATCAATAGCATCTACACTCTCAATAGCTTTAACGATTTTTTCATTTAGTTTGAGAATAATCTTTGGAATATCGTCTTCTAGGATTATTTTTTCAAATATTAAAGAAACACTTGTTTCAAAAGATGTCCACACATTAAGTAGTATATTTCTGTTTAAATTACCTTTATAACCTTGTACTAATATAGGATGCTTTTGTATTTCATATAATCGTTGTGCGTGTGCCCTAAAACTGTAAATTTTTTCTGTAAACTGTATTTGACCGTCCGCAATATGTTTTGCCAATTGAAAAAAAACATTCCCAATATAATAATCATAAATGCTAGAATAGTATAGACCAAAAAAGCCATGTCTAACGTCATTTTTATGGTAATTTAGCTTTTTAATTTGAACTTTTATAGCATCGCTGTAATCAAGTAATTGCTCTAGTGTCATAATAGGAATATTAGCAGTAATTTAAACTTACAAAATTCCTTATTTTTAAGAAATTGTAAATTATTTAATTGTATACAAATATGAATGAAATTAAGGAGGTTAAAAAAATTGTCTGATAGCTACTTCAAAAATATTTGTCAGATTTTGATGCTCAAAAGCATTTAGACATCGTTGTAATTTTTATTCTGGTTTCAAATGCATTCCTCTGTTGTTCAATACTTTAATTATTCTATCAACATTGCTATTTGAAATTCCCAACTTAGCTGCAACTACTTTTCGAGTGTCATCTGGCCATAAGCCGTTTGGTAGAAGTTTGCTAACAGCAAGAATAATTGATTCGTTAAACATTTTTGGATGTGGTATGGGTTTTATTATGATATTTTCAAAATGTTTTGATGTTCTTAAACGTTGTTTTGCGCTTTTTTTGTATGCTTTTAAAACTTCAGTTTCACCCCATATCTCAACAATATATTTTGAACCTTTTGAAATAATGTGCACCCCTAAATCTTCCAGGTAAAATATTTCATCTCCTACCCAGAAATGAAATTCGGGTTCTAAAAAATTTACTTTGTCTGTGATTTTAGAGTCAAACTCAAGTTTTAATCTATCTCCCTTGAATTTCTTGTATACTTCAATTTTAGAATGTGAATTAATTAGATTAACTACCTTTTCCGCAACTTTTTGTGCATAGCTATATACATCATTGAATAAATTCAACAACAATTCTTCATTAACTTGAATGTATGTTTTATTAAATCCATACTGCTTTTTAAAAAGACTATCCACTTTTCCTAATCTATGTACTAATATATGTCTTATCTGGTGATAGTATTTCATTTTTTCGAGCCCTACACCCAAACTACTTATATCTAATCCTAACTGTTTTTTATAATATTTAACGACATCTTCATATCCCGTACTAGATAATGGTCTTGTTTCTTTATTCAAAAGTTGATTTCGAATCTGACTAACAGAAGAAATATTTAATATTTGTGAATAATTTAACTCAATCCGCTTAATATTGCTTTTAAATGGCTCTGTCGTTTGTTTAAAAACATCTCGAACACTTTGTACCAAAAATAATTCAAGTGCAGAAATTATCCGAATATAAATTAATTCTCTACCTAAAAATGAAATGTTCCTTTCGAAACCTCGTATAATAAAATCTGTTGTTGTAGGTTCAAAATTTAATAAATTTTCAATTCGTAATTTTTCATTTTTAATAGTTTCAATTTCCCATATATCCACTTTACTAAGTTCTTCAAAATTTGGATTATTGACTATTAAGAAACTTGCAAGAGATTTTAATTCCAGTTCAAAATATTTAAATGAACGTAAAGATCTATTTGACATATTTATGATTTATAAATTTGTGTAAAAAAACAAATGTAATAGTTTCATTAAATTTTAACACTAGTATATTTACGGAATATTATTAAAAATCATATGAATTTTATTCTCTAAAAAAATTCCAAAGAAATTGGTGCATGAAACTGATATACAGCTTATTTTAAAAACTGTAAGGGAGTTAGAAGTATATTCACAATTTTTAAGACTGTTTCACCGACAAAGTTAAATTCCCAAACTGAAAAATCGTTTTATAACCTTTGCGGAGGGTATTTTTGAAATCATCAAATAAAATATATTGCAGAAGATTTAAAAAATATTAGCGGAAATGTCCTCTAGTACTCCTAGCGATTCTATTTCAACTATTCGAATTCATTTTGTTAAGATTGAAAAAACTCTTAAATTGCTTTGAAAGCTAAATAACCTATTATGAATTTAAAAATTAACCGTGTCATTGATTATGGAACCCTCGCTTCTGAACGTGTAAATATTTCAGTTCTCGAAGATTGTAATCTACGCTACTACATTGTTATTGATACAACTTATGTTGGCGATACTGCGATATCCAACAAAATGAGGCATATGCATTGGTTTACCCCAAGGGATGTTAAAAAAGGCGATGAAGTTCTCTTCTATACCAAAAGTGGTATCACTAAAACAGAAGAAATTAACGGAGGAAAAAATAAAAGATATACGTTATTCTGGAATCTTGGAAATCCTGTCTGGAATAATACCGGCGATGCTGCAGTTTTGTTTGAGGTCAAAACATGGAAAACAACTAAGGTCGTAGTCAATTAAATTATAGATTACAAATAAATATGCTTCCAATCGATATTGTAGGTTTTAAAAATTTCAGGATATTTGATGATCAGGACGGTTTTTTCGAGAGTTTATCCGCGATCACTTTGCTAACCGGTACTAACAATTCGGGCAAAAGCTCTATCATTAAGGGAATGCAGTTGTTGAAGAACAGCGTTAGTGGTAATGTTTTTCCATATGAATTAGATTTAACGGATCAGGAGCACTTATTGGGAAATCTTGAAAACTTGTTGTTCAACAAAGAAAATAAGGAAATTGTGATTTCCTTACCCTTCAATTTCTTTGGTCATAAATACACATACATTAAGCTTACTTATGCTGTTTTGACAAAGGATTTTTATAAAGGGAAACTCAGAAAAATTGAAATTTTTGACGGTCAAGATAATGACAGTCTTTTGTTTTTCGAGTATAGGGAACCAACTGAGTGGGAAGTTGCCAATCACGCAAAGGAACTCGAACGGGAAATGCTGGAATATGAACAGCAAATTCAGGATCCTAATATTACTAAAAAGGATTTATGGAGAATGTATGGGATATATGCCAGACCAGACGAGGATCCCATAGTGGGCTTGGTGAAATGGAAACTTAATTCTGTGAAGTTGAGCTTATATTTGTCAGAAATATTAGAATTTTATAATTTTTATATTGAAGAGAATAGGAGCACAAAATGGATTGATTGGGTTGATGGTATTGCCGAAAAGGATAACTACTGCTTTATCCCTTCTGTTGTCTTGAACTCTTTCAGATCTAAACCAGATATTGAAAAATGGAGAGATTTTGTTGATAAGCTAAAAGAAATTGGTAAACAGAAAGGTAAACTTAAGATTAGAGGCAGAGACTTTGAACCTCCTGAAATATTCTTTCCGCAACTGGAAATAGAGGGCGTTTTTTATGCAAGTGCGTTGGAGATAATTAGAGATAATTTGATCTGGCGAGATATCGATAGCACGGACGAAAATATTAGTAAATATAATGTTCTAGAAGAAACGTTCAAAAAAGGTTTGGATGTCTTAAAGCGCCGTATACTTTCGATAAATTATCTATCAACGGTTCGTGAGCAGCATGTAAGAATTTATAATGCTTCCGTTAATTCTCCTTTTATTAATTTGCTAAAGGCATACGTTCCCTTGCAATCTGACCCTTATAATTTTGTAGATAAGTATCTAAGTGCTTTTGAGATTGGGAAAAAGTTGGAAATAGAATTCAGACTCGACTATCAGTTAATATTTGTATCAGTTATTGATTATAATGGAGATAAGAGAGAGCTTGTTGATTATGGTTATGGTATCAAACAGCTTGTTTTGCTATTAATCCAGATCAGTGTATTGGCAGAAAAAAATAAACGGATCGTCCATAATTACGGTGACCAGGGAGAGTATTATGAAGATCATTTTGATCCAAGTTTACTTTTGATCGAAGAGCCCGAAACTAACTTACATCCTAAATGGCAGTCATTGCTTGCGGAAATGTTTTATGACGCGAATAAAAAGTATAATATTCAATTGGTGATAGAGACGCACAGCGAGTATCTGATACGTAAATTCCAAAATCTGGTTGCTAATGAACAGCAATCAGGAAGTTTGATCAAGATATTTTATTTAAGAAACTTAAAATCTATTGAGGCAGGCAGGGCGCAAGTGGAGATAATTGTAATTGAAGATGATGGCGGGATTAATTATGAAGCGTTTGACAGTGGATTCTTTGATGAATCCAACAATTTACAGTTGAGTCTTCTTAACATCAGAAGAGACATTTTTGTAGTCGAATTTGAAGAGCTGAAAAAGAATCTTGTAGAGAATGAGGACAAGATTTCATTGCTGCAAGAAAAAATTGATGAGTATGGTAACAGGACCGATATAGCTCGATATCTGCAGCATGTCGCGTTAATATTAAATACTTCAAAAATGGATCTTACAACAGTAGATTATTTGGCATCTGGACAATATCTCTTGCATAATATTAAAGAGGGTACTGATTTTTCTCCAGTGGTTCTCCAGTATGGAAGAGCAATGGAGAATGAATTAAAGAAATTATTCGGATCTGTTCATGCTACAAAGAAATGGACAATTGGTGTGATGCAAGGATCTCTAGAAAAATTTAAATTTGGAATAAACAGTATATCAGCTTGTTGCAGTACAACAGAATATAACTTATTGAGTACAATATTACCTGCTATCTTTCAAGATCCATTAGCTTTACAAATTGACCTAATAAACGAACTTAGAGAAAAGAGAAATGATGTTGCCCATCCCGGATTGATTATGCAGAAAGAGGATGCGGAACATTATATAGAAATAATGAACCAGTTTCTTTCAGCATGGTCAGACAATATTCTATAAGCCGTTGATATTTGGAGTGCTTTTCTAATATGGGTTCCTGTATTTTGATTGGATAATTAGCCCCAGAAAAAATAAAGAAATAATGCTGTAAAAAAGTTTTGTTCTATAAGGGAGCATGTATTTGACTCCAGACTTCCTAAATTGCCCTTGAACTTCCTTTTCTAGTAATAAGCAAAGTGATAATTTTGAAAATCAATACAACTCATTAAAAAACTACTATGGCTTATATAGAGGAGATTATAACATATATAAAAGAGAACGTCGGTCATATTTCAATTGGAGAGGTCGATGTGCTGCGGAAACCCTACAAAATTTCAATTTCAAAATTCAAGAGAGACTTTAAACGGAATACGGAGTTTACTCCGCGAGACTACCTAATTAGAATGAAAATTGAATTGGCACGTAATTATAAACTGGATGATCCTACTTTGACTATAAAAGAGGTTGTATCAAAGATTGGCTGGGATTTAACAGAGCGACAATTTGCTGAACAATTCAAAGTACATTATGAAATGACATTTGGCGGGAAACCTATTGTTATGAGGAATATTCCGAAATGGCAGAATCAAGAGGAAGAAATTTTCCATGAGCATGAATTTATGTTTTCACGAGATAGAAATGATCTGGAAGAGATTATTTTTAGGATAGTTCTCCTGACAGGGGCATATACAGTCACGAATGATCATCCATTGTCTAAAATAGTAAAATATGAGATGGAGAACACTTGTTTTAGACTGCCCATGTTTGCTTTTGAAAAAGAGGTTATTTTTAAGGTGTTTTTCGACCGCAATAATTATGAACGTTTAGACCTTTTTGCGTTATTTACCCGGGTTGATGAAGAAGATTATTGCTTTGTTCCAAATGATAAAGATGCCTATTTAAACCTGATCTATAATGTTGCGATCAAGCAAGATACGGCTATAAAAAAGAAAATACTGGACTGTATTTCGAATTGGGAAGAGATGGCAGCAGAACAAGATCGTTTTGAATTTCTAGAATATAAGCAACAAACTTATAATAAAAATATAAGACCTAGGATTAACAGAGATGCTGGCATCTTTGAAGAAAGTCAACGGCTCTATGACAGCATTACCAAAGAATTTAAGGCCGAATATGAAAATCTTCTACAAGGGATGTGCCTGCGCGAAGCAGAACTTTCCAATTATCTTCGGGCGGTGGAAAAAGAAAATGAACATATGATCAAATTAACGCTGGAATTTTTATTAGGAATAGGCGATCTACTTCCGCAAAAACTTGATTTACTGCTCAGTTTGGCTGAATATCCTAGTATGGAATTTGTTGAATTCGAAGATTATTCTTTTAGTATGGATAAAACCTTGATTTCGAAAGTGATTCTGGAATATCCGCGAGAAAGTATGCCTCAGCTCATCTGTGATTATTACTGCGCTTACAAAGATATAGTGGAACGAGACGAGGAAGATAGCGATGAATATCTCGGAAACATTATTCTTTCAGATATCCTAGATGATTTCATTAAGGTGTAAGTTTTTTGATAAGATCAAAGATAAATATTTTCAGAAAGTGGAAAATTAAAAAGGCAGTCAATAATAGACTGCCTTTTTACTTTCTTTATATTAGCTTTCTGTAGATATCAACTTAGTTATTGGTAAGTGCATTATAAATTCTTAAAGCGACTTCTTTATCTTTTAAGTATCCTGTTATTCCATGCTTGTTCTTTGTGTCATTTTTAACCCCCTCGAAGTTTGTAATTATTGGATCGGTTGTGAAATGGGGTTTTGATAACGGAAACAGGGAAACTGTATCGTTCTTATCAAAAGCATTGTACCAACCATTAATTGAGCAGGGCGGCATCAATAATGGGCTTTCCAGATTTCTTTTTATTACTTTCATTCCCAATGGTGAGCCAACTGAAATTATTTCATTGATATTAGGAATATTATACTTGCTGAGGATATCATAGCTAATGACAGTTCCGAGAGAATGTCCCACCCAGACACATTTTTCGTCAGGTAGAAAAGAAGTAACAAACTCATTGATCGTCTTTCGTATAAAGGGATTTTTTAGATAATGATAAACATCATTTGTAATTGCCCAGAGGGTGTCCTGTCCAAAATCGGATTCAGAATCAATTGCTCTTAAAATTGCAAGCACCCAAGGCCAGTTTTGCGGACCTTTTTCCGTAACTGCTATATTCCCGATAGCAGCTATTTTATCATCTGTAATGTTTGCATTGACAGCTACCTGACCCAGAAACTCCGAACAGAATAGTGCAAATTCAGGGTCTACACCATTAGATCCTTTTTCGATGACATCCTCCTGATAACTATTTCTGTCATCTATTAACTTCATCAGCATTTTACCGTAGTAAGGAAAGATAATATCCTCTTCGGAAATGTTCAAAGAAAGTCCATTTTTTTGTAGCCCCTCTTTGAGTGCAGCTATCCACTGGTCTTTTAGGTTCTTTTCATTAAATTTCTGTTGTGAACGCCCATGTAATAATACTAGTTTCATATATGTTGGTTATTTAGAATTTCGGAGATAAGTAAATCGGTTCCTTTGCTTGTAAATGTTGTCCACAATCCAGGTTCCAGATATTTTGTGGCATCGATTATTTTCTGATTAATGAAATCTTCATATAAATGTCTATAAGACCATCCGATGGACATTAAAGGACAAAATGCGGCTGTCGGTTTATCAGAGTTCAGCTTTCCTGCAAGCATGGCAACATCAAAGGGTACATAGGGGTTATCCATAGCCATGTACTTGTACACAGATCTGATCTTGTCGAAATCACCAGACTCCCTAAAAGCGTATGCTGCATACAATCCAAGTGCTGGGTCTAAGGATTTACCCATTCTTAGGAAACTGCCAGCATCATTATATGATCCATAAAAATTATCAAAGTCTACCTTTTGGAATGCTTCTGTATAATTAAATCCATTGTTGGCGGAAATCGCAACTAAACTACGCTTTTTAGCTATTTCATCTTTCTTCGACTGGTAATCCTCATATGTGTAACGATTAGTTTTTGCTGGTGAATAATTAACTGTAAAAAGGTATCCGTCCTTAAAGATAAGCTGTGCGATAAAACCTTGAATGATGGCTATTGGTACAGATCTATTACCTTTTAGTGTTAAAAGACTCCATGAAGTTGGTCGATAAGAATCATCCGGGTGAAAGGAGATTGAATTTTTATTTCTATGTGTCCAAGGTGCATTCTGAGCGGCAGATGGGGTAATAAGATCAATAATTTCTTCACCAGTGACCTCTATGCCTGTATAATTGTTGTAAGTAGGATCATTGAAAAGTTGATCCGAAGCGAATACCTTTTCTTCCGCTAAATATGCTACTTTATTCCTAATATGATCGACATAAGACCTTTCCTTCCATAAATTTACTGAAAACTCTCTCAATTGTTCCATTTTAGTGATTTTATAAGGAAGAGGATTTGCTGGGTGGGTTATTGGTTCTGGTGGCTTTACACTGTTAAGGATTAGTTTTTTTCCTTGTTCATCTGTGAATGTTGCTAGTGGATGTTCCTTTTTATGATTGTTGACTCTAATTTCTGGCGACTGCCCTTTTGTAATTCCATAGGATCTACTCTCAACGAATTCCTTTAATTTTAAATCCACTTCAGGCCCGGAAATAATCCATTTTTGATTTTGCTGACGTAAACGTTTATAATTGATGTCGGCAGTAAGTTGTTTTACATCGTAATATTTGTCAAGATATCTTTGGATTTTAGCACCGTCTTCCATAGTATTGTTAACAATTGTCTCCAGAAATTCACCTGACAAATAGGCGATCAGGGATTCTGTAAATATTCCATGTGCCTCTTTTAAGCTGTCACCAGCAATTTCAAAGGCTGGCGCACCAGGTCTTGTTGCATAAAATATATCTATGGTATTACCTGAATCAATTTTTTGGTTTGGAAATATAGTTTGTCCGCCGGTGGTATGGATTTCATCCGTTGGTAAGGATCGACAGGCATCAGAGATAAATAGCACGTAAGGAATCTGGCATCTTACGGCATTATCAGCAGAGCGGGTCAGATCAACTATTTCATTTTGGTTGTTACCGCCTTCGGAAAGAAACCAGAATTCCTGATTAGGTCCGCGTGAGATGCCATGTCCCGAAAAATACACAATAATTTGGTTATATGTCATTTCCTCTAGGCATTGATTGATACAATCGTATATATCCTTTACACGAATAAAATTTTTGTTTTCGTCCGTAAATAGTTTTATATCGTAGCCTTGAGCTGTAGCCCATTTGGAAAATTCGACAGCACCTTTTGAAGCACCTTTCAGAGGTGTGAAATTTTGGACATTATTTACTCCAATGCATATTGCGATTTTAGACATGGTTAATAGTTTTTGGAAGTTTCTTTAAATAAAATTAGTAAAATAATGTTATTAAAATACATAATTTTTCTTTCACTGAATAGTTGCACGGTTGCTTTTTGAAACGGTTCCGTCGCATCGCAAATAACGAATTGGGGAAAATGGACTCTTTAATAATGTTTTGATGACTTAAGATCATTTGGAAGTTTATGATGACAAAGGATTTTTCGTTCATTTGATATTCTTTAATAGAAATAAAATGGCTATCTTTTTCGAAAATCATTTAACAGACTAAATCATGAAATTTGCAGAAGAAACCGAAGCCTTTGAAACCAAAGTAAGGGATATATTCAAAGATATTTCAAGACACAGAACAGCTGATTTTTCGGTTGAAAAAGATGAACATGAAATCCGTGGCTTTCAAAGGGCTGTTCTGGATGGATTTAAAGTCGGTCAGAAGAAAATACTTTTAGAATTGCGGCAGCTACAGGAAAAATCAAAGGAAGTACAACAAGAACTCAAGATTGCCAGACAGGAACGTAATAAGGAGCTAGTTGAGGAAATTTTAATAAAAGTTAAGACTATAGAGTATCAGGAAAGCATTTTCAAAAACCTTGCTGATTCGATAGCCTGGCAGATGGTTAATGGGGAACATTATTTGTATCGTAGACTGTACACTGGTGAAGAGGGTGTCAAAGACCTATTGGACAAATCTTTTGAATACGTAATTAACTTTTCAGATCAGGTCAACGCTGATCCAGATGCATTTTGTCTGATCAGTGATATAACGAACAATATTCAGTTGGGAGATTGTCTCATTACAGATAAGGAAGGTATAAAGGTTTCAGAGATTAAGTCTGGTCATATGAACTTTAAAGCACTTGATATCATTGCTGAAAGAAAGCTGACGGATGATAATTTCGATGAAAAGAAATTATCTGATGAGTTTGATGGTAAGTTTATGAAACAGATCAAAAGAATGGTTGTACAGAAAGGTAAGACAGACCGTGCAGCAAAAATTGTTCAGGACCATAAAGGTCCGGATCCGAAATACAAGGATACTACTATTTTCATCGTTGAGAATGATTTTACATTGGAAACATATCATGGAGATTTAATAAGTCTTTCAAAACAGCTTGAAACAAAGGATTGGGCGTATACGAGTGTGGGAGCAATTGTACATGTCGGGATGTACAAAAATGACTGGAGAATACCGGGGCAATTTACTCTAAAACAGCTCTGCGATCCCTTCCCATTCGTAGATTTAATGGCGAGCAGGGGAATACTAATCTGTGAACCCATCTTCCTGAAACCTTTTTCGGAAGATATTATCATGGATATTGTTTTTGGGCGGATGAAAGTTTATATTGGTATTGATTACAATAATTTTATTAAATTTTCTAATGATTTGGGTGTTAAGGCCTCTTGGTCAGCCCCTAAAGAACTACAAAAATATCTCGAAGATTATCCCCACGATCGTCGCGAAATATTTTCTTTTGAAAATAAGGGTATTAAGATAGAAATTGATGGGAATGAAATTTTTGTAGGGCATGGTTTCTTTACAAAAATACTATTTGATCATTTTTTACCTGAAACGATGATACTGAAATACAATGGTACGATGGAAAACATAGGGGGTTCAGAAGAATAACAAAGGGACATAAAGTTTGAATCCATTTAGCAAATTAATTGCCCAATATTGGTATACAATAAATCATTAAAGTCGACGTCTTAGTTTGAAATTCAATGAAAATAAATAACATTGTATTAATTTTTATTATTAAAATAGTCATTAAGAGATTGTCCTGTTTTTCTCAAACTGGCCATTTGAGTTTCGGTAATTTTAGACAAAATGTTAAAAAATAATATTTATTTTGTATATTTCATATCACGTATTAATATTTCACATTAAAACTAAGTATCCAGTTATTTAATTTATGAATATAGACAGTATCAAATTATATCAGTTGAATGATGAAAAAGAAGAACGATTGTGGCGAACTGCAATTTTTGTTTTTGATTCGTCAGCATTATTAGATTTTTATTATCTCCCAAAAAAAACTAGAGAAAAAATTTATAGTGAAACCTTTAAACATCTTGACAAAAGACTTTGGATTCCAGCTCATGTTGAGTATGAGTTTCTAAAAAATAAAGATAATGTTATAAATAAGTCGTTTTCTGAACGATATGATAACTTAAAAAATCAGGTAATCAATATTAATCCATCTTTTATTAAAGCGGTTCAAAAACAAGTTGAAGATATTGGTAGACAGACAGAAAAAGATGATAAACATCCACATATTGGACAGACAAATATAGAGGAAATAAAAACTCACATTGCAGATTTTGAACTTAAGCTTAAAAAATTTGAACAGAATATTTTAGCACAGATTAGCGAGGCTGAAAGTGAAATATATGGTGTAAAAGAAAACGATGATTTGCTTGAAGCAATTGACCTGCACTTTTCGGTCGGCAATGGTTATTCGTTTGATGAAATTGTAGAAATAACAAGAGAAGGTAAACATCGTTATGAATTTAAAATTCCACCAGGTTATGGAGACTTCCACAAAGCCGAAAAGAAAGGCACACAAATTTTTGGTGACCTGATTGTCTGGAAACAAATTCTGCACTATTCTAAAGAAGTAAATCTACCAATAATTTTTATTACAAATGACATAAAAAAAGATGAAGATTGGTGTTATTTTGAAAAAGTATCTGGTGACGACAGGATTGTTGCTCCACGAGAAGAATTAATAAAGGAAATTTACGACCATTCAAGCGTTGAGTTTTGGATGTACAACTTACCTCAGTTTTTATTTAATTCTAAAAATTATCTGAAATCAGATATATCAGACCAAGCAATTCAATTTATCTCTCAGTATTTGAATACAAAAGACTCGACAGGAAATTATCTTCGGTTTAAATGCAATAGCTGTGAAAAAATCCATAGTTACCATAAGTCGGAATTTGATTTAGATTTTGAACTTGCCGAAAGTTCTGAAAAAAGTATGGGGACAGAAAATAGATATGAAGCTATGGAATCGTTTGGGTGCACTTGTGGTAATGAGATTACCGCAACTTTTGAGGTGTGGGAATATCCAAGTGGTGTCCACAATAATAATTCAATTGAATTAGACAGTGGCGAACTACTAGCAAGTTTTTATTTTACTATTGACTTTTTTCAAGATGATGATGATGACGATTTTTTAATATGTGAAGAATGCGATGGCAGTAAAGAAGGTCATGGAAACTATGTTACCAATTGGGTTAAGAGAGATTTGGATAATGAATTTCATTCTGATCATAGTAATGGTAGATATTCAAAAGTAATGGCTGGAACTTGTGAATGGTGTAGCACTTTACATGTCAAATGTCCTAAATGTGATTCAATTAATAGTTTTCCAGAGGCCGAGGCAGGTAGTCTTAAAGAGTGCCAAGGTGGCTGTGGATTGAATTTTATTCTTGAATCTGAGAACTCACCTGATGACTTTTTTGAATTTACACTAAAGTTGAAAGATGAGAGAATTACATCATGTGAATATTGCGGAGATGAGTTTCTTGATGAAAATCAAACTTCTGTATGTCAAAAATGTGAGGAAGAATCTAGCGAAAAGTAGTAATAAGACAATTTGAATTCCGTAATTAATGGACATTGTAAAACAGATTGACCAGCTACCAGAGTAAAATCTTTTAAAATTTCATCTTTCATTAGTTTTTGTAAGAGTTCCCACATTTCTTTACTTACAGTTTCTTTATGTAACATACTTTCATTTTTCAGAAAATTAATTCTGAAAATGAGGTATGCCTTTGAATTGGCTCTATAAGTAACTATTTGGCTTTTATTGTCACTGTAAGTCTAAATTAGAAATCATTTATTGAAAGAAGTATTAATTTCAGTAAAAGCTTAGAAATTTAATTCTCTTGGTATTTATGTAGGTACATATCTACCCATGTGCATAATTTTAAAAATACTTAATCAAGATCATTTTTTATGCATTTTCAATATAATGAAATCTAATATGATGATGTGTTCGCGGGAACACAGCAAGTTGTGTTTTGAGCATCTCGAAACGATTCGAGATGCTCAAAACAACTTGCTCTTGCTGAGGGCTGAAATTTTCTCCGAAGTCGAAAATTTTTATTGGAAATGGAATTTTTTATAGAAAGAGTTTATCAATCTTAAATCAAAATATTTAAAATGGAAATAGATATTTGGCAGGTCTTTCCGATTTTAATATTGTAATTGGTAGTCAAAAAATAATAAAAAGAAAACAAAGGAATAGTTTCAGATTATAAACACAAGTTCAAGCCTATCGGTATAAAGAAAAATCTCCACCTTTCAGGTCGTATTTTTCTTTATAAACATGCTTATTAAAATCTGCAACAATGATGAAATGGCTTTCTTTTTTTTTCCTTTTTTCTTTTAGAAATTCTTTATGCAAAAGCTTCATGTCATGATTATATAAAAAATCTGTAATCATATTCTGTACTTCCCATGTTATTAACCAGTTTTCCAATTCTAGCAATCTCATTTGATGAAAATATTGTTGCTGGCAATTGGGAATACATATTTAAAGAATTCCAATTCATTTTAGATAATCCTAAAATCTCGTTAGAAATTTGTTCTAATGAGCTATTGCCATAATGTCTTATTATTTTTAACGGTTTTGGGATGTACCTTCCACCGGGATAAAAATTATAGTACTCATTTTTTACCGACGGAATAATTCCGTGAGTCCATATTCGTAATCCTATTTATTGCGGTAAAGTGTTTGTTCCAAAGCATAAAGATGAGGAAGCTTGTTTTGTAGAAGGTCAACATGAACCTTTGATAAGTGAGGAACTTTTTGACAAGGTACAAGAGATATTAGACGGTAAGAAACGACCTCAAAGACCGAACACAAAAATCACTGTTCAGGAGAACTTTCCTCTTCGAGGGTTTCTAACGTGCCCAAACTGTGGTAAGACAATTACTGCCAGTGCTTCGAGAGGTCGAAATAATCGATACTATTATTACCATTGTAATTCTACCTGCGGGTTCAGAGCAAGAGCGGAACTTGTCAATAAAGTTTTTGAAGATGGATTGATGACATTTGAAATGAATGCACCGGTTAAAAAATATCTAAAAATGCTTTTGACGGAGAATTATCAGAACTTCATTAACAATCCATTAAAAGAGAAAAAGAAAATATCTGACGAAATTGACTCTCTCAATAACAAACTATCTTTTGCCCGAAATAAGTTTCTTACCGAGGTCATTGATGATGATGAATTCCTAGAGATAAAAAGAGAATGCAAAGAGCGAATTTCAAAATTGGAAGAAGAATTAAATAAAAATTCAGTTCCTCAAATTAGCAATATAGAAAAACTACTCGAACAAGCCTTAGAGACACTTCAAAATATCGGAAAACACTACCAAGAAGGGGGCATTGAGACAAAGCGGGCAATAATTGGTTCGATATTTCCTGAAAAATTGGAATTTGACGGAAAACATTATCGAACCGCCAGAATCAACTCCATAGCATACCACATCTTTCAGATTAACAATGAGTTAGTAGATGTAAAAAAAAAGAGAAACGATCAAAATGATCATTTCTCCTTGATTGTAGACCCACAGGGATTCGAACCCCAACTGACGGTACCAAAAACCGGAGTGCTACCGTTACACTATGGGTCTGTTTTATTTTGGTGATGCAAATTTACAGCTTTTTTCATTATTTGCAAGAACTTTTTAAACTTTTTTTTAAATTTACATAACTTTTTATGGTGGTAAATATGGTGATAAACTTCAATAATCTCAGAATTAACAATTTACATTCGCAGACAGAATTTGAAAAGAAAGTAACTTTTTTTTTAGAAGAATGGTTGTCCTATTCTGAAACAGTGAAAGTGCAGACCTCAGGTTCTACAGGAGCTCCGAAAGTTTTCGAAATTGAAAAAAAGAAGATGATCAATTCTGCAGTAATGACCTGCAATTTTTTAGGCTTAAAAGAAGGCAATACCGCATTATTGTGCCTTCCTGTAGAATATATTTCTGGGAAAATGATGATGGTTAGGTCTTTTGAACGAAAAATGAAGTTGATTATTACTGATCCATCTTTAAAACCGCTTGAAAGTTTAGATGAAGAAATAGATTTTTGTGCCATGACGCCTTTACAAGTTGAAAACTCCCTGGATAAGCTTTATTTAATTAAAAATTTGATTATTGGCGGTGCTACAGTCTCCGAAAATCTAAGAAATAAGATTATCCAAACTCTTAAACTCTCAAACTCTCAAACTCAAATATTTGAGACCTATGGAATGTCCGAAACGCTTTCTCACATTGCTTTAAAACAATTGATGCCAAAAGCTGAAGATTATTTTACAGCATTTGAAAATGTTTCTATTAATAAAGATGAAAGAGGATGTTTGCAAATATATGCTCCTAATGTGAATTCTGATATATTGAAAACTAATGATTTAGTTGAAATTAAGGATGGAAATAAGTTTAGATTTTTAGGAAGGATCGATAATGTCATCAATTCTGGGGGGGCAAAAATTTTTCCTGAAGAACTGGAGGCTTTGGTTAAAAAAGAAATCCCGAATGAAGTCGTATTTTTAGGAAAAGAAGATGAAAGTTTGGGGCAAAAATTGATATTGATCATTGAAGGTGTAAAATCAAAGGATTTAATTCAAAAAATATCAGAAATTCAATTTGAAAAAAACTTCCACAAACCGAAAGAAATTATTTTTATTAATGAAATTCCAAGAACGCCAAATGGAAAGGTTTCAAGATTAAATCTTTTAAAAATAATTGATGAAAAAAGAGATAATTAAAATAGTAATTTTATTTTCAATTGCAATTGTGGGATGGATATTTTGGATAAAACAAAGTATAAAAGATGCTGAAATACAAGATAAATATGAACAACCTTTTTTTCAAAATAGTATATTAATAAATGGAAGAGTGGGCGGTATAAGTGATTCCGGAAATCACTGTTTTGGAATAATATACTTAAAAGATTTTGTAAGCAACGTAAAAGAATTTAATCCATACAAGAAAGATATTTTTCCCTATGCAATTAAAAATAATGTAGCTGAAATTTATTCATGGACGTGCTTGTATAATGTTGAGGCGGGAGATTCCATCATAATAAATTCAAATGACAGAAGTATATTAGTGATTAAAAAAGATTCAAATGAAAAGATAGATGGCAATCTAAAATTTGTTAATGAGGAAAAAGATTATATACAAGAAAATTCAAAACTAAAATTCTAATGAGAGACTTTACGAAAGAACTCAATTTCAAAACTTCCCGCAGCAGTGGTGCAGGAGGGCAGAACGTCAATAAAGTTGAAACGGCTGTTACCGTACTTTGGAAAGTCGATGAATCTGAATTTTTTAATGAAAGGCAAAAGGCTTTAATTCAGGAAAAACTAAAGAACAGAATAAATCTGGAAGGACTTTTATTCTTAACCGTTTCTGAAAGCAGAACCCAATTAATGAACAAAAACAAAGCGATTGAAAAAATTATAGATATCGTTAATAAAGCTTTAATTGTTCCGAAAACAAGAATCGCCACAAAACCATCCCGGGCCAAAAAAGAAAAAAGATTAGACACCAAAAAGAAAATATCTGAAAAGAAGGAAAACAGAAAATTTAAGTATTAGTAAAAAGCTTAAGAAATGTTAATTCTTTGTTTTCTAAAAACTTATTTGGTATCTTAGTGAAAATTCAAGGAGTAACAATATGACAGCATTTATTTCACTTTCTACTAAAAGCCGTTTTTCAGGGCTTTTGTTGTCGTTACTTTATTTACATACAGATTCATTTTTGAAAAGTTCTAAAGACTTTATCAATTAAACCCTGTCAGATCCAAGGCAGGGGAAAATTTCCAAGTTAATTTATCGTTTAAATGCAATTTTTCATAGGAGAAATGGCTGAATAATTCGCACAGTTTTCTATGTTGGATCACTAAGAAATGCATTTTCATTTAATCTTGTTAATAAAATAAATATGTTAAATAATATTATTGTAACCACCGGAATATATGATGCTATAAAAGATCATTTAAGAAGAAAAAAAGTAAGCAAATATGAAGAAAACAGGTTAACTGGAGAGCTGCGAAAGGCTAAACAGGTTTTAAGAAGAGACCTTCCTTCAGATATTGTGACTGTTGATCGAAAAGTAACGATTAAAGATCATACTCAAGATTTTGAGCATGAGTATATTTTTGTAGCGAGTACCAAAGCTAAACCTAAAAAAAATAAATATTCTATACTTTCAGATATTGCATTAGCAACAGTGGGATATAAAGTAGGAGACGTTATCGAATGGCCTTTTAAAGAAGGTGAAAGAAAAATAGAGATTCTGAAAGTAGAAGCTTTAGAAGAATAATTCTTGTTATTTTGTTAGATCAAAGAAAAGTACAGCCTTCATAAGCTGTACTTTTTAATTGAAAGTAAATGAGATCAGCTATAATAACAGTATATAAATAAAAATGCTATTTTTGCCAAAATTTTAAATAATGTTAAAAAAACTAATACTCCTAGGAGCTTTTTCAATTTCTTTACTTTCTTTTGCTCAGCAGACAGAAAAGATCTCAATCATTCCTTCTGTAGGATATGCATGGAGAACCGCAAAAACAACACCTGGCTTGACTAAAGCGGAAAAAGATTATGTTAATGGCTTAAAAAGCGGAGTGAATTTCGATATTTCTGCCTATTATCATTTAAAAAATATTGTAGCAATTGGATTGAAATTTTCTAATTACAGTGCATCAAGTGATGGATTTCTTTTAGGATATGATATGAGCGGAATGCCTGTTTCCGCAGCTGTTACAACAAAAGATAATATCACTTTCTTCGGTCCTGCTTTGATGATCTCCAACTTCAGCGAAGCAACGAGACATAAAATGTTCGTTGATATGGGATTAGGAGTAATTTCATATTCAACAAAAACAGGAAATGTAAAAGGAACAGGTTCTAATCTGGGAGCAGAGATTAATTTTGCGTATCAGTACCAGATTTCCAAGAACTTTTTAATTGGTCCAAAAGTAGGATTAACAGCCGGAACATTGAATAAAATGAAGTTCAACGGACAAACAATTGAGTTCGGGGAAGATCAAAAAGAAGGCTTACACAGAGTTTCTTTAAGTGCTGCCGCTACATTCCGTTTTTAAGTTTTATCTTTGCAAAAATCAAAATAATGAGCAAACCGATTACTGAATTTATAGAGAAATATTACCTGCACTTCAATGCAGCTGCATTGGTAGACGCATCTAAAGGGTATGTTGCACATCTTAAAGATGGTGGAAAAATGATGATTACTTTGGCAGGAGCGATGTCTACTGCTGAATTAGGGAAGATCCTTGCTGAAATGATCCGTCAGGATAAAGTAGATTTTATCTCTTGTACCGGGGCGAATCTTGAAGAAGATCTAATGAATTTGGTTGCGCATTCTCACTACGAAAGAGTTCCGCATTACAGAGATCTTACGGCTCAGGACGAGTGGGCACTTTTAGAAAGAGGCTTGAACAGAGTTACAGATACTTGTATCCCCGAAGAAGAGGCTTTCAGAAGATTGCAAAAACACATTGTTGAGATCTGGAAAGATGCTGAAGCGAAAGGAGAAAGATATTTCCCTCATGAATATATGTACAAAATGATCCTTTCAGGAGTGTTGGAGCAGTATTACGAAATTCCTAGAGAAAATTCTTGGATGATTGCTGCAGCAGAGAAAAACTTGCCGATTGTAGTTCCTGGATGGGAAGATTCTACCATGGGTAATATCTTCACTTCTTACTGTATCAAAGGAGAATTACAATTTTCTACAATGAAATCCGGTATCGAATATATGGCTTATTTAGCTGATTGGTACACTAAAAATTCAGGTGGAAAAGGAGTTGGATTCTTCCAAATTGGTGGAGGTATCGCAGGAGATTTCCCGATCTGTGTAGTGCCAATGTTGTATCAGGATATGGAAATGCATGACATTCCGTTCTGGTCTTATTTCTGTCAGATTTCGGATTCTACAACATCTTACGGTTCGTATTCGGGAGCTGTTCCGAACGAGAAAATTACTTGGGGTAAATTAGATATCACAACACCGAAATATATCGTTGAAAGTGATGCAACCATCTGTGCACCATTGATGTTCTCTTACATCTTAGAAAATTCATAAGAAAAATTCATTCATTTGTCATTTTGACGAAGGAAGAATCTCATATACAAACGCTTCAATTTTTTGGAGCGTTTTTTTATTTTTATTAACCACAGATTTTCAGAAATTTACACACATGTTTCTGTTTATTCGTGAAAAAATATTTGTAAAATTTGTGTTAAAAAAATCTGCTTAATCAATCCTGTCAAAAAATAAAACGCAAACATCTGTGCAAATCCGTGTAATCTGTGGTTAAAAAATTATATAAAATATGGGCGTGCCCCTCTCCAAAGCTAAACCCAAATCTCGGGTCAGGCTTCTCCAGGCTCCACTTCGTTTCGGTGTCCTGCCTGTCCTGAGCCTGTCGAAGGACACTACTCGCTTCGCTCACACCCTCCATATCCCTCACGCAGAACTATCAGTCCAGAGAATTGGTCAGCACAAAATATCGATAAGCCAAAATCCCTTTCTGAACTTTGGTCAATGTATTCGGATCTTTATTACTCAATTTCGGTAAGATCGCTTTATTAATTTTATTAACGAGTCTAAAAAATGATTTTTTCATAACTTTATATTTTAATGAGAAACATCATTGAAACAAGTAGAGTTCAAAAATGATGCAAAAATAAAAATAAGGTGATCCAAACGTTACTTTGCTAAGTGAAATCGAAGATTCGACGTAGTCAAACGCCTTTGCGAACGAAAAATATTTTCAAACATTTCAAAAAAAAACTTTGCGATCTTTGCGTTAAAAATAGGTAAGCATTTCAAAATAAAAACAAAAAAATGGACGAAATATTCAAACAACAAGTCTGGGAAATTACCAAGCTCGTTCCCAAAGGAAGAGTAACAAGCTACGGAGCGATTGCAAAAGCAGTCGGTTACCCCAATCATTCCCGCCATGTCGGAAAAGCAATGGGAGGTTGCCCGAAAGATGTTCCGGCTCATCGTGTTATTTCCAGTTCAGGAACTTTATCCGTTCCGGAATTTCAAGTCAAATTAGAAGCAGAAGGAATTGAAGTAGAAAATTTCAGAATTAAAAATTTTAAAAAACTATTTTGGGATCCGATAACAGAGTTATAAATTATTAATGATGAGTTATAAGTTAAGGCTTCGACTCCGCTCCTGATCTTTCTAATACTAAATGTTTTTGCGTGATGATTTCACGTGTTAGGCTGAGTGGAATAGAAATACTTTAATACAATTAGAGCAACAAAGTGGCGACTTAACCCAGCGTAAAACATCAACGAAATAAAAAAAGTTTCGGGTCGACAAAGTCGACCCGAAACCACAATATAATGAATTAAACTATTTTTCTAGTTGCTTATAGCTTCTCTGGATAAAATCGGTAAGATCTTTTCCTTTCAATAAGTTTTGAGAAAGTTTAGCCAAATCTAAAGCATGTTTTACTAATCCTTCTTTTTCTTCTGCATTTTCAGTTTTTAAGATCTGATTTGCAAATTCACTATTAGAATTTACAACCAAATTATACATTTCAGGGAAATTACCCATTCCAAACATTCCGCCACCGCCGGTTGCCTGCATATCCTTCATTCTTCTCATAAACTCGGGCTGAGTGATCGTGAACGGAGCATCATTGCTGTCTAAATCTTCCAGCTGAACAGTGAATTTTTTATCATTAACTGCTTCTTCCACATTCTTTTTTAATGATTCTTTTTCAGTTTCATTTAATTTAGAAATAGTTGGTTCGTCCTTTTTGATCAGATTATTTACGTGATCAGCATCTACTCTTGCAAATGAAATTTTCTCCTTAGAAGATTCCAATTTTTGAATCACGTGAGGAATTATATGAGAATCTAAAAGAAGAACTTCATATCCTTTATCTTTCGCAGACTGAATGTAGCTGTGTTGTTCATCCGCATTAGAAGCATAAAGAATGATCAAATTACCATCTTTATCAGTTTGTGTAGGCTTCAGTTTTTCTTCTAATTCATTCCAAAGGAAATATTTTCCGTCAGTTGTAGGATATAGCGTGAATTTGTCTGCCTTTTCTGCAAATTTTTCTTCAGTTACAATTCCGTATTCGATAACAATTTTAATGTCATTCCATTTTTGTTCGTAATCAGCACGGTTTTCATTAATTAAAGAAGCCATTTTGTCGGCAACTTTTTTAGTAATGTAAGACGAAATTTTCTTTACGGCACCGTCCGCCTGAAGGTAAGAACGGGAAACGTTCAACGGAATATCCGGAGAATCAATTACTCCACGAAGAAGCATCAAGAAATCTGGAACGATACCTTTTACTTCATCTGTTACGTACACCTGATTTTGATATAATTGAATTTTATCTTTTTCTATATTTAAATTGTTGCTCAATTTCGGGAAGAATAAAATCCCCGTCAGGTTGAAAGGATAATCAACATTCAAATGAATATTAAATAAAGGCTCCTCAAACTGCATTGGATACAACTCGTGATAGAATGACATGTAATCTTCACTCGTTAAATCGCTTGGAGCAACTGTCCATGCCGGAGTTGGGTTGTTGATGATGTTGTCAACTTCTTCAGTTTCAGCAACAGCATCTTCCGGAGCGTCCTCTGGTAAAGGTAAGGTATGAGTTTTTGTTCCGAACTTAATAGGAACAGGCATGAATTTGTTATATTTTAATAACAGTTCACGGATTTTTGCTTCTTCTAAAAATTCTAAAGAATCTTCTGCAATATGAAGAATGATCTCGGTTCCTCTGTCAGTTTTATCTGTTGTCTCTTCAAGAGTAAATTCCGGGCTTCCGTCGCAGATCCAGCGAACTGCAGGCTCGTCTTTGTAAGATTTAGTTAAGATTTCAACTTTTTCAGCCACCATGAACGCTGAGTAAAATCCAAGTCCGAAATGACCAATAATTCCTGAATCTTTTGCGGTGTCTTTATATTTTTCCAAGAACTCTTCAGCTCCTGAAAAAGCAACTTGATTGATGTATTTTTCAACTTCTTCCGCAGTCATTCCAATTCCCTGGTCGATGATGCGAAGTGTTTTTTGTTCTTTATCAATTTTCACTTCAAGCTTCGGATTTCCGTACTCTACTTTAGCTTCACCAATGCTTGTTAGGTGTTTTAATTTTAAAGTAGCATCAGTTGCATTTGAGATTAATTCTCTCAGGAATATTTCGTGATCACTGTAAAGAAATTTCTTGATAAGCGGGAAAATATTTTCCACAGATACATTAATATTTCCTTTAGTCATAATAATTTAGTTTTGATTTGTTTTATTCTTCACAAAAAAAATACCACACAAAAAAAAGTGACATTTTGACATTGTTTTTTGTTGAACGAAGGAAGCTTAAGGAAGGACGTTTGCTGCGCTTTTTTATTTGGAAGAGTATTGAATTTAAAGGTTTATTAAGCTATAATGAATAAATTTTACACAGATTAAAATATCAGGACTCACTTTAACTTCTATCTATCTTCCGACAAAATAACAATAACGTATGACAAGTTTGTCAATGAAATGCCTTATTTTTAATCCTTAAAATTATTTAATAATGAAGTTGAAATGTACAGTTTTTATTCTGCTCATCATGACCTGTTTTATGTATGGACAGAAAAAGCCTTTAGACCATTCTGTTTACGACAGTTGGCAAAATATAGGTTCAAGAAAAATCTCAAATGATGGAAAGTGGATTGCTTATTCTGTAGATGCTCAGGAAGGAAATCCTAATCTTTTTTTATATTCTGTTAAAAATAAAAATTCGAAGAAGTTTCCTAGAGGAACGAAAGTAGAATTTACAAATGATTCAAGGTTTGGTGTTTTTCAAATCCGCCCTTTATATAAAGATATAAAAGCGGTAAAGGATAAAAAATTAAAACAGAATAAACTAACAAAAGACAGTCTTGCCATCGTTGATTTTTCGAGTGGTAAAACGGAGAAAATTCCTAATGTAAAAGGTTTTAAAATTCCTGAAAAAGGAGGTTCTTATGTCGCTTATCTTTTAGAAAATATGAAAGACAAATCTTCGGATGATGCTTCTGATAAAGAAGATGGAGACGAAAAGAAAGACGACGATAAAAATGCAAAACCTTTGCAGTTGGTAGTACGAAATCTTTTAGATGGAAAAAGTACAACATATGATAATGTTTTCCGCTATGAATTCAGTAACAATGGGAAACAACTCGTTTTTGTGACCAAAAAACCGGAAGAAAAAGCTAATAAAGATAAAAAAGAGAAGAAAGATTCTTTAGATGATAAATCTGCAGATAAAAAAGTTACCGACAAATCAAAGCCAAAGAAATATACGCTTCAAACTGTACAGGTACTTAATTTACAAACTGGAGCTGTAAATAAAATTTCTGAAATGGAAGGCGATTTTTCACAATTGTCTTTTGATGAAGAAGGAAATCAGCTGGCATTTGTAGCGACTTTTTCTGCACAGAATGATTTGGTGAAACTGTATCAATTGTACTATTTTAATTTTAAAAACAATAAAAAGGAAATTCTCGCCAATGATAATGTGCAAATGAAGAAGAATTGGGTAATTTCTGAAAATAGGTTCCCAAAATTCAGCAAAAATGGTAAGCAGCTGTACTTTGGAGTAGCTCCAAAGCCTATAGCAAAAGATACTGCAATGATTGCAAATGATCATGCTGTGGTGGATATTTGGAATTATAAAGATGATTATCTGCAAACAGTACAGCTAAAGGAATTGAAAAATGATCTGAAAAAATCTTATGCAGCAGTAATGCAAACCGAAAAACCAAATTTCTTCAGAAATATCGATGGAGAGGATTTGGATACTTTACGATTGGTAAATGAAGGAAATGCCGAATTTGCGTTGGGTATTACCAGTTTGAACAACCGTATTTCTTCGCAATGGGAAGGTTCAACAAAGAAGACGTATTTCCTTATTGATAATAAAACAGGTGAAAGAACAGAGATTATTAAAAATCTGAACGGCTCGGTTGCTGTATCTCCGCTTGGAAAATTTGTTGTCATTTTCGACAGAGAAAAAGGGAAGTGGTTCAGCTATAATGTGAAAACAAAACAAATACTTCCTCTCAATAACGAATTATCGGTTTCTTTCGTGGATGAGGAGTTTGATATGCCGGATTTTCCTGATCCGTATGGGATTGCATCTTGGACAGATAATGATGAATCTGTGATTATCAGAGACCGCTATGATCTTTGGGAGTTTTTCCTGAACGACTCAAAAAAGCCAAGAAATATCACGAACGGATTTGGACGAAAAAATAAAATAACATTTGATACGTACGATTTAGACAAAGATATTAAAAGCTTAAACCGAAAATCTTCTATTTATTTATCTGCTTTTGATAATACATCCAAAGCGAACGGAATTTTTAAAACATCTATTCATTCGAACGCTGATCCTATAAAGATTCAAATGGAAAATGTCTGGGGATACAAAACGCTTCAAAAAGCGAAAAATGCAGAGGAATATATTTTAACTAAAGAATCATACACCGATTCTCCCAATATTTTTGCGACATCGGATTTCTCTAAACAAGAAAAGCTGAGTGATACCAATCCACAGCAAAAGCTTTTCAATTGGGGAACTGACGAATTAATACACTGGACAACGTCAAAAGGAAATACATCTACAGGAGTTTTGTACAAACCGGAAAATTTTGACCCGAATAAAAAATATCCTATGATCGTCTATTTCTATGAAAAGCTTTCTGATAATCTGAATCGTTATATAGCTCCGGCTCCAACGCCTTCAAGATTGAATATCTCTTATTTTGTGAGCAACGGATATTTGGTTTTCACCCCTGATATTTCTTATACCGATGGTTTACCTGGAGAATCTGCGATGGAATACATTAATTCCGGAGTTGAAAAGTTGAAACAAAATTCTTGGGTAGATGGCACAAAAATAGGAATTCAGGGACAAAGCTGGGGTGGCTATCAGGTAGCTTATCTTATTGCTCATACCGATATGTACGCTGCAGCATGGAGTGGTGCACCGGTCGTCAATATGACTTCTGCTTATGGAGGAATCCGTTGGTCTTCAGGAATGAATCGCCAATTTCAGTATGAAAAATCGCAGAGCAGATTAGGGAAAAATCTATGGGAAGCACCGGAACTTTATATTAAAAATTCACCACTTTTTACGATTGATAAGGTGAAAACTCCGGTAGTCATTATGAGTAATGATAAAGATGGAGCTGTGCCTTGGTATCAGGGAATTGAAATGTTTACTGCATTACGCCGTCTCGGAAAACCGGTTTGGCTTCTGAATTATAATGGTGACGACCATAATCTTATAAAACGCCAGAACAGAAAAGATATCCAAATCCGTGAACAGCAGTTTTTTGATTATTATCTTAAAGATGCTAAAGCTCCGGCTTGGATGGTAAAAGGAGTTCCTGCCACGCAAAAAGGAAAAGATTGGGGCTTTGAGTTAACAGACGAAAAGCCTTAATTAATAACAAAATCGGCGGAGCTTTTAGCTCCGCCGATTTTTATTTTTTATTGAAAAACTTAGTTAGCCTTATTTTTCAATTCTTCTTTGATTTTGTTTTCTAATTCCTCAGAAAGCTCAGGATTGTCTTTTAATAGATCTCTTACAGCATCACGACCTTGCCCTAGCTTAGTTTCGCCGTAGCTGAACCAAGAACCACTTTTCTTCACAATTCCCATATCTACTGCAGCATCAAGGATTTCTCCTGTTTTAGAAACACCTTCACCGTACATAATGTCGAATTCTGCCATTTTGAAAGGTGGAGCAACTTTGTTTTTCACAATTTTCACTTTTACACGGCTTCCTACAGCTTCGTCTCCGTTTTTGATAGGTGCACTTGCTTTTCTGATGTCAACTCTTACAGAAGCATAGAATTTCAATGCGTTACCACCCGTTGTCGTTTCAGGGTTTCCGAACATTACACCGATTTTTTCTCTCAACTGGTTGATGAAAATTACGGTACATTTTGTTCTAGAAATAGTTGCAGTCAATTTTCTCAACGCCTGAGACATCAATCTTGCATGAAGACCCATTTTAGAATCTCCCATTTCACCTTCGATCTCTGCTTTTGGAGTCAAGGCAGCTACTGAGTCAATTACCACAATGTCAATTGCTCCTGAACGGATCAGGTTGTCAGCAATTTCTAAAGCCTGTTCACCATTGTCCGGTTGAGAAATGATCAAGTTTTCAAGATCAATTCCTAGTTTTCCTGCATACCCTCTGTCAAAAGCGTGCTCTGCATCGATAAATGCAGCAATTCCGCCTGCTTTCTGAGCTTCTGCAATCGCGTGAAGCGTTAAAGTTGTTTTACCTGAAGATTCAGGTCCGTAGATCTCAATGATTCTTCCTCTAGGATAACCACCAACGCCTAAAGCGATATCTAATCCTAAAGATCCTGAAGGAATAACTTCGATAGTAGTGTCGATTGCACTATCTCCTAACGTCATTACAGTTCCTTTTCCGTATGTTTTATCTAGCTTGTCAAGCACTAATGCTAATGCTTTTTTCTTATCTTCTATGTTGCTCATCTGTTGTTAAAATAATTGCTCAAAAATACGGAATTTTACCTTCAAAAACTAATATTATTTGCTCCTGAAAATTGATTTTATAGTTAAAAAAATATAAAATTCGATAGGGTATATTATTCAAAACGAATTAAATGCAGGATTAAAGTCGTGTTGTTTATTGAGGGGTAAAGTTTGTGAATATTTTTACTATTCAAACATTCTTTTAATATTGAGCTTATTTAAACTTTTCTTCTTTTAACAATCATCCACAAAGGTTGTTGTCCTGAAAGGATCTCGAAATAGTATTAGAAAATATGATGGAAAGATTAGTGTTTGGATCCTTTCAGGATGACAAACTTTTGTTCTACGTTGAACTGTTGAAAATACAATCTCAATCTAGCCCCGATTGCAACGACATCCTTTTTCTGAAATGGCTTTGAAAAAAAGCGTTGGCGAAAAAGATATAGTGGAAAGCGGGAATTAGCTTCTAAAAAAATTAATGAAAATTTGAATTTTTGGTAACTCTCAAATAATCTTCCAACACTTTCAATTGAGCCTTGTTACCTCTCTTAATTCTGGCATTACGATTCACCAAATTGTCGTAAATTTTATTAATGATTATTTTGGTATTGGGAAATAAATTTCTGTTGGGAACATCCGGAATTTGCAATCTTCTGCAAACTTCATCATCCAATAAAAACCATGTACAGCAAATGTGTAGATAGCGTAAATTTTTTCGTTGAAACTTAAATTTTAAGATTGGATTTTCTAAAGATTCATTCAAAAGAGAATGAGCCAATAAAGCGGAATCCTTGTCGGCAGGTGGCTGAACGGAAGTCCATAAATAAAAATATTCTGTAGCTTGTTTTTTATCGCCCGGTAAAAGATTTTCGGGGATACCTAAAAGATATCCGACATATTTCCAAAGATGGAAAAGGCCTTTTTCTTCTTCAGTGGAAAATGTATTTCCTAATTTTTTAAGACTGTGAAGAAAAACCAGACTGAAGCCAATGTACGTAGCCATCATATCCCAGGAATTGATGGGTTCACCCCAATTTTCGGTATCCCATTCTTTGTAATGTTTTTTAATCGAAAGTCTTGCGTAGGAATGGATTAATCGAGTTTTGATGGCAAATTCATAACCTTTTGCGTGGATTTCCAGAGCATTGTACCTTGTTGCATTGACCCAGAAATCCAATGTTTCGGAAAGACGTTTTACGGCTCCTTTCTTCAAAGCTTCGGTTACAATAAGTGGTTTGTTGAGGTAAGCATAATCGTAACCACCAATTAAGCAGTAATCTCTCAGGGAGATTAAAGAATCCAGATTACTTCTCATGCAAAGTTCGGCGCCGCTTTTAAGCAAATCATAATCAAGCCATTCAGGGACGTGTTGTGTTTGTGAAAACAACTTTTTTACACTTTCAGGAACGTTGTCATTTTCTGAAACTCCATTTCGGATGTAGCCTTCAATTTCTTTTGAGCCTTCACTGAATTTTTTAGTGAGATAAACGTCTTTTACAACTTCATCCCCAATTTCATCAACATGATAAAAATAGGGAGCGAATTTTTCAAAATCTCTAAAACTCACTTCTGCTCCTGAAAATTCAGTAAGTTGTTTTCCGTTGCCTTTACTCCAAAAGTCTTTGAAATGTTGAGAGTCCTTAAAACGAGGTTGTAAAATTGCTTTTTCCATCAAGTATAAAAATACAAGTTTTAAGCCGAAATTCCTTGGTGAGATTTATCAGGATTTAAAGGTGAATAGTTAATTGTTAAATCGCTTTGCTTGTGAATTTTTGATAGAATTAATTCACTATTGACCATTCACAATTTACATTAAACAAGTCCCCATTCAAAAGCTTTTTTTACGAGTTCTTTGCTGTTTCTTGAGCTTGTTTTTGCTAAAATATTTCTTCGATGTGTCCGTACGGTATGTTCAGATAAAATAAGCATTTTTGATATTTCAGCGCCGGAATATCCTTTAGCGATAAGTGATATCACTTCGGTTTCTCTTTTTGTTAAATTCATGCAGGAATGCTTTGATAACAATTCATCTTCAATTTTGATTTGATGAAAATCGTTTCTTGGACCTATTCCCGAAACCAAAACGGTGTACGGATTTTGTTTTGTGATATGATGAATATTGGTGTGAATATTTATAGATTGAATGATATGTCCGTTTTCATCTTCCAGAGTCGGAATTGCCTGATGATGAAACAATTCATAACTTCCATTAGCGGTTTTCATTCTGAAACAATAACTTGATTTTATGAAAAGTTGGTGATCAAGACCTATTTCCAGCATTTTTTCGATGACGGTTTGTTCAGCTTTCATGACAAACGGAATATCATCGGGGTGGGTGAGATCTATAACTTCTTTTAGATTTTCCGGATATTTTTTTAGACCATGAAGCTGTAAAATATTTTCATGATGATGAGAAACTGTACTGTTGGTAAGGTTTAAGACATAGTAATAGAACTTTCCAATAGCGAACATTTCTCCAATGATTCTTTCTATCGGAGGCCTTTGTAGAGTTTTCTTATCATTTTTCCTGACGCCAGGATAGCTATTCCAAATTTCAATTAAAGGGTGTTCTTTCTCCGAGTTCTGCATGATTCAGTTTTGCTTAAAAATAGTTAAAATTTTCTTAAAAATACCTCAAAAGGGGGATTTTTTTATCGGGATAAAATTCTAAACTTTGTGTAGTTAATAACCGTGAAAACTTTCTTTAAACTGTTTAGCTTTACAGTTGAATATTTCTACACTTATTCTTCGTTCAGAAAAATTTTAATCAAACAATAAAAAATAAGAAATACGCTGTTTTGCAGAGAACAGTGTATTAATGATAAAGTTTAAAATTTTCGTTAGCTGTTGAAAAGGATAAACTAAAAACCTCTCAAATTTTTTTTGAGAGGTATTTTTTTATTGTCGGAAGGTGACTTTAAAACAAAAAAGCCTTCCAAATTGGAAGACTTTATATATTGCTTAAAATTATTTCTAATTATAAAGAAGCAGCGTGTACAAGCATATCAACCAACTTGTTTGAATAACCCATTTCATTGTCATACCAAGAAACAAGTTTTACGAAGTTAGGAGAAAGCATGATACCAGCGTCTTTGTCGAAGATAGAAGTTCTCTTGTCTCCAATGAAGTCCTGAGAAACTACAGCATCTTCAGTGTATCCAAGAATACCTTTCAATTCACCTTCAGAAGCAGCTTTGATAGCAGCACAGATCTCTTCGTAAGAAGTAGCTTTTTCTAATCTTACCGTAAGGTCAACTACAGAAACGTCAACAGTTGGTACTCTGAAAGACATACCTGTTAATTTTCCGTTCAATGAAGGGATTACTTTTCCTACCGCTTTAGCAGCACCTGTAGAAGAAGGGATAATATTGTTTAGAGCAGCTCTACCACCTCTCCAGTCTTTCGCAGAAGGACCGTCAACAGTTTTTTGAGTTGCAGTTGTAGCGTGTACCGTTGTCATCAAACCTTCTACGATCCCGAAGTTATCGTGAATTACTTTAGCTAAAGGCGCTAAACAGTTTGTAGTACAAGAAGCGTTTGATAAGATTTTGATATCGTCTGTAAGTTCAGTGTGATTTACACCCATTACAAACATTGGGGTATCATCTTTAGAAGGAGCAGAAAGGATTACTTTTTTTGCACCGGCATTGATGTGAGCCTGAGCAGAATCTTTAGACAAGAATAAACCTGTAGATTCTACGATATAATCAGCGCCAATTTCGTTCCACTTTAGGTTGTTCGGATCTCTCTCAGCAGTTACTCTGATTCTTTTACCGTTTACCACAAGATCGTTACCTTCTACAGATACCTCTCCAGGGAAAATTCCGTGTACAGAATCATATTTTAACATGTAAGCCATGTATGTAGCATCGATAAGGTCATTGATTCCTACAACTTCGATGTTGCTTCTTTCAGTCATTGCTCTGAAAACAAGACGTCCAATTCTACCAAACCCGTTGATACCTACTTTAATTGTTGACATAATAGTTTGTTTTAAATTATAAAATATTAGATTGCTAAAATTTCTGAAATCAATAATAGATCTTTGTTGATTTCGTTATGTTTTTTAATGGCTTCTTCAATGGCTGTATATACCATATCGTTGGAACGCATTCCTACCATTACATTTGTTTTTCCTTCCATTAATCCTGTAACAGCGCCATATCCCAATCTGCTTGCCAAAACTCTGTCTGCACAGCTTGGTGATCCTCCTCTCTGGATGTGCCCTAAAATAGCAACACGGATGTCGTAGTCTGGGAATTCCAGCTTTGTTTTTTCTGCTAATTCGTAAATGTTAGCCAATTTTTCACCTTCAGCTACCACAACAATACTTGATGCTTTTCCTGTTTTTTCAGCATTTCTGAATGTTGCAAAAAGCTCATCTATGCTGTCTTTTTTCTCAGGAATTAAAATATCTAAAGCACCCGTTGCCAATCCGCTGTTCAGTGCAATAAAACCTGCATCACGACCCATTACCTCAACAAAGAAAACTCTGTTGTGGGAAGTTGCCGTATCACGGATCTTATCGATCGCTTCCATTGCGGTATTCAAAGCAGTATCGTAACCAATCGTATTATCAGTTCCGAAAATATCATTGTCGATAGTTCCCGGCACGCCAATTACTCTGATCCCGAATTCTTCATTAAAGATCTTTGCTCCTGTGAAAGTTCCGTCACCACCGATACAAACCAATGCATCAACACCATGTTTTACACAGTTGTCGTAGGCTTGCTGACGGCCTTCTTTGGTTCTAAATTCCTTGGATCTGGCAGATTTCAAAATAGTTCCGCCCTGGTTGATTATATTTTTTACGGAACGAGGTCCCATTTTCAGGAATTCGTCGTGGATAAGACCATTATAGCCCTCTCTTACTCCGTAACATTCGATATTATAGTAATTTGCGGTTCTTACCACCGCTCTTAATGCTGCATTCATACCCGGAGAATCACCCCCTGAAGTAAGAACTGCAATTTTTTTTACAGCACTCTCTTTCATCTAGTAAAAAATTTCGAACACAAATTTACAAAAACAAGTTCAGATAATGGCAGTAACTTTATAATTGTTTTGAATATAAATTATTAAAAACTTCTAAAATTTGTCGGTTTAAAAATATATCTCGCAGTTTTGGTTTCTGAGGCATTGATATCTAGATCTTACCACTACAAAATATTTTTACTAAAAGGATTGGAGAGTAGGTGAATCGATTGAGCAATTCCTAAAAGCTGATTAAAATAATTTTTTCAAATATCTGTACAAATTCGTGTAATCTGTGGTAGAAAGAAAAAAAATATACTAATTCTTCTCCGTCAAATATTTCCAGTACCTCCTCGGAACATGTTGAATATGTAATTTCAAATTCTTCCTTTCCACAATATTAGTTCTCGTGAAATATCTCTGCCAAAGCGTTTGATATTGCGTTTCTTCATCATGAAATTTCTGCTGATATTTCTGTAAGTCTAATTTTTCATCAGGATAAAAAAAATCACAGTTTTCCAGATCATAGAGAATTCCGTAATTTCTTTTCAGATCGTAAATCATCCATTTTTGATCTTGGTAACGGTCTTTAAAGTGTTTTCTGATTAAAGGAAGTACATTGAAGTCAGGATCTATTTTGGCGAAAAAAACGTCATCCTGCATTTTTTCAAAGCGAACAAATGCGGTCATTCTATGTCTTTCTCTACTTACGGATTTCCCAATTTTAGAGATTTTCAACATATCATGATCTGCATAATTTTGTAGAATATTTTTATCTGGATGTTGTATCGATTGTTTTACAGCAGATAAAATAAGCTGTTCAAGTTCAATATCTTCGGATAAAAAAACTTTTAATAATTCATGAATCCCGGATTTGCCGATGTTTTGTTCCAATTTATTTAAAACTCTTTCTGCTTTTTCATTTTGAGTGATTACTTCATGAATTTCAGCAAAAATATTTTCCTGATAAAACCTTTCTCGACTTACAATTTCTACATCTTTATAACGATATTCAAAAACTTCAAATATCGCTGTGAAAAGTCCGTCGAAACTTCCGTCGTAGAGTAAGGTAGTCATGTTGAGTTAGAGAGTTATTGAGTTGGAGAGTTTGGGAGTTTTTAGAGTGAATTTATTTGGTATTTAAGTCTTAGAATTGTTAGTAAAATTCGTGAAAAACATTTGTGCTTAAGAAGTTTAAAATAAAGTTAATTGCTGTGAAAACTGATTCTGGAATTTAGATGTACTTCCACCAATCAACAGTTTTCTGAGATTAATATCAGTCAAATGTCTCAAATGAATATTCCCTGCAGTAAAATCAATAAAATATTTAGCACGATTCACCGCTGCTCCCAATTTTTTCAAATGTTCTATTGTCAACACCTGAAAACGTCTTGCACTGACAATTTTCTGCGCTGTTTTCACGCCAATTCCGGGAATTCTTAAAATCATTTGATAATCTGCAGTCTGGAGATTAATAGGAAATTGATGCAAATGTCTTAATGCCCAACTCAATTTCGGATCGACTTCCAAATCAAGAAACGGCATATTCGGATCTAAAATTTCTTCTGCTTTAAAACCATAAAATCTCATCAACCAATCAGATTGATACAGACGGTTTTCTCTAAGCATTGGAACTGCCGTTGTTAAAGCGGGTAATCTGTTATCTTCCAAAACTGGTACATAACCTGAATAATAAACTCTTTTAAGATTATAATTTTTATAAAAATGATCAGCCACTTTGATGATTTGAAGGTCATTTTCATTCGTTGCACCAACAATCATTTGAGTTGATTGTCCGGCAGGCGCAAACTTCGGAACTTTTCTGAAAATTTTCTTTTCATCTTTATATTGAGAAATCCCGTTCTGAATATATTTCATCGGATTGAGCATATCCTGTCGATTTTTTTCAGGAGCTAATAATTTTAATCCGCTTTCTGTTGGAATTTCAATATTAATAGATAATCTGTCTGCATACAAAGCGGCTTCCTGCATCAATTCGTCGCTTGCTCCGGGAATTGATTTTAAATGAATATATCCGTTAAAATTTTCTTCAAGGCGTAATTTTTTTGCAACACGAACCAAACGTTCCATCGTCGTGTCGGCATTTTTAAAAATACCTGAGCTTAAAAATAATCCTTCAATATAATTTCTGCGATAAAAATTTATCGTTAAATCAACGACTTCTTCAACCGTAAAACCGGCTCTTTTAATATCATTCGAACTTCTGGACACACAGTAGGCACAGTCGTAAATACAGTGATTGGTCAATAGAATTTTGAGAAGAGAGACACATCGCCCGTCTTCCGTATAGGTATGACAAATTCCGCTTGCGGAACTGTCTCCCAAAGCGCCTTTTTTATTCTTTCTCGATCCTCCGCTGGATGAGCACGAAACATCATATTTCGCTGCATCGGCAAGGATTTCGAGTTTTTCTTTCAGACGTTCAAAATTCATTTTTTTTATTGAAAATGTTATTATTAAATATTATTTTCTGTTCAAATGTAGTTCCAAAATTGATAAATGTCAATCTTTTTTGATAGAAGTTATCAACAATTGGCAGAGACAAAATTAGTATATTTACGGTCATTAATTTATGAGTGAAATCGTAAACTTGCGATTTTTCATACCTATAATAAGAAATAAAAACCTATCCATATGAACCATAAACCCGTAGAAGGTTTTTCCAAGCTGACAAAACAAGGGAAAATCGACTGGCTTGTCACAGAATATCTTGAAGGAAACGAGGAATATCAAAATATATTAAAACAATATTGGAACGATAATGCTGAGCTTCAGAAGCTTCACGAAGAGTTTTCTGAAAACACAATTTCCAATTTTTACATGCCTTACGGAATTGCACCCAATTTCCTAATAGATGGAAAATTATTCGCTCTTCCGATGGCTGTTGAGGAAAGTTCGGTGGTAGCGGCGGCTTCTAAAGCTGCAAAATTCTGGATTGATAAAGGAGGTTTTAAAACTACCATTATCAATAACGAAAAACTAGGTCACACTCACTTTATATTTGATGTAGAATCTCATAAACTGCAGCATTTTTTTAATTTTAAATTAAAGAAAAAATTACTCGAAACGACCGAAATAATTACGGCAAACATGAGAAATCGTGGTGGCGGAATTTTAGATATTAAATTAATTGATAAAACCGCAGAAATGCCTAATTACTACCAGCTGAAAGCAAGCTTTGATACGGTAGACTCGATGGGGGCGAATTTTATTAATTCTTGTCTTGAACAGTTCGGGAAAACATTAAAGCAGGAAGTTGCCACCAGTGAAGATTTTACGGAAGAAGAAAGAAATTCTTTGCAGATTGTGATGAATATTCTTTCCAATTTTACGCCTGATTGTATCGTAAGAGCTGAGGTTTCATGTAAAATTGAAGATTTAAAAGACGACAGCGGAATTTCCAATGAAGAATTTGCAAGAAAATTCAAACAGGCGGTTACGATTGCTGAAATTGAACCTTTCCGTGCGACAACTCACAATAAAGGCGTGATGAATGGAGTAGATGCTGTGGTGATCGCAACAGGAAATGATTTCAGAGCAACAGAAGCCTGCGCTCATGCATACGCAGCAAGAAACGGAAAGTATTCTTCATTAACTCATTGTACAACGGATAACGGAATTTTCAGATTCTGGATCGATCTTCCAATTTCAGTTGGAGTTGTGGGAGGTTTAACGAATCTTCATCCTTTGGTAAAATTCTCTTTAGCCTTATTAGGAAAACCTTCCGCTCAGGAATTGATGAGTATTTTGGCGGTTTCCGGTTTGGCTCAAAACTTTGGAGCGTTACGTTCTTTGGTGACAACGGGGATTCAAAAAGGTCATATGAAAATGCATTTGTTCAACATTTTGAATCAAATGGGAGCTACGGAAGAAGAAAAGCAACATTTTGTGACGTATTTTAAAGATAAAACGGTAACGCACCACGAAGTTATCAACGAATTTAACAGATTAAGAAACAAATAATGCTGCAAATTGCTTTACCAATTCTGTTTATCATATTCGGAATATTTTTAAAGAAAACAAACAATCCGGGTTTCAGAAGTTCAAAGAAATTCGCCATTATGTTTATCATTTTGGGGATCTCTACGTTGGTAGCCAGATTTATTACCCTTTATTTAAAATCTAAGTAATGAGAAGTAAAATTTTATTCTTTTTGCTTATTTCAGGTTTAAGTTTTTCGCAACAGAAAAATGTAAAAATAACAGATTTGAAACCGAAGACTGAAGATTCTGTTTTTCCATTGGTTTCTTATACTGAAAATCCTAGAGTAGAAAATAAGATCAATACTTTTTTGCAGGTTAATCAATTACAATATATTCCCGGAGCAGAAGGAAATCCTTTTAAGCTGGTTTCTACAGGAAAAACTTCATATTCCAATTACGTTTATTTTTACAGTTGGGAAAAATTAGAAACGCCTAAAAATATTTTAAGCATTGCATTAGATGGTGAAGCTTCGGGAGCTTATCCTGAAAGTTTTTCAATCTGGAAAAATTTTGATTTGAGAACGGGGAACTTTATTAATGCTAAAAATTTATTTCAAGCCAATTCAATAAAAACAGTTGAAAATTTAATTCAGAAACAGGTAAAGAAAGAGGTTGATGATTTTCTTTCACAATTAAAATCAGAGAAAAATCCTTCAGAAGAGGTTTTAGATCAGATTTCCATATATGAAGAATGTTTTACAGCATATAGTTTAGATGATATAGGGTATTATTTCGGAAAGGATAAAATAAGATTTATTGCAGGCAGATGCTCTAACCATGCAATGAGAGCGCTTGATGAGCTGGGCAGTCATGTCGTTGAGTTTCCTTACAATGAACTGGATAAATATTGGAGCCCTTATGCTAAAAATTTGCTATCAGGTTCGACGCAAATTGATAAAACAAGCCTTAGCAATAAACTATATAAAGGAAAAATTGATGGAAAATATCCTGTTACCGTTTTGATCAACCGGTTGTATGATGACGGTAGTTTTTCTGCGATATATTGGTATGATAAAAATAAAAAACTGATCGAGTGGAATGGAAAGATACAAGGAAGTCATCTTTCGCTTGTAGAAAGTGATTATTACAGTGAAGAAGCCAGACAATGGATACTGAGAGGCTTTGTAGAAGCGGATCTGCAAGGAAATAAAATCATAGGAACCTGGCAGGATTATAAAACGAAAAAATATTTAAATCTAGAATTAGAAGAATTATAATTCTAATATAATTCAATTTTTATATATAAATTTGTAAATGGTTTACAAAAATAAAATGAAAAATGATAATTAATTTCAGTGTAGAAAATTTTGGATCTATAAAAGAAAAGCAAACTCTATCTTTTTTAGCCAATAAATCTGACCATTTAGAAAATTATTATATTATTGAGCCAATTAAAGGATTACGTCTTAATAAATTAGCTTTGATTTATGGTGCAAATGCCTCTGGAAAAACTACGGTTTTAAAAGCGCTGGATTTTTTAAGAGAGATTTGTACAAATCCCTTTGATAAAAAAACTGATAAATTCAATTTTGAACCTTTTCTCTTTGATGAAAATACTCCTAGAGAAAATACAAAATTTGAATTAGAATTTGTTCAAAGTGGAGTAAAATATTTTTATGAAGTTGAATTAAATAAGAACTGTATCATATTTGAGAAACTTTTTAATTACAATACAAATAAGGCTCTAATTTTTGAAAGGCATACTAACGAAAAGAAGGAATTAACTTCAATAAAATTTGGAAGCAAGATTAAAAAACGCAAAACTTTAGAAGATAATCTTGAAATATTTACACTTTGGAATAATACGGTTTTAGGGGGGTTTCAAAAAGCTAATTTAGATAGTTTTGAACTTATGGAGAGTTCGGAATGGTTTAAAAATTTATTAAATTTAGCTATTGATAATAAAAAGTCTGAAGAATTTGTAACACTCTTATTAGAAGAGCAAAATATAAGTAAATCATTTATACTAAATATTTTACAGAAAGCTGATCTAAATATTAGTGATTTAGATTTAAATATTCAAAATGAGGATTTAGATGATGATACAGTAAGTTTCTTTTCTAAAAAGTATGGAAATAAGGCCGTTGAAGAGTTAAGAGATAAAGCTAAAATTAGAGAAGTAACTTTGACACATAATGTCAAAGGTAAGAACTATTCATTAAACGTAGATTCCGAATCAAAAGGTACTCAGAGATATTTAGGTTATTCTGGATTATTAAATATGTTAATTAAATTCGAGAGATTTATAATGCCAATTGATGAATTAGAAGCTTCTTTACATCCTGACTTGTTTCAACATTTTCTATTCTTATTTATTGTGAATTCAAAAAATTCTCAACTAATCGTGACAACTCATAACAGAGAAATTTTAAATAATAGAGATTTATTCCGAGATGATGTCATTTGGTTTACAGATAAAAATGAAGATTCAGCAACTGAACTTTATTCGTTAGCCGATTTTGACTCTTCTGTTGTGAGAGATACATCAAATGTTTTTAACGCTTATAAGTCTGGAAAATTGGGGGGAGTTCCAAATTTAGGAGATTATTATATTGATTTGAATGAAAGCGAATAAAAGAATCTTACGTGAAATAAAAATAGCATATGCAATTGTCGGTGACGGTGGTTGTGAAGTCTGGTTTTTTCAAATGCTTAAAAGAATTGAAAGAGAAATTCAAATAAATATAGAACCTAAGTTAGCACAAAAAAGTACATTAGCTAAACAATTTGAAAAAATAAAGGAATTAGCCGAGGATTATAATAGGGTTTTTTGGATTGTAGATTACGATGTGATTGAAAGAGAATCTAAAGAATGTAAAAAAGGCGATAAACCAAGAAGTCAAGAGTTCAAAGAATATTATGAATATATTCAGAAAAAACTTTCAGAAAAAGTAATTGTTATTGTAAATAATACATGTTTAGAATTTTGGTTTTTGCTTCATTTCAATTTCACTTCGAAGAATTTCTCAAATTGTGATGAAGCTCAAAAAGAATTAAAAAAGTACTTAAAGGACTATGAAAAAAGTCAAACATACTTTACTAAGCAAAAAGATATCTATTCTCAACTAAAAGATAAGATTCCAACTGCTATTGCTAACGCTAAAAAGCTTGGAGAGTTTGATATACAAAATCCAAATAAATCAATGGCGGAAATGTGGAAATTTTTTGAAGATGAAAATATAAAATTTATTATTAAATAACATGAAAACAATAACTTTAGTCTTTGGTGCTGTTTACGGCATGTTGTCAGTGATTTTAGGTGCATTTGGCGCGCACGCTTTAAAGAAAATATTATCTGTTGAAAGACTGGAAAGTTTTGAAACAGGAGTAAGATATCAAATGTATGCAGCTTTCTTTTTATTGATCGTTGGATATATTTTAAAATTTGAAACATCATCAGAAAAGTGGGTTTCTATTTTAATGATCGCGGGAACAATGTTGTTTTCGTTCAGTATTTATTTCTTGAGTCTGCAAGATTATTTGGGAGCAAATCTAAAATTTTTAGGGCCAATCACACCGCTTGGAGGTTTATTGATGATCGTAAGCTGGGGAATGCTGATCGTTTATTTTGCTAAGCATAGAATTTAATCATTGCAACTCAAGCAAAAAAAGTAGATCTGCAATATTTTGTGTAGATTGTTTATTGAAAAATCACACCATGAATCATCGTTTCTTATTATTTTTTATTACCCTCATTATCTCTTCTTTAAGTGTTCAAAAAATAAACGCCCAGGAGAAGCAACCATTAATGAATGGAAATATTTTAACTGAAATAAAAAAGATACAGAAACGTTTTTCCGATAGTGTAAAACGTTATGATTACAAAAAAGATGCGGCTTTATATAGTCAAAAGTATAGAGGTTTTTACGGTGAAAAATTAAAGAATCTGAAAAGCCTGTATCAAAGCATCTATGACAAAGAGGTGCTGATCGGAAAGGCAGATCCAACGATTTTATTCAAAGCAACAACCGGAATACAGATCGAAAACAATGTACGTCAAACAGGAATTACCCCTCCGGAAGAAGTGAAAAATAATTCGATTGATATTGCTGAGGTTGAAAATTACCAACAGCTTGGAGCGTTGAAGAAACAGTTGACGGTTGATTTTCCTGTTTATTTAATAGAAGATATTGATGGTGGAGTCTACCGTTGTAAATTGAATTTTACAATTGATGTGGATGGGAAGTTCAAAAAAGTAAAATATAGCGGATCATCTGATACAGAATTCGGTATCATCAGCGCATTGTTCCTTTATACGGTTGGAGGTTTGGAGAAACCTTTGATTTATAACAAAAAACCTATTGTTCAAAACTTTGCACAGCCAATTGTGTTAAGATTTGAATAAAGCACGTATTGTAAACGCTGTAATAATCAGTAAGGACAAATGATGAGATTCTTTTACTGTTTAAAAATAAATTAAAATGAAAATCAATAGAAGAAGGCGACTTATCAAAACATTTGATCTTTTGGATCAACCCATCAGATTTAATCCGTTTGTGTTTAGTCGAACCTTTTTTATGTGGGCTTTTACAGGTCTTGTCGGTGGAGTTATTGCTGGATTATATTGGATCGTCCTTGAACATTTCACTGAGTTTTTAGCTCAATTTCAAGGTTGGATGGTCATTCCGACGATGGCGATTTGTGGTCTGTTGGCAGGTTTGGTGATTCACTTTATCGGAGATCCGGGAGAAATTCATTTGATTGTTAACAATATCAGATTTAATAAAGGAAAATTAGAACCGAAAAATAATCCTTCCATGATTTTGTCATCACTTTTTTGTGTGGCATCGGGTGGAAGCTTAGGTCCGGAAGCGCCTTTGGTTCAGGTGACGGGTTCTACCGGAACTTGGCTTGGGAAAATTTTCAGATTGAAAGGTGAAGAACTCCGTTCTTTGAGTATTGCCGGGATGGCTTCTGGCTTTACGGCACTTTTTGGTGCTCCGCTTGGAGGAAGTCTTTTTTCTTTAGAAATTCTACATCATAAACATGCCGTTGAATATTATAAAGCCATTATTCCTGCTTTGGTAGCGAGCTGTTTCAGTTATCTGATGTTTGCTTTGATCATCCATTTGGGAATCGGGGCGACTTGGGATCTGAAGGCATACCATTACACAGGAGTTTACGATTTTGCCTATGCAACCGCTTTTGGAATTGTAGGAACTTTATTTGGCTGGATCTTTATTTTTGTCGTTAAATTTTTCAAGAAAGTTTTTGAATACAGAAATTTACCAATTTATATTAAAACCTTTGTGGGCGGAGTTATTCTAGGAATTATCGCTTTCTATTTTCCGATCACAAGATATTTTGGGCATAACGAGATCAACCAGATTATCAACGGAAATTTTGCATTAAACTTTTTAATTTTAATCTTAATTTTTAAAATATTAGCCATCGCAATTACCGTAACTTCGGGTTGGAGAGGTGGTTTTATCATTCCGCTTTTCTTTGTGGGAACAACATTGGGGTTGATTATTCATAATTTATTTCCGACCGTTGATACAACACTAGCAATTGTAAGTTGTATGGCGGCTATTAATGCGTGTGTAACGAGAACTCCGATGAGTACAACCATTATCTTGGGTACTTTAACCGGGTTTACATATTTTGTTCCGATACTTTTTGCAAGTTTAACAGGATATTTTCTTGCTCCGAGAATTCCATTTATTGGATCCCAGTCAGAAAGATTGGAAGAAGAATGATTTTTTTTACTAATCTGATAATAATTTGAGTGATTTATTGCAAATAAAACAGTATTTAGTTGCAAACAATATTGTGGGAAACAAAAGTACTTTGTATTTGATTACAAACACTGTTGTTTTAAATAAAAATAGTTTTTATGTGGTCGCAAACAATAGTATTTTCGATAAATGTATTTTGTATTTGGTTCAAACAATGGTGTTTTAAACCTTCGTCAATTATATTTAGGTACAAATAGGGTCGTAAAGACTTTGAAAATTTTATCTTTTTTTTGCAGTTTTCTATATTTTAAATCTTTGCTTAATTTAGATCGCGGAAAAAATACTAAAGACTGTCTGAATTTTTAAGTCAATAAACTTGAACTTCCATGTCTTTTTAGTAAATTTGTCAACCTTTAAAATTTAAAATAAAATAATAAAAATAATATGAATCTTCACGAGTATCAATCAAAAGAGATTTTATCAAAGTACGGAGTTGCTATCCAACGTGGTTTCGTAGCGAACAATGTAGAAGAAGCTGTAGCAGCTGCTGAAAAATTGACTGCTGAAACAGGAGCTCAGGCTTGGGTTGTAAAAGCACAAATTCACGCAGGTGGTCGTGGTAAAGGTGGTGGTGTAAAGTTCTCTCCAAACATGGATAAACTTAAAGAAAACGCTCAAAACATCATCGGAATGCAGTTGGTTACTCCACAAACTTCTGCTGAAGGTAAAAAAGTACACTCTGTTTTGGTTGCAGAAGATGTTTATTATCCGGGAGAAACTGAAACTAAAGAATTTTATGTTTCTATTCTTTTAGATAGAGCTGAAGGTAAAAATACAATCGTGTATTCTACTGAAGGTGGTATGGATATTGAGCACGTTGCGGAAGTAACTCCTCATTTGATCCACAAAGAAATCATTGATCCTGCTTTAGGTCTTCAAGGTTTCCAGGCTAGAAAAATTGCTTTCAACTTAGGTCTTGAAGGAAATGCATTCAAAGAATTCACAAAATTCATTGCATCTCTTTACAATGCTTATACAGGAATTGATGCTTCTCTTTTCGAGATCAACCCTGTGTTGAAAACTTCTGATAACAAAATTATCGCTGTAGATGCTAAAGTAACTTTGGATGGTAACGCATTGTTCCGTCACAAAGATCTTGAAGCATTAAGAGATACAAGAGAAGAAGATCCAATGGATGTTGAAGCTGGTGAAGCTGGTCTTAACTTCGTAAAACTAGACGGTAACGTTGCTTGTATGGTAAACGGAGCTGGTCTTGCAATGGCAACTATGGATATCATCAAATTATCTGGTGGTAGCCCTGCTAACTTCCTGGACGTTGGAGGTACTGCTGATGCTCAGAGAGTACAGACTGCTTTCGGGATCATCTTGAGGGATCCTAACGTAAAAGCAATCTTGATCAACATCTTCGGAGGTATCGTAAGATGTGACAGAGTTGCTCAAGGTGTTGTAGATGCTTACAGAGCAATGGGTAGCCTTCCGGTTCCATTGATCGTAAGATTACAGGGAACTAACGCTGTAGAAGCTAAGCAACTAATTGACGAGTCAGGTCTTCCTGTACACTCTGCAATTACTTTAGAAGAAGCTGCAAACAAAGTAAAAGAAGTTTTAGCTTAAGACTAAGATTCTTATATAAAATTAAAACCGTTTCATTTTTGGAACGGTTTTTTCTTTTTTTAATCTAAGAAAATAAAATTATTTTTAACACTTAAGTTATTGTTTAGTTAACTTAATTATACTTAAAAGAGCACTTAAGTTTTTTATTTTCTCATATTTAAACTTTAAATACTTAAGTGTTCTAACGTGTTTAGAGTATATTTTGTGGTTAGTAATAAATAACTTCTATTTATTTAATCATGATTTTTCATTGATAAGGCTTTCTCCATTCGTAATACTAATACTTGTGGGCGTTACCAGCTGAATATTATCTGCATCAAGACGTTGCTTGATCTTCATTAAAGCTTCACTTTTTAGTTGAACCATATTTGCCCCAACCTTCATCCAGAATTTCGCCTGTAACGTGAATGCACCTTGTTTCAGGTCTGTGAAAATAACTTCTAACGTATCTAGTTTATCAACATTTTCCAGGCTCTTGATGATCTCTAAAATACCTTGTTGAGCTTTGTTGAGGTCTTCATCTCCCGGAATTTCAAAATTTAAAATAATTCTTCGTTGAGGTGAAGCCGTAATATTATAAAAAGGAGCGTTAAAAATTACCTGATTGGGAATGTAAGCCTTCTTTCCGTCGTCTGTGATGAGTTTTGTGGTTAAAAAACCAATTTCCTGCACCGTCCCGGAATGAGCGCCTATTGTGATATAATCTCCGATCTTAAAGGCTTTATCAATCCCAATAAGCATTCCAGAGAATATACTTGAAACAAGATCTTTCAAAGCCACCCCGGCAATAACTCCGGCAACTCCCAAACTTCCGATGAATTTCCAAAGGAAACCACTGAATCCCATAATTTCCAAGGCAATAAAACTTCCCATGATCATGATCAGAAATCTGAAAACTCCGATCAATGTCACTAAAGAACTTTCTTTTTTGCTTTTCGGGAAAAGTTTATGGAAGATTTTTACAGCTGTCTGACTTAAATATTTACTTGTAATCAGAAAAAAGGTGAAAACCAGGATCCCTACAATTAATTTTGGGGTAAGTTCTGCGAACTTTAAATACCAGTTTTCCAAGACTCTATATACAACATCGATGTAACTTAAACCATTTTTCTGCATGAAATAAAAATTTTATTAAATAAATATATAAATTCTTAACAAATATTTTGCCAGTCTCAAAAAGTCTACTAAATTTGTAGACTAATAAAGCAGAATATTATGTCAATTAAATTAGGAGATACCGCACCCAACTTTCAGGCTGAATCATCTTTAGGAGATGTAGATTTTTATAATTATTTGGGAGATTCTTGGGGGATTTTGTTTTCGCATCCCGCAGATTATACACCTGTGTGCACCACGGAACTTGGCTACACTTCAAAATTAAAATCTGAATTTGAAAAAAGAGATACCAAAGTAATTGCTTTAAGTGTAGATGGGGTAGAAGATCATCAGAATTGGATCAAAGATATTAATGAGACTCAGAATACGGACGTAAAGTTTCCTATCATTGCAGATAAAGACAGAAAGGTTTCCGAATTATATGATTTTATCCACCCGAATGCTTCGTTGACAGCAACAGTTCGTTCTTTACTAATTATTGACCCTGAGAAAAAAGTAAGATTAATTATTACTTATCCTGCTTCAACTGGAAGAAATTTTGATGAAATTCTTAGAGTGTTGGATTCTCTTCAGTTAGTTGACTCACATAAAATTGCAACACCTGTGAATTGGAAAGATGGTGAAGATGTTATTGTTCCGCCGTCGATCTCAACAGAAGATGCGAGGAAAATATTTCCGAAAGGCGTTACAGAAATCAAGCCTTATCTGAGATATACACCACAACCGAATACGTGATTTATTTGATTTTTTATAGTTTAGTTTTAATTTGTACGAAAATCGCCCCGAAATATATTTCGGGGCGATTTCATTTGTATACTATATGTATATGTGAAGTGATTTCTTATTTTGCGTCGTTAAGAATCTGCTTACCTTTAGATGTTGGTAAGTAAATACTGAAACCTACGTTGAAAGTAATGTTAGAGTTTAACCCTTCGTTACCGAATCCTGACTGACCTTGGTATTTTACTAGACCTTCAAGACCAATATTTGGCGTAATGAAGTAAGAATAACCAGGACCAACACCGAAGTCTAAACCAGTTGTAGAGTTACCTCCTTCAACAGATCTACCTCCAACGCCTAAGTTACCTTCGAAGAACCAACGTCCGTGGTTTAATAAGTTATCAACACCTTTCTCACCCGGAGATAGATAATAACGACCTAAAGCACCAACTCCGTAAGTGAAGTCTGTCGGGCTACCATTTGTTACTTTACTGATACCTAAGTTTACATATCCACCAACTGCTACATTATCTTTAATAAAATATGCACCTTTTGGCTGTAATGCAATGCTATAACCACCACCAGTGTTTAACCCAAAATTACTAGATAAAAGGCTACTTCCAACTAACCAGTTACCTTCCTGAATTTGAGCATTCATTGTAGTAGTTAATCCAGCTACAGCTAATATCCCTGATAGAATTAGTTTTTTCATAATTTATAATTTTTAATAATTAATGTTTATTATTCTTAAAGTAAGGATTAAACAACAAATGTGCCAGACTGCTCAATGTCAGGTGTTTTTTTTAGAACTAGAGCGTGAATTAATGATTTCTATATCAGATTATTTTAACATTTAGGGAATAATTTTATGATATTATATTAATAAGAGAATAATAGAAACTATAAGCCCTGCAACGGTAAAAATCATTCCCCTTTTGAAGATTTTAGTCTTTGGATTAAACATCCAGAAACTTGATATGACAAAGAAGAATAAAGACACGCCAAAAAATGTATTTAATGGTGATAATGTGTCTTTAGATTGCGCTTTGTGAAGTTTTGTCATCTTATCTAAAACAAATGGCAGTTCTTTTTTAGAGTATTTGGCTTCACCTGTAACAGAATTATAAGTCCCCTGCTTGAATTTTAAAATATTACCTTCCGTTTTTTCTACCTCGAAATTCTTTATTTTTATTTCTTTGCCTAATTCTTTTTCGCTAAGGTTTTTAGCAAATGTTTTTTCGTACTTTTTTTCTTTTTTAAGGAAGTCTGTATCTCTGTAAACTAGCAAAACACCACTTACAGCATACACCGCCATAATTCCTGCAAGGAAATATCCCAGATAACGGTGGGTAATTCTCATAAAACTTCTTGTGTCCTTAATCTTATCCATGTATCAATATCTTTGTTTATTAAATTTCAAAAGTGGAAACTGCAAAAATGCAACTTCCACTTTGAATGATGAAATTATTAATAATATTAAATTATTAAAGTTTATATGTTAATGTGAAATAGTAATTTCTAGGCGTAATAGGGTTTACAGAATAATTTTCGTGAACATTGTAATTTACAACATCAAATAAATTACCCACTTTTCCTTGGATTGAGAATTTACTCCATTCGTAGCCTAGAGATAGTGAAACAGTTGTGTAATCTTTTAATTCAAAACTTCTGCTTACGCCATTTCTTGCTTCTAAACTTGTACTGCTTCCCGTTTTTGTGTCATTCCATCCTGCCAATCTATCGCCGATATAATAAGCACTTGCTCCTACTTTCAAGCCTTTAATTCCTTTAGTAAAGGTATAAAATACAGAGGCATTTACTGTTGTAGCAGGCGTTCTCACCAATCTTTGATTTTCTATATAACCCACTTTGTCTGGCGTATCTAAATATACTGAATTGTTATAAGAAATACCTCCAATAATGGAAAGGTTTGGCATCGGATTACCTGTGATATCCAATTCTACACCTCGGCTACGCATTTTACCTACAAATTCTTTAAAGTTGGTGTCAATATTTGTAGTTCCATCTGCTTTAAATAGGGCAGTTTGATAAGAATTTTGATTGATGATTTGATATAGAGATAAGTTAATGGCAACTGCATTGTTCCAAATATTTTTCTTAGCTCCGATTTCATATTGATCAACAGTTGTTGGCTTCAAAGCTTCATTAAATATTGTCTGTCCGGTATTTGCTATAAAAGAATTAGTATACGTTGCAAAAACAGAAAGATTTTCATTTGGTGTATAAACTAAACCTACTTTTGGAGAAAAAGCTTGGTCTGAAGTAGAAGAATTGGAAACGAAACTCTTGTCATAAGGTTTACTGTTAGTAGCTTCAGTTTCTTTTATAGAAGGCATATTTTGAATATATGACCAACGTAATCCTGCAATTACTTTAAACTCTTTAGTTAAGCTGATAAAATCCTGAGCATAAACACCTATTCTTCTGGTATTTACTCTAGTCTTAGAATTTTTATTGCTATTTGGCATTGGTACATTTCCCCATGTTGAAGGATCGTCTAAGAATAATACATTCGCTGGGGCACTTACATTATAAGCATAAGAATCTGCTTGGTTGTAATCTGCATCAGTACCAAATAATACTTTATGATTAATTTTTCCGGTGTTAAATTCACCATTCAAATTCACCTGTGCAGAAGTATAGTTTTGTTCGTTGTAAGTTTTACCAAAAGGTCTTGCCCATGAAATACGATTAGTTTGCACTTTGTCAAAAGCCCACTGTACTCTTTCTGAAGAAAAATAATCTTTAGTGTAATTAGAATAAGCAGCAGTAGTGTTTAAAGACCATCTTTCATTAAATTGATGATTAAAAGTAATATTCGTCGAAACTTGTTCAACATTCTGATACTGCCAATCTGTTCCAAAAAAGACATTTCTGTCTACACCAGTATTCAAAGAATAGCTTTTATCTCTATTTTCAATTGATCCAACTCCAAAATCCGGTGTAATGTCATTTTTAAGATAATCAGCCTCAACTATCAATTGTGATTTTGGACTGATATTGAATAAAAATGAAGGGTTAAAATAATATTTTGTAGACTGTACCACATCTCTGAAACTTTCTGCATATTCATAAGCTCCATTTACTCTGAAGGCAATATTTTTTGATAATGGGCCGTAGATATCAACTGTAGGTTTGTAAGAATTCCAGCTTCCGCCATTTAATCCAACACTTCCTCCGAAATTAAACTTAGGCTTTTTAGTAATCATATTAATAATACCTCCTGCAGCAGCATTTCCATAAAGCATTGCATTGGCTCCTTTTAAAACTTCAACTCTTTCTAAACCACTTACCTCAGGGAAAACTCCGCTGTTAATTCTTGATCCGTTTTTAAAGATATTATCGTTTCCGAAAATAAAACCACGACCTCCGAAACTGTCTTGCGAACCACCTCTTGCAGAAGTAAGATAAACACCGTTTACGTTTTGAAGAACATCACTCAATTGTTTTGCCTGTTGTTGTTCAATGATTTCGTGAGTAACAATCGAAATCGGCTGTGGCGTTTCCATTATCGTAAGATTTGACTTGATAGATAGTGGCTTTGCCTTATTAGGGTTTCCTGTTTTATGAAGATTTACGTCTTCGATGGTCTGGATTCTAATTGTATCATTTTCAGGTGTAAACTTCATTTGTGCACTGACAGTGGTAGCCAATACGATGAAGCTTAAGGTTGTAACTTGTCTTTTCATTCTTACTTTATTTAGAGTGGTTTTAAATAAGGCGCAAATGTATGAATAAGCAGATATATTATTTAGACTAATTTAAAATAATATCATGATTTATATCATATTTTTAAACAATGATGGATTGTTCCTATAAAATTGATAGATTATATGATAGAAAGTTTTTTATAAATATATTTGTTAAAAATAAAATTATGCAATTGGTAAAAGTTGGTCTTTGTGCTTTTGGGATGAGTGGAAAAATTTTTCATGCTCCTTTTTTAAAAGAACATCCGGGATTTTTTATGTCGGCTGTTGTGGAAAGAAGTAAAGAAGAGTCAAAAGAAAAATATCCTGATGCTACGATCTACAAATCGGTAGAAGAGATGTTAGCTCATGCTGATATTGAATTGGTTGTAGTAAACACTCCGGTTCAGACTCATTTCGAATATGTTAAAATGGCTCTTGAAGCTGGGAAAAATGTTATTGTTGAAAAACCTTTTACCGTAAATGTTTCTGAAGCCGAAGAATTGGTAAAATTAGCCGAAGAAAAAGGTTTATTTTTAAGTGTTTATCAAAACAGAAGATTTGACCGTGATTTTCTTCAGGTTCAAAAAATAATCAGTGAAGGAAAATTAGGTGAAATCAAAGAAACTGAAATTCGTTTTGATCGTTTCCGTACAACTGCGAGCGGAAAAGCCCATAAAGAAGATCCTCAAGCAACTGGTTCGGGATCACTTCATGACTTGGGTTCGCATTTGGTAGATCAGGCAGTACAGTATTTTGGTTTTCCTGAAAAACTTTTTGCAGATGTATTTTCAATGAAAGGAGAAGAATTTGCGAATGATTATTTTGAGATTCTTCTTTATTATAAGAATGATTTACGAGTAAGATTAAAATCTTCTGTTTTCAGTAAAGAAGCGCATTATGCTTATGTAATTCACGGTGAAAAAGGAAGCTTTTTACAGGAAAGAACAGATAATCAGGAAAATGAATTGGTTGCCGGGGCAATTCCTGTTTATGGTAAAGACTGGACGATTCCTTTAAAAGAAACAGATGGAATTTTAAATATTTTAAATGAAAATTCAGAAACGGAAAGAATTCTTACTTCAAGCGAACCCGGAAATTACATGAATTATTATCAAAATATCTACGAACACATTGTTTTCGGATATTATTTACCGTCACCGGCAGGAGAGATCATTCAGAATATGAAGATTATTGATGCTGCGTGGGAGAGTTCTAATGCTGGGAAGATTATAAATTTGGTTTAAAGAATAAGTTAAATTTATATAAAAAGAGATGCTTCGACTACGCTCAGCATTACATCGCTAAAAATTTACTGTTAAAATTAGACAGTTTAGTATTAGAAATGTCATGCTGAGCGTAGTCGAAGCATCTCAACTTATAATTTATAACTCAAAACTTATAACTCAATTAAATTTCCTGAAGCTCCAACCATCTCATTTCATGGTTTTCTAATTTCTCAGAAATTGCTTCTAACTCTGCTGAAAGTTTAGCAATTTTCTCGTATTCGCTTTCATTATTAAGCTGCTCAAGAATCTTTGCACGTTGTTCTTCCAATTGAGGAATTTCCTTGTCAATAGTTTCCAGTTCTCTTTGTTCTTTAAAAGAAAGTTTTCTTTTGGGAGCCTGTGGAGATGAAACGGGAGTAGGAGCAGCAACAGGTGTTTCAACTTTTTTCTCAACAACAGCTTTCGGATTTTTTTCTTCTAATTTTAAATTTTCTCTGTATTCTGAGAAATTTCCAATAAAATCTCTTATTTTTCCTTCACCTTCAAACGCTAAAATATGGTCAACAATTCTGTCCATAAAATATCTGTCGTGAGAAACAATGATTAGACTTCCTTGGAAGTTCAATAAGAAATTTTCCAATACCGTCAAAGTCGGAAGATCAAGATCATTCGTAGGCTCATCAAATATCAAAAAGTTTGGATTTTGATATAAAATATACATCAAATGCAGTCTTCTTTTTTCACCTCCTGAAAGTTTTGAGATAGGTGAATATTGTGTTTGATCATCAAATAAAAATAACCTCAAAAACTGTGATGCAGAGATCGTTCTTCCGTTGGCTAAAGGAAAGTTTTCAGAAATTTCTTTGATGAAATCAATTACTCTTTCGTCTTCTTTATATTTAAGTCCTTTTTGTGAAAAGTACCCGAATTTAATGGTTTCTCCGGTTTCAATTTCTCCGGAATCTTTTGGTTCAAGACCTTGGATAATATTTAATAATGTAGATTTTCCGGCACCATTTTTTCCTACAATTCCTACTTTTTCCCCTCGTTGAAACTGATAACTGAAATCTTTTAATAATAATTTATCTCCATAACTTTTAGAAATATCTCTAAGTTCCAGAATTTTATTTCCGAGCCTTTTCATTTCGAAATCAAGCTCCAAGGATTCTTTTCTGGTATCGGTTTTAGCTATTTTTTCAGTTTCGTAAAAGTCATCTTGTCTGGATTTCGATTTTGTAGTTCGTGCTTTTGGCTGTCTTCGCATCCACTCCAATTCTTTTCTGTAAAGATTATTGGCCTTGTCGATGGTAGAATTCATATTATCCTCACGAATCATTTTATTTTCAAGATACGTTGCATAAGAACCATTGTGGAAATACAGATTTTTATCTTCCATTTCCCAGATAATTCCACAAACAGCATCTAAGAAATATCTGTCGTGCGTTACCAGTATTAATGTGATTTTAGCCTTACTCAAATAACTTTCCAGCCATTCTACCATTTCCACATCAAGGTGGTTGGTAGGCTCATCCATGATAAGAAGTGTGTGGCGGTGCTCAGCTCTGGTTTCAGTCAATAATTTTGCTAACGCAACACGTTTGATCTGCCCTCCGGAAAGCGTACCCATTTTGGCATCAAGATCTGTGATCTTTAGCTGAGAAAGAATTTGTTTCATATCATTCTCAAGATCCCAAGCTTTATGGATTTCCATTTCAGCCAAAGCTTTTTCAATAAAATCGTAATCTGTGGAAAGTAGTGACTTATGATAATTTTTCAGTGCCTGAATGGGCGCTGAATCAAGCGTCATCATAAACTCATCAATCGTTAGATCGGAATCAAACTCGATTTCCTGATCAAACAAAACAACTTGAATGTCTTTATTAATAACTACAGTTCCGCTGTCTGCAATTTCTTTTCCCATCAAAATTTTAAGAAGGGTAGATTTTCCGCTTCCATTTTTGGCAACAATAGCAATTTTATCTCCTTCATTTACATGGAAAGAGATATTTTCAAACAAAACTTTGATGCCATAAGATTTGGTGAGATTTTCGACAGAAACGTAATTCATTGGAATGTAATGGTTTGATTTAAGAATTCAATTGAGCGGCAAAAATACGAAAATGTAAACACTTAAAACTTATTAATACTATTATATAAAGATCTTTTAAACCATATATTGTTTTCATGATTAGTATAAAAATGCAGATTGATGTTGGGTTTTTGACTAAGTTTCTTCTGTTTTGCTTTTAATTATTAGTTAAAAGTGGTTTTGATTTGTGTAAAATTTATTTTATATTGATTTTTGATGTAGATTTGATATAATAAATTAAAATACTAAAACTATGATGCAAATTAACTTTTTGGCTATTGCGGTAGCCGCATTAGTACCCCTTATTATGGGATTTATCTGGTACCATCCAAAAATTTTAGGAACTGTTTGGATGCAGGAGGTCGGATTGACCGAAGAGAAAATGAAAGGTTCAAACATGGGATTTGCCTTTGTTTTTGCATTTATTCTATCATTTCTAATTGCTTTTTTCTTGCAAATGATTACTATTCATCAGTTTGGAGCTTTAGGAATGGTAGGTGGAGATGAAATGAACGCAAAACCTTCTTTTTTTGCCTTTATGAAAGATTATGGAACAGCTTATCGTTCTTTTGGCCACGGCGCTTTGCATTGTTTTATGGCTGGAGTCTTATTTGTATTTCCACTCACGGCAATTAATGCGATGTTTGAAAGGAAATCATGGAAATATACTTTCATTAATACTGCATATTGGACGATAACGATCACCATTATGGGCGGAATTGTCTGTGGTTGGTACGCGCCAGACAGTTTTAACTGGGTTACCCAAAAATAAAATTCTAACGTTCTAAATTAAGGCTACATTTGTGGCCTTTTTTATGTTATATAGCTCTCTGTGCAGTCGAAAGTTTGTTTTTAAATATAAGTAACATCTATGTTCAGGTTAATCTAGTATATTCTAATAGTAGCTTTTATTTTGCTTTTAATTATTGCAAGTATAAACAAAGATGGATTGAAAAATAAATCATATAATTAAAGAAAAAGCAAAGCTCATTCGTTTATGTAAGTAAAACGAAAATAAAAACTATGGATTATCAATTATTTAAAATTTTATTTCCAAAATACACAACGGGTGCCATATAATTTAAAAATATATAATAGTGTTTCGGAACTGCCTTTACAGTGGAATGTTGCGCTCGGAAATAAAAACATTATGCTTTCCAAAGAATATTTCCATGTCTTGGAATCTTCGAGACCTGATAATATGCAATGTTATTATGTCGGATTTTTCATTGATAATGATTTGATTGGCGGCGCTTTATTTCAATATTTAAATTTTCAGAATCATGCAACTTTTCAGAAAAATGAAATTTGGGGTAATATCAGAAATTTCTTTGCCCGAATATTCAGTAAAGATGTGATGATCCTGGGAAACAATATGTTGACAGGCCAGAACGGATTTTATTTTGATGCTGACAAAATTACTTTAGAACAAGTTATTCCACTTTTGGATCTGGCTGTTCAGACAATGCAGAAAAAGATCAGAAAAACGTCTTTGATTATTTACAAAGATTATCAGTCCAATTTTGTTCAATATTTTAAAGATAAAAACCATCAGGAATATTTTCGATTTTCTGTTCAGCCCAATATGATGTTGAAATTAAAAGAAAATTGGAGCACTTTTGAGGATTATTTGAATGATTTTTCCAAAAAATACAGAACAAGAGCCCGCTCTGCCAGAAAGAAATTCGAAGGAATAGACAAAAAAGAGATGAGTTTTGAAAATATAAAAAAATATCAAAATGAAATGAATATTCTCTATCAAAACGTAGCAGAAAATGCTCCGTTCAATACTTTTTTTCTTGCTGAAAATCATTTTCAAAGCATGAAGGAAAATTTAAATCAAAATTTTAAAATTTTCGGATATTTTTTAGATCAAAAATTGATCGGATTTTACACTTTAATTCTCAATAATGAAGATATTGATACGTACTTTTTAGGCTACAATAAAGAGCTTCAAAAGGAAAAGCAATTGTATCTGAATATGCTTTTAGACATGGTGGAATCTTCAATTAATAACAAATTTAAAAGAATTATTTTCGGAAGGACTGCGTTAGAAATAAAGTCAACTATTGGCGCAGAGCCCATTGAAATTTTCGGTTTGATAAAACATAATAATATTCTTTTGAATCAATTCATGGGAAGACTATTTTCTTCATTAAATCCAAAAGCTGAATGGGTTCAAAGAAGACCTTTCAGAAAATGATATTTTTTATTTTTTTTGATATATTGTAAATTCGTTTTTTAATTTAAAATATTCAAAATGAAGAAGAGAATTATTGTTGATATGGACGGGGTGATGTCGGATTTATATCATCAGCTTATTGCCCTTGAAAAAAGAGATTCCGGCAAAGAACTGAATGTAGCAGATTTAATTGGTCTTACTGAGTTGGAAGCATTTCCAAATTGCAAAACACATGTTCATGAGCCTGGTTTTTTCAGGACGGCACGTTTAATGGAAGGAAGTTATGAGGCAATAAAATATTTAAATGAGAAATATGAGCTTTATGTAGTTTCTGCCGGGATGGAGTTTCCAAATAGTCTGAGAGAAAAATACGATTGGCTGGCGGAGCATTTTCCATTCATCACTTGGGAGCAGATTGTCCTTTGTGGTAGTAAAAAAATAATTTCAGGAGATATAATGATTGATGATTATCCGAAGAATTTAAATCATTTTCAGGGAGAAAAATTCATATTTACACAACCTCATAATCAGCTTTTAGAAAACGAGGAGTATAAAAGAGTGAATTCCTGGGCAGAAATTATGAATATATTATAACGATAGAATTTGATGTAATCTATTTGTAATGTTTTACCATAAATTTAACTAAACGGAAGTTAAATTTAATACGCTGTTGGGAATTTTTAATGAAAGAAATGAACATTTTTGCATTAAACTTTACCATGAAAAAATTCAACATTTTATTTCTTCTATTTTCAGCTTTTTACTTTAATGCACAGGTTATTTCCGGAACTGTTTTTTCTAAAGAAGAAAATAAGCCAATTCCTTATGTGAAAATCGGTGTTGAAAAAGAAAAAACTGGAGTGATCTCAGATGAAAAAGGAAATTTTTCAATTGATCTTTCAAGGAGTGATGTAAATCATAAAGTGAGGATAGAGGTTCCCGGTTATGTAAATTATTCGGAGTCTGTTCAAAACTTTTCAAAACAAAATTCTCAAAAAATATTTTTAAATGAGAAAGTTAAAAATATTGAGGAAGTAAAAATTGTGGCTAAGAAATTGGTTGACAAAAATTGGGGTGTAAATACAAAAACAAAAAGTGTAATGTACAACGTAAACCCTGATTTGAATAATACTAACTTTTTGGGTGAAACAGCTTTAGAATTTAATACTAATAAAAGAGCAAAGATTAAAAATATTCATCTGAATATTGCAAGTTATAAATCCAATGAACCTGTTTTGATGCGTTACAGTATTTATTCTGAAAAGAATGGTTTTCCGGATAAAACGATTCTGGATGATGAAATTACGGTAGAATTAACCGAAGATATGATCAAAGACGGAGCTTTTACCTTAGACGTTAATGATAGAAATATTTGGGTTCAGGGAAAGTTTTTTATAGGAATACAGTTTCTGAAGAGATTTGAGGGGCGGATAACTATTAGTGCTGCATTATTCAGGACGGGTTATATTAGGGAGTTTTATGGAGATTGGAAGAAAATGTCGATCGCTGCTCCTGCTATAAATATTGATGTAAAAGTGGATAAAAACGGTAAAAATGTAACAGACGAAACTGTTGCTTCTGATGAAAATCTTACAGGTCTTATTCCGGATCTAAGCAAATATAATATGGAAAAAGAAAATTCTATTTACGGTAAAAATTCCTCTGCAGGAAAGGTATTAAAGCTAAAAAATACAGATCTGTATTATGAAATATATGGCGAAGGTGAGTCTTTGGTTTTGCTTCATGGAAACAGTGGAAGTATTCAGGAATTTTATCAGCAGATTCCTGAACTTTCTAAATATTATAAAGTAATAGCACTGGATACAAGAGGTCAGGGGAAAAGTACAGATACATCAAAAACCTATTTTACCTATAAAATTTTCGCTGATGATGTAAAAGTTTTGGTTGATGAATTAGGTTTGAAAAAAATAAATATCGTTGGATGGAGTGATGGCGGAAATACAGGTCTTGAATTTGCTTTAAAATATCCCGATCATCTAAAAAAACTTGTAACGATAGGAGCTAACGTATTTCCTGAAGGAGTAGATTCGCGACTTTTGAATAATATGAAAACTCAGCTTCAGGTTTTGCAGGCTGAAAATAATCCTGCGAAATTCAACGAGATCCGTTTGTTGAAAATTATGCTGAAAGAACCGAATATCCCTAAAAATTCTTTAAACAAAATTCAAAATCCTGTTTTAGTAATTGCCGGAGAAAATGATGTGATTAAAAAAGAACATACGGAATTTATCGCGAAGCAGATTCCTAATTCTGAACTTAAAATCTATAAAAATGGAACGCATTTTATCCCTTTTGAAAACCCTGAAGAATTAAATAATGATATTTTAGAATTTCTGGGAAAATAATTTAATCTATCGTCAATCTCTTCAAAGACCATAAGCTTCCATTGTAAATATCCAGATCTACTTTGGTATTGATTCCGTGAACGATCCCGTTTTCAGTAAACTGCCAGAAATCCCAGTCACCTTCAGGAGATGGAGTAGGAACGTCATTGTAATTGGCCAGCCAAAGCGGATAGTCATCAAATTCACCTTTTAAAAAGTCTTTGTAATAATGATAATAAGTGTAAATAATAGGTTTTTCTCCGTATGTTTCCTCAATAATCTTGCACCAAACCTTTAAGTCTTCAATTAACTTTTTATTCGTTTTACGTTTCGGAATTTTTTCAATATCTAAAATTGGGGGAAGATCTCCACTTTCCAGTTTTACATTAGCCAGAAAATTATTCGCCTGAATCACTGGATCCTCATCAGCTCTGTAAAAATGATAAGCTCCACGGATCAACTCATGTTTTTTTGCCTGTTGCCAAAATTCGTCAAAATGTTTATCGGCATTTCGGTTTCCCATTGTGGCTCTCATCACGACAAATTCCAGTGGAATGGTTTTATTGCCGATGCTCAGGCTGTCCCATTTTATATCTTCCCGGTTTTGATAATGAGAAATGTCGAAACCATACGTTTTATCAAGATTATTTGATAGAATTTTTTGAATTCTTAAGGTTTCTGTTTCGTTATTATGAAGTTTTTTATGAATGAATTTATTAAAGTATAGTGCGTAATAATAGCTTACAGACTGTTTTAAATATAATCCGGTTCCCAATAAAGCAACAATTAAAATTGCCAAGACAATTTTCCGACGGAAAAAATAATTTTTTCGCCTGTTGTTATGAATTTTTTTGGCAGTTTTTTTGGTGTACTTTTTTTGTGTCATAAAGTTTTGCAAAACTAACTTTTTAACGACTAAAATGCTAAATAAAATCAGTAAATTTGTATAATATGGAAACACGCGAAAAGATCATCATTATAGGAGGAGGTTTTGCGGGACTACAACTTGCAAAAACGTTGAATAACAAGAACAAAAAGGTAATTGTTCTGGATAAAGTTAATCATCATATGTTTCAGCCGCTCTTCTATCAGGTAGCGTGTGGGAGGATAGAACCTTCCAATATTTCTTTCCCCTTCAGGAAAATTTTTCAGCAATCGAGAAATACGCAATTTCGTTTAACGGAGGTTAGAGAAATTGATGCTGTCAATAATAAAGTAATCACTGATGAAGCAGAATTTACGTACGATAAATTAATCATCGCGACAGGTTGTAAAACGAACTTTTTCGGTAATAAAGATCTTGAAGGTAAGGCTTTCGGGATGAAAAATACTCAGGAAGCAATCGGTATCAGAAATCATGTTTTGATGACCTTCGAAAAGCTGATCATTGAGAAAAGCCGAAGCGACGACGGAAACTGGAATATCGTTATCGTAGGAAGCGGACCGACAGGTGTTGAACTAGCCGGAGCTTTTGCTGAAATGAAAAAAGAAATTCTTCCAAGAGATTATCCTTATATGAATTTTGATAATCTAAAGATCATTTTGATAAGCTCTACAGAAAAACCCCTTGCGGTAATGAGTCCTGAAGCTCAGGTTCAGTCAGAAAAATATCTTAAAGATCTGGGAGTAACTTTTATGAGTGAAGAATATGTGACTGATTATGATGGCGATAAAGTTCACATGAAAAGCGGAAAAAGTATTCCTTCAAACAATGTAATATGGGCAGCTGGAGTCACAGGAAACGTTGTAGATGGTTTTCCTCAGGACAAATTAAACAGAAACAGATATATCGTAGATCGTTTTAATAAAATAAAAGGATACGATAATATATATGCAATCGGAGATATTTCCTACATGGAAACTCCAAAATATCCACAGGGGCATCCACAGGTTGCCAATGTAGCAATTAATCAAGCAAAAAATTTAGGTAAAAATTTCTTGAAGAAAAATTCCGGTGAATGGAAGGAATATGAATATGAAGATAAAGGATCTTTAGCAACCATCGGGAAACACAGAGCAGTTGTGGATTTACCATTTATAAAATTCCAGGGCTTTTTTGCGTGGTATTTTTGGATGTTTTTACACTTAATGTTGATTTTGAGTGTAAGAAATAAACTTGCCGTGTTCTTCAATTGGATGTGGAGCTATTTTAATAAAGATTCATCTTTAAGATTGATTATTTTACCAAATAAGAAAAACGAAACAGTACAATGAGAATTGACATTATAAGCGTACTTCCTGAATTGATGGAAAGTCCTTTTCAGACTTCTATTTTGAAAAGAGCGGTAGATAAAGGATTGGTAGAAGTTCATTTTCACCAATTGAGAAATTGGTCAATTAATAAACACAGGCAGATTGATGACGAGCCTTACGGAGGCGGAGCAGGAATGGTAATGATGATCGAACCGTTGGATAAATGTATCTCAGAGCTTAAATCTCAGAGAGAATATGATGAAGTAATCTATCTTACACCGGATGGTGTTACTTTAAATCAAAAAATAGCCAACACGCTTTCTATTAAAAATAATTTGATCTTTTTGTGCGGACATTATAAAGGCATCGATCAAAGGCTTAGAGATCTGCATATTACCAAAGAAATTTCGATAGGAGATTATGTTCTTACGGGTGGTGAATTGGCTGCATGTGTTCTTGCGGATTCAATTATCCGTTTGGTTCCTGGAGTTTTGAATGATGAGCAGAGTGCTTTGACAGATAGTTTTCAAGATGATCTTCTGTCGCCGCCAATCTACACAAGACCTGAAAGTTATAAAGGTTTAGATGTTCCTAAAATTTTATTAAGCGGTAATTTTGCTAAAATTGAAGAATGGCGTCACGATGAAGCAATGAGAATTACAAAAGAAAAACGTCCTGATTTACTCTCGAAATAGTTACTTAAATTCGTTAATCAGAAACATTTTTTTTACTTTTAGAATAATTAATTGAAAAAATGGAATAATAATTGCAATAAGAGTGTGTAAGATTTAAATATAATCGTTTAATACTGCTTAAAATAGATTATTATTCTAAATATTTTAAATTTTATATACTGTTTTGCTTTGGTTTTATAAAAGTAAACTTAAAAACGATTAAAAATTTTAATTATATATTTATAATTAGTTATTTTTATTATTTAATTATGGTTGTTTTAAGTATTAAATTAATGTAAATATATTGTAAATAAATTAACCATATTTGAAAAAAAATAATAAATTTACATATTGAAATTAAAGTATAAAAATAAAGAATAGAAATGCGAGACAATGGAGTTGTTCAGTTTTTACAATGTTGAAAATTTATTTTTGCCCGATCCCACACCAATTCATAAATTGGATCCTACAAAATCAGGATTAAGAAACTGGGACGAGAAAAGATACAGGAACAAGCTTTTAAAAATTGCGCACGTATTTCAATTAATGAAGGAGGAAAATGGGGTATTACCATTTATGATAGGTCTGTCTGAGGTATCCGGAAGGAAAGTATTGGAAGATCTTGTAGAATTGGAACCCTTTAATTCAGAATATGGCATCATTCACTACAATTCTATGGATGAGAGGAATGTAGATGTTGCCCTGTTATATGATAAAAATAAAGTAGAAGTAATAGACTCAGAAACCATTACTTTCTTCTTTGAAATTATAGATAAAAACACAGAAAACTACGACACAACAAGAGATGTATTGTATTCTAAAGTGAAATATAAAGGAGAGATTATTAATGTCTTTATCGCGCACCTTCCCTCAAAGCGAGAAAAAGATATTAATAAACCCAAAAGAGCTTTTATATTGAACGAGATTCGGGGGCGGATCTTGAATATAATAAATGATAAGGAACATGTAATCTTGTGTGGTGATTTTAACGAAAACCCAGATGATGAAAATTTAGTAAAAATTCTCTATGACAATGCTAGTGAGAAGGTTTTAGAAAACCCTTTCCAGCAACTGTTTTCCACAAGAAATTATTCTACTTTTCATTATAAATCCGGATTGCTGTTTGATCAGATTATATTATCAAAATCATTATTTGATAATGTAGGTTTATCATTTCAGGAGGCTGAAGTGTTCAACTCTGAGAAAATAAGCAGTAGGAACAGGAATTTTGAAGGAAGACCCTTCCGAACTTATGCCGGTACACGGTATTTGGGTGGGTATAGCGATCATTTTCCGGTTTTTGTAAAATTTAGAGATTTATAACACAATGTAAAAACATAAATAATTAAAAAAAGTAGAAAAAATGAAAAATTCAACAAACGCAAACTACCATTTAGATTCAATCGACAAGGAGATCATCTACATGTTGATGGATAATGCTAAGACTTCTTTAGCTCACATTTCAAAAAATGTAGGAATTTCAACAACTGCTGTACACCAGAGAATTAAAAAGCTGGAGCATGCAGGAGTTATTGAGAATTCAATCTCTTTTCTGAATCCTAAAAAGATCGGGTATAAAGTAATTTCTTATATCGGTGTATTTTTAGATCAGCCAAGTCATTATCCTGAAGTTGTAAAAGCTTTAAAAGAAATCAATGAAGTAGTAGAAGCGCATTACACCACAGGAAATTATACAATTTTCCTAAAAGTACTTTGTAAGGATAATGATCATTTGATGATGATTCTTAGTAAACTTCAGAAGCTAAAAGGAGTGACAAGAACAGAAACTTTCATATCTTTGGAGCAAGGTATTTACAGACAATTGAAAGTATAACAGATTATGAATATTGCTCAATATTTGGATTCAACATATTTGAAAACTCCTGCGCAATCGGGTATTTCAAACGAAGAAACTTTACAGAAAGACAAAGATCTCGCTCAAGAAGCTATTGATAATGGCATCTTTGCAGTAATGATCCGTCCGGATTATGTGTCCGAGATCAAGAAGTATATTCAGGAAAGGAATTCAGATGTTATTGTAGGAACTGTGATTGGTTTTCATGAAGGAACTTATTCTGTTGATGAAAAACTTGCAGAAGCCTCAAAAGCAATACAACACGGAGCAGACGAATTAGATTTTGTTATTAATTATAATGCCTATCTAAGTGGAGATTTTGAACTGGTAAAAGAAGAATTTGTAAAATGTACACAATTGTGTATTGAAAATCAGAAGGTTGCAAAATGGATCATTGAGATCGCGGCTTTAACTGATGAGCAGATTGCTGATCTTACTAAAAAAATGTCCAATTGGGCAGAAGAAAATTTCTCTGAAAATGATCTTTCGAATATTTTCGTGAAATCTTCTACAGGCTTTTATGAAACTACCGGTGGAAAGCCTAACGGAGCAACATTTGAAGGTGTAAAAATTATGCTTGATAATGCCGGAAAACTTCTTGTGAAAGCAGCGGGAGGTGTAAGAACTCCTGAAGATGCCGAGAAAATGATCAACATGGGAGTGAAAAGAATAGGAACTTCTTCAGCATTAGGATTAATTAAAAATCAGTCTTCTTCAGAAGGATATTAAAATATTTAATTTTAAATAATAAAAGAAGACCATCATATATTGATGGTCTTTTTTGTTTATAATTGAGTTTGATATTCTTCATAAAAGGCTTGAGTTTCTTTAATCACTTCATCCATTTCTTCTAAAGTATATACTTCTAAGAATTTTCTTCTGAAATCTTTAAAATGAGGAATTCCACGGAAATAATTGCTGTAATGCTGTCTCATTTCGATAAGTCCCAATTTTTCTCCTTTCCACTCTGCGCTCCATTCTGCATGTTGACGAACGGCTAATAATCTGTCGAAAATTGTAGGTTCCGGCAAGTGTTCTCCAGTTTTAAAGAAATGTTTTATTTCATTAAAAATCCAAGGATAGCCAATAGCTGCACGACCTATCATAATTCCGTCGCAGGCATATTTTTGCTTGTATGCTAAAGCTTTTTCAGGAGAATCAATATCACCATTTCCAAAAATTGGAATCTCAATATTTGGGTTTTGCTTAATTCTTGAAATGTGATCCCAGTCAGCTTCACCTTTATACATTTGAGCACGCGTTCTTGCGTGTATCGTTAACGCTTTAATCCCTGTATCCTGCAGACGTTCTGCTACTTCATCAATATTAATCGTATGACTGTCCCATCCCAAACGTGTTTTCACGGTTACAGGCAGGTGGGTAGAGCTTACAACAGCTTTTGTAAGGCGTACCATTAAGTCGATGTCTTTTAAAACTCCTGCACCGGCACCTTTACATACTACTTTTTTTACGGGACATCCGAAATTAATATCTACAAGATCAGGATTTACGGTTTCTACAATTCTTGCAGACATTGCCATTGCTTCTTCGTCTCCACCAAAGATCTGAATGCCGACAGGTCTTTCATAATCGAAAATATCTAATTTTTTTCGGCTTTTCATAGCGTCACGAATTAACCCTTCAGAAGAAATAAATTCTGAATACATTAAGTCTGCACCATGCATCTTACACAAGCGTCTGTATGGAGGATCACTTACATCTTCCATGGGCGCTAACAAAAGCGGAAATTCCGGCAGTTCTATGTTGCCTATCTTTATCATGGTGCAAATTTACGAAATTATAAAACATTAAAAAAAGTAAGTTTTATCATGCATATATTGGGATTTGAATTGATGTTAAAAACACTTAATTAATTGGTTTTTATTTAGTTTGATATTAAATTATTTGTGTTAAATTAATTTATTTTAAATTTTTATTGAATATTTTACATATATTTATAATCAAATCCAAATAACGATACCATGAAAAAAATTCTATTTTTTATTGCTGTAAGTGCTGCTGCAGTGAACTTAAATGCACAAGTAAGTTTGGCTGCTACTTCAGGCACAACAACGGGAACCTATACTACATTAAAAGATGCATTTGACGCAATTAATGCAGGAACACATCAGGGAGCTATTAATATAAGTATTACAGCAAATACTACAGAAACAGCGGTGGCTGTTTTAAATGCAAGTGGAGGAACAACAAATTACACTTCTGTTGCTATAAAACCCGCAACCGGAGCAACTCCAACTATTTCAGGAAATTTAGCAAGCTCAACGCTCGTAAGAATTCTGGGAAGTAATATTACATTAGACGGAAGTAATACACCCGCAGGAACAACGCGTGATCTTACATTTACCAATACAGCTACAACAGCACCGCAGGTTATTAACTTTATAGCTACCTCTGCGGCGGCAGCAAATACAAATATTGTTGTTAAGAATTTAAATATCGTTAATGGTATTAATACTTCTTCAGCTTTTATCATGTATGACGGAAATACAACGCCTACGGGAGGATATTTTAATAATGTTACTCTTCAAAATAACTCCGTAAAAAAATCTTATATAGGAATGTATCTGTTTACGGCGATAGCTGCTGGTAACGGAGCAAATACATTGGTTACAGGTAATGATTTTACTGCGACCGGAGCAGATGCTAACCGATTGGTGGGGATATATTTACAAGGATTAGACGGAGCAACAGTTACCAATAATACGATTGGGAATTTTGAAACCGCAAATGCCGAAATTAAAAGAGGAGTTTGGTTTGCGACTGGAACGGTGAATTCATCAATAACTTCAAATACAATTACGAATCTTGGATATACCGGTACCGGCGCAGGAGGAGCAACAGGAATTACGGTTACATCCGGAAATACGGGGGCATCAGCAGCTGCTAATGTTATCATAAGAAGTAATAATATTAACAATTTTACGTCAAGCGGAACGGGTACTATCTTTACCGGAATTTATGTAGCGGGTACAGCTACGAATGGAGTAATTATAGATAAAAATAAAGTAAGTACCATTAAAAATACGAATATCAATGGCTACGGCTCTCAAGGTATTTATGTAGCTTCTACAAATCCTGCTGCAAATACTTTGATATCAAATAATATTGTAAATGGTGTATCAGGATACGGATACGCTGCAGGTGGCGGAGTAAATGATAACGGTAACGGAATTGTAGTCGGCACAGGCGGCGGATATAAAATATATTACAATACTGTTGTAATGGATGCGAGCCAGACAGTGGCAGGAAGACCTTCAGCATTCAATGCTTTGTCAACTGTTACTACTGCGGGAGCAATAGATTTAAGAAATAATATTTTTGTAAACAGCCAAACACAGGCTGGCGACAGATATGTGCTTTATTCTGGTGCTGCAAACACAGTTTTCTCCAATATTAATTATAATGATTATTATTCATCGGGAGCAAATCTTGGGTTTATAGGTTCTGCAAGAGCTGCTTTATCAGATATACAAACAGGTTTTGGAGGCAACGTAAATTCTCTCAATATTCTTCCTGCATTTGTTTCTGCTACAGATTTTCATTTAGCATCAGCGGGTAATTCTACTCTTGATAATAAAGCAACACCGGTTGCAGAAGTGACAGTGGATGCTGATGGAAATGCCAGAAGTGCAACAACACCGGATCTTGGTGGCTATGAGTTTACTACAACTGTTTTAGCGGTACAGGATGTTGCTAAGAAGAAACTTAATTATTATCCAAACCCTGTGGTTGATTTTATCTCTATTAATGATGTGAATAAAATCAAAAATGTAGAAGTATATAATACGATAGGACAAAGAGTGATTGTTGAAAATGTAAATTCAGATAAAGCATTAATAGATATGAGAAAAGTACCTGCTGGAACTTATATCTTGAAAGTTAATTCTGAAAAAGAATCACAATCCATAAAAGTTATAAAAAGATAAAACCAAATAGAATTAAAATTATGACCCGGCTTTTAAGTCGGGTTTTTTGTTTTTGAAATGTAAGGGTTGAAGTTTTAAGATTAAATTAGAAACTCGCTTTCACCTGCATACTCCCGATGTGTATCGTTCTGTCTCCGGAATTTCTTCCCTCGTAATTTAAGTTTAGTTGTAAGAAAGAATTGATCGCCTGTTGAATGAAAACACTCCAAACTTGGTTTTTTCCTGGTTTTAAACCATCCAACATTTGGTTTCCAACGATACTGAAGTTATTTCCATTAAAATTATTGTTAATGAAAGAGAAATTCCCTCTGATGGAAGTTTTCTTGCGATCCCACTGTATCGTTCCTGTGATGTCAAAGGCCTTTAATAATTCCTCACCATCCATTCTTTGTTTTTGACGGAAAGCAGACGATAATTCAGCCTGAATGGCATCCGTAAATTTATAGGTTGCTTTTGGTTTAGTCTCAAAATTATTCAAACGATAATCTCTCGTAGCAAAAAGCTGGGAAGAGTTTTGAATATCATGAACGGAGTTTTCCCAATCTACCCTGAATTCTTTATTAAACCAATATCCAACATTTAAGAAATGAGAAATTTGCTCCCTTTCTTCATTACTGAAATTAGCATTGATGAGGTTGTCGTTGGAAATAAAACGGTAGTTACCATTCCATCCCGATTTTTCTGTCGGACTGAACTGAACCGAAGCTAATATATTTTGATTTTTAAGAATTTGGTCAGCATTTTTTTCAAAAGGATTTATTACCAAGACCTTATCTTTTTTGTAGAACGAGTTTTGAGAATTTAAGGAAATATTGAAATTCCAACGCTTTAAAAATTTATTTTCAGAATTAAAAACAATAGAAGGATTTACGAATAATGCCAACTGAATTTTGTTCTTATTGGATGCAATATATCGTACAGAATTGGTGTAAACTCTAATGTATTGTGCTAGATCCGAATATTCTGCAATTTCAAATTCGTCAAGCTGTTGAACGCCATCCCCGTTATAATCGGTCCATTTATAAATACCCTGTCCGTCTGTAACTTTTAGATATTGAAATTCTCTTTGCGCTTCCTGTCCGTTTCCTAATTCATAAAAAGCCTGCAAGCGCATACCATTTCTGAAAAGCTGTTGATTATAAAGAATGTTTCCTACCACGAAATCATTGTTTCTTGATACATCAATATCCTGATTTTGATAGAAGAATTTTCTGTAATGAACTAATGCGTTTAAGGTTGTTTTTTCTGTTTTAATAAGCTGACTTTCCACCATAACTCCTAAAATATTATTCATATTTTGAAGTCTGTTGTCGCGTACAGAGTCATTATCTCTCATGTAAACTTTCGCCAATAATTTAGTTCTCGTACTGTCACCGATTTTCTTCTGAACAAATAGTTCTTTCCAACTAAAACTTGTAACATCCATCAACTGGGTGTCATTATATTTTTTCTCGTTGTGTTCCATACTTCCACCGACTGCCCAGCTTCCTTTTGCGCCTGTGAATTCTGTAGAAACACCACCTCTAATGAATTTCGTATCCTGCTGAATAGCATTAGTATTTAAATAAGATAAATTTCCTTTTGTGAAAAATTTTCCTTTGATCCAGCCAAAATCCAGATCATTCTTCATTCCTTTATAAGAATCTTGCTCATCAAGATAATTGATACGGTAGTTTAAGGTAGATTTATTATTCCATTTATTTAAAAAGCTGAAAATAAATCTGTTTTGCGTTCTTCCACTGAATTCCTGAGCCAAGTTGAAATCTCTTGAAAATTCTACATCATTAATTCTGTCTAAAATATGGAATTGCTTATCTATATATTGATACTCAAAACTTGGAGTACCTTTCCAGTTGTTTTTTGTGAACGTTTTATTCCCGAAAATACGACCTGCATAGCCAATATTTTGATCTGAATCTTTTGAAGAGAATAAGTTTAAATCATAATTACTTAATGAAAAATCAGCTCCAATTTTTCCGTCTTTTAGTAAAAATTCAGAATTTACAGAATATACCTGAGATTTTTGTGGCGAAGGCAGTTTTCTTACGGCTCTGTAATCTCCTGCATTCGGTCCTACATATTCAAAAACACGACCGTTATTGGTGGTCTGCGTAATTTTATAATCTCCAAGATTGATTCCGAAATAGGTGAATGAAACCTGATAAAGCGTTTCATTAGGATCGGTGGAAAATTCGTAGAAGTTTCCATTACCGTTTTGTGTCAATTTATATAAAATCTTATTGACATCATATTCGGTGATCACGCCTGACGGAGCGTACATTAAATTAGGATCATTTCCTGCATCTGCCAGGATCTGTTCATCCTCTTTAGAAAGATTAAGCGCTAAAGGAGCATTTTTGTTATCATTTTCCATGAACCAGCTTAAGCCCACCTTCATTTTTTCTCTCTTATGCTCAAGTTTTCCTGTAAATAAATATCTCGAATAATTTCTATTCGCATAATTATAAGAAATAGTAATGAAATTTTGCTGGAAAATAGGTCGGAAACTGGTAAAAGTTACCTCACCTGTATTATAATTAATGATATAATCCTGGTTTTCGCCACGTTTCATTAAAATACCATCAATAAAAACCTGTTCAGAACCTGAAATTAAGGTGATAAACTGTTCACCGTTTTTACCGGTTAAACGATAAGGTCCCTGATTTCCTTCAACCCCTTGAAAACGAACTCTATGAAACTCACTTCGAGCCACGCCCATTGAAACATCTACAAAAGTTTTATTGTCCTTTCCAAATTCTGTCTGGAACTGAAGTCCCATACTTCGTCTTTGGTACTTTGCGAAATAGTTTTTAGATTCATTAAGATCAAGATGTCCGGCTCTAAGAATAGATTTATCCTTAATATTAAGCTGCATGTAGATCTTATCAAATTCCTCCAAAGTTTGCGTGTATCCGTCTGCCTGAATAGGTAAATTATGATCCGAAATACTGGCCAGAATAGTTACATCTTTAGAAAGTCTCCCGGAAATTTGCAGATCCATCGAACTTTGTACAGACTGCCCCTGATTGTTACCAAAAGTTATCCCTCTAATAATTGAACCTTTAGAATTTAGTTCTCCTAAGAATCTTTTTTTATCATTTTTAGCCAATACAGCTTCATCTACAATAATTCTGTTGCTGGTTCTTACAAAGTCTAAGGTATCTTTTGTGAAAATGTCCTGTTCTAGTCTGGCAGCAAGAATACTGTCCTTTTTTATACTGTCTTCCGGAATATTGGGGTTTTTCCACGAAAAGACCTGAGCATTTCCCAAGAATAGGCCCATAAAAAACAAAGAGAATAATAGGATAAAATTCCGCAAGCTTTTAATAATAATTGGTAAAAATACTTAAAAAATGTTAATGGTAAGCCTTTTAGCGTTATTAACAAAAAATTAATCCAATTATTGTATTCAATAGAAAAAACAATGTAATTTTGTGCTGTAAATTATTAATAATTAAAAATTTAAGTTATGAAAAAAATCTTTACTATTTTAGGGATTGCTATTATTTCGTCTGCAAATGCTCAGATTGTGATTAATGAAGTTTATGGAGGAGGAGGTAACTCAGGTGCTCCTTACAAAAATGATTTTATTGAGTTGAAAAATATTGGTTCATCTTCGGTTACTTTAACAGGAGCATTTATACAATATGCATCAGCAACGGGAACTTTTAATGGAGGAACAAGTACACATTCTTTACCAAATATAACTTTGGCTTCAGGACAAACTTATTTAATTCAGGAAGCAGGAGGTGCAAATGGGGTAGATTTGCCAACTCCAGATTTTACAGGTGCAATTAACTTGTCTGGAACGGCTGGTAAAGTTGCATTAACTTCTAGCAGCACGGCTGTGACTTCTGCAACAAGTACTAACGTAATTGATTTTGTTGGATTTGGAGCAACTGCAAGTTATTTTGAGGGAGCAGCAGCTGCACCGGCACCATCTAATACAACTTCAATTGCTAGATTTAGTGGGGATACTAACAATAATGGTGCTGATTTTGTATCAGGTACACCAACTCCACAAAATTCTAGTACAGGAACTTTAGCTGTTTCTGATCTATCTAAAGTAAAAGGAAACTTCGTTAAAAACACTTTCGTTAAAAATGAAGGAATTACTTTCGGATCTCAGGCTAGAGATGTAAAAGTTTACAATATGTTTGGTCAAGTTGTAAAAACTGCTTCTGTAAAAGAAAATGAAACTTTAAATGTTGCTGAATTATCAAAAGGTAACTACATCGTTACAGGAACGGTAAATAACCAACCGGTTTCTCAAAAAATCTTGAAAGACTAATCTGAAATAATTTTTAGATATATAGACCGCTGTTTCATTGAAGCAGCGGTTTTTTATTGAATTAAATTTACATTAAATAAAATGTATCAAGTATAAATAATATTTATTTAAGTGAATTATTTTATGTTTTGTTGAAATATTTTAATATATTATTGATTTTAATGATGTTATTTCGGTATTATTTTTGCTTTTTCATGATAACATCACACAAAATCGTATTATTATGAAAAAACTTTTTACTATTGTCGGATTACTTTCGACGGTTGCATTAACGAATGCTCAGATTGTTATCAGCGAAATATACGGCGGCGGCGGAAATTCGGGATCAACATTGAAGAATGATTTCATAGAACTGAAAAATATTGGTTCGGCGGTAGCTACTTTAACAGGGGCGACCATTCAATATGCTCCGGCTACAGGAGCTTTTACTCAATATCATAATTTACCGACCATTACTTTGAGTCCAGGACAAGCTTACTTGATTCAGGAAGCAACTGGCGGTGGCGGAACTGTTGATCTCCCAACTCCGGATTTTATTGCAACTACTGTTATTAATTTTAACGGAAATCCAAATCCTTCTGTCGGAATCGGAATTGCTGTTACCTCAGGTAAAATTGTCCTGGCGAGTAATGCAACACAGGTTACAGGACCTACGGCTACAAATGTATTAGATTTTGTAGGATATGGTTCTACAGCGGATCAATTTGAAGGGCCGGGACCTGCGCCATCACCAACCACTACGACTTCTATTACAAGAATCTCGGGTGATACTAACAATAATGTAGTAGATTTTACCATTGCGACAGCTTCTCCGGGTAATTCTTCCGGTGGGACATTAGCGGTTTCGGATATTTACAATAATTCCAGAAAGTTCAATTTCATCCAAAATGGATTTGTAAAAGAAAATGAGCTTATCTTCGGTACTGAAGTGAAAAATGTGAAGATCTATAATTCAGTAGGAGCTATTTTAAAATCAACTTCTGTGAAAAATATTTTAAGTTTAGATGTTTCAGATTTACCAAAAGGAAATTATATTGTCACAGGAACAATTGATAATGAACCTGTTTCTCAGAAAATATTAAAAGATTAAATTTAAATAATTTTTGTACATAAAAACAGCTGCTATTTGTAGCTGTTTTTTTTAATACCATCCTCTTCTTGCCGCATTGATGATCGATCCTAAGTTAAGAATCAATGTATATCTTATACGTTTTGCGTAATCTTTAAATGAAGGCTCAAATCCCAAAGAAGACTGAATAGGGAAGTACACTTCCAGAAAATCAGGAATTACTCTTACTTTTACGCCTGTGTCCCAAATAAATTGTGTAGGTTGATCTTTATTTTTATAAACACCTGCATCAGCATATACATGGAATATCTTCCAGACACTTGAATCTACATTCACAGAAGTGATCCATTTGTTAACACTTCCCGGAATGAATGATTTGAAACCACCATCAGCCAAAATAAACTGCTGTGACAAGATTCCGCTGCTTGCACTTTGTCCTAAAAGATTATAGGAAAATGAATAATCTGAAACTCTGGAAATACCATAATTGAAGGTATTATTTCTGGTTTCATTTCTCAGGAAATAGCCTCCGAATAATCTTACACTTAATTTTTGTTTTGGAGCAAATTCCCATCTGTAAAAAGCTTCGGCGGTGATCTTGTGGAAATCTTCCATCCCTTGTGTACTTACGCTTAAACTTTTTTCGTGGATCATCTGACTGTCGGAATATCCGTAGCCAACACTCCAAAGATTATACTTATCGTAATCACGTTTAGCGATCATTGCCGGGCTTAGATCACGTTCAAAATAATTATAAGAAATACCAATTCCTCTGCTTACCGTACTTCTAGGATTTTTCCTGAAATTTATATTAGAAAAAATAGATGCCTTTCTGTAAGCCAGATCATAATCATAATGAAAGTAAGATCCGGAAACTCCAAAGGTTAAACTTCTGATAATACTTTCGGCAGGTAAAAAAGAATAGGAAACAGATCCTGAACCAGTCAGTTTTCCTGTTCCTGTGCTATAAGTAGGAGTTACGGAATACAAAAACTTCTGATCAAAAAAAGATTGATTTTTAAAATTAAATCCTATCAAAAATTTATCATACGTATTATTAAAGCGTATTCTCGGACTTACATAAATTTCGTTGAATTCCGGATTTGGAATATCTTTTATCAGTTTTAATTTGATTCTTTTCGTGTTTGAAAAGAAACCTTTAGCATAAAGAAAATTATCTCTATACTTCGATTCCGGAAAAATAAAGTCGTTGTTTAAAGTGATCTTGTAAATATCTAAAGCGGGAATAGAAAACATTTTTGTCTTTTCGTTTTCATCAGTTTCTATCCAATATTCTTTTTTCTCTTTTTCCTTTGTTTCAGTTTCTAATTTAACGGGAATTGAAGAAAGTGTATTTCTGTATATTTTGATATTTAAAGAATCATCTTCTTTTTTAAATCTTTGTAATTTAAAATTAACTCTGTTTTTATGTTCAAGGAAATCAGTCAGATAATTTGTTGTTTTATCTTCTTGAGAAAGCTTTTTTAAGAAATCCTTTGGATAAATTTGCTTATCGGTATTTTCAGCTATATAATTTTTTAGTAGAGTATTGAATTTTTCATAACCCATTTTGTCGGCTGAATAATTGAAGAGACTTCCTGTTTCAAAACCACTTATTGCCATGTCATTAAAGTTGCTTAAAACAGTAAATTTTTCATCAATTTTCTGATCAAGATTTTGAGACATGATATATTGATACGCCAAACCATAGCGGTCAACTAATTTTACATTGGAAGCATGAAATAACTTTAAAGGTTTCACACCAAATACTTTAGTCTCGGGTAAAGTTCCTAAAAGCTTAGTTTCGGGGTAAAATTTATTTAAATATTGAATTTCAAGATATGATTTTAAACCGTTTTTGAACCAATGGTTATCCAGCTTGTCTGTAATAATACTTTCATCAAGAACTTTTTTAGCTATAATGCCGAAATAATCCATATCAGTCTTTTCAGCTTCTGTGAATAATCTGAATTTGAATTTCCAGAACGTGATATCATTGTTTCCAAAGAAATCTTCTTTATCTCTGAACTTGTCTGAAATAAAAATTTTTTCAGGAACAGAACCTGTTTTTTCTTTAATGAATTTTAAATGTAACGGTAAATAAAATTCTAAATTCTGTTTTTCTTCCGGTTTTAGATTATATCCAAATTTTACTTCTGTGTTAATATCCGAAGTAGTAATTTTTATGGAAGGAAATTCATTTTGTGAGATCAAAAATTCAGGATCAGAATCCAAATATCCTTTAAAAGAATTCATCTGAATCTGCTGAAGGTTACTTTCGATAAAATAATTTACGGGAATGTCAAAATTGATTGTCCAGTACGTATTAAAGCTGATAGATTCTTCAATATCATGGTAATTTCTCTGAGAAATATTGTCCGGATCAAAATGATCCGGAACAATAAAGAAATATTTTAAAGCTATATTTTTATCAGATGTTCCGTAGCCTGTAAATTTTTTATCAGGCAGCTGCATCTGATATTGCAGTTGTAATTTTACACTTTCACCAGGTTTTAAAGCCTTAGTCAAAGGAAGAAAAAGGTTCTCTTCTGAAATGTTGTTTACAGAAATTTCCTGATTGTCGGAACTTTTAATGTTTAAACTTAAAAGTTTTCCCTGTTCTTCAGGTTTTGCGAAATGCAGATCATTATTTCTGTCTTCGAGCTTTCTGTAAACCAATGAAGTTCCTCTTTTTTTGTACGCTGAAACCCAGTTTAAAAGTTTTACGGTATCTAAATCTTTTTCAGAATTATTGTAATAAACAATTTCCTGATTAATGTTCAGCGTTTTTTTATCCGAAGACAATTTTGCTTCAATATAAATGCTGTCTTTCTGCGCAGAAACTTCTACAACACCCAAAAACAAAACAAGACAAATACTAATAACGTTTTTCAAAATTCTGATAAAGTACCAAATATAACTTATTTTGAATAGATTTCGTAAGATTTTAGTTCTGAATTGCTTTTTTTTCTAAAGAATTTAAATAGGCGCTCCAACCTTCGTTTTTATACGTGATAGAAGCCTGTTCAGGGTTATCAGATTTATAAATTCCTCTTCCTACAATGATGAAATCTGTGTGAAGGGTTTTAAATACATGCTCCGGAGTATTATATTGTTGTCCTTTTCCGTCTCCTGAATCTGCCAGATTCACGCCTGGTGTAAATAATAAGATCTCCTCAGGAATAGGGTTTTGAGAAACACCTCCGATTACATTTGGGTGAGATAAGGCTACTTTAAGAGCTTCTTCTCTATAACTGTTTGTTGTTAAAGTTCCTTTTGAAGACATTCCAATGATGGCCACAACACCTACGTTTTTGAAGCAATCCAACGACTCAAAACCTCCGATAACTTGAGATGTTACAAAATCTGCCCAATCTGTAATTTTAAAAACTCCGCTTGTGAACTGTAATTCCTGAGTATTTCCGATGTCGGCAAATTTTCTGTCCTCCATTAATAAGAACTGATATTTTGTAGCCAATGCTTTTAATGGAACGATTGTTTTTTCGTAATCGAAATCAGAAATAATATCGATGTGCGTTTTTAATGCAATTATATTTGGACCTACTTTTTCTGCCAGTTCCAACAATTCCTGGGTTGTGGTAACGTCTGCAGAAGCGATAAGGTTTGATTGTTTTGCTAAAGCTGTTTCTAATAATTTTTTAGAAACCGAATGTTGAGCATTTTGTAATTTCTGCTCATAAGAACATCTTGTTTTTTCTTCAAACTGAATATGATTCCCTTGAAGAAAATCCTGAATTCTTTTTACTTCTTCATCACTAAGATCTCCTGTTTCCTGAAGAATCTCGCAAACTTCTGAAATATTGAAAAGTGTGTGAACTCTGAATCCTCTGCTTTCTAAAAGTTGTTTTCCGCCTTGTTCTCTGTCTAGAACAACAACGATGTCGGCAACTTTAAGGTCTTCCTGCTCGATTTCACCAATAGTTTCTACTAAAGATTTTCCTGACGTAATCACATCTTCTACCAAAAGACAATTTTGTCCTTTTTGGTAAATTCCTTCAATCATTTTTTTAGTACCGTAATCTTTTGCTTCTTTTCTTTTGATAATCAACGGAATGTAGCTTTCCAAAGACATAGCTGTTGCCATCGGAAGTGCAGCGTAAGGAACTCCGCAGATCAAATCAAAATTATCTAAAGGAAGCATGTCCAATAAATAATTAGCAAGACTTTTTAAAATTTTAGGATCTGAGGCTAAAGGTCTTAAGTCTACATAAAACGGACTTTCAATACCACTTTTTAAAGTGAATCTTCCGAATTTAATGATACCTAGCTTGTAGCACTCCAAAAAGAATTCTTTTTTACTTTCCATTATTTTTTATTAGATGTTGCAAATTTAAGGATTTGGAAGCGAAAAGTAGAAATGAAAAAGGTCAATTGTCAATTTTACTTCGTAAGTTAATTGTGAATGATAATTATTAGCAATTAACACTGAAAATATTTTACAAAAAAACCATTCCGAAAAGGAATGGTTTTATACTATTTTATTAATTGCGCGTCAATTACTTTAGTCTGACCCGAGCTGTATTCTTTTTCGGCTTCCCAAAGTAAAAACTTGTCTACTTCTTTTACCAGTTTAGGAATCGTTAATGATAAAACTGCCAAGTCATCTAAAACTCCTAAAACAGGTATTGCAACCTCAGGAAGTAGATCGATCGGTGAGATCACATAGACAAGACCTAATAAAGGAAGAATAATATCAATTGAATTGACAGGATAAGCTCCTTTTCTCCACATTTTTATCATCCTGAATATATCAGGAATTTTTTTTACGAAACCTTTATGGCTAATGGCTTCTTTTGCCAGATTTAATTTTGAATACTTCATTGTGTGTTTAGTTTTAAAATAATTTTTTTCAACTATACAAATTTCGCAAATTCCGTACCAACTCAATAAAAATTTTAGTTAAATATTACTTAATAATATTATCAATAAATTGATGGGTAGATTCTGTGTTCCAATCTCTTGATGCATCTTCTTTGATTAAAATTCTACCATTCTTATCTAAAAGAAAAGTAGTTGGGAATACCTTTGGCAACAGCTTTTCTGAGATCGGACTTTGAGCAATATAAACAGGAACATTATATTTATTTTCTTCTAAAAACTTTCTTACAGCAGGTTCTTGGTCATTCATTGCGATTAATACAAAATCTACATTTCCTTTTCTGGTGTCATATAATTTTTGAATTGAAGGCCACTCTTTTCTGCAAGGCGGGCACCAGGTTCCCCAGAAATTCAGGAAAACAGGTTTGTCTTTAAAGTTTTTAAGATTCGTACTTGGAACGTTGATTCCTTTTAATTCGATATCATAATCTTCTTCGCTGATGTGTACTGCATTTTCAATCGTTGCGATCGGGAAAAACATATCTTTAAGAGTATGCTTTACTCCCGGAACGAAAGCAATCACACCGATAATGGCGATTAATATTATATAAATTATATTTTTTTTCATTTTTACTTTTTAATAAAAATTGTAAATCTTAAACTTAGGAATTTAAACATAATATTTGTCATTCCGGAGGAATCTCAACAAAGTGATTAGTAATAAATTTTTAACAAACTCAGCTTAGATTCCTACGGAATGACAAACTATGTGCATATTTATTAGTAATTAATATTTAATAATTAAAGCAATTCTAAAATCTCCTGAACAGCATCTTTACCTCTGTTTTTAGCATAATACAATTGCAGATCATTATAAAACTGATCTTTTGTATATGCTTCAGGATCGGCTTTATATTTCATTAACAATTCCTTTCCGAATTTTGGACGAGGTCCCCAAGAATTTTTTACGTTAAAATCTTTATCCAATATAATAACTTTCGGGATAGATTCTGTTCCGTTGGTTTGAAATTGACTGATCAGACTTTTATCGCTGTCTCTTAAAAATATTCTTACTTCGTTGTGACCTTCGAAAAATTTAATCAAAGCAGGAACAGTTGCACTTGCATCACCGCACCAAGTTTCAGAAATGATTAAAATTTTTCCGTCGAAGTTTTTAGATTCTAATTCTTTTAATTGTTCTTCATCCGGAGTGTACTTTTTTAAAGTTCTTTCCATTCTTTGAAGTCCCAATTCGTAATATTGTTTATAATCTTTGTCCTGTTCAGTGGTTGGATTTTCTAATCTTTCTCTTCCTGTATTTACATACTCTTCGAAAGAAATTCCTTTATCCCAGTAATTTTTCATACTATTAATTTTATATTAAAAATTATTGATGTTTCTTGTTTTGTTGATCAAAAATAAGTCTGCTAAAACGAAAGCTGCTAAACTTTCTACTACAGGAACAGCTCTTGGAACCACACAAGGATCATGTCTTCCTTTTCCTTCCACGATAGCAGGATTTCCGTATTTGTCAACGCTTTCCTGAGGTCTTAAAATCGTAGCCACAGGTTTGAAAGCAACACGGAAATAAATATCCATTCCATTCGAAATTCCACCTTGAATTCCTCCAGAAAGATTAGATTTTGTTGTGAAATCTGTGTTGAAACCGTCATTGTGCTCACTTCCTGTCATTTTAGCTCCGCAAAATCCGCTTCCATATTCAAAACCTTTGCAGGCATTGATATTTAACATCGCTTTTGCTAGTTCTGCCTGAAGTTTAGAGAAAATAGGTTCTCCAATTCCGACAGGAACGTTTTTAATTACACAAGTAATCGTTCCTCCGATCGTGTTTCCTTCTTTTTTGATCTCTTTGATTCTTGCGATCATTTTTTCTGCTGTTTCTGCATCAGGACAACGAACTTCATTGCTCTCGGTTTTAGAAAAATCTAAAGCCTGATATGGTTTTTCACAGAAAATATCGCCTACAGAAGAAACGTAAGCGTTGATCTCGATATCTGATAAAAGTTGTTTTGCAAGCGCACCAGCAACAACCCAGTTGATTGTTTCTCTCGCAGAAGATTTTCCACCACCACGATAGTCTCTGATCCCATATTTTTGATCGTACGTAAAATCTGCATGACTCGGACGGTAAGAATTGGCGATGTGATCATAATCTTTTGATTTCTGATTTTCGTTTTCGATGATAAAACCAATTGGAGTTCCGGTGGTTTTTCCTTCAAACATTCCTGAAAGAAATTTTACGGTGTCACTTTCTTTTCTTTGTGTAACAATAGCCGATTGACCTGGTTTTCTGCGATCTAATTCGTACTGAACTTTATCAAGATCGATTTCCAAACCTGCCGGAAAATTATTGATGATTCCACCATAAGCCACACCGTGACTTTCTCCAAATGTTGTAAGACTGAGAAGATTACCTAAAGTATTGAACATGATACAAAATTACCGATTTTTCTCCACATAATAAAGTTTCCGGATTGGTTCTATTTATTGGTATTTTCGATAGTATTGATAACGTTTTGGGCTTCTTTTTTCTCTTTTGGAGTCATTTTTTTCCAGATAAATCCTTTTTTGATATTGTTTTCATCAATAAGTTGTGGAAAAATTTCTGCTTTTACATCATCAGAAATATAACTTGTAGAAATTGCAGGAAGTTGTGTGTCAAAACTAAAAGAATATTTTTTTGAAATATTAAACTTCAAATTTCCGACTTTTTGCGTGCTGAAATTATTATAAATATAGCTTGATGGTTTGTATAATTGTTCTTTTTCAAATGTTCCCATGAATTTGCTTAATCTAAAGCTTGGCACATATTTTTGAATAAGATTCGGGAAAGATAAAAATCCGACGAAAAATATACTTAATGATATAAAAACAAAAAAAGCTTTCTTTTTGGTGAAATAATTAATGAACATTACAAAAAATATCACAAAAAAAACATCAATAAAAAATCTGTATTGTGCAGAAAATAAAAGAACTAAAACGGTTTTTATGATTAATGAAATACAAATCAGCGTTATGATTTTATTTTTTTTAATAACTGTAAAACATATAAAGATTAATAGGCTTACAATAAAAAGAATGTTAATTTTTGATTTAATACCATTTAATAAAAGCCAGTTTTTAATGTAATCGATTGTAGAAAATTGCTGAATTTCCTGATAAGAATATTGCATATCATACGTCTTCAAAATAGCATATTGAGACGAGATTTTTAAAACTTCGGGATTGGGTTGCCAGTTAACTCCCAAATCGCCGATTGAAACCGGGAAAATCGGATAACCGAAAGTCCAGATATTTTTAATGAAAAATAAAATAAGAATTAAAGTCCCAAAAATCAGACTTTTAAAATTTGACTTAATAATAAGAATAGAGTAGAGGAAACTTAAAATTGGAAGCCAGATCATCGTAGGTTTTATGGCAAAAATAAAGACTGAAAATCCTATTAATAACGACGCATTTTTATTTCCTGAAAGAATCTCTTTTAAGATAATCAATGAAAAAATAATGACAGGCAAATCCGGGCTTGGGGATTGTGAAAATAATAGAAGAATTGGAATGAAACAGTGTTGAATCCAGCTTTTCTTTTCAGTAATATAAATTGTGTAAACAATTAATAAAACAGCATTAATTCTTAAAAATGGATCTGAAAAATTTGAGAATCCAGCTTGGAAAATATGCCAGATAGACATTTGTCCCAACGTAAGATCAAGATTTGAAATACCTTTTACCAGTCCGTATTCTGTGAGCCATTTTATGGTCGGAACATAATAACCGAAATGATCTAATATATAAGGATAATAAGAACTTGCTAATAGGATGACAATTGAAATGAGTGCAATTGAAATTACATCTTTTCTTGAAAATATATAGAAATTTTCATATAATTTCTCTTTAAAAAAATAAAGCAGCCCTAATAAAATAGTAACAATTTCTACATAAATATTAAGAGGAATAAAAAAGGCAAGAATCGTCCATATTAAACTGATTCCCAATATTCCGGAAAAGATTTTAGAAGAAATTCCTTCAAATAAAGAACCTGAAACATTTTCCATAATTTTCCCGAAACCCAGCAAGGTTGGAATAAGGATAATCGTTGAAAGCAGAATTAAGATCATAAAAAAAGATTGCCTAAAAATAAGCAATCTTTTAAATTTATTGTGAAAATATTAATTATTTTGGTTGAACTCTACCATCTTTTCTGTCACCGGCTCTACCAATTGTATAGCCTGTTGCACCACCAACTACACCTCCAATCACGGCACCAAGACCTCTGTTTTTCTTAGCAATGATCGCACCTGCAGCAGCACCACCTACTGTACCGATAATGGTACCTTTTGCAGCTTTACTCATCCCCTTTTTCTTGGTTGCAGTGGTTCCTGTAGAACTGTTTCCGTTATCTGCGTATGTTCCATTGTTAGAGCTAGAATTTGATTCTCTATCTCTGTAAATGGTTTTTGTTTCTCTTATGACCTGTGGTTTTGAATTATTGGCTGCAGTTTTAGCTTTTTGAACTTCAACTATGCTGTCTGCTTTTTTTTGAGCTTCATAAGCCATTTTTTCTTTTTCAATGGCTAATTTTTGCTTCTCTATTTCAAGTTGTTTTGACTGAAATTCTATTTTCTGCTGTTCAAGAGACTTTTCAGCTACTTGATCGTCTTTCTTACAGGCCGTCAATAAAAAAACTGACAAAAGCCCTGTTAATACTATATTTTTCATAACTCAAATTTTAATAAGGGTTGTTTTAGTCGAATAGACTTTAACTGTAAGAATATTTTCAATTATGAAGCCAACCTTTAGTTAACTAATGTTAAATATTCTAAAAATATATTAAAATGTTGTTTTGCTAATTGTAAAATTGGGTTGATGTTTATTTAATTTTGAATGAATTTAAGTTTCATTATATTTTTCTACATCTTTTCTACATGCGTACTTATTTCATATCGATTTAATATAAACAAATGTTAACTGTTGATTTTCATTGGATTAATATAAAATTTATATTTTTGAATTACCAAATTATATTAATATGAAAAATTCAATAGTTAAAATTTTAGCTTTTGCCGCATTGGCTACAATCTTTACAGGTTGTTCTTCAAACGATGATCTTATGATGGATTCTCAGGCAAATGTGAATACTAAAAAATCAAAAGAGGTATCAAAAACAAAGACTTATCATGTACGTTACGGATTACTTTCCAGTACAGGTACTAAAATCCTTTCCGGCAATTATGATGTAGGAAGTTTTGTTGCCACAAATAATGTTACGGGAGAATCGTATGACACATATGCAAGTGGAGGATTTCAGTCTTTACCCAAATATTATGACGGAATCCCTGCCGGAACTTATACTTTTACCGCGATGCAGGGGCAAGGTGGTTGGGTTGGTTATGGCTCGGTGGTAGGTGTGGTTTCTGACGCTCAATTAGATGTAGATGGATATGTTACAGTTTATATTCCTATTGCATGGGAAGAATAATAAAAATTAGTTTATATTTGCAATGGTAAAATCTTAGTTTGTAAATATTTTTTATAAAATGTTGTCTATAAGTAATTTTTATTCGCTTATATGTGAACTAGGTACTGAATTAGGATTTTAAGATAAAACCTTTTTATTATAGATTTATAATTAAAAAAGACTAATAAAGTAATGCAAATTACTTTTTACGATATTCTATTCGGGTTTTCATTTCCGGATAGATTTTTTTCATCATTTGTGTTTTTACGGTCTCCCGCAAGGGAGACCTTTTTAATGAATATTAATAAAGGAATTATAAAGATTGGGAATAAGTAATACAGTCAAAATTTGTTTTGTAACAAATATTTTCATCGGTTTTTAGAATCTACATGAATGCTATATTGAGTTTATTTCTTATCCTAAATAAAGGCTCTGTCTGATACTCTAGAAGTTTATAGATCTCGTCTGCGTTAGTAAATTGATCTGGAACGTTTTTACCGTGAATTTTTTTAATTCCTCTTCGTTTCATGGCTTCATGAATCACTTTTGCAAAAGAATCCTTTGCATCTTGCTTTGAATTGTGTTGAGAAATTCCATCCGCATGAAGTCTGTACTTATAAAGATTTTCATTAATAAATGATACATTTCCTAATTCAAGAATTTTAAGATATAGATCCTGATCTACTGCACTTTTCAATTCAGGATTAATTCCTTTTGTTTTAAAATATACTTCTCTCTTGAAAGTGAAAAAATGAGCAAACTGTATAGGACAATTAAAAAAATAGATGTCATTAAAAATTCTTTTTGTGGCACTAAAAGTTTTCTGAGGATTCAAGTGTTCGTCACACATCATCATTTTCGAATAAGTAGCAACAATTTTATTGTTAAATAAATATTCTTCGGCAGATTCTTCCAAAGCTCTAGGATAAAGTGCATCATCAGGATCCAGATATGCACATATTTCTCCTGTTGCATACTTCATGCATTCTCTTTTAGTGTAGCCGCAACCTTTGTTTAATGGGTTTTGATATAGTTTAAAACGGTTGTCATTACCTATGATGCTCTTAATTATTTCAACAGAGTTATCAGTTGATGCGTCATCTACAATTATAACCTCCCAATTTTGATATGTTTGACCAATAATTGAATTATAGCATTCAAGAAAATATTTTCCGTTGTTATAATTTGCAATAAGAATAGATATTTTATTCATATTTGAGTGAATTATAATTCTTTTTCAAATTTATTAATTAAATTAATTTAAAATCATGATTTAAATCAATGTTTATTTGTAAATAATTTAATATTTTATAGTTAATAATGCTGTTTGGATTTATTTTATGGATTATATATTTTAATTGTTGAATTGTAAGCGTTTATTGATTTATTTTAAACTTTTTTCCATAATTAAGTAATAGAATTAAAAATAATTCCATGAAATCTTTATAATGATATTTTAAAAATGCTGAAAACTTTGCCGTAGGTGAAATGAAAATATTTAGCTGTAATTTTTATATTTCCTTCAAACAATTATTATTTGTATAGTAAAATAAGGAGACATGTTAAAGGTTACATTTATTTGCAGTGTATAAAATAAAAAAACCTCTAATCAATCGATTAGAGGTTTTTGAGGTACCTAGCGTACCTGAATATTGAATTTTAAAGCAATGGTAAGATTGTATATGCTACGTTATATGTTTTATTTATAGTTGTTTATAGTGTTTTTAAATTGCAATAAGATTCAATAGATTTCAATATGGTTGAAATATGGTTGGAATAATTTGTATATTTGAATTATTAAAAATACAATTGATGGCAACAGTTAAATTTCGCGTATTGCATAATTCAGATAATGCTCAAATATATTTACGCTTTTCATTAAGTAGAGAAAAAGTTTTTCAAGCTAAAACAGGTAAAACAATTAATCCAGCATTTTGGAGTAGCAAGACAGCAAGACCAATTCAAAAACTTCCGGAATTTAAAAATTTAGCTTTAGAGCTTAATGAATTAGAAACTTTTGTAATGAAAAGTTATAACTCAGATTATGCAAAAGGAATTATATTTTGTAAAGAATGGTTAGAGGAAAAAATAAATTCTTTTTATAATCGTATTGATGAAAAAATGGATGATAGTATTCTCTTAATTTATCTTTCAAACTTTATATCTTTCAAAAAAAGCATCGCTTCTAATACCAACAGTACTATTGGGAAGTATAATAACTTAAAAGATAGATTTACAGATTATCAAAAGAATAAGAAAAAAAAATATTTGATTGAAGAAATCAGTGCGAAGGTTTTATTAGAATTTAAAAACTATCTTATTGTCGAATGTAATCTATTAGATACTACGGCAACAAGATTTATTAAAAACTTTAAAACTGTACTTTTTGATGCAAGAAATAATGGAAAGCAGATCAATCATCAAATAGCAGGGTTTAGTACTGGAACGACTAATAGTGAGCATAAAGTATTTCTGTCTTTAAATGAAATTGAAAAAGTAAAAGATATTATTACTTTAAATACAGATTGGAGGATTGCTAGTGATTGGTTAGTGTTAGGATGTTATTTAGGACAAAGAGCTAGTGACTTGCTTAGAATGACAAAAAGAATGATATATACTAAAACAGATTCTGGAGGGAATTCATTTAGATTCATTGAAATTACACAACAAAAAACAGGAGAGAAAGTTGTTATTCCTTTACATCATGAAGTTGAAACTATTTTAAATAAATATAATGGTGATTTTCCTCCAATATTTGCTGATAATCCTGATTCAAATTCTACTTTATTTAACAAACATATAAAGAAAGTATGTGAATTGGCAGGTATTCATGAAATTGTAAAAGGGAAAGTTTACAATGAAATTACCAAAAAGAATGAAATTGTAGAAACTGAAAAATGTAATTTAGTTTCGTCTCATGTTTGTAGACGTTCATTTGCTACAAACTTTTATGGAAATAAATTGTTTACTACACCTCAGCTTATGAGTATTACAGGTCATAAAACAGAATCTATGTTTTTAAACTATATCGGTAAGACTGCGGATGATTGGGCTATGCAAACGGCTCAGACTTTTAAAGAATTGTCAGAAAAGCAAAAGACATCATAATTTATCAGCGTATTTTTCAAAAAAAATTCTATATAATCTTACATAGCAAAAATTATTATTAGACTTAGAATACATAATCATGAAAAAAATATTTGTTAAAAAATACAATCAGACAAAGCTAAATAACTTATTAAATCTTAATAATATGGATGATTACCATATTCCTTTATATGATAATTTTGATAGTTTCAAAAATGAATATTCGAAAAATTTAAAAGAATACTTAAAATATAATCCCACTGAAGATGAATATGCATTTATAGGGGAAAATTTATTTAATAAATATGATAAATATAAAGTTCATCCGTTGGATTTTAAATTTACATTATCTGAAAGGAAATATGGAACATTTATAGATGTACAATTTGACACTTTAAATTTGAGTAATATATTACGAGAAGCTATCAAAAATTATATTTTAAGATGTTATAAAAGGAAAATATTTTTATTTCCACCTCAATTAATTAATTGGGATGAGACGGTTACGCATAAAGGAAATAATGTATATATAGTTCATTATGAAAAAATAACAAATGAAGTATTAAAAATACTTTTAGAAAGAATGATGAGTATTAATTCAGAACTTTACTTAACCGATTTATCTCGTAAATTTCTTCATAGTTATGCTTATATAGAAAACAAGTCTATTAAATTTGATTATTCTAGATTTATCAAGAATGAATATATTGAATATCATAAGATCGCCAAATTCTTAATAAATAGAGCTGAATCTCTCCAAGCCTCTAAAAAAAAGGAAAACATATTAAAAATAAAATATAAGAATCCTCAAAAATTAGCTTTGTTACAGGAACTAGGTTTTTTCGATCTGCCTATATTTACAACTCTTGGCGAAGCAAAAGCAAATGAAATTACAGGAATTTTATTGGATGCTGACCCAAAAGAATTTGTTTATAAAAATAGACTCAACTTAAAATCAAAATCACCTAATTACCAAATCGAGAAATATACCTCTTATCAATATCTTGAAGAAATGAAAAGGCTTATTTCTAATACTGATTAAAACATATTGCAATATCATACGGGAGTGAAATGGGAGTGCTTTTGCACTCCCTCAGTTTTCAATACCTATAATTTTGTGTCATAATAACAAGGTAAAATTATCATTATGACACAAATTCAATTTATCGGCACAAACCCGACCGACCTGATCACAGAATTAAAAAATTCTTTGATTCCTGAACTAACGGTACAACTATCTGCCAAATTCCAACCCATCCAACCCACCGAATATCTAACACGTTCGGAAGTCTGTAAACTCTTAAAAATCGATTTATCAACACTCCACAGATGGAGAAAGGACAAGATGATTCCAAGTTACGGATTTGGCAACCGTGTGTACTTCAAACGAAATGAAGTAGATCAGATTATTAATCAAAATAAATTGAGTTAATAATGGAATCTTTTATATCAGAACTTTTAGAAATATCAAAAGAATGTAGTTTGCCTTTTGATGTCGTTTTTTGTATTGTTTATGATTATGGGCTAATAGATTATTTAGGCAATATCACTTCAGAACTTTTTGAATATAAAAAAGAGAGCCTTTAACAGCTCTCTTTGTATTCAAATATGTTATAGTGGCAACCATACAATAACAAAGATATTGAATGTTAGATAATCTTAAGCTAAGTACCACAGATCAGGGCATTATCCAAAGACTTGCAAAAGTTCAAGGGTTTGAAAAATACAAACACCGTAATAATAATTATATTGGTTTTTGTAAGTATGGTAAATTGATGAGATTGGATTTTAGAAAGAGCTTTGAAAATGGTGGATTAGTCGGTTTTCATCACTTGGAAATTTCAATAAGCCCACATTATCATTATAACCAATACCACCATAATGGTAATGATTTAACGCCTGACAATTGTATTAAAACCGTTTTAGATATTCTGACTTATTTAAAAATAGAACCCCACGAATACAATATTCTGAAAGTGGTAAATATTGAGTTTGGTTTAAATCTTACTCCTGATATTGATGTTAAAACCCTTGTCAACGGATTGTATTTCTATAAAAAGACAGTCTTTATGATTCCCGAATCTAAGAATAAATATTTTAAAATTACACATGCGACGAACTACAAACAAATAAAAGCATATGCAAAAGGATTACAATTTTCGGAATTTCCGGAGTATGGTATTAACCAAGATACTTTTCGGTTTGAAGTTAAAAGTAAGAAAAGTGCAAATATTAATAAATATGGAATCAAGACCGTTTCAGATTTATTGAAAATTGAAACATACGCAATCTTAGCACAGAAAATTTTAAGCGAATGGGAAAATGTTTTAATAATAAACAATTCACCTGATTTTAGTAACTTAAAAACAGAGGAGGTGCAGTTTATTAGTAAAAGTAGAAAAGTTGAGTTTTGGGACGATTTGAAGCAGGAAGCCAATCGTAATAAATTTGCCAGATACAAGGAAAAATATTATAAAATCCTGAAGACTAAAAACAATCCCCACCTTCAAATAAAAATTCAAATTATTGACAAAATTTTAAACTGGTCAAGTGGTGCGTATTTTCCACAGAAAACCATTATACACAGGTTGGAATAATAGTTTAAGCAAATGTTCCAAAAGAGATAAACTGACAATTTGCACCATACTATTAAAAGAATGGCATTCAACTGGGACAATCTTGTAATATATAAAATTCCACTATCAAAAGAAGAGGGGGGTTGAATTTTTGATTGAAATCATTCTTACCTTGATTATATTCAATAATAAGGTGTCGTGCATTTGAGAGCGCAATCAAAAAAAGAAAAAAACAATAAATAAAAAATATTTTTAAATTATATATTTACCAAAATAATGAAAAGTTAGTAATGTCAGACGAACAAAAGAAACTTCTAGAAACCCAATTATGGGCAATAGCCAATATATTAAGAGGTAAAATTTCCGCGAATCAATTTCAAGATTATATCCTTGGTTTTATATTCTACAAATACCTTTCAGAGAAATTAGAAAGAAAGGCAAATGAATTCCTAAAACCAGATGGATTAGTATTTAGTGAAATAGACGAAAACAGCACGGACGGAAAAGTTATTTTAGAAGCCTTAAAAGAGGCAACTGTTGACGCATTAGGTTATTTCTTAAAGCCATCAGAACTATTTACAAATCTTGCTAAAAAAGGTAATGCAAAGGTTATTAATGAAGATGATGAAGAGCAAATACAAAGCACATTCATTTTAGAAGATTTAGCCAATGTTTTAAATAGTATCGAAAAAAGTACAATGGGTTCGGAGAGCCAAGACGACTTTGATAATTTATTTTATGATATAGATTTAAACTCAACTAAAATTGGAAGAACGACAAAAGACAGAAACGATGTTATTGTTAAAATCTTAACTGCATTAGATGAAATTGATTTCGATCTAGACAATACTGATGGTGATGTTTTGGGTGATGCATATGAATATTTAATAGGACAATTTGCAGCAGGTGCAGGACAAAAAGCAGGAGAATTTTATACACCGCAACAAGTATCCACTGTTTTAGCTAAAATTGTAACTACCCGTAAAAACAAATTAAAATCTGTTTATGATCCAACATGTGGTAGTGGTTCGTTGTTGCTTCGTGTAGCTAGAGAAGTTGAAGAAGTAGGGCATTTCTACGGACAAGAACAAAACCGTACAACATACAACTTGGCTCGAATGAATATGATTTTGCACGATGTCAATTATCATAAATTCGATATTAAAAATGAAGACACGCTTGAAAAACCACAACACTTAGATTTTAAATTTGATGCTATTGTAGCTAATCCTCCATTTTCTGCCAAGTGGTCTGCAAATCCTTTATTTTCTAATGATGACAGATTTTCACAATACGGAAGACTTGCACCGGGAACTAAAGCCGATTTTGCTTTTATTCAACACATGGTACACCAGCTAGATGATAACGGAATTATGGCTTGTATTGCTCCTCACGGTGTTTTATTCCGCGGTGCTGCTGAAGGTCATATTCGTAAATATTTAATCGAAGATAGAAACTACATTGATGCAATTATTGGTTTGCCTTCTAACTTATTTTATGGAACAAGTATTCCAACCTGTATTTTGGTTTTAAAAAAATGCAAAGAAACTCCAGAAAACATTTTATTCATTGATGCAAGTAACGATTTTGAAAAAGTAAAAAATCAAAATGTTTTAAGAGAACAGGACGTTGATAAAATTATAGCTACTTATCAAAACAGAACTGTAATTGAAAAATATTCAAACATTGCAACACTCGAAGAAGTAAAAGCAAACGATTATAATTTAAACATTCCTCGTTATGTAAATACATTTGAAGAAGCTATTGAAATTAATATTGATGCAATTGCAGATAAATTACAAACAGTAAAAATTAAAATGAAAGAGGTTGACAATACAATTGCTACATTTTGCAAAGAGTTAAATATTAAAACACCTTTTTAATATGAAATCACTTCAACCAAAATTAAGATTTCAAGAGTTTAGGGATGATTGGAAGCATAAATATTTTAAAGAAATTTATTCTTTCAGAAGTACAAATTCTTTATCAAGAGATAAGCTAAATTATGAAAATGGACTTGTAAAAAATATTCATTATGGTGATATTCATTCAAAATTTAATTCATTGTTTAAAATTGAAAATGAATTAGTTCCATATATTAATGATGATATTTCATTAGAAAAAATACCAAATGAAAATTTTTTAAAAGTAAAGGATTTAGTTATTGCAGATGCTTCAGAGGATTATGACGACATTGGAAAGTGTTTAGAAATAATTGATTTAAATGAAGAAGATGTATTGGCAGGATTACATACTTTTATTGCAAGACCAGATTTACACGATATTGCGTTGGGTTTTGGTAATTATTTAATGAAATCTGATTACTCTAAAATTCAAATTAAAACAATTGCTCAAGGAACGAAAGTATTAAGTATTTCTACAACTAGATTGTCAGAAATTAAAGTTAATATTCCATCTATTGAAGAACAAACCAAAATTGCCAATTTCCTTTCAGCAGTAGATGAAAAACTAAACCTTTTAAAAGAAAAAAAAGTACTTTTAGAAGACTATAAAAAAGGCATTATGCAAAAAATATTCAACCAAGAAATAAGGTTTAAAGATAATAATGGTAATGACTTTGAAGATTGGGAGAAAGTTGTTTTAGGTAATATTAGTGATGTCAGAGATGGTACTCACGATAGCCCAAAATATGTTGACAATGGATATCCCTTAATTACTTCTAAAAATTTAAATTCAAATGGAAAACTTGATTTCAAAAATGTAGAATTTATTACTCAAATTGACTTTGATAAAATTAACAAAAGGTCTAAAGTTGATATTGGTGATATTATTTTTGGAATGATTGGTACAATTGGAAATCCTGTATTATTAAAATCTGATGAATTTGCTATTAAAAATGTTGCATTGATTAAAGAAAAAAAAGATTTAAAAAACAGTTTTTTAATACACTATTTAAATTCGAGTTTAATTCTAAACCAATTCAAAAAAGAAAATGTTGGTGGTACACAAAAGTTTTTATCATTAGGAATAATTAGAAATTTAGAAATATTATTACCATCAATTGGTGAACAAACTAAAATCGCCAATTTCCTTTCAGGAATTGATGAAAAAATAGAATTAGTTTCAAATCAAATACAAGACACACAAGAATATAAAAAAGGTTTATTACAACAAATGTTTGTTTGATGATGAAATTGACTAGAAATATTATTAATGAGCATATTGAAGTTTTTGAAAACTTTCAATATTATCATACTATTTTAGAACTTATAGAAAATAACATAAAAACAAATCCTGATATATCAATAGAAAGTTGTAAATCACTTTTTGAGGGTATTTCTAAGTCAATATTATCAACTTTAGATGTCAATTATTCTACGTCTGAAATTGAAGATAAAACAGTTCAGCAATTAGTCAAAATAATGTTTAAAAAGTTAAAGGAATTTACTGAAATAGAAGAATTAAACTATATTTCTGTTTTTGTTGCGGAAATTGGAACTATTAGAAATAAACGAGGAGATATATCTCATGGTAGACCATCTCCAAAAGAAATTTCAAGCGATGTCGATTTTGCGGTTATGGTTATTAATTCTACAGATAATTATATTTATTATATATTAAAATTATTCTTTTCAATAGATAGCAAAACAGATAATAAGTATAAATATGAAGATTACGAGGAATTTAATCAATGGCTTGATGAACAAGATAGTGCTGGCTTTTTTAGTAGTTACAGCTTTGCACTATATGAAATGGATTATATTAGGTACGAACAAGAATTACAAAACTTTTATCCAGATATTGAATTATAAAAATAATGACATCACAATCAGAATTAATATTAGAACAAAACTTAATCGGTCAATTAGCTGCTAATGGATATGATAAAGTAACAATTAAAGATGAATCAGATTTATTGGTTAATCTTAAGAAGCAATTGGAAAAACATAACAATAAGGTTTTTTCTGATAGTGATTTCAAACAAATTCTAAACCACCTTTCAAAGTCAAACAACATCTTTGAAAAAGCCTTGTTACTTCGTGATAAGTTTGCATTCAAAAATGATAATAATGAGTTAGTGTATGTTGAGTTTATCAATATGGATTTTTGGTGTCAAAATGAATACCAAGTTACCAATCAAATAACAGTTGAAGGTTCGTATAAAAACCGCTACGACGTAACTATTTTAATAAACGGTCTACCGTTAGTTCAAATCGAATTAAAGAAAACCGGCTTGGAATTAAAAGAAGCTTATAATCAAATCAACCGTTATCAAAAACATTCATTTTCTTCAAATACAGGATTATTTAATTTCATTCAATTATTTGTTATCAGCAACGGAGTAAATACAAAATACTTCAGCAATTTTGGTAATAAAAAGCCAGATTTTAAGCAAACATTTTATTGGACAGATGACAACAATAAACGTATTTCTAAATTAGAGGATTTTGCAAATACATTCCTTGAAAAATGTCATTTGTCTAAAATGGTAACCAAGTATATAGTTTTGCACGATACAGATAAAATGCTAATGGTTTTAAGACCTTATCAGTTCTTTGCAGTAGAAAGAATTATTGATAAGGTGAAAAATAGTAATCATAATGGTTATATATGGCATACAACAGGTTCAGGTAAAACTTTAACATCTTTCAAGGCAAGTCAAATTCTTTCACAGTTACCAAAAGTTGATAAAGTTGTTTTTTGTGTAGATAGACAAGATTTAGATTATCAGACTGCCAAGGAATTTAATGCTTTTAAACCTGATTGTGTAGATACAACGAACAATACAAAATCATTGGTAAATCAATTCAATGATGCTAATAATAAGCTAATTGTAACTACCATTCAAAAATTATATAACGCCATAACAAAAGAGCATCATTTAAAAACGATGGATAATCTTAAGGATAAAAAGATTGTCTTTATTTTTGATGAATGCCACCGTTCCCAATTTGGAGATACCCATAAAAAAATTACGCAGTATTTCAATAACTATCAAATGTTTGGCTTCACAGGAACGCCAATATTTGTAGATAATGCAACTTCTATAAGAGGGATTAAACAAACAACTGCCAGTTTGTTTGGTGAAAAATTACATCAATACGTTATTACTGATGCGATTAAAGACGAAAATGTATTACGCTTTTCAGTCGAATATGTTGGGAAATATAAAGAAAAAGAAAACTCACAAAATGAGATAGATGTTGAAGTAGAATCTATTGACACAAAGGAGTTAATGGAAAGTCCACAACGATTAGAAAAGATTGCTAGTTATATTATTCAGCAACACTCAATAAAAACGCACAATAGAGAATTTACAGCTATATTTTGTGTAAATAGTGTTGAGACTTTAATTAAGTATTTTAACTTGTTTAGAGAGCTTAAAAAACAAGGAAAGCATAATCTTAATATTGCGACAATTTTCAGTTATACAGCCAACGAAGATGAAAAGAACCACAACAGCATCGAAGAAGAGGATTTTGATTTTACAGATGCAAAAGTAAATCCCCATACTCGTGATGTATTGGAAGAATATATTCAAGAATACAACCAAACATTTAAAACCAACTATTCAACCAGAGATAGTATTTTATTTTACAATTACTACAAAGACATTGCAAATAGAGTAAGACAAAAACAAATAGATATTTTATTTGTAGTAAATATGTTTCTAACAGGTTTCGATAGTAAAACATTGAATACTTTATATGTAGATAAAAATTTAAGGCATCACGGCTTAATACAGGCGTATTCAAGGACAAACAGGATTTTAGGAGAAAAGAAATCGCAAGGAAATATAATTGCTTTCAGAAATCTTAAAAAAGCTACTGATGATGCCATTGCATTATTTTCAAATAAGGAAGCTAAAGAAATTATCATAATGCAGCCCTATGAAAAATATGTAAAAGACATAAACGAAGCCTACCAAAAATTAATTGAAGTTGTTCCAAACTTTGAAGCTGTTGATGATTTGGCTTCAGAAGATGATGAGTTAGAATTTATAAAAGCATTTAGAGATGTAATTCGCTTAAAAAATGTAATTTCTTCTTATGTAGATTTTAGTTTTGAGGATATTGATTTAGATGAACAAGAATTTGAAAATTATAAATCAAAATATTTAGATCTATACGATAAAACAAGAGAAGTAAAAGCAAAGACATCAATACTTGATGAAGTAGATTTTGAATTAGAATTAATTCATCGTGATGATATTACTGTAAGCTATATCCTTGCATTATTGGCTAATTTAAAAGCTACAACTGTAGAAGAAAAAGAACGTAGACAAAAAGAAATATTAGATTTAGTAGCAGGAGAAACCAAACTACGTAGCAAAAGAGAATTAATTGAAAAATTCATAATAGAAAATCTTCCATTAATCCAATCCGACAATATAGAAGATGACTATAATACCTTTATGGATGCCGAAAAATTAAAAGCATTCAATAAATTTGTAGAGGAGGAAAAGTTGAATGCCGAAAAGCTCAAAAAATTAACAGAAGATTACATTTTTACCCAAAGAACCCCAACCAAGCAGGAAGTTGTTGGATTATTGGAAAACCAGCCATCGATACTACAAAGGTCTTCTATAGGAGATGTAATTTTAAATAAATTTATAAATTTTATAAATACTTTTTTTAAGGATTAGATCAATGTTAAACATGTAGGGTAAATTCAGGACTAGACAGCTTTGAGATTGTTATTTTATTTGACGTTCACTTATTTCATATCCATGGTTTTCCTTAATAATTTAGGTTTCGTATATTAGTAGAGCTAAACTTAATCTATGGGAAGATATGCAACTTTTCCAACAACAATTGAAGATTTAAGATTTTTAGAGCTTAAATTTTTATCTAAACATCATTATTTAGAGTCTAACTCTATAAGGTCGGGTGTTGTAACATGGAGCAGTAAATCAGGAGACAAGAACAGTATTTCTATACATAGCAATATAAATAATGATTCAGGAGTTTTAACCCTAGAATACACACTAAATCAGGAACAGAAAATCAATTATCAAATTAAACTAATTTCAAAAATATCAAATTTAGGAAAGGGTTTAGTTTGGTTTTTTGTTTGTCCTTTTACTGGTCAATATTGTCGAAAATTATACTTGATAAATGGCTATTTTCAGCATCGTACCGCCAATCCTCATTTAATGTATGAGAAACAGATAGAACCAAAAATTTGGAGACAATGGAATAAGGCATTTGGTGCAGAATTTAACGACCATTTATATGTAGAGTTGTATAGTAAATATTTTAAAAAATTCTACAACGGAAAAATTACAAAGCGATATGCAAGGATAGTAAAGAAATTGAATCAGAGAGATACGGGAGATTTGAACGAATTGAATAATTATTTCTTGAATATTTAATTTAAATAGGTTAAAGGTAATAAGATTAGTTTATAAAGCCGGAAGTAATTATAGCCACTTAAAATCATATATTAGAAACAATAGAACCTAACAATGAAGTTTTAAACAACTATTTTTAATAGTTTTATATAGCAAAAATTAAAATGTATGAAAATTCCCGATAAGCCTGATGTAAAATATTTTAATTTCCCTGTTCATCTAATGCAGGGAGTTTTAAGAGGTAATCAGCAGACTAAGAAAGATTTTCTAAGCAACTTATTGTATTACTCTGTTTACAGGCATTCAGTTCTTATTGAAGATCTAAATAATTACGAGGAAACAGACGAGGAGAGATTTAAAAGATCAGCAGGCTGGTTTAACGTAACATTAGGAAATTTAAAGAATTCTTTAACCCAAGGTAGTCAACTGTATTCAAAATATGGGAACTCTAAAGTATTTGTAGGGTTCAATACACATATTTACTGGGACTTTTATAAGAATGACAAAACAGACTTCCATTGGGAGTGCCTTTTTTCTTTTTTGGCGCTTAAATCGATTATTGGAAAAAAACAATATGCCAAAACCAATAATCAATTGCTATTTACCAGAATGGCTGGTAAGGAAAAGGTCAAAGATTACCAATCCTTAAAAGGCTTTGATTTTACAAGGTATCATCTTGATAAAATAAAGACAGAATTACAGATTAATTGGGGACTTAAATACTATTCGAGATATACCAAAGGGTTTTATGCAGGATTTGATATTGAGCTTGAATCATTGGTTTATGAAGCAGAGAAAAGAAAGGATAGTATGAAAACGCAGGTTTTAAAAGCCGACAAAAAAAATGCTCTTGACGCAGCTTTGGAGAAAATAAAAAATCAGCACCATGTAAACAGTTTAAAATGATAATCATCACCTTAAAAATTAACCCCTAAATTTTGACAACATTACATGAAACTTTCAAAACATTTTTTCAAAACATGAGCACCTTAAAAAAGATAGTTAATGAAAGATAGTTAAATAATATAATTAATTAATAAAATAAATAATCGTGTTCATTTTTTTTAGAAAAAACAAACTATCCCTTTCATTTTATTTAAAATTAATACAGCTCAATGGAAATAATCTTTCACTCTGAAACCTTGGAAAATAGTTGTCCGGTATTTTTTTGTGTAAAAGGCAGGTAAATAAAAAGATGCAGACTTTTGGTCATTTTTGTCCGAAACTCTTAAATATATATTACTCAAAATTGAGTAAAAGTAAGTTAACAGCAAAAAAGGATGAGCAAAAAAACTGGACTAATTGGATGACATAAAAAGAAAAATGTTAGTATTCAAAATAGGAAAGCTTTACCAACAAGAAAAATATCTTGTCAAAATTATATATTTAGAACTTGAAAAAAACTTGCCATTTGGAACCCAGCAAATTTTACATTGAAAAATAACCCAAACAATCCATTGGATTAACCCCAAATAATAAATTATAGCAGATTTATAATGATGGAATGCAAAAAAAGTTTATTTGATCTACACCAGCTACATCCTTGTTTTTTTAATGCAAAGGAAAATAACGGAATGTGTTTCACACAGAGCCGCAAAGTGAACCATAAAAGCGTACTCCGGTAAAAAATTAAAAAACATCGATAGATATTTGAAAATGTTTAGTAAAATTGAAAATAACCGAGTTTTCTTACCCATAAAAAAGGTTCCTACTATTCTTTAATCTTCATTAAACTAGAAATCATAAACGCTCAAACAGTTAAAAAACGGCTTTGTTTTTTTATTTCAAGTTTCTTAAAAATTTAGACTTTCAAAAATTCATAAAAATATCCTAAAATAAGTACATAACCGAGTTTTTTCCTATCATTTCGTGCGCAAAAAACTTTAATAATCGTTATTCTATTAATACATTATATTTTGTAGTTTTATTTTTACTTTACACCAATAGATTATATTTTGCAGATAGAAAAAAATTTCGACTCATGAAGCTACCTCCCGAATTAGAAGACCAATATGTAAAAAGAGTTATATATAATACTTCCTTGGAAAACCTTCCTGATGAAGAATGGAAACTCATTGAAGGTTTTGAGGATAATTATGAAATTTCCAATTACGGACGCGTAAAGAGTCTTGAACGCAGGTATACTTCATTATCCGGTAAAGAACGGATAATACCAGAACGGATTTTAAAGCTGATTTTTACAAAACAATTTAACAATTATCTTCAGGATAATCTTTATAATGTTCAATGCGGGCTGTCTTGGGAGGGAAGAAAATACGCAAAGTCCATAGCCCGTTTGGTGTACTGTTATTTTATTGAAAAAATTGATTGGGAAGACCGTACTATTGTCATTACCTTTAAAGATAACAATAGGTTCCATGTTCACAGCCATAACTTAGAGAAAGTTTCTGCCCGTGAAAAAAACCTTAGAATATATCGATCGAACAGAGCAAGGAATGTGCATATTGACTATTTAAGACCCATCAGTCAATACACAGCGGAAGGAGATTTCATAGCCGATTTCGAAAATTTTTATGCTGCAGAAAAACATCTTAAGATTGGTTTAGGAAATATTTTGAACGTAATCAACAAGGAACGCATAACCGCAGGAACATTCCGATGGTTTTTGCAAAGCGATCCTCCAAAGGAAGAAGATTTTATAATACCTGAAAAACCAGATACTTCAGGAAGGCTGCTTAATTATACTCTTTGGAAAAAGTTGGGAAAGCCGTCTATTGACCACAAAAGTCCACCTCCATGTATGAATTTGTCGATCAATAACATGGTTGAAGAACAATGGAAAACAATAAAGCTTCCGGAATTTCAAAATAGGTTTGCTATTTCTAATAAAGGGAGGATAAAACGATTGGGAGGATGGAATTCTGCCGGGCGAAGATTCTTTTTAAAAGAAATGATTGTTTCCCAGTCTGTAGAATTTAATAGCAATACCAACTATTTTCTTTGCTGCCAGCTTCAAGATAATGAAAAGAAAGTATACGCATCCGTTTCCCGGCTGCTTTATTATTACTTTGTAAAAGAATTTGATATAAACGATAAAACACTTATAATAATTAACGAAAATGAACCGAAATGGGATATCGATATTTCGAAGCTTTCATTACAAAAAGTTTATGGTGAACTTCAAAAAAAAGAAGAGAATAGTGATTTATGTATTTTAAATAAAATTCGTGTATTACTTAACTCAGGAGAAATATTAAATGAAGCTCTTTGGAAAAAAATGGGCAGCCCCAAAATAGATAAGAAAAATCCACCACCTATCTTGAATCTTTCTCTTAAGAACCTTCTAAATGAGTATTGGTTACCATTGCCCAGCTTTGAAGGTAAATATGCGATTTCCAATATGGGAAGAATAAAGCGCTTAAGTGGATGGGTTATTGGTACGCAATATTTTGGAGAAGAACAGATCATGTCTCTTAATTTAAAAAAAGACAAGACAGCTTACTCTGTTTATTTTAGGTTGCATCAAAAGGTAAGCAGAAATCAAATGATACTCACCCGTTTTCTTTATTATTGCTTTGTAGAGGAATTTGATTTGAAAGACAGGGCTTTGCTAATTGTTAATAAAAATGAGCATTTGTGGAATATGGATTTGTCAAAACTTTCTTTATGTCCCATCCGTGTGCGTCGTCAAATAAAATAAAACAATTATTTCCCTGACAAAACAATATACTGACTTTTTTAAGATTCTACCTGTATAGAAATCGGATATTAATATACTTTTTTTCATTTCTTACGGCTTCCCTCACTGAGCGTTGAAAAAATATTTATATCTTCGTGGCAAGATTTTAACGAAAAAAAATATAAAGCATTAGCTTTTTCTTGTCTTGGTAAACTGGTAATTTCAAAAAGAAACAAGAATAGTGATGCTCACGTCCGGCGTGGGCTTTTCTCTATTTGTTTCTTAGGTATACCAGTACCTCCAAGGCAGTAGGATTAGTTCCACGCTTTCTTATTTTTAAAATTCCAACCAAAACAAATAAAATATCATCTATAATATAATACGACATGGTTTGTCGCCCTGTGATTATATCTTTGCTACAGTTAATAAATTAAGGAATAAACTACAGAGTAATAGAAACTTATATTAAAAACAAATAATAAAAAATGGGGAAAACCCCATATTGTGAACCAAAATATATTTATAAATTTGCGCATTAAAAAATTTACAAATGCTTATGAAAAAAAACTATTCGGGTGCACTTCTCATGTGCGCATTGTTCCATTTATCTGCTCAGGAAGTTATTTGGCAAAAGGATATTAAATCCAATACACAGGATTTCTTATCACAAGTCACTACAACAATTGACGGACAGTATTTAATTACAGGAAGCAGTATTCAGCCTTCCAAAGTATCAACACAAAACAAACAGAATAACGGTTACGATTTTCACTTGGTAAAATTGAACCAACAAGGAGAAGAAGTTTGGGAAAAATTCTTTGTTGGAAATAACCACGATTTTCTTTCAGCAACTGTCGGAACTCAAGATGGTGGATTTTTAGTAGCATCAACCTCATATTCAGGCAAAAGTCTTGACAAAAAAGATGATTCTAAAGGAGGATCGGACATTTGGTTGATAAGGCTAAATGAGTTTGGAGACGAACTTTGGCAAAAAACTCTAGGTAGCAACGCAGATGAAGAAGCAAGATCAGTTATTCAAACTACTGATCTGGGATTTTTTGTTGCTGGAAACGTTCAGAACTCAGCTAAAGGTTACGGCTCTAAAGATGTTTTAATTATCAAATTAGACAAAAACGGAAAAGAATTATCACAATTAATTTTAGGCGGAAAAGGATTAGATGAAGTAGAAAAAATGATTCCTACGAAAGATGGCGGCGCCTTGTTAGGCATCTATTCCAGAAGCAATGCCGGAGGTTCAAAGAAAACTGAAAACTTTGGTGAAGGAGATTATTGGATTATTAAACTTTCCAAAGAAGGAAAGGTTGAATGGGAAAAGAACTTCGGTGGAAAAGGTGATGATCATTTGAGAACGCTCGTTTTAACATCTACAGGATTTCTAATTGGTGGAGAATCCAGATCTGAGAGATCAGGAAATAAAACCGTTGGAATTGAAAAAGGAACTGATCTTTGGTTGATTTCCTTGAATGAAAGAGGGGATGAAATCTGGCAGAAATCTTACAATTTTGATGGCAGAGATGTTTTAATGGGAATGAGTGTTTTACATTCTGCAGATGATAAGACCTCTACAGGGATTTTAATTGGAGGCTACACACAAGCTGAAGGAAGAATTCAGAGCAATGATGAAAAGTTTTGGATGCTCTATTTGGATCAGAGCGGAAATGAACAGTGGAGAAAATATGTAAAAGGAGAATCCTCTCAGAGAGAAGAAAGGCTGTCTGATATAAAGCTCAATAGAGACGGAAGTATTATCCTTGCAGGAACCAGTGCCGAAACGCTTGGGTCTGAAAATTGGAAGATCATAAAACTTGGCGATAAACAGATCGACCAATTAATTGTAAAGCAGGACATCAAAATTTATCCGAATCCTGTATCTGATTATGCGTATGTGGAAATTGGGTTTAATGATTTCAAAGATGCTGAAATTATTCTCTATGATATGTCAGGAAGACAACTCCAAAGTCTGAAAACCAAAAACAAGGTAACCAAGATCAATACTCAGTCACTCATTCAGGGCGCTTATTTGGTTACTGTTAAGACTGATACGAATAAAACGGCTAGTGCCAAACTCATAAAAAAATAAAAATTACAAATGAGAAAAATAATATTTTTATTGTTACTAACAACTTGGTATTCACTAAGTGCCCAAAATGAACATAAAATAAGAATTCCAAGTATTGTAAGTCCTCAGGCTTACCAAATGCTGAAATATACGGAAACTCCTGTTTCTTATGCTTCCGGCTTACCTCAAATATCAATTCCCATTTACAGTTATAAAAAAGATGATATTGATTTAAATTTAAGCCTTTCCTACCATGCAAAGGGAATAAAGGTTAACGAAATAGCGACTTCCTTTGGGCTGGGCTGGAATCTAAACGGGCTTGGAGAAATTACTAGAAATGTAAGGGGGATGAAGGATGAAAATGAGCCTAACGGCTTCATTTATACCGATAAAAAGGCAGCTACAGCAACACAGTCTACTATACAGAATTATATGAGTGGTTCGGGTGGGACATCCATCATTGATTATGAATCTGATCTATATAATATTTCGCTTCCCAACGGAAAAAGTGTTCAGTTTATGTTTGCTCAGGATAAAGCGAATAATCAGAATAATATCATTACTTATCCTCTGTCTGACATTAAAATTATTTCTCCATATGGACAGGGTGTAAATTACTGGCAGGTGATTGATACGGACGGAACGATCTATTATTTCGGTGAAAATAATGCGTTTGACAACAGCAAAATGAAGTATTACGATTATGATCCTGAAAACGGTTCTCTTCCTGCATTAAATGTACAGCCTTATGATTACACCATTACCTCATGGAAGCTTACCAAAATTAAAACAGTAAGCAATAATTATATTTATTTTAATTACAGAGATGAGAACTTTAATCAGGGAAATCACTGTTATAACAATACCATGACCTCCAACCTTCAATTGGTCAACGGTCTTAAGGCTGAGTATAATACTTCGTACAGTCTGACCGGAACGGTAGGAAAAAACAGTGTTATTGATAATATCATTTCTGATAATGTTAAAATTGTATTTTCAAAAGCAGGCTTGAGAAGTGACTTAAAATACAGCAATCTGATTAATTCGGTGGATATATTTTCCTATAATGTGTTACAGAATCAGATCAAGTTTAATTTCTCCTATTTCAATTCAACAGACAATTATGTGGCTATGCAATATGGTTGCGGTCAGGGACTGGATATGAATGAGCTTTCAAAAAGACTGAAGCTGGACAATGTTATTTACAATGACAAAAATCTTACTAAAGTCAACAGCTATGCGCTGGAATATAATACGTCTGTCAATCTTCCGAATAGAAATTCTTTTGCTCAGGACTATTGGGGGTATTACAATGGTCAGCATAACAGAAATCTAATCCCAAACATGGTTATTGATCCTCAATACATGAGCCAATACGGAATTCAGATCAGCCACCACAGGAATGTTGGAGCTAACCGAAGCATTAATCCTAATTATACACAGGCTAATATGCTTAAAAAGATCATCTATCCTACGGGTGGGTATTCTATTTACGATTTTGAAAATAACAAAACGTCTTATAAAAGAGATAGTCTTGATTTATCGATAATGGATGCAGCAGATACCGTTATGGTAAGTGCTTCCGCACTGGATTACGAGACCACTTCTCAAAATTCTAACTATTATATTTTCAAGAAAAAACTGATATTACCCCAATCCTTTATGAAAAACTGGGGAATAGATTATACATCTACTGCGGGTGACTGTCAGGTCATGGATGCGAACGGAAATTATACGATTGACTGCTCAAGATTTAATATCTATAATGTAGATACCAATACCAATGTGTTTCCGGTTGACAGAACGCTGGGAGTTGATACATATACGTTCGATCTGCTTCCGGGTAATTATGAAATACATATCAAGGTTAAAAAACAGGAATACAATTATTATATGAATAATAATCTGGCACTTCCCGATTGGTCTCTTAATATGACCTTTCTAACAAAAAAAGATTTGGACAGCTATCACTTCGGAGGATTGAGAGTCAAAGAAATTACAACATATGATGAAAATAACAATCCGACTTTAAAGAAAACCTATTCTTATGTAAGACCTGATAAACCCAATTTATCATCCGGTTATTTCTATTCTTACCCCAATCATATGGAGATCAAAGAAGCTAAATACGCTTCCTATAAAGGTCAGAGCGGGGCACCTCCTTGTGGCATATTAGGTCTGTTTGACGGCTATGCGTTGAATTTTTCTTCATCAAGTTATTTTCCCTTGGTTGATTTAGGGAATTACATAACCTACACTAATGTTGAGGAAAAGGAAGTGAATGTACAAACCAACCAGGTAATTACGAATCAATACCAATATGGTTTTGTAGAGCCTTATTTTCATTTCCCGAGTGAACCTCAGTCAAGACAATGGGAATCCGGTAATTTAGGAAGTTATCATTCAGTTAATACTTCAAAATCATATAATTATGATTATCACGCTAATACTAAGTCAATAAAAGGAATTGATACCAGCAGTCTTAACTTTTATACCAAATGGATTCCGACATCCAATTGTACTATGGAACTAGCGTTGGTGGATTCAAAGAGTACCAATAGCGCAGGCGGAAGCTATGAGCTATTTACCAATTATCATTTCTTGCAAAAGGAAGAGGTTACCAAGGATAACATCACCACAAAAAATGAATTTTTCTATAGTAATCCGAGTCATTATCAGTTGACTAAAAAGAAAACCACTACAATGGATATTACCCCTGTGGTTAATGAAACTTCCTATACTTATGCGCTTGAAAAAGGGAATCAACTAATGATTGATAAAAATATGGTAGGAATACCGTTGGAAACAATCGAAACTCAAACTGTTGGGAATATCACTAAAACAGTAGACAGGGAAGAAACTATTTACCCAACTTCACTTCCCACAACACAAGCCGGAAATCTGGTATTGCCATTGTCTGAAAAATCCTATGATACATTAAATAATACTTCATCTACGGATATTACCTATGATAAGTTTGACGATATGGGAAATATTATTCAATATACAGGTAAAGATGGTATTCCTGTAACGATTATCTGGGGATATGATAAAATACAGCCGATCGCAAAAATTGAAGGAATTACGTACGATCAATTGATGGCTTCTGTTTCTACAACAGCAATTATTTCCGCTTCCCATGATGATGCTTCTGATCCGAGTAAAGAAAATTTACTATTGAATGCTTTAAATGATTTCAGGAAATTATCTGCATTGGCGGGTAAGAAAATAACGACTTACACTTTTGATCCATTGATTGGGGTAACTACTATTACTTCGCCTTTGGGAGTAAGAGAAACATTTGTGTACGATTCGGCTGGCAGGCTGAGAGATGGAAATATAAGAGGGAAAAATAATGCAGGAACTTATGTCCAAAAGAAAGCCAAAGAGAATAATTACCAATTCAAACAATAATCACAAATATGAAAAAATATTCAACGATAAAAGCATTATCCATTTTCGGTTTGATTATCTCGGGAATGGTCAATGCGCAATCCAATGAAAATTATGTCCAATCTAAAACCTGTTTAAATGATGATTGTACCAAGAAATCTGAAACAATAATCTACTATGATGGATTAGGAAGACCTAAGCAAATCATTAATGTTAAGGCAAGTCCGACCGGAAAAGATTTGGTAACACCGGTTACCTACGACGGATTTGGAAGACAGGCAAAAAATATATTACCCGTTCCGGTTACCACCCAAAATTCGAATATCCATTCAGGAATTACCACTGAAAGTACGGCAAATTCCTATTATGGAGTTCCCAATGCCTTTACAGAACAGGAATTTGAAAACTCACCGTTAGACCGAGTGTTGCAGCAAGCAAATGCTGGTGATGCTTGGAAAATGAGTTCCGGAAAAACACAGAAATTTAAGTACGAAGCCAATACGGGAAATGAAGTCAAGGCATTTGTTGCTAATACTTCAACCAATACGGTAAGTGGTATCTCCAATACGGTTTCAACACTTTCTATTTCTACCGCAAACTCAGGATATTATCCGGCAGGGGTATTGTATAAAAATACAGTAACTGACGAAGATGGCAACTCCGTTACACAGTTTGAAAACGGACGTGGGCAAAAGATTTTGATCCGTAAAGATGACGGTACACAAAATGTTGATACCTATTATATCTATAATGAATACAACCAGCGTGCTTTTGTTATCCCTCCTAAAGCAATAAAGCAAATTGAGCAAAACAATAATACGATTACGGATGCCATTTTAAACGAACTCTGTTACCAATACCGATATGATGGACAAGACAGGGAGGTTGAGAAAAAACTACCAGGAAAAGACTGGGAGTTTACGGTTTATGACAGACAGGACAGATCTGTTTTAACTCAGGATGGAGCCTTAAGAACGGTAAATAACAATTTTAGCAGCAAAGGCTGGATTTTTACCAAATACGATGAGTTTGGAAGAGTGGCTTATACCGGATTCTTTTCCAATACAGCAACGAGACAGGTAATGCAGAATGCGCTGAACAGTATGGCTGCTAACCCTTACAATAATGAGAAGAGAAATTCATCTCCTTTCAATTTACAGGGACTTGATGTGTATTACGATAAACAGGCTTTTCCTACGGGAAGCATGACGCTTTTAACGGTAAATTATTACGATACGTATCCACCTGAAGCACCTTCAGTTCCTACAACTATTTTGGGACAGTATACCTTACCGCAGACACTGGATGCGAGTAATGATGCCTCAACCAACAGCCTTCAAACGGCATCATATGTGAAAAATATTGAAGATAATAACTGGACAAAAACCTATAATTATTATGATTCAGTAGGCAGGCTTATTTCAACCCATACAACGAATCACTTAGGCGGTTATACCAAAACTGAAACTGAGCTTGATTTTTCCGGCGTTCCGCAAAAGAAGAACACGTATCACCTGAGAAAACAGGGAGAAGTCGGGGTAACGGTAAAAGAAAGATTTGTCTACGATAGCCAAAACAGGTTGGTACAACAGTTTCATCAGGTAGATAACAATGTTGAGCAATTATTAGCAGAGAACTCATATAATGATATTTCTCAGCTGATTAATAAAAAAGTCGGTAATAATTTACAGAGTATCGATTATGATTATAATATCAGAGGATGGTTGACGGATATCAACAAAAACCAAATGAATACGCCTGATCTTGGTGGAAAATTGTTTTCTTATAAAGTTAAGTATACAAACAGAGACGGAATTGAAAATCCTGATACGGTACTATTTTCAGGGAAAAATGTAATTCCAAGATTTAACGGTAATGTTGCAGAGACAGACTGGAGAAGTTTTGAAACATTAGGTGCCAATCCTTTGCTTACTCCAAAAAGATATGGGTATGCATATGATAAATTAAACCAGCTAACGGCTGGTTATTATCAAAACCCTAACAATCCTTACAGTAAAGAGAATACGGAATCACTAACGTACGACCTAAACGGAAATGTAACTGATCTTTACAGAACCTCCGTAATGGAGTACGGAAGCGGTATTGCTACGGTTATCGATAATCTTGCCTACACCTATACAGGAAATCAGGCAATAAAGATCAAGGATAATAGCGGGAACAGTACAGGATATGAAGGAACGGCAGGTTTTCCAATAGAATATGATGCCAATGGGAATATGAAAAGTTTAATGGATAAGCAGATTACAAAAATCGCTTATAACCATTTGAACCTTCCCAATACGGTAAACATTGGTTTTGATCAGGTTAATTCACAAATTTTAACTAAATACAGAGCTGACGGAATAAAAGTAAGAAAGGAAAATACCAAAACTTCCGTTGGTGTTACCGGAACTACCACCACAAAGGAAACTACGGACTATTTAGACGGTTTTCAGTATTTTAATACAACTACTTCAGGCAGTGGTGGCGGAAGCTCGGAAATATTAATGCTGTCAAAACGTGCTTTTGAACCACAGGCATTTACCCCAATAGGGATTATTGAGCCAACTATTGATCCACCTTTTGGAGGTGGTGGTATTATTGTGGATGCAAAAACTCCTGACTTACAGTTTTTCCCGACTGCTGAAGGGTTTTATGATTATATAAAAAATCAATATATTTACAACTACTCAGATCATTTAGGAAATGTAAGGGTAAGTTTCGCAAGAAACAGCGCAGGCGTTCTGGAAATTGTTGATGGTAACGATTATTATCCTTTCGGAATGAACCATCTGAAAACGGGTAATGCTTACTTCGGGCAGAGCAGTTTCAAAAATTACAAATTCGGTAAAAAAGAACTTCAGGAAACTGGATTTTATGACTTCGGAAACCGAATGTACATGAATGACGGGGTACGTTGGATGAGTCCGGATCCTTTGAGCGAAGAGTTTTCTAATTGGTCTCCATATAATTACGCGTTTAATAACCCGATAAGGTTTACTGATCCTGACGGAAATGCTCCCGAAGATGCAGTAAGTGAATGTTGTGCGCATTTAAAAGGATTTACCCTTGCTATGGCTGACGATGTCATGGGAACAAATTTCCGTAACAAATATGCCACGAACTCTAATGAATATAGAAACGGAGTAACTACCGGTCATGGAGCATCTATGATTTTGAGTGCTGCAATGGCAGTAGATGGTGGAGGAAGTATTGGAGGTGGGACGATGGGATTGGTAGCTTCGGTTTCAGCATCAGGTTCAGGCGTAGGAGCTTTACCCGGAGCAGGAGGCGCACTTATTAGTAGTGCGACTATCGCAAAAGGAACGATTGAGCTAGCAGGTGCCGGTGTTATTTTGAAGAATACCGTTGACAATATGAAGAGTGATAAAAAAGCAAGCTCTTCATCTGAATCAAATAAAGGCAGAAGTGGTAAACAAGCCAGATTAAGGGAATTATCTACTGACCCTAAATTAGGTAAAGCAGATAAAGGATGGCTAAAATCTGACATAAATAAAATTGAACAAGGAAAAAGAAAAACAATTAGAAATCCTCCTGGCAAAGATTTAGCGCACGAAAGAGGTAGAGAAGCAGCCAAGGGTTATTCCTATGAATATTCTCACCTGCAAAATAGAAAAGATCATAGAAATCAGCATAAATATGATAACGGGGGAAGAAAAAATAAAGAAAGACCAGTTAATTAAAAAAAATATGAACCAAAAAGAAATTGAAAACGTAGTGTCATTAGAACCTATCGAAAGGTATAAATACTTTATCAAAAAGGTAGCAGATTGGGAAACATTTTTCACATTACTTGATGAAGATGGAGAATATGTACTTTCAGAATTAGATGACTACAAGTTGCTTCCTTTATGGAGTGCAAAAGAATATGCCGAGTTATGTAAAATAGGTGGTTGGGAGAAATATACAATTAAAGAACTTAGCCTCGATGATTTAGAAGATGAAATTATAGATTTTATTACTGAAAATGATTGTCTAATCAATGTTTTCCCTATTTATGATAAAACTGGCTTTGTGGTAAATCTCCAAGAATTCACTAGAGATCTGAATGATGAACTAGAAAAGATACAGTAAAAAAAATTACAAAAAAGCCGCCTAATCAGTGGTAAAAGTTATTGAAAAATAAATCCCTCATGAATATCAATCATGAGGGATTTTAATTTTGATAACCATTGGAAATATATTTGGACTCCGGTACTTTTTTCAACCGATAACTCATAGTCTCCATTACCCCAGTGTCCAGAAATGGAAACGTCTTTTGTAATTTCTTTTTCGTCCTTTAAAATTCCTTTTTTGAGATTAATCCACATTTTTAATGATCTATTTTGGATATGAATATCAACTATGTTTTTTTGTTTTTTAAAGGCTATATAAAGCTTTTTAGGATCTATTTCTATATCTGAAGATAAGTTTAGAATTCCATTTTTAAAAACATCATAAAGTTCTTTTATATCATCATTTTTGCCCTGTAAATGATCTTCTTCAGTATAGACTTTTATTTCTTTAGCAATTTTACTTATTTCAGAATCATCATTACGTTGAACTTGTTTGATACTGGGGGCAGATTTGGATTTTTTAATTGGATTAATTACAATTATTTCATTTTCAAATTGTTTGATTTCCCAAAGTTCAATAGCTAGATCCTTAAAGTTGGAAGATTGTTTTTGAAAATCCGTAAATGATGGTGAAACGAAAATAATTTTACTCTGAGACCAATCCACATCGTTTCGTTTTAAACTATCTTTCTGATTTTCATTATATTCAACAATAAAATCAGCTTTGTATTCTAACATTAAATTTAGGTAAGAAACGCCTTGATCTACTACACTGTAATTTTGATTACGTTTATATTCAATAATAACAAAGGCTTTACTTTCAATATCAAAAGCAAGAGTGTCAATGCGGTTATTCTTTATAGTAAATTCCGATTTAATTAATTTAAAATTTGTAATTAGCTCTAAATTTTGTTCAAATAGATTTTGAATATCTTTTTCAAGCTTGAAAGGGATTTCTTTAAGTGTGGAAAGAATTTTATTATTATTAAAAATTTGCATGTATCTTTTTTTTTACTTGGTTGAAATTTGGTTGAAACAAATTTAAATAAAAAAACCCTAAACTATTTGTAATCAATAGAATAGGGTTTTGTATCGAGGTACCTAGCGGATTCGAACCGCTGTAGATGGTGTTGCAGACCACTGCCTAGCCGCTCGGCCAAAGTACCATGATTTACCATTTTTGAGGTGTGCAAATATAATAAAATATATTACGCTACAAAATATTTTTAAGCATTTTCTTTCGTGCCAATGCTGTTTATTTCTTCTTTTGCCTGTTTTTCAGCGACATAATTTTTTATATTAATTACTCTTGTATCTGTCCAGTTGTCATGCCATCCATTTCCGCCTCCTAAAAATGAAAGAGCATCAAATGGTACTATTCTACATAAAGTTCTATATAAAACTTGTTGAGTTGTCATATCTACACCATCTGTGCTAATAGCCATAGTATTGGTAATATATTTCCCTACAGTTCTTCCATTTGAATAATTTTCCCATAGAAAGTAGTAAATGAAGCTTACCAAATTTCCGCAAAAAAACTCCCAAAGTAAGCCTCCATTATTATAAAAGTAGAAAAAATTTATTGAGGTATAATTATAAATCCAGACTGAGACAAAGGAAAGGATAGTATTTATGACAATTAAAACAATTAAATCTACAGTGTAATTAACAAATCTGACTCCTGAAGAGGCTCTATTATCTTCAACAATTCTTAAAATTTTTCTCATGGTTTAGTTTATAGTTTTAAATTTAGTTTTTTTAATTTACATTCCGTTGACGATCAGTTTTAAAGTTGCATTAATGTCAATAACGGCGGTAATCCCGGAGGGATTTAGTAGAATATTGGTTGGCTTTAGGCTAAAAACCTTTCCTCTCATATTCAATCCTTTATAATATTCTTTATTAAAGGCTTCCTCAATGCTTTTTCGTGATGTTTCTTCCAATTCTTGAGTAGGAATTCCATATTCTTCTTCAATCATTTTAACAATTTTCCCTTGGAATAAAACGGAAGCCGTTTTTTGAAGAATATTGATAGTTTTTAATTTAAACTTGGTATTAGACAAAACAATTTTTCTTTTTGTTTCATCATACACAGGAACTCCGGAAATAATGGCTTTGCCTTTTACATAACCGTCGGTTTGAGCTTCAATCATGATTTTATTTTCTTCCCCGTACACCCTGATATCAGTAATTTTCACTTTAGAACCTCGTAGATCAAACTCTTTATTCATAAAAGTTTTTCTTGCAATACTCGTAGCCTCCGAAAAAGGAATATTAGCGGTGGTCTGAAGTGAAAATTTATCTGCCAAAACAGGAATTGTATTAAAACTACTCGCTGTTCTTACAGGCTGTGAAGATTCCGGTTTACTGCCTGTGAAGGTTTCAGAATAGACATCAATTCCAATATTGGTGTCAATTTGGTTTCCGTAAAATTTTAATGGAGTTATGTTAATATTGATCGGCGTTACCTTCAGCCACGTATTATATTCTTCAGAAATATTAAAAGGCTGCGTAAAAACATTCCAAGCCATCATTGCGTACTGTTGAAAATTCAACTGTGTAGCCATTTGTTGGTCAAGGGTTTTACAGAATTTTTCCTGTTGTTCCTTTAAACTTTTTTCAACCAAAGAAGTGATCGGGATTTTAATTTTTCCATAATCCAAAACAGGTTTTGTAACCCATTTAAAACCATTGGGTTGCGTATTGGTCACAATAGTCCAGTTATTTTTAAAACTTATAGAAGTGTTGAACGACATCACCGTTTCAAAAGTGGTATTCTGATAGGTATAAACTCCGAAGGTTCCGATACCTTTTTCTGCCCAGATTTTCAATGGAACTTCAATTAATAAATTTTGATTAGTTCCACCAACTACTCGAATGGCACGGGTTTTCCAGACTTTTACTTTAAATTGATCATTATTGTTATCGGTGTAAGAATCATCCTGATAGATGAGGTCTTTCACAGAAGCGTTGATCATATTGTTGATTTCCGAAAGCGGAATAGTCACCGGCATCGTAATGCTGGATTTTATCTTCGGAAAATTATACATCGCCAATTGATTATCAACATTGGTCTGTCCAAAAATATTGATACACGTTAATAGAAATAATATTTTGATGAATTTCAATTTCTTATGTTTTTTAGAATACGAAAATAAGGATATTTTAATTTTCAGGTTTAAAACTTTTTTCCAGTTCAATACTTGCGCCTTTCATTTCGCCTTGCATTGGTGGAGCAGTTTTGGTGATTTTTAATTTAATATAAGAAATCTGAGAAAATTTTTCATGAATTTTTGAAATAATTCTTCCTGCAACATGCTCCAGCAATTTAGATTTAATCTTCATTTCATCATGAACGATCGTGTTGATATCTGCATAACTTATCGTATCATTCAAATCATCCGATTCTGAAGCTTTCCACAAATCCGTGTGAAGTTCCAGATTCATTATATAGTAAGTTCCGATGATATTTTCCTCTGGCAGAACTCCGTGATAGGCATATATTTTTACATCTTCAAGATAGATTTTGCTCATTGCGTTTAATTTTTATCAAGCAAAAATCGTTTTAATTCTTCAAAATCTGCGTTAATTTCTACAGTTTTTTTCTCTTTACTCATTAATTCAGCCAATGATTCCGGAACTTCAATTTTCATGTTAGTAGCTTTTTCCACCGCATCAGGAAACTTTACAGGATGAGCCGTGCCTAGAATAAAGCCTTTTTTACCCGGATTTTCTTCTAAATATTTTTCTAACGAAGCAAAAGCAACCGCGCTGTGAGGTTCCAGCATATATCCGTAATTTTTGTAAACTTTTGAAATGGTTTTTAAAGTTTCATCATCACTAATAGAATACCCTGAAATTGTATTTTTAAGATCATTAAATTGATGGTGAAAAAGTTCTAAAATTCGCGTAAAATTGCTTGGATTTCCAACATCCATAGCATTTGACAGGGTTGCAACAGTATCTTTATATTCTAAATTTTGTGTATTTAAATAATTGGGAACAACATCATTTTCATTACAGGCTGCTATAAAATGTTCCACAGGTAACCCTCTGAAATGTGCCAAAACTCCCGCACAAATATTCCCAAAATTCCCGCTCGGAACACAAATTACAGGATTTTCAGTGTTGATCTTTTGCCATTGTTTTAAAGCTAAAAGGTAGTAAATCTGCTGTGGAAGCCATCTCGCCACATTGATAGAATTAGCTGAAGTTAAAAATAAATTTGAGTTAATTTTTTCATCTGAAAATGCCTGTTTCACCATATTCTGACAGTCATCAAAAGTTCCGTTGACCTCAATGGCGGAAATATTTTCTCCCAATGCAGTCAATTGCTTTTCCTGAACTTGGCTCACTCTGTTTTTTGGATATAAAATAACCACATTTACTCCCGAAGTTTTATAAAAACCATGAGCAACAGCACCGCCTGTATCTCCGGAAGTCGCTACCAAAACAGTAACTTTCTTATTTTCATCCTTTAAAAAATAGGAGAGGCACTGACTCATAAATCGAGCCCCAATATCTTTAAACGCCAGTGTAGGACCATGAAAAAGTTCTAACACAGAAATGTTATCATTGATTTTTTTCAACGGAATCTCAAAATCGATTGTTTCTCTAACTATTTCTTTTAATAATGATTCAGGAATCTCATCACCAACGAAATCTTTCATGCATCTAAATGCAATTTCTTGATCCGAGAATTGATTTAAATTTTCAAAAAAATCTTTTTCAACTTGAGGGATTTTTTCAGGAAAAAACAAACCTTTTTCGTTTCCCTGTCCTTTAATAGTGGCAGTTTTAAAATTAACCTGTTCTTTTTTATCTTTTAAATTATAGTAGATCATTGTCTTGGTTTTAATTGAATTAATTCTAATCTTCATTAATGATTTCAATTCCTGAAGGATTGATTTTTGAGACATACACGAAGCTGTCAATATCAATTTCATCATAAATCGATTTCATCATTTCAGCAATTTTCTGTGCATTTTCTTCCTTTTCTGTCAACATAAAAATAGATGGGCCAGAACCGGAAATTCCACCACCTAAAGCTCCCAATTGTAAGCTTTTTGCTTTAACTTCATCAAATTTCGGAATTAAAATACTTCTTACAGGCTCTATAATAACATCGTTCAGGCTTCTTCCGATCAAAGCATGATCGTTTTTTTCAATTCCGGCTACCAAACCTGCAATATTTCCCCATTGTTGTACGGCGTCTTTCAGTAAAATATTTTTCTTTAAAATTTGTCTCGCATCAGATGTTTTTACTTCAACTTGAGGATGTACGGCTGCAACAAATAGATTGGGACAGTTTAACGGAATAATATCAATAGGATCGGTTGATTTTACTAATGTTATTCCACCTAGAAGGCATGGTGCAATATTGTCTGCATGTCTCACTCCTGAAGCTAATTCTTCTCCAAACATCGCAAAATGGATCAGTTCGTTTTGAGATAAAATATTTCCTAATAAAGCATTCGCTCCAAAGGCAGCTCCGGTGGCGCTAGCCGCACTGGAGCCAAGCCCGCTTCCCGGTTTTATATTTTTATGAATAATCACTTCAAAGCCATTTTTAAGCTTCAAATGCTCCTGAATTTTTAAAAGAACAACTCCGGCAACATTTTCTTCCGCTTTTTCAGGAAGTCCGAAATTATCTGTGTGTTTTATAATGATGTCGGGATTTTCCAATAGTTTAAACTCCATTTCATCATAAGGCTGATTGATCGCCATTCCCAAAATATCGAAACCACAAACCAAATTTGCGACTGTTGCGGGAACTCTTATTTTTATCTTTTTCATATTTTATTATTTAAACTGAACGAACGATATCTGCAAAAACTCCGCTTGCTGTTACTTCCGCGCCTGCACCAGCTCCTTTTACGACTAATGGCTGTTCAGAATAGCGTAAAGTTTTTAGGATGACAATATTGTCTTTGCCATAAAGGTGAAAAAGGTCACTTTCCGGTGCGATGTGCTTTAGTCCGACTTTGGCTTTTCCGCCTTTAAATTCGGCAACATATTTTAAAATTTTGCCATCTTTTTTAGCTTCATCTAAAATCTTTTTAAAATGATCTTCATATTGAACCATCATGCTATAAAAATCATCAACATTCCCTTTCATGCACTCTTCAGGAAGAAATTGGATATTCTCTATTTCATCAAACTGAAGCGGATATCCGGCTTCTCTTGCCAAGATTAAAATTTTACGCGCAACATCTGTTCCTGCCAAATCAAGTCTTGGATCTGGTTCTGTGAAACCTTGTTTTTGTGCTTCGGCTACGACCTCAGAAAATGTTTTGCTTCCATCATAATTATTGAAAACAAAATTTAATGTCCCGCTTAATACAGCTTGGATAGAAGTAATTTGATCACCACTTCTTATCAGGTCATTAATGGTTCCGATAATAGGAAGACCTGCTCCCACATTGGTTTCAAAGAAAAATTTGCAACTGTGGTTTTTAGCAGTATTTTTTAATGATTTATATTTTTCAAAATCAGAGGATGCAGCAATTTTATTGCATGCGATAATATTTATGCTTCTTTTTAATACAGTTTCATACATTTCGGGAACTTCTGTGTTGGCGGTTACATCTACAAAAACGGAGTTTCGAAGGTTTCTTGAAATAATTTCTTCTGCAAATTTATTAATAGAAGCTTTTTCACCATTTTCTAGTTTTTTATTCAATTCATTTTGTGAAATTCCCTTATCTGAAAATGCCATTTTACGGCTATTGGAAATTCCTGCAATTCTTAAATTAATTAACAGATTTTCCTGCAGATATTTATTTTGGTCATAAATCTGCTGGATCAACTTTGAACCTACATTTCCTGTTCCGCAAATATAAAGATGTACCTGTTTTATTTCTGATTCAAAAAACTCTTCATGAAGTACATTTACAGCTTTTTTAATATCTTTTTCTGAGATCACAATGCTGATATTTCGCTCTGAAGAACCTTGAGCAATGGCTCTGATATTGATTCCGTTATTTCCTAAACAACCAAACATTTTGGCGCTAACACCGCTTCGGCTTTTCATATTTTCTCCAACCAGAGCGACAATTGAAAGTCCGGATTCTATTTTTACAGGCGAGATTCTTTTTAATTTTAAATCATCCTCAAAAGAAAAATTGATGGCATTTTCTGCATTAAAAGTATCTTTTTCATTGATCGCAATCGTAATTGAATGTTCTGAAGAACTTTGAGTAATCAGGATTACATTTATTTTTTCATGACTAAGACATTGAAACAGTTTTGCTGAAATGCCGGGAATTCCGACCATTCCGCTGCCTTCTAAAGTAAGAAGGGCGATGTTACTCATATTAGAAATTCCGACTGCGACTTGCTGTTCTTCACCTTCTGAAATTTTAATGTTATGAGATATTAAAGTACCTGAAGCTTCGGGATCAAAAGTATTTTTAATCCTTAAATCAATATTTTTCACCATAACCGGCTGAATTGTTGGCGGATAAAGAACTTTTGCTCCAAAATGAGAAAGTTCCATAGCTTCCTGATAAGAAATTTCAGGAATAGGTTTCGCATTGGGCGAAAGCTTGGGATCTGCAGTCATCATTCCACTTACGTCAGTCCATATTTGGAGTTCTTCTGCATTGAGTAGTGAAGCAAATATTGATGCTGTGTAATCTGATCCGCCTCTTCCCAAGGTTGTCATATTTCCTTTATGATCTTTAGCAATAAAGCCTGGAACTACAATGATTTGATGCTGGTTTTCTTCAAAATATTGAATTAAATTTCTTTCAGTGGCTTCAAAATCAACTTTTGCATTGGTGAAGTTGCTATTTGTGATAATATGATCCGCCGAATTCATCCAGACGGCATCTAATTTTTCAAATTTAAATCTTGCAGCAATAATATTTGAGGATAAAAATTCTCCGTAAGAGGTAATTTTGTCTTTGGTACGACCTGTAAATTCACCTAAAACAAATATGCCGTTGCATAGGTCTTCGATGTCATTAAAATGTTTTTTTACAAAACTCAGCCAAGCACTTTGTTCTAAAATAGGGATAAGTTCTTTTACAAGATTTAAATGTTTTTCTTCAATTATTTTAATAATAGAAATATAGTTATCGTCTTTATTTGATGCTTGTTCGGCTGCTTTTATCAGCTGATCTGTTATGCCATGTAACGCTGAAACTACAACAACTATTTTCTGTGAAGATTCTTTTTTAATGATATTTTCTACTTTCAGAATATTTTCTGAGTTGGCTACAGATGTTCCGCCGAATTTGAGGACTTTCATCATTTTTGATTTTTTGAATTATTGACAATAGAATTTTTCACTCTTTAAAAAAAGAGCACGGATGCCGGTGATGATATGTGAAAATTTACCCCGTTATGGGGTAGTAGTTGTAGCTGTAGAAACAGAAGATACTTCAGAAGTAGAAAACTTCGGAGTAGAAATATCAGATATGTTTCTTGTACATTTCATTGTTGTGAAACAAATGTACAAATTATTTTTAAATAAAAAATTTTAATTAAAAATATTATTTTTCAATATATTGTGATTTATTAGAAATATTTATTAAATTTATAAGCTAAACTAAATCAAATAATTATGAAAAATCTTAAAAAATTAAACAGAAGAAATTTGGAACAAATTAATGGAGCAGGGGTTCCGCCAATTTCACATTGTAACGGATGTCCGACTGGTGCTTTTGGGTCTAATGAGACGCATTCTTGTGAAGCTTACTGGGGACTTCCGGAGACTTGTAGAAAATGTGTTCTTGTTAGCATGGAGTGTTTCGTATCGGTTCAAATATCAAAATAAATAGTACCATGAAAAACTTGAGAAAATTAAACAGACGAAGTTTAGAACAGGTTAATGGAGCTGGAGTTTCACGTTGTGAGGGATGTCCTTCCCATCTGGTTTTTGGACCTGGAGGAGGATGGCCGGATTCCTCTAGTGCTTCTTGTGAAGCCTATTTTGGTTTATCAGAGACCTGTAAAATGTGTGTGATGGTGAGTGTAGATTGCTTTGTTCAAATCTCTGCGATCTAAAAAGTATTGTAAAAACTGAAATTTATATTTTAAACTAAACTAAATCAAAATATTATGAAAAATATAAAAAGAATTAACAGAGAAAATTTGAAATTGATTAATGGTGGTGCAACTTGTAATTATGTATGTCCTCCAGGACCTTACGGACCAGGATTTCCAAAATCATGTGAAGCTTTTGATGCTTTGCCGGCATGTTGTAAATCAAAAGTGTTGGTAAGTATGGATTGCTTTCCTCAATAATAGTTTAGACATCAAAATCAAATACATTATGAAAAATCTAAAAAAATTGTCAAGAATAGAACAAACGAAAATCTAGGGAGGTTTTACACAAGTTCAGATAGACGCATGCGGCGGTGAAGCTTATGTGTGCTTCCGTTCAGGAGGATGGGGATGTTGGCGAAAGCCTGGAGGAACTTGTTATGCACCTATGGTTTAATAAAAAAAAGCACTGTAAAAACAGTGCTTTAATCTTTTTAACAAGGTTCTGGAATGTATTCTCCTTTTGGAACACATATAGGCCATCCTCCACAGCCGATTCCACAAGTTTCGTTGATTTTGCAGTTTAAATTGCAAAATCCACTACCTCCATTTAAATTTTTTAAACTATTTCTGTCTAATTTTTTCAAATTTTTCATATTGAATAATATTTTTATGAGATTCGAATCAAATATAATAAAAATTCAATAGTTAGTGAAAAAAATTATTTTATACTTTTCGAAAGATCTAGCATCGCCTCAATTGGCTTCAGTGCTCTCAAACGAAGTTCTTCGTCGATAAGGATCTCAGGTAATTCATATTTCATACATAAGTACAATTTTTCCATTGTATTACGTTTCATGTAGAAACATTCTGAGCAGTTACAGCTTTCGTCAAAAACTAAAGCAGGAATCAATTCTTTATGTGGCGCACGCTTTCTCATTTCGTGAAGAATTCCTTCCTCTGTTGCAATGATGAATTTCTGGCAATCTTCTTTTTCAACATAGTTGAGAAGAGCAGAAGTAGAGCCAATAAAATGAGCCAATTTCAGCACTGATTCTTCACTTTCAGGGTGAGCAATCAATTTTGCATCAGGATTATCAGCTAATTGTTGAGCAATCCTTTCCATTGAAAATGCTTCATGCACGATGCAGCTTCCGTCCCAAAGGATCATGTCACGACCCGTTTTCTGAGATAAATATCTTCCTAAGTTTTTATCCGGTGCGAAAATAATTGGTCGGTCTTTTGGCAACGCTTCAATCACTGTTTCGGCGTTTGAGCTTGTTACAATAATATCACTTTCAGCTTTTGTTTCAGCGTTACAGTTGATGTAAGTTGCGATCAAAGCATTGGGATGCTGCTCACGCATTTTTCTCAAACCTTCTCCTGAACAGCCGTCTGCCAAAGAGCATCCCGCCATTGTATCGGGAAGAACTACTTTTTTAGTTGGATTCAAGATCTTCGCCGCTTCTGCCATGAAATGTACTCCACAGAATACGATCATATCAGCGTTGGTATCTTTTGCCTGTCTCGCCAATTGCAGAGAATCTCCAAGGAAATCAGCAATATCCTGAATCTCTCCAGGTTGGTAATAATGCGCTAAAATAACCGCATTTTTTTCTTCTTTCAATTTAAGAATAGCTTTCACCAATTCTTCTCCTTGAGGAATTACCAAATCTTTTATATCCAAAAATCCTCTTACAGGAATCGCAGATTTAGCTCTTTCTAATGTTTCGGTACTCATATCAACCTCAATGTTTTTTGATTATAGAAGTTCGATTTTAGAAATTAGAAGTTAGATTCGCTCCGGAATTTGCCGGCATTTTTTACTAACTTCTAATCTCTAACTTCTAGTTTCTTCTATAAATTTTTTTATTAAACTTTCTATTTCTTCTTTTGCAATATCTAAATCGTTATTGATCACGATTTTATCAAATTCTTTTGCGTAAGACATTTCTTCTTCTGCCTTTTCTACGCGGGTTTTGATGGTCTCTGCATCATCAGTGTTTCTGGAAATCAATCTTCGTTCCAATTCTTCAATGGAAGGCGGTTCAATGAAAATAGATAAGGCTTTTTCTCCAAAATACTTTTTTAAAGAAATTCCACCTTTTACATCAACATCAAAAATCACAACTTTCCCCTGATTCCAGATCTTTTCAACTTCAGACTTTAAAGTACCGTAATATTTATCAGTATACACTTCTTCAAATTCTACAAAAGCATCTTCCGAAATTTTCTGTCTGAATTCATCAGGACTTAAAAAATGATAATCCACTGCATGGGCTTCATTTCCTCTCGGTTGTCTTGTCGTGCAAGAAATTGAAAACTGAAGCTCATTAAATATCTCCAAAGAATGCTTTACTAATGTAGTTTTTCCGCTTCCAGACGGCGCTGAAAATATGATAACTTTATTCATTTTTTTTAGTTATGAATGATAAGTTATGAATGATGAGTCATTGAAAATGTGCAAGAAGCAACTTATAACTCATCATTAATAACGTATAACTTTTTACAAAACGTTTAGAGTTTGTTCTTTAATTTTTTCCAAATCATCCTTCATCATCACGACCAATTTTTGGATCTCAGCATGATTGGCTTTTGAACCTAATGTATTGATCTCTCTTCCGATTTCCTGGGAAATAAAACCTAATTTTTTTCCGTTGAAATCTTCATTATCCATTACTTCCTGATAATATTTTAAGTGTTGAGTCAATCTTACTTTTTCCTCAGCAATATCCAATTTCTCTGTGAAATAAGCCATTTCCTGATAGAAACGAGTTTCATCAACGTTTTCAAATTCTTTTAAAGATTTTTGGTAACGCTCTTTCACACTCTGGATTCTCACTTCTTCAAAAGGAATTACTTCGGACAAATATTTGTCGATATTTTTAATATTTTTCTCAAGTTCTTGGTGTAAGGTTTTCCCTTCCGTTTTTCTGAACTCTTCAAACTTGTCAATTGCATTATTAACAATTTTTGCTAAAGATTCCCATTCGCCATCCGTTAATTCATCTGGTCTTGATGTGATGGCATCAGGAAGTCTTACCGCCATTTTAAGGTACTCAAATTCCGGAGCATCCGAAGCAATATTTCGAAGTTCATTCATGTAAGAATCAATCAGTTTTTTATTGATTTTCACATCATTGGATTCTTCAAGATTTTCTATATTGATATAGCAATCCACTTTTCCTCGGATAATTCTATCGTTAAGAATTTTTCTGATCTCGAATTCTTTCTCTTTATAGCGTAACGGTATTTTTATATTTAAATCAAAGCTTTTGCTGTTCAGTGATTTAACATCTACGGTTATTTTTTTTCCTTCAAAAACATCTTCGGCTCTACCGAAACCGGTCATTGATAAAATCATAGTTTTTTATTGTCGTACAAAGATAAACATTTAAGTGTATGTGTTCTCACTATATTCAATTTTAACCACAAAAGTCTCAAAAGAAAAGTTTAAAAATATTTAGTTTTCAAAAGAGAAAAAAAGTTTACGTTCCACTTTTTTTGAGCTTTTAAATATCTAAAAATCAAAGAAAGTCTTTTATGACTTTTGTGGTTAAAACAAAAAATCAATTTTCGTAAATTAGCGCTGTGAAAAAGAAAAACTTAATTTCTGTTGTAGGTCCCACCGGAATTGGAAAAACAAGATTGGCAATTGATTTGGCCAACCATTTCAGCACAGAGATCATTTCCTGTGATTCTCGCCAATTTTTTAAGGAAATGAAAATCGGTACCGCTTCGCCTTCGCAGGAAGAATTAGAGCAAGCAACTCATCATTTTATTGGAAATCTTTCGGTTCAGGAATATTATTCTATCGGGCAATATGAGGAAGATGCCTTAAAAAAACTCAAAGAACTTTTCAAAAAATATGATACCGTGATTTTGGTTGGCGGAAGCATGATGTATGAAAAAGCGGTGATTGAAGGGCTGAATGATTTACCTGAAGCTAATGAAGAAAATCAAAGCAAACTCCAAAAGATTCTGGATAACGAAGGAATTGAAAAATTACAGGAAATCCTGAAAGAACTCGATCCTCAGTATTTTGCGGTAGTAGATTTTCACAATCATCGAAGACTTTTCCGATCTATTGATGTTATTTGGCAAACGAATAAAAAATATTCTGAATTAATTGCTGTTTCACAAGATTCAAGAGATTTCAATGTGATCCGAATCGGAATTGAAGCTCCACGAGAAGAACTGTACGACAGAATCAACAGGAGAGTGGATATTATGATGGAAAAAGGCTTGTTGGAGGAAGCAGAAGGTTTGGAGAAATTCAAAGGATTGACCGCTTTAAATACGGTTGGATATGCAGAATTATTCAAATATTTTGATGGAGAATGGGATTTGGATTTTGCCGTTTCTGAAATCAAGAAAAACAGCCGAAGATATGCAAAACGTCAACTGACTTGGTATAGAAAAGCGGATGATATTCATTATTTGCAATTAGGATATTCTCAGGAGGATTTTGATGGCTTGATTGAGTATATTAATCGGGAAATTGGCGAGTAATTTATTTAACGCAAAGATTTATTTTTAATTCTGAATATTTTAAGGAGCAAAGAATTGAATCAATAAAATTGATTCTTACAAAGCTATCTTTATCAGCGACTTTGTCGCTTTTCTTTGCACCTTAAAATTATTACTCTTTTATATTAAACCTTTGCGTTTAAAAATAAATTCAATCTTAATGGTTCAATTGTCATTCTGACGAAGGAAGAATCTTTACAAACATAGCTTAGATTCCGCGCTTCACTGCGTTTCGCTCTGAATGACAGTGCGAACGGCAAATAGGCAACTCAATTTAAAACAAAAAAAAGTGCGATTCCGAAAAACCGCACTTCAAACAATATTAATTTAATTTACTACTTCCAACCGCCACCTAGAGCTCGGTATAAATCTACAATACTGCTTAATCTCTGTCTTTTTACGGACGCAAGATTCAATTCAGCCTGTAGAGAATTTCCCTGAGCTGTAATTACTTCCAGGTAATTTGCCATTCCGCCTTTATAAAGCATTTCGGCACTTTTAATTCCGTTTTTCAACGTTGCAACTTGTTCTGTTGCTTTCTGTTCCTGAACTTTTAAACTTTCATTTGAAACCAAAGCATCAGAAACTTCACCTACTGCATTCAAAACAGATTGACGGAACGCCAAAACGTTTTTCTCTCTCTGAATTTTAGCAACATTTAAATCTGTTTTCAATTGTCTTTTCTGGAAAATAGGCTGAGTTAATCCTCCCAACACAGATCCGAATAATGAAGCCGGAATCTGAAACCAGTTATCAATTTTAAATGAATTTACGCCACCGTTAGCTGTGATTTTCAATGCCGGATACATATTTGCCTGAGCAATTCCGACCATTGAATTGGATTCCAACAATACCAATTCCTGTTGACGAACATCCGGACGACGGCTTACCATCGCTGCAGGAAGTCCTGTAGAAATATTTTGAGGTAATGAAGTGTCGGACATTTCGATGGTTCTGGTCACTTTATTTGGATTCTCACCCACCAAAATACTCAATGCATTTTCCTGAATGGCAATATTTTGTTCCAATTGAGTGATCAAAAGTTCCGTAGATTGCTTCTGAGCAGTTGCCTGCTGAACGCCCAATGAAGTTGTATCACCACTTTGCCACATCTTTTCTGTGATAGACAAGGTGTTATTGCTTAATTCTAAATTAGATTTTGCAATATTCATTTGTTTGTCAAGCATCAACAAATTATAATAACCTTGAGCAATTGCTGCAACGACTTGCGTCTGAATTGCTTTTGTAGCTTCATAAGTCTGCAGATACTGCATTCTTGAAACCTCTTGTTGATTTTTAATTTTACCCCAAATATCAGCTTCCCAAGAGAGATTGAAGGCTGCGTTGTAATCTTCAACATGGCTTTGCCCTAAAAATAGATTTAAGCTTTGTCCATTCATACTGTTTTTTGACGGTTTTGAAATCTGCGCTGAAACTCCGAAACCAACATCCGGATATTGAAGATATTTCGCCTGTTTCAGTCTTTCCTGTGAAGAAGCGACTTGTTTTAAAGCAATTTGTAGATCGTAATTATTTTTAATTCCTTTTTCAATCAAACCTTGTAAAATAGGGTCGCTGAAAAATTGTTTCCATTCCAGATTGGCAACACTTGCTGTATCTGCCGTTGCTGTGTATTGGAATTTCTCTGGAAGCTCAAGCTCCGGTTCTGTATATGCCAATTTGGAGACACATGAAACCGAGCCTATAGCCAATATAAATGTGAGAAAAATATTCTTTATTCTTTTCATATGAAGATATTTATTTTTATTAAAAGGTTACATGTAATCGCTGGGTTTTATTGAAATTTTCGTTTCCAAGTGATGGCGATTTCATAGTTTTTAAACTTTTAATTGAATACAAAACTTTGAGAGGTTTTATTTTAAAACAAAGATGTCTTTAGTAGGAGAAAATACTTTGCTTTTTATGATAGTAGTTTGAATAGTTGCTTCTCTATTTTTTGTTTTGACCACAGATTTCACGGATTTTCACAGATGATTGTGTTTATTTGTGAAAATATTTGTGTTGTTTGTGGTTAAGCCAAATCTCTCAAAGTTTGTAGTTCATTTTTATTAATGAGCAGTTGCTAAAAGTTCTTCCTGTTGTTTTTGTTTTAACAGTCTTTTTTGTTTTCTGCTTGGCATTTTTTCATGTAAATATTGGAAGATCACATACATCACCGGAATGATGAAAATCCCGAATACAACTCCTGTAAACATCCCTCCAACTGTACTGATACCGATAGAGTGGTTACCTTTTGCCGCCGCACCCTGCGTCCAAACTAATGGAAGCATACCGATGATAAAGGCAAATGAGGTCATCAAAATTGGTCTTAGACGTAATCTTGAAGCCTGAAGAGCAGATTCAATTAATGATTTTCCTGCTTTTCTTCTTTGTACGGCAAATTCTACAATCAGAATCGCGTTTTTGGCTAATAATCCGACGAGCATAATCAATCCAACCTGAACGTAAATATTATTATCAATTCCTGCTAATCCTGTGAAAGCAAATACTCCGAAAATTCCTGTAGGAACCGTCAAAATAACCGCAAACGGCAGAATGTAACTTTCATACTGAGCTGCCAATAAGAAGTATACGAATAAGATACTTAACATGAATACAAAAGCTGTTTGTCCACCAGTTTTGATCTCTTCACGGGTAATACCTGTCCATTCGTAACCGTAACCTCTTGGAAGTGATTGTTTTGCTACTTCTTCAACTGCTTTAATCGCATCTCCTGTACTATAACCAGGTTTTGGAGTTCCGTTAATGGTAACAGCGTTGAATAAGTTGTTTCTTGTCACAGTTTCAGGTCCGAAGGTTCTTTTTAAAGTCACTAAAGTCTTTACAGGAACCATTTCGCCTGTATTATTTTTAACATAAATTCCTTCCAGAGAATTCGCATCCGTACGATAAGGAACATCTGCCTGAGCCATTACTCTGTAGTATTTCCCGAATCTGTTGAAATCTGAAACGAAGCTACTTCCGTAATAAATCTGCATCGTCTGCATCAATTCTGTTATAGAAACTCCCAATTGATTGGCTTTATCAGCATTAACATCAATTGTATATTGCGGATTTCCGGCCGCATACGTTGTAAAGGCAAATGCAATTTCCGGACGTTTCATTAATTCTCCGATAAACGCCTGAGTGGTAGTCCCCAATTGCTCGAAAGAACCGTTGGTTTTATCCTGAAGCATAAATTCAAACCCTGAAACGTTACCAAAACCTTGTACCGTAGGGAAGTTGAAGAAGAATGCGTTGGCATCTTTCACCTGGGCTACTTTTCCGGTCAATGCAGCTGCAATTTGGTCTGGATCTTTCATATCGCCACGTTTGTCATAATCTTTCAGTTTAATAAAACCTGCAGAATAAGGAGAAGCGTTAGCGTTACTGATGAAGTTCATTCCATCGGCTACCCAAAGGTGATTGGTGGCTTTTTCACCATTTACAATCTTATCGATTTGTTCTGTCGCTCTGTGCGTTCTTTCCAATGAACTTCCCGGAGGTGTATTTACTGCATACAAAACGAAACCTTGATCTTCGGTAGGAATAAATCCTGTCGGAGCTTTATTAATTAAGAAAATACTTGCAGCAATAATAAGCGCTAAACCTGAAACGGCTACCCACTTGTTTTTAATTAAAAATTTAAGGCTGTAAATATATTTTCTGGTCATTTTGTTGAAACTTGCATTAAATGCATTGAAAAATTTAGCTCCAAAACCTTTTCTATGACCGTGTTCGCCATGTTCTCCCTGAGGATCATTTAATAATAATGCACATAAAGCCGGACTTAATGTTAATGCATTAACTGCTGAAATCATGATCGCAATTACCAATGTAAAGGCAAACTGTCTGTAGAAAACTCCCGCAGGACCCTGCATGAAACCAACCGGAATAAATACCGCACACATCACCAATGTAATCGAAATAATGGCACCGGAAATTTCACTCATCGAATTCGTAGTCGCTTGTTCTACAGGCATTCCTGTCTGCTCCATTTTGGAATGGACGGCTTCAACGACGACAATTGCATCATCCACCACAATACCAATGGCGAGTACTAATGCGAACAATGTCAACATATTAATACTGAAACCAAATAATTGAAGGAAGAAGAACGTACCGATAATCGCAACCGGAACCGCAATTGCAGGAATTAATGTAGATCTAAAATCCTGAAGGAAAATATATACTACAATAAATACCAGAATAAATGCAATCACTAAAGTTTCAACAACCTGATGAATAGACGCATCCAAGAAATCTTTAGAGTTGTACATGATGATCGGTTTTACTCCTTTTGGAAGCGTTGTTGAAAACTGATCAACCTGTTTTTCAATTTCAGTTAAAATTTCGTTCGCGTTTGAACCTGCAGTTTGTAAGATGGCAAAACCTGCAACCGGTTTCCCGTCAACTCTGTTCGCTGCTGTGTAAGTATATGAACCGAATTCTACTCTTGCAAGATCTTTCAATCTTAAAAATGAACCGTCATTATTGGCTTTAATGGCGATGTTTTCGTAGTCTTCGTTTTTGTTTAATTTACCTTTATACTTTAAAATATATTCGTAAGTTTCTTTACTTCCCTGTCCAAGACGTCCTGGAGCAGCTTCAAGGTTATGGTCTTTGATAGCCGCCAAAACTTCCTGTGGAGAAAGACCATTAGCTGCTAATCTGTCTGGTTTTAACCAAATTCTCATCGAGTAATCTCTAGTTCCGAAAACCTGAGCCTGTGCAACCCCCGGAATACGCTGAATTTGAGGAATTACATTGATTTTAAGGTAATTCTGTAAGAAAAGCTCATCATATTGCTTTGGATCATCACTGGATAATCCCATGAACATGATCATACTGTTCTGAACTTTCTGCGTTGAGATTCCCGCCTGTACAACTTCTTGCGGAAGCTGGCTCATCGCTTTTGATACACGGTTTTGAACGTTTACCGCAGCGTTATCAGGGTCTGAACCTTGTTTGAAAAATACACTCAAGGTCATTGATCCGTCGTTACTTGAGTTGGAGGTCATGTACGTCATGTTCTCCACTCCATTCACCGCTTCTTCAATAGGAACCGCTACCGAACGGGCAACAACTTCTGCATTCGCTCCCGGATAAAATGCCGTCACCTGAACACTTGGAGGTGCAATATCCGGAAATAAGGTCACCGGAAGGTTGAAAACCGACATCGCTCCCAAGAGTAAGAGTATGATGGAGATGACCGTTGAAAGTACCGGTCTTTCTATAAATTGTTTTAACATAAGAAGTTTATTTTTTTAAGTCTTCTGTTTTTTTGAAAAGGATTGTTACAAAGGTTTTGCTCTCAAAAGGCTATCAGAAGAAATAACTTTTGGCTTAATGGCAACACCGTCTTTCAATGCTCCGATTCCTGTAAATACGATTTTATCTCCGACAGCAAGTCCTTCTGAAATGAAGTAATAGCTGTCTGTTTTTCCAGAGATTTTTACAGGTTTTCCGGTTACTTTTTTATCCTTTCCAACTACATAAACGTAGGTTTTGTCCTGGATTTCAAAAGTTGCTTCCTGTGGAATAACAAGTGTACTTGTGAATAACTGAGGCATACGAACTCTACCAGTATTTCCTGTTCTCAATGTTCCGTTTGCATTCGGGAACACGGCGCGAACGCTGATTGCTCCTGTACTTTTGTCAAACTGTCCGTCAACAATGCTCATTTTACCTTTTTCAGGATACGTACTGTTGTCTGCGATAACCAAATCTACCATCGGCATGTTTTTCAGTTTCTCGTTTAAAGTTGCTCCGGGATATTTATTTTGAAAAGCAATAAAATCCAGTTCGCTTAAAGAGAAATACGCATAAATTTCGCTGATATCAGATAATAAAGTCAATGGACTTGGGTCTGTTCTTGAAATTAGGCTTCCTTTTTTGTAAGGAATTCTTCCAATGTATCCGCTAACCGGCGCTGTGATCGTAGTAAAGCCTACATTGATTCTAGCTCCGCCAACAGAAGCTTTTGCCTGAGCTGCTGCCGCAACAGCTGCTGCGTAATTTGCTTTTGCAGTTTTCATCTGAACATCAGAAACTACTTTTGCGCTTACCAAAGGCTGAAGTCTGTCAACCTCAACTTTAGCTTTCTGAATGTTTGCATTGGCAACCTGTAAATTGGCTTGTGCCATATTCATTTGCTCACCATAAGCTCTTGAATCTATTTTAAATAAAGGTTGTCCGGCTTTTACATAAGCACCTTCCTCTACATAAATTCTATCTAAATATCCGTCAACCTGAGATCTTATCTCTACATTATTTTTTCCTTCTAAAGCTGTCGGGAATTCCTGATAAACTGTTGCAGGAGATGTAATTACGGTATAAACTGGCAATTCTGGTGCAGGTGGAGCAGCGTTTGATCCTTCGGCTGCCTTGGTGCAATTCTGTAAAAGGATAATACTTGAAATTAGTATGATAATCCTTGTTTTTGCAAGTGTTTTCATTTTAAGTTTAAATTTTTAATGAAGTGTTAGATTAAGTAGTATTGTTTTTAATTTAAATTCCGTTATTTTTCCTAACAGTGTTAATGATTAGTTCAAAAAAAATTACAGAATTCTTAATATTGAGTAAATTATTGTCTACATGATTATAATTTTTTTAATGTTGATTTTAAATGTATAAATGATGTGCCTGGTGTTATTTTTCCTAACAGTGTTAATGGTAAGGAAAGAAAATTACATAAAGTAATGCTATGAAATTAGTCTTCATTTTAAAGTTTTTTCTTTTTTAATTTAAATAAAATTGAATAATGTTAATTATTCCATGTTACTTTTCCTAACGGTGTTAATTTTTAGTTCAAAAAAAATTTACAAAGATTTAACAAAAGCCGAAACCGTTTCGTCTAATGTAGTTTTATTCATTGTAGAAGGGATATCATCGTTACGCATCATCATAATAGAGATCAAACCATGTACAGCCGAAAATAATGCGTGAGACATGTGACAAGCATTATCCGGATTAGATCCGTTTTTCTTGATGATCTCATAAGTGCAATCGTAGATCATATCCTGAAACGAAGAAAATTCTTCTTTCATAAGACCTTTTCCACTGCATTGCATCCCAAGACCAAACATTAATTGATAATATTCTTTATTCTTAAAAGCAAACTTCCAATATGCATCAACTATTGCAGTTAATTGTTCTTCGGGAGTATCATGCTTTTTCTGAGCTTTTAATAATTCTATGTGTAAACAGTGAAAACCATTCAGTGAAATTTCATACAGAATAGCTTCTTTGTTCTCAAAATAATCGTAAACTACTGGAGCACTGTATTCTATAGCGTCTGCAATTTTACGGATTGAAAGCGAGGCCCAACCTTCCGTTTTAGCCAAAGAAAAAGCCGCATCCAAAATATTGGCACGTATTGATTCTTTTTCTCTTTGACGACGTTCATGTAAGCCCATGATTTTTTATTTTACTAACAGTGTTAGCAAAACTACAAACTTTTAAGTATATCTTCCAAATGTATTTTACTATTTAAGACTGGCTAAAGATTTTAAAGTAATTTTATAAATAGGTGAATGCAGTAAAAATGGGAGTTTAAGGAGATGATTTTGAAATTATTGTAAAAATTAATAGGATAAATAGCCTGAGTCGATTGAATTATAAATGTTTTTAAATTGCGTAACTTCTTTCTTTCCGCTTCAAGCTTCCTTACCTATATAATAAAAGAAATATTTATCTTTGTGCCTAAATAAAAAAGATATGAATACTCCCTCAAATATGATCGCATTAGGAACAAAAGCTCCTTTTTTTGAGCTTCCGAACCCTTCAAAAAGTAATGAAATCCAATCATTGGATGATTTGAAAGGTAAAAAAGGAACATTGGTTATCTTTATGTGCAACCATTGCCCGTTCGTTCTTCATGTAATTGATAAATTGAATGAATTATATGAAGACTATAATGAAAGAGGAATAGAATTCATTGCGATCAATGCTAATAATGTAGAAAAATATCCGGCTGACTCTCCGGAGAAAATGATTGAATTCCAAATTGAAAAAAACTTTGACTTTCCTTATTTATATGACGAAAGCCAGGCAATTGCAAAAGCTTACGAAGCTGCATGTACACCGGATTTCTTCTTCTTTGATGAGAAATTAGACCTCATCTACAGAGGACAAATGGATGATTCAAGACCTGGAAACAATAAAGATGTTACAGGTGAAGATCTTATTATTGCTTTCGAAAATCTGTTATTAGGTGAACCTCAGGAAGAGCTTCAAAGACCGAGCATGGGTTGTAATATTAAATGGAAATAATTTTTCATTTTGTTTAAAATATATAAAGCTGTTCTATTATCGAACAGCTTTTTTGTTTAAAATTGTTAACAAATTATTTTTACTAGAATGATCTACTGTAACTATCTGTTTATATAGGTTTTGTGTAGATTTTAATAAGTTTAAATTTATTACTTTTTATTGGGTTGAAAAGTTATCAACATGGTTATCCACAAAGTTATCCACAATTTTAGTCTTAAAAACTAGCCTTAATTTTAACCTTATTTTCAACCTTTGAATCTACATCGACCTTACCAGGAGAATAATTTTTAATAAACTCAGAAGGTGTTTTCTGCGTATATTTTTTAAACATTCTGTTAAAGTAAGTTACATTATTAAAACCGCAGCTGTAACTGCATTCAGAAATACTTTTATCTTGAGCCATTAACAAACAAGCCTTATTAATACGATATCTATTCACAAATTCAGTAAAAGTAATCTGTGTAGCTTTTTTGAAAAAATTACAGAAAGCGGGAAGGGTGAGATTCGCCAGTTTTGCAACATCTTCAATATTAATTTCTTTGTCATAATTATGTTCTACAAAGGTGAAAATATTTTCCAGACGGGTTTTATTTCTTGAAATAATCGTGTACGGCATAATTTCCTTGTTTAAAAGCTCATAATCAGTACATTTTGAAAGCTCGAAAAGAATTTCTAACAACAATAAATATCTTTTATAACCTTCACATTCCAACATTAATTTTAACCTTGGAAGCATTGCTTTTTTGATCTTGGTATGAAATTGAATGCCATATTTTGAAAGTTCCAACAAGTTTTTAATAGATCTCGCTTCAACTTCCTGTTGCGGAAACTGCAGAATCTCTTCCTTGAACTGTAAAACAATTTCCTCGTGAGGATCAATAGAGTTTAAACCGAATCCGGAATGCGGAATATTGGAACCAATCAATACCAAATCACCATTGGTGTAATTACTTTTATGATAGCCGACATGGCGCGTTCCGTTCCCCGAAATGATACACACGAGCTCAATTTCCGGATGATAATGGTACTCCCATTTGAATTCTGAAATAGGAGAATTATTGTGAATTGTGCGAAAAGAGCTCTTTTCATCGGGGATCACTCGTTCAAATGTAACTTTCATTCAGTTAATCGTATTTTATCGTCTAAAATAATAATTATATTAATATAGTTCAAATATTCATTTACTGTGTTAAATTAACGTTAACATAAATGCTTCTATCTTAGCCACCAAGAAATTATTTAATGAAAAATTTCAACATAAAGGCGGTTTTGTTTTTAAATTATTTCGTTTTCGCAATTCTTTTGAATTCTGTGGGAACGGTAATATTACAAATGCAGCAAAATTTCGGTATTTCGAAATCTTCTGCAAGTGTTTTGGAAGGTTTTAAAGATCTTCCGATTGCTATTTGTTCGTTCATTTTAGCATCTTTTTTACCAAAGATTGGTATTAAAAAATCAATGTTGATCGCTTTATTTTTGGTGAGTTGCATGTGTTTTGTAATGCCTTTTTCTAATGAGTTCTGGTTTTTCAAATTGCTATTTACGATTGTCGGAATTTCTTTCGCTTTGATTAAAATTTCGGTTTTCACATCCATCGGATTGGTGACGAATACAGATAAAGAACACTCAAGTTTTATGGGATATCTGGAAGGATTTTTCATGATCGGAGTGTTGGTTGGAAATGTTTTATTCAGCTTATTTATCGACGACCATAACCCAAAATCTACACATTGGCTGAATGTTTATTGGGTATTAGGTGCACTTTCGACATTATCATTTTTATTTCTTTTCTTTTCTAAGTTGAATGAAAATGAAGCAAAAAGCGAAAAAACAGACTTGCTTGGAGATTTGAGAAACAGCGCAAGTTTATTCAGTTACAGAAAAGTATTGTTCTTTTTATTATGTGCTTTTCTTTTTGTGTTGGTAGAGCAGAGCTTTCAAACATGGACACCAACTTTTTATAAAGAAATCCTAAAAGTTCCGACTTCGATGAGTATTCAGGCGGGTGCGGTTTTGGCGGGAGCTTTTGCGTTAGGAAGATTTTTATCGGGTTTTTTCTCGAAAAAATTTAGCTGGATTTACGTTGTTTCCTTTTGTGTGATTGGTTTTGCAATAAGTATTTTGTTGGTTTTACCATTAACTCACAATATTCATATTGATACAGGAACGACTTGGCTGAATGCTCCATTGGTTGTGTATTTATTTCCATTAATGGGCGGTTTATTGGCTCCAATTTATCCAAGTATCAACTCTGTGATCTTAGCATCAATTCCAAAATATTTACACAGTGCAATGTCTGGTTTGATTGTCGTTTTTTCTGCAATCGGAGGAACGATTGGTTCGATAATCACAGGTTTGGTATTTGAAAAATTTAGCGGACAACAGGCGTTTTACCTTTCATTAATTCCACTTTCAATGTTGATCGTTTCAGCAATTTTCATGAATAAATTAAAAATAAATCCTAAAAAATAAAAATGAGTAATCAACTTTACATAAACGAAATTCAGGCTCTTTTTGATGATGTTCAAAGATCTAAAGTTTTTGAAGATCAAAAGATGATGACAGATGCGGTTCCATTATTTTCTATTTCTGAAATTAATTCAAAATATGATAAGGAAAAAGATACAGAAAGTTTTGATTTAAAAGCTTTTGTGATGTCAAATTTCGATTTTTTGGGCGCTAAAATTTCGATTAAGAGAGAAAAACAGTTGCCAATTAACGAACATATCGAAAAACTTTGGGAGGAACTGACAAGAACTGCTTACGAAGAAAGAGGAACATTATTAAAACTTCCAAAACCTTATGTAGTTCCAGGCGGGCGTTTCAACGAGTTTTTCTATTGGGACAGTTATTTTATCATGCTTGGATTACAGGTTTCGGGAAGAGTTGAAATGATGGAAAATATCATTGAAAACTGTTCTTATTTAATTCAAACCGTAGGATTTGTTCCGAATGCGAGCAGAACTCATTTTTTAAGCCGTTCCCAGCCACCGTATTTTTCTTTGATGCTTGATTTGCTTTTTGAAACAACAAAAGACGAAAATATTTATATCAAATATCACGATACACTGGAAAAAGAATATGCTTTCTGGATGAATGGTGAAGAAGGCTTGGAAAATGGTTCTAATACAAAGAGAGTTGTCAAAACTAAAGACGGCGATATTTTAAACCGTTATTATGATGCTGAAAATGTACCTCGTCCCGAAAGTTATTTAATTGATATTGAAGACAGCGAAAATACAGGAGACGAATTTTACAGAAATATAAGAAGCGCCTGCGAATCTGGTTGGGATTTTTCAAGCAGATGGTTTGCAGATGGAGAAACGATACAAACAATAGAAACTCTGAATCTTGCTGAGGTTGATGTCAACTGTCTTATATGGCATTTGGAAAAAACATTGGCGAGATCTTCAGCGCTACAGAATTTAACAGAAAAGGAGATTTACTTTACTCAAAGAGCGGTAAAGCGAAGACAGATGATCGATAAATACTTTTGGGATGAAAACATGTATAAAGATTATCACACAAAAAAACACACAACAACACCGTCTGAACATATTGCTGCTCTTTATCCTTTATTTCTTGGTTTGGCCAGTGACGAACAGGCGAAATCTGTTGCAAAAAATATAGAAGAAAAGTTCTTGTATCAAGGCGGATTGGTTACTACAACCAAAAACTCAGGGCAACAATGGGATTTACCGAATGCTTGGGCACCGTATCAATGGTTAGGTTTTAAATCAATGAAAAATTATGGATTTGATGATCTGGCCGAGAAAATTAAAAATAACTGGTGTGCTAATGTAGAACGAGTTTACAAGAACACCGGAAAATTAATGGAAAAATACAATGCTCTGGATACAGAAACCATTGCAGGTGGCGGAGAATATCCTAATCAGGACGGTTTTGGCTGGACGAACGGTGTTTATTTAAAATTAAAACAAAATTAAAACTAACTATAAAAAATCATAGGGCTATGAAAAAAAAATCGATCTTTTTAATTGCCGGTATTGCAACGCTTTACTTCAATAATGCGTATGCTCAGGAAACTCCACAGGATTCTACCAGATCGGCATCTATTGAACAAGTTGTGATCACTGGTAACTCAAATCCTAAAAAGAAAATAGAATCCAGTACCGCAATTTCTACATTCAGTGCAAAAGAAATTCAGAAACAAAACCCAATCAGTGCGGCGGCTTTATTACAGAGAGTTCCCGGTTTTGCAGTTGAAACTTCTGGTGGTGAAGTAGGAAACAACCTTTTCGCGAGAGGTATTCCTTCTGCAGGAGCGTACGAATTTGTGCAGGTTCAGGAAGATGGATTACCCGTTTTTGAAGATGGAGCTTTGCAATTTGCGAATGCGGATAATTTCTTCCGTGTAGATAATTCAGTAAGCAGATTAGAAGCTTTGAGAGGAGGTTCGGGATCTATTTATGCAACCAATTCTCCGGGAGGTTTGATCAACTTTATTACAAAAGAAGGAGGTAACGATTTTAGAGGAAGCGCAAAACTTGAGACGAGTACTTACGGTTTGATGCGTACTGATCTTAATGTTGGAGGTGCTTTGGTTCAGGATAAATTATTCTTCAATGTCGGTGGTTTCTATAGAAGTGATGACGGAATCAGAAAAACAGGGTTTAAAGCCAATCAGGGTGGACAAATCAGAATGAATCTGAAATACGTTTTCGATAAAGGCTATGCTAAAGTGTATTATAAAAAACTGGACGACAGAAATACATTCTATCTTCCGATTCCTTTGACAAGAGATGGAAACGATATAAAAGAATTTGCCGGTTTTGATGCAAATTATGGAACGTACAGCTACCGAGCGATCAGCCAGTTGGATATTCCTCAAGCCGGAGGCGGTTTTTTCAACAGAAATTTAGAAGATGGAATTCATCCGAAAGTTGATGTGTTGGGAGCAGAATTTAAATATGATCTTGGAAATAATTTCACTGTTTTAAACAAAACAAGATATACCAATATCAATATGAATTACACTGGGATTTTCCCGGCTGGCGGACCTGCAACAGGTGCTAAATTCGCAAGTGATAATGGGATCGCAGGAAATAATTATCAATATTCATTAGTAAGCAACGGAGCTATTGTAAATCCACAATTTGTACAGGAATTAGGTTTTTGGGCAATTGATAAGCAGATGAATAATTTTGTGAATGACTTACAGTTCAATTATAAATTCGATAAAGGAAATGTAACGGCAGGTTTCTATAAATCCAATTGGAAATCCCATCAATACTGGAACTGGAGCAATATTTTAACGACAGCAACAGACAGACCGGAGCTTCTTAATTTGGTTGATACTTCATTAAATCCAAACAGTGTTGGATATTCTAAAACATACAACGGTGTTACAGATATGACTTTCCTTCAGAGAGATACACAAACTCAAGGAAGTTTGAATGATCTTTATGCAAATTTAGACTACAATATTACGGATGATTTAAGTATTAATGCAGGACTTCGTTACAGCCATGATTATTATAAAGGAAATTTTGCAAACACAACGACTGCCAATCTTAATAATTCAGGGTTAACGACAGACGGAACTCATAGTTTTTTAACAACAACAGCGGACGATAATATGAGTGTTTTAGGAAATAAATACACGTATTGGAATTACAATATTGATAAAGTTTCTTTCACCCTTGCTGCAAATTATAAAATCAACAAGGAAAATGCAGTGTATGCGCGTTTTTCTAATGGTTTCAGATCTCCGAACGAAGAAGCGTATTATAATTATTTCTCTAACCCGACACCGGATCAGCCTTTGAAATCTGTATCAACCAATCAATTGGAAGTTGGATATAAATATTATTCAAGAACATTTGATATTGCTGTAATTCCTTTTTATTCTACACTTAAAAACCTTTCGTTTACAGATGTTTTCTCTAATGGAACTTCAGAAAATACCTTCGCCAATACGAAAAACTTTGGGGTTGAGCTGGAAGGATATGCACGATTGTTTAATAATGTTGTAGAGCTTACTTTTAACGGAACGATTCAAAATCCTAAATATGATGGTTTGGAAGCGGGAAGTGTTTTGGAAGGGAATGTAGTAAGAAGAATTCCGAAATTATATTTTAATATTTCGCCAGCCATAAATATTACAAAAGAATGGAGAACGTATGTAAGCTACAATTATTATGGTAAGCGTTTTCAGGATCAAACCAATCAGGATACTTTGCCTGCATTTGGTGAAGTTGGTGCCGGAATGTCTTATCAGTTAGGAAAAATACGTTTTGCAGTTGACGCAACAAACGTTTTCAATACCATCGGAATTACAGAAGGAGATCCAAGATCACAATCTGTACAACAAGCGGGTAGTACGACAATTATGGCTAGACCAATTATGGGTGCTGCTGTAAGAGCGTCAGTTGCCTTTGACTTCTAAACAATTAGTTTTTTTCATATCAAATTAAGAAACCGTCAGATTTTTCTGACGGTTTCTTAATTTTGACAAATTATATCTTAGTTCTTCTCATTGCTTTTTTCAAACTTTCCAAATCATCATCATCGAATTTTCTTGAACCAGATAAACTTATTTCTTTTAAATTCTTGGGAAATAGATCAGGGTTGAGATCTGTTAATTCTGTACTACAAAGTCCTAAACTTCTTAAGTTTTGCATTTGATTTAATGTTGAAGGTAATTTATTCAACTTGCAATTTTCAATACGTAGCGTTTTTAAATTTTCTAATTGACATATTGAGTCCGGAATTGAATCTATATCATTTCCTCTAACCATTAAATATTTTAATGATTTTATTTGAGTAAGCCATTCAGGAAAGGTTTTGAATGGAAGATTTAGAAGTGAAATCTTTTTTAATTTTTTTAAGCTGGCAATTTCTTCGGGAAGTTCAAAATCATCCAAATTATAAATAGAAGGATCAGCCTGAATTTCTAAGGTTCTTAAGTTGATGAAATGTGAAAAAATAGCACCTTTATCCTTTAGATTGTATTCTATAAATATTAGACTTAGTTTTTTGCAATCCTTTGGATTTTGAATTGCATCACTTAATGCTAAAAATTTAGTTTTTTTAAAGAAGCGCATCTTTTGGGATATTTTGTTTCTTTTTTACTTCAAAAACGGATTATGTTCCTTCTCAAATCCAATCGACGTAGGATTTCCATGACCAGAGAAAACTTGTGTTTCATCATCAAGAATAAAAAGCTTAGTTTTAATTCCATCAATTAATTGCTCGTAGTTTCCTTTGTAAAGATCGGTTCTCCCAATACTTTGTTCAAAAAGAACATCACCAGAGATCATGAATTTCTGATTTTCGTTATGATAAACTACGCTTCCCGGAGAATGTCCCGGAACATGATAAATTTTAAATTTTTCTCCGTCTAGTTCCAATTCATCGCCTTCATTTACGTATTCTACTTCAACTTTTACAGGATCAATTTGAAAACCGAATCTCATTCCGCTTGCTTGGAGCATATCCAATACTTCTTGATCATCCTGATGCATCGTTACAGGAACTTTAAATGTATCAAAAGCCCATTGCAAGCCTAAAACATGATCGATATGGGCATGAGTCAACAATATTTTCTGGATTTTTAAATCGTTTTCTTTAATGAAGCTGTCGATCGCTTTTGTTTCCTGTTCGTTCATATTTCCCGGATCGATCAACCAGGCATTTTTGTTTTCATTGTAAACTATATAAGTATTTTCGCTCGCAAAATTGAATACGAAACCTTGAATCTGAAGCATATGCTGAATGTTTTTTATTAGGACAAATTTAACCACAAAAGTTTTATTTATCTTAATAATTAGACAACTTTCCATGAAGTTTGTCATTCCGCAGGAATCTCGACTGTTGAATTATAAAAACTATGTTTAGATTCCTACGGAATGACAAAGAAAGTGTTTACCTACAAAGCTTTTGTATATTTTGTCGTTTCAAAATCTTAATAAGTGTAAGTAAAATCCCATTTTTTCGTTATCTTCGTCATAATGAAAACTTTGCGCATACTTTTACTTTCTTTGAGTGGTTTGGTTTTTGGACAAAACATTCAAAGTATACAATTATTCAATCCACAGACGAATGATGAAACTCCGGTGATCAACCTTAATCAGACCTTGATTTTAAGTTTTGATGACCTTACAAATTCAAGCGATATTTTTAGATATACCATCAAGCATTATGACAGAAACTGGCAGGATGACAATCTATTCTTTACAGAATTTGCCAATGGAAGTTTAAATGGTATGCTGGATAAATTTCAGTATTCATTCAATACATTACAGGCTTATACACACTATACGCTGACGTTTCCTAATGACAAAATGCAGCCCAAAGTTTCAGGAAATTTTGAGTTGATTGTTTATAAAGATTCTGCAGACAAGCCACTTTTTAAAAGAAGATTTTACGTGGTTGAAGATAATGCTACCTTAGCTTTAAATATTTCAAGAATTTCAGATGCAAGAAATCCGAATGCGAACCAAAGGGTAGAAGTACAGGCAGTTTCAAAAGGCGGAGATCTATCTTCTAATGTCAATTCAATGAGCTTGAATGTGATGCAGAATAACAATCCGAATGTTGCAATTAATAATTTAAAACCAAGCGCAACTTTAGGAAATAAATTACTTTTCCAGCAAATGAACTTGGTTTTCCCGGGAAATAATGAATTTTATTATTTTGATAATAAAAATATGAATATGCCGGCAGATATGGTTCGCGCCACTGAGCAGAAGGATGGAGTAAATCAAACCTATCTTCATCCGGTTTGGGCTTTTCCTCTGAATTATCAATATCAGCCGGACGTTAACGGAGCTTGGTATTACAGAAGAAATGACATCGGAATTGAAAGAAATGCAGAAAGAGAGGCAGATTATTCTTGGGTGTATTTCTCTTTGGATTCCGATCCTGTGGATAAAGAGATTTATGTGTTGGGAGGTTTTAATAATTTTCAGCCAAGCAAAGAAAATCAGATGCAGTATGATGAAGCCGGAAAAAAATATGTTGCTAAAATATTCCTGAAACAAGGTTTCTACAACTACATTCTGGCAACAAAAAATCCAGATGGTTCATTGAATTTCGGTGAAGTGAACGGTAATTTCTGGCAGACGGAAAACCTGTATCAGGCATTTTTATATTATGCACCTTTTGGTAGAAGCTATGATGGTTTGATGGGGTATGGTGAGTTCAGAACTCCTGTGAGAAAATAATTAATGTAAAAAAACCTTATAGGTGTCAACTCCTATAAGGTTCTACATATAAAATAGTCCTGAAATTGTGCTAATATTTTATTTAATCATTTTTAGCTATTAATTTCCTTAAAAATTGCCGTAATAAACAAGCTTTCTTCATTTTCAAAAATGTAATGAATGTGAACGGGGAAGTTCTGCATCGTCATTTTTTGGAGTTCTGTTTCCGGATCTTCAGAATTTTCCACAATTTGTTGGATCGATTCTTTCAGATCTTCCAGAAAATAGGCTCCTTTATGTTCTTTTTCTGCATTAAAAACTCTCATAAGAAGTCTTATGTCATTCTTTGCAATGGAGGACAAAAATACTTTCATCACGCAATATTCTTTTCCAGCTCAGAAATATTTTCATAAAAATCAAGTTTTGTCTTCGGATTCTCGTTATGAAACTGAATTCTATATAAAACTTCATCCATTTGAAACTGAGGAACGGAAAATCTATTCTGCATTTCTAACTTTTCTACCATTCTTGCCAAAGTTTCAAGCAATTCAGGAGTGAAGCTTTCGATCTTATGTTTTAAAATTTCGGCAGTTGCATTCATCATTTTTAATTTTTATGGTTAATGCTATTCTTTTGATGGGGTAAAGTTAAGAAAAATATTTAAAATTTAGAGTTTTGTTTAAAAATAATAGGGGTGTAATTTAAAATTTAACAATTATTTTAAACCTAACAATTAAAATATAGGGGTGCTCTTAGAAATATTATTTTTTTGTTTTTATTTGAAGCTTTTTCCAGCTTTCCGCTATATCTTTTTGGTTACGGGCTCCGCTTCGCTCCGCCCGCAACCAAAAAGGATGTCGCTGCAATCCGGGCTAGGGTGGTAGTCGTACTTTCAACATCCGTCATTGCTAACCGAAAGTGGGTAATCTCATAAAAGATTTAATAAAAAGAGATGCTTCGACTCCGCTCAGCATGACACGTCTAATACTAACCGTCTTATTTTACGGTAATTTGTAGCGATGTCATGCTGAGCGGAGTCGAAGCATCTATTAAATAAAGGTATATAAGTCAGATTTTAGCCCAAAATATAAGTTGAAGCCGTCTCATCACCAGAATGGGCAGAAACTATTTTGGTTTAACAATTCTCATTATGTGACGAAGAGAATTAAAATAGGTTGGAGTTTTCTCACAATGAGACAGGGAGAAATTATTGTGATTGAAAGATTCTGAGCCTGTGATAATGTCAACTTATATTTACACAAAAAAATAACCTCCGTTTCCGAAGGTTACTATATTTTAAACTAAATAGAATTCATTGAGTTTTTCTTCACAAAGTGTTTTTACGACTTCAATCCAGCGGTCTTCATCGTTCAGACACGGGATGTAATGGAAATTTTCTCCACCACCATGTAAGAACTGTTCTTTTCCTTCAACTGAAATTTCTTCCAGTGTTTCCAGACAATCTGAAACGAAGGCCGGACAAACAATAGCTAGGTTTTTTATTCCTTTTTTGCCGATGCTTTCAAGAGTTTCATCAGTATACGGTTCCATCCATTTGTCTTTTCCTAACCTTGACTGAAACGTAACCATCACTTTTTCTTTGGGTAGTCCTAATTTTTTAATAACAGAATTGGTAACGTCAAAACATTGATGACGGTAGCAAAACTGATGACTCGGATTATTTTCACGCGAACAGCAATCGTTTAAATTACATGTTTTCGTAGGATCGGTTTTGTAAATATGTCTTTCCGGAACTCCGTGATAAGAGAACTGTAAGGCATCGAAGTTTTCAGGAAGTTTTTCTTTGATACTTTCTGCCAGACAATCGGTGTAGATCTCTCTATTATAAAAAGGTTGTATATAATTGATCTTTACATTCGGGAAGCTTTTTTTTCTTACTTCTTCTGCCTTATCGATCACCGTTTCCGTTGTGCTCATCGCATATTGCGGATACAATGGGAAAAGTACGATCTCGGTAACGCCTTGATCAACTAATTTTTGAATTCCAGCTTCAATACTTGGCTGAGCATATCTCATCCCGATTTCCACAGGAACATCTACCAGTTTTTGAAGTTTCTTCTGGATTTTTTGAGTGATCACGATCAAGGGCGAACCCTGTTCTGTCCAGACCGTTTTATAAGCTTCCGCAGATTTTGCAGGTCTTGTATTTAAAATAATTCCACGAACTAAAAGCGCACGAAAGATCCAGCGATAATCAATTACTTTTTCGTCCATAAGGAATTCGTCAAGATATTCCTTTACATCACTTACCGCCGTTGATCTTGGCGAACCAAGATTTACTAATAGAATTCCTTTCATTATTTATTTAGATTTTCCAGTTGTCCATCAACAGTTGGACCATAGTTTTTCTTTAAGTGAAAAATATACACTTCTCTGGCAAGCATTTCCTCATCTTTTGTAATTCCGAAAGAATTAAGGTATTTGTCACCTTTTTCAGTGATTATTTTTGTGAACAGCGCGAAGTATTCTTCAGGATGGTCACTTAAGAAATTTTCTCCTTTAGATTTTTTGATTTCGTCTTGAGTTTCTTTGTCAAGCTTGTAATAATAGTTGACATAGTAATCCAGAAAAGTTGTATTCTTTTTATTAAGCTTATCAAAAACAATATCCATTTTCTGAAGGCTGTCTTTGGCTAAATTAGATTTCACAAGATCTTCATGAAATCCAATATTAATATCAGAATGTGATTCTGTTTCTTTCTTGCACGAAAGGATACTGAGACTGAAGCAAACTAAAAGAAAAAATATTCTCATATTAATAATTATCCGTTTACAGCTTCTACTCTTTCTACCAAATCTGGTACAAATTGTTTTAAAATACCTTCAATTCCGTTTTTCAAAGTAGCCGTAGAACTTGGGCATCCTGAGCAAGCTCCCTGTAAAAGCATTCTTGCTGTTTTTGTAGATTGAACGTATTCCATCAAAGAGATTTTCCCACCGTCATTTTCTACTGCAGGAGCAACGTATTCATTTAATATATCAGATATTTTCTGCTCGTCGTCTGTATAATCTCTGTTGATAATCTTTTCTACAGGATTTTCGTGAGTTTGAGCTTCTATCGTTGAGATTTCACCACCGTTTTGTAAATAGTCAGCGATTAAGCCGCGAACAGCCATCATTACTTGGTGCCATTCCACAGAATTATCTCTAGTTACCGCCACAAAATTATCAGAAATAAAAACTTCCTTCGCAAAATCAAACTCTTTAAAAATAGCCTGAGCTAAAGGAACTCCTTCAGATTGTTCTCTGGATTTTACTTCAACAAAACCTTCCAATAACAGTTTGCTTGAAACGAACTTCATCACCGCTGGATTTGGGGTCATTTCTGCATAGATCTGATACATTTCCTTTTTCTTTTGAAGGTAAATTCTAGGATTAGCCAATAGTTCGTCTTCAATGATGTTTTTCAGACTTTCAACTACATGTTCCCATTCAACAGTGTCTTGTTTGGCAACCGCTACAAAATTTGCAGTAATAAAAATTCTTTCAACAAAAGGATAATTGAAAAGTTCTTGTGCCAAAGGAATTTCTGAAACATCAGAATCTCTGTCCAGTTCCAAAGACCCGGGAATCAAGTTGTAATCTGCTACAAATTTCATCACTTTTGGGTTTTCAGTTGGTTCTATAAGTATAGTATGCATTTTTTCGTTAAATTTGAGATACAAAAATACGGATTTAGAAGTTAGAAGCTAGAAGTTAGAAGTTAGATTTTTGCTATCGACATCATTTAAAAATCGTGAAGTAAAAATTTAATTGCTAAATCGGCTCATTTTTCAAATTTTCAAAATAAAAATATGGCACTGATAAAAGAACTTTTAGGAAAAGCACCACAAATAGGAGAAAATACTTTTTTGGCAGAAACAGCAACAATTATTGGTGATGTTGTGATGGGAAAAGATTGCAGTATCTGGTATAATGCGGTGATAAGAGGTGATGTGAATTACATCAAAATGGGAGATAAAGTAAATGTGCAGGATAATGCAATGCTGCACTGTACGTATCAAAAATTTCCTTTAATTATAGGAAATAACGTTTCTATAGGGCACAATGCAATTGTACACGGATGTAAAATTCAGGATAATGTGTTGATCGGGATGGGTTCTATCGTTATGGATGACTGCTTGGTGGAAGAAAATTCGATTGTTGGTGCGGGTTCTGTAGTTACACAGGGAACTCACATTAAGTCCGGTGAAGTTTGGGGCGGTGTTCCGGCAAGAAAAATTAAAGATATTTCTCCTCAATTGTTAGAAGGTGAAGTGAATAGAATTGCTGATAATTATGTGAAATATTCTTCATGGTATAAAGATAATGTGAAAGAAGTTCAAGGATAGTTTGGATGTGAACAGTCAATTTTGCTTCGCAAGTCAATTAACTTCGTTGCCTTTTTTAGGATAATTAAATTCATTTGCGAAGCAAAATTGACTATTTACATTTTAATAATTCACAAAAAAAGCATTGTCAATTTTGACAATGCTTTTTTTTAAATCCTTAGTGAGAAAACTCCTGATCGAGTTCGTGTGTTTATTTTATTCTACAGGGTAAACAACCTCTGCTTTTCCATTAATACATCTTATTGCTGCTGGTTCTCCTACGAATGAACAGTCTGATGTAATGTTATATTTTTTGTTGAATTCAGCTTCTTTTGTGTTATAAGCCTCAATCTTAGGAAGAATTTGAGCTTCTAATTTTGCAGGATAAGCGATGTAAGATTTTGGTCCACCACAAGCTTTAGATCCAATTGGAGCGGGTTTCCATTCATTTGTAGTTGCATCGGTACATTTTTCTTTGGAAATCTCGGCATCAATTTCAGCTCTAAGTTTATCTAATTGTGCCTGATCGTATTTCTGACTGTTTTCGTCGGCAGGCCTTTCCGAAATATCCTTAGGTAGATTAGTATTAGGGTCAACTTTTGCTTTACATGAATTTAAAACAAAAAATGAAAATAGCACCAAAATAGGAACCTGAATGAATAATTTTTTCATAAAATAAATTTTTTCTTTTCTCTAATTCTCAAAAGTTGTGCCAACATAAAAAATTCAAATTCATTTTCCGTAATTTTGCCGGCGATGAACAATCATTTTTTTGACTTAATAGAATATACCAACAGAAGTGTTTTCTTAACAGGTAAAGCAGGTACAGGAAAAACAACTTTCCTGAACGATTTTGTAAAACGTACAAAAAAGAAGCATATTGTAGTGGCTCCTACGGGAATTGCTGCGATCAATGCGGGAGGTGTTACCATTCACTCGATGTTTGGGTTGCCTTTAAGAACCTTTTTACCGACAACTGACCGTATCGATACCAGTTTGGCGAATAATATTGCCGATCTGATGCCTCATTTTAAATACAGAAAAGATAAACTTAAACTTTTACGCGAAGTTGAGGTGCTTATTATTGATGAGGTTTCAATGTTGAGAGCGGATGTTTTGGATATGATGGATTTTTCTTTACGATTCATCAGAAGAAATAGCCAAAGATTTGGAGGTGTTCAAATGCTGTTCATCGGAGATTTGTATCAGCTTCCGCCGGTGGTGAGAGATGAGCATATTTTAAAAATGTTTTATAATTCACCTTTCTTTTTCGACAGTCATGCGATCAAAGAAGTGCCTTTACTGACGATCGAATTAACAAAAGTTTACCGACAGTCTGATGAAAGTTTCTTAGATATTTTGAATGCAATCCGAGATGGAGATGTAGGAAGCATAGATTTCGAACATCTTAATGAAAGATATGATCCTACGTTTGAAACAGGAACTGAATCTTACGTTTACTTGTGTTCTCACAATAAAATGGCAGATGAGATCAATCAGGAAAAATTAAAGGAAATAAAAGTTGATCCGACTACTTTTGAAGCCAAACTTTTCGGAGAATTTAAAGAAAATCAATTTCCCAACGAGCAGTTTTTAGAACTGAAAATTGGCGCTCAGGTCATGTTTATCCGAAATGATATTTCCGGAGAAAAAAGATATTTTAACGGAAAGTTAGGTGAAATTTCCGCTTTAGATGAAAATGAAATTAAAGTAGTTCTCGACGGAAGCGAAAGAGAAATTACCGTAAAAAGAGAAGTTTGGGAACAGAAAAAATATTTTCTGGACACTGATAAAAATATTAAAGAAGAAGTTTTAGGAAGCTTCGAGCAGTTTCCTATAAAATTGGCTTGGGCGGTTACGATCCATAAAAGTCAGGGATTGACATTTGATAAAGTGATTATCGATGCCGGAAAAAGTTTTACGGCAGGTCAGGTCTATGTTGCCTTGTCGCGTTGCCGAACGTTAGAAGGAATTGTGTTGAAATCTAAAATTACGCCTGAAGTTATTTTTAAAGATAACAGAATTCTGCAGTTTCAGGGATCTACTTTTGCAAATGATAATGTTGAGGCTATTTTAAATCAGGAAAAATACGATTACAGCATTAAAAAAGTACTTCGTACCGTAGATTCAAGGTGGATTTTAAATGAAGTTGAAGAATGGAATAGGCTTTCAATAACAACAAAAAGTATTGATACGGTAAAAACCAATCAATTATATATCCAGTTAAAGCATGAGGTAACTCAGCTTGGGAAAATTTTCGAAAAGCTGGAAAAAGTGATTTCTCAAAAAGTAAATAATTTCATCGATCAGAAAGAAGAATGGTCTGAAATTGAGGCTAAAACAAAGGGTGCGGTTAATTTCTTTTTTACGGAGATCAGAGATAAAGTTTTCAGTCCGTTAAAAGAATTTTATGCTGAAATAAAAGGCGCAAAAGGCCTAAAACAATACAACGAGGAATTTAGAAACTGGCTGGAAGATGTTGAAGAATATCTGAATAGCTTAAAAGAAGCTCATCTATTAGAAACGAAACTTTTAGATGAAAAAAATGACAAGGAAGTCAGCATGAAAATTGCAAAAGTTCCTTCGCAGGTTCTTACTTTTCAGCTTTTTGAACAAGGGAAAACCATTGCAGAAGTCGCGTTTGAAAGAGGTTTGGTAAAAGAAACCGTGATCGGACATTTAGCAAAATTTGCCGAGCAGGGATTGTTGGATATTTCAAGAGTCATCACTTCGGATAAGATCAAAGCTTTTGAAGATATGTTCTACAAAACTCCTCACGAAACATTGACGGAATGGAAAAATGCTTTACCAAGTAATTTTGAATTTAATGAAATCAGAATTTTGATTAATCATTATAATTTTAAGAAAGAGAAAAATAAATAATAGTATTTTAAAAGGTTTAATAAATGACTTCAAATTCATTATTAAACCTTTTTTATTTAAATATTTAAGATTAATTTTCTGTGATTATTGTCCAAAAAACTCGCGCTACGGCTATTATCTCTATATTCAATTTCAATATTTTCCAGTTCATTAAAACGACTTTTATCAGTTTTGATAAACTCAATTATTGTGAAATATTTTTCATCAATGCTATTAAAATCAACAAGTTTTAAATACTCATCAATCGAATTTCTATCAATCATAATTTTTCCGCTACCAAACTGATGGCGATTTTGTCCATTCTTTTTCACACCTGAAACCCAATATTCTTCTCCGGTTTCTATGTCGAAATGATTTCCCAAAATTCCTGTATTTTTAAGTTTTTTCAACGCTTTGTTGTTAAAATAAACCGTTTGACCGGATTTTGAAAATTCTACAAAACCAATCCATGCCGATCCGTGATGACCAGAGGATTTGTTTTCAATGTACATTATTTTTGATTTCATGGTTTGAAATTATTTCTTATTTTAAGTCAGAATACTTGATTCCTTTTTCTATGTTATATGTTTGAAGTAAATCTGAAATTACATCAAAAAACCATTGTGGGGCTTTGGGACTGACTATAATTTCTTCAATTAAAATATCAATATCTACATTTATATATTTTCCATATTGATTTTCTTCTTGTGACCAATCATAGTTTAAACCTGATTTAAAAGAAACTTTATGTATCAATCTTACTTCTTTTTCATAATCATAATGTATATTTTTATGAATTATGGGATAATTCATGTTACCCATTTTTATTTTATCTTTTTTATAATCAAGATATTTTACCTCACTTACTTGAATTTGCTCTTCTGTATTTGCAAAAGCGGCTTCTATTCTTTCAATATTAGTTGTTATCATAACTCCTTTAGATAAATCAGAGTAAATTTTCCAAAGGGCATAAGATTCTGAATCATATTTATTCCAACAAGAAATACATACTAATTTTTTATATTTTTCTTGGGTTTCTTTTTGATCGACTAATGCTTGTTCCACGTGTTCTTCAACACTGGTGTTAATAATATCTAATAATTTATTTTGAGTAAAATATGTATACCATTCTTTGTAATCTTGCAAACTTAATTCAGGAACTGTTCCTTCATAACGATCTTCAAATTTATCTAATCGTGAAAAGTATAATTTTTTTAGTCTGAATTAATGATATAAATTTTACTAAATCAAGATATCTTACTATTTTGTAATTCTCGTTTGGAAAATATACAGGTGCTGTACTTTGTGTTGGTATTTCAATCGGCATTTTAGTTTTTTTTTAATTATAATTTCAAAAATACAAAATCATAGAAGATTTAAATTGTATAATTAAAATCATTTAATTTAAAACTTAATTTCAATAGTTTTTTCCTGAACTACACCATCAGACTTATCAATTACAAAAAGTAACTAATGCAGTTTAGATGTCTTAAATTTGTTTGGTTTTTTAGACTAAAAACTTAAAGTATGAAATCGACAAAGGAGATTCCATATAATCTTTAAAAAAAGTAAATATCACGTATATGAAAAACTTTGAAATATCTGTTTTAGATCTTGCGCCGGTAAAGCAGGGGAAAAGCATTCATGATAGTTTTCAGGACAGTTTATCTTTAGCAAACTTTACTGAAAATCTTAATTATAACAGATTCTGGCTTGCCGAACATCACAATATGGAAAGCATTGCCAGTTCTGCAACTTCGGTTCTGATTGGTTTTATCGCCAACGGAACAAAAAAAATAAGAGTAGGATCGGGAGGAATTATGCTTCCGAATCACAGTTCATTAGTCATTGCCGAGCAATTCGGAACATTGGAATCTCTTTTTCCGGGAAGAATTGATCTTGGATTAGGAAGAGCTCCGGGAACGGATGGTTTAACGGCTCAGGCTTTGGGTAGAAATCCCGCAATTATTAACGAACAGTTTCCAAGACAAATTTTAGAATTGCAAAAATATTTCTCTAAAGAAAACTCTAATGCGCTGGTTCGCGCCATTCCGGGAGAAGGATTGGATATTCCGCTGTATATTTTGGGTTCGAGTACAGACAGTGCTTGGTTGGCCGCAGAATTGGGACTTCCATATGCTTTCGCAGGACATTTTGCACCTGAACAAATGGAAATGGCTTTCAATATTTACAGAGAACATTTTGAGCCTTCAAAACAATTGGATAAACCTTATATTTTAGCTTGTGTCAATGGAGTTGCCGCGGAAACTACAGAAGAAGCTCACAAACTTTCTACGACTTTATTTCAGGCATTTATCAATATTGTAAGAAACGACAGAAAACCTTTTTCTCCGCCTGTTGATGATATGGATGATATTTGGTCACCAATGGAAAAATCGATGGTTTTACAGAAGCTGAGATATACTTTTATCGGAGATCAATCTGAAATTGCAGAGAAGTTAAAAAGCTTCCAGGAAAAGTTTAATGTTGATGAATTAATGATCAATTCTCACATTTACGATCATCAGAAAAGATTAGCTTCTTACGACATCATCAGAAAAGCCAAAGACTCTTTATTCAAAGCGTAACAAACCATTTATATTAATTGGGAGATGCTTATTTTTATGAGTATCTTTGCAAAAATCTAAAGTAAAAATGTCTGATATTAAATTAAATACTATTCCGGAGGCTATTGAAGACCTTAAAAATGGTAAAATAATCATAGTAGTAGATGATGAAGACAGAGAAAATGAAGGTGATTTTCTTTGTGCTGCAGAACTTACAACACCAGAATTAATCAATTTTATGGCTGTTCACGGAAGGGGGCTTATTTGTATGCCGCTTCCTGAAAAAAGATGTGACGAGCTTGGTTTAGATATCATGGTAAGCCGTAGCAGCGATCCTAAAGAAACGGCGTTTACTGTTTCTGTTGACCTTTTAGGAAACGGAACTTCTACCGGTATTTCTGCTGGTGATAGAGCAAAAACGATCTTAGCGTTGATGGATGAAAATTCAAAACCGACAGATTTTATGAGACCGGGACACATTTTCCCGCTTCGTGCTAAGAAAGGAGGTGTTTTGAAAAGAGCCGGACATACGGAAGCTGCGATTGACTTAACTCAATTAGCAGGCTTAAAAGAAGGTGGAGTGATCTGTGAGATCATGAATGAAGACGGATCAATGTCTCGTTTGCCGGATCTTCAGGTTTTTGCTCAGAAACATGATATGAAGATCGTTTCTATCGAAGATTTGATTCATTATCAGCTTAAAAAAGGAAACCTTATCGACAGATTGGAAGAAAGAAAAGTAAAAACTGCTTATGGTGAGTTTGATTTTTATGCTTTCAGAGAAACTTCAAACGAACAGATCCACTTTGCATTAACAAAAGGAACTTGGACGGTTGATGAGCCTGTTTTGGTAAGAGTTCAGTCTTCTGATTCTTATTTTGATGTGTTGACAAGATTAAATAATGGTGAAAAACCTTTATTGGAGAAAGTGACAAACATGGTAAATGAAGCAGGAAAAGGAGCAATTATTTTCATCAATAACGTTTCAAATTCAGAAAATACACTGAAAAAACTACAACAATTCTTAGATTATCAGGACGGTCAGGAACAACGCCCAACTTTGGCGTATAATTTCAGAGATTACGGTATTGGAACGCAGATATTAAAGAATTTAGGAATCAATAAATTTAAAGTAATCACTCAAAATCCTAATATTAAACCTCAGGTTGGAGGATATGATGTTGAGGTGACGGAGTTGGTTCAACTATAAAAATTTGGATAATTGATTTATCAAATAATTTTTAATTAAATTACTTAAAATGCAATAATCTATTTATAAATATTTAAAAAAGGCTTGAATTTTTCAGGTCTTTTTTTTGATTAAATGTTTTATTTTCAGTTGTTTATCAGATTTTATTTGTTTTATTATTTTTAATTTCATAAGAAATAAATTAAAAATAATTATTATGGAAAAATTTTTTGAAATTATTACGGTAATTGTAGGTAAACTGTTAGATATGTTTATTGGGAAAAAGAAGCGAGAAATAGATTTTAATGAACAAGCTTTAAAGATTGCAAACGAAAATGATCTGTCACCTATTATAAAAGATATAGTTGAAGAAAGACTCGTAGAATTGTTAGTTGGTAAAAATGTAAATATTCATTTTGCAAAAAAGATTCAGAAGTTGAAAATAAAATTAGGAGGAAGGTTTACTGAAAAGCAATTGCGTTCAGTTGAAAAATTTCATAAGGAAGATGAAAATGAAGATTTATATATTGATATAAGCAAAATAAATATTTTTCTCATTAAATTTTTCGCCATCTTTATTTTGGTTACGTTTGGTATTGGTATGGTAAGTTTGTCTATTGTATTTAATGAAATCAACACTATTAATAATTTATTACATTATATTTTGGGGATTATTCTTTGTGGAATTATAGCTTTAATTTTTATAAATATGATTGGAAATGACTTAACAGCGATACAAATGAAGAAACAACAAGACAAATTAATTTAAAACGAAGAAAATGGCTTGATAAATCAAGCCATTTTTATTTCCTCGAAATTTCTGAAACCATTCAGAAAATCTTTGATATTCATTCTTTTCTTTCCTTCCAATTGTAATTCTAAAGGAAAATATATTCCGTCTTGGGTGTAGATCTTAAATTCATTTTTTGAAATATCTAAGCTTCCGGCAGTTTTTCCATGGTCCTCAATTTCAAATTTTCCGCCAAATATTTTCAATCCTTTTTCTTCTTCTCCTATTTTTAAAGTCGTAAAAGCAGCAGGGTAGGGTGACATTCCTAATATAAACTGATGAACTTCTTTTGAAGTTTTTGTCCAGTCTATTCTTGTGTCTTCTTTAAAGATTTTATAAGCGTTTTTAGGGTGTTCAACGTTTGGCTGAGGTTTTTCTTCAATAGAATTTTCTGCCAAACCGTTTAAGGTTTTTACCACCAATTTTGAGCCCATTTCCATTAATCTATCGTGCAGTGCTCCTGCATTTTCATCAGGGAGAATATTTAATTCTTCCTGAAGTAAAATATTTCCTTCATCTATTTTTTCATTAATGAAGAAAGTTGTGGCACCGGTTTTTTCTTCCCCATTGATAACAGCATAGTTGATTGGTGCAGCACCTCTGTAATCCGGAAGAAGAGAAGCGTGAAGATTGAATGTACCCATTTTAGGCATTTCAAAAAGAACTCTTGGCATCATTCTGAAAGCTACCACGATGAAAACATCAGCATCTAATTTTCTTAGTTCTTCCAAAAACTCTGGATTTCTTAATTTTTCAGGCTGAAAAACAGGAATATTATTTTCTACTGCAAAGATTTTTACAGGAGATTGATTAATTTTTTGTCCGCGCCCGCTTGCTTTATCGGCAACCGTTACAACGCCTACAACTTCATGGTGAGATTGATGAACAGCTTCCAGCGAAGTTTTTGCAAACTCTGGAGTGCCTAAAAAAACTACTTTCAATGATTTCATTTTGCAAAGATAGAAGTCTTTTGATTATTGAAAAATTAATTGATTTAAAAATTAAAAGATTCGCGTCATGGAAATAATATCCATTACCAATTACTTATTATTTATGCCAACGCGTATGTCCTAAAATTAAGCATTTTCACCTTTCCCGAGTCTAAAAGATAGATGAGGTTTTCTAAAATATTTTCTTTAGGATGATAACTCAGCTGTATAGAAAGTTCTTCAATTGTTGAAGGTTTTTCGGTTAATAAGCTGACGATCTGATGAGAAATGTTTTTCCCGAACATCGATTGTTTATTCTTTTCACAAACAGAGCATTGACCACAGTTTTTAGAATTTTTTTCACCAAAATAGGCTAAGATCATTTTCATTTTACAGTAATCGTTACTTTCTGTGTAAAATTTCATTTCTTCCCATTTCTGGATCTTATTTCTTTGAATATGTTCAAACAACTTCCAATAACCACTATTGATGACTCTTTCGTCTCTAGGTTTTAGGAATTTTACGCTTGATAATGCACCGTCTACATATTCAAGATAATTTTTTTGCTGTAATTCTTTAAGTCTTTCTTTTATTAAATGAATGCTTATTCCTAATTTATTACTCACTTGCTGTTCGCTGAACAACACTTTATGCGTTGTAATTCCTGAAATTGTACGAAGCAAAAGCTCTATAAAATAAGCGTCTTTTTTGGGTAGCTGCTCAATTTCATCGGCCTTTATCAGCAATTCTACAGAAGACAGACTTTTATTGTCATTAAAGTAAATGATTTCCTGATTGTGAAGAAAATTTAGAACATTTTTAATTTTTGCCGTGGATAATTTGGTGAAGTTTTGAATTCCGGCAGCGTTTAACTGGAATGTTTTCTCTGGTAATTCATATTCTGCAACCTGAAAAATAGAGTAGAGGTACGTGACGATTTTTAAAAATTCCGCTTTATTGGGAGTTTGATTTTTTAAGATCTGATCAAAGTTTGATATTTCCTGCTGATTCCATAGCATAAATGCAAAACTGTCTTTTCCATCTCTTCCTGATCTTCCGATTTCCTGATAATAATTTTCAATCGACGGCGCAGGTGAGAAGTGGATCACAAAACGAACATTATCTTTGTCGATTCCCATCCCGAAGGCATTGGTTGAAATTAAGACATTGTTGTTATTTCTGTTCCAATGATTTTGTTTTGCATTTTTTTCTTTTGTAGTTAATCCAGCATGGAAAAAATCTACATTTTTTAATTGATTTTTATGTAAATATTCAGTCAGTAATTCTGCTTCCTTTCTTGTACGAACGTATATGATACCAGAATTAGTATTATATTTTAAGATATTAAAAATTCGCTGGAATTTATCATTGACCTCTTCTGTAAAGATTTTAATATTATCTCTTTTAAAACTTTTATGGAAAATCTGAGGATTTTTAAGCTCCAGTTTAGTTTTAATTTCTTCCAATACTTTTGGAGTTGCCGTAGCTGTTAAAGCCAAACATGGAATTTCAGGATTATTTTTTCTAAATTCTTTTATATTCTGGTAACTTGGTCTGAAATCCTGTCCCCATTCTGAAATACAGTGCGCTTCATCTACGGCGATAAATGACATCTGAATTTCTTCGATATTTTGTAAGAACTGTTTATTCGTCAATCTTTCCGGAGAAACGTAGAGAAGTTTTGTTAAGCCGTCTTTACATCTGTTATAGATCACTTCAGCATCAAAATCATCAAGCTCTGAAGATAAATATTCTGCTTCAATTCCTCGAAATTTCAACTGATTTACTTGATCTTTCATTAATGCCAAAAGAGGAGAAATAACCAGACAGGTTCCTTCTTTTAATAGGGCAGGAAGCTGATAACAAAGGGATTTTCCGGCTCCTGTAGGTAAAAGAACCAAGGTGTCTTTCTCGGTAAGAACAGAATTAATGACTTCTTCTTGTGAATCTCTAAATTCAGCATATCCCCAAAAATATTTCAGGGTTTCATATTTTAATTTTTGAAAGTCTTGTTGGGAAATCATGAGGTAAAAATAAGGAAAGTATTGTATTACAACAAAAAAAGTCACGCATTGCGTGACTTTAATATAATTAAATAATTAGTTTATTATTTAGCTTCAAAGTAAACTCTTCTGTTCGCTCTGTTTTTCCACTCAGGACACTTAGTAGCAGGGTCACACTCAGGATATTTAAGGTCTTTTTCACCTTTACCTATAGCGTTCAATTTAGTTGACTCTACACCGTTTTTCACTAAGTAACTCTTAACGCTATTAGCTCTTCTTTCAGATAATTTTTGGTTATAAGCATCAGAAGCTCTAGTGTCAGTAGCACCAACTACATTATAAGCTCCGTTTGAAGAATTAATATAGCTAACTGCATTGTTAAGAATAGGAGTGTTAGATGGTAAGATTCTGTCAGAATTTAAATCAAATTCAATTCCTTCTAAAGTTCTAGTATCATCAGTTACAGGTCCGGTAGCTGTTGCTGTAGGACATCCGTTGTTTTCAACAGGTCCAGGAACAGTTACACACTTATCGTAAAGATCGATTACTCCGTCTAAATCTGTATCAAGAGCTACACCTGCACCATCAACTCTTGCACCTGCAGGAGTATCAAGTTGTCTGTCCCAATCGTCGCAAACACCATCATTATCAGCATCTCCTTTTTTACAAACTTCGATATCTTGGTTTTTGTTAGCCAATACATCTAATTTATAATAGATTTCCTGTAATGGGTCATGCCACATTAAGTGAGATTCATGTTTTCCTAACTTTAAAGAGATCCCTAAAGTAGCGTTGAAGAAGTTATCAGAAACTTGCTCTTCACGTTGGTTAATAGCGCTGTATTGTGTACCTCCACCATCAAACTCATCATCACCAGTCATAACATACATTAGTCTACCTTCGATATCTAATCTTCTGTTAACTTTAAATTTAAGACCGGCACCAGCCTGACCGAAGAATGAACCTAATTTGAATGGCTTGATTTCAGTCATTAATCTTTGTCCTGTCTCATCTTTCTGATAAGCTTTGTATGCTAAAGTACCAACACCTGCATATCCGTGTAATGCCCATCTGTATGGAGAATGATTATCAACTCTTCTTAATAAATTTGAGAAGTTGATATCTCCTAAGATAGAGATCGCATCATACTGAGTTCTACCTGCTACTTGCTGATATTTTGAAGCATCTGCAGGGGCAGCATCTTTGGTATTGAACCAACCTTGTCTTGTTTCTCCTCTGTCATACTGAAGATTAATACCAAAAGCATGAGTAATAGCTTTATCAATACTGATGTAAGCAGAATATCCAAAAAGATTTTTACCGTTACCGTTTTTTATTGATGTTAAATCCGCAGATTGAACCAAAGGTACTCCGGCACCAAATGAGATTGCCCAATCATTAAATCTCTTAGATTTCTGTGTAAATGGGGAAACATTAGCAGAACCTGAAGAAAATGTGTTTGGATATTTTCCGTTTGAAGAAACTGCCGTTGAGTCTTGTGCATAACTTGCTGTAGGAACAGCTAGTGCTAATGCAACAATTGCTAAACTTAATTTCATAGTGTATTTTTTATTTAGTTATTTAAATGATTTATTTTAATTGAAGTAAAATTTTACTTACTGTATTCGCTGTTTACTAATGATAATTATTTAGTAGGACAACCATTGTTTTCTACAGGTCCAGGTACAGTTACACACTTATCGTATAAGTCAATAACTCCATCAAGATCCATATCTAAAGCAACACCTGCTCCATCTACTCTTGCACCGGCAGGAGTATTTAGTTCTCTGTCCCAATCATCGCAAACTCCGTCATTGTCATTGTCACCTTTTTCACAAACAACAAAATCTGTTGAAGCATTTTCAAGAACATTTGTTCTGTAATAAGCTTCTTGTAAAGGATCATGCCAAGCTAAATGAGACATGTGTTTACCTAATTTAAATGATACACCTAAATTAACTGTCCACATGTTGTCAGATCTTCTGTCATTGATCATGTTATACTTTGATACATTAGAGTTAACGTCATAATCACCAGGACCAGCCCATCCACCACCGTCGAACTCGTCATCACCACTGATGATGTACATTGTTCTTGCTTCGATGTCAATAAGTTTTGAAACATTATACTTCAAACCAAGACCAAACTGATAGTAAATTGAGTTAATATCAAGTTTCTGATCAATAAACAAAGGAATTCTTGCGGGAGTCGTACTCCATCTGTACTCGTTGTTGTCGTGTAAAGATGTGTTATAGTTCATGAGTCCAATACCTCCATAACCATGTAATGCCCATCTGTAAGGAGAATGATTATCAACTCTTCTCAAAATGTTTGAAAAGTTAACATCTCCTAATAAAGCAATTTGGTTATACTTGGTTTTTGCAACTCCTACACCTGCTAATTGTCCGGGTACACCTTGCAACATACCTTTTTGGGTTGTTTCACCCCTTTGGTAAACAATGCTTAATCCGAATGTGTGTGAGATCTGTTTGTCTATGCTTACGTAACTGTTATAACCCCAGTTAACCTTTTTGTCATAAAATGACGTAAGGTCTGATTGAGTCATAAATGCTGCACCTCCACCGACTGAAATACTCCAGTCGTTAAATCTTCTAGCCTTGTTGTCGAAAGTTTGGACATTGGCAGAACCTGAGGAAAAAGTATTCGGGTATTCGCTAGAGGAACTAACGGCGATACTGTCCTGAGCATAAGTAGCAATAGGCAAAGCGGCCAATAATAATAAACCTAATTTCATACAATATGTTTTATGTTTTATTTAAAAAAAATCTTTTAATAATATTCTAGAGAATTCCCTTTCAAAAAGATGTTTCTGGTGAGGGACTTCTAACCTTTCTGATGTGAACTTCAATTCATCATATTTAACGATATCAATGTCTATTATTCTGTCGGTATAGCCTCCTGAAACCTTTGAATCATTAATTCTTCCCATCTCAAATTCAATACTTTTAACAAAATCAAGTAGTTGAATTGGTGAAAGATGTGTGAATATTATTGATGCAATATTACAAAAAATATTGGAACTAGCAAATTCTACAGGCTCAGATATTAAAAATTCACTAATTTTTAATATATCATTACCTCCTTTTTTAATGTGTTCTAGGGCTTCTTCAAGATTTTTTTTTTTGTCTCCAATGTTACTTCCCAGTAACAAAACTACCTTATGCTGCGACATATTAGAAAATGATTGATTTATGAAAAGTTTTTTTAAAAATGTACTGGCAAATATAGTAGCAATTGTGATAATGTGTGTCGTATTTTTCTTCTTTTTCATTATGATGCTGGTGTTTAGCTCAATGGGAAGTGATAAATCGGTAGAGGTAAAAAAGAACTCTGTCTTAACTATTAATTTAAAAACAAATATAATAGATAGCCCTACAGAAGAGGAAACAGGAATATTTAATATTAATAATCAAAACAAAAACGTTCTGATTTATGATGCCATTGAAGCTATCAACAAAGCGAAAACTGATGATAATATTAAAGGAATAAGTATTGAAGCTGATGATCTTCATGCAGGGATTACTCAGATAGATGATCTAAGAAATGCGATTCAGGATTTTAAAAAGAGTGGAAAGTTTGTTTACGCTTACGGTAATGCGGTTTCTCAGTCTTCTTACTATTTAGGGTCTGTGGCGGATCAGTATTATCTGAATCCATCAGGAATGATAGAGCTTAAAGGTCTTGCTACGGAAGTTACTTTCTTTAAGGATTTTGCTGATAAATATGGAATTGGTATCGAAGTGATTCGTCACGGTAAATTTAAATCTGCTGTTGAACCGTTTTTAAGAAATGATATTTCTCCTGAAAACAGAGAGCAATTAAGTACTCTTTTAAATGATATATGGAAAAATACTTCTACAAGAATTGCAACTTCAAGAAAAATTGATACTGCACAATTCAGAACAGTAGTGGACAGTTTATATGGTATGATTCCTGAATTGGGATTGAAACATAAACTGGCAGATAAATTAATTCAAAAAACAGAATATGATGAATTAATTAAATCAAAATTAAGCTTAAAAGAAAAAGATAAATTAAATAAGATCTCTTTAGGTAAATATATTGATTCATATTCTGACGATGGTAAATCTGGAGATAAAGTTGCTGTTTTGTATGCATCAGGATCAATTAATAATGGAGACGGATACAATGATATTTATTCTGATAAGTATATTAAGTATATTAAAGAATTACAGGAAAACGATAAAGTAAAAGCTGTTGTTTTAAGAATTAACTCTCCCGGAGGAAGTGCAAATGCTTCTGATGAGATCTTGTTTGAGCTTCAGCAATTAAAAAAGAAAAAGCCGCTTGTTGTTTCTTTTGGTGATTACGCAGCATCCGGAGGTTATTATATTGCAATGGCAGCCGATAAAATTTATTCTGAACCTAATACATTAACGGGGTCGATCGGAGTTTTCGGTGTAATACCTTACTTTAAAGATTTGGCTAATAAAAATGGAGTACGTTCTGATATTGTTGCTACCAATGCAAATTCTCAATATTATTCTTCTTTAAATGGTGTTAGTCCTTATGGAGTAAGCATGATCACAAGAAGTGTTGAAGGAACGTATAAAAGATTTGTACATTTCGTAACGCAAAACAGAAAGCAAACTTTTGAGCAAATCGATAGTATTGGTGGAGGTAGAGTATGGAGTGGAACAAGAGCTAAACAAATTGGTTTGGTGGATGAATTGGGAACTTTAAACGACGCAATAAAATTTGCTGCACAAAAAGCAGGTTTAAAATCATCTTATAATGTAGCTTCTTTCCCTAAAAAGATGACTGCATTTGAACAGATTTTTAATGATTTAAATGAAGATGAGATCTCTGCAAAAATTATTAAAAGTAAAATTGGTAAAGCAAACTATGAAATTTTGAATCAGATCACCAACGAGAAGTTACAGTCTGAAGTAAAAATGGAAATGCCTTATCAGATTAAAATCGACTAAATTATATTGTTTCATAAAAGAAGCCGGATTTGAATTTCAAATCCGGCTTCTTTGTTTTTTATTTATTATTTATAACTAACCTTTCCTTGTAGCCATTCCGTAGATCCAAAGAACGATTAACGCTCCTCCTACAGCCAATAACATACTTCTGAAATCGAAACTATCTGTAGTTCCCCATCCTAAAAAGCTACCTATAAATCCTCCTACGAAAGCTCCAACAATTCCTAAGATGATGGTCATTAGCCAACCTCCTCCTTGAGTTCCAGGCATAATTAGTTTTGCAATTGCTCCTGCGATAAGACCAAAAATGATCCAAGTTAAAATTCCCATAGTTTTAAAATTTTTAATTGTTAATATGAATGTGATTTACTAATTTAAAGAATTATATGATAAAAATCATCTCTTCTTGAAAAAAGAATCTACAAATTCTGTACCATTAAACAATTGCAAATCTTGCATCTTCTCTCCAACGCCAATATATTTCACCGGAATCTGGAACTGATCAGAAATCCCAATCACAACACCTCCTTTAGCTGTACCGTCTAGTTTTGTAACTGCCAAAGCATTTACTTCAGTGGCTGCTGTAAACTGTTTAGCCTGCTCGAATGCGTTTTGTCCGGTAGAGCCGTCAAGAACCAATAAGATCTCATGAGGAGCATCAGGAATAACCTTTTGCATTACTCTTTTAATTTTTGAAAGCTCGTTCATTAAGTTGATTTTATTGTGAAGCCTTCCTGCTGTATCAATAATAACAACATCTGCTCCTTGAGCTTGAGCACTTTGTACTGTATCAAAGGCAACAGAAGCCGGATCAGAGCCCATTTCCTGCTTTACGATTGGAACGCCAACTCTTTCGCTCCAAATTGTTAATTGATCAACAGCGGCCGCTCTAAAGGTGTCAGCTGCTCCCAAAACTACTTTTTTACCTTCTGATTTAAATTGATGAGCCAATTTCCCGATCGTAGTTGTTTTTCCTACACCGTTCACGCCCACAACCATTATTACATAAGGTTTTTTTGAAGCATCAATATTTCCTGTTCCTGCGTGAGGATTTTCAAGCAATAATCCTGAAATTTCTTCACGGAGAATATTATCAAGCTCACTTACATTTACATATTTATCTCTGGCAACACGCTCTTCAATTCTTTCTATAATCTTGATGGTGGTTGATGCGCCTACATCTGATGCAATAAGTATTTCCTCCAGATCATCCAGAACTTCATCATCTACTGTACTTTTACCGACTACGGCTTTTGTTATTTTTTCGAAAAACCCCTGACTGGATTTTTCCAATCCTTTATCTAAAGTTTCCTTTTCTTCTTTTTTGAAAATATTTTTAAACCAACTCATATTAGAATTTTGATTGTATATAAGATGTTGTATTATCTCTCTTTATCACAAAGATAACAAAAAAACTACCCAAAAAATGAGTAGTTTTTTATATTGTAAATAAAGTGGTAATTATTTTTTCAAATAACCATCAACTTCGTCTGCATTCATTACTTTTTCTTCGAAAACGTAAGCTCCTGATTTAGAAGACTTCACCATTTTCACGACTTTAGTCATTTTCTTAGACTGTCCGCTTTGTAGGGTTGCTACTACTTTCTTTGCCATGGTAAGTTATATTTATAAATTACTTGATTTCTTTGTGAAGGGTAGATCTCTTAAGAACAGGATTGTATTTTTTCAATTCCAATCTCTCTGTAGTGTTCTTTTTGTTTTTTGTAGAAATGTATCTAGACATTCCTGGCATACCACTTTCTTTGTGCTCTGTACATTCAAGGATTACTTGAACTCTATTTCCTTTTTTTGCCATGATTTAGTTCTTTTTAATCAATCCGTTTCTAGTGCCTCTTTCGATAGCCTCTTCGATTCCAATCTTGTTAATCACTCTCAATCCATGAGCTGATACTTTCAGTGTTACGTGCTTATCTTGCTCTGGAAGGTAAAATTTCTTCTCTAATAAGTTAATTTCAAAACGACGCTTCGTTTTGTTATTAGCGTGAGAAACGTTGTTACCAACCATTGCACGCTTTCCTGTTATTTGGCAAATTCTTGACATATCTCGATGTTCTTATTTGTATAATATTTGAGGTTGCAAAATAACGAAGAATTTTTTAGATAGACAAATGTTTTATAAAATATTTACAAATAACTGACTGATTCATACGATTGAATTTCAGCATAAGAATAATCTTCAGATACCATGGGCATTGAGCCTGATAAAATTCATATAAACTTTATAAAGGAGCGATAAATTAATCCTATATCTTTGTTTTTAATTAATCTAAATAAAAATAATATGAAGAGGATTTCTATTCTATTATCAATGCTTCCAATAGGAATTATGGCGCAAACCTTTACTGAGATTCAGACAAGTATGAATAATTACTACTATCCGGCAAGCGATATAGGAGATATTGATGATGACGGATTACAGGATATTGTCGTAAACGGAGCAATAGATTCTGATGGAGACGGAAATGTAGATACCACTTATAATGGGATATATAAAAACAATGGAACAACATTTATTCCTTACGCTGATCTTGGCGCAGATGCAACGCATATAGGAGATATAAAATTCATTGATTATAATAATGATGGTCTGGCAGATATTATTTCTACAGGGTTGAACTATATGGATATTGTGAATTATAAACATTACAGATTCAGAAATACGGGTTCAGGTTTTGTGAAAGAAGCTGATTTGCCTGGTAAAATCTACGGCTCTATGGAAGTTTTTGACTTTAATCATGACGGTTTACAGGATTATGCATTGAACGGAACTCAATATATCGACGGAATCGGATTTGTTAATAAATTAGATTATTATCAAAATACAGGAAGCAGTTTTCAGGTATCTCCGGGATGGATGGAAGGTACCCAAAACAGCAGTTTTAAAATGGTTGACTTAAATAATGACCATCTTTTAGATCTTGTAATATTGGGCTACGACGGCAATAGTGATGCTATGTTTAAGGTGTATTTAAATATTGCAGGAACGCTGACACTTACCCAAACACTTCCTCCATTAGCGAGTGGAAAACTGGAATTTGCCGATTTCAACGCCGATGGATTTCAGGATATGGTTGTCTCAGCGCAGGATGATGAATACAAAGGATATCTTGCTGTTTTAATGAATGATGGAGCAGGGCATCTAAATATTCAACAAATAAATACTCCGGAAATATCAGATTCATCGTTAAGTGTCGGTGACTTAAATAATGACGGTTACTACGACTTCATTGTATCAGGAAATGATGAAAATAATGATGCTGTGGTGAAAGTTTTCACTTATAATCCAAGCAATCAAAATTTTACAGAAAATATAACTACAGGTTTGTACAACTTAGGAGGTCCGGGTTTTGTGCATCTACTTGACTATAATAATGATCATCACCTCGATGTTCTATTGTCCGGATTTGATTGGGCAGATCCGGCAATGCCTTCATTAACCAAAATCTTCAAAAATGTTTCATCCGAAACCAATGTAAAACCCGCACCTCCTACAAACCTGAATCTTACAAAAACCGGAAACAGATTTAATTTCTCTTGGACAGGCGCTTCAGATGATAAAACACCGGTTAATGCATTACGCTATGAAATCAAAGTCGGAACTACTCCCGGAGCTCATAATCTTGCCAAGTATGTCATTACAACACCATCTTGGTTCTTGGATCTTGATCCTTCCATTCAGAACGTATATTGGAGTGTTCGATCGATTGATGCTTCAAAAGTATATTCCGATGCTTCTACAGAAAATACATTAGGAACTCAAAATATCAGTTTAGACAAACAATTCTCCATTTATCCGAATCCTGCTACAGAAAGGGTATTCATCAAAGGCGAAAAAGTTTCTGATGTTGAAATGTATTCAATAGATGGCGGAAAACTGAATGTTACGTTGAGCAGCGATCAATCGATCAACGTTTCTCATCTTCCAAAAGGAGTTTATATGATTAAATTAAAAATAAAACAACAAGAAATCACCAAAAAACTCATTATTAAATAATTGAATTTTTCCTTAATCAATGCGAAAAGCCAGACGTCCAGCTGGCTTTTCTTTTCTCTACCTTTATTTTAAATGGCGACCCAGATTTTTCTGAGCCGCCATTTTATTTTTAATTGTTCAAATTATTTTAAAAACAAATTTTCACAAACATCTGTTCAAATCTGTGAAAAAAAATTACGCTTTTTTCATTTTATTTTGAACTCTTTTAATCAAGAAATAAAACAACAAGAATCCCAACGCAAAAAATGAAAATCTCGTCAGCAAATCGCCGCTTCTTGTGTAAAAAGTCTGCGTATCATAAAGATTAATTTTAGCAAATAAAGTCGTTTTATCTCCATAAAAAGTATCTTCTACAATTTCTCCTTTTGCGTTTATGTGAGCCGAAATTCCACTATTGGCAGCGCGGGCAATTTCTCTTCTGGTTTCGATGGCTCTTAATTTTGCATACGATAAAAGCTGTTTGTGACCTTCCGAAACACCCCACCAAGAATCATTGGTCATGATCGCGAAGAAATTGGCTCCTTTTTTTACATAATCGGTTACAAATTCACCATAAATGCTTTCATAACAGATGATTGGAGCAATTTTTCCTTTGTTAAAAGGATTTGAAAAGGCAACCCTCTCTTTATCCGTTCCCAATGAAGCAACAGTTCCACCCAAATTAAGCATGGCGTCGCCTAAAAGTGGTTTTAAAACACTCATATAAGGGAAAATTTCAACACCGGGAACCAATTTTCCTTTGTGATAAACTATCACTTTTTGATTCGGAACGATTTGAACTGCCGAATTATAGCTTTCAACCCAAAGTGCAGGGTTAAGCTGATAAGCTTCTTTTGGTAATTTATCTTTTTTTGTATAAAAACGATGTGAAGAAATTCCTGTCGAGAAAACCGAACCCGGATGTTTTGCCAGAAAATCTTTAACATTATTTAAAAGTAAACTCTTCTCAAAGGCAGTTTCAGAAATAGAACCTCTTCCGGGAAGTGCTGTTTCAGGGGCAATATAATAATCGATCTTTCCTTTTGAGTTTCTTTCTGCAAGGCTTAAAAGATCATTTTCTATCGTTAAACTGTCTGTAGAATATTTTTCTCCGTAAGGATCAAGATCGGGTTGAAGCATCAAAACATTCACCTGTCCAATCGGTTTTTCATTAAAATTATTGTATTTCGCCAATGAAATAATCATTGGAACAACAATTAAAACAGCTACAATAGCAGTATTTATAAGTAAACTCTTTCTTTTTCGTCCTGCTTCCCAAATTCTTAAGGTATAAAATATAAGAACATTAATAACCAAGATCCAGAAACTTCCACCCGTTGCGCCCAACGTATCATACCATTGCACGAATTTTGGATATTCGGAAAAGACATTTCCAAGATTTAACCAAGGCCACGTAAATTCCCAATTTAAATGAAGCTTTTCAAAACTCATCCAGATTGCGACAAAAAAAGCAAGTCCCCAATAGGTTCCCTGCGCGTTTTTATACCAGTGGTAGCATTGAAAAACCAAAGAATATAGAAGTGAATTAACCAACACAGGAAATACAACCGCCATCATAGAATGGCTTCCGTCAGGGTTTTTAGAGCCGTACAGCCAGCCTGTGGTTACGATATTCCAGATCACAAAACACAGGTAGGAAAGCCCGAAAACCACCCAGCTTTTTCTATTGAATTTAGAAAATTTTGAAACGCCATGTTCCATCATCAAAAGCGGAACAAGAGCAAAAAATATAAAGAACGGAATTCCGTAAGTTGGCCAGGATATAGACAACAGCATCGCCGAAATGAGCGTAAGTAGAACGTATTTCATTAATTTTATTTAACATACAAATTTAATGTTTTTGAAATGAATAAATTTGTAATTGATGTTAAAGAAAATTTACAAATTTATTATTGTTCCATACACTTTGTTTTTGCTGTATCTCATGTTTTTAGGAATGGGCAGATTTCAGTATGATGAAAATATTGTGAGGATAAAGCCCATTTTGTCGACCATACAATTCATTGAAGGAACGATTCTGTGGGAAGATATCATCAGAATTGTTTTGGGAAATGTTGTAATGTTTATTCCATTTGGTTTTCTGGGGTGGATCTTTCCTAAACTTAAAGATCTTAAAAGTCTCCTTTTTTCCTTTATATCAGCAATCGTTATCGTAGAAGCACTTCAGTATTTTACAAGATGGGGCATTTGCGAAATAGATGATGTTATTCTTAATACTTTCGGGGTTTATTTAGGCTTTCTGATGTGCAGATTTTTAGAAAATAAATTCAGTCGTTGGGTATAATTCCTTTTCAGTATTCGTTACATTTGTTAAAAACAATTTAAGATGGATAAGAAAGGGTTTTTTGTAGAAGAGATCAAAAAAGAATTACTTGGCGATTGGAAAAGTATCGCAGTTGAAGTTCGTCCAAGTTCATTTAAAAATGAAGACGGAACTTTAAAACCTTTTAACTTAACAAGAGAATTCAGTTATTTACCGGAAGATAAATTTCAATTGGAAATCATCAATTATGCTGATGCTTACGGTAAAATTCCTTTGGTTAAAATGTTGATAAAAGGAGAACTAGAGTGGCAGGGCGATCATCCCGTTGCGGAAGGCGCGCAAAAAGTAGATTTTACAGCCAACGAAAGTTATGAAGTGACGCCTTTGATTCAGAATTTTGCAGCTGTATTGAATAATCTGGCAAAAGAAGATTTTGATCAATGGGAAATTGGAAAATCTCAAAATATTTTCAAGAAAAAATTTATTCCTTTTGGTTTGAAAGAAGGAGATATTTTTAAAGAATATGATCTGATTTACCTTTATAGAGATATGCTATTTTGGGGTGCAAGAAATATTGACGGAAGAGGTTTTGATACCGAAGAAAACCGTCCGACGAATTTGCAGATTCCGATGGTTAGGAAATAATTTTCTTACAATTAAAAATTTAAAAAATAATATCCATAAAGTTGGTCATTCCGGAGGAATCTAGGCATAGTTTGCGAAAATTATTCTGTGAATTACTGTGTTTAGATTCCTACAGAATGACAAATTGGATGTTAAAAATATTTTTAGTATTTATCTTAAAAAGCTTAACAACTTAAAAAATTTTAATGGTTTAAATTTCTATCCATTCAATTCTTTCGCTCGTTTTTCGGCATTTAAAATTCCGTTTTTGAGGATTTCTTTGAAATTATTTTCCTCGAACGTTTTTAAAGCTGCTTCGGTTGTTCCGCCTTTAGACGCAACGTCTTTTATCAATTCTTCCAAGTTTTTGTCAGAATTATTAATTAAATGATAGGCGCCCAACATGGTCTGTTTTACGAATAGTTTTGATAAATTTTCGTCAATTCCCATTTCCATTCCGGCTTTTATCATGGCATCTACGATGTAGTAGAAATAGGCCGGTCCACTTCCTGAAAGTGCGGTTACGCCGTCCAAAAGATCTTCGTTTTCCAAATAAACCGATCTTCCTGTAGAATTCAATAATCTTTCAATATTAATTAACTGACTGAAAGAAATTCCTTCCGCAGAAGTAAAACCGGTAATTCCCATCCCGAGAAGGGTAGGTGAGTTCGGCATTGCTCTTACAACAAGAGGATGATTTAATAATTTTTGAATTTTTTCGATCTTAATTCCTGCCATGATCGATAAAACCATTTGATTTTCTTTCAGTTTAAATCTGAAATTTTCAGCAACATTTTGAAAATCCTGAGGCTTTACGGCAATGATGATTAAGTCTGCGTCCAATTCTTTTACATCATTAAAAATTGAAATTTTAGACTTGGGAAATTCTTCTGATATTTTTGATAATTTAGACTCATTTCTTGTAATAAGATGCAGGCTTTCAGGCTTGATCAATTCATACTTCAAGAAAGATTTTGAAAATGACAAGCCCATATTTCCGGCTCCGAGAATAGCTATTTTCATGTGTGTTTTTTTATTAAAATGATATTATTCTTTCAAATATTTTCTAAAGGTCAAAGAATAATTATCATTAAAAGTAATGAATTCTAAGTTTTTAAAAGAAATTTTATGAGGTTTTTTATTGATTTTCCCAGTTGGATCGTAATTTCTGATGATTACAGATTTCTCATTCACTTCTATAATTTCACCAATTGAGAAGAAGTCTTTTTTCTTTTTTGCGCTGTCGATGATGCAGTGGAAGTTTTGTTTCTTTATTGATTTAAACAATGATTCTGCATTTTTTAAAGAGGTATTATCAATAATTTTTTGATTTAATTTTATCAATCCTTCCTCCGAAAATATCTTTTCTGAAGTTTTATCAAACCTGTTGTGACGGATACTTGAGATTTTTTCATAAGGAATGATCTTGATCCCTGCCAAAGTAAAATCGTATGTCTCCTGAATCATTAAAAACTTATCTGATACGTTAAGAATGAACCCAACAACGTAGCTTTCAGGACTTTCTTCCGTAAGATAAATTTTCACATAATTACTTTTAGCAATGTGCTTCTGAATCAGTTTTTTAAATTCTTTTTCTGTTAATCCTGCCATGATTATATTATTTAAATGATTATATTTTTCAATATTGAAAAATATTGAAATTTTGACAAAAGTAAGTCGTTTATGAAGATTAATTTTTACTCAACAGGAAATTCCGGTCTTCTCATTTTATATTTTGTTCCTGAAAGCGATTCCAGGAAAGAAACAAGAGCTTTGGTTTCTTCTTTTGTTAAGTGTAAAGGTTTTAATAGCGGATCGGTCATCGGATATAACGGATCCAATTGTTTTTTCTCCGGACTTGGATCGATTTGGTGCATTCCGCTGTTGTAGACATTTACCACACCTTCCAGATCATTGAATAATCCGTTGTGCATCCAAGGCTGAGTAAGCATCAGAGCTCTTAATTGCGGCGTTCTGAATTTACCGGCATCTTCCGGTTTTTTAGTAATTTCGTATAAACCAAGATCCTGATATTTTTTTTTGTAATAGGTCAACCCGATGTTGTGAAAAGATTCGTCGGTAAGGTATTGTCCGTTATGACAGTTCATACAACGGGCCTTTGTCCTGAAAATATGCATGCCGTAGATTTCTTCATCAGATAGGGCAGTGTATTTTCCTTCTAAAAATTTATCAAAACGGCTTGGCTGACTTTTAATGGTTTTTTGAAAATCGGCGATAGCTTTTACTACTTTTTCATACGTTACTTTATCGGTTCCGTAGGCTTTTTTGAAAAGTTCTTTATATCCTTTTACGGCCTGTATTTTTGCGGGTAAGGTTTTCACATCCATGGCCATCTCATGATGAGCACCAAGCGGGCCGGCTGCCTGTTCTTCCAATGTTTTTGCTCTTCCGTCCCAGAAAAAAGACTGGCGTTGTGCGATATTGTATAACGAAATTGTATTTCTGTTTCCTTGAAGATGATCATTTCCCAGAGCAACACGTCTGCGGTCTGCCCATCCCATTTCAGGGTCATGACAAGAACTGCATGAAACCTGACTTGATTTTGATAATTTAGGATCGAAAAACAGCATTTTCCCTAAAATAACATTAGGCTTATCCTGATCTGCGAAGAAAGTAGAGTCGCTTTTAATGGGAGAAAATTCTTTCCATTGTACTCCGTAATCGATATCCGGTTTTGGCCAAGCGGTGATTGCTTTTTTGTAACTTTTTACAATGTCTTCAATGGTCGGATCCTGAATATTTGACAAATCCTGATTGACCTTTGGCGTAAAACTCCACAATAACAATAAAACCAATCCTAAAACCCAATATATACCTCTTTTCATTCCCTAAAATGTTATTCCTATGCTTGCGCCTGCAAAATTATTGTTTTTTTCTTGAATTTTTTGTGATTGATATTCTGCACTTACGAAGAAAGCAGGTAATTTTTCAAGTTTTAAATCATATCTTAATGATGCTCCAACAGTGGTAATGTCGCTCGCCTGGAACTGATAATCCTGTAGAACCCAAGCGTCAACAGCTGCATTTCCTGTAGTTGATAAAGCGGTAATTGATTTATTAACAACTCTTTTTGAAAAATAAGGCTGGAAACTTAACACCTGATTTTCTTTTATTTGCTGTTTGTAATCTGCATTAATTCCGAAATAAGAATATTCAAATTTTTGTCCTGCATTTGGGTATAATCTTCTTTCTTTAATTTCTTCATACCCGTAAAAAGGAGTCGCCGTGATGGAGAAATGGTCTTGATTGTATTGGTAGAAACCTTTTATTGTTGATACATAGTTTTCTCTGCGGTATGCCTGTCTTTTAAATATCTGAGTCATGTTTGTCGTGTTAAGAGAATAACCATATTCTGAACCTGTTTTTACAGAAGATGTGAAATTTGCTAAAAGCCCTACACGTTGTTTTTGATTTAAATCAAAAAACTTAGCACCTTCGATTTGATAATTTTCATCTACTAAATCAGAAATGTCATAAAATGTATTTCCTGTACCATTATAACTTTTTACATTATTTGCTCTTCCAATACTTGCTTGGAGGTAAAAATCTTTGCCTTCTTTATTGGAAATTTGTAAACCTCCTTTTATACCAAATTCTTCGAATGTTGAAGATGGAGCTGTACCTCCGTTAAATAAGTTATTAGAATGTCCCAATCCTACCATTTGATATACATAAGGTCTTCCCAACACGCTCTGAAAAGTTAAAGAAGTGTTTTGTGTATATTTATTGAATTCACCGAAAACTCCGATTTCATATTCCCTAAAAACTTTGTAGTTTATGCCTGCATTTACTCTCAAATCCGAGGTTGTACTTCTTAATCTGGGATCTCTGGCACGATATCCCAACTGCGCCAAATAACTTATCTGACCCGCAAAAGTCCAAAGATTTGTTTTTTGTAAATAACCTCCGGCAAATTGATAACGTTCAAGATTTAATTTTCCTCCAACAGAATCTGAAGTGATGTATGGAGCAACACGATCATAATCTAATGTTTCATTCCACTTAATGTTATCAACTTTTACATTCTGATAGCTTGCATTTCCCCAAACATAGCAGTTTGGCTTTAATTTTTGAAAAGATTTTGCCTCAACTGTTAAACCTTTTTCTCCGCTTCCTAATTGTTGACGATAAGCTTTGTCATCTTTATTATGAAAACCTACATTGAATTCTGAGAAAGAAGTAGAGCTATAACCCGACATGGATGCCGGATTATAATAAAATTGAGTTTTAAAATTTCTTTCTACATTATATTGATTATTGATCGTTTTAAATAAGCTAAGACTGTCCTGAGCCTTCACTGAAAGCGAACCAATAACGATGAATAGCAGATAGAAAGTTTTTTTTATAGTAAGCATAATTTATTTTAATAATATCGATATGAGATATTTATTCGTGTGAAATCCCATTTTTTAAACTTGGCTGAGAATCTTTTACAAAATCAGTTGAAGAGTTGTTGGTATCAGAATAAGCATTTTTATTGTTAGCTGTTTTTCCTATAATTTTACGTCTTACTGATTTTCCGTAACGTGCAGCATCATTGTCGATTGTTCCTGTAGATGTCCAGCCTCCGTCAATACTTGGAGAAGTTAATGTATGAATGAATTTTGTTGGAATACTGTTATTTACACCGTCTACGATCCATGTGTTTGGAATAGAATATGCACTTTTTGAAGTGACACCTCCCGCACTGTTTTGGTAAGTGTAATCGTATTTATGACTTGTTAAGAACGTAGTTTCATTTTCTCCGGCAGGGAAACGGGCAATTACATAACTTTCAAATCCTCTGTTGTGTAAGAAGAACATGTTGTAGGTCATTTGAGTGTAAATAACCTTAACGTTAGGTACAGCCGGATTGTCAACCTGTCCTAAAGTCGGATTTGTAGAAGGAAATTCAAAATCTGCATTATGCAAATCATAAGCAGTGCTTGTATTTGCTTTATGATCGATAGCGTTATCTGCAATTACAATAAAATCACCAGCCTTAACTGGATATTGAGTTCCATCTCCAGGCAATACCATCACTCCCTTTACAGCAAATGATTGATTAACATCATATGGAGTAGGGTTTTTATCATCTGTTGTAAGGAATTCTGACTGAGCAAGGATTAATTTATCAGCATATAATACTTTATCTGTATTATTGGTAAGCTTAAAATAACGTCCTGAGTTATAGTTTTTATTATCCGTAGTTTTTACTCCTGTGAAAAATACTTCTTCAATGATAAAATCCTCTTTGAATGTTTTAAAATATAACGGAACATTCACATTGGTTGCGAGTGTCGTAATATCTGCAGATGCATTACCTCCGGCAGCAGTTGGTTCCTGTAGAGTAGTAACTACTTGCCCGTTCACTGTAATTTTATAAGAACCATAAGGAACTTCTACAGATAAAGAGCTTGCATTCTGTATCGTTTTTGTAATGACAGCTCCGGTATTTATTTCTTTAATTTCAATATTTAAAGATTGATAAGTAGCAATATTCTCTCCGGAAAAAGATAAAGTTAATACTCCGTTTTGAGCAGTCTGTACTCCGAAATCATCATTGGAACATGATGTCATCGTAAACGTCGTCGTCATCATTGCTACCATACTTAATAGTAAAACTCTTTTTTTCATGTTATTTTCTTTTGATATATATTAAAAATTGTAGTTTAATTCCATTCCGAAATAAGGAGTATTGGTTCCTTTTCTGTAAACTTTTACATTATTGAATGTATAAGGCGCACTGTAATTGAAAAGCCTGTTGACAAACATTGAAGTTTTTAATGACTTGTAGATACTTTTTGTAACCTTAAAGTTTCCGTTGATGGTGAATGTGTATAAATCTGGAAGATTATCTGTAACCGAAACATTTCTTACAAGCCACTGTTTGTAGATATCTGTTCTGTCTGCATCTGTAAATGGATGTATTACGCCATCAATTCCATAGTAAGAAATCGGCTCTGCAATTCTTTGGTCGTTTCTTCTATGGTCATATAAACTTCCCTGAAATGAGGCTGAAACGGTAAGATCTAAACTTGGCAGATAAGTATCGATGAAAAGATTATAATTCATGTTTGAGTTTACATAACCATAATCATTTTGATAGATTCCGTAATAAGGAAAAGGCCCAACTCCAACTGATACAGTAGGTTTAAAGGCAAATGGAATAGAATTTCTATATTGAGATTTAAACCAAGCTCCAGTAAAGGTAAATCTTGTATTGATGGCCTTGATTCTTGGTGACGTATAACCGAATTCTATACCTTGTTTTAATGTTTCGCTTCCGTTCTCAGTTACTTCATATGCGGCAAGTGTAGTTATAGTTTCATACGGAACATTTGTTAAGTTGGGACCGTTGTTCCATTGAGAAAGATCTACCTGTGTTGCATCATATTTTTTATAAGTATGAACAGCTGTATTATCCATATTACGGAAGCCGTTTTTCATATTTTCTTTAAAATAAGTGATAAAAAACTCATTGTTTCTATAACTTAAATCTAATCTGATCTCTTTCTTAATACTTTTTGCGGCCTCGATATTTTTATTTTCTCTAGACTGTACATACGTCATGAAATTTACATAACGGTATTGTGCATCGTTACTGTAATAATTCAACTGAGTATAATCCCAATATTCTTTATTCGGATAAAGCATTAACAAAGTCGGTTGCTTATAAAATAAACCATAACCTAATGTAACATCTGTTTTCAATGGAAAATTATTGATCATCAGATGAGGTAAGCTGTATTGCAGATTCAATCTTGGTTCTGTAAAAATTTTTTTGCTGATGGCGTAAGAATTATCAATACCTAAATTTTTAGAAACCCTCAAACCTGCATATAAAGTGAATTTATGCTGATCGATCGCATAGCTCATTTGATCTCCCAGGAAAGCAGCCAACAGGTTCGAAGCCGGAATATCATTAAAAGCTCTTGGTCTTTGTATTCCGAATTCTGCCGAAGGCGGTGTTCTCATGTCATAAACTATACCATTGCCATTATTTTTAGAATATCTCCAATCCAGACCCGCTTCATAGTCATGTGTGATTCCTGCTGTTTTTCTTGTACCATTTATTTTGAAAAGAGCATTTATGTCCAGAGGTTTTCCTTCTGTTGAAAAATCTGTAACGTAACGTAAAACGGGAAAGAAACCTACATTTTCACCTTGATCGTAGGCTAAAGAAAAAGAACGCGGGCCTGATAACTGTACGAGTTTTCTTTGTTCAATTTTTTCAAACCCTGCACGGATAGCGGTATTTAAAGTTACTTTATTAAAGAATGAGCTTTTATCTAAATTATAAATAAAATTATTGGTAAAACTGATCTTTTTATTATTAGATTCATATCTGTCTATATCTGTTGTTCCATTATCAGGATCTACTTTTTTCTTATCAATGTTTGCAGAAAAATCGATGTTTGATCTCCATTCTAAAGGTCTTGACCAAAGTGTTGAGATTTTCTTTGAACGAAGAGAAGCTGTAATTCTTTGATAGTTTTCAAAATCATCAGTTGGAGTTGCTTTTGAATCCAAGAAATCCGCACTGGCGCTCAACTGCCATTTATCATTTATTTTAAAACCTTTTCCAACATAATATTGTTTGCTGAAACCGTCAGCCTTAAATCTTGCCTGAAGTGGTGATTGACCGATTTTACGTTCAATTTTAATCAAACCTGAAGTTAAATCTCCGTACGAAGCAGAAGGGATTCCACGGATGATTTCTACTTTTTCAATATCATTGGTAGAAATTGTTCTCATGTCAATTCCGGAATATGCTGTTTCCCTACCTTTTACAGATTCCGAAAACTGCCTGTTATCTACAGAAATCTGCAGGTCAGCATTTGAGTTAATGATATTGTCATCAATCATAAACTGTACACCCAACGAAGATGTTTTGTATTGATTTCCACTGTAATCACCAGGGTTTTCACGAAGAATGGGCCTGTTTACACTACTTAAATTCGGAGCTTTAGCCAACCCTCCCGGAAGTAATTCCATCAAATCTGAAAAACTTGAAGGTTGTAAATGCTCCATCGCTTTTCTGTCGATGACGGATTTTGTGGTTAAGCCTTTTCCTTCTTTAGAAAAGACAATAACTTCTTCCAATTTATCGATTGGTTGAAGATTTATGGTCAAATTTTGTTGAGAAGCAAGCGTAATGTTCAGTTCTTTCTCCTGAAAATTAGGATGGATGATTTTAACGCGATATTTACCATTTAACAAAGAAATATTAGCATTTCCATTATTATCTGTGGTTACAGAAGATTGGTCAACCGCAATAGATGCACCTTCTAATTCTTTATTATTTTCGGTGTAAACCGTAATGTTCAATTGTGATCTTCCTTCCTGAGCATATATGAAATGCGTACTGAAAATGAAGAAGAAAACAAAAGATAAAAATCTCATCATCCTATTTTTATTTATTCTAAAAAAAAAGCGAATGCAAATATATTTATTATAAATACGTTGCTATATATTTATTTAGAATAAATTAAAATAAATGATAAAAATCAGAAAAACTATCTGAATATTTTTTATAAAATCTTAAGATAAAGTTATATAATATTCACCTCTCTCTCCAGTTCTATACCAAATTTTTCTTTAACCGAATTGATAATTTCAGTTGAAAAATCAAAAATTTCCTGGCCTGTTGCATTTCCCGTTGCATTGATGATAACCAAAGACTGCATTTGATGAGAAGCAACGTTTCCGATCTGCTTTCCTTTCCAACCGCATTGTTCGATCAGCCAGCCAGCAGGAACTTTTACAAATTCTCCGTTCGGATAACCTTGAATATTTTCAAATTTTTGTTTCAATTCTTCAAATTGAGCTAAAGGAATGGTCGGATTTTTAAAGAAACTTCCTGCGTTTCCTATAACTTTTGGATCGGGAAGTTTGCTTTGTCTGATATTGATTACCGCTTTGGAAACATCTTGGATTGTTGGATTTTCAATGCCTAAATTCTTTAATTCAGATTGAATGGCTCCATATTCAGTTTTGATTCTGTGATTTTTTTTCGATAGTCTAAAAGTAACTTCCAGAATCACATATTTCCCTTTTCCTTCCTGCTTAAAAATAGAATCTCTGTAACCGAATCTACATTTTTCAATATCAAAAGTTTCAATTTCTAATGTTTCTAGGTTTAAAACTTTACAGTCTACAAAAATATCCTTGATCTCAGTTCCGTACGCTCCGATATTCTGCATCGGTGAAGTTCCTACATTTCCCGGAATTAAAGATAAATTTTCAAGTCCGCCAAGGTTTTTATTCAAACAAAATAGGACGAATTCATGCCAGTTTTCACCTGATTTTGCGGTTACCCAGACTTCATATATATTAACAAAGTCTTCGTTAATTCCTTTTAAACTAAGTTTTATAGCCAATCCATCAAAATCTTTTGTAAACAAAATATTACTTCCGCCTCCAAGAAAAAGGAGCGGGAGGTTTTGAGATTTTGAGAACTTTAAAGCATCTTTTAATTCTTCAATTGAATGTACTTCAATAAAATATTTTGCTTTGGCTTCTACACCGAAAGTATTGTAAGGTTTTAGAGAAAAATTTTCGTGCATGGCATTATTTGTATTCTTTGGGAAGAATTTTTTCTAATTGATCTTTGAATTTTTGAAGCTGATGATAATGAATCGTATCATTATATGAATTGACGAATACATGAGAACTTTTTGATGTTTTGATCTGAAAAGTTTCATCCATTCCGTCCTGAGCCTGTAAACTTTCTGAACTTTTGATCTTGTCCAGCGTTTTGATATCAATAGATGAGGTTAATTTTTTCCAGGTTTGCTGGTCAATGGCAGAATTCCATTTTTTATGGATTTTTGAAGAAGTCGCTCCCTGCGTCAGATTGATGGAATCTTTTGTTAGTTTAATAATCTTATAACTTCCTAACTTTCCGCCAACTGTTGAAAAGCCAATGAATGTGATCTCATTCCTATTTTTATCAGCTTTTGGTTGGGTTTCTTTCTGACAAGAAAAAAATATCAGCAATAAAAATGTTGAAAATAACATCTTCAAATTATTGATCTTTATTGCTGACATCTTTATTAAATATTAAAGGTGAAACTCTAATTTATATTTTTCAAGAGCATCTTTTAAAATTTCGGCACTTCTGATTAAGTCCTGTTCTTTTAAAACGTATGCAATTCTTACTTGTTTTTTACCTAATTCCGGATTGCTGTAGAATCCTCCTGCAGGTGCAACCATGATCGTTTCATTATTAAGAGAATATTTCTCCAATAGCCATTGAGCAAATTTTTCTGTATCGTCTACAGGAAGCTCGGCTACACAGTAAAATGCCCCTTTTGGTTTCGGACAGATCACTCCGGGAATAGCATTTAATTGATCAACCAAAACGTTTCTTCTGTGAGTATATTCTTCTCTTACTGCTCTTATGTAGGCTCCGTCATTCTGGTGAGCCGCTGTTGCTGCAATTTGTCCCAATAAAACGGGGCTCAATCTTGCCTGAGCAAAAAGCATTGCTGCATCATGAATTTTTTTAGAACGCGTAAGCAGACATCCGATTCTTACGCCGCACATTGAGTAACGCTTAGATTCAGAGTCAATGATGATGCAGTTTTCGCTTAATTCCGGGAAAGCAAGCATTGAAATCTGTTGTTTTCCGTCATACACATATTCTCTGTAAACCTCGTCTGAGATTACAACGATATCATATTTTAAAGCAATTTCTGCTAATTTTTGAAGTTCTTCACGTGTGTAAAGATAACCTGTAGGATTTCCAGGGTTACAGATAACAATCGCTCTTGTTTTGTCTGTGATTTTTTTCTCAAATTCTTCAATCGGAGGAAGTGCAAATCCTGTTTCAATAGTTGAAGGCACGGCAACAACATTTACATTGAAAGTGCTTGTAAATCCGTTATAATTAGCGTAATATGGTTCCGGGATGATTACTTCATCACCGTCATCACATAATGTTGAGATGGCAAAGTTTAAAGCTTCAGAACCTCCATTGGTTACGATGAAGTTATCGGGTGTAAGATCTGTGAAATCTAATGAATGATAATATTCTGTAAGCGCCTTTCTGTATTCTATATTTCCTTCAGAAAGAGCGTATTCTAATACTTTTAAATCAATGTTTTTTAAAGCATTTAAAGCCGTTTCCGGAGTTTCAATATCAGGCTGTCCGATATTAAGGTGATATACTTTTACTCCTTTCTGTTTTGCTTTAAGGGCAAAAGGAACCAGTTTTCTTACTGGCGATGGCGGCATGTGTTGTGCTCTGTTTGAAATATTCGGCATTGTTCAAAAAATTTGTATGACAAAAATAACATTTAATTCTTCAATAATAAAATAATGAATAAATGCATATAAATAGAATTTTTGAATCGATAATGATTTGTTTTTATTTTGATTAAATAATTATATTAATTAATTTTTTAGTTTTAATTATTCATTTTTTTAAATTTAATTATAATGAGGTTAATGTGTTGTTTAATGTTATTATTTTAAAATAAATATGTTAATAAGTGTTTTATATTGTTTTTTTATTAAATTTACAGCGATAATTTTAAGTAATATGAAAATAAAACTATTTTTTGGAGCTTTAAATGCTATTGCTCTTTTGTCGGCATCCTCTATGACGGCGCAAAATTTTCAAACAATGCCTATACAATCCGGCTATAATGCTGATGTAATTGCTAATGGAGTAGGCTCTTCTTCGATTTCTACCACTACTGATGTTGACGGCGTTTCTTTTGCTTTTGTAGCGAGAGATTACCAGCTTACATCTTCCAGTACTGCTCTTACTTATGGTATACCTTCAGACGGGATTATCAATTCTGTGGTTGCAGGTACTCCGGGATTAAGCTATAAACTTGGCGATCTAAGTGGTAACAATTCTTTAAGACTTGCAAATACGAATGATACCGGAACTTTAGTGTTTTCTACGCCAAAGGCAGCGGTTACTTTGTACATGCTTTCAACAAGTGGAAGTGGGGCATCTACAGCGAATGTAGTTGTAACTTTTACGGATAATTCTACTCAAACTTTTACCAATGTAAGTGTATCTGACTGGTATGGGGGTACAAATTTTGCCATTCAGGGAATTGGAAGAATTAACAGAAACACAGACGTTTTAGAAGCAAACGCAACAAATCCAAGATTGTATCAGAATGCATTAGCAATAGATGGAGCTAATCAAACAAAACCAATACAAAGTGTAACGGTAACTAAAACTTCTACAGCACAGGGATATACAAATGTTTTTGCTTTCTCTGCTGATGCTTTCTCAGATTGCGCGGCGCCCGTTTTGCAGCCTGTAGGAACTTTAACAGCAAATTCAGCTCAGGTTTCATGGACGGTACCGGCTACTACACAAGCTTCGGGATATGAAATTTACTACAGTACTTCAAATACAGCTCCGACAAGTAGTACAGCTCCGACTCTTACTAGTATTCCGGGCACAAGTACAACAATAGGAAGCTTGTCTGCAAATACAGTTTATTATTATTGGGTAAGAACAAAATGTAATAATTCAACAGGTCAGAGTGTATGGTCATTCTCAGGAACATTCAAAACGTTGTGCGGTCCAATGACTTCTATGTTTGAAAACTTTGATTCTTATAGTACAGGAAGTATTGTTCCTGACTGTTGGGCAAGAATTATTAATACTTCGGGAACTCAAACGATTACAACGACTTCACCGGCTTCCGGAACAAGAAATATTTATCAGTATAGTACAACGTCGCAAAATTCTACGTATGTTGTGTTACCTCAGTTTAGTAATGTTAACGCAGGAACCCACTGGTTGAGATTTAAAGCCAGAGTAACTACTTCACCAGGAACTTTAGATGTTGGATATGTAACAGATGCTACAAGTTCAGCAACTTTCACGTCTATCCAAACATTAGTTATTAATAATACTGTATATACAGACCCAAATGCAGAATATAAGGTAATAGTACCCGCTTCTGTTCCTGCAAATGCAAGATTGGCGATCATGAATAAAAATGACGGAAAATCTTACTATTGGGATGATGTATATTGGGAGGCAATACCTTCTTGTATTACGCCAACTGCAGTTGTTGCTTCTAATATGACAACGGTGTCTGCTGATGTAACATGGACGACGGCTTCTCCGGCTCCTGCAAATGGATATGAGTATTTTGTTTCTACAACCAATACTGCTCCTTTAGCTACAACGCCACCTTCAGGAACTACGAGTCTTACTACAATAAATATTGCTAATCTTACTCCAAATACAACTTATTATGTTTGGGTACGTTCAGTTTGTAGTACATCAGATGTAAGTATCTGGTCTTATCCGGTTACATTTAAAACATTATGTGGACCAATGACAATGCTTTCTGAGAATTTTGATTCTTACGGAACAGGTGATCTTGTACCTGATTGTTGGGTAAGATTAGCAGGAACTGGTAGCCAGACGATTACATCAACTACACCTGCTTCCGGAACAAGAAATATTTATCAATACACAAGTACAAGTTCTACTCCTACAACAGTTGTTCTGCCGATATTTACCAATATCAATGCAGGAACTCATAAACTAAGATTTAAAGCAAGAGTTACAAGTACTGCTGGCGGTACTCTTAATGTAGGATATGTTACCAATACTGCAGATGCGAGTAGTTTTGTATTACTTGAAGCATTATCTATCACTAATACAACTTACACAGCTGCCAATTCTGAATATACAGTGACAGTTCCTGCTTCAATTCCTGCCAATGCAAGATTAGCTATAAAAGGTATTAACGATGGAAAATCTTATTATTGGGATGATATCTATTGGGAGGCTAATACTTTAGGAACTTCTGAGGTTGCTACTAAGAAATCACTTTCTGTATATCCTAATCCTTTCAGAGATGTATTGTATATTTCTGATTTGAAAGATGTGAAATCTGTAACAGTTAATGATGTTTCAGGAAGAGTAGTGAAACTTATTGATAATCCTGGAAAAGAGCTTAATTTAAGTACACTGAATTCAGGCTTGTATTTGTTATCAATTACTTTCAAAGACGGTTCCAAATCAATTACGAAAGTTATTAAACAATAAGAATTTTTAGACTTAAATAAACAGGGAAGGCAGTTATATTTGATATATAGCTGTCTTTTTTTATTTAATTAAAATTGTAAGAGAAGGTTCATATAAATTTTGTTATTTTGAGAATTATTAAAACCGAATTAAAATGCAAATTAAAGCAGATTCTGTAGAAGATTATATCTCGAAAATTCCCGAAGAAAGACAGGACATTTTCAAAAAAATATTTGATACAATTACCGATAATTTACCCGAAGGTTTCCAGAAAGGAGTAAGTTACGGAATGGTTGGCTGGGATGTCCCATTGGAAACTTACCCTGCTGGCTATCATTGTACGCCGGGTTCGTCGCTTCCGTTTATGGGGCTGGCTTCTCAAAAGAATTTCATTGCGTTTTATCATATGGGAATGTATGCAAAACCAGAACTGTTGGATTGGTTTGTAGCCGAATTTCCAAAATATTCTAAAAGAAAACTCGATATGGGAAAATCTTGTGTCCGTTTCAAAAAAATGGATGATATTCCGTTAGAATTATTAGCTGAGGTGAGCAAAAAAATGACTGTTGAAGATTGGATTAATACTTATGAAGCAAATTTTAAAAAATAATTTTTTACTGAAAATTTTTACCGTTTTTGTTTTAATATTGATGTCAGGATGTAAAAATTCTGCACTTTCAGATTTAAAAAATGGTGACCTTCTTTTTGTTACCGCAAAAGAAACAGGATTATCAGGAGCTATTAATAATGTAACTCAAAAACAGAAAACTGCATCTTTTGATCATATCGGAATTTTAGAAAAAGATGGAAATCAATTTTTTGTTCTCCATGCAACTCCAAAAGGTGGTTCTCAGAAGCAAAATTTGAAAGATTTTCTTAAAGATCAAACGAATGACGGGCAAAGAGTCGTTTTGTATCGTTTAAAAACCGAATATCAGAATACAATTCCTACAGCGATACAAAAAGCTGAATCTATGTTGGGGAAACCTTACAATTTCAGTTATATTTTGGATGAAAACGCTTACTACTGTTCAGATTTTATTGAAAGAGCTTTTCGAAAAGACCATATTTTTAAATTGGAACCTATGACTTTCATTGATCCTAAAACGGGTAAAACGAACGAATTTTGGGAGCAATTTTATCAAAAGAAAAATCTTAAAGTTCCGGAAGGAGAATTAGGCTGTAATCCAAACGGACTAGCCGCATCAGATAAATTGGAAAGGATAAAGGAATTAAAATAATTCGGAATTAATTTGAAAATAAATCTTCTTAAATAATCAGATATTTATAACAGTATATATAATAGAAACGGGGCTTTAGCCCGTTTTATTTTTGCCCAAATTCCAAAGGCTTTAGCTGAAACTTAAAAAACTTACTAAAGAAAAGAGTTAAAATTAAAAAATATTAGTCTACTAATTTGGTGGACTAATATTTTTTTATATTTTTGTCAAAGATTTAAACAAATGAAATGAATTAAGTCAAGACAACTCTAACCAAAAAAAAATGTTTAGTTATGATTACACCAAATCCGAGTGTGCAGGTTTTACACAATAGAATTAGCCTGGCTAAAAAAGAATTGATACTGGAAATAGAATTGAATGGGAAAATGAAATTTGAACATTTGATGAATACCATTTATAATCAGTTCGGAATTTGCCACAGAGTGTTATCAGCTAACGTGGAGTACGTCAATGGGCGTAGTTTTGGTTCGGTACAATTATATATTAACGTAACTTCAGAAGAGTATCAGGAACTTGAATTCTTTCTGAATAAAAATAAACTTTTAAATACAACGGTAGAATATCTCTGCAGGAAGTATTTTTAGGGGAGGTTCATATAGTTTTAATTACGAAAGTGTTCAGTTTACTGAGCGCTTTTTTTATTTTAAATCATAATTAAAAAAAGGGTATTTTTAAGCTTAATTAAAATTAAAATCTATGATCACTCTAATTATTGTAATAGCCTTAGTTGTAATATTCCTTCTGTACGGAGTTTCTATTTATAACCGTTTGGTAAAACTGAAAAATCTGGTTCAGGAAGCGTGGAGCAGTATTGATGTAATGCTTAAAAAACGTCACGATCTTATCCCCAATTTGGTAGAAACAGTAAAAGGTTATGCAACCCACGAACGCGAAACATTGGACAGTGTGACGAGAGCAAGAGCTCAGGCTGTAGGTGCCAATTCTGTAGAATCTAAGGAAGCTGCAGAGAAAAACCTGAATCAGGCAATGATGAATTTATTCGCTGTTGCAGAGCAATATCCGGATTTGAAAGCAAATACTAATTTCCAACAATTACAATCTGAATTAACTTCCATAGAAAACGATATCGAAAAATCAAGAAGATATTACAACGGAACCGTTCGTGATAACAATACATTGGTAGAATCTTTTCCTAGTAATATTATCGCTAATATGTATAAGTTCGAGAAATCGCCATTCTTCGAATTGGATAATATTGCAGAAAGAGAAGTTCCAACAGTAAAGTTTTAAAGAATGAAAAGATTTTTATTACTTTTTTATTTACTGTTTTTTACATTGGCTTTTTCGCAGGAAAATGACAGTATAGAAGATCGTAAAGCTGAAGTTGAACGAATTACCTCTTTCCATTCTGATATTAATGTTGATAAAAAATCTGCCCTGAATATTACAGAAAACATCAACGTCCACAGTCTGGGAATCAATATTAAAAGAGGAATTTATCGCGCACTTCCTTTGTCGAGAAACTTAAATAACAAAACTCAGAAAGTAAAGTATGACATTATCTCCGTAAAAAAAGATGGAGTAGAGGAAGATTATCATACAGAAACTGAAGACGGTTATCTGAAAATATATGTCGGAAATAAGGATGTAATTCTAAGTCCTGGTGACTATAAATATGAAATACAATATAAAACAGAAAATCAGATCGGATTTTTTGATAAATATGATGAGGTATATTGGAATGTCAACGGAACGGTTTGGGATTTTGCAATTGACACCATTTCCGCAAAGATTACGCTTCCTGAAGGCGCAAAAATTCTTCAAAATTCATGTTATACGGGCTCTTACGGAAATGATTCTCAAAACTGTACTTCTACAATTTTATCAGATAATTCGATGGAGTGGTCTGCAACGAATTTAGCTCCGAATGAGGGATTAACCATTGCCGCAGGATTTCAAAAAGGAATTATGATTCCGCCGCCACCGCCAACTTTTCTAGAAAAATTTGGTATTTTAATAGGTGGAATGATCATATTTCTAGGTTTGATCTTCTATTACTATTCAACATGGAGGAAATATGGTGTTGATCCTGATAAACCAACAGTTTATCCACAATTTAACGTTCCGGAAGATCTTTCGCCGGCTTCGTTAGGATATTTGCAGGATGAAAGTTTTAAAAATAAATTTCTAACTGCTTCAATCGTCAACCTTGCTGTAAAAGGATATTTAAAGATAATTGAAGGTGAAGATTCCGGAATTTTAGGACTTTTCAATACAAAGACATTTACTTTAAATAAATTAAAAGAACCCGATCAGTCTTTACCTAAGGAAGAGATCAATTTGATGAACACTCTTTTTACAGGAAATGATACCTTGAAGTTTGATGGAAAATATAATTCAAAAATTGAAAATGTAGTCAATAGTTTCAAAGGAACATTGGCATTTCAGCATGATAAATTTTTAAATGAAGGAAACAATTTTTCAAAAGTTATTGTACCTATTTTAATCATGACGGTGGTATATGTTTTAGGCTTAATTATTAGTTTTAAAATAGATCCTGAAGTAGAAAAAATAATTGGTGGAATTGCTGTATACGTTATTTCTTTAGTTGTATTTTTTGTAGCATCATTTTTAACGAACAGAGTTTCGTGGAAATTTTTAATTCCCGCTCCCATTATTGCGGTCATCGGTATTTTTGGATTTATTGAAGCAGGAAATAATGGAAGTGAGCTTATTAATTTTGGAGTGTGTTACTTCTTCATTATTTTAGGATTTACTTCTTTGGTGATCTATCAATATTTAATTAAAAGACCGTCAGATGAAAAATTGAGAAAAAAATCTCTGATTGAAGGTTTTAAAATGTACATGGGGGCTGCCGAAAACGAACAGTTGAAATTTCACAATCCTCCACAGATGACTCCACAGGTTTTTGAAACGTTATTGCCTTTTGCAATGGTTTTGGGAGTGGATGATATTTGGGGGAAGAAATTTGAAACGATGGTTAAAAATATGGCAAGCGGAACAGAATATGTCCATGCATGGTATATTGGAAGTTCCATTAATCATCTGAGTTTTGGAAATACACTCAACTCGAGCCTTACCAATTCTATAAGATCTGCATCTACACAACCATCAAGCTCAAGCAGCGGTTCCGGTGGCGGCGGATTCTCCGGCGGAGGTGGCGGAGGCGGTGGAGGCGGGGGCTGGTAATCCGAACTTCTCAAAAAAATAAAAAGCGTTCAAAATTTTGAACGCTTTTACTTTATAATACAGGCTAAAAACTAATATCTAAATTCTAACCTCTAATTTCTTATCTTAAATTCTCTCAATATCAGCTCCAATCGCTTTCAATCTTCCGTCAATATTTTCGTAACCTCTGTCGATTTGCTCAATATTGTGGATAATTGATTTTCCTTCCGCAGAAAGTGCTGCAATAAGAAGGGCGTTTCCGGCTCTGATATCTGGAGAAACCATTGTTGTTCCTCTTAATGGAGCTTCCTGATTAAGGCCAATCACGGTTGCTCTGTGCGGATCACACAAAATAATTTGAGCTCCCATATCAATCAATTTATCAACGAAGAATAATCTTGATTCAAACATTTTTTGATGAACCAAAAGACTTCCTTTTGCCTGAGTTGCCACCACTAAAATAATAGACAACAAATCCGGAGTGAATCCCGGCCAAGGCGCATCAGAAATCGTTAAAATAGATCCATCAATAAATTTTTGGATCTTATAATTTTCCTGAGCAGGAATGTAAATATCATCATTGCTTTGTTCAAGCTCAATACCTAATTTTCTGAATGTGTTTGGAATAACGCCAAGTTGGTTCCAGTTTACATTTTTAATGGTGATTTCAGATTTTGTCATGGCAGCAAGACCAATCCAAGATCCGATCTCAACCATGTCTGGAAGCATTGTATGTTCAGTTCCGTGAAGGTGGCTTACCCCTTCAATTGTTACTAAATTAGAACCGATCCCTGAAATATTGGCACCCATTCTGTTCAGCATTTTACAAAGTTGCTGAAGATAAGGCTCGCAAGCAGCGTTATAAATTCTTGTTTTACCTTTTGCCAAAGCTGCAGCCATTACGATATTGGCAGTTCCTGTTACAGAAGCTTCTTCCAGTAAAATAAATTTACCGTTAAGTTCTTTAGCTTTTAATGAATAAAAGAATTCCTCTTCATCATAATGGAATTCTGCACCAAGTTCTACAAGTCCTTGAAAGTGAGTGTCTAATCTTCTTCTTCCGATTTTATCACCACCAGGAGTCGGCATATAAGCTTCACCATATCTTGCCAACATTGGCCCCATTAGCATGATAGAACCACGAAGTTTTGCTCCGTCTTTTTTGAATTCGTTGGATTTTATATAATCGAAGTTTACTTTATCAGCCTTGAAAGTGTAATCACCATGTCCGTTTTTGGTTACTTTTACACCAAAATCTCCAAGAATTTCAATCAGTCTGTTAACGTCATGGATATCCGGAATGTTTTTAATTCTTACCTCTTCATCAGTTAATAAAACTGCACACAAAATTTGAAGAGCTTCATTCTTAGCTCCCTGTGGAGTAATTTCACCTTGCAGTCTTTTTCCTCCTCTTATTTGAAATGTTCCACTCATTTACTTTCTGTTATTGTTGTTAGTGTTGCTTCTGTTGTTGTTATTATTGTTGTGCCTTCTTTTATTAGGCTGGTTTTGGTTTCGGTTGTTATTACTATTGCTTCTGTTATTGTTGTTTCGGTTGTTGTTGGTAGTATAGTAGATCTTGCTCTTTTCAAGAGATTCTATATTGGTAAGATCCAACCTGTTATCCGAAAGTTCTTTCAGATGACGGAAAATCACATCATCAGTAACATGCTCTTTATTATAAACATTATAAGATTTCTTCATATTATTGGCAATTACCTCCTTCAAAGCTTCTTTTTCGTCGCCAGGTTCTAGTTCTATTGCTTTTTCTATTAATTGAAGAATACTTTTTCCGTAAAATTTAAAATCTCCCTGTAATTTAGGGTATTCCATTGTTTTTGGTTTCTCTGCCAATTGCTCTCTTGTAGGAAACGGATATGGTGAATCTACATCCAGATCATAATTAGCTAAAATAAAAAGATGATCCCAAAGTTTATGTTTATAATTTTCTTCATCACGAAGTTGTGGGTTTCTTTGACCCATAAAATCGATGATCGCCATCGCCATTTCGCTTCTTTCATCCCTGTCAGAAAGCTCTTTGCAACGCTCAACCAACTGTTGTATTATTCTGCCGTATTCGGGCATATGAAGCTGGGTTTTTTGGGTATTGTATTCCATAGTATGCAAATATATGGATTAATGGAAAAATTGTACCGAAAATCTTCAAAGTTTATGATTTTTTAATGAAGATCCAAATAATGTATTAATGGAGTTTATTATTCAATACAAAAATTATTTCACCTGAATAAGAATTTATTTCAATAAAAGTGTAATTTAGTTATTAGTTTAATAATTAAAACATTGTATATGAAAAAAACACATTTCTTACTTTCTTTTTTAGCTTTAGGCTTTGTTATTTCTTGTCAGAATAATGACGAGATTGTTGATAAAAGTCCTGAGCAATTAGAGGTCCACAACAAAACGGTAAATGTTACCACTCACGATGGACGGTCTTTTAGTACCGGAAGTAGTCCAGTAAATGGAAAATTTGTTTCGGGACCGGGTGGTGGAGTTTTAATGCAGGGATTTTATTGGGATGTTCCGGATGGCGGAAATTGGTGGAATACCGTAAAAGGGAAAGTAACCGATTGGTCAAATGCCGGAATTGGTGCTATCTGGCTTCCGCCGGCTTCAAAAGCTCAAAATGGAGCCTACTCAATGGGATATGATCCAACAGATTATTATGATTTTGGCAACTACAACCAAAATGGGAGCGTAGAAACCCGTTTCGGATCAAGAACAGAACTGGAAGGATTAATTACAAAAGCGCATACCGAAAATATGCAGGTTTATGCAGATATTGTGATTAATCATAATAGCGGTGGCCAGTCTCAGGCAAATCCTTTTACGGGAACAAACACATGGACAGATTTTTCAGAAGTCGCATCAGGGAAATTTCCTAGAAGCTACAATGATTTCTACAAAAATTCTTATGGAAATAATGATGAAGGAGCATTTGGCGGCTTCCCGGACCTTTGTCATGCAAATCCTTACGTTCAGGACTGGCTTTGGGGAAGAGATGATTCTGTTGCAAAATATTACAAAAACGTAATGAAATTTGATGGATGGAGATTCGATTATGTTAAAGGTTTCGGACCATGGGTTGTCAATACTTGGAATGCTAATGTTGGCGGATTTTCTGTTGGAGAATTATGGGATTCTAATGTGAATACTCTGGAATGGTGGGCAAATAATGCCAACAGTTCTGTTTTCGACTTTGCAGCCTATTATAAAATGGATGAAGCCTTCGATAACGGAAATCTTAATGCATTAAACGACGACATGATGTGGAAAAGAAATCCTTACAAGGCGGTAACCTTTGTTTCAAACCACGATACGGATATTATCAATAATAAAATGTTGGCTTATGCTTATATTCTGACTCATGAAGGATACCCAACGATTTTCTACAGAGACTATGAAGAGTGGCTGAATAAAGAAAGATTAAATAACCTAATCTGGATCCACAACAACAAAGCAACCGGAAATACATCAATTCTATACACAGATAACGATGAATATATTGCCAGACGTAACGGTTACAACGGAAATCCGGGATTGGTGGTTTACATCAACAATTCCTCAAGCTGGCAGGAAAGATGGATCCAAACCAATTGGGCAAGTCAGCAAATTAAAGACTTCACAGGAAGCTCAACTTGGTATCCGACGACACAAAGCGATAAATGGGTGAAAATTCAATGTGCCCCGAACAGCTATTCTGTTTGGTCATTGAATCAATAAACATTCACTAAAATATTTTCCACAGATTATAGAAACTTTAATGAGAAATAATCTGTGGGATTATTAGAGATCATTTGAATTTTTCAGTACCATATATATAAGGTATAGCAGAGTCATTAAACTCTGGCTTTTTTTATTTCCCAAACCGTCATTGCGAGGAACGAAGTGACAAAGCAATCTCAAAAAAAAAATGCTCTCCCACCCATTCACTCTGTAACTTAAAAATCTTCAGGAGCTTTATCCGCCTTTCCGCTGTATCTTTTGAGTGATGTCCTGCGCTTCGCTGCGGCCGCCACACAAAAGGATGCCGCTTCAATCCGGGCTAGGGTAGTGTGTGTTTTTATCGCTTTTTCTCGTAGTAGAAATTACCTAGAGGTAATATCAATCGATCGCTAGTCCTTTCCATGACTGCAAACCCGACCTAGGAATTTGCAGCGTTAAGAAAATGAATTCTGAGAACGTTAAAAAAATTCTACTGTTTGAAGCGCGAGACCAATCTTGAGTCGAATAACCAATCTTGAATTCGCGCAAGTTTTAGAATTTTTAGAGAACAGGATTCATTTTTAGCTTGCAGCTTCCAGTCTTGAATTTTTGGTCCGTTTGCTTCAAGGCAAAAGGACAGCCCATTATTTATCTCTCATCCACATCCAAAACAACTATAATCACAACGACTTCCAACCTGCCGGGTTTTCAAAACCGATACGGTTTATTAGAGTATACCTTATATAGTATATTTAATAATCCAAGAAATCCTCTTCAAAGTGCTTTCAACCGTTGAAAACACCTATTCTGACACTTCTCAAAAAGACAATCGAATAGTGTGGATAACTACGGCTTACTCTATAAATAAAACTATATCAATAGCTTATAATCAAAACTTTTCCACAATACGAGTTTTGTATGAACATTATGTTAAATATATTTGGAACGGTGGGTAAGATTGGAGTACTTTTGCCCCACTGAAAACGATATGTTGGAAGTAGCGCAGAAGTAGGTAATAGAGTATGAATACTACGAAACGGATTAGAAATAAACTTTAAATTTTTAGTAAATAAAAGTTGTAAGGTTTAAAAAGATTTGTATCTTTGCAGTCCGGTAAAACGGGAGCAGAGGAGTAGAAGATTGGGATGTTGAAAGATGAGATTAGGGTGAATTAAAAAACTTTAAATTAAATCAAAAATATCTTGGTCAATTAGAAATAAATAATTACTTTTGCACACGCAAATCTATACTGAAAACGACAGAAAATTAGGTATGGTAAAAAGCGGAAGATACAAGAAGATCATTGAAAAATAGATATAACAACCAAGTAAGGAAAAGACTAGAACGTTAATAACTTTGAGTGAGTCAGACAAACATACAATGGAGAGTTTGATCCTGGCTCAGGATGAACGCTAGCGGGAGGCCTAACACATGCAAGCCGAGCGGTAGAGATCTTTCGGGATCTTGAGAGCGGCGTACGGGTGCGGAACACGTGTGCAACCTGCCTTTATCTGGGGGATAGCCTTTCGAAAGGAAGATTAATACCCCATAATATATTGAATGGCATCATTTAATATTGAAAACTCCGGTGGATAGAGATGGGCACGCGCAAGATTAGATAGTTGGTGAGGTAACGGCTCACCAAGTCAATGATCTTTAGGGGGCCTGAGAGGGTGATCCCCCACACTGGTACTGAGACACGGACCAGACTCCTACGGGAGGCAGCAGTGAGGAATATTGGACAATGGGTGAGAGCCTGATCCAGCCATCCCGCGTGAAGGACGACGGCCCTATGGGTTGTAAACTTCTTTTGTATAGGGATAAACCTTTCCACGTGTGGAAAGCTGAAGGTACTATACGAATAAGCACCGGCTAACTCCGTGCCAGCAGCCGCGGTAATACGGAGGGTGCAAGCGTTATCCGGATTTATTGGGTTTAAAGGGTCCGTAGGCGGGCTCGTAAGTCAGTGGTGAAATCTCATAGCTTAACTATGAAACTGCCATTGATACTGCGAGCCTTGAGTAAGGTAGAGGTAGCTGGAATAAGTAGTGTAGCGGTGAAATGCATAGATATTACTTAGAACACCAATTGCGAAGGCAGGTTACCATGTCTTAACTGACGCTGATGGACGAAAGCGTGGGGAGCGAACAGGATTAGATACCCTGGTAGTCCACGCCGTAAACGATGCTAACTCGTTTTTGGGTTTTCGGATTCAGAGACTAAGCGAAAGTGATAAGTTAGCCACCTGGGGAGTACGTTCGCAAGAATGAAACTCAAAGGAATTGACGGGGGCCCGCACAAGCGGTGGATTATGTGGTTTAATTCGATGATACGCGAGGAACCTTACCAAGGCTTAAATGGGAATTGACAGGTTTAGAAATAGACTTTTCTTCGGACAATTTTCAAGGTGCTGCATGGTTGTCGTCAGCTCGTGCCGTGAGGTGTTAGGTTAAGTCCTGCAACGAGCGCAACCCCTGTCACTAGTTGCTAGCATTAAGTTGAGGACTCTAGTGAGACTGCCTACGCAAGTAGAGAGGAAGGTGGGGATGACGTCAAATCATCACGGCCCTTACGCCTTGGGCCACACACGTAATACAATGGCCGGTACAGAGGGCAGCTACACAGCGATGTGATGCAAATCTCGAAAGCCGGTCTCAGTTCGGATTGGAGTCTGCAACTCGACTCTATGAAGCTGGAATCGCTAGTAATCGCGCATCAGCCATGGCGCGGTGAATACGTTCCCGGGCCTTGTACACACCGCCCGTCAAGCCATGGAAGTCTGGGGTACCTGAAGTCGGTGACCGTAACAGGAGCTGCCTAGGGTAAAACAGGTAACTAGGGCTAAGTCGTAACAAGGTAGCCGTACCGGAAGGTGCGGCTGGAACATCTCATTTTAGAGCGTCTTTAGACGTTAAACAAAATTAAGGTACTTAAGTGTACCATGTACTTACTTAAAGGACGTTTTAGTTTTTTACTCGGTTGATTTATATTAAAAAAATACAAAACCCACTAGAAATTAGTATCAGGGAGAAAGAGATTTTAGAATTAGAAATTAGAAGTTAGTCGTTAGAAATTAGTCTAACATCTAAAATCTAGCCTCTAATATCTAAATAATGAAGTCTCGTAGCTCAGCTGGTTAGAGCGCTACACTGATAATGTAGAGGTCGGCAGTTCGAGCCTGCCCGAGACTACTAATTAAAATAGAGGTTAGAAATTAGAACTTAGAAGTTAGTTTTTTACTAATATCTAATTACTAACATCTAACATCTGACTAGAGGGGGAATTAGCTCAGCTGGCTAGAGCGCCTGCCTTGCACGCAGGAGGTCAAGGGTTCGACTCCCTTATTCTCCACAGTTTTGTGAGTCTGATTTAAAAGTACGATGAATAGAGCCAAAACAAATATTCATTTATCAGACAAGCAGAAAGACATTAAAGATCATTGACATTAACGGTAAAAATATCACAAAGAGAAAACCGAGCACTTGCGAGTGCTTGAGTAATTAATAAAATAGGAAAGAAATCGTTAAGGGCGTATGGCGGATGCCTAGGCTTTCAGAGGCGAAGAAGGACGCGGTAAGCTGCGAAAAGCTGCGGGGATCGGCACACACGAATTGATCCGCAGATGTCCGAATGGGGCAACCCGGCATGTTGAAGACATGTCACTCTAAATTTATTTAGAGAGCAAACCCGGAGAACTGAAACATCTAAGTACCCGGAGGAAAAGAAATCGAAGAGATTCCGTAAGTAGTGGCGAGCGAACGCGGATTAGCCCAAAAGTCTTTATATATTTAAAAGAATGTTCTGGAAAGAACAGCCATAGAGGGTGATAGCCCCGTATTTGAAAGGTATATTTTGATGATAAATGAGTAGGGCGGGACACGTGAAATCCTGTCTGAATATGGGGGGACCATCCTCCAAGGCTAAATACTCCTGAAAGACCGATAGTGAACAAGTACTGTGAAGGAAAGGTGAAAAGCACTTCGAATAGAAGGGTGAAATAGAACCTGAAACCGTACGCCTACAAGCGGTCGGAGCCCACATGTTGGGTGACGGCGTGCCTTTTGCATAATGAGCCTACGAGTTAATGTTACTAGCGAGGTTAAGGACTTCAGGTCCGGAGCCGGAGCGAAAGCGAGTCTGAATAGGGCGCTTAGTTAGTAGTATTAGACGCGAAACCTTGTGATCTACCCATGGGCAGGTTGAAGCTTTGGTAACACAAAGTGGAGGACCGAACCGGTTGACGTTGAAAAGTCTTCGGATGACCTGTGGGTAGGGGTGAAAGGCCAATCAAACTGGGAGATAGCTCGTACTCCCCGAAATGCATTTAGGTGCAGCGTCGTGTATAAGTTTATTAGAGGTAGAGCTACTGATTGGATGCGGGGGAGTCAAATCCTACCAATTCCTGACAAACTCCGAATGCTAATAAATGTTCCACGGCAGTGAGGGCGCGGGTGCTAAGGTCCGTGTCCGAGAGGGAAAGAACCCAGACCAACAGCTAAGGTCCCCAAATCTCTATTAAGTTGAAGCAACGCGGTTGGACTGCATTGACAGCTAGGATGTTGGCTTGGAAGCAGCCATTCATTTAAAGAGTGCGTAACAGCTCACTAGTCGAGCGGTCCGGCATGGATAATAATCGGGCATAAATAGAGTACCGAAGCTATGGATTTATAACCATTGGGTTATATCTGGTAGGGGAGCATTCTGTTTGCACAGAAGCAGTGGCGTGAGCCATTGTGGAGCGTACAGAAAAGAAAATGTAGGCATAAGTAACGATAAAGCGGGCGAGAAACCCGCTCACCGAAAGACTAAGGTTTCCTCAGCCATGCTAATCAGCTGAGGGTTAGTCGGGACCTAACGCGAACCCGAAAGGGGTAGTGGATGGACAATGGGTTAATATTCCCATACTTGCTCACACTAAAAAGGGGACGGAGTGCCGTACTTACTGGAGACTGACGGAATAGTCAAGACCTAGCCTTCGGGCGAAGTTGCTGTAAGGAAAGTGCTTCCAAGAAAAGCCGAAGTGAAGCAACCCGTACCAAAACCGACACAGGTAGTCGAGGAGAGAATCCTAAGGTGCTAGAGTGAATCATGGTTAAGGAACTAGGCAAAATAGTCTCGTAACTTCGGGAGAAGAGACGCCATCAGCAATGGTGGCCGCAGTAAAAAGGCCCAGGCGACTGTTTATCAAAAACACAGGACTCTGCTAAATCGAAAGATGCTGTATAGGGTCTGACACCTGCCCGGTGCTGGAAGGTTAAGGAAGGGCGTTAGCAGTAATGCGAAGCGTTTGACTGAAGCCCCAGTAAACGGCGGCCGTAACTATAACGGTCCTAAGGTAGCGAAATTCCTTGTCGGGTAAGTTCCGACCTGCACGAATGGTGTAACGATCTGGGCACTGTCTCAACCATGAGCTCTGTGAAATTGTAGTCTCGGTGAAGATGCCGAGTACCCGCAATGGGACGAAAAGACCCTGTGAACCTTTACTATAACTTCGTATTGACTTTGAGTAAGTAATGTGTAGGATAGGTGGGAGACTTTGAAGCAGGCACGCTAGTGTTTGTGGAGTCAACGTTGAAATACCACCCTTTACTTACTTGGAGCCTAACTTCTTTTAGAAGGACATTGCGTGGTGGGTAGTTTGACTGGGGTGGTCGCCTCCAAAAGAGTAACGGAGGCTTTCAAAGGTACCCTCAGCACGCTTGGTAACCGTGCGTAGAGTGTAATGGCATAAGGGTGCTTGACTGTGAGACCTACAAGTCGATCAGGTGCGAAAGCAGGACATAGTGATCCGGTGGTTCCGTATGGAAGGGCCATCGCTCATAGGATAAAAGGTACTCCGGGGATAACAGGCTAGTCTCCCCCAAGAGCTCACATCGACGGGGAGGTTCGGCACCTCGATGTCGGCTCGTCACATCCTGGGGCTGGAGAAGGTCCCAAGGGTTGGGCTGTTCGCCCATTAAAGTGGCACGCGAGCTGGGTTCAGAACGTCGTGAGACAGTTCGGTCTCTATCTATTGCGGGCGTTAGATGTTTGAGAGGGCTTGATTCTAGTACGAGAGGACCGAATTGAACAAACCTCTGGTGTATCAGTTGTTCCGCCAGGAGCACCGCTGAGTAGCTACGTTTGGAAGAGATAAGCACTGAAAGCATATAAGTGCGAAACTCGCCTCAAGATGAGACATCTTTTAAGGGTCGTTGGAGATGACGACGTTGATAGGCTACAGGTGTAAAGTTGGTAACAGCATAGCCGAGTAGTACTAATTACCCGTAGATTTATTGCCTATTGAAGGAATAAATATAATCATCAAATGAGTAATCATTAATATTACATTAAAAACCTATCTCAAGAGACTTGCAAGTGCAAGAAAGGTTTTGTCTTTGTGAGTGTTTTTATCGATTAAAATCAGGTAGCAGATGTTAGCTGTCAGAAAGCAGGTTTTCCCTGCAATCTATAACCATCAACCTGCAACCTTATATAACGCCTTTAGGGTGGTTTTAGCGGTGGGGCTCACCTGTTCCCATTCCGAACACAGAAGTTAAGCCCACCAGCGCCGATGGTACTGCGAAAGCGGGAGAGTAGGTCGCCGCCAGTTTTTATTCAAAACTCCTTCATCAATAGATGAAGGAGTTTTTTTATGTCCATACACTAAGGGATGAGACTTTTTTTTTTGTCCATACTCCAACCAAGCTCAACAAACATCAATCATCATTGATAAATGATTAGTATTTTTGATAGAAGCTAGAAGCTAGAAGCTAGATGCGTTGCCCTGTCATTGCGAGGAGCGAAGTGACGAAGCAATCTCCAATTCTCCAACCCTTTATCTCTCCCACTCTTTTTGTCATCCCCGAAGGATCTCAACTAATTTTTAATAAAAGTTTGTTTTTAAATTTTACAATCAATAATAAGCTCCCTTTTAACTTGTTTAAAAAAATAATTAAAACTTTCAGAATAGAATAGTTGATTTTTTTTAAACTTCAATAAACTTTCCTCTTTGATGTGGCGTAGGTAGATAACATTTTTGGTTTGCCAATTTCATTCTATTTTTAGAAATAATATCATAGATACTATCACTTAAAGATGCAGGGAAAATTTTTCCAATTCCTGAAAGCTTATAGATTCCACCTAATATTGATGCGATTTGTAAAACAGCTTTAGATTTTATGAGGTAATATTGATTCGGTTTCCAAAGATACATAGTGTTGAATATTTTAGTTTCAAGACCTCTTTCTGACAAAAAACTCTGTCCAAAATTTGATTGCAGTGAAGCAAACATAAATTGATCATTTTTATCCCTTTCCAAAATCCATTGTACCCAGAAATTGCAGACTCCACATTCTCCGTCAAAAAATACTATATATTTATTTTGCCAATTTTCGTCCATGATTTATTTTTAAAATACCATTGCCCGTTCAGTTTCTTCTTTTATTTTTTTGAAATATTTAATTAATTGCTGTCTTTGTTCAGTAGTTAATTTAGCATCCTGATGACCAAGATAGTATGAATCTAAAGGCATTTCTTCTTTTTCAATCATTTCAATGCACTCTTCCAGTTTATTAACTTGTATTTTAGGCTCGTATGTAGCAAAGGTAGAGAAATTTAAATGCTTTCTTCCTTCATTAATATGATTTTTCAGCAGCCATGAAGATGGAGCAATATCTGAATACCAAGGATATTTTGATTCGTTAGAATGACAATCGTAACAAGAAGTAGTTATCATTTTTGCTATTTGAGGAGATGTCTTTTTTATTCTTAAAAAATCCATTCCGGGTGTCGGTGGTGGGTTTGTTTTATCAATCGGAAAAAACTGAATGATAATGAATGCCACGAGAAGAACTATAATTACTTTTTTCATACACTGAAATTCATGTTTATCAATAGATAAAGTTATTAAAAATTTAACAATAAAGAATACGGAAAATAAAGGAAAATTAATTCTAAATTGAATTATTCTAAATATGAACTCTAGTTAATGATTTTTATTTAAGTTAAAACGAATTTTTATTAACTTAAATGCATTATTATATCTTTTATACATATGTTTTGAATGAATCAATATTCAATAAATGATTATAGTTTTTAACTATTGTAAATATATTATTGATAGATTGTATTTATTTAATCAACTTTGTATGTTTGCATTACTATAAAAAAAATATTTAAACTAAATCAACATAAAAATTAGACTATAATGGAAAAAGATTCAAACGACATTAGCAAATGTCCATTTCATAACGGAACGATGAAAAAGGAAAATGTTGCAGGTGGAGGAACCAATAATAAAGATTGGTGGCCCGAGCAGCTTAGAGTTGATATTCTGAGACAACATTCGTCTTTGTCAAATCCTATGGGAGAAAATTTTGATTATGCTGAAGCTTTTAAAAGTCTCGATCTAGAGAGTGTTAAAAAAGACCTTCACGCGTTAATGACAGATTCTCAGGATTGGTGGCCTGCAGATTTTGGGCATTATGGACCATTATTTATTCGTATGGCTTGGCACAGTGCAGGAACGTATCGTGTAGGTGACGGAAGAGGAGGAGCAGGTGCCGGACAACAACGTTTTGCACCTTTAAATAGCTGGCCGGATAATGTAAGTTTGGATAAAGCAAGAAGATTACTTTGGCCAATCAAACAAAAATATGGTAATAAAATATCTTGGGCAGACCTTTTAATTCTTACAGGAAATATTGCTCTTGAATCAATGGGTTTCAAAACATTCGGATTCGCGGGAGGTCGTGAAGACGTTTGGGAACCTGATCAGGATGTGTATTGGGGAACAGAAAAGACATGGCTTGGAGGAGATTTGCGTTATGCGCATGGATCTGAAGGAGTAGTTGAAAATCGTGGCGTTCTTCCGACAGATGATAATGCTGACGGAGATATTCATTCAAGAAACCTTGAAAAGCCTTTGGCTGCGGTACAAATGGGACTTATTTATGTAAATCCTGAAGGACCGGACGGAAATCCTGACCCAATCTTAGCAGCAAAAGATATTCGCGATACTTTCGGAAGAATGGCGATGAATGATGAAGAAACAGTTGCATTAATCGCAGGTGGACATACTTTCGGGAAAACTCACGGTGCAGGACCGGCTGACCACGTTGGAAAAGAACCTGAAGCTGCCGGAATTGAAGCTCAGGGTTTTGGTTGGAATAGTTCTTACAAATCAGGAAAAGGAACAGATGCAATTTCAAGCGGATTGGAAGTTACTTGGACTGAAAAACCTACAGAATGGAGTAATCTTTTTTTTAAAAATCTATTTGAAAATGAATGGGAATTAACGAAAAGCCCAGCAGGAGCTCATCAATGGGTCGCAAAAGACGGAGAGAAAATCATTCCTGATGCGTTTGATCCTAATAAAAAACACAGAGCAACAATGCTTACAACAGATCTTTCTTTAAGATTTGATCCTGTGTATGAAAAAATATCAAGAAACTTTTTTGAAAATCCTGATGCTTTTGCAGATGCTTTTTCTCGTGCTTGGTTTAAACTGACGCACAGAGACATGGGACCAAAAGTTCGTTATTTAGGTTCTGATGTTCCGGCTGAAGATTTGATCTGGCAAGATCCGATTCCTGAAGTGAATCATGAATTAGTTAATGATTCTGATGTAGAATCTCTGAAAAATAAAATTCTAAATTCAGGATTAAGTGTTTCTGAATTGGTTTCTACAGCTTGGGCTTCTGCGTCAACTTTCAGAGGAAGTGATAAGCGTGGTGGAGCAAACGGAGCGAGAATCCGCTTGGCTCCTCAAAAAGATTGGGAAGTAAATAATCCTGTACAACTTCAAAAAGTATTGGGTACATTAGAAAATATTCAAAAAGAATTTAATGATGCTCAAGTCGGAAATAAAAAGATTTCACTAGCAGATTTAATTGTTTTGGCTGGAAGTGCAGCAGTTGAAAAAGTAGCAAGAGATGCAGGACAAAACATTACGGTTCCTTTTGCTCCCGGTCGTATGGATGCTTCACAAGAGCAGACTGATGTTGAATCAATGGGATATTTGGAACCTGCAGCAGACGGTTTCAGAAATTATCTGAAGAAAAAATATACGGTTTCTACAGAATCATTATTAATTGATAAAGCGCAGTTATTAACGATTACCGCTCCTGAATTAACAGTTTTGATCGGTGGAATGCGTGCTTTAGATACCAATTTTGATGGTTCCAAGAATGGAATATTCACTCAACGTCCCGGAGTTTTAACCAATGATTTCTTTGTGAATCTTTTAGATATGAGAACGCAATGGAAAGCCATTTCGGAAGATAATGAATTATATATGGGAACTGATCGCTCAACGGGTCAGCCAAAATGGACGGCTACCCGAGCAGATTTGGTGTTCGGTTCAAATTCTGAATTGAGAGCCTTGGCTGAAGTATATGCAAGTTCTGATGCTCAGGAAAAATTTGTTAGAGATTTCGTTGCAACATGGACTAAAATAATGAATTTGGATAGATTTGATCTGAACTAAATTTCATACTTAACATAATATTATAGAGACAGTCGTTTTGGCTGTCTTTTTTTATGAATTATAGCTAATTTTATACTTAAAATTAATTAAATTTTAAAATAAAACATATATTTATTGAAGAAGAAACAAACTTAAATGACTAAAAAATTATTTCCTGCCTTACTTTTGGTAGGCGTATTTACTTGTACTAATGCCCAGGTTGGGGTTAATACTGATGCTCCACACGCTACTTTAGATGTAGTTGGAGATACTTCAAACAATGCAAAATTAGATGGAATCATCGCTCCAAGAATTTCCGGAGATTTGTTAAAAACTAAAATGTACACTTCTTTGCAAACTGGTGCCTTGGTGTATGTTACAAGTGCAGATTCTTCTCCAAGTGGGCAGACTTTAGATGTAACTTCTACAGGGTATTATTATTTTAATGGAGATTTAGACAAATGGATTAAAATTAAGTCAGGGACTTCGTCAGAACCTTATGATACGCCAAATTCAGGAAGTTTAACACTTAATGATACTCATCATACCGTAAGAATTTATGGAGGAAATACAGGAATTGTTCTTCCCAATGCGAGTACATGTAAAGGCAGAATTTACATTTTAATAGGAAGTAATGGCATCTCATCAAAACCAATTTCTGTTGTTGCAGGAACAGGTATTTATGATGATGTTACTAATGCCGCCATAACTTCAATTTCGGGTGGACAAAGATATCAGATTCAAAGTGACGGAATCGGATGGATCGTTATCGGAAGATAAATTTAAACCTCTCATTTCGAGAGGTTTTTCATTACTAAATAATAAAGCGCTATCTTTGCAAAAAATTGAGCTCCAAAAGTTGGAGTAACTCATTAATAACTTGTCCTTTATTATGAAGGATTATTAAACATTTTTTATGTCAAATATTGTTGCTATCGTTGGGCGCCCCAATGTAGGAAAATCCACATTATTCAACCGTTTACTGGAAAGAAGAGAAGCTATTGTAGATTCTACCGCTGGTGTTACAAGAGACCGTCACTACGGAAAATCAGACTGGAACGGAGTAGATTTCACCGTTATCGATACAGGTGGGTATGATGTGAACAATGACGATGTTTTCCAGGAGGAAATATCAAAACAGGTTCAGTTGGCTATTGATGAAGCTACGTCTATCATTTTTATGATGAATGTAGAAGAAGGTCTTACTGATACGGATTACGAAATTCACGAACTTTTAAGAAGAGCAAACAAGCCGGTTTATATTGTTATCAACAAAGTAGATTCAGCTAAAGAAGAAATTGATGCTACAGAATTCTACCAATTAGGAATTGACAAATATTATACTTTATCGTCTGCAACTGGTTCCGGAACAGGAGAGGTTCTAGATGATATTGTTAAAGATTTCCCTACAACAGATTATAAAGATCCATTCGAAGGTCTACCTAAAATTACTATTGCGGGTCGTCCGAATGTTGGAAAATCTACCTTAACAAACGCTTTATTGGATGCTGATAGAAATATCGTAACTGATGTTGCAGGAACTACAAGAGACAGTATTCAGACACTTTACAATAAATTCGGACACGAGTTTGTATTGGTAGATACTGCCGGAATGAGAAGGAAATCTAAGGTAAATGAAGATTTAGAATTCTATTCTGTAATGAGATCTATCCGTTCTATTGAATATTCAGATGTTGTGATCATCATGGTTGACGCTACTTTAGGATGGGAGTCTCAGGATATGAACATCTTCGGTTTAGCACAGAAAAACAGAAAAGGGATTGTAATTGTTGTAAACAAATGGGATCTTGTTGAAGATAAGCATACGAATACAGTGCGTGATTTTGAACAGTCTATTAAAGATAAAATCGGTCAGTTCAGCGATATTCCAATTCTTTTTGTTTCAGCTTTAACTAAACAGAGAATTCTGAAAGCTGTAGAAATGGCAATGTTGGTTTATGAAGACCGTAAGAAGAAGATCAAGACTTCAAAATTAAATGAAATCATGCTTCCTATCTTCGAACGTACTCCACCACCTGCAAATAAAGGTAAATTTATCAAAATTAAATATTGCGTTCAGCTTCCTACGCCGTCACCGCAGTTTGTATTCTTCTGTAACTTACCGCAGTACGTAAAAGAACCGTATAAGAGATTTGCTGAAAACCAATTGAGAAAAGAATTCGGGTTTACCGGAGTTCCAATCGAAGTATATTTCAGACAGAAATAAAAATATATCCCTTTTAGATTATTCTAAGAGGGATTTTATTCATATTAAATTTAATAATTTTTAAATAAAAGCTTTTTCAAAATAATGAGTACAATTGTGTTGTCAGAACAATTTTCGTTAGTTAATTCGTGGATTAATGAACTTCGTAATGTTGATATCCAGCAAGACCGAATGAGGTTCCGTAGAAATATGGAGCGCATCGGAGAAATTGCTGCATTTGAGATCAGTAAAGGTTTGGAAACAAAAGAAATTGAAATTCAGACGCCTTTAGATACAATTAAGGTTAAAGAAATTGCCGTTCAACCTGTTATTACAACGATTCTGAGGGCAGGAGTTCCTTTGTTTGAAGGAATTTTAAACTATTTTGACAGAGCAGACTGCGGGTTTGTAGCAGCTTACAGAAAACACGATGCGAACGATTATTTTTCGATCAAACAGGATTATTTAACGTGTCCGAGTATCGAAGGAAGACCTTTGATCGTCGGAGATCCAATGTTGGCAACTGGTGCATCTTTAATCGAAGCGATCAAAGATTTATTAACTCACGGGAAACCGTCTCAACTTCATATCGTTGCAGCGATTGCATCAAGACAAGGTGTTGAAACCATCGAAAAAGCTTATCCAGAAGCAAAAATTTGGGTAGGAGCCATCGATGAAAACTTAACATCAAAAGGTTATATCAGCCCAGGATTGGGAGATGCAGGAGATTTAAGCTACGGAGAAAAACTTCAGAGATAATCTAAGTAAGTTTCCAGAAATCTTTCATTAGATCAAATAATAATATTGGTCGTACTTTGTCCAGAGGATGTTTTGTATCTGGGAGTACGGCCAATTTTGCGTTTGGGATCTTTTTGTAAACATCAATACTTTCCTCCAGACTCACCATGTTATCTTTATCGCCGATCATGATCTGAACCGGAGTTTCAATTTTAGTTAAAACTTTATCTTTCAATGGTTGATTTTTACCTAAAGAAGTCATCATTTTACCAATTTCAGGAAGTAATTGCTTCCATTGCGTACCATGCTGAATTTCCAATTGTTCCGCATATTTTGGAACTTTTTCAATAATAACATCAGGATTTAATAATTTACTTTCTTTTAAAGCCTGTTCTTCCGTCCAGTCAAATTTTGTCCCCAAAGTCATTATCGAATTTACCTTTTTTGGATTTTCCAAGGCGTAGCAAAGGGCGATATAACCTCCCATACTGTGCCCCAAAATATAAACATCCTCTAAATTTTCCTTTTCACAATATTCAGCTAACTCCTGAGTATATTTTTCAATAGTAATTCCATCTTCAGGCAAAGAGGTATTTCCATGGCCGGAAAATAAAGGCGTATGAATATTAAAATACTTGGAAAGCTCTTCAAGATAAGGGGTAAACATACTGCTGTGCCCCAAAGCGCCGTGTAACAAAAGTAAATTTTTCATAATTAATAGTTTACCTTAATGTATAAAAAACATTTGAGATAATAGAAATATTTAGTCAATAATCTATTAAACACAAATAAGCACAGTAACAAAAGTTGACTGTGCTTTGAAAGATATTATAAAGATATTTGTGTTAAAAGTTATTATAAAGGAATTGCCTGAAAACTTGTCTCTAACATATTGTCAATAACTAGTGTATCCCTATTTGTTCATTAATGATTAATCCCAAAAAAAATTGATAGTGGGTAAATTCTTTTCATTATTTAATTTATACTATTACTTATCTATAGCCATTACCAGCACGCTCACTTTGTTATTTCCTGTTTTAAGGATTTCCCATGCAGCTGTGGCAATTGTGTTTCCGGTTGTAAAAACATCATCAACTAAAAGAACATGTTTTCCTGAAATATTTTTATTGATTGCGAATAGATTTTCTGTACTCAGACGGTGTTTTTTATCTTTCAAAGCCTGAGCTTTCGAATAATAACTCCTCAAAATCACTTCATGATCAAAAGGGATGTTGTAAAATTCAGATAATGTTTCTGCAAACAAATGCAACTGATTGTATCCCCGTTCTTTAAGTTTCTTTTTATGAAGAGGAATGCTGACGATAAGATCTGGTTTTTCATTTTTGAAATCTACACGCTCCGTGATCCAATCAGCTAAAATTTTTCCTGTTTTTTCTCTGTTTTTATATTTTAATTCATGTATAATTTTCCGGCTCAAACTTTCTTTCTCAAATTGTATCAAAGCATAAGCATTTTCTACAGGAAAAAGAGTTTTACATATTTCTTTAAGTGTATTTTCCTCAAAATAGTCAAAATGCGTAAACTGAATTTTTCCGAAACATATATTGCAGACGATAAGATTGCTTTCAATAATTTTATTACAATCTAAGCAACGGTTTGGGAATAACAGATCAAGAAATATATCTTTCAATCAATATTTTTTTGTAAAATTAATAAAAAACAATTCAATTGAAAGTGAATTTTAACGTGAAATTTTGTTTTATTTGATTAATATTTATTTTTTACTTAATAAAATTATTGTTTTAGTAAAAAATAAATATTAATCGTATTAATCTGATAAAAAATCAATCATATTTTACAATCTATTGTATTTGAAATGATTGTAGTTATTTTGGAATGTTTATTTTTGATTTTGGCTAAAATTACAAACCTTAAATAAATAATTATAGTTGAAAATAAATGATGTGAAATTTTGAAAATTGTTATAAAAGCTCTTTTCTTATTTTTTCAATAGCATTTTTCATTTCAAGATTGAAATATTCTTTTTCCAATCTGACTGGTTGAGCTTGTCTTACTTCACAATCTGCGATACTGCAAGATTCACAAGTCACTCCAACATTAATGGTTTTTAAAGTGGGAGATTTGATGAAATTAATTTTCTTAATTGTCTGAGAATTCAATAAAATTCCAAGACAATAACTTCTGTTACTGCCGTCAGAAAACGGGTTTTTTTGTGATGTAGAAATCACAAGATAACTCACTCCCTGGTCTTTATAATGTGAAATTTGAGCATCTGTCAATGTTTCATTTTCCTTTAGATGAGCTAGATTTTTTACAGCAATCCATCTTCTGCAATAATGCTCATTCGTAGCGTTTGCGTGCGGAGCTTGTTGGTGATTGAGGTGCAACTCTTTTAAAATCTGTATTTTACCTGAATTTTTCTTTTTAACTAAACATAAATAAAATAAATCTTTGATTCCCAATTCGGAAGAAAGAACATTCGTTAATCGATAATAAAAAGTTTCGGGCGAATTGGTGAAGTTTTCAATCAGGTTTTCAAAATTAGTTGGTTCCCAATTGTTTTGCAAGAAAAAATTAGAAGTATCTTCAATGATTTGTGCTTTTGAGATCAATAAAGCTCCTGCAAAATAGGAAGCGTAGAAATTATTTAAAATTTCTTCGAAACTTCCAAAATCCAGCCAGGAATAAGTGTTTGGTCGATTTTTTAATTCCAAGACATTGAAACCAATTTCTTTCGCCAAAATAAAAGTCTTTTGATCTTTTTCAAGTTTGATATTCAGCAACAATAATTTTTTCTCAGGAATGAATAGCGAGCGAAGATTATCTAATGCTCCAAAGGTTTCAAAATTATCAGATTGAATGGTATAATTAAATCTTTCAATTAGAATATTTTCTAAAACTTCTGCTTTTATATTTTTACTGATTTCCAATTGATTTTCCTCTGCAAAATGCACAACTTTTTCCTCTATTTCAGGGAAATAATTATCATACAATTCCTGAAAAGACCGTAAAACGGCAAAATAAAATCTCTCTTTTCCTAAGTTATAATTCTGCGAAATTTCAATCAATGCATTAATAAAAGCGGTCACTTTTTTAGGAGCATCACTAATAATACTGATTAAATTATTCTTATTGATTCCAAAAAGTTCTAACGGAACTTCTTTAAAGAAATCAGACTGCAAAATTTCATTAAAAGGTGCTAAACTTTTATCAAGTTTAGTCGAAACCAGATCATCAAAAGTGCAATTCAAAGATTCGGAAAGTTGAATGATCTTATCATGTTTCGGATATTTTTTACCGTTTTCTATTTCGTTTAGATATGATTTAGATAAACCTGTTTTTACGGCAAGATCCTGTAGAGACCAATTTTTCTTTTGTCTTTGCTGTTTCAGTTTTAAACCAAAAACGGTCTTAATAAAATCACTATCCGAATTCATAAATCAAATATAAATAATTAGAAGCGATTATTCGCATAATAATTTTTTAAAATATTTAGCGAACGTTCGCTAAATATTGAAAGTTTTTATTTATGTTTGTAATGTCAAATCACAAAATCAATAGGTTATGGAAACTAAGACTCAATTAAAAATAAAATCTGAAAACATTTTTGAAGAAGTTTTTACTTCTGAATTAATAGATTTTCTTGTAGAACTTCATCAAAATTTTAATCTGAAAAGATTGAAACTGTTAGATGAAAGAAAAAAGACTCAAATAGAATTTGATCAAGGAAATCTTCCGAAATTTTTACCGGAAACTGAGGAGATCAGAAACGGAAATTGGGTTTGTTCACCGCTTCCAAATGATTTATTAGATCGCAGAGTTGAAATTACGGGTCCAGTCGATAGAAAAATGATCATCAATGCGCTGAATTCCGGAGCTTCAACTTTTATGGCAGATTTTGAAGACAGCAATTCTCCAATCTGGAATAATTGTATGCAGGGACAAATCAATCTTTCTGATGCGATCAAACGCGAAATTGATTTTACGACTGAACAGGGAAAATCTTATCAGTTAAATGAAAAAACGGCCGTCCTTTTGGTTCGTCCGCGAGGTTTACATTTAAATGAAAAGCATATTGAAATTGATGGCGAACAAGTTTCGGCTTCATTAGTTGATTTTGGAATTTATTTTTTCAGAAATATAAAACAATTGTTGAAGAACGGAAGTGGAACTTATTTTTATCTCCCAAAATTAGAACATTACAAAGAAGCCCGTTGGTGGAATGATGTTTTTGTTTTTTCTCAAAATTATCTGGAAATTCCGCAAGGAACAATCAAAGCAACAGTTTTAATTGAAACCATTACCGCTTCTTTTCAAATTGACGAAATTTTATTTGAATTAAAAGAACACAGCTCAGGTTTGAATTGCGGACGGTGGGATTATATTTTTTCTTTCATTAAAAAATTCAGAAATCTTCCTGAATTTATCGTTCCCGACAGAGATCAGGTGACGATGACTTCGCCTTTTATGAGCGCTTATTCGAAAAGGGTGATTGAAATTTGTCACAAAAGAAATGTGCACGCAATCGGTGGAATGGCAGCTCACATTCCTATTAAAGATAATTATGAAGCAAATAGTCTGGCGTTTGAAAAAGTCCGAAACGACAAAGAACGGGAAGTGAAAAACGGTCACGACGGAACTTGGGTGGCACATCCGGCTTTGGTTTCTGTTGCCAAAAAGATTTTTGATCAGCATATGCCTTCAGAAAATCAGATCGATAAAAAATTTGATTATCAAATCAAAGAAAGTGATCTATTAGAAATTCCAAAAGGTGAAATTACCGAAAAAGGAGTCCGAAAAAATATCAATGTTGGCATTCTCTATATCGAAAGTTGGTTAATGGGAGTTGGGGCTGCGGCAATTTATAATTTAATGGAAGATGCTGCAACTGCAGAAATTTCAAGAACGCAAATCTGGCAATGGCTTAAAAATGAAGCCGTTTTGAGTGATGACAGAACGTTGACCCGAGAAATGATTCTTCAGTGGGAATTTGAAGAAATGGAGAAAATTGAAAAATATGTTGGACAAGAACGTTTCAAAAACGGAAAATTCAATTTAGCAAAAGAGCTTTTCAATGAATTGATCTTTTGTGAAAACTTCGAAGAATTTTTAACGTTAAAAGCATACCCCTTTGTTTGAGTGGGAGGGTAATAGAGTTGGAGAGTGAGAGGGGTTTAGTGTTTAAGAGTTTTAATAATTCACTAAAAGCTAAAAACTAACAACTAACAACTAATAACAATTAACAAGCAACAAAAAACAAAAAAATATTATTATGAAAACAAGACAAGAACAAATCCAGGAAATAGAAAAAGATTGGTTAACAAATCCACGTTGGAACAGTATAAAAAGACCTTACACCGCTGAAAAAGTGCTGAAATTAAGAGGTTCTTACAAACTGGACTATACGATTGCGACAGAAATGTCTAAGAAATTCTGGGACAAATTAAACAATCAGGATTTCGTTGCCGGACTTGGAGCGTTGACAGGAAATCAAGCCGTGCAGGAAGTTGACGCTGGTTTGGAAGCGATTTATCTTTCTGGATGGCAGGTTGCAGCAGACGCTAACTTATCGGGTGAAATGTATCCTGACCAATCTTTATATCCAGCGAATTCAGTGCCTTCTGTGGTGAAGAAAATTAATAATGCTTTATTGAGAGCAGATCAAATTCAGTCTGTGAATGGAGGTGGAGATAAAGAATATTTAGTTCCAATTATTGCAGATGCCGAAGCTGGTTTTGGAGGAAATCTCAATGCTTATGAATTAATGAAACAAATGATTGAAGCGGGCGCTGCTGCCGTACATTTTGAAGATCAATTGTCTTCTGCTAAAAAATGTGGTCATTTGGGTGGAAAAGTTTTGGTTCCGACTCAGGAAGCGATTAATAAATTGATTGCGGCTCGTTTGGCGGCTGATGTTTTGGGTGTTCCAAGTTTAATTATTGCAAGAACAGATGCCGACGCGGCGGATTTACTAACTTCAGATATTGATGACAGAGATAAGAAATTTGTGACAGGTGAAAGAACTTCCGAAGGTTTTTATGTGGTTAAAAATGGAGTAGAACAGGGTATCGATCGTGGTTTATCCTACGCTCCTTACGCAGATTTGATCTGGATGGAAACTTCAAACCCTGATTTGGAACAGGCCAAAAAATTCGCAGAAGGAATTCATGCCAAATTTCCCGGAAAGATGTTGGCGTATAATTGTTCGCCTTCTTTCAACTGGGCAGCAAGGCTTTCTGTGGATGAAATGCTAAATTTCAGAGAAGAATTGGCGAAACTAGGCTACAAATTCCAGTTTATTACACTGGCTGGTTTCCATGCGTTGAATACGGCAATGTTTGAATTGGCTTTAGCTTATAAAGAAAAAGGAATGGCGGGATATTCTGAACTTCAGGAACGTGAATTTGCGTTGCAGAAAAAAGGTTTCAGAGCTGTAAAACACCAGTCCTTCGTGGGAACCGGATATTTTGATGAAGTACAGAATGTGGTGACAAGCGGTTCATCTGCAACTGTTGCTATGAAAGATTCTACGGAAACGGCACAGTTTCACTAAAATCATTTTTCCATATTTAAATAAAATTTTTAGATGTGAACCTTCTCAGTTTTGGGAAGGTTTTTAGTTTGGAATTAAAATTAAAAACTTAAAGTTCATATATTTGATTATTAATGAAGAAGTGAAAAATAATGAGTTTAATTTATCAAAAAGAAATAAAAGTAACCGAAGAACATATTGATCAGAATAATCATGTGAATAATGTTCAATATGTGCATTGGGTTGAAGAAATCGCTGTTGAACATTGGGATTTTGTAAAACACAAAACAGAATATCCTAAAGATATCTGGATGCTTTTGGATCATCATATTCAGTACAAAAAACAGGTGTATTTAGGCGATACAGTTACGGTAAAAACCTATCCCAAAATTCCAGAAGGAGCAAAACAACCCAGAAAAGTTGAATTTTACTGTAATGATCAGCTTGTCGTAGATTCGCTGACCTTGTGGATTTTGATTGATATGGAAACTCATAAAATCAAACGTTTAGGGAATGACTGGCTGGAGAAGATTTAGTTAATAACTTATTTTTTATAAAATATTGCTATTTTCGAGCTCTGAAAAAAAATATGGAAATAAAACACAATGATAATAACTTTGATGAGTTTGAAAAATATGAAGCTCTCAGCGATAAAGATATTTTTACTAAAATTTGGCTAGAGCCAAGAAGAATTTTTAAATATATAAACGATAAAGAATACGAGAAATATTTTTACATATTAGTCTTTTTTGCGGGTATGGTAAGAGCTTTTGATCGTGCCTCGTTAAAAAATATGGGTGATAAGACTTCTTTGTTCGTAATAATTGCCAGTTGCGTACTTATTGGAGGTTTTTTAGGATGGTTATCGTATTATATTTATGCTGCATTGTTAAGCTGGACTGGGAAATGGTTAGGGGGAATAGGCAATACTTCTTCTCTTTACAGAATTATAGTTTACGCAATGATACCTTCAATTCTTTCATTGATATTATTAATTCCGGAAATTGCTATTTATGGAAATGATGTTTTTAAGGATAACAGTGATTTAGTGAATTCCGGAATTGTAGGAAATATTATCTTTTGGCTTTCTATATTTTTTGAATTTTCGCTTTCAATTGTGACTTTTGTTTTTATGATGATTGGCGTTTCTGAAGTTCAGAAATTTTCACTGGGTAAAGCATTTCTCAACCTTTTATTACCGCTTCTTGTTTTTATTGTTCCTATTTTACTATTCGTTATGATATTTTCGTTGATATAAATTGCGGGTTTACCTATTATGATTGAATGTTAAAAATCAAATAAGATACTGTCTCCGTATTTTAAATATTGAATTTCCTTATCTTTGCACTATGATACGTATTACAAAGATTTTCACATTTGAGACAGCCCACGTGCTGTATAACTACGATGGGAAATGTAAAAATATGCATGGACATTCCTACAAGCTGTTTGTGACAGTGAAAGGGAAGCCTGTAAATGATTTGGAGAACCCGAAAAACGGGATGGTAGTTGATTTTGGTGATATTAAAAGTATTGTAAAACCTGAAATCGTTGATGTTTGGGATCATGCAGTTTTGATCAACGGATTATCTCCTCACAGAGAATTGGGTGAGAGTCTTGAAAGTCAGGGGCATAAAGTGATTTATTGTAATTTCCAGCCAACATGTGAGAATATGTTGTATGCGATTGCTGCAAAAATAAAGTCAAAACTTCCGGAAGGAATTTCTCTTGCTTACCTTAAGCTTCACGAAACAGAAAACTCTTACGGAGAGTGGTTTGCAGAAGATAATCAATAATATATTCAACAAAAAACTCAAACGGTGTTAAAAACTACCATCAATTTAGAACCTGGTAAAAAAGTGTATTTTGCTTCAGATCAGCATTTTGGAGCTCCTAATCCTAAGGAGAGCAAACTGCGTGAAGAGAAATTTATCCGCTGGATGGATGAGATCAAAGAAGATGCTCAGGTTTTGTTTTTAATGGGTGACCTTTTTGATTTTTGGCATGAATGGAAACATGTAATTCCTAAAGGATATGTGCGTGTTTTAGGGAAAATTGCAGAATTAAAAGACCGTGGAATTCATGTTTATTTTTTTGTCGGAAATCATGATCTTTGGATGAAAGACTATCTGGAAGAAGAAATTGGCTGTACCGTTTTCTATAAAAAGCAATATTTTGAGATGGGTGGTAAGCAATTTTTACTCGCTCACGGAGATGGTTTGGGACCTGGCGATAAGGGATATAAAAGAATGAAAAAAGTCTTTACAAATCCTTTTGCGCAGTGGTTTTTTAAATGGCTTCACCCTGATATTGCCATGAAGATCGCGTTATACATGTCGCAAAAAAATAAAATGATCTCAGGTGATGAAGACAAAGAATTTTTGGGTGAGGAGAAAGAGTTTTTAATTATATATTCAAAAGAAAAACTGAAAACTCAGAAAATAGATTATTTCATTTACGGGCATCGTCATCTTCCGATGGTCTTGGATTTGGAGCAAAAGGCAAAATACATCAATCTTGGAGACTGGATCTCGTATTTTACGTACGGCGTTTTTGAAAAGGATTTCGAATTACAGTCTTTTGCAGATGGAACAAAAAAAAATTACCCCTAAAAGAGGTAATTAACGGACGAAAATAAATTTTCCTCCTGTTTTTAATCCATATTCCGAATATGTACTTGCAATAATCTGACCAAAAATTAAATTTAAGATTAAAAAAATATTAAAAGAAATATACTTTGCTTACTATTTTGTTTCAAATTGAGGCAATAAGAGGAAAGTGCAAAATTTTATAAAAGATTGAAAAATATATTCAGCATACAGTCAGAGCAGGATTTTTTGAAGACAGCATTGGAAACATTTCGTTATCAATATGAAAACATTGAGATTTACAGAAAGTTTGTTCATTATTTAAAAATAAATCCTGACGAGATTAATGAACTGACAAAAATTCCGTTTCTGCCAATTGAGATGTTTAAAAATCATCAGATTGTGGACAAAAATGTGTCAGCAGATCTTTATTTTCAAAGTTCGGGAACAACGCAGATGAATTTGTCTAAGCATTTTATTGCTGATGAAAATATATATCAGGAAAGTATTTACAAAAGTTTTGAACAGTTCATCGGAAAGCCGGAAGAGTTTATCTTTTTAGGTCTGCTTCCAAGTTATCTGGAAAAGCAAAACTCATCTTTAATATATATGGTAGATTATTTAATGAAAAAATCTGCCAAACCTGAAAACGGATATTTTCTCTACAATCATTCAGATTTATTTGAACTTTTGAATACTTTGAAAGATAAAAAAGTCATTCTTTTCGGAGTTTCTTTTGCGCTTTTAGATTTCCTGGATTTTTGCGATTCCAACTCTAAAACTCTCAAATTCTACGACACTCTTACTATTATAGAAACCGGCGGAATGAAGGGACGTAAAGAAGAAATGACAAAAGATGAATTATTGAAAATTTTACAGGAAGGTTTTAAAACTGATAAAATTTATTCAGAATATTCAATGACGGAACTTCTTTCACAGGCATATTCTTTAGGTGAAAATGTATATCAATGTCCAAACTGGATGAGAATTTTGGTAAGAAATGCTGAAGATCCTTTTAATTATGAAAAAGAAGGAAGAACTGGAGCAATCAATATTATAGATTTGGCGAATATTCATTCGTGTGCTTTTATTGCTACTCAGGATTTAGGAAAAACGCTTCCGGATTCTAAATTTCAGGTTTTGGGAAGAATTGATCATTCTGATATTCGCGGATGTAGTTTACTGGTGAGTTAGTGAGTTCTTGAGTTGGAGGGTTTGAAAGTGATAGAGTTTTAGAGAAATTAAATCGATCATTTATCAATTATTATTTATCGTTTATTTAGAAATTCATGTTAAAGATAGAAGAACTTGTTCATGCATATATCCATTCTCACTGTGATTTTGAGAGAGAAATTGTGTTGACCAATCATTTTCATTCTGATTGGGAGGCGGACATGCTCATCATTGATGCTGACGGTTTCAGTCATGAAATTGAGATCAAATTTTCAAAAAGTGATTTTAGAAATGACTTCAAAAAATCATATTTAAATACAAAAACTGGCGAAAAATTTCTAAAACATGATAAAATTTCCTGTGGAGATTATGTTTGTAATGCTTTCAGTTTTCTACTTCCAATGGGAATGGTTGAACATGCCGTAATTCCTGAACATTGCGGAATCATTGAATTTTATCATAATGTTGATACTTGGGAAACAGAGTTTTATCTGGTTCGAAAGCCTAAAAAAGTGCATGAAGAATCTTATTGGAATTTAAATGATAAAAACCTTTTTATCCGAAAAATGGCACTGAATTTACTCCAACGAAAAATGGAAATCAAAGGAAAACATGAAGAACTCATTTTTAAAAATCCTTTTGAAATAAAAAAAATAAAATAGAAAATCCTGACCTTGCTGTCAGGATTTTTTTTGATGCTTTCTTTTTGTACATTCGCCATGCATAGATGTATTTTTTGTAAATGAAATATAGGTTATGAAATAGATTAAGTTTAATTTATTAGTTGAAAAGAGAATATGAAAGAAATAATCTGTCCTTATTCGTGGGATTGTGGTAAAGAATTTATGCCTCAAGAGCTTAGTGAATTCGACTATAACTTTGTTCAATCTGCGGTAGAAAAGAAAATGACTTTCATGATTATTCATTCTCCGAAATGTTCAAGAGAGTTTAAGTTTGATACCGTACAATGGAAAGCAGATGAATTTGGATATTCTAATCCAAATAGTATCGTCAAAAAGAATGAAAAAACAACAAAACAATTAGCTGCTATTCTCAACAAAGCTAAAGTTGAAATCCCACTTCCATATTTTGAATATTTAATCAGCGATGAATTTGAACCTCAGGTTTCAATTTTTACGGATGAAGAAGATTTTACACTTTTTAATCTAAATGAGCTTTGTGAAAAAATAAATATTGATGGTAAATCTTATTTTACCATTAGTCAATTAAAAGGATTTACAGATACATTGATGAAAATTGTTGGTGAAAACTCTCAAAAAAGCCAAAATATAAGTTACACAGAATTATCGAATTGTCTGGCAATTGGTTCCGAAAACACAAGAATTTTGTTCATAGATACTAGAGATCAGAATTCTTTGTGGATTTTTCATCCTGACGGCGGAGATGTCGAAAAAACGGCTCTTACGTTGGAAAATATTGTAAGGCGAGATAAGCAACATTCATAAAAATATAAACTCCAATGAACAAATTATTTTTCTTCTTGATAATTCTAGGATATAATGTGTCGTATGCTCAGCAAAAAGCACAGACCTATTTATGGACAGGAAGTTACATATTGCATCCCAAAACTGGGGATAATGCGACAAATGCAGATACTTTAGTAATCGTAAAAACTGCGGATGCCGATCCTAAGGGAATTCCTGCTAAATATGAATCTGATTTGGTTCGTTGGGAGCTTACTTCTAAAAAAGAAGGAGATAAAGACAAGAAAATTATCAGACGATTTTTATTTGATGTAGAAAATAATGAAAATGCATATGAAGAATTCGGGTGGACAGATCTACATAAAAGTGGGAAAATGAACTGTATAGACGGTGGTCATTTTTTCATTTGCCAGACAGAACCAAATACAAAAGTGAGATTCAATAAAGATGAAACTTATTTTACTAAAACTGGTATTTTCGGGATCTGGCTGCATTATGGTGTAGTAGAATTACAAAAAATTAAATAATCACTATTTTCAAATTAATCATATACAATGAAGAATCTCTTTTTAAGTCTTTTAGGCTTGTTATCTTGTTTTTACAATGCACAAAACTCAGGGAAAACGGAAATTTATATTTTAGGAACGGTTCATGAGCCGTCATCTCCTATTTTAAATCCTCAGAGCCTTTTTGAGATATTAGACAAGATAAAACCAAATGTTATCCTTCAGGAACTTGATACGGAACAGATGAAAGATTTCAAAAAAGAAAGCATGTCTAAGAACTCCAATGAAGTAAGTGCAGCTATTTTATATCTAAATAAATATCCGAAAACCCTTAATCTACCGTTTGAATTTGAAGGAAGAAATCAATACCGAAAAGATAACGGAATGGTTCCTACAGATAATTTGACCATAAAATTAATGGATAGTCTTTATCAAAAGAAGGTATTAAATCCAACAAATATGGTCATTTTTGAGAAATATATGGAAGCAAATAATGCCTTGAGAGATTTTTCTAAAACAGATATTAAAACTTTAAATTCATTAAGTTTTGAAACCGTAAACAGATATCGTCAATTTGTACAGCATCATGAAATTCCTAAAATTTCTAACTCTGAAGAAATTTTTACTCATCAATTTGTAACGAAACCTAATGGAGAAAAAATTTCCTATCGTGACGGATATCAGCTTTGGTGTAATTTCTGGGATTTAAGAAATAATACAATGGCGCTAAATATCATTAAAAAAGCAAATGAGTACAAAGAAAAGAAAATTGTGATTTTAACTGGAGTACAGCATAAATACTACTTAAAAGAATTATTAGATAAATATCAGGACGGAAATTATAACGTTATTGAATATTTTAAATAAAACAGTTTCTTTTGTTTAAAATGCCCTTAGATTAATTTTTGTTCAGAAGATATAATAAAAAAATCCTGCCATTACGACAGGATTTCTTTTAGTTTTTGTATTTTTTTCTTCTAATCTCCTAATGGTTCTTTAGAATCAGTTTGAAGTAAGAATTTGTAGATTAATCCTCCGACTACACCTCCTAAAATTGGTGCTGCCCAGAATAACCAAAGCTGAGACATTGCATTTCCACCTACGAAAACTGCCTGCGAAAGGGATCTTGCCGGGTTTACGGAAGTATTCGTGATCGGAATTGAGATCAGGTGAATTAATGTTAAAGCTAAACCAATCGCAATTCCTGCAAATTTTCCGTTTGCGTATTTGTCGGTTGTTCCCATGATGATGATCAGGAAAAAAGCTGTCAGTAAGAATTCTGCTAAAAATGCAGCTCCCATTGAATATCCTTTCCCGAAGTAGACTGCATCACCATAAAAATTGGTGGCAAAAGCTCCCGGTCCGGAAAAATCGGGGGTTCCGGAACCACTTAAAATGACGTACAGACATCCCGCAGCCAATAAAGCACCCAAACACTGAGCGGCAATGTAAGGAAGTAAATCTTTAGCCGGAAATCTGCCTCCTGCCAGTAATCCAAATGAAACTGCGGGATTAAAATGTCCTCCTGAAATGTGTCCGACAGCGTATGCCATCGTAAGTACGGTAAGCCCGAAAGCAAGAGCAACTCCCACTAAAAGAATTCCCATTTGACCATTGGAGGCCGGAGCGATCTGAGAGGCGAAGATTGCACTTCCGCAACCTCCGAAGACAAGCCAAAATGTGCCGAAGAATTCAGCAAATAGTTTTTTTATCATGTTGTTTGTTTTAATGTAAATCAAATTTAAAACTAATATTGTAAACTGAGAAGCAAAATTTTTAAAATATTTAAAGATAATGTGAAAATTGATTGCGAAATCAATAATCGTGTTTTGATTTTTATAATGAAATTAATTTTACAATATTGCTATAATGATTGAATTATATAACATAAATGTTTATTTTTAGTTTATAAATTTAAAAGCCTTTTTAATGAGAAAGTTTTTGTGTGTGGTTTATGTGGGTGCTATTTCTAGCTTTTATCATTCTCAGACCGCAAAAAAGACAATTCCGTGTTATGATCTTACAGAAGTTTTAAAAGTAGAGGCAACTCCTCTTTACAAACCTCATTTGGATGCTTCAAAAAGTTTCGGAGTGAAATTGCTCCGGGATTCTAAAACAGTTCAGAAATATATTGGTAGCGGAAAATTTCATAAAATAAAAAAGGCAGGAAAAGGATATAGTGTTCAGAAACTTGATTACAGCAGAGCTTATATGCTTTCTAAAGCAAAGACAACGCTTGAGAAAATGGGTGCAAGATTCAGTAAAGAAACAAAAGGTCATACTTTTACGGTTTCATCCATTACCAGAACTCTTGAAGATCAGTGTAGATTGAGAAGAGTTAACGCCAATGCCTCTGTAGGGATTAGTTCTCATAATTATGGCAATTCTTTCGATATCTCTTACATCCGTTTCAATGATGTTTTAAAATATAATCCCAAAATGGAAATCGCATTGGAAAAGGTCTTGAAATATTACGCCAATGCAGGCCGAATTTATTACATCAAAGAAAAGCAACAAAGTTGTTATCATGTTACCGTAAGAAATTATTAAAGCAAAATATCAACAATTATTTTTTTATGCTTGGGAATTATTAATAAATCTTCAATTATTAGTGAGATATTTGTACAGGTAGTTTAATTTATATAATTTTATGCGACTAATTATACCATGCAAATTATGACAACTTTTAACAACGAACAGTACGAAATGGCACTGGCAGACTGGGCAAACTGCTGTGCAAATTATCAAGTTATTCAACAATTAATTCCTACAAATTTTGTTTTTGAGCTTACTCCAGATCAAATTGATTGGCTTAAAAAAACAAACGACAACAAAAATTTCTGTACAGAAATAGGTGTGTATAGTGATAAACTTGTGTTGATCCTTTGTCCTCTTGATAATAAAGGCCTTAAAATTCCTGTAACAGAACATCCGTACAGTTTTCTAGCTGAATTAACGAGTGACCTTACACTTATGGAAAAACAGGAATACACTGTAGTAAAAAATGCGGTACTGTCTAAAGAACTTTGCAATATAGACCATAATTCTAATATGTATCTTCCGGTATCAAATGTACCGATTATGGATCAGGATAAAGCATTAGCTTCAATAGAATCTTGGAGAACGGAAGGAATGACTTGGTTTTATATGGAATGCAGCGAGTTCAAAGGATCAAGAATTTTTAAAAGATTTTTGGTTCCCGCAGAAGACCTTACTCCAATGAAAGAGAATCTGTCTGGAATTGTATGTTCATTCGGACTGAAATTTTCTGATATTTACCAGAGAACGCTTGTAACATTGATCTTTATTTCTCAATATAAAGAGCTTCTAGAAAACAATGGGAATAGCATTCAAACGATCTCGAATACATATGACTGGTCACAACCGTGCCCGCCAATTTGTAATATTTAAAAAAAAATCAAGTAAAAATAAATTAAATGGAGGATGCTTTTAAAGTAATACTTTATTTTAATAACAGTTTTCTTTTTATTAGTGCGCTTATAGGACTTATAAAATTTAAGCGTTTAAAAAACACGGAAAAATGGTATGTTTATTATATCATTTTTCTTTTTTTAATAGAAGCTGCGATTAAAATTTCGATCTATGTTTTTAAATTACAAAATATAGATTTCCTGTATCCTCTCTACGTATCCGGCGAGCTGTTTCTGCTGGGAAGTTTGTTTATAAGGAACTCTAACCTCTCCAAATACTGGTACATTCCGATTGTTGCATTAGTGGGATGTTTTTTCTTCGTAAACAAAGTGGAAACAAACGAACTAAAGAAAGTTGTTTCAAATATTGTAGTGATCTGTTTTGCAGGATATTCACTTTTAACAGAGATTAGAAAAAGCGAAACCAATAATGACAGATTTATTTTGGTTGATGCTTTTATATTCCTTTATTATACCGTTTCCGTGTTTATATTCTTCATGTTGCGTCAGCTGAAATCGTTTTCTAATGATGAAGTCTATATGATCTGGGGAATGAATAATATTCTGTGCTGTTTCCTTTATATATCAATCATTTATACCTTTTTAAAATTAAAGAAATAACCTTAAATATCAGCTTTTTTATCACTTTGATTGTCGTTTTGCTGATCATTGTGGTTTTCGTTTTGCTGGCATATAAATTTTTCATTGATAGAATTATTAAAGAAAAAAATGCACAACATGAAGCGGAAGTTCTCCATCAGAAAAGACTGGTTTTAGAAAATATCAAAGCACAGGAAGAGGAGCGCAAAAGGATTGCTGTCTTGATTCATGATGATATCGGAAACCGTCTCAATATACTTTCTTTATGGCTGAATAATCTCGACACGAAAGGTGATGAATTAATTAAAAAAAATATTTCAGGTCAGATGTCTTCCCTGATAGATTCTGCCAGAAGTATTTCCCATTCATTATATCCTGTAAACTTAGAGTCGGTAGGGCTTGTTTTATATATTGAAGAATTAATTAACAATTTGGCCAATCGAGTTAATATCTCATTAACGGTAAGCTCCAAATTTGAAAAGAAAAATATTTTCATTGAAGTGCAGGTGTACAGGATCATTCAGGAATTTACAACCAATGTCCTTAAGCATTCTGAAGCTACAAGAATCTGGATCTATATTAAAGATAACCATAAAAATGTGGCAGTCATAATTTCCGATAACGGGCAGAGTTTTGAGTACGAAGCCGTAAAAAAAGGAATGGGAATTAAAAATATTGAGTCCAGAATAAAATCCATGAATGCTCTTCATAAATGGAAGAACATTTTAAATAAAGGAAGCCGTTTAATTATTAAAATTCCATGTAACGATGAATCCGCAAATCAAAATAGCGCTAATTGATGACGAACAACTCATCCTGGAAGGGGTGAAAATGCTGTTGTCAACAGAAAAAAATATTTCAGTATCCTTAACCTGCAACAACGGACCTCTTTTTATCGAAAGTTTAGAGACTTTACCGAAAGAAGATTTTCCTGATATCGCATTGGTAGATGTACAAATGCAGCCAATGAACGGTTTTGAATTGGTAGAAATTTTAAAGGAAAAACATCCCGATCTCAAAATAATTATCCTTTCTTCTCATTATAAAAGCTCGATTTTAGGATATATGGTAAAGCTTGGAGTTTCTGCATTTTTACCTAAAAATTCCGACAGAAAAACCTTTATTGATGCCATAACAATGGTCTATAAAAACGGGGTTTTCTTCACTTCCGAAGATCATCAGATGCTGTTTTCTTATATGAACAGCTCCAGCAAGAAAAAATCATTATTCGAAATGGATGATGAGCTTTCCGAACGCGAAAAAGATGTGGTAAAACTGATCTGTCAGGAACATACCAACAACGAAATCGCCGAAAAACTATTCATCAGTCCACGAACGGTTGAAAGCCACAGGCAAAGGGTTTTAGAGAAAATCGGAGCCAAAAATACGGTCGGCATTGTGATTTATGCCATCATCAACAATATTTATTCGCTAGAAAGAATTTGATTCCGTAGAAATACGGAATTTTTTATTTGGTGTTTTCTACTGTAGCATTTTGTTTCATTTCGATGTTATTTTGAAAGTGTTATTCAGAGAGGTTTTTTAGGCGTTTGAAAAGTTTTTTTTAGCCTTAAATTTTCCCGGAATAATTCAATTTTAAAAACAATAAAGATGGAAAATGATATAGTTTCTATCGGAATTTTTTTCGATGGAACCGGAAACAACGGACTTAATGCGACTTCCCCTCAAAAGCCACAAAGCAAGAACAAAAGCTATCATAATAATATAACCAACGTTTACAAATTGTATCAACTTTTCAATGGAAATAAGAAAATTTACGTTGAAGGTGTTGGAACAGTAACTGGTGCGGAGGATAGCGATTTTGCGATGGTAACCTGTAGAAATCCTTATCGATTCACAGGATACTCTTCTGATGACAAATTGGCGAAGGCGAATGCTTTTGTTGATGAGGTGACGTTGGATAAAACGAAAGAATATCATTTTTATGTTTACGGATTTAGCAGAGGATCTATGCTGGCTAGAAACTTTTGCTATGAATTATTAAAGCAAAATCCCAAAATAGCAGGAAATTTTAAAGTTAAATTTTTAGGCGTTTTCGATACGGTAGAATCTACGCCTTTTAATGATTATAATGTAAGTCTTCTTCCGGGTGTTGAAAGAGCTTTGCAGTTATGTGCGGTCAACGAATGTCGATATTTTTTTCCACTGACAGGTTTTTTTGAAGGCTCAAAAAATATGGAAGATACAAAGTCTGAAACCGGAACTTCCGTTTGGAAAGAAATTTTTGTTCCCGGAGCCCATGCAGACGTAGGTGGCGGATATTTGGAAGGCCCGCAATCGGTCTATGTTTCACATGATTTTGTGACCACAGATGAGGTTGATTCTTATGTTTCGAATGTGAAAAATACAGCAATAGATGCTGAAGGAAATAAAATTTGGGAATCACTTTTAGAAAATTATCAAATAGATTCCGGAGATATTTTTTCGCAGGCTTATGTGAAAAGAGATCTTGTTTACAATGATCTTCCGAAAGTTTACGGAAAATTAATGTTGGCAGAAACAAATGCCCAGCAACCTGTTTTTAACACCAATTTTGATGATTCAAATTTTAAGATTAATCCTAAGATTCACCAATTTTTACTATCATTTTCAGACGAGCTGGAAAAATATGTTAAAGATCTTTCTCCCAATTTAAAACCGGTGTATAATTATGAGCGATTTGTGAATTACACTCATTTTTCGTCCAATTTCGGGTTATATGAAAAGGCTTTATTATTGAGAACAGAAGACGAAATTTTTGTTGAAATGCTCAATGATAGTCTTAACGTTCCCGGCAGTGCCACGATAAAACATGCCAATGCAGGAGAATCAAAACTTCAGAAAGAAGTTCATTTTTTAGAGCATGATGTTCTTACAGATTATGCCAATGAAGGGAATATCCCGAATAATGATAACTGGAGCCGATCTATTTTAATTAAATAAGATTTTATAATAAATGTTAGTACTTTTTCAGTTTTAAATTTAGGTGTGAGCTGTCTGTGGTGGGCAGCTCTTTTTTTAATAAGTACTCATAATTATAATGAAAATATAAAGTTCATATAAGTTTTTAGATTAATGTTAAAAGCTGTTCAATTTGGACAGCTTTTTTTATTTCTGGGCTATTCATTTCTTTTTCCGTATTTTTGCACCCGAAAAATATTCAGTATTAATTCTTAATTATCATTACATGCTTTCGGTTCAAGGTCTAGGATTACATCATTCGGGAAACTATCTGTTTCAAAACGTTAATTTCACCATTAAAAAGGATGATAAAATTGGTTTGGTTGGTAAAAATGGAGCGGGAAAATCCACTTTATTGAAAATGCTTTCCGGAGAAATTACTTTCTACGAAGGTAGCGTAGTGCCGGATGGTAACATTACGATTGGTTTCCTTAAACAGGATCTTGATTTTGTGAAAGGAAGAACTGTTTGGGATGAAACATTGCAGGCTTTTGAGCAGATCAACGCTTGGAAAAATGAACTTGAAGAGGTGAATCATCAAATGACCATCAGAACTGATTATGAAAGTGATGGTTACACGGATCTGATCAACAAAATGACAGAGCTTAATGATATCTTAATGCACCACGATGCCTATAACTTGGAAGGAGATGTAGAAAAGGTATTGTTTGGATTAGGTTTTAAAGCGGATGATTTTCAAAAAATAACAGATGAATTTTCCGGAGGTTGGAGAATGAGAATTGAATTGGCAAAACTGCTTCTTCAAAAGAACGATGTCATGCTTCTCGATGAGCCTACCAACCACTTGGATATGGAATCTATCATCTGGCTTGAAAACTTCCTGAAAGATTATCCCGGAGCGATCGTTCTGGTAAGTCACGATAAGCAGTTTATGACAGCGGTTTGTAACAGAACTTTTGATGTTAACAACAAAAAAGTTGATGATTATAAAGCTGATTACACCAAGTATCTTGAACTAAGAAAAGACAGAAAAGAAAAACTGATTCAGGCTAAAAAGAATCAGGACGCAGAAATTAAACATACAGAAGAACTGATCAATAAATTCCGTGCAAGTGCTTCTAAAGCATCTTTTGCGCAGTCTTTGATCAAAAAACTTGAAAAAGTTGAACGTATTGAAGTAGAAAATGATGACGTTTCAAAATTCAATATCCGTTTCGTACAGTCTGTTGTTCCCGGAAAAGTAAATTTTGAAGCTGAAAAATTAGGAAAGGCTTACGGAAAAAAGCAAATCTTTGATGATGTAGACTTTATTGTACAGCGTGGAGACAGAATTGCCCTTTTAGGTCAGAACGGACAAGGAAAAACAACATTGGCGAAAATTCTTTCCGGTGAAATTACAGATTACACAGGAACCTGGAATTTAGGTCACAATGTAAATATTGGATATTTTGCCCAAAATCAGGAAGAAGTTTTAACGCCAAATAAAACGGTTTTAGAAGAAGCGGAAGACGCTGCAACAGAAGAAACCAGACCTAGAGTAAGAGATTTATTAGGATCTTTCTTATTTCAGGGAGAGGCTGTGACCAAAAAAACTAAAGTGCTTTCAGGGGGAGAAAGAAACCGTCTGGCACTTTGTAAATTGTTGTTACGTCCTTTCAACACATTGATCATGGATGAGCCTACCAATCACTTGGATATTCAGTCTAAGGAGATCATTAAGCTGGCTTTACAGAAATTTGAAGGAACATTGATTGTAATTTCTCACGACAGAGAATTTTTACAGGGGCTTTGTGACAAAATCTATGAATTCCGCGATGGAAAAATGAAAGAATTCCTAGGAGATATCAATGAATATCTTGAATTCAGACAAAAAGAAAGCATCAGAGAAATTTCTGCCGAAAAAGCAAAACTTCACGCCGATGACGTGAAAGTTGAGGTAAAAGAAGTTCCAAAACCGAAAGTGGAGGAAAAATCTCAGATTGTAAGTAAAGAGCAAAAAAATATTCAGAATAAATTAAAGAAAGTAGAAGAGAAAATTTCTGAGCTTGAAACCAAAGTAGAAGAAATGGAAGCTACTTTCACAAAGGAAAACCCATCAGAAGAAACTTTAGAAAAATATAATAAAACTAAGGAAGAATTGGATGCAGCTCTACAGGAATGGGAGTATTTGGGTTCTCAACTGGATTAATTTTTATTTGAATTAATAAAAAAAAGATCCGTCGGCTTCGCTCAGGATGACACGGGCAAATTATTCTGCTTAGATAACGTTTAGTATTAGCGATGTTATCCTGAGCGGAGTCGAAGGATCTAAAATAATAGTTTTATCATTGCCATTTGTAACAAAAACGCAATCATAGCGACATATTTTAGACAGCTTCACAAAGCATATTAATAAAACTTTAATCTAAGTTTTAAATTATTATTCATATTTTTGAAAGATGATTTTTAAAGAAAGCAGAAATCTGAAGAGTTTTATCTCCAAGCTATTGTTTGGGATCTACTTCATTGCGCTGTTTTCTCAAAATTTTCACAATCACAGTTCCGAAGAAGTTTTTAAAAATTTTAGTTTAAAAAAAAAGGAACATAAGATTTCAAATAATGTAGTGAAAGAAAAAGCCGGCGACTGTTTGGCTTGTCATTTCTTAGCTACCGGACATACTTTGGTTCCTGACGAGTTTAACTTTACTTTCCAACATTATACGCACGAAGTAGAATTAATCATTGCTGTTCAGGAAAAAATCTGGTCTCAGACAAAATTCACTTTTCAACTTCGGGGACCGCCCACAATTTCATAGTTTTTTAGATTCTTTTCTGGCTTTAATGGGTTAAAGTTTAGCTTTAAAATTGATGCTATTTTCCTTTTAAATTTATCTTAATCAGCCACGAAGTGGCGAAATAATAATAGCATCGGGTGAAACCCGGTGAAAGAAAGATAGATGATAATGTAGACCTGAAAGGGAGGAATGATTAGTTATAGGATTTTCTTAAAGATTATCAGATCAATTTTACTTTAACCAAGATTAATCAGCCATAAATTTCACATTTTTTACGAAAATGTACCTTTATTGAGGTACTAAATCAATCTATTTACAATGAAATTGATATATAGTTTAATGTTGATCCTTTGTGGATTTGCATTTTCAAACGCACAAAAAACCTATACTGTAGAAGGTATTGTTCAGGATTTTCACGATAAAACCTTGCTGGAAAATGCGGTGGTTAAAATTGGTGATTTTACAACCAAAACAGATAAGAAAGGAAAATTTTCTTTTGAGAAAATTCCTGTAGGAAAATATATACTTATTGCTAAACATCCTGATTGTAATGATTATACTGAAAATATAGCAGTTACTCAGGATATGCATGTAGCAATTACTCTTGAACATCATATTCAGGATATTGAAACGGTGACTATCCATGGAAGTCACAAAAAAAACGGTTCTTTAATTATAAAAACTCTTGATAAAACAGATATAGAAAGAAATTCTACAGACAATCTGGGGAACTTATTATCTAAAATCTCGGGAGTTACCGCATTAAAAACCGGAAATAATATTTCAAAACCTATTATTCACGGGCTTTACGGAAGTAGAATCGCTATTTTAAATAATGGCGTAAAACTGGCTGAGCAGGAATGGGGAGTAGAACACGCACCGAATGTTGATATTAATAATTTTCAACATATTGATGTCATTAAAGGCGCTTCTGCATTGAAATACGGAAGCGATGCCATCGGCGGAGTCGTAGTAATGGAACCTGAAATTTTTCCTAAAAAAGATACCATCAAAGGTTCTGTCGGTCTTACCGGAATTTCCAACGGAAGAGGGTTGGGATTGGATGTGGATGTTGCCAAAGTCTGGAAAAACGGATGGGCGGTAAAATCGGGTGGAAGCATCAAAAAGCTGGGTGATCAAAGTGCTCCCGATTATAATCTGAAAAATACGGGAATGGATTTTTCTTCCTTTAATTTTACGGTTCAGAATAACTCTTATGAAAAAGGAATTTCATTTGATTATTATCTAACGAATCAGAATATCGGGATTTTGAGAGATTCACACGTTGCTACTTCGGGTGATTATGACAGAGCGATGAATGCCAATCCGCCTATTTATTCGGGAAAATTCAGTTATGATATTGATAATCCGAGACAGGTTATCGAGCATCATATCGCAAAAGTTTCGGCTTTCAAAAGGTTTGAAAATATCGGGAAACTATCAGCAACCTATAGTTATCAGTACAATCACAGACAGGAATATGACATCAGAAGAGGAGAATTGAGCGACACGCCTTCTCTGGATCTGGAATTGATGACGCATCAGTTTAACCTTAATGATTTATTGGAAAGGGAAAAATGGTCTCTGGAAACTGGGATTGATGCCAGTTTTCAAAACAATTATTCAGATCCTGCGACGAAAGCTAGACGTTTGATTCCTAACTATGATAAATATGCTGCAGGATTTTATTCTGTTTTTAAATATAAAATTTCTTCTGAATTTAATTTTGAAGCAGGAGCAAGATATGATTTCACGCGTTATGATGTTACCAAATGGTACGACAAAAGCGATTGGGAGAAGTTGTATGCAGACAGTTTTCCTCAATTTTATGTGAAGACAGATCAGAACAGAGTTTTGACGCGTCCTCAGCTTAATTATAACAATGTTTCTTTCAATGCAGGTTTGGAATATCGTCCAAGTTCTAATTTTGATCTGAAATTTAATTATGCAAAAGTGGGCAGATCTCCAAACGTTGCAGAATTATTCTCTGACGGATTGCATCATTCTGCGGGAATCATTGAAACTGGAGATATGGCATTGAAAAACGAACAGGGACACCAGTTTAACTTAACATTAGATTCAAAATTCAATGTTTTGAGAGGTCTTAATATTTCTGTGAACCCTTATTTTTTCATCACTAAAAATTTCATTAATGAAGTTCCGGTTGGTATCAAAGGTACAATCAGAGGGGTATTTCCGGAATGGCAATATCAACAGATCGATGCTAAAATGTATGGTGTAGATTTGGATGTCAATTGGAGACTTACAGACGACCTTACCTATGTTGGAAAAGGAAGTTATGTTCACGGACAGGACGAAACCAACAATGAACCGTTGATCTTAATGATGCCGCCGAATCTCTCTAATGCATTGCAGTTTAAAAAAGAAAAATGGAATAATTTCTATTTTACGGTAGAAAATCAAACCTCTTTAAAACAAACCAGATTCCCGATCAGAAATGCTCCATTGGAAATTTATGTGGACGGACAATTGGTAGATAAGGAGATCGATTTCAGTACGCCACCAAACGGATATTCACTTTGGAACATCCAAACGGGAATCAATATCAGTAAAAATCTTTCTGCGGGACTTATCGTGAATAATCTTTTCAATACTTCGTATAGAGATTATCTGAATCGTCTTAGATTTTTCGCGGATGAGGCAGGAAGAAACTTTATTTTAAATTTTAGATACAGATTCTAAAGTTTTCAAAAATTTATTTAATCAAAATTTTACAATTTTAAAATTCTTAAAAATGAACAAACTATTCAATACTAAAAATATCATCAAATTATTAGCAATTTTATTCATTACGATCAATGCTGTTTCTTGTCAGAGAGACGGTTCGGCAGAGGAAGACGATCTGCCTCAGGAAGAGCTTACCAATATTGTTTTGTTGGTTACCGAAGATGGAACTACAAATACATTGACGTACGATTATAGTATCGGAGCAGGTGGAATTCCTACAATTCCTTTGAAGGATGGGAAATCTTATACTGTTGTAGCAAAATTCAGAAATGGAAATGAAGATGCAACTCAGGAAATTATTGATGCTAAAGACGAACATTTCTTGATCTTTGATTTTCCAAAATCTAATATCGCAGTTACCAGATTAGACGGGAATGATCTTAGAAATGACGGGAAAAGAGTAGGTCTGAGAACAAAATGGGATGTAGTGAAAGTCGTAGATTCTCCTTCACCATTGTTAAAATTAACACTTATCCATGCTCCTGAAAGTGTAAATGATGCCAAATCCGGGACTGCCTGGGGAAGTGTTGTAGGTGGAGAAACAGATGCTGAGGCTACTTATAACCTTACCAACTAAATAATAATTTTCAAAATAAAACCACTGAAAATTTCAGTGGTTTTTTATTTATAAATATTTGATGGATAAGAATTTATCTTTAGTAGGGTATTTTGATAAAAAATTCATATTTTTGCAACCTAAAATTTTAATCAATAATGAAGGTTACCGCACAAAACCATGATGACGTAAGTGCATTACTTACTGTAACATTGGAAAAATCTGACTACAAAGAAAAAGTAGAGAAGCAGTTGATTAATTATGCTAAAAATGCGCAAGTTCCTGGATTCAGAAAAGGAAAAGTGCCTTTAAGTATGGTTAGAAAACAATATGAAGCAGGTATTGCATTCGAGGAGATCAACAAGCAAGTTTCTGATGCTTTAAATAGCTATGTAAACGACAACAAGTTAAGATTAGTTGGCCAGCCTGTTCCTCAGCCTGTAAATGATTTCAATCATAATGCAGAAAAATTGGAAGTTGCTTTTGAAGTAGGGTACGAGCCTGAATTCACAATAGATCTAGCTAAATACGAAGCGCCTCACTACAAAGTAGAAGCTTCTGAAAAAGAAATCAACAAGAGCATTGAAAACATGCAGAAGCGTTTCGCTGAGCAGGTTCCTCAAGATAAAATCACTAAAGATTCTTACATCGCTTTAGAAATTTCTCAAGTTGTGGAAGAAGGTGCTGAAGGTGAGCACCACCACCAACCAAAGAATGTTACCATTACCGCTGAAAACAAAGAAGCTTTCAAATTGGTAAAAGCTTTGAAAATGGACGGATCTGTAAAGGTTTCTAAAGAAACTCTTGCTGGTGACGAAGAATTAGCTAAAGAATTAGGATTCAGCAAAGAAGAAGTTGAGCACTTACACCACAACGAAATTGAGGTTAAAGTAAAAGATTTCTATTCTTTAAATCTTGCTGAACTTAACCAAGAACTTTTCGATAAAGTTTACGGAGCAGATACAATCAAGTCTGAAGACGAGCTTAAAGAAAAAGTGAAGTCTGAGTTAGACGAATATTTCCAACAAAATGCTGATGTACACTTTGTAAACAAAGTATTAGAGCAAATTACAGAGAAAGAAGAGGTGAAACTTCCTGAAGCTTTCTTAGTTAAATGGTTAGTATTCTCAAATCAGAATATTCAGTCTGAAGAACAGGCTAAACAAATTCTTGAATCTGAGAAAAAACAATTAAGCTACCAGATCATCGAAGGTAAATTGATGTCTGATAACGAAATTCAATTGGATTATGCTGATGTTTTAGCGCAAGCTGAGCAATTAGTAAGAAACCAATTGGCGATCTACGGAATTCACCACTTAGGAGATGAGGAGATCCAAAAATATGCTGTTGAAATGTTGAAAGACCAAGAGCAGGTAAGACAAATCTCTTCTGAAGTTGCAATGACTAAATTGAAAGATGTAATTCTTGAAAAAGCATCTAAAAAAGAAACTGCAATTTCTCACGACGAGTTTTTGGAAGAACTTAAGAAGTAATTTATTTTTTATAAATATTTTAAAACCACCAAATCATTTTGGTGGTTTTGTTTTTTTGCCCGAATTACTTTATATCAGCCAATATTCATATATTTACGCTTTATAAACTAACTTATATATGAAAAAGATAATCATTCCGTTTTTCTGTGCTGTGCTTTTTTCCACCTCTGTAGCAGCGCAAAAAACAACTGCTGCTCCCGTTAAAACGGAAGCTGTACAATCAAAATTAACATCTAAAGAAGTTATCGATAACTATCTGAAAGCTTTGGGCGGAAAAGATAAATTAGAAACTGTAAAAACTACAATTACAGATAATACTCTTTCTGTACAGGGAATGGAAATTTCTATGACCACTAAAAAGATGGGGAACAAGTTCAGATCTGAACAATCCGTAATGGGACAAAAAATGATTCAGCTTTTTGATGGGGAGAAAGGATATTTTGACCAAATGGGACAAAAAAATGATATTCCTGCTGATAAAATTGCTGAACTTAAAAAAAGCAAAACAATTGACGCATTAGGGTATGAAGCTTCTAAATTTCCAACTGTTACGGTAGAAAAAATAGATGGCAAAGATTATAATGTTTTGGCTTCTGATAAAGGGAAATATTATTTTGATGCTTCTACTTCTTTATTACATAAATCAACTTCGGATGAAGGTTCTGCTACAATTAAGAGCTATATGACAGTGGATGGTATTCAGTTTCCATCTGAGATCGAAGCAGAAGGAAAAGGTCAGAAAATCACAATTAAAACAACTAAAATTGTGATCAACTCTGGAGTTACAGATGCAGATTTTAAATAAAAATATTTAATTTTTAACGATAAAAAAACCGCAAATCATTGATTCGCGGTTTTTATTTTTTTAGTTTCCGTATTCTTTTTTCCATTCGTCTGCGGCTTCGCTCAGAACATCGTAGAATTCTTCTCCATACTTTCTTATTAAAGGAGTTTTAAGGAATTTATAAACTGGAACCTGAAGCTCTTTTCCTAGTGTACAGGCATCGCTGCAAACGTTCCATTCGTGATAATTCAAAGCGGTAAACGCAGAATATTCTGTAACACGAATAGGGTAGAGATGACATGAGATAGGTTTCTGCCAATCTATAGCGCCATCTTCGTAGGCTTTTTCAATTCCACATTTTGTAATACCTCTTATATCATAGGTTACATAGGCACACTCACGGTCTTCAACCATGGGCGTTACGTACATTCCGTCTGCGGGGTCAGTCGTCCATGTTCCTTGCTCTTCAAGAGCTTTGACGCCCTCAGGAGTAAGGTAGGGCTTTATTTTATCAAAAATTGAATCTAAAATTTCCAGTTCATCTTTATCTAACGGAGCTCCTACATCTCCTTCCACACAACATGCACCCTTGCATTTGCTAAGGTTGCAAACAAATTCTTCGGAAAATATATCCTCGGAAATCAATTTTTCGTCTATCTGAATCATAATCTTTTTTAAAATAAATCAAAATAAGTACCTGCTTTAAAGGTAACTAAACTAATAAGGATAAGCCAAACGCTTACTTCCTGCATCCAATATTTAGGTAAAAACTTCAGCATCCTGCTCAAAATAATACTCGATGGAAACGCCAGAAGTAATAAATATTCATAACTTTTATTCATATAAAGAATAATAGTAACCAGCTGAGCCAAAGAAAATACAAGTAGAAAAGTATATTTATATCTGCTTATCGGACTCTTTTTATTGTAGTTTTGAAAATGGTCATATACTGCATATATCAGCATTAAAGCGATCGGAATTAAAGGAAACAGTTCTGTATAATCTGTTACCATTTTCATCTTTCCAAATGGGAAATAATCAATATTCCAAGACGTAAACCCGAATAAAAACATAATGGAAAAATAACTGAAGGCTATTAAAATCACTCCTAAAATAAACCTGAAAAGATTTAATATAATTCTCTGCGAGGTAGCGACTACGTGAATAATCACAAAAACAGCCATTGGCCATGTTGTCGGCAGGAAAATAAAGTTTAATGCGACAATGGAGCCTACCAATACATAAGATTTTTTTCTCGTGTCTTCATCCGTACTTGTTAAAAGTAAAAGAAGGAACGAATTGGTAAGAAGCGCAACAGTAATTCCGATATCTAAATTACCGGGATAAAGACCGAAAATAAAAAATGTATATAAGAATAATGGCAGATGCGTCTGATAATTAAGCGCAATGCTGTGAAAACAGAAATATGCCAAAGCAATTCCCAGAAAAGTTATTCCGGCTATAATTGCTTCGTTTGTATTGAAATTCAGGATGTTAAATACTATTACTATTAAAAGAAGAAAACCAATATACACAGGAATTGAAAAAATATTGCTTTCTTTTGAAAGTAATTTAAACATTTTTTATAAATTTGTACAAAGTTAATTTAAAAAAGGAAAATAATGACGTCTTTCTTTCTATTCTTAAGCAAAGTTTTCAAATGGTCTTTCGGCTTTTTTGACACTTTCGGAAATGTTTTAAACTGGATCTTATTTACTGTTTGCTGCGTACTGTTCACGTATTGGTGCTATGTATTAGTGGCGACACTAGGTGGTGACAAAGATAAAGACTACTATTCTCCAACTGAGGGTAAAAACCCTTATTATGATCCTACGATCTACAAAAAAGAAGGTTAATTAATTGGTTATATAGTAAAAAACCGATCAAAACATATGTGTTTGGTCGGTTTTTTTATGGGTATCGATTAAAATTTAATTTGTTTCGTGGATCGGAAGTACCAAAACTGGAATATGAGAATCTTTCGTCAATCCTTTGGTTAAACTTCCCACAAACACATCATAAATTCCGCTTCTTCCGTGAGATCCCATTACGATGTAATTTGCATTTTTGTCTTTAGAATATTCCAAAATAATATCTTTCGCGATACCTTGTTTTAAAAGATGCTCGCAGTCGATATTTTGAGCAACAATTCTTTGCTCGATCTTATTCAGCTGAACCAACTCTTCTCTTATTTCATTTGCCTCTACTTCAGGGAAATACTGGAATCCCATATCTCCAATGGCAAAACCAATATCTGAAGGTGCAACATGAATTAGAAAAATTTTACCGTTGATTTCTTTTGCGAATTTTACAGCTCCGTCTACAAGCTGATCTGTTTTATCCCCAAAATCTACGGGCAGTACAATATTTATCATAACCTTTAATTTTGTTTACTAAAGATAGGAAAATTATGCCAAACGTTATGTTAAATTGCTTATAATATTCGTATGTCCAGAATTTTTTCATCTTCAAGATAAGCTTCCAGAATATCATTTTCATCCACTTTCCCAACGCCTTTTGGAGTACCCGTGAAAATAAGGTCGCCAACTCTTAAAGTGAAATATTGGGAAGTAAATGCAATAATATCATCAACTGAAAAGATCATATCTTTTGTATTTCCGTCCTGAACTTTTTCTTTATTTTTTAATAATGAAAATTGAAGACTTTCAAGATTATAATTCTCTTTTTTAAAGAAATTTCCAACCACTGCCGAGCCGTCAAAGCCTTTTGCAAGCTCCCAAGGAAGCCCTTTAGACTTTAATTCGCTTTGAAGATCTCTTGCCGTAAAATCAATTCCCAACCCGATTTCTTCATAATGTTTGTGAGCTATCTCTTTCTGGATGTATTTTCCGCCTTTTGAAATCTTTACGACAACTTCCAACTCATAATGTACATCATTTGAAAACTCGGGAATGTAAAAATCATTTCCTTTCAAAACTGCCGTATCAGGCTTCATGAAAATAACCGGTTTTTCAGGGATTTCGTTTCCTAATTCTTTTGCGTGTTCACTGTAATTTCTTCCGATGCAGATAATTTTCATACTACTTTTTATTTATTTTTTGTCATTGCGAGGAGCGAAGCAAGTTTATGCTGAGCCTGTCGAAGTAAAGCAATCTCGCAATCGTTTTTTACTTATTTGAAGCAATTTGACTATGTCTAACAGCTAATATTTATTTTATTATTTGAAGCTGTTTCCCGCTTTCCGCTATATCTTTTGTTCCGCTGCGCTGCACAAAAGGATGCCGCTGCAATCGGGGCTAGGGCTTTAGTCTTAATTTCAATCTATCATTGTCAAATCAACATTTCGTTTGTCATCCTGGAAGGATCTAAACTGTTGAAAAGAAAAAATCATCTAATGAATTTGTTGAGATTCTTTCAGAATGACAAAATCGAGTGTTAGAATTTTAATTTCTAATGCGTAAACTCATTCTCACAATAATAACAAATGAATTTATGGCTCGTTAAAAGCGAAACTCCAAAAAAGCTCGTTGCGCTGTCATCTCTGTAGATATGATTGGAACCACATTTCGGGCACACAAAATCAAACTTAGGATCTTCAATCGTATGTTCTACTTCCAGCGAAACCTTTTCATTTTCTTTATAATCACTCAGAATTTGATTAGCTTTCTCCAAGTCTTCTTCAAAAACCTGCAACTGAATTCCTCCAACGGCCTGCGAAAGCAGCCAATCGGATTGAATAAGCTGTTCGTTTGCGATGAAACTGTTGATCTCATTTTCAGCCAATATCTGTTTGTCTCTATTGGCCTCAAGAGCAGTTTCGTAAAATTTAAACTTAACTAATTCCGACATATTTTAGAATTTACCTGACAATTGTATTTTAGTGAAAACCTTCTTCGTGTAAAGCGGGAAATCAGCGTTTTGAAGCCATCCGAAATATCCAAGATCTTTTTGGAAAACAGCTTTTACGCCCTGACCTTTATATTTTCCGAAATTGAAAACTGGTTCCATTTTATCATTGAGACCGATGAAACCCGCAAGATCTGCATTCTTATTATGGAACGTAAATTCACTCAAAGGAGCAATTTCATTCGGAATATCATCATATTTTCCAATCTGAGCGTCCAAGACTTCGAAAGTTGCCATTACGTCAGCTTCAGCCGAGTGAGCGTTTTCAAGAGTTTTTCCACAATAGAATTGATAAGCTGCGCCTAAATTTCTGGGTTCTTTTTTATGGAAAATAGTTTGTGCATCAACAAGTTTGAATTTACTTAAATCAAAATCAAGTTCTGCTCTCAAAAGTTCTTCTGCCAATAACGGAACATCAAATCTGTTAGAATTAAATCCTCCCAGATCCGCTCCTGAAATCATTTCCATTATTTTTGAGGCTATTTCTTTAAAGGTTGGGGCATCTTTTACATCTTCATCATAAATTCCGTGAATCTGGCTGGATTCTACAGGAATCGGCATTTCAGGATTTACTTTCCACGTTTTGCTTTCTCTTGATGCATCAGGATTTACTTTTAAAATACAGATTTCAACGATTCTGTCTTTAGCGATGTTGGTTCCTGTTGTTTCAAGGTCAAAAATACAAAGAGGTTTATGCAGTTTTAAATTCATTTTTATTAAGTTATGAGTTATAAAGTATGAATTATGAGTTGATAGCGAAATAGTTGAATGTAACTTATCACTACTAACTTATAATTCAGAACTAATTAAGTTGTTTTTGAAATACTAATGATACTAAGATATAATAAATTACAAGCATCGGAATCCCGACGATCTGAAATATCGCTAAAATGGCAATTCCGCCAACGATTAATACGATTTTAGCATAATTGTCCTGAATCTTTTTTGATTTGAATTTCATCGCCATCATTTTTATCGGACTGATCAGCAGCCATGAAGTAAGGATGGTTAAGAGAATCAATAATAATTCATTTTCGAAAAGGAAACTGAAATAATTGGTTTCTTTAAATGCATAATACAGACCAAAAAGTAAAACGGTATTGGTTGGTGTATTTAATCCTTTAAAATAATATCGCTGTTCTTCATCAAGATTGAAAATTGCCAGTCTTAGACAAGAGAAAACCGTAACAAGTAATCCGAAATATTTGATCTCAAAAGGAAGATGAAGCCCTAATAATTCGGTTCCGAAAGGCTGTAATGCTTTATACATCGTTAACCCGGGAATCACCCCAAAGCTCACCATATCGGCAAGAGAATCCAGTTGAAGTCCCAAATTTGAGTTTGATTTTAAAGCTCTGGAAACAAATCCGTCAAAAAAATCGAATATTGAAGAAAGAATCAAGCAGATCGCAGTCGTCTGATAATCACCTAAAATAAGATGAATGGCACCCACGCAACCGGCAAATAGATTAGCCAGCGTTAGTGCATTGGCAAGATTATTTTTAATGAAATTCATAATCGCAAAATTAAAACAATAAATCAGTTTAACAATGTAACAATTTAACAATGTACTAGTAATTGTTGCAGTGGTAGATTGTTAAATTGTTACATTAATTTGGTAAATTTGCCGGATGAAATTTTTTAAAGAATTTAGAAAACAGGAAGTTCTGGTACTTTTATACCGGATTTTTTTAGCATACTTTTTTTATCAGATTGCAAGATTTTTATTTTGGTACTTTAATAAAGAACTGATAAAAGTTGATTCTGTTTCAGATTATTTCGGCCTGGCATTTCATGGGATTGCGTTTGATACAACGGCGATTTTATATGTGAATGCACTGTTTATTCTGTTAAGTTTGGTCCCGATTATCATCAATACCAAGAAAGTGTATCAAAAAGTACTTTTCTGGCTATATTTTATAACAAACGGAATTGCTTATGCGATGAATTTTGGTGATTTTGTTTACTTTAAATTCGCACAGACGAGATTAACGTCGGCTGCATTTCAGGTGGCGCAGCACGAATCCAATATTTTTAAAGTTTTTACGGCTTCGATCATTCAAAATCCTTTTATATTAATTTGGTTTATCGTTTTGATGTGGCTTTGGATTTTCCTTTACAAAAAAGTGAAAATTGAAGAACGTAAGCCTGTAAAATTGGTTCCTTACTTTATTTTATCCGTTGTTACGCTTTGTTTAACGGCTGTTTTGTGCGTTGGCGGAATCCGTGGAGACTTCAAACACAGTACAAGACCAATCAATTTGGTGGATGCGAACCGTTTTGTGAAAATTCCGTCACAGGGAAATCTTGTTTTGAACAGTACTTTTTCGTTTTTTAGAACATTAAATACGAATAGTTTTAAGGAAGTTCATTTTGTAGATGAAAAATTTATTGATGAAAATATTCAGCCGTATAAAATGTATGACAGAAAGGTTGCAAACAAACCTAATATCGTCATTTTTATTGTTGAATCTTTCAGTAGAGAATATTCCGGAGCTTTTAATCAAAATACAAAAATAAAAGATTACGTTTCTTACACGCCGTTTATCGATAGTTTGGCGAGTCAAAGTTTGATTTTTCCTAATACTTTTGCGAACGGAAGACAGTCTATTCACGGAATGAGCAGTGTTTTGGCAGGAATTCCGAGTTTGACGGATGCTTTTACGAGTTCGCCATATTCAAATCAAAAAATACAGTCGATTGTTTCAATTTGTAATGATCTGGGTTACGATACTTCTTTCTATCACGGGGCTCCGAATGGTTCAATGGGTTTTTTAGGCTTTGGAAATATTCTTGGGTTTAAACATTATTTTGGAAAAACAGAATACAATCATGATGAAGATTTCGACGGAATGTGGGCAATTTGGGATGAACCATTTTTGCAGTATTTTGCTAAAAATGTAGGAAAAACACAACCTTTTATGGCAACTGTTTTTACTGCTTCTTCTCATCACCCTTTCAAAATTCCTGAAAAGTATAACGGGAAATTTAAAAAAGGAACGAATCAGATGCATGAGCCTATGCAGTACACTGATTATTCAATTAAAAAATATTTTGAGACTGCTAAAAAACAACCTTGGTATAACAATACTATTTTTGTTTTCACGGGAGATCATACCAACGAAATTTATTATCCGGAATATCAAAAAGCAATGAATCGTTTCGCTGTTCCTATTATTTTGTATTCTCCAAATCCTGAATACAATTTAAAAGGTGTAAATCCTGAAGAAGCGCAACAGATTGATATTTATCCAACTTTAGCTGATCTTATCGGTTATAATAAAAGAATTAGAAGTTGGGGAAGAAGTTTGGTGAGTGATAAAAAATATCCTGCAATCATTGCGAATTCAGACGGAGGGGTAGAGCAGTTCATTATTGGGAATTATATTTACCGTTTTGATGGTAAAAACGTAGTTGGAATCTTTGATAAATTAGATTTAGGCTTAGAAAAAAATCTTATGGATCAATTAAAAAGTAATCCGGAAGTACAAAAAGGGCAGGAGATCGCCAAAGCTTGGTATCAGGATTATATGGATAAGGTGATTAACAGAAAACTGTATTAGCGTTTAACCTGTGTTTAATTCTGAAAATTGGTACATCTATTGTTATATATGCCAAGGATAATAAAAGTTTTTGTTTGTTTAAAATTAATTTATATTTTTAGCAATGAATAGACAACAGAAATATTTTATTTGAATTAAAACTATAAGAAATATGAAAAAATTATTATTAACATTGGCATTTTCTCTATTTGGCGTTTTATCTTTTGCTCAAATTGAAGGTAAATGGAAAACAATAGACGACGAAACAAAACAAGCGAAATCTATTGTAGAGATCTATAAAAAAGGAGATCAATATTACGGAAAGGTTTCTCAATTGTTGATAAAGCCGGCAAATCCAAACTGTACTGAGTGTAAGGATGACAGAAAAAATAAACCAATTTTAGGTTTGGAAATCATCAGAGGTTTGAAAAAAGACGGAGATGAATTCACAGGAGGAACAATTACAGATCCAAAAACAGGGAAAACTTACAAGTGTACCATCACAAAAAGCGGAGATAAACTGAATGTGAGAGGATATGTAGGAATATCTTTAATGGGCAGAACTCAGACTTGGCAGAAAGTTAATTAATCAAGTTTAAATAAATTATAAAACGGCATTTCATTATTGGAATGTCGTTTTTATTTTTTAAGAGTTCGCCATGAATAGTGATAAATTTTTATTCATGATATATAAATTGACATATTGCTTAATACTCTTTGATCTCAAGAAAAATTACAAAGAATTAAGCAAAGTAGAAGAAAACTAGGTTAAAATAAAATTAATAAAGCGATATTTCATTCAATGAGATGTCGTTTTTGTTATGTTAATAATAAAAAAACACTATTTTTGTAGTCTAAATTTTTCAAATAAATATGGCAGAATATACTTTTCGTGAGGTAATTGCGCAAGCAATGAGCGAGGAAATGCGTAAAGACGAATCCATCTTTTTAATGGGGGAGGAAGTTGCAGAATACAATGGTGCGTATAAGGCTTCAAAAGGAATGTTGGATGAATTTGGTCCTAAGAGAGTAATCGATACACCAATCGCTGAGCTTGGTTTTACAGGGATTGCCGTAGGTGCTGCAATGAATGGGAACAGACCAATTGTTGAGTATATGACGTTCAATTTCTCATTGGTAGGTATTGATCAGATTATCAATAACGCGGCGAAGATCCGTCAGATGAGTGGTGGTCAGTGGAACTGTCCAATCGTTTTCAGAGGTCCTACTGCTTCGGCAGGTCAGTTGGGTGCAACTCACTCTCAGGCTTTCGAAAACTGGTTCGCAAACGTTCCTGGTCTTAAAGTAGTCGTTCCTTCAAACCCTTACGATGCTAAAGGATTGTTGAAAACAGCTATTCAGGATAATGACCCTATCATTTTCATGGAATCTGAGCAGATGTATGGTGATAAAATGGAAATTCCTGAAGAGGAATACTATTTACCAATCGGAAAAGCAGATATCAAAAGAGAAGGTACAGATGTAACTTTAGTTTCTTTCGGGAAGATTATGAAGTTGGCTATTCAGGCTGCTGAAGATATGGCGAAAGAAGGAATTTCTGTTGAGGTTATTGACCTTAGAACAGTTCGTCCTTTAGACTTTGATACAATCCTAACGTCTGTAAAGAAAACAAATAGATTAGTTATTTTAGAAGAAGCTTGGCCGTTTGCGTCTATTTCTTCTGAGATTACCTATATGGTACAGCAGAAAGCATTTGATTATTTGGATGCTCCAATCAAGAGAATTACTACTCCTGATGCACCTGCTCCGTACTCAGCTGCATTATTTGCAGAATGGTTCCCTAAGCTTGAAAAAGTAAAAGAGGAAATCAAAAATGCGATGTACGTTAAATAGATATAATAGAAAAAAGCTTCCGAAAGGGAGCTTTTTCATTTATTCTATGCATGAAGAAATGTGCTTAAGGTCATAAATTTAGTATAAATTTGCGCACTTAAAATAAATAAGCTGATATGGCAGAAGTTACAGAAGGTGGTCATCATTTTGACATTAAAAAACTTTCTTTTTTTGGAGTTCTAGTTTCTTTAGGAATTGTTTTCGGAGATATTGGAACATCACCGCTTTACGTAATGAAAGCAATTGTGAATGCAAGAGGTGCAAGTAGCACTATGCCTTTCAATGAATACATAGAAGGAGCGCTTTCTTGTATCATCTGGACCCTTACTCTTCAGACGACCGTAAAGTATGTTATCATTGCCTTGAGGGCAGATAATAAAGGTGAAGGAGGGATTTTGGCTTTATTTTCATTAGTTAAAAATCTTAAAAAAGGCTGGCTCTATCTCGTAGCAATTGTTGGGGCTGCCGCATTGGTTGCTGATGGAGTGATTACGCCTTCGCTTACCGTAATGTCGGCGATTGAAGGTCTTGAAATTTACAATCCTCATACACCTGTTGTTACGATTACCATTGGTATTCTTATTTTAATCTTTGTAGTACAGCAATTTGGAACAAGCCTTATCGGAAAATTTTTTGGACCTGTAATGGTTATCTGGTTTTTGGTATTGGGAGGTTTAGGATTATCACATTTAACTGAAAATTTTGAAATTTTAAGATCTTTCAATCCATATTACGCTTACAAGCTTATCGCAAATTCTCCGAGTGCCATTGTTATTCTTGGTGCTGTTTTCCTTTGTACAACTGGGGCAGAAGCTCTTTATTCAGATTTAGGACATTGTGGTGCTAAGAATATCAGAGTGAGCTGGGCTTTCGTTAAGATTATGCTTATTTTAAACTATTTGGGGCAGGGAGCTTGGCTTTTAGCTAATTATGGAAAACCAGGTTTCTCCGTAATAAACCCGTTCTTTGGAATTATGGAGGAGTGGATGATTGTTCCGGGAGTAATTTTAGCGACCGCAGCAGCAATTATTGCAAGTCAGGCGTTAATTACCGGTTCTTTTACAATCTTTTCTGAAGCAATGTCTCTTAATTTATGGCCTAATCAAAAAATTGATTATCCTTCCGGAGTTAAAGGACAAATGTATATCCCAAGAATCAATTGGGGACTTCTTATTCTATGTGTCATTGTAGTACTTCACTTTAGAGAATCGGGCAAGATGGAAGCTGCTTATGGCCTTTCTATTACGGTAACGATGTTGATGACGACCATTTTATTAATGTTCTGGCTACTGAAACATAGAATAAATAAAGGGTTGATCCTTGTTTTTGCTTTGGTTTATATGTCGATCGAATTAGGATTCTTTAGTGCCAATATCATCAAATTCTTCGAAGGAGGTTGGATTACGGTTATCTTGGCAGGATTCATCGGAATTTGTATGTACGCTTGGTATAACGGAAGATTAATTAAAACCAAGTTCATCAATTTTGTGAAAATAGACAGCTATGTTTCTATCATTAAAGATATGAAGCTGGACGAAACGATCCCTAAATATGCTACCAACCTTGCTTATCTGAGCAGAGCTAAAAGAAATGATGAGGTAGAATCAAAAATTATCTATTCTATCATCAAAAAACAGCCGAAAAGAGCAGATCATTATTTTATTTTAAGTATTGTAAATCAGGAAGATCCATTTACATTTAAATATACGGTTGATGAAATTTTACCAGGGACGGTTTACAAAATCAATTTTCTTTTAGGATTTAAGGTAGACAGAAGGATTAATGATTATTTCAGTATGGTTTTAAAAGATCTGATGGCAGATGGAACGATTCCTTCAAAAAGCAGTCACCCTTCTCTTAGAGCTCATAACATCCCGCCGGATCTGAAATACGTAGTAATAGACAATACCTATATCAACGATATACTTTTAACAGTTAAACAGAAAATTACTCTTAATATTTACAACTTTGTGAAATATATTGGGAGTGACGATTTCAAATCTTGGGGTGTTACCTCTCACAACGTGGTTGTAGAGTCTGCTCCTATTACTGAACTAACAGTTTATGACAATAAAATTGAGCAGGCTGAATTTTTAAGACATAACAGTTAAGATCCTTTAACAGAATAGTCTGATATTTATTTAAATAAAAATCGATAAATTTGTAGATAATTTTTTTAATGGATACTTTACAGAAAGAAAAAAATATTGCCTTAATAAAAGATGTTTTAAGAAACTACTTATTAGAAAAGGGTTTCAGAAATACACCTGAACGATATACAATATTAGAAGAGATTTATAATATGGATCATCACTTCAATGTAGATGATCTGTATCTTCTCATGATGCAGAAGAAATATCATGTTTCTAAAGCCACAATTTACAATACAATTGAGATTTTCCTTGATGCAGGATTAATCCGTAAACATCAGTTTGGAGAAAAAACATTGACCTCTTCTTCTTACGAAAAGTCTTATTTTGATAAGCAGCATGACCATTTGGTGATCTACAAAAAAGACTCAGACAAAGAAATAGAGGAGATCATAGAGTTTTGTGATCCAAGGATTCAAGGTATCAAAGAAGCAATTGAAGGAGCATTTGGCGTAAAAATTGATTCTCATTCGCTATATTTTTATGGCACCAAGAATGATTAATCAATGAGACTGATTTTTTTTCTATTAGTTTTTATTTCAACGATTACTTTTGCGCAAGACAAACAAAAACCTGCGCAAAGAGATCCGTATTTACAAAATCCAATCAAAAACCCACAAAAAGTTCAGCAAGCAAAGCCTGAAGATAAGGTAAAGATCATCAATGCCGATGAAATTATTAAGGATCCTAAAATGTATGAAGGAAACCGTTACATGAAGGGTAATGTGAAATTAGAACATCAAGGTTCTATCCTTACTGCTGATGAAGTGATTTTATACGATGAAGAAAATTTTGTAAAAGCAATAGGTAATGCTAGACTTCAAAACCCGGATGGTTCTGTAATTACTGCAGGCGAGATGGAGTATGATGGAAACACTCAAAAAGGGGTTGCAAGAAAAAATGTAATTCTCACCGACCCAAAGCAGACCATTAAAACAGAAACTCTGTACTATGATAAGATGGCCAATCAGGCTTATTTTAATACAGGAGGTACCATTTCTGATGCTCAGAATACGATGTATACAAAATCTGCAACCTATTTTTTGGATACAAAACTGATAGATTTTGTGGGTAATGTGAAAATTGACAGCCCTGATTATATCATTGATGGCGATAATATCAAACAAAATCAGGTTACTAAAGTTGCTGAGTTCTTCGGGCCAACCACAATTACCAATCGTGCAAATCCCAAAAATAGAGTTTATACCGAAAGGGGTACTTACAGAATGAACACGAAAGAAGCTTTTCTAAATAAAAATTCTAAGATTTTTTATAATGATAAGATCTTGACAGGTGACGATATGTATTTCAACCAGCTTACAGGTTTCGGAAAAGCAACCGGAAATGTAACTTTAGACGATCCCAAAGAAAGAAGATGGATAAAAGGCGGTTACGGAGAGATTTTTGAAAAGAAAGATTCTGCGATGATGACCAAAAATCCTTATGCAGTAAAAGCTTTTGAAAAAGATTCAATGTATTTTGCTGCAGAGAAGATTATTTCTTTCCAGAGACCGGATTCTGCAGATATTAAAAAGAAAAAAAGCTTCTTGCGGGCTTTCAGAAAAGGAAGATTTTATAAATCTAACGCGCAGGGAAGAGCAGATTCTATTGCCTTCAACGAAACTGATGGCATTATGCACATGTACACAAAGCCAATTCTGTGGAGTGGAATAAAACAAGTAACCGGAGATAAAATTGAAGCCTATTTCAATACTGAAAATGAAAATATTGATTCTCTAAAAGTTATCGGAAATGCATTTGCGATCAGCAAAGTTGATTCATTAAATTTGAAAGATGAATTTAATCAGGTGAAAGGTAGATTCATGACAGTTCACTATCAGAATAATGATATTAAAGAAGCTACGGTAATAGGAAATGCACAGGCAATAAGTTACGCTGATGATGTTGATCAAACTACAAAACAACCAGAAAGAATTGGGATCTCCCTTACTTCTTGCGGAATTATTGATGCTCTATTTGAAGAAAAAGTGATGCAGATCGTTTCCTGTAATATCGGAGCGACTTCAGATACTTATCCAATGAGTAAAATTGAGCCTTCCAAAAGGAAATTTCCGGACTTTAACTGGAATACCAAGGACCGTATCAACAAATGGCAGGACATATTGGTAGACACACCAAATAATGAAGAAATAAAGTACGAAGCTGAAAGTTCACTTTATGATAAAGCTCAAGAAGCCATAGATAAAGAAAAAGCAAAAGAAGAAGCTAAAAAACCAAAACGTACCCGAAAATAATCAACTGATACAAAGACGAAAGTCTTAAATCTGAAAAAAAACATCTGTTTTCTACTCGAAAATGGATGTTTTTTTTTGTGAAATAAGTATGGATTCAATTTTTTTTTAATCATGTTATTCAACACTGTGTGAATGCGAAGTATTCATCATTATCAGGTTTCTGATTAGTATATTTTTATTTCACATCAAATTGAGATTAATTATTGATATTTTTTGATGTTAAAGTTTGAGTTATTCTTATTATGAATGAAATTATTTTATATATTTAATGTATTGGAAATATGCTTTAAAAGGCATCTGACCTGAATTATTTCTAATTTTTTTTTTTCACTGTGATTGTGAAAATACATATTAATATTTTGTGATTTGGTGGATCATCCTTAATGAAAAATTAGGGATGATTTTTTTATTCTATCAGGATAATTTCGGGTTTTCATGAATGTTTTTTAGCTTTGCTGAAATTTTTCTACAATGGAAATACAAAAAGATTTTTTTACATATCAGGCACAGACAACAAAATTTGCAGCTGGTTTTGAGGTTGAAAAAGCAGAAGGAAGCTATATCTTCGGAAGAGACGGAAAAAAATACCTTGATTTTGTGGCAGGAGTTTCTGCTAATACTTTAGGACATTCTCATCCTAAAATTGTGAATGCGATCAAAGAGCAGGCGGATAAATATCTTCATGTAATGGTTTATGGTGAATATGCTCAGGAAAAACCTGTCGCATTGTGTAAATTATTAGCTGAAGCTACCCCGAATCCTTTAGAAATTACTTATTTAGTTAACAGTGGAGCAGAAGCCATCGACGGAAGCTTAAAATTAGCAAAAAGATATACAGGAAGAGAGGAAATTGTCTCTTTTAAAGATTCTTATCACGGAAATACGCACGGAGCTTTAAGCGTTTCAGGAAACGAAAATCATAAGAGAGAATTTCGTCCGTTATTGCCGATGGTTTCGTTTATTGAATTTAATAATGAAAATGATTTTGATAAGATCACCGAAAAAACTGCTTGTGTAATTCTGGAAACAATTCAAGGGGCGGCTGGTTTTTTAGTTCCAAATGATTATTATTTAATTAAATTAAAAAAGAGATGTGAAGAAGTCGGAGCTCTTCTAATTTTAGATGAAATTCAGCCCGGATTCGGAAGAACAGGGAAATTATTCTCTTTTGAGCATTTCGGGATCGTTCCGGATATTCTGGTAATGGGAAAAGGAATGGGAGGCGGAGTTCCTGTTGGAGCTTTCATGAGTTCGAGAGAAATTATGGAATCGTTGTCTCACTCTCCAAAATTGGGTCATATCACGACTTTTGGAGGGAATCCTTTGATCGCTGCAGCGAGTTATGCAACTCTAAAAGAAGTTTTAGACAGTGGTTTAATGAGTGAAGTGCAGGAAAAAGAGAAATTATTCAGAGAACTTCTAGTACACCCGAAAATTAAAAATATTAACGGAAAAGGATTAATGTTAGCCGTAAATCTGGGCTCACCAGAATATACTTTGAAAGTTGCGAAAAGGTGTATGGATAAAGGTCTCATCGTTTTCTGGCAATTATACAGAAATGAATATTTAAGAATCTCACCACCATTAACGCTTTCTCTTGATGAGATCAAAAAAGGATGTCAGATTATTCTTGATGTTTTAAACGAAAATTAATAATAAAGACTCTTCTGGTATGAAGAGTTTTTGTGTTTTAAGGGCTTAAAGTATCACTTTAAAAACAATGTTAAACGCCCATTTAATTTCTGTGATAAATATCATGAAGATTATACAAAAAAGTAAATACATTTTTGTGTAATAAAAAAATTAATTTATATATTGCGGGACGATTAAAACAAAGATTATATGGCTAAACATAAAGTCCATTACGAATTTCCAATGCATTGTCTTTCAGAGATTTTATATGAATATCTGGCGACTGCAGAAGGGTTGTCTGAATGGTTTGCGGATGATGTAGTAGAGAAAGGTGACGATTTCTTTTTCAGTTGGGGTGGAGGTCCTGAAGAAAAAGCCACTTTGATCAGATACAAGCCTGAAGGCTTCGTTCGTTTCAGATGGGAAGAAGATGAAGGAACTAAGCATTTCTTTGAAATGACCATTACTATTGATGATATTACCGAAGATTTGGCCTTAAATATTACAGATTTCTGTGAAGAAGGTGACGAAGAGGAAAATGCAATGTATTGGGAAAATCTTATTGAAAACCTTAGAATTAAATTAGGTGCAGCTTAATATAAGCTGTATTAAATGATAAAACTGATGAACGATTTATCGTTCATTATTTTTTTATAAATAAATCAGATCAGACATTGGAAAATCAATATTTTACATCAGACGAATTATATGTAAAGAATAGGGCGTTTCTTATGGGCGACGCCGTAAAGGTTTCTTTTTTTGTGAGAGAAGGAAAACTCATCATGGATGAAGAATGTTATTTTTATTTGATGGCTTCCATGAGAAAGATGCGGATGAATATTCCGCTGACGTATACGTTGGAATTTTTTCAGTCGCTTTTTCAGAAAGATATTATTGAAGGAAAGGGAATTAATAACGGAATTATTAATTTTCAGGTTTTTAGAAATTCAGACGGAATTACATTATCCAAGTCATCAGTTTCTTATTTTTATGAAGTTGATGAAATGGATGATATTCTTTCGGTTCATGGAAGACCTTTGGAATTAGATATTATTAAAGAAATCAACGTTAATAATAATTTACTGAGCAATATCAGAGTTCACAGCCCGGAAAATATCTATGGCGGAATTTATGCTCAGGAAAATGATCTTGATGATGTGATCCTGCTTAATCCTAATAAGAGAATTGCGCGTTCAACATCAGGGAATTTATTATTCTTGGAAGGTAATGCTATTAAAGTTCCGAAACAGTCTGAAGGAGCTTACATTTCGCCTTTATTGGAAAATTTTGTTACTTTTTTGCATAAAAATAACCTTGCCGATACGCAGGAACACGAGATAATCGCATTTGAATCTCAAAAGGCCGAAGAAATTTTAATGATCTCTGACGAAAAGGGCATATTTTCTGTAGGTAAAATAAGAAATAAGACTTTTGAAAATTCTCGCTTTTTAGAATTAGTGGAAAGCTGGAAGAAAAGTTTTTAAATTGACAAACCCGGTAAACAACAAAAGTTCCAAAGTCCTTTACCGGGTTTTATTCTGAATAGATCAGAATTTGTATTGTTTAGTAATTCACTGGATTATTTTCCATGAATTATTGAGCAATTTTTTTTGCTTATTTAAATTTTCGTCTTGTTTTAATAGGAATAAGAGCAACATTTACTCTTGGAAAGAAAAATAAAATAAGGTTTGTAAGTACTTTCATTTTCTTGATTTTGGTTTATCAAATAACGGAAATATTTTCCTATAAATTGGTTAAGAGAATCTTAAAGTTTGTTAATGTTTTAAGTCTCCTTAATTAGAGTAATATTATGCTTTAATTCAACGAAATATCTTCAGGAGAATTCGCCCAAAGAAGATACTCACCACCTAGGTTTTGCATGATAGATTTCCAAAGCGTTTGATCATTTGGTAGTGTATAGTCTAGATTATATACATCAACCACCGTCCACATTTTCTTTTGAACCTCTTTATCCAACTGCCCGGCAGACCAACCCGAGTATCCGGAGAAGATCTTGACGTCGTCAATATTCAGGTCACCGCTAAGAATAGAACTGATAATATTCTCAATATCCTCAGTCAGATAAAAATCATCAGAAATAATAGAATACATCTCAGTTACCTTTTTGCCTTTTACAATAAAGAAAACTTTGTCATTTTCCACAGGTCCGCCGTCATAGACCTCAATTTTGAAGTCAAAAAAGTTTTTGAACTTACTACTCATCTGTCCATTTTTTTTGTTTAATATCAAGCCAAATGCACCGCTTTCGTTATGTTCAATAACAAGTACTACAGATCTGGAAAAAATATCGCCGGAAATGTCTGGTGTGGAAATTAATATTTTACCTTTGTATGAGTAATTCATACTCAAATTTAATAAAAAATATTTATGGAAAACCTGCACGACAAAAGAAAAGTGTACGAGAAATCCCAACTTATTGAAAGTGAGATAAAACAAAATCCGATAGAGCAATTCAGAGATTGGTTTTTGGAAGCAAGCGAAAATCCTACTATTTCTGAAGCCAATGCAATGGCAGTTTCAACCGTAGAAGATGATGGATGTCCGCGTACAAGGATGGTTTTGCTGAAAGCGTATACATTTGAGGGTTTTATTTTTTATACCAACTACGACAGCCGAAAAGGAAAAGCTATAGAACAGAATCATAAAGCCTGTTTACATTTTTTCTGGCCAAATCTTGAAAGACAGATCATAATAAAAGCAGAACTGGAAAAGATTGCGGAGAATTTAAGTGATGGGTATTTTCATTCAAGACCAAAAGGAAGTCAGCTCGGAGCGGCAGTTTCACCACAAAGTCAAATTATCCCTAACAGAGAGTTTTTGGAAGAAAAATTAAAAAACCTAGAGAAAGAGTTTGAGAACACTGAAGTTCCAAGGCCTGAGAACTGGGGCGGTTACATTGCAAAACCTTATGAGATCGAATTTTGGCAGGGAAGGCCCAACAGACTTCATGACAGAATTATCTACATATTAGATGATCTGGATTGGAAAATTTCCCGTCTGGCACCATAAACCTTAAAATTTAAGCATAAAAAAACCTCATCTATCGGTGAGGTTTGAATTTTTTATAATCTGAATGATTATTTTTTCTTCTTAGCAGCAGCAACAGGAGTGTTGGCAGTAGCTACAGCAGTAGATAAATCAGCTCCAGCTTTGAATTTAGCAACCGTTTTAGCTTCAATATTGATAGGCTTTTTAGTTGCAGGGTTAATACCTTGTCTAGCCGCTCTCTCAGCTACTGAGAAAGTACCAAATCCTACTAAAGAAACTTTTCCGTCTTTTTTCTTTAAAGTAGTAGTTACATTACTGATGAATGATTCTAAAGCAGCTTTTGCTGCAACTTTAGTAATTCCTGCGTCTTTTGCGATTGCGTCGATTAATTCAGACTTGTTCATAATTTTTAATATTAAAGTTAGTTCGTAATTATAGCAAATATAATACTATTTTCTAATTGTGCAATTTTTTTATGAAAAGTTGTACAATTTTTTTGATTTTGGGTGAAAACAGTTGAAATATGATAATTTGACTTTTCACGCAAAATCTACGTTAGCCGTTACTAAAATCATGCCAAATGCTTATGTGTATTGACTTTAGCAAAAATTTAATATTATTTTCCGTATTTATTAAATCCTGAATTTCGTATAAAGTATTAATGGTTTTGGCGATATGTTTGTAGATTCTGTAAGTAAATTTCAAAAAAAATGTTTTTAATAAAATTAAATGGCTGTGTATCTGCGTGTTTGAAAATCATTAAAAAGCCTGTTTTATTAATTTTTATTAATAAATTTGCAGCATGTTAATAGAAGTTTTTAAGTCAAAGATTCACAGGGTACGAGTTACGGCTTCAGACCTTAATTATATAGGAAGTATTACGATCGATGAAGATCTTATCGAAGCTGCCGGTTTGGTGGTAGGAGAAAGGGTTTATATCGTAAATGTAAATAACGGTGAGCGTTTCGACACCTACGTTATCAAAGGTAAAAGGAAGTCGGGAGAAGTTTGCCTGAATGGTCCTGCTGCCAGAAAAGTTCAGAGAGATGACATCATCATAATCATAGCATATGCTCAGATGACTCCTGAAGAAGCGAAGGATTTTCAGCCAAAGATCGTTTTCCCGGATGAAAAAACTAACCTGCTTACCTAATTCATGGAGAAAAAATCATCAAATCCATTAAAATCAGTAATTACGATTGTAGTTTCGCTCGCATTTGCAGGTTTCTTTTTATGGCTTGCTCTTAGAGGGCTTGATTTTAAAGTAATTCAGAAATCTCTTGCAAAGGCCAATTATTTCTGGGTTGCATTTGCTGCTGTTTTTGGGCTGTTGGCTTATTGGTTCAGGGCTATTCGCTGGAATCTGATGCTGGAGCCTATGGGACACAGTATTTCAACATCCAATTCGCTTTGGTCTATCTCTTTTGGATATTTAATGAATCTTACCATTCCGAGAAGTGGTGAGGTAGCAAGAGCAACTGCTTTATATGGTGTTGAAAAAGTTCCTGTAGACAAATCTTTTGGAACGATTATTCTTGAAAGAGTAGTGGATCTGGTTTGTATGATCGGATTTTTAGGATTAACATTAGCATTTAAATATGATGCCATTCTGTCTTTTTACGAAAATTCAGGAGTTACCATTAATCCAAATAAAATTTTGATTTTCCTTTTAATCTTAATTATAGGAACAGTTTTGTTTTTCGTGTTTAAAAAGAGATTGGCAACCGTTCCATTTTTAGGAAAGATCATCAATTTTATTGACGGAATTTTTCAGGGGTTGACTTCAATATTTAAATTAAAACAAAAAGGAAAATTCATCCTTTATACATTAGGAATTTGGGTTTCGTATTATTTTGCAGCATATCTCGTATGTTTTGCTCTTCCTGAAACTTCAAATTTTACCGTTGCTGACGGCTTTTTTATTATCGTTGTAGGAACTCTGGGAATGATGGTTCCTGCGAGCGGCGGAATTGGAGCTTTCAATCTGGCAATGAAATTTGGTTTCATGGCTTTATTCATAGCAATGGGGAAAAGTGGTGAGCTGGGCGCCGAAATGGGACTTACGTATTCATTTATTTCGCTGCCGTTACAAATTACGATCATGCTTGTCATGGGATTGATCTCGATTCCGATGTTGGCAAAAGCTAGAAATAATGCAGCTGCTGAAAAAGAAATTAAAGGGTAAAATTTATTTAAACATATCTTTAAAAAATATAAGTCTGATCAAATCGATCAGGCTTTTTTATTGTTGATTTTGTTGAACAATTAATTTTCCATAATCTGCAATTTACATAAATTTTTGTCACAAAATATTTTGGAAAATTACTAAATCGGCTTTATCTTAGAGGAAACAACAGAGATATTATTATGGCAATTAACTTACAGAAAGGACAAAGAATTGAAATAGGATTTACAAAAATGACGATAGGCCTGGGATGGGATCCGAATGAAGGTGGAGGATATGATTTTGACCTTGATGCTTCTGCGATCATGATCGATGCCGACAGAAAATTAGTGAGTGAAGAATATTTTGTTTTTTATAATAATTTAAATTCTCCGGACGGAGCCCTTACTCATACAGGAGATGATCCAAGCGGTAAAAACAGCGATGGAGACGACGATGAATCTATTATTGTTGATCTGGAAAAAGTAGATCAGAGGGTAGAAGAAATTTTATTTGTCGTTACAATTGAAGATTTTGAGAGAAGAAAACAAAATTTCGGACAGGTAAGAAATTCATACATCAGAATTATAGATAAGACCAGCAATCAGGAAATAGCGAAATATGAACTCGATGAAGACTTCTCTATAGAAACAGGAGTAGAATTCGGAAGATTGTACAAACGTGGCGGAAGCTGGAAATTTGAAGCTTCAGGGATTGGCTACAGAGCTGATTTGGGTTTCTTTCTTGAAAAATATTATAAAGGACAAATCATAAAATAAATATGGCGATCAATTTACAAAAAGGACAAACAATCAATTTAAGGAAAAATGACCGTGGAGAAAATGTTTATGATCTTTCTACTGTTACGATCGGTTTGGGCTGGGATGTTCGTAAGCAAGGTGGCTTTTTAGGAAGATTATTCGGTAGTGAGCCGGAATATGATCTCGATGCAATAGCCTTTCTTCTAGATTCAAATGGGAAGGTTGCCAATATGGGACAAACCATACAGCGACATGATGGTAAGCAGATTGTTCTTTATCAGGGAGATGTTATTTATTTTAATTCTATGAAACATCCGAGCGGTCAGATCTGGCTGACGGGTGATAACAGAACCGGTGCAGGTGACGGTGATGATGAACAAATCATTGTAAAGCTAGACCAGCTGGATCAACGTTATCAGAAAATTGTATTCGTAGTTTCAATATATCAGGGAAATACAAACAGGCAACATTTCGGGATGATCGATAATGCCTTCATCAGAGCAGTTGATGCCAAAGGAAAGGAAATTACGAAATTCAGTCTTTCCGGAGATGCAAGCTTGAACGGAATGTGCTCGATGGTTTTTGCAGAAGCTTACCGTCATAATGGCGACTGGAAATTCCGCGCTATTGGTGAACCGCATCACACAGATAATTTTATCGATGTTCTTGTGCCTTATACAAATAAATAGATAAAAGTATGCTTTTAGGCATACTTTTTAGTTTGAAAACTCCATGATGTAAGAATGTTCATTTTCCTCAACGATCTTAAAACCTAAGCTTGAATATAAATTTTGGGCTTTATTTGTTTTTAAAACACTTAATATAACACGTTTTTGTGCAGTTTTAGCTTCCTCAATAATATCTTTCAAAATTAGTTTCCCAATTCCTTTTCCCTGCATTTTGGGATGAATTTGAATTTGTAAAACTTCTGTTTTGTCAGATTCTTTATTGAGTTTTAATAATCCGATTGCTTCATTATCTAAAGATATGATATTGGCTTTTTCAAACTGATAAAGCACTCTCTGCAGCGCCGATTCTTCTGTTGTCGGCAGCCCTGAATTTGCATAATGCTCGGTCATGGTTTTCATTCTCAGATCAAGTAAGAAATCGAGGTCGCTTTCTGAGGCTTTTCTGTATTGTAAATTCATCATTTTTCTATTTTAAACCGATCTTCAAACCCATTTCCTTTTTCATATGCAATAAAACTTCGGCATTTCCTCTGGCATCATCAACGGGATGGTGCGTATGCTCTGTTTTACGAAGATGTTTCCATTGGGCAAAAGTATCTTTTTCGAGTCCGCAATATAGGTCGGATAATCTTCTTGAAGAGTATCCAAAAGGATTTCTTTGAATAAAATGATGAAAATACCAGCAGATGAACATCCAGTCGAAACCATTATTATCACTGATGAAAATAGGTCTTCCTTTAGAATTTGTTTTGATCCATTCTTCAAATTTGAGCATCACTTCTTTCGGATCATCAAAATCCATCGTTTCTTCCCTGCTAAATCCTGAAATGGCTAATGCATCAGGATTAAACTGATCAGAAATAGGCTTTAATTTTCCATAAAAAGTAGTCCCCAGATCTTCATCTACAAGAACTGCCCCGAAACAGATCATCGAAAAATCTCCGGGAATCGGACCGTCAGATTCTATATCTACCATAATGTAGCTCATCTTACTGCGTTTTTAGTTTAAATTATTTTATGTCAAACGAATATATTGAAAATTGTCCTCCAAAATCAAATGTTTACAAAAGTTCTGCAAGCTTTTATAGGATTTTATTTTTAAAATAAATTTTTAGAAATTTTTTCCAAATACGTATTTCTGATGTGTTCTTTCCAGATTTCAAGATCTTCCGGAGTCGCTTTATCGGCTTTATCAAAAAAGAAATGCTGATTGATCTCAAAACCGCAGTATGTGAAAATTCCTTTGTCGGAAGTCAGAGAAAGCGCTTTATCCATTCCAATACGTTCGTATTCTTCATTAGATTTTCCGTGGGTGTTAATGATGACGGTTTGTTTATCTGTTAACAAACCTTTTTGAACTCCCTGATCATAACGATACGCAAAACCATAACTGAAAACGCGATCGATATAGCCTTTCATGATTGCCGGCATTCCCGTCCACCAAATTGGGTAAATAAAAGTAATATGTTCTGCCCATGAAATATAGTCCTGTTCTGTTTTAATATCATCAGAAATTTTCCCCATTCTTTGTCCCTGCATATCTTCGAGAGATAAAACCGGATTGTAATTAATTTTGTTTAAATCACGTATTACAATTTCATGTTTTTCAGATTCCAGACTTTCAATAACGGTTTCTAAAAGATAGTGATTTAAACTGTTTTCATTAGGATGAGCGTAAATAATTAAGTGTTTCATTGTTTCTACTTTTTTAATTTTATAGGACAAAAGTAGAGGAGTTGAGGTTGCAAAAATTGTAAGAAAACGAAATGAGCTATTAAGATCTCGGATTGCAGATGTCTTGCTGGAATTTTAAATATTGAGAAGGTGAAATATGTAAGAAATGCTTAAAATCATGGATAAGCTGACTTTGGTCGTAATAATTACATTCACTGATAATATTAAACCATTCAACTTTATTTTGAGCTTCAATCTCTTTTTCAATCATTTGTATAGCTTTAAAAAAACGGTTGTAGCGATTGATTTCTTTAGAAGAATATCCGAATTTTTCCTTTTGTTTAAGCTGAATATTCCGTTCAGATTGATTGGTTTTCTCGGCAATGATTTTAATTGGATTTAAATTTTCATCTTTAAAATTACTTAAAAGCTGACTCGTAAAATCCTGATTTTGCAAATAAGGTTGACAGAAATTGAGAATATGATCGACCTGTTCCTGTGTTGAATTTATTTTTGACAGTTCATACCAAAGATCTGTGAAACAGTTTTCGGTTAAAAGTTCATCAGGATGTACAGCAAAATTATTTGAAATGATGACTTTTCCGAAAAATCTATAAAAAGCATCATCTTCAAAATTAGCAACTAAAATTGAAGCTTTTGGAGGTAAAGTATATTCAAAGGAATGTCTGATAGGGCCGAAAGTAATACATTTATAAACCGAAATGATTGTATTTTCTTTGGTTTTCATAGTTGCACTTTCTCCAAAACAGAACAATAAAATGGTTTGAAAAGTGGGTAATAATGTTTTTGTAACAAGCTGCTGTGAATTGTTTTCAGCAAAGTAGAAATGCGAGAATATACTTTCAAATTCTTTAGGAACTGGAATTTTGAGTTGATTATATTCTGATATTTTGAGCATTAGAATTTCTGAGATGATTTATGTCAAAATAGATTATTAACCATGAAGCTTGATAATAGAACCTTTATAGTATTTCGTAAGATCGTATAAATCAGTAAAATATTTGTAAATATTCATTACAGTATTTTGGTTTTCAAATATCTTTACGTTGGAATTGAATTGAATTTCGGCAAAAGAATACAAGTTTTTATAATCCTGCTTCAAAAAATCAATTGAAATATTTTTATCCTGATTTTTAATTCCGGTGTAAAATATTCCATAGATCAGAAACTCATTAAAGTGTTGGGAATCGACAATGTGATGTAATTTTTGCTTAGAATAATTTTCGTAACCCGAAAGAATCTGCTGAAAATTTACTACATCAGCCGTTGAAGGAATTTCATAAAAAAGATCAATTCCGTTAATGAAAAGCTGTGTTTTTACTTCTTCCCGATCTGTTTTATATTCGTTATTGAACCAAGAGAAAATTTGCAATAACTCGTCTTTCGTAAGGTTTTCAACGGAATCTTTTACTTTGGTTTTAATCAGTTCAAAGCTTGTTTTTTTATCTTCGTTTAAAAAGTTGAGTACATTTTTTTCTTCACGGCAGAGCTTATTGTACAAGTTGATTTTGGCAATAGTAGGATTAGTTTTTATGAAATAAAGTTCTTCTGCCATAGATTTTTGCCAAATTATTTTTATTTAAACTTTTATAATGGCTATTAAAGATACAAAATATGTCCCGACTAAAATTAAAAAATTGATATGCTATACTTATGGATTTTTTTTAAACTAATCTCCATAAGCAATAAGTCCGCTTTTTTCTCTTTCTGCAGTTTCTAATAATTGAGATAACTGTTTCACATCACTATCAGATTGAAGATCTTTAATTAAAATATTTTGACTCATTTTTTGAATAGTCATACGGTCTAATCTGAAATCAGAATAATAATCAAGGTTCTTATCAATGATTCCTTTATTTTGCAAATTGTAAAATGTTTGGTCATCAAGATCTCCCGCAAATTTTAATCCCAATTTTTCGGGGAAACTTGGTGTGGGCTGATCGTCTTTTATAAAATAGAAATCAAGCATTTAATTATTTTTGATTTTCTCGCATTGCCTTGATTAATTTGTCAGTTCGTTTTTCTGCTCTTTCGTTATTTAACGATAAAACAGCCCAAATTGCAGCCGGAATCCAGCCAATTAAGGTAATTTGTAAAACTAAACAAATGATTCCTGTTAGTACTTTTCCTCGAACGATGAAAGATAGGAAGGGTAATAAAATAGCTAGTAATATGATTTAAGAATTTTAAGTTTTAATATTTTCCTACTGAGAATTTGGATCAAAATACGCTTTAAAAGTCAACGGATCTTCCAATTTATCTTCAGCTGTTTCCAGGTATTCATGATATTCCTCTTGGTGCATTTCCATGTAAACCATGACGATAGCTAAGTTTATAAACAGGTTTTTGTCTTCAGAACCTAAATTTAATGCAGTCTTCAAGTAGTGTATAGCTTTTTCGTTTTCTCCCATGTCAGAATACACCGCTCCGATATTGATTAAAGCTGCTGTATTCTGAGGCTCTATAAGTAAGATTTCATCTAATTCTTTAACTAAAAGATCATTAATATCATCCCAGTGATCTTCATTTTCCCATCTTTTTGCCTGGAGTTTTTTTACGTTTTCTAGTCTTTGAGTGATGTTATTCATGATGTAAAATTACGGAATTGTCAATACTTATTTTTCTTTTATTTACGTTTTTCAAATAACCATTTCGGGATTTCATCTGTTATCAAAAATGGCATCACAATATTGTTATGATGAAGGTTGGTGAATGTTGTAAAGATCAAATTTTTATCGGAAGGAAGTTTTTTATACAATTCAACACTGCCTACATACGGATTTTCATCATCATTTTTGCCGTGAATTAGCCAGATATTTTTTTCTTTAATTTTATTAAGATTCGATAAATCTGGCACGGAAGCAACAGAAACAACGGCTGCAAATGTATTGGGACTCAAATTCATAAGATTTTGGGCAGTTGAACCTCCCATCGAATAACCAATCAGATAGATTCTGTTTTTATCAATATTGGGATATTCTTTTTCAAGATCATTGATCAGTTTCAATAAAGCAAAAACCTCGTTGGATGGTTTTGAAACTTGAATACCTTCTTTATTGATCTTATAATTGGAGGATCGTGTATTGAATTGTGGCGCTACAACATAACACGAAAATTTCTCATAAATTTCATCTCGCAACCATATTTTAGCAAAGGGCTCAAGCTGATTTTCATTATCGTTTCCGATTCTTGTAGAATTATGAAAGGTAATAACCAAAGGGTATTTTTGGGTTACGAGATTGTTTTTAGGCGTTAAAAATCTGTAGGGAATTTTAATGTCATTTTCTACGAATATTTTCTTTTGAAATTTAATGGTATTTAAGCTGTTTAATATTTTTCTATTGTTTAAAAAGGTAAGCGTATCAACTTCTGTCTCCCGAAATTCTTTCTTTTGTGCAAAAGCTTGATTGATGGTGAAACTTAATAAAAGGATTATTAAGTTTTGCTTGAGTTTTCTTTGAGGTATCATTTTTATTTAAGTGGGAATTGTTTGCTATTTTTCAACAGATATCAATAACATCATTGGTCTACGCAATTCATCTTTCATCTCTGAAATTTCTTTCAGCATTTCTTCACTCGGTTCCGGTTCAACAACTTCTTTGATTTTGAAACCTTGCTTTAAAAGACTATTCAGATAGGTTGTTAAAGTTCTGTGATATTTTACAACTTCTTCCCCTAAAAATGTGGTATTTCTTTTTCCTTCTATGAAATAATTATCAACAGGCCAATGCAGTTTTTCTCCATTTTCATTATAAGTCCAATCTTGATTTCCCTGTGCTGTAAAAACAGGATGCTCCACCGAAAATACAAAATGTCCGTTCGGTTTCAGCCATTTGTAAATATTTTGTGCCAATGTATCAAATGATTCGATATAATGGAATGTCAGAGAACTTAAAATAATATCAAATTTCTCATCAGGATAATCTACATTTTCAAGGGCTTTTCTTTCGTATTGAATGCCTTGCAGAGCATTGATTTCTCTCGCTTTTTCAAGCATCTTTTCTGAAAGGTCAATTCCAATAACGGATTTCGCACCTTTTTCAATGGCATATCTGCAATGCCAACCAAAGCCACAACCCAAATCAAGAACATCTTTTCCTGAAAAATCAGGCAACATTTTTTTTAAAGCAGGCCATTCTCCAGCTCCTTCCAATCCTTTTTGTGAACGAAGCATTTTTTCGTATTGTTCGAAAAAGGAGGTGTTGTCGTATTTGTTTTGTTGCATGATTTTTATTTTTAGTAAATAATTCTTCTATCTAATACAGAAACTTTGTCTCTATTATTTTACCCAAATGCCCTTTTCAACAAACTCTCCACTTTCGGCTCACTTCCTCTGAAATTCTTATACAATTCCATTGGATCTTTTGTTCCGCCGGAAGAAAGAAGAATTTTATATTTTGCGGCAATTTCAGGATTGAAAATTCCGTTTTCTTTAAAATATTGAAAAGCATCAGCATCCAAAACTTCCGCCCATTTGTAAGAATAATATCCCGCGGAATATCCACCTTGGAAAATATGTGAAAAACTCGGACTCATCGCGGTTTCAGGGTTTGCAGGATACAACTGTGTTGCTTTTGTGTAGTTATCCTCAAACTCTTTCACACTCTTACCCTCCAACTCTGCAACTTTAGTATGATAGTTCATATCCAAAATTCCAAAACCTAATTGTCTCATTGTCTGATAGCCTTCCATAAAGTTTTTTGAAAGTGCAATTTTCTCGATTTTTTCATCGGGAAGAATTTCACCTGTTTTGTAATGTTTCGCGAAAGTTTTTAAGAATTCAGGTTCGTAGCAGAAATTTTCCAGGAATTGAGACGGTAATTCCACAAAATCCCATTTTACAGAAGTTCCTGAAAGGGTAGGATATTGCGTATTTGCCAACATTCCGTGAAGAGCATGACCAAATTCATGGAATAAAGTCGTCACTTCTTGGAAAGTCAATAAACTCGGAGTATCTTTTGTCGGTTTGCTGAATTTACAAACGATAGAAATATGCGGACGAGAATTTTCACCGTCTTTTTTGTACTGATTTTTATAGCTCGTCATCCACGCTCCGGCTCTTTTGCCTTTTCTTGGGAAATAATCAACGTATAACAAGGATTTGTACTCGCCATTTTCTTTGACCTCATAGACTTTTACATCTTCATGATATTTCGGAATATCTTTTCTTTCTTCAAAAGTTAGCCCGAATAAGTTATTTGCCAATCCAAAAACCGCTTCCTGAACCTGATCTAATGGGAAATAAGGCTTTAATTCCTCATCATTTAGGTCATATTTTGCTTTACGAAGTTTTTCGGCGTAATAAGCATGGTCATAACCTTGTATTTCATCAATTCCATCAGCTTTTGCTAATGATTTTAATTCTTCAATCTCTTTTTCTGCGTAAGGTTTAGCTTTCGTCAATAATTCATTTAAAAAATCCAATACTTTTGTTGGAGATTTTGCCATTCTTTCTTCCAAAACATAGTCTGCATACGTTGAATAGCCTAATAATTCAGCTTTCTGCTGTTTTAACTGAAGAAGTTCTTTGATTAAATTTTGATTGTCAAATTCACCACCGTCAAAAGATTTTTTGCCGTTTGCCAATGCGATTTCTTTTCTCAATTCACGGTTTTCAGCATAGGTCATCAACGGAAGATAACTAGGATATTGTAACGTAATCACCCAACCTTCAAGCTCTCTTTCTTTTGCTTCTTCAGCATATTGTTCGATAATCGCTTCGGGTATTCCCGCCAAATCCTCTTTATTAGTAATATGTTTGAAATAATTATTGGTGGATGCCAATACATTTTGTCCGAATTGAAGAGACTTTAAAGATAAATCCATGCTGATCTTCTTCAATTTTTCCTTGTCTTCTTCATTTAATAAAGCACCGCTTCTCACAAAACCTTTGTAAGTTTCATTTAAAAGCATTTGTTGCTCTTCATTAAGATTGTATTTCTCCTTTTCATCGTAAACTTTTTTAATTTTATTGAAAAGATCTTCGTTTTGAGAAATTTTTGATGAATATTCTGTTAAGATCGGAGAAACTTCCTGAGCGATCTGTTGCAATTCATCACTTGTTTCTGCGGAATTTAAATTGAAAAATATATTAGAAACAGCATCCAATTGCTCTCCGGAATACGCCAAGGCTTCAATTACATTTTCAAAAGTCGGTTCTTCTGTATTGTTGACGATGGCATCAATTTCTTCTTCTGATTTTTGAATTAATTCTTTAAAAGCAGGAAGATAATCTTCATTTTTAATAGAATTAAATGGCGCTGAATGATATGGTGTGTTAAATTTTTCCGTTAAAATATTCATTTTTTGATTTTTTAATGATTGTAAATGTAATAATTCGTATTGATTTGAAGGTGGAATCTTCAAAAATAATGCCTCATTGACAAGGTATGACAAAAATGCTTTATCTTTAATAATCTTGTCATATGCAAAGTTGGGATATAGGTGTAATGATTAATTTTGACAACATATTTGAATTTAATGATGCTAAAAATTTAACCCTAAATATTTTAAACTATGAAAACAATCTTAAAAATTATTGGTGTAATTATTCTTTTAATTATCGGATATGCTGTAATCGCAATGCTCGCTTTTGGTAAAAATTATCATTATGAAAAATCCATGGTCATAAATGCTCCGAAAGAAAAAGTATGGCAGCAAATAAGTTCTATGAAGTCTTTTAATGAATGGAATCCTTGGATGAAATTAGATAAAAGCATGAAAGTAACGTATACCGGAAATTCTGGAGAAGTGGGAGACAAATACTGCTGGGATAGCAAAAATGATAATGCAGGAGCGGGTTGTCAGGAAATTAAAGGATTGGTTTTAAATGAAAAACAAAAAACGGAAATGATGTTTATAAAACCTTTTGAAGGACAAGCAACTTCCGAGATCGTTTTGTCTCCTGAGGGAAATGCTACAAAAGTACTCTGGACGATGGATACCGAGCAAGATCCTATGATGAAAATAATGAGACCAATGATGGATTATCAAATGGGAAAATCCTACGAAGAAGGTTTGAATAATTTGAAAGCTTTGGTAGAAAAATAAAAATATAGCCTTGTAGATTTTACAGGGCTTTTTTATGCATCTTTTTATAAAAAATCATTTGTAGTTATTTTGTTTATTTGAAGTTTTTAGAAATTCAAAAATAAAATATTATTCAAAAAAAATATTATCTTTATGTAAAGATTAGATGTATGGAGAAGACCGTATTTGAGAAAAATGCCATAAGAAACTTTGTGAAGACCGTCATTGCCGAAAAAATTGAAAAACTTAAAAATTTTATAGAATTTACTTTAGAAGCAAGCCGTGACATCAAAAAAACTCCGAAATATGATAGTATGAGGGAAGAAATGCAGGAGGAAATATACCAGATGCAGAGACAGCTTGCGGCTTTAAATGACCTTCAGCGAAATATGGCAAAAGTTTTAAATAATGCCACAGAAAGAGTGCAGTTAGGTTCGATTGTGATCACCAATAAAGCTCGTTTTTATATATCAGTTTCTCTGGGAGAATTTTTCTTCGAAGGTGACCGATTTTATGCTATTTCCTCAGAAAGTCCGATGGCGAAAAAAATGATGGGCATGAAACCCGGCGATGATTTTACCCTCAATAAAATTCATCAGGAAATTGTGGAAGTGTTATAGGAGTTATTTAGTTATAAATTATGAATTATGAATTATGAATTATGAATTATGAATTATGAATTATGAATTGTTTTGCATACTGTCATTCTGACGAAGGAAGAATCTAATTTTTTAAACTTATAACAAAACCAGTAACTCACAGCCGTCAACGATCAACTTTTTCGTAATTTTGCATCTATGAATAAAGCAGAAGTTTTAAAAGAAATCATAGAGCAAAGAAAAAGTATCTTTCCAAAAGATTACACTGAAACCGAAATATCTCAGGCAATCATCGATGAAATCCTGAATTCAGCGACATTTGCTCCCAATCACAAACGTACAAAACCTTGGCGTTTTAAAATTTTCAAAGGAGAAGAAAAAGCAAAATTAGCTTCCGAAATGCAGGCTATTTACAAAGCTTCTCAACCCGAACAGCTATTTTTAGAGAAAAAATATAATGACATTGGCTTTAAAATCAATAAAGCTGATGCTGTTGTTTCAATCATTGTAAATTTCAGCGGAATGGTTCCTGAATGGGAAGAGATCGCTGCTGTTTCTATGGCTGTTCAAAATATGTATCTGACTTGTACAGCAAATAATATCGGCTGTTACTGGAGTTCTCCTAAAATTGTAGATCAATTGAAAGATTCTTTGACCATTGAGGAAAACCAGAAGTGTTTAGGGCTTTTCTACATGGGAGCAGTTTAATATGAAAAATATTTACAAAAATTTTAATGAAGAAGATTTGATTGTCGCTTATCTCTATATGAATGAACATACAGGGAAAATCAACGAAGAAATGACTGAAGCAATTAATCAAAAATTTAATTATGATGAATTTGTAAATAAAGCAAATCAAAGAACATTATTAATAAAAGAAAAGGGCAGAATATCTTTTGAAGTCTATAAAATGGTGGAAAAAGGAGATGATTTACTTCTTATTATGGAAAATATTTCATCACAAATTCTCAACAATAAAGAGCTTGAAGAATTTGTTGTTGAGAAGTTTTATGGATTTTCTTCAGTAAAAGAAAATAATAAGATTGACCGAACAACTATTTATAAAAGCATTCTAGGTATTTTCATTTCATCTATTATTGGGCTTTTGTTTTTTTCTATATTTATTTTAGCTACAAAAATATTTTCAATTTTCTTACTTGTTCCTCTTTATATTGTTAATTATTTTGTAATTAGGATTATTACAGGGAAAACAAGGGATAATCTTATAGTATTTATAGCGGTCTTTCTTTCAGTGATAATTTCAACAGGATTGTTTTTTGTCTTAACTACTTAAAATAATTGTAAAATTATCCTATTTGCAAATCTCCGAATTGAAAAATTTGTTTATCTTTGCACTCTTAAATATTTAACTGGGACGAGTTCCCATAAAATTCAAACATTATGTCAGTAAAAATCAGATTACAAAGACACGGATCAAAAGGGAGACCTTTTTTCCACATCGTGGTTGCAGATGCTAGAGCTAGAAGAGATGGTAGATTCATCGAGAAACTAGGTACTTACAACCCAATTACTAACCCTGCGACTATCGATTTGAACGTTGATGCTGCTGTAAAGTGGTTAAACAACGGAGCTCAACCAACTGATACTGCAAGAGCTATTCTTTCTTACAAAGGAGCACTTTACAAAAAACACTTACAAGGTGGAGTTGCTAAAGGATCTTTTGACGAGGCTGAAGCTGAAAAAAGATTTGCTGCTTGGGTAGATGCTAAAGAACAAAAAGTACAAGGTAAAGTAGAAGGTTTAACTAAGGCTCAATCTGACGCTAAGAAAGCTGCTTTAGATGCTGAAGTTAAAGTAAACGAAGCTAGAGTTGCTGCTGCTGCACAAGTTATTGCTGATGCTAAAGCTGCTGAAGAGGCTGCTAACGCACCTGCTGAAGAAGTTGTTGCTGAAGCTACAGAAGGAGAAGCTCCTGCTGCTGAAACTACTGAAGAAAACACTGAAGCTTAAAAATCCCTGTATGCGTAAAGAAGATTGCTATTTACTAGGAAAAATCACACGCAGACATGGCCTTGCGGGTAATGTAATCCTTAAATTGGACACAGACCAGCCTGAGCTTTACAATAAACTGGAATCAATATTCGTTGAGATCAACGGATTATTGGTTCCTTTTTTTATTGCAAAATCATCTTGGAGCAAATTAGATGCTCTGAATCTTGCCTTTAAAAACTCTTCTGAGGCTTTAGTAGACCAATCTTTAGGGAAAAACGTTTACTTGCCATTGGCTACTTTGCCGAAACTTTCAGGGAAGCAGTTTTATTATCACGAGATCATCGGATATAATATTCTTGATGAAAATGATAATGACTGTGGGGTTATCAGATCTGTAAATGATCAGACCGCTCAGGTTTACTTCGTTACAAACTTAGACGGAAAAGAAGTTGTGGTCCCTATGATCAAAGACTGGATTCTGGAAGTAGATAGAGAAGAAAGAATCATCAAAATGCAACTTCCTGAAGGTCTTATCGATGTCTTTTTAGTTCCTTCTAAAAAATACGAATAATTTTTCACGAAAAAAAGATGAGAAGTTAATCAACTTTCATCTTTCCATATTTTTTTAATTACTCATTACCAATTATTTATTGCTCATAAACTGCGGGTAATATATACTCCTTTACTATTTTTTCAGATTGTGGATGGGCGTAAGATTTATTATAAGCTCTTGCTGTAATGACGATCACTAAAGGAATTTCTATGAACATAATGATTTTGTTTCCGCCGTTTCCACTACATTGATAGGCTTCAAAACTTTTGTTTCCAACTTTATATACTTTTCTCCAAAATAGATATCCGTAGCCTTCAAAGTCTTTATTGTCAGGGAAATAATTAGTGAATGATTTTTTGATCCAGGTTTTATCTATTAATTTTTTTCCATTCCATACTCCGTTATTTTTATACAGTTGTCCGAATTTTGCAAAGTTTAAGCTGTTCATTTTCAGGCCTCCTGCTAGCGATATTTTATGTTGTGGCGTATACTGCCATTTGTAATTATTGATTCCCAATGGTTTAAAAATCTTTTGATCAGCATATTTCTCCAATCCACCGGGGATATTTTTATCTAGAATATCACCTGTAACAACAACGCCAGCAGTGAAATAGCTCCAGTTTTTACCGATAGTATTTTCTGTCATGGGAACATCCAGTGTAAATTTCACCCAATTGTCGGTTGGGTACATGTTTTCCTCATTTCCGGGAGAATCTTCATTCTCATCGTTACCTTCAAAGGCGGAACTCATTGTAAATAAGCTTTTTATAGTAACATTGTCTTTGGAAGGAGAATAATTTTTGAATGATTTCAAGTCATAAAATTCACTAAGTTTTTGATCTTCATTTTTAAGATAGCCATCTTTTATGGCAATTCCAGTTAAAGCCGAAGCAAAAGATTTTCCGACTGAACGAGTGTCGTTTAAGCTGTCTCTTTCGTAATGATTAAAGTATTCCTCCAAAAGAAGTTTGTCATTTTTAATAACAACAATACTTGTAATATCTTTGAATCTGTTTTCGGCAATTTTTTGATTTAAAGCTCTGATTTTCTCGACATTAAATTGATCATTTGAGACTTTCCAACCGCTGTTTGGTTTAATAGATTGAATCGCAATCTGTCGTTCAGGAATATTCTTTTTAGGAATAATTAAATTGATCTCACCTTTTGCAATGATATTCCCAATTTTTACTGTTGAAGATTTTAGATAAGGTCTTATTTCGATTTTTAAAACATGATTTCCATCTCCCAAAGCATCAATTCCATTATTGGCAAGATAAAACCGACTCCACAAATATCTTCCCCAGGAATCTTCATTATTGGAACTTAACAAAGGAATTCTGAAGTTTGTTTTTAATTTTTTATTTTCGGCTGTTCCGGCACCTGTATTCAGGTTTTCGGTATAAATTAATTTTCCGTCAACATAAAAAGAGAACTGATAATTTCCTTTTTTTAGTAATTCATCAGTGGTAAGAGCTGGGTCAATTTCATGTAAATAATTAACCAAAGAATTATCCATAAAGACTCTGATATCAAGATCTTTATCTTCCTGCAAGGTCATGCTTTTTAAAAGGTCACTTTCTTTAAGATTTTCTAAGGCAATTACTTTGTCTAAAAAAAGAACTGTATTCAAATGATTTTTCTGAACAGAATTATCAATTTTCTCAGGAGTTACAAGATTTTTAGTTTGTCCAAAAGATAAATTAAATATCAACGACAGAATAAATATAGAGATTGGTTTCATTTCAATTTTAAATCTAAACAAAAATATGAAGGATAGTTTAGAAAAAATAGAATAAAATTAACGTTTGTGATTTTCCCGCAGATGACATAGATTTTATGTATAATTATTAATGTCAAAATTATGCGCAATCATCTGTGAAATCTGTGTGATCTATGTGAGGAAATTATTCCAAAATTTTTCGATATTTCAGCGGTGTCACTCCCATATTTTCCTTAAAGCATCGAATAAAATGACTTTGATCTGCAAAACCACATTCTAAAGCAATTTCAGTTAAAGATTTTTCGTTGGTAGGAAGAATGGATAACGATTTATTGATCTTTAATTTCCTGACGTAATCTCCAAGATTGCATTGAAAATATTTATTAAAATCTCTGCTGAGATGTATCGGATGGATATTTAAAGTGTTTGAAAGCCCTTTTAAATTCAGTTTTTCGGTATAAGTTTCATGCAATAATTCATCAATTTGTTTTACCCAAATTGGTTTCTTTTCAGAAAGTGTTTTTTTGGAAGATAATTCATTAAAAATAGTTAATAAAAGCTCTTGCGTCGAGGCTTCCGACTCAATGTCATTGATTTTACTTTCTTTAAATATTTTGTACATCGACAACTTTAATTCAGGATTTTTAATATTAAAACTTCCTTCAATATTATCTTTTGAAACGTTGAGACTCTCAAACCACTCTCTGGGGATTTCAATATGGAAACCTCTTGTAAAACCGTCCGGTTTTATGTTATAATGAGGATCCTCCCAATGATGATAGAGCAAAGTTCCTGCTGAACATTCATAGATTTCCTTTTTGTTTCCTTCGATCACATTTCCCTGAAGAATAAAGGTGAAATAAGCGTTCTCATGATAATGCCAATCGACGTAAGGATGAGTGTATTCCGTATCGGTAATAATCAACCCGTCAAAGTCGAGGGTTTCATTTGTTTGTCCGAAAAATTGTCCGTTACGGAGTGTATTCATAATTTTAGCTTTAAATTTTCAATCTGCTCATACATTTTATTGAAGAATATTTTTCTGTCACGACTTCCGGAAGTAGCCATCGATTTTGAATTTTTTATCTGATGTTCAAAATAATTTAATGTTTCACCACAGGTTTTAGCATCATTAATCAAAATATATCCAAACATATTGGTTGGTATAGCAAAAAGCGACTGCTTGGGATGATGAAAAAAAATGTCATTGGAAAGATGCATCAATTCATTTTCATACAAATGAAATTTTGGATTGTTTTCCGTTTTTTGTTCAATATATTCAATCAATTCTTTGAGCTCATCCAAAATAACCTTCGCTTCATTTTTTTGTAAAAGTCCGGTATCATAATAAAAAGAGATCTGCTGTAAAATGCTGGAAATTGTCATATTATTCCATAATTCTACTACATTTTGTTCCTCATATTTCTTTTTTAATTCTTTTGTATTTGTCTCAAACGAAGGCGGTGAAAACTTTAGAAATGGCATGAAAACCTGTTTTGCATTCAACAAATTCATCCAGACATAAATTTTGAAACGGGAAAGCAAAGTGTCTGAAAGTGTATAAAAAAACGGAATATCCTTCGCTGAATAATAAATCGTTATTCCATCAGAAAGTGGCAGATTTTCAAAAACACTGAGATTATTTTGAAAAAAAGACTGTAAATCCTCCGTTTCAGTTACTCCCGAAGTTTTTTGTACTACGATTTGATGATCTGAAGTGATGAATTGATTCAATGAAATCTGATAATGTTTTGCCAATTCCAAAGCCTCCTCAAAACTGAATTTTGCCTTCAATGAAGTTCTTCTGTGTGCTGCATCATAGCTTATATTAAGAATATTGGCGATCTCGTCATTCAAAGATTTATCTCCAATTTTCTTACGTATTTCTTTAAGCAAACGTTCCTGATGCATTGTTTTGTGATTTTCACAAATGTACTCTTTTATTTTAATTTTTTTTCACATTCAGATTTATGTTTTCTGCTGATACTTTTGAAGTATAATTTAAAAATAATGAGTTATGAAAAATATATTTTTTTACTTAATTGTTTTCTTGTTTACTATGAGTTGTGCAGGATTTAAAAATGTAGATCATAGTACTGCTGGGCTTAATGAAAATAATTTGAACAAGATAGAAGGGACTTATAATAACCTTCCTTCTTCTGGAAGTGGCTTCTATGTTGGAAGGCTTAATGAGGTTTTTGATAGAAACTTAGAAATGTACAATGTTAATAAAACAACTGAAAAGTATGATAATAAAAATGTAAATCTGAAATTAAGAATCGTCAATCAGCATACATTGAATGTTAAAATATATGAAGCTGAAAATTTACTATTTGATCAGGATTTGAAAGTTCAATTAAAAAAAGACGGTTTTCTTTATTTAAAAGAAAAAAGATTTATGCTTGACGGAATTCCATTGATTTTGGGTGGCTGGAATATTCAGAAGTCTCGTTTTACAATTGATCAAAACAATCATTTAAAAGTACAATCAAATTACTTTTTCTGTAACGGAATACTGATCGTTATGAGTGATTGGAAAACACTTCATTATGATTTAACTTTTGAAAAAATACAATAACATGAAAACAATACCTTATATCTTAATCGCTATCAGATTCATTCTAGCGCCCATTATTACTTCTTTAGCCTATTTTAAAGGAGAAGAATCAAAGTTTTTAATTCTCATATTAATGTACTTTGGATTATTAACAGATATTTTTGATGGAATTATCGCAAGAAAAGTTGGTGTTTCATCCGAAAAATTAAGAAGGTTAGACAGTCAGACCGATTTGGTTTTCTGGTTGTCATTAGGTTTTGCTTCGTATTTTCTTAATCCTGAATTAATTAAAACCGAATGGTTAAGCATTCTTTTAATTTTTATCATGGAAGCACTCTGTTACATCATAAGCATTTGGAAATTCGGAAAAGAAACCTGTACTCATGCATTTTTATCGAAAATGTGGGGACTTAGCTTGTTGATCGCTTTTACGTATTTAATAGGATTTCAAGAAGCGGGCTGGGCATTTTATCTCACAATTGTGTTGGGACTTGTTTCTCATATTGATGTTATTTTAATTGTTTTAATCCTTCCAAAATGGCAATTTGATATTCCAAGTTCTTATCACGCCTGGAAAATTAGAAATGGGAAGCAGAGGAAAAAAACGATATTCTTTAATTAAATAATATTCAAAGCATAGTTTTTAGTTAAATAATTGATAAATGATTTTTTTTAAAAAGACAGCGTAATATTCAAGTTGCGCTGTTTTTTTGTAACTTTGCGGACGTTAATTTTTATATAAAAATTTATAGTCAACAAATGAAAAAGCAAACAATTAAAGAAATCCTACAGGATTACAAAAAGGTATTACATCATGACATTACAGTTTACGGTTGGGTAAGAACTTTCCGTGCGAATCGCTTTATTGCACTTAATGATGGTTCTACGATTAATAATTTGCAGATAGTTGTTGATTTCGAAAATTTTGACGAAGAAATTATCAGTAAAATCAGTACGGCATCTTCTTTAAAAATTGTTGGTGAAGTTGTAGAGAGCCAAGGAGCAGGGCAAGCGGTGGAAATTGTAGCTAAAAAGATTATCATTTTAGGGGATAACTTCACAGAAGAAAGAGACAAAACCATTCTTCAGCCTAAAAAACACTCATTAGAAACATTGAGAGATCAGGCGCATTTGAGATTCAGAACTAATTTATTTGGTGCTGTTTTCAGAGTACGTCACGCAGTGAGTTTTGCGGTGCATTCTTTCTTTAACAAAAACCAATTCTTTTATATCAATACACCTGTAATCACAGGAGCTGATGCAGAAGGAGCTGGAGAAATGTTTGGGGTAACCAACTTTGATCTTAATAATATTCCAAGAGACGAACAGGGAGATATTGATTTCGCTCAGGATTTCTTTGGTAAAAAAACAAATTTAACGGTTTCTGGTCAACTTGAAGGAGAAACTGCAGCAATGGGATTGGGAAGAATTTATACTTTCGGACCTACTTTCCGTGCTGAAAACTCAAACACAACGCGTCACCTTGCAGAATTCTGGATGGTTGAGCCGGAAGTTGCCTTCAACAACCTTGAAGATAACATCGACTTAGCAGAAGATTTCTTGAAATATGTTATTCAATATGTTTTAGATAACTGTAAAGATGATCTTGACTTCCTAGACAAGCGTTTTGCCGAAGAACAGAAATCAAAACCGGAAAAAGACAGAGCAAAAGAAGGTCTTATTGAAAAATTAGAAAATGTTATTGCTAAGCGTTTCAAACGTGTAAGTTATACAGAAGCTATTGAGATCTTAATGAACTCAAAAGAAAATAAGAAAGGGAAGTTCCAGTATCCGGTTGAAAATTGGGGAACTGATCTTCAATCTGAGCACGAAAGATTTTTAGTTGAAAAACACTTCGAGTGCCCTGTAGTTTTATTTGATTATCCAAAAGATATCAAAGCATTCTACATGAAGCTGAATGATGATAACAAAACCGTTGCTGCAATGGACGTTCTTTTCCCGGGAATCGGAGAAATTATCGGAGGTTCAGAAAGAGAAGCGAGATTAGATGTATTAAAACAAAAAATGGCAGAAATGCATGTAGATGAGCACGAACTTTGGTGGTATTTAGATACCAGAAAATTCGGTTCTGTTCCGCATGCAGGGTTTGGATTAGGATTGGAAAGACTGGTTCTTTTCGTAACAGGGATGACCAACATCAGAGATGTGATTCCTTTCCCGAGAACACCGAAAAATGCTGAATTTTAGATAAATAAAAAAGCCTTAAAGTAAAATTTAAGGCTTTTTTTATTTTTAAATAGCTTATTAGGTACCACATGTAATGCAAAAATCGTGCTAAATGCTTTTTTTGTCGAATAAATTTATTTAAATTCGTAGAATATGTTATGTTAAAACACAAATACTAATATGCTTAGACAACACTTACAACTCAAATTAGGACAGAAGTTAGCGCCTCAGCAGATTCAGTTGATGAAGCTTATTCAGCTTCATACATTGGAGTTTGAAGAGGAATTGGAGAGAGAGTTAGAGGAAAATCCAGCGTTGGAAATCGCTAAAGAAGAATCTAAGGAAGATGATTATGCTTCTTTGGAGGACGCTTATGAAAATGAGGGTACGGAAAGCATTGAAACTGATTTTGATGTTAACGATTATCTTTACGATGATGAGCCTACTTATAAAACAGCTTCAAGCAACTATTCTGCAGATGATGAAGAATTTGATAACGAAAGCCTTTTAACGGAAGGCCAGTCTTTATATGATTATTTATTGGAGCAGATTCATCTTGCCAATATTAATGAAGAAGACGTAAAAATTGCCGAATATATTATCGGAAACCTAGATACAGACGGATATTTAAGACGAGAGATCAAAGCAATTGTGGACGATCTTGCCTTTTCTCAGGGTATTTATACAACCAAAGAGAAAGTGGATGATGTTCTTGAAAACTACGTTCAGAAATTAGATCCGCCTGGTGTTGGGGCAAGAGGTTTGCAGGAATGTTTATTGTTGCAGATCGAGAAAAAAGTAAGCTCTGATAAAGCGGTTTCTTTGGCAGCCAATATTTTGAGACATCAGTTCGATGCCTTGACGAATAAACACTACAACAAAATCATTCAGAAATATGATATTGATGAAGAGGATTTAAAGGATGCATTGGAAGAGATTTCCAAGTTATCTCCAAAAGTAGGAGGGAATTTTGATACTCAGACGATTACGATCAATCAGGAAATTATTCCAGATTTTGTCATTCAGGTGAAGGATGGAATGGTTATCCCAATGTTGAACAGTAAAAATGCTCCAACTTTAAGAGTTTCTGAAGAATATAAAGATATTTTAACAACGTATTCTCACGATAAAAACTCTTCTGAGCATAAGCAGGCAGCTTTATTTATCAAACAAAAGCTAGATGCTGCAAAATGGTATATTGATGCGATCAATCAACGTCAGAATACCTTATTACAGACTATTACGGCTATCGTTAAATTCCAGAAAGATTATTTCATTACCGGAGACGAAAAGTCTTTGAGACCAATGATTCTAAAGGATATTGCCGATATTACAGGTTTTGATATTTCTACCATTTCAAGAGTGGTAAAAAGCAAATATGCAGATACTTCCAACGGTATTCTGTATCTTAAAGATCTATTCTCGGATAGTTTAACGAATGATGATGGAGAAGAAGTTTCAACAAAAGAGATTAAAAATCATCTTCAGGAGGTGATCAGCAAAGAGAATAAAAGAAAACCTCTTACCGATGATGCTTTAGTTGTTATCTTAAAAGAACAAGGCTATAATATTGCAAGAAGAACCATTGCAAAATACAGAGAACAGCTGAATATTCCTGTTGCCAGATTAAGAAAAGAATTATAAAATTCTATAGAATATATAAAATGCTCAGATTTTTCTGAGCATTTTTTTGTTTAAATAACTAAAGTTTGTATTAAACAAAAAAGCATTTCAAATTGAAATGCTTTTTTTATTTATAAGTGTAAAAAATATTAATCTTGCTCAGAATCAATATCTTTTAATTGTTTTAAATTTTTATCGAGCTTCCTCATGATGATTCCGTAAACCAATCTGTAGTATAGCCAGATCAGCAGTACGCAAAGTCCGGTACTCAAGGTAATTCCAATGACGAAAATAGTAACAGCCGAATTAGCAGGCTCAATATTTTGAGAATTTAAAGCATAAAATACAAAAACGGTGAAAATTGAAGTGAATGCAACCAATAAAAGAATGCTTATCAGAATAAATGCATTAACGGTTTTTTTAAATTTAATAATTCTGGTAATGAGACCTTTCAGGTTTTCTTCGATCTTTATCTTACGGTAATTCTGATAAAATTTATAAACGAAATAAGCTGTAACTAATAAGCTTAATATTTTTAAGCCTAAATAAATATTATCAAAATTATTTTCTACTTCAGGTGTTTTTTTTGCCCCTAATTTTTCTAAAACATTTAAAAAACCATTAGTTTCTTCTCCCTGAAAGAAGTAAAATAATCCCATCACAGAAAAAAGTAAAAATTCGAAAACACTGATCCAGAAAATATACTTCACATAATTACGTGATTTTCTGTTCAACATCTTAAGGATCTCGTTATTGTCGTATTTCTGCTGAACAGGTTGTTCCTGCCATGTTTTCTTAAAGCTGTCTAAATCAAATTCAGGCATATTTTTCCATCTGTTCTTTAAGGGTTTTCTTTAATCTGTTCATTTTCACACGCGCATTTACTTCGGTAATCCCGAGGTTTTCTGCAATATCCTTGTAAGGCAAATCATCCAGATACATAGTAACAATCGCTCTTTCCACATTGGGAAGCGTCTTTATTACTGTATACAAAAGTGATACCTGTTGATGTTTATCATCATCATCTTCGATAAAATCTCTGTGATTGATGTCTAATTCATTAGTAGGCAGACTTTTGCTTTTTTTTCTGAAAAGGGTAATAGCTGTATTCAGGGCTACACGATACATCCAGGTAGAAATTTTAGAATTTCCTTTAAAAGAATCATAGCTTCTCCAAAGCTGTAAAACAATCTCCTGGAAAAGATCCTCCTCATCTTCCAGAGAGTTCGTATAAAGACGCGAAACCTTGATAATCAAGCCCTGATTATCTTTTATCAATTGCGCAAATTCTTTTTCTCTGGATATCAAAATGGATGTGTAATAATTCACGAAGATAATAATAATGTAGGAATTGTTGAAGGTTATAAAGTATAAATTATGAGTTATAAGTTTTTAGTGAAGATTTGTAAGACTCATAACTTATAACTTTCAACTCATAACTAATTTGTATCTTTGCAGCCACGAGAAAGTCGGCTTGTTGATTCTTATTTCGGTAAGGGTAGGAAAGTCCGGACACCATAGAGCAGCAAAGCGGATAACATCCGTCACCCGTGAGGGTAGGACAAGTGCAACAGAAAGTATGTACAGTTCGGCTGTAGTGAAACCAGGTAAACTCTTTGCGGTGCAATGGTAAGTATATCGGTTCTTTTCAGTAATGGAAATAGGAGCGGCTCGCTCTGAAAGCCGAGGGGTAATCAGCTCAAGTTTTGCAGTAATGTACGACGTAGATAAATAACAGGCACTTCTTCGGAAGTACAAAATCCGGCTTATAGATTTTCTCGTGATTTTTTTAAAGACGAAAGTTAGGGGCTCGAATATGGAGGTTTAAAATTATTGCGTTAAAAACATCCATCTTCAAGCTCCCATCTTCCATCAAAATTTATTCACTCTCCAATTGCTTTTTCGCTTCTTGCAAACCTGCTTTGTCTTCCTTTGAAAGCTGAGGAAATTTCAAATCCATTTTTTCTAAAGTATCGATAATGATCTGTATCGCAGCTACTCTTGCAAACCATTTATTATCTGCGGGAAGCACATACCAAGGCGCTAGATCTTTATTGGTTTCGTTGATAGCCGTTTCATAATTTTCCATGTATTTATCAAATAACGCTCTTTCCGGAAGGTCGGCTCCTGAGAATTTCCAGTTTTTTTCCTGCTCGTCGATTCTGTCTATAAGTCTTTTCTTTTGTTCGTCTTTAGAAACATTTAAAAATATTTTAACGATGGTTGTTCCGTTTTGAGCAAGATGTTTCTCGAAATTTCTGATGCTTTCATACCTGTTTGCCCAGAATTTATCATCAAAATCTTTCACAGAATCCCATGTTTTTTCGCTTAAATTATATTCAGGATGAACTTTACAAACTAAAACACTTTCATAATGCGAACGGTTAAAGATCCCGATCATCCCTTTTTGAGGAAGAGCCAAATAATGTCTCCACAAAAAATCATGTGAATATTCTTTTGAACTTGGTGTTTTAAAGCTTGTCACATTACAACCTTGAGGATTCACTCCCCCGAAAACATGTTCAATTAAGCTGTCTTTTCCGGCTGCATCCATTGCCTGAAGTACTACCAAAAGAGACTTGCTTCCGTCTGCATATAATTTTTCCTGAAGCTCACGAAGCTTTTCTTTTTCCTCAATTAATAATTGTACTCCCTCTTCTTTAGTCAGTTTTCCTTTATATTCTGTTGAAGTTTTTTTTATTGAAAATTTTCCTTTTACCAGGAAGTCGTCTGAGAAATTGGTGTCCATATTTTTTATAGTTATTAAAAGATTAAATTACATCTAAATTCCGCTTGAGTCGTAATCTATCAACTCAAAACAATCAACCATCAACTAAGCTTAATTAAATATAACAAAAAAACCGCCTCCATGGAGACGGTTTCTTATTTTTTTGAGTAGAGCTTACTTCGCAGCAGCTACTTTTTTTGCAGCTTTAGCAGCTTTCTTAGCAGCCTTAGCATCAGCTGGAGTTTCCATTTTAGCCGGAGTTACTACAACATCAGGTGCATTAGCATCAACTGTTCCTTTGATGTAGATTACACTTCTGCTATTTGCAGGGTCGTTAGAGAAAACTTCAATCATTTTGTTGAATCCTCCGTTGATCGCTGTGTTGTATCCAACTTTGATTTTAGCAGATTTTCCTGGCATAATAGGATCAGTGCTGAACTCAGGAGTTGTACATCCGCAAGAAGCTTTTACATTAGAAAGAACAAGAGGCTTATCACCAGTGTTCGTTACAGTAAAGAATCTAATACCGTCAGAACTAGGCTTTACAGTACCGTAGTCAAAAGTAGTTTTATCAAAAGTGATAGTCTGTGCAGATGCAAGAGCAAATGTTCCAAATAGTGCAATTCCTGCAATTAATTTTTTCATATTCTTGAATGTTAATATGTTTGTTAGATAAATTTTGAGAAACAAAGTTAAAAATTATTTTAATTCATACTCAAAATTTTTTTTCTTTAGACTATTTTTGCAAATTGTAAGCCAAAGAAATAGAATTTATGCAGATTTCAGAAAAATATAATCCACAGGAAACAGAACAAAAATGGTACAACTACTGGTTGGAAAACAAATATTTCCACTCAGAGCCCAATGAAAAACCACCATATACTATTGTAATTCCTCCACCAAACGTTACGGGGATCTTACATATGGGTCATATGTTGAATAATACCATTCAGGATGTTCTGGTCCGTCGTGCAAGGATGCAGGGCTTTAATGCTTGCTGGGTTCCGGGAACAGACCACGCCTCAATTGCTACAGAAGCTAAGGTTGTTGCCAAACTGAAATCAGAAGGAATTAATAAATCAGACATTACCCGCGAAGAATTTTTAAAACACGCTTGGGAATGGACAGATAAATACGGAGGAACAATCCTTGAGCAGTTAAAAAAACTAGGTTGTTCATGCGATTGGGACAGAACCCGCTTCACAATGGAAGAGTCTCTTTCTCAGCAGGTAATTAAAAGTTTTGTTGATCTATATAATAAAGGACTTATTTATAGAGGATACAGAATGGTAAACTGGGATCCGGAAGCGAAAACCAATATTTCTGACGAAGAAGTTATTTTTAAAGAACAAAACGGAAAATTATATTTCCTAAAATATAAAATCGAAGGAACTGAAGAATTCCTTTCGGTTGCTACAACGCGTCCTGAAACGATTTTCGGAGATACTGCTGTTTGTATCAACCCTAATGATGAGAGATATGCTCATTTAAAAGGTAAAAATGTAATTGTACCGATCGTAAACAGAGTCGTTCCAATTATTGAAGACGATTATGTTGATATTGAATTCGGAACAGGTGCTTTGAAAATTACTCCGGCTCATGACATCAATGACTACGAGATCGGACAAAAGCACAATCTTCAAATGATTGATTCTTTGGATGATGACGGAAACTTAAATGATCACGGTTTACATTACGCAGGAAAAAACAGATTTGACGTAAGAAAGCAGATCGCAAAAGAATTAGAAGAAAAAGATCTTTTGTTGAAGGCAGAAGACTACGTAAATAAAGTGGGAACTTCAGAAAGAACAGGCGCAGTTATTGAGCCTAAGGTTTCTGTTCAATGGTTTTTAAAAATGTCTGATATTGCTAAACCGGCTTTGGATGTAGTAATGGATGATGAGGTTAAATTTTATCCTGAAAAGTTTAAAAATACCTACAAACACTGGATGGAAAACATCCGCGACTGGAATATTTCCCGTCAGCTTTGGTGGGGACAACAAATTCCTGCATTCTATTACGGTGATGGAGAAAACGACTTCGTAGTTGCAGAAAACATCGAAGAAGCTTTAGAACTTGCGAAGCAAAAAACTAGCAACCAACAACTAACAACCAGCAACTTAAAACAAGACGAAGACGCTCTTGATACATGGTTCTCATCTTGGTTGTGGCCAATGTCTGTTTTCGATGGTTTGAATGATCCTGAAAATAAGGATATCAATTATTATTATCCAACTTCTGACTTGGTAACTGGTCCGGATATTATTTTCTTCTGGGTTGCAAGAATGATCATGGCAGGATTGGAATACAGAAAAGAAGTTCCGTTCAAAAATGTTTATTTTACGGGTATTGTAAGAGATAAGCAGAGAAGAAAGATGTCAAAATCTTTAGGAAATTCACCAGATCCATTAGAATTGATGGATAAATATGGTGCTGATGGCGTTCGTGTTGGTATTTTATTAAGTTCAGCGGCAGGAAATGATCTTCTTTTTGATGAAGATCTAATGCTTCAGGGAAGAAATTTCATGACGAAAATTTGGAGTGCTTTCCGATTGATCAACATGTGGAATCATGAAGATAAACCTGCAAACGTTGCCGACAAACAAGCTATCGAATGGTTTGAAAATAAATTAAACAAAACTATTGTAGAGATCGATCAGCAATTCGAGAAATTCAGAATTTCTGATGCATTGCATTTGATCTATAAATTAATTTGGGACGATTTCTGCGGTTGGTATCTGGAAGCGATCAAACCAAACTATGGAGAAGGAATTTCTAAAGAAGTTTATAATAAAACAGTTACACTTTTTGAGGAATTAATGAAATTGGTTCATCCATTCATGCCTTTCCAGTCAGAAGAAATCTGGCAATTGATCTCGGATAGAAATATTGAAGAGGCATTAATTATTTCTCAGCAAAAAAAGGCGGAAACGTTTAAAGAAGATATTATTAAAAACTTTGAAACTGCGGAAGAAATTATCTCTGGAGTAAGAAATTACCGTCAGACAAAAGGAATTTCTCCAAAAGAAGGCGCTGAAATTTATACAAATGCTTCAGAATTTGCTAACGAAGCGGTGATTAAGAAATTAGCAAACGTTTCTGAGATCCATTTTGGAACAAAAACGGATAAACCTAGTTTTACATTCTTAGTAGGATCAACGGAAGTTTCAATTCCTTTAAGTGATAACTTAGATTTAGGAGAAGAAAAAATCAAGACAGAAGAAGAATTAAAATATTTGAAAGGATTTTTAATTTCTGTTGATAAAAAGCTTTCTAATGAAAAGTTTGTTGCCAATGCAAAACCTGAAGTTGTAGAAAGTGAGCGTAAGAAACAAAAAGATGCGCAGGACAAAATTGCAATTCTGGAAGAGAAACTGAAAAGTTTATAATTAAATATAAAACAAGTATGAAAATTGTCAGGCTGAGTTATATCTAAGTCTGGCAATTTTTAAATATATTTCAAGATTGAAATGACACATATAGAAAACATAAAAAAGCTATTCTCAAAGGACTTTGTAGAAAGTCCGTTATTAGAGAGCTTTGAAGTTGGAAAGATCTATCTTTCCAGCGGAAAATTGGTTGCTTGTGATCCTTTGATTACTAATGATATGCAGCCTTTTTCTACAGAATTTCCGAAAGGAGATTTTTCTGTTTTATTACATAAAGAAAGAGAGAGTAATTGTGTAGCGTATGCCGAGATTATTTTCGCTAATTCTGAGATCACAGATTGGAAATTGGCCACAACAGCCGATCAAAATGTAAAAGATCTGGCAGAAGGAGAGGTTTTTGGGTATCCAGCTGAAAGCGGCATGGGCTGTTTTATGGATGTAGATACTCAGGAAAGTCTTGATAAGCTGGAAAAAAAATTATATCATAGCAAAGGAGTAGATTTCATGGGAATTTATGAAGAATTCTTTCATGATTATTTCTTTGATGAAAATGGCGCTATTGATCAATATGCATTTTTAAAGCCGTCAGAAGACCATCCGGGAACTATTTTTGGTTTTGAAACGGGTTATGGTGAAGGTTTTTATGCAAGCTATATTGGTTATGATAAAAATAATAATCCTGTAAAGATAATTACTGAATTTATAGAAATTAGTTAATTAAAGTTAATTATTTTTGAAACAGAGTTTCCTTATTATAAATTTGAAGTTAATATAAAACATATTAAATTAATATAAAACACATAATGAATTTTTCCTCAGAACAACCCAAAATAATAGTGGTCGGCAGTTCTTCAATAGATCTGATTTTAGAAACCGAAAAGATTCCTATTCCAAACGAAACTGTTTTAGCCACTAATTCAGACAGTTATTTTGGTGGCAAGGGTGCTAATCAGGCAGTTGGTGCTGCAAGATTGGGGGCAAGTGTATATTTTGTTGGTTGTGTTGGGATGGATCCTCTTGGTCAGCAAATCATGAGAAACCTTGTAGGTGAGGGCGTAAACGTGGGATTTGTTTATGAAACAGATAGAGAATCTACGGGAACAGCTTATGTAACAACTTCCGGTGGAGATGCAGCTATCGTTGTGGTTCCCGCGGCCAATAAATGTTTAAGTATAGAGCATATTGAGGCGGCAGATAAATATTTTCACACCGTTGATTTGATCCTTGTTCAGCTTGAAGTTTCTCTTGAAGTTGTAGAGTACTCAATCAGAAAAGCTAAGAAATACGGTAAAAAAGTTGGTTTATATGCATCTCCTGCAATGAGATTAAGTGATGAACTTCTGGAAAATGTAGATTTTATTGTTTCTAAAAGCAGCGAATTACACATTGTCTTTGGTGAAGATCAGAGAGAAGATATTCTTAAAAAATATTTCAACAAAGTTTTTGTAAGAGATGATACCAATTCTACCATTTATTTTGATGGAACAGAAATGAAGTATTACAGAAACGATAAAGATGAAACTGTTTATAAAATGGGAATGGGAGATGCCTTCACATCAGGATTTGCGATCGCATTGTGTCATGGGAATTCTATTGAAGAGTGTGTGAAATTTGGGAATGAAGTTTCTTCAAGAGTTTCTGTAACGAAAGGTTCACAAAGTGGATTACCGAGAGTTTCGGATTTCTTTTCTTAAAGCTATTTGCTACATATCGAAAACTGAAAAGTTAACATAAAAAATATCAATAAAATCTCCACTTTTATAGTGGATTTTTTGTTTTAAAATATGGAGAAGTTGATTCTTAACACTCACGATAATATTGAACTTACAGCACATCTTTTTTTGCCTGAAAAGAGTAATAATAAATTCCTGCTTATCAATTCGGCAACGGGTGTTAAACAGCATATTTATTTTTCATTTGCACAGTTTTTTTCTGAAAAAGGATTTACAGTAATCACTTATGATTATCGCGGAATCGGGCTTTCAAAGCCTAAAAATATGAAAGGATTTAAAGCTTCCATGAGAATTTGGGGCTCCGAAGATTATAAAACTTTGACACAATATATCAAAACCCAATTTTCTGATTACGAAAAATATTGTCTGGGACATTCGGTTGGGGCTTTGATTTTAGGAATGAATAAAGATTCTGAAATGTTTAAAGAATTTATTTTTGTCGGAACTCAAAATGCTTTTGTAGGACATTTGAAATTCAGAACAAAAATTGAAGCGTATCTCGGTTTCGGAATTGCGCAACCTGTAACCACCACTTTATTAGGCTATTTCCCTGCAAATTGGTTTGGTTTGGGAGAAAGTCTTCCAAAAAATTGCGCTTATGACTGGAGAACCTTAATTTTGAACAAGAAATCAACCAATGGTTTATTAGAGAAAATTGATGATTTTTCTAAGAATTTAACGCAGAAAGTATTCGTTATTCGGGCTGAAGATGATGTTTGGTTAACGGAAAAAGGAGTGAAAAGTCTTTTGAATGATACTTACCCCAATCTTAAACCAACTTACAGATTAGTTAGGGTTTCCGAATCGGAAAAGGGGGAAATAGGGCATGTTAATTTCTTTAGAAGCTTTAATAAAAAACTTTGGGACATTATTTTAAATGAATTAATTGATCAATGAAAAATATAATAGATAACACAGTAGAATTTGTAAAACAAAAATTGGAAGGAGCAGAAGCCGGCCACGACTGGTTCCACATTGAAAGAGTCTGGAAACTTTCTAAAAAAATAGCTCAGGATGAGCACTGCAACCAGGATGTTGTAGAGCTTTCAGCATTATTACATGATATTGCAGATCCTAAATTTCATAATGGTGACGAAACTTTAGCTTTAAAAGTTTCCCGCGAGTTTTTGGAGAATCAAAATACTCCTGAAGACATTATTGAGCAGGTTTTATTTGTTATCAAAAATATTTCGTTTAAAAATAGAGGTGAAGCTCCGAAAGATCTTCCTATTGAGCTTAAAATCGTTCAGGATGCAGACCGTATCGATGCGATCGGAGCAATCGGGATTGGAAGAACGTTCAATTTTGGTGGATTTAAAAATAATCTGATGTATCATCCTGATATGAAGCCTCAACTGAATATGTCTAAAGACGAATATAAAAAGTCGAACGGCACAACGATCAACCATTTTTATGAAAAACTATTGCTTTTGAAGGACTTAATGAATACGGAAAAAGGAAAAGAGATTGCTCAGGAAAGACATGATTTTATGCTAAAATTTCTAGATCAGTTTTATAAAGAGTGGAATGTAGATTAGTCTTCTTTTAAAGACCTTTCGAAATCAGTATCTTTGCAACATGGGTTTAATCATTTTTGTTATCTTTTTGGCTTCCATTATTTCTCTGATTTTATCAAAAATAAAAAAAGGGAAAGGTGCTGAATGGGCGAAGATTTTCCGAATTGCAACAGTTGTTTTTTCGATATCGATTTTCACCTATTGGTTTATCAAGAAAAGTGCTGTGGGAATTGTGAAAGATTCTGTGGCTTTGCAGGTAGTTAATAAACTTCCTCAAACACTGGATTTTTATGTGATCAACAATAATGATCCTGACCAAAACGGAATTTTAGAAGCTAAACATATAGGAAAGATCCGTCCCGAGTATTACAGAATTGAACATCTTAAAATGGACAAATCTAATGAATACTGGATCGTAGGATATTTGGGCAAAAAAAATCTTGTATACTTTTCACAACATTCTGTTCCTAATAAAAATATAGATCAAATCATTGAAGTTCAGAATTATATCAATCAAAGTGTAAGGCTTTCCGAAACAGCAAAGAAACAGGTTGAAGCTTATAATTATGAAAATATTAAACTAGGAATTTGGGTATCATTGGATTTTCTTTTACTATTTCTGAATTTGGTTTTGTTATTGAGAAAGAAAAAATAAAGCTATAGAACGTAAGTTGGGATTTGTTTTATTTGAGTATGGATATTTATATAATTTTTTTTGTTTTTTAAAGCTTAAGGATAATCTAAGATCTGCATTACACTTTCTTTGAATTCCTCAGGACAGTTTTTGATTAATTTATCTTTGTTCTGTTTGCTTATCTCTGTTGCATCCAGCCATTCGGTTACATCAGTACTAAGGCTGTTGTTGTCATAAACCCTTTTTATTGTACCATCACTATAAAAAGTATACATATCACCAAGCGAAGCAGTGGCAATACTGATTGTACAGATTTCTTTTTCCATAACATTAATTTTGAGAGTCAACATTCAATGTGTTGTCTTCTCCAATTTAATGAATTTTATCGTATAAAAGAGGCTTTTACTAATGTTTTTTATAAATAGAATAATAATGAAATCTATTTTATAGAAGTCATGTAATTGCAAATTATTTTAATATTTTACTTCCGGATTGCGTATAAATAATGTTGATTTAAAATAGTGTTGCTGTATTTTCTGTCGCCATTTTAGGAAGTAGAAGATTGGTTTTCCATTCTTCATTCATTTTATTGATGAAATAGGCGGATAATAGAGGTGATGCTTTTTCGATATTTTGATGCACAAAAAAGTATAAATTTTGAAGGCCTTCTTTTTTCCATTTTGTAAGATGCTTCATCCAATCGTCCAGTCTTTCATAATCACTTTCGGCATTGGCTCCAACATATCTTATGAACGCGTTTGGTGTTGTAAGGCGCATATGGAGCATATCTCTTCTTCCAGCTGTGTCTACAATGATGTTCGTGATATTATTAGCCTCAAAAAGCTCGCATGTGGTGTTGAAAATGTCTTCGTCGGTAAACCATTCCGTATTTCTTAGTTCAATGGCGAGAGGAACCTCTTTTGGCCATTCTTTTACGAATTTTTCTAACCTGTCGTAATCTTTTGGTTTAAAATTATCATGAAGTTGCAGAAAAACCATTCCTAATTTTTCATCGAAATTCATGACTGAAGTTGCAAATTGAGTCACAGGATCTGTAACATCAATCAGTCTTCTGAAGTGAGAGACAGTATTGGTGATCTTGGGGAAGAATTTAAAGTTTTCCGGAGTTTTTTCTTTCCAGGTAAGAACCTGTTCAGGAGTTGGCATCCCGTAAAATGTAGCATTTAATTCAATGGAATTGAACTGTGTTGCGTAATACGTTAATTCGTCTTTTGTTCCTTTAGGATAAAATCCTTTAAGATCTGTTTTGTTCCATTTTGCGCATCCGATAGAAATATTTTCTAAGCCTTTTTTGTTTTGACTTAAAATTTCCTTTGTTCTGGGATGATCTTTTGGTAACGTAAAATCTATTTTTGAAGGATCTTCTACTTGTCCGAATTTCATATTTGATTTTTTTTTGAATTAAACTGTCTAACAAATATAAAACAAAACCACAGAAATTTCTATGGTTTTGCCTGTTAAAATTAAATTACATTAAATAAAAAACCGCAAGTTTTTTTAATGACTCACGGTTCCATTTGAAAATATTATTTTATAGTTTGGGTTACCATTTTGTTTGATATTATAGCTGATATACAGCCTGTTGTTTTCAAATTAACAGTAATTGTTGCCGGAACAGATCTGTATGCTGTGTCTCCGTAAGGTTCAATGATTTTTCCGTTTGAATCTTTTACTGTTCTTCCTTTCATGGTATAAGTTATCGATGTTGTTCCTGTAAAACCACTTGAAGGTGTAAAGGTCACTATTCCAGTCGTTTTATTGTAAGACCAGATTCCTTGTGGAGTTACTTTTTTACGGTATAATGTAAGGTCTGTATCACTGCTTTTTGTAAAACTGAATGTTGAATAATCAATATTATCTTTACTTCCTGTTGGCGGATTTGTAATGCTTATCGAACCTTTGTAAGCGATGTCATTATTAAAAACAGGAATAACAACAGCCTGATTTTTACAAGTAGAAACTACATCATCATTGGCAACTGCCGAATAAGGAAGGGTTAATTTCACATTTCTGATGATATGTTGCTGATAAGCCGCTCCTGTAGATGCTGCAAAACCCAACTTTAAAACCGAAGGAACTGTAGCGTCTAAAGTTTGGTTTGTGACCGATCCTTCAGTATCTGAACTGTTAAAGTCTGTTGGTGAAGGGTTTGCATTTTCACTGTAAGGGACAGAGGTTTTATAATGATAATAGTTTATTACATTGATGGGGGTTCCGTTTTGTGTAGTCTGGATATCAACCTTTATATCAAAACCATCTGTTGTTGTGGTTGTTACAAAGTGAGGTATAAGATCCAGATATACTTTCCTGAACTCTCCATTTCCGTTTCTAAGGTCAAAAACAGAAGGCAGCGTATTTGTTGTTGCTAAATATGATCTGTCTGTCTGTAATATTCTTCCGACAGTTCCAGAATTGCTTAATGTAGTACGTGTCGCCAACACAGGATATCCTGTATATCCGTCTCCTAGTCCGTTTGTATTAATTACAGCTCCTTTTGCTCCTCTTAAAGTTACATGACTTCCTGCTTGGCTCCATGTCACCCCTGAAATACCGTTTACTCTGGATTCTCCCTGAAAACGTTTAGATTTAAAGTTTCCAAATTCATCCAAGGCAATACCGAGATAAGCACCCGATAAACCGGCTTTTCTAAATGATGAATAATCATTTTTTGCCCTATTATAAGTGTATCCCAAACCTGCACCGGCAGATCCAAGTGTTGGGTTGGCTATAGATCCGTCATATAAGAAAAAAGATAAGCCGTCACCATAAGAACTACTGAACAAAGTTCCTGCTTTCATATCATATTCAAATTCAACATGTAAACCGTTCACTGAGGTGAAAGTTCGGCCGTTAATAAATAGTCCTCCGAACTGGCTTGCGCTCGCAGGAGTTAATTGTACTCCTGTTAAAGTGTATGAAGCATTTCCCTGTATTGAAAGCTCTGGTGCCGAAGAAGCATTCATTAGTGAACTCGAATAGGAATAAAACCCGTAAATACTTGCTACTTCGGTACTATCCGTCTGTGCATACATGAAGTTTGTAAGCAACGTAAAGATAAGGCTCATCAATGAGAGCCCTCTAAGATTCTTTTTCATAGTTACTTACGTTATTTTACTGCAAAAACGATGTTGATGAAAGAGGCTGGAGTTGCGTTTGATAAAACATCATAATTTAATATCCCGGAATCACTGATGCTGTTGATCTTAAATACCGTATTATCGTAAGCTATCACATAATAATGAATATCTGATGCATTTGGAAAAAACGGAATAGCCGCCGGCGCAGACGTACTTCTTGCATTAGCAGGAATACTCGAAAACTGGTTTTTGTATAAAGTATAAAGGTCTTTTGTTTGTCCTGTACTGATAACCGATGTGTCAAAAACTACACTTGGCATATAGAAAAATTTGGCTACATAAGGTGATAGACAAACCCAATCCGGTGATGCCGGAGTTCCGACATTTTGGCTTATACATTTTTTGTTGGTGTCAAAAATCACTAATCCTGTTGCAGGTGTGGTAATTGATGTTAAATTGCTGATTCTTGGAAGTAAAACTCCTTTTGTGGTGCTGTTTATGTCTAGCGCTGAGCTTGCATTTGGAGTTGTGGTATTAATACCCACTTGTGCAGTAATGACGCCCCAGGTCATTACAGAAAGCAAGAAAATGATCTTGTTCATCTCGAAGTAATTTTTTTTTGTTGTGTGATGAATCTTTAGCAAACTTCCTGCCAATAGAATATTAATAATCTGGAATGAAAATTAGGCTGATTTTTTATTTTTAAATATTATATGTTATGATTATTAATAATTTAAAAGGTGTTTTTTATGTTGAAAATAAAATGTCTCCAGATGGTGATTTTTATTAGATTTAAAAGGTTTCATAATGCTATAATTTGCAATTTTATTTTTGCTTATTTTTTATTTAAATTAATATTTTGACTGTTGGTTGGGATATACTAATATTATATAATACGATTATTGTTAATTATTGTATAATTTAATATTTTATAATTTTTTTATTAAATTTTTAACTAAAACAAAAAAGACCCCAATTTGGGATCTTTATATTGAAGTTCACGTTAATTAATTCTAATTTTTACAGCGTTAATTTTATTGTCCTAAATAAACAAAAATATACGTTGACAGGTATTTAGGAGTTAAATTCAATGGAGTACTTGATCCTCCTGTAGAAAGATTATACGTGTGCGTGTGAGCTCCTGCACTGGATGTTGTTGATGTTTCAGAATCGTTATCAACTACGGTTCTGTTACTTCCTACTTCTATACTGTTTGTAATACCGCTTGCTCTGTCATTATACGTGTGAGTATGGGCTCCGTCACTTGTAGTTGTGGCATTATAAGTTGTATTTGGCAGATTAGCTCTTGCAAGGGTAACAGAAGTACTCCCACTTGTAGTACCTAATGTTTCTGATGCTGATTTTGCCTTTAAAAATTTATTTGAACTATCCGGTAAAACAGTTGAAAATCCAAGAGAAGTAGCGTTCGTTTGTGCGACAGAAGGCAAAGTTGATACTGATCTTCCGTTTAAAAGATACCATCCTTCATGATCGGTTGCTGTACTGCTATGTTTTATGTCTCCTACGGTTGGAGTCTGTACTTCAAGTTTATTCCATGAAGTTCCGTCGTTGTAATAAAATCCGGGTGTTACACTTGTGAGAGCCGTTGCGGTAGCAGTATTTGTATTATAAACCGTAATCCCTGCAATATGACTGGGAAGCGGACTAGGGTTATTGGTTGCCGTTAAAGATACTTTTGGCATTAATAAACCTTTATTTCTGTTTTGTGAATATAATTCTAAAGCTGCATCTCTATTAGGTGAAGGTGTTGCTGTAGTGCCAGCTGTGATCATCACTTGAGCCTGAGTAAAAGTGCAAGCTATAAGTAAGAGAATATAATTTAATTTTTTCATTGATAGATGTGTTTTCGGTTATTTTCCTAAATAAATGAAGTTCTGAACAACCATATGTTTTGGATACTGATTGATAGCTACATTAGTTCCTCCACTTGGTACAGAGAATGTGTGCTGATGATCTCCTGCAGCGCCTGTTGTTCTTGTTTCTGTGTTGATTGTTCTTGTTGTATTTTGTCCTCCGCTATTATAATTCCAATAATTAACACCTCTATTGGTGTAATTATGGGTGTGGGCTCCACTTTGAGCTGTAGTTCCTGTAATATTGAGGTTAGGCAAATTAGCCTGAGTGATGGAGTAAGAATTATTTCCTCCCACGGCAGCCAGTGCTTCTGAAGTATTTTTACCCTTCAAAATTCTGTCGCTTGAGTTGGGCAGAGTAGTGGTAAATCCAAGTGAAGAAGCGTTTGTCTGACCAATAGTCGGTAAAGCGGTGATATTTCTTCCGTTCAACAAATACCATCCGTCATGATCTGTTGTTACAACGCTGGATTTGATATCTCCGATTCTTGGAAGATTATCATTGATGGACATTAAGACCCATTTTGCTCCGTCATTGTAATATAATCCCGGAATTACATTATTGGGTGAAGTTCCTGCGGTTGCAGTATTGTAAACCCACATTCCTTCAACATGGCTACCCATTGGAGAAGCGGAGTTTAAAGAAGTAAGCGAAACAGTATTCATAAGAAGTCCTTTATTAGAACTGTTTAATTCTAAAATTGCAGAGTTGGAAGGACTTGGAGTACCGATACCAACTTGGGATTTTACTATTGCAAAAAAAAGTATCCCTATCGATGTGTAAAATAATCTTGTTCTCATTATTAGTTTCCTAAATAGATAAATACGTTAGTGATGATGTTGTCTGGTTTTAAACTTACAGCCTGGCTGCTTCCTAATGTAAAACTCAGAGAGTGCGTATGTGCTCCCGAGCTGAAAGTTGTGTCGTTTACACTTGCTGCATCAGAAACAGGATTGTTAGTTCCTGCTGCCACACCATTTGTAACTGAGTTTGCCGGATTATCTGTATAAGTATGCGTATGACTTCCTGTTGTATTAGTCGTTCCTGTGAACGTTACATTGGGCAAATTAGCTTGTGCTAAAGTAAATGTATCGCTTCCGGAAGCAGTTCCTATATTGTCGCTTCCACTTGTATTTTTTAAATATCTGTCGGTTGCATCAGGTAAAACTACAGAAAAGCCTAAAGCAGAAGCCCTCGCTCTAGGATTTACGGCTAATGTAGATACTGTTCTTCCATTTAAAAGATACCATCCATTATGATCAGCACTTTGGAAACCGTTTTTAATATCTCCAACCTGAGGTTTTTTTGTAGATAATTTTACCCAAGCTGTGCCATTGTTATAGTAAAGACCGGGTGTTACATTATTAGGCGAAGTTCCTGCTGTTGCTGTATTGTAAACAATCATTCCTGCAGAATGTGAAGCGAGAGGAGCTGCTAAATTAGTAGCCTGTAATGTAATTCTTGTTAATAAAAGACCTTTGTCGTTGGGGGTACTTTCGAGATGTAAAACACTTTCGGTGTTAATTGTACCTGAGGAATTTGAAATTTTTACTTGAGCGGTAATACCGTAGAACGATGTTAATAAAATCAATGGAATGACTTTATCTACGTTGATATTTTTTATCATAACGTTAGAATGAAATAATTTTTATTGTGTTGTGAGCTGCAAAAATATAAAAAAATAAAGAATAGTCTTAATTGAAAATCAATGATTTATTCAGTAAATATCACCATTTGGAGAGTGTTGATTGAATATTTGTAGTATTAATCGAAGATAAACGAAAAATAAACATTTATGAATGCTATATTAAATTTTTATTAAAATTTAAAAACACGAAAAAAAGCACGCTAAAAAACGTGCTTTTATGAATAATATGCTGAAATTTATTACTTGTATCCTATGCTTCGCAAGCTGAACATGAAACAAAATTTACCATCATTTCTTTAGAAACTGATGAACTTCTTTGATAATACAACGTCTTAACTCCTTTTTTCCATGCTTCGATGTAAAGGTAATTTACATCTTTTACAGGCATTGTAGAAGGAATCTGTAAGTTCAATGATTGAGCTTGGTCAATATACTGTTGTCTCTGAGCAGCCTGAGAAATGATCTCCATCGGAGAGATTTCTTTAAATGTTTTGAATACTGCTTTCTCTTCGTCAGTTAATTCAGCTAAATGCTGAACAGAACCGTGGTTTAACATGATCGTTCTCCAAGTTTCCTCGTTGTCTAGACCTTTTTCTTCTAATAATTTAGCTAAATATTTGTTCTTACGCATAAAGTTTCCTTTAGCCAAACCAGCTTTGTAATAGTTAGAAGCGAAAGGCTCAATTCCAGGAGAAGTTTGTCCTAAAATTGCAGAACTTGAAGTCGTAGGAGCGATCGCCATTGTTGTGGTATTTCTCAAACCGTAACCTTTTAATAATTCCGGTTCTCCGTAGATGTTTGCTAATTCTCTTGAAGCTGTTTCTGCCTGCTCTTTGATATGTTTGAATGCTCTCGCATTGAATTGAGTCGCCTCAAAACTTTCAAACGGAATCATATTTTTCTGTAAATAAGAATGGTATCCTAAAACTCCCAAACCAAGTGCTCTGTGACGCAATGCGAAGTTTCTAGCTCCTTGTAGGTAATAGTTTCCTTCTGTTTTTTCGATAAATTCAGTTAAAACTGCATCCAAGAAATAAACAGCCAGTTTTACAGCATCTGTATCTTTCCATTCGTCATACAATTCTAAGTTCATAGAAGATAAACAGCAAATGAAAGATTCTTCTCTTGTAGAAGGAAGCATGATTTCAGAACAAAGGTTACTTGCATTTACAGTCATTCCTAAGTCTTTGTAAACCTGAGGTTTATTTCTGTTAACGTTATCTGTAAAGAAAATGTAAGGAAGTCCTTTTTGTTGACGGCTTTCCAATACTCTCGCCCAGATCTTACGTTTATCCATATCTCCGTCGATCATATCCTGCATCCAGTAATCCGGAACACAGATTCCTGTAAATAGGTTTTGGATCGGGCTTCCGATATCTTTAATTGATAAAAATTCTTCAATATCTCCGTGGTCGATATCCAAATAAGCTGCAAAAGCACCTCTCCTTACTCCGCCTTGAGAAACTACATCCATTGCTGTATCAAACAATTTCATGAAAGAAACAGCTCCTGAAGATTTTCCGTTATCAGTTACTGCAGTCCCTCTGTTACGAAGTTCTCCGAAGTAACCTGAAGTTCCACCACCAATTTTTGTCTGCATGATCACTTCACCCATTTTGTGGGTAATTCCTTCAATACTGTCCGGAATGTGAACGTTAAAACAAGAGATTGGAAGACCTCTCTGTGTTCCCATGTTTGCCCAAACAGGAGAAGAGAAACTGATCCATCCTTTTGTGATCATTTCCTTGAAAGCGGCTTGTAATTCCGGCTTGTATAATTTTTTTGCAGCAGCCATGGTGATTCTGTCGATAGCTCCGTCTACAGTTTCTCCTTTCAACAGATATCCTCTGTTAAGCATTTGCTCAGACTCTTCATTGAGCCACCATATATTTGAATTTTGCTCTTCCATAGATGTTTGTATGTTTTCAAACTTCTGGGTTTGTTTTATTACCCGGAAATTTTGTGTTGTTTATATTGATTGTAAAATTTCTACTTTATGAGAACCGTTCAGTCCGCTTTCATCTCTTAATCTTTGAAATTCTTTAAAAGATGGTACATTCAAAACCTCATGCTGAACCGCTTCATTGATATAATTTGAATAATGAACAAAGGTAACGCCGTCTTCTTTTACATAAACTTTATATTCAAATGTTTTTTGATCTAAATTTTTAAAATCATTCAAAAATTTTTGAATATTGACCTTGTTTTCTGAAACAAAATCGGGATTTACAGTGTAAGATACAATTACGTTGATCATTATTTTTTTTGTTTGATATTTAAATCTGCTTGTCTTTGCGAGGAACGAAGCAATCTCTTAATAATTTTAACTTCTTAATGGTTTAAAATTTTAGATGCTTCGACAGGCTCAGCATGACATCGCTAATACTATCTGCTTTGACGCTCGCTTCGCTCGTGCTCTTTATCCAAAATTCAGAATCTCAAATTTAGAAAAGATCATTCGCCGTAATACTCTTATCGTGTTTTGTATAATCTACAGGTCTTTTTGCAAAGAAATCATCCATAGAGTTTGCGAAAACCTCTTCTTCAAACCATTTCATTGGACGGTATTGTTCCGGAGTAATATTGTAACGGGTATCCATGTTGATTTTCTTTAAACTATCATCAACACGGTATTTCATGAAGTTTAAAAGATCTTCTTTTGAGAAGAAACTTAATTCTCCTAATTCAAAAATCCAGTCAATAATTTCGCCTTCTAGTTCTACAGACTGATCAACTAAAGTATAAATATCTTCAATATCAGAATCAGTTAATAAATCTGGTTGCTCTTCGCGAATTTTGTTGATTAAATAAATTCCTGCATTCGCGTGAATCTGCTCATCAATAGAAGTCCAAGCGATGATATTAGAAACATTTTTCATGTATCCTTTAAATCTTGTGAAAGAAAGGATGATCGCAAATTGTGAGAAAAGCGAAACATTTTCAATCAGGATACTGAATAATAGAAGAGAAGAAACATATTCTTTCGGTGTTGTAGAATTTGCGTGCTTAAGAACGTTTGATAAGAAATCGATTCTCTTTTTTACAGCAGGAATTTCTATAACATTAGAGAATTCTTCGCTATATCCTAACACTTCTACCAAACGGGAATAAGCTTCAGAATGACGGAATTCGCATTCTGCAAAAGTAGCTCCAAGACCATTTAATTCAGGTTTTGGCATGTGGTTGTATAGGTTTCCCCAGAATGTCTTTACAGACACCTCGATCTGTGCAATGGCCAAAAGCGCATTTTTTACAGCATGTTTTTCGTGCGGTTCCAATTGTGAATGAAAATCCTGAACATCTGCGGTAAAATCCACTTCCGAATGTACCCAAAACGATTTGTTGATTGCCTCTACAAATTGAAGAACCTCAGGGTATTCAAATGGTTTATAGCTTACTCTTTTATCAAAAATTCCCATATTAAAATGTCTTTAAAATTAAAATAATTAGATCACTGTGGATAAGATTCAAGAAATATTTAACGTTCTGATTATTTGAAGCTTATATTTAAAAGTTATTCACCTAACGATTCGCATATTTCTTGTTACGTGCGAAGCACAAAGGTCGAAAAAAAGAACTGATTTTAAAAGAGGCAAATACTAATTGGTTGACTTTTAACCTTAAAAGTTTTCCACATTTACATGAAACTTGCTCTGATATTGGCTTATACACTATTATTCAGCAAAAATAAATAAAATTGCCGAGTTACAGTTAAACACTTTATCGTAAATACCTATAAACAAAATAGAAAATAGTTAAACGCTAAATTATTTGAATAAATTTTTATTCTTGTAACAAATTGAAATTTACTTCTACTTATTAGGATATAAAACATACATCACTTAATGTTAGTAATTCAGGATCTACATAAATCATACGATACAGGAAAAAGCAAGTTGCACGTTCTCAAGGGTATTAATCTTAATATTTCCGAGGGCGAGTTTGTTTCTATTATGGGAAGTTCCGGTTCCGGAAAATCTACACTCCTTAATATTATTGGTATTCTGGATGAAAAAGATTCAGGGACTTATGAATTGGATAGTGTGCCGATCGAACATTTATCTGAAATAAAAGCTGCGGAGTATAGAAGTAAATTTTTAGGTTTTATTTTCCAGTCTTTTAATCTTATTGGATATAAAACGGCATTGGATAATGTTGCCCTTCCTTTATACTATCAAAACGTTCCAAGAAAAGAGCGTAACCAAAAAGCAATGGAATATTTGGAGAAAGTAGGTCTTGCTCAGTGGGCAAACCACCTTCCTAATGAACTTTCCGGAGGACAGAAACAAAGAGTTGCCATCGCAAGAGCTTTGATCACCAATCCTAAAATTGTTTTGGCCGATGAGCCAACGGGAGCATTAGATTCTAAAACAACGCATGATATTATGAAACTTCTTCAGGACATTAATAATGAAGGAAAAACAATCATAGTTGTAACCCACGAACCAGATGTTGCAGCACAGACAAAAAGAAATGTCATTTTAAAAGACGGAATTATTGAAAGTGATGAGTTTATAAAGCAGATTGTTTTATAGCTGGAAGCTTGAAGAAGGAGGCTGGAAGTCTAAAAATTAAGTAAAAAATATGCGGTAAGTTTGAAAACTTCAAACTTCAATCTTCCCGCTTCAAACCAAAAATATATGTTCGACTTAGATCGTTGGCAGGAAATATTCAGTTCTATTCGCAGTAATGTATTGCGGACGGTGCTTTCGGGATTTACGGTGGCTTTGGGATTATTTATCTTCATAGTTCTTTTCGGAATTGGTACAGGATTGCAAAATGCCTTTACAGAGGGTTTTGCGAGAGATGCTCAAAATCTGATTACTATTTTTACAGGGAAAACGACTATTGCTTATAAAGGTCTGCAGTCGGATAGAACGGTGACGATGAACAATGATGACTATGATTTTCTTGTTAATTCTGATAAAGAAAAAGTAGGAGAAGCTACTCCAAGATATCAATCAAGTTTATTGGTGAAATATGGTAAAGAGAGTGGAACTTACCAAGTGAACGGAACAGATGCCGAAGAAAAATATATCGAAAACCGTAAAATGCTTGAAGGCCGTTATCTTAATTCTGCAGATTTAGCCAGAAAACAAAATGTAGCGGTAATCGGTAGAATGGTTCAAAGGGATTTGATTAAAAATGGAAGCCCTGTAGGAAAAGATTTGGATATCAATGGAACCATGTTTAAAGTGATCGGAGTATTCTCTGATGACGGAGGTGACTGGGATGAAAGACATATTTCGGTTCCCATCACTACACTGCAACAAATGAAAAAGGGCTCAGATACCGTGAGTACTGTATTTATTGCCTATAATGACAAATTATCTCCTCAGGAAGCTATAAAATATGGTGATGAGCTACAAGATAGATTAAAAGCTAGAAAAAATGTTTCCCCGGATGACGAAAATGGAGTTCGCGTACGGAATAATGCGAAGAACATGAGTGATACATTTACTTTCATGGCAGTAATTACCGCTATTGTAACATTTATCGGATTGGGAACTTTGCTGGCAGGAATTATTGGAATCAGTAACATCATGGTTTACATCGTAAAAGAAAGAACCAAAGAAATCGGAGTAAGAAAAGCGATTGGTGCAAAACCCAGAAGTATTGTTGCTTTGATCGTTCAGGAAAGTGTTGTAATAACCGTAGTTTCAGGTTTTGTAGGAGTTGGAGTAGGAGTTTTGGCTTTACATCTTATTGGTGATAGTCTTGAAGAATATTTCATAAAAAGCCCGAGCGTAGGTTGGGGAACGATCATAATGGCATTTATTGCTCTTGTTTTTTCAGGATTAATTGCTGGATTTGTTCCGGCGTACAGAGCCTCGAGAATCCGACCTATTGAAGCATTAAGAACAGAATAATTTGAAAAATTGATGATTTGTAATTGAATTAAAATCATTCATCATTTATAATTTATAACTCATAATTAATAAAAGTGAACATCTTATTTAAAAAGGATACCTGGCAGGAAATTTATTATTCATTGAAGAATAATAAGCTTCGAACATTCCTTACCATGATCGGAGTGGGATGGGGCATGTTTTTATACGTGAGTCTGTTGGGAGCAGCGAAAGGAATGGAGAACGGTTTTGATAAAGTGTTCTCAGGATTTGCGACGAATTCTATTTTCCTTTGGGCACAAAACACGAATATTCCTTATGAAGGTTTCCCGAAAGGAAGACAGGTACATCTTAATCTTCCGGATATTCAGATGCTTAAAAATAAAATCTCGGAAATTGATTATATCTCTCCACAAAATGCAAGAGGAAGTTTTACGGGAACTCCGGGAGAATCAATGTCCAGAAACGGAAAAAATGCAACCTATTCTCTTACAGGAGATTATCCGATAGGAAATAAAATATCTGAGAAAAAACTGATTTTTGGAAGATATATTAATGACGCAGACGTTTCAGGAAATAAAAATGTAGTAGTAATTGGAGAAGAAGTTTACAAGAACTTTTTCGATTCTAAAAAGAATGAAAACCCGATTGGGAAATCTATCAATGTTAAAGGGATTTTCTTTAATGTAATTGGAGTTTTCCGAGTGAAAAAAGGAGGTGGGTTTGAAAATGACCAAACCGTTTTTATTCCTCTTTCTACCTACACAAAAATGTACAATGCGGGAGATAACATCGATATGTTTGCGATTGTTAGTAAACCTAACGCCAATGTAAATGAGGTGGAAGAACAGGTAAAGCTGGCTTTAAAGGCTAAAAATAAAGTTTCACCGGAAGATACAAACGCTTTTGGAAGTTTTAACCTTGGAAAAGAGTTTAAAAAACTGACAGGTTTCTTAACCGGAATGCAGTTGTTAACCATAATTGTAGGTTCATTAACCATTCTTGCTGGTGTAATTGCTATTTCAAACATCCTATTAATTACAGTAAAAGAAAGAACAAAAGAAATTGGGATCAGAAGAGCATTAGGAGCAAAACCTTCGGAAGTTAGAAATCAAATTTTGCTTGAAAGTGTTGTTATAACGCTGTCCTCTGGATTACTCGGGTTTATTTTCGGAATTTTTGTTTTAATCATTCTGAATATGGCGACTCAGGGACAGGATGAATTTCCATTCTATAACCCGACAGTAAACTACGGAAACGTATTTGGAGCAATGGCGGTAATGGTAATTTTAGGATTAATTATCGGGATGATTCCGGCACAGAGAGCTGTGAAAATCAGACCAATTGAAGCATTAAGATCAGAGTAAAAGTTTTGACTTAAAAATTATGAGCCATGAATTTTTCAGACTATAATTTTTAAATCATGTAAGCTTTTAATAAATAAAAACTATTCAATATTAAAAAATAAACTAGATATATGAAAAAGAAATTCACTTGGAAAAAAGCCATTTATATATTCTTGGGGCTTTTATTTGCAGTGGCATTATTCTCAGGGATTGGTTACCTTGTAAAGTCCAATTCTAAAGAAAGTGAGGCTTTCCTTACGCGTAAACCTACCATCCAGAATATGGATGATAAAGTGATGGCAACAGGGAAAATTGTTCCGAAAGAAGAAATTGAGATCAAACCGAATATTGCAGGGATCATCGACAAAATTTTAGTGGATGAAGGAGATAGAGTAACTGCAGGTCAGCTTATCGCAACGGTAAGAATTATTCCTAGCGTTAGTGATGTGAACAATGCACAGCAGGAAGTTCAAAATTCTCAACTTCAGATCAGTAACTCTAAAATGAATGTTGATAACATGCAAAAGCAGTTTGCAATGCAAGAGAGATTGTATAAGCAAGGCGTTATTTCTAAGCAGGAATATCTTAATTCTCAACAGCAATTATATACGCAACAGCAGAATCTTAAAAATGCTAACCAGCAATTGGTGACGGCTCAGAAGAGATTACAGATTGTAAAAACAGGTGCTACTCCGGAATTACAGGGTTTTGCAACGACTCAGATTCGTTCTAAAGCTGCGGGAACAGTTCTTGAAGTTCCTGTGAAAGTGGGAAGTCAGGTAATTGAAGCCAACTCATTCAACGCCGGGACAACGATTTGTTCTATTGCAGATCTTAATTCACTGATTTTTCAAGGTGAAATTGATGAAGCTCAGGCTGGAAAATTAAAGCAAGGAATGGATATGAAAATCGTAATTGGTGCTTTACAGAATAAAACATTCCCCGGAAAGCTGACGATGATCGCTCCAAAAGGGAAAGATACCAACGGAACGATAAAATTCCCTGTTGAAGGCGATGTTACAAACCCAAATAATGATTACATCAGAGCAGGTTTCTCTGCCAACGGAGAGATTGTTCTAAGTTCTCAGAAAAATGCTTTATTGTTGGATGAATCTTTAATTCAATATGAAAAGAAAAATGGTAAAGACGTTCCTTTTGTTGAGGTAAAACAAGCTAACGGTTCATTTAAAAAAGTGTATGTAAAGTTGGGAGCTAGTGATGGAATCAACGTTCAGGTTCTTTCAGGAATTGATAAAAATTCTGAAGTGAAAGTTTGGAATCCGTCTGACAAAGACAAGGAAGAGCTTAAAGAAAAGAAAGACAAAAAATAATAAACTAACTAGATACTTTTATCTGAAGTCCCGAAATTTTTTCGGGATTTTTTTTGTTTAAAACTCACATGAAATTTTCAATTGAAGAGCAAATTTTACAGTGTTTTTGTCATTCAGAATGGAGTGTAGCGGAATGAAGAATCTCAACTAAGAAAAGGAAAATGATAAAGTTGTTTAAAACAGTTAATTAAGAACAATTCGCGCAATACCCTGAAATAAATCCGTTAAAGTTGACAGATTGATAACCAGCCGGTAATTTCACCTCAATCTCATTGGGAATACATTCAATTTTTCCACAGCTTAAACATCTGAAATGAAAGTGATTATGTTGATGTGCTTTTTCAGAACAGTTGACACAGAAAGCAAAATAATATTTCCCGTCATCGCTTAAAATTTTATGCACAATTCCGTCGTCACAGAAGCTGTTTAGCACTCTGTAAATAGTAGCTCTATCTACTTCATCTCCTAATTCTTTTAATAAAATATCCTGACTAACCGCTGATTTTGAATTCTTTATAGAATCCAAGATCAGCTGTTTTGTTTTTGTATTTCTCTTAAGCATATACAAATATATAAAATATTATTGCGATTTTGTCGCATTAATGAAAATTTGTTTTACATTTGCAACAAGCAACAAGCAACAAGCAACAAGCAACAAGCAACAAGCAACAAGCAACAAGCAACAAGCAACAAGCAACAAGCAACAAGCAATATGAAAAACTTTGATGTCATCATTATAGGAGGAAGCTATGCCGGACTTTCGGCGGGGATGGCTTTAGGAAGATCTTTGAGAAATGTTTTAATTATCGATAGTGGAAAACCTTGTAACAGACAAACGCCGCATTCTCATAATTTTCTGACTCAGGACGGGAGACCTCCAAAAGAAATAAGCACGATTGCGAGAGAACAAGTCGAGAAATATGATACAGTAAAATTTCATGATGGAGTAGTGGTGAAAACTGCTACACTAAATGATGGATTTGAAGTTGAAACTAAAAAAGGTGAAATATTTAATGCTAAAAAACTGATTATCGCAAGCGGAATTCAAGATATTAAACCTAATATTCCTGGATTTAGTGAATGTTGGGGAATTTCTGTTTTGCATTGCCCGTATTGTCATGGATATGAAGTTAAAAATGAAACTACCGGAATTTTTGCCAACGGAGATATAGCTTTTGAATTTTCAAAAATGATATTGAACTGGACAAAAGACTTAACATTATTTACCAACGGAAAATCAAGTTTAAGTGAAGAGCAAACTCAAAAATTAAAAGATAAAAGCATCAACGTTAATGAAAATGAAATTGAAGAAATAACTCATGAAGACGGACAAATTCAAAAATTAACTTTCAAGAACGGAGAAGAATTTTTGCTGAAAGCGTTGTATGCAAAAATTCCATTTCAGCAGAATATAAATGTATCAGATGATCTTGGCTGTGAAATAACAGAACAAGGATTTATTAAAGTTGATCCTTTTCAAAAAACAAATATTTACGGAGTTTATGCCTGCGGAGATAACGTTACAATGATGCGTTCCGTTTCAAATGCAATTGCTCAAGGGAATTTTGCCGGAGCGATGGTGAATAAAGAATTGGTGGATGAACAGTTTTAATTATATTATATTTTTTGAGTCCTTGTTGTAAATTCAGCAAGGATTTTTTTGTTAAAAGATCGAAAAATATTTGCCGGTTTTATTTATTATCGTAATATTGCGATATAAAATAACCATAAAATGGGTGCTACTAAAACAGATTTTTTTACTGAACAACAAAACCAGATCGCGACCATTGCAAAAGCTTTGGGACATCCTGCGAGAATAGCTATTATAGAATATTTATTGAAAGTAAATGAATGTATCTGTGGAGATATTGTCAACGAATTACCACTTGCTCAACCAACAGTTTCTCAACATTTGAAAGAACTTAAAAACGCAGGTTTGATTAAAGGTAATATTGAAGGAAACAAGATTTGCTACTGTATTGATGATAAAGCTTTCGAAGTTTTAAATACTTATTTCTCGAATATTATTTCTACTGTAAAAAAGCAAAACTGCTGTTAAAAATTTTTTGAACAATTTTATCGTAATATTGCAATTTAACAATTTAAAATATATAAAAAAATGACTTTAGAACAAATTAAAAATATTCTACCATCATTAGAAAATGTAGAATTTCAATTGGAAAACGGGACGTTTATCCCTGAACATTTCCATGTCACAGAAATCGGAATGGCGACCAAAAGCTTTATAGATTGCGGCGGTACCATAAGAAAAGAAGAAAGAGTAAATTTTCAGCTTTGGGATGCCGATGATTTTGAACATCGTTTAAAGCCCGGAAAACTTTTGCATATCATCAATCTTTCAGAAGAAAAATTAGGAATCGGAAATTTTGAGATCGAAGTGGAATATCAAGATGCAACCATCGGAAAATATGATCTTGATTTTAATGGAAAGAATTTTATCCTTAAAAATAAAGTAACAGCTTGTTTAGCTCAGGAAGTTTGCGGAATTCCTCAGGAAAAGCAAAAAATAAATTTGAGTGAACTAAAAAATAATCAGGATTCTTGTTGTACACCCAATTCAGGCTGTTGTTAATTTTTTAAATAAATGATATGAATGCTAAGTTATCAGAATTTATAGAAGAAATTCTTACTAAAGAAATCAATGAAGAAAGAAAAATCATCTTACAGCCATTGATTGATTTTATACAGCAAAAAGTAAAAGATCAGAAGCCAATTAACATCAATTTTATTTGTACTCACAATTCGCGCAGAAGTCATTTGGCGCAAATTTGGGCACAAACGGCATCGGCACATTTTAATATTCCTTGTGTAAACTGCTATTCTGGAGGAACAGAAACAACGGCTTTGTTTCCTAAAATCATAGAAACCTTGGCAAATGCAGGTTTTGAAAGTTGGAAATTAAGTGAAAATGAAAATCCGATATATGCCATAAAATATGATGAAAACGCTTTACCAATTATTGGATTTTCTAAAAAATATGATGATATTTTTAATCCGGTCAGTGATTTTGCCGCTATTATGACGTGTTCACAAGCAGATGGCGGTTGTCCTTTTATTCCGGGAGCTGAAAAACGTATTCCTATTACATTTGATGATCCAAAAATAGCAGATAACACAATGGAGCAAACTAAAATATACCAAGAGAGAAGCTTACAAATAGCGGTGGAAATGTTTTATGTTTTCTCTAAAATAAATAAATAAATAAATAAAAATGAAAACTGAATTAAAATTTCTGGACAGATATTTAACGCTTTGGATTTTTCTGGCAATGCTCATCGGAGTAGGATTGGGGTATTTTTTTCCTGCGATTTCTGAGATTAACAACTCACTTTCTGCGGGTACAACCAATATACCTTTAGCCATTGGGTTGATATTAATGATGTATCCGCCATTGGCAAAAGTAGATTATTCATTATTACCACAAGTTTTTAAGGATAAAAAAGTGATATCTATTTCGCTGATATTAAACTGGATTGTTGGTCCTGTTTTAATGTTTTCCTTAGCAGTTATTTTCCTTAAAAATGAGCCAGATTTTATGATAGGATTGATCCTTATCGGCTTGGCAAGGTGCATTGCGATGGTTATTGTTTGGAATGATTTGGCGAAAGGAAACCGGGAATATGCAGCTCTGTTGATTGCTTTGAATAGTATTTTTCAAATCATATCTTACAGTTTTTTAGTTTGGCTGTTCATTAATATACTTCCACAAAAGTTAGGATTGGGGAATTTTAATGTTTCTGTTTCGATAGGGGATGTAACGGAAAGTGTATTGATTTATTTAGGAATTCCTTTCTTAGCAGGTTTTTTAACTCGATATTTTCTCACAAGATCAAAAGGGAGAGAGTGGTATAACCGAAAATTTATTCCTGCAATTTCACCAATTACTTTGTATGCGCTACTATTTACTATTGTGTTGATGTTTAGTTTAAAAGGTGATCAAATAATAGAATTACCAATGGATGTTGTAAAAGTTGCTATTCCATTGATGATTTATTTTGTATTGATGTTTTTCATCAGCTTTTTTATCAATAAATCTTTGAAAGTTCCTTACGACAAAAATGTTTCAATTGCTTTTACAGCAACAGGAAATAATTTTGAATTGGCTATTGCGGTTAGTATCGCTGTGTTTGGGATACATTCGGCTCAAGCTTTTGTCGGGGTAATTGGTCCTTTGGTAGAAGTTCCAGTCTTAATTTTATTGGTAAAAGCCAGTTTATATCTTAAAAAAAGGTATAAATTAGTAACTAATGATTAGTAAATCAATTGATAATATTAAAATTTCAGCTCAAAAATCATAAATCAGGATGATAAAATCTAGCTTAAAAATCCGTATATTTGGAGTGAAAAATTTCAAAATCTAAAAGTAAATGGACATTATTTTCGACCTTATTGAAAAAGAAAGACAAAGACAATCCCATGGATTAGAGTTGATTGCATCAGAAAACTTTGTTTCTGAAAATGTAATGAAAGCAATGGGAAGCGTATTGACTAATAAATATGCAGAAGGATATCCGGGTAAAAGATATTACGGAGGATGTGAAGTAGTAGATGAGGTTGAAACATTAGCGATCGATAGAGCAAAAGAGCTTTTCGGGGTTGATTATGTAAACGTTCAGCCGCATTCTGGTTCTCAGGCTAATGCAGCAATTTACTTAGCAGTTTTGAAACCTGGAGACAAAATCATGGGTATGGATCTTTCAATGGGAGGTCACCTTACTCACGGTTCTGCAGTTAATTTCTCAGGAATTCAATATGACGTAGTTTCTTACGGAGTTCAGCAGGAAACTGGTTTGATTGATTATGATCAAATGAGAGAAGTTGCTCTTAGAGAAAGACCAAAAATGTTGATCGCTGGTTTCTCTGCGTATTCAAGAGATTTAGATTATGCTAAATTCAGAGAGGTTGCAGATGAGATTGGAGCTACACTTTGGGCTGACATCGCTCACCCTGCAGGTTTAGTAGCAAAAGGATTATTAAATTCTCCATTCGAGCACTGCCACGTTGTTACAACGACTACTCACAAGACGTTAAGAGGTCCAAGAGGTGGAATGATTATGATGGGTAAAGATTTTGAAAACACCTACGGTCACAAAACTCCAAAAGGTGAAACTAAAATGATGAGCCAGGTTCTTGACGGAGCTGTTTTCCCGGGAATTCAAGGAGGTCCGCTAGAGCACGTTATTGCAGGTAAAGCAATTGCTTTCGGTGAAGCTTTAGATGTTCAGTTTGAAACGTATGCTAAGCAAGTTAAATCTAATGCTCAGGCGTTAGCAAAAGCAATGGTAAGCAGAGGTTTTGATATCGTAAGTGGCGGAACAGACAATCACTTAATGTTGGTAGACCTTAGAAATAAAGGCGTAAATGGTAAAGAAACTGAAAAAGCTCTTGTAAAAGCTGATATTACATGTAATAAAAACATGGTTCCGTTTGATGATAAGTCACCATTCACAACTTCTGGTATTAGATTGGGCACTGCAGCGATCACAACAAGAGGATTGAAAGAAAATGATATGGAAACTATTTCAGAGTTGATTTCTGAAGTGGTTGATAATATTAAAAATGAAGAGGTTCTTACTTCTGTAAGAAAAAAAGTAAATGAATTAATGGAAGGTAAAGCATTATTTAACTACTAATATTTACCGAATTTAAAATATAAAGAATGGGCCTGTGCTCATTCTTTTTTTATACAATTATGGAAAAGAAATCTTTCACTTTTGATGAGATTAAACTGAAACTGGTGAACTATTGCGTTTATCAGGATCGTTGTCACGCAGAAGTAGAGCAGAAAATGCGGGAATTTATGTTGATTGAGGAAGCTAAAGATGAGATCATACTTTATCTTTTAAAGGAAAATTACCTTAATGAAGAAAGATTTACCAGAAGCTACATCCGTGGAAAATTTTATATAAAACATTGGGGAAGAAATAAAATTAAAATTAATCTGAAGCAAAAACAAATTTCAGAAAAACTAATAAATAAATGTTTTGATGAAATTTATGAACCCGATTATGAAAAAACATTGAAGAAAATCTTTGAAGATTACTATTCAAAGCAAACCGGTTTAAAGGAATATCAAAAAAAATCAAAAACTATTAAATATTTGATGGGGAAAGGTTTTGAATATGAGAAAATAAATGATATTTTTGAGTAAACATAAATAAAGGTTGAAAAAAGATAAAATTTGGCTCTCACCTCCACACATGGGAGGAAGCGAATTGAAATATATACAGGAAGCATTTGATACCAATTGGGTTTCACAACATGGTTCCAACATTGATGAGTTTGAAAAAAGCCTTGAAAATTATCTTGGAAATAACTCATTCGTCACTGCTTTATCCTCAGGGACTGCGGCTATTCATTTGGCATTGAGTTTATTAGATGTAAAAGAAGGCGATTTTGTGATCTGCCAGTCATTTACTTTTGTAGCTTCTGCCAATCCTATACTTTACCAAAAAGCAATTCCTGTTTTCGTAGACAGTGAAAGCTCAACTTGGAATATGTGCCCCAACGCATTAGAAGATGCTGTAAAATATTGTATCAGCCAAGGCAAAAAACCTAAAGCAATTATTGCTGTTTCTGCATACGGGATGCCTTTTATGGTTGATGAAATTCTTGAAATCTCCAGAAAATATGAAATTCCTGTTATTGAAGATAGCGCAGAAGCGTTAGGCAGTAATTATAAAGGTAAGTCTTGTGGAACTTTCGGAGATCTGTCAATAATAAGTTTTAACGGAAATAAGATCATTACCACTTCAGGAGGCGGAGCTTTGATTTCAAAAAGTAAAATAGATAAAAATAAAGAACTTTTTCTTGCAACACAGGCAAAAGACAATAAAGATTATTACAGTCACTCTGAAATTGGATATAATTATAGAATGAGTAATATTTCTGCCGGAATAGGCAGGGGACAAATGGAAGTGCTGGAAGATAGGATTAAACAAAAACGCGAAATCCATGATTTTTATAAAGAAATTTTAAAAGATATTGAGGGTGTAAATCTGTTTTCAGCTCCAAATGAAAATTTTTATTCCAATTATTGGCTAAATACAATTCTGATTGATAAAAAATATTTAATAAAAGAAAATATAAGAGAGTTTTTTTTACAAAATAATTTAGAAACCAGATATTTATGGAATCCGATGCATTTGCAACCTTTATACAGTAAATATAAATTCTTTGGAAATAATTTTTCTGGTATAATTTTTGACAATGGTATGTGTTTGCCGTCAGGTACAAACCTTACTGATACTTGCAGAAATAGGATCTTTGAAACTTTTAAAAAAATTAAACACTAAATTTATTTTTTAAATAGTAACTATAGATGAAATTTTATTTTAATTTTGCAAGATTGATATAATTATTAAGAATAAATATCAAATTTTATACCTATTAAATATGAACACAAATAACGACAATGTACAATTCTCTTAGAAATAAAATATTTGGAGGAGATAATGTTGTCAATCTCTCTGACGTAAGATATCTTCCCAGATGGATAATACTTGTAATAGACATTATTATTCTGGTCGTATCCTTATTTCTTTCAACGTATATCATTGAAAAAATCAGTATAAAAGAATTTATTTATCATGATAATGAAAGCATTGTTTTTGTTTCTATTATCTTGGTGAATGTTATTTTCATGTATTTTTTTAAAACTTATGCTGGGATTATAAGGCATTCAACTTTTATTGATTTATTTAAATTATTGATCTCATGCTTCTGTACAATGTTCATTGTAGGAGCAATTAATCTTATTTATTTCTGGACAACCGGAGAAAAGTTCATACTCACACCTTACCTTATCCTTTACTTCATCATCTCTTTCATGGGGCTATTTCTTTTTAGATTATATGTAAAAGAATTTTTCCATATCGTTAGAGAATATCGCAGAAGTGCCCTTAAAAAAAGGATTTTAGTTTTAGGTATTGATGAGCAGTCTATTGCCATTGCGAGGGCTATTCTGGATAACCCCAGTTTGCCATATCAAGTTGTAGGATTTCTAACCCAAAGAACAGATTCTAAAAGAGCTTCATTATTAGGGAAACCTATTTATGAAAAGAAAAGAATTGAAGATAATTCAAAAGAAGATCTTATAATAGACGGTGTCATTATCGTTAAAGAAATGATGTCTAAAGATGAAATGAATTCATGGGTGAATTTATTTTTAGAAAAAGACTTAAGTGTTTTGAAAGCACCATCTGTTCAGAAACTTAGAGAAAATGATTTGGGAGTTTCTATTAAAAATCTTCAAATTGAAGATCTATTAAATAGAAAACCAATAAAAATAGAAAATAATGAGGTTAAAAGCCGACACTATAATAAAAATGTATTAGTGACGGGAGGTGCCGGTTCTATCGGAAGTGAAATTGTAAGACAGGTAGCGCAGTTTGATCCTGCTCTGATTGTAGTGTTGGACCAGGCTGAGACTCCGTTATATGATATAGAACTGGAAATGAAAGAGAAGTTTCCTCATATAAGGTTCAAATTTGTTCTTGCAGATGTTTCCAACAAACATAGAATTGAGCCTTTATTCCAGATGTACAATTTTTCAATGGTTTATCATGCGGCGGCTTATAAGCACGTTCCTTTAGTTGAAGAAAATCCTCATGAAGCTATTTTAGTTAATATTTTAGGTTCAAAAAACGTTTCAACTTTATCAAGTCAATATAAAGTCAACAGATTTGTAATGGTTTCTACAGATAAAGCTGTAAACCCTACGAATGTTATGGGAGCTTCTAAAAGAGCATCAGAACTATTTGTACAGTCTTTACAGAATGTTGAAGGAAATGTGACTAAATTTATTACAACAAGATTTGGAAATGTTTTAGGATCTAATGGATCCGTTATACCACATTTTAAAAGACAGATTGAAGCGGGAGGGCCTGTTACCATTACTCATCCTGATATTGTAAGATATTTTATGACTATTCCTGAAGCTTGTGAATTGGTTTTACAGGCAGGAACAATGGGACACGGAGGTGAAATTTTTGTGTTTGATATGGGAGAGCCTGTGAAAATATTAGATTTGGCCAAAAGAATGATAAAACTGTCTGGTTTTGAACCGGAAATTGATATCAAAATAATTTACACAGGTTTACGACCAGGTGAAAAACTATATGAAGAGCTTTTAAGTGACAATGCAAAAACTCTTCCTACTCATAATGAAAAGATAATGATTTCTAAAGATCCAACAATGGATTTCTCTGATATAGAAACTTTGGTAAACTCTATTACGAGGGCTTCAATAAGAAGAGATAAGGTTGATGTTGTTCGGATTTTGAAGACAATTGTTCCAGAATTTATAAGTAATAATTCTGTCTATGAGGTATTAGATAAATAGAAAAAATATAAATGTATATTTGTACAATTTTAAAATATGAAGGGTAAAATATTGGCATTATTTGTTGTGTTTTTATTAATAGGATGTAAGACTAATCCCAACAGACACAACGATTTGAATTATATGCAAAATATAGAGCAAACAGCCACAGAAGCGTCTGCAAAAAATTCACATTCTACAATACAGGTAGGTGATCAATTGATTATCTTAATTACTGCGAAGGATATGGATGTTGTAAAACCATTCAACCAAAATTATTCTTCATCAGAAATGGTTCAGACTAATGCATTAGCTGGTGGTAATACTCCAAATCAGGGAATAACTACACTTTCCGGGCCAACTTATGTGGTAGATACACAAGGAAATATAGATTTTCCTATTTTAGGTAAAATTAATACTACAGATAAATCTCTTGTTGAGTTTAAAGATGAACTGCGTGATAAAATGACAAAGTATATCCTTAATCCAACGGTAAGTGTGAGACTTTCTAATTTCAAAATTACTGTACTTGGAGAAGTAAATAGACAAGGGGACTACACGATAGCAAACGGACAGGCAACTATTTGGAATGCTCTAGGTCTTGCCGGTGACTTAACAATGTACGGGAAAAGAAATGATGTACTTGTAATAAGAACAGAAAATGGTGTGATTACACACGGAAAAGTTAATTTACAGGATGCTAATCTTATTAATTCGCCTTACTACAATTTAAAACAAGGCGATGCTATCATCGTTTCTTCCAGTAATACCAGAGACCTAGCAGCTAAACAGAATCCAAATACAGGAATTTATCTGACAGCAGCATCTATAGCCATTACGGCGGTCGCAGTAGTAGTAAGTTTATTCAAGAAATAAAAAATTAATGGACAACCAATCTTCACAATTTTCAGAAGTAGAAAATAACTCGGAAAGTATTAATATTAATGAAATTATAAGGCCATATTTAAGAAAATGGCCTTGGTTTATTCTAAGTGCTTTTATAGCCTTAATACTTGGTTACATTTCATTAAAATTTATGGTGCCTGTATATCAGGTTCAATCTACAGTTCTGATAAAAGATGCTAAAAATTCAAGTTCTCCTGTAGGAAGTGATTTAGGTGTATTACCTGATTTATCAGGGTTTGGAGGATTAAAAACAAATAGTATAGCTAATGAGATTGAGATTCTGAAATCAAAAAAAATGATGAGGGATGTGATCATCAGCCAGAATCTTCAGACCAATATTGTTGCGAAAGGAAGGGTTACTACAGTAGAACTTTATAAGGAGACTTCTCCGATAGAAGTGAGAGTGATTACAGAGAAGCCTAATAATGGAACCAACAACATTCTTAACCTAACTATTGATGGAGACAAACTTACTGTAAGGTCAGAAAAGTTTAATAAAGAAATAGTTACAACATATGGCAAAACAATAGGATTACCATTTGCCAATATTATCATTACAAAAAATAATAAATTTAGTCCTGTTGCTGCAAAAGGGATAAATGTTAAAAATTTAGAATTACAGATTTCTTCGTTGGAAGCTAGAGTAAGTAATCTTCAAAGTGCTCTTACTGTGAGTTTAGTGTCAAAAGATGCAACTGTTGTGAAGCTTGATATGAAGTATCCTCAGATATCAAAATCTGAAGATGTGCTTAATTCTCTTGTTGTTGCTTATAACAATGACGCTATTTTAGATAAAAATTCAGAATCGAAAAAGACTTTAGACTTTATTGAAGATAGAATAAAAAAGCTGTCAGGGGAATTGGGTGATGTTGAAAATCAAAAAGAAAATTTTAAATCAAAAAATAACCTTACGGATCTTGAAACTGAAGCTAAAATTAATTTAGAAAGTTCAGCTGCTGCGAGAGCGAAACAGTTGGATGTAGATGCCCAATTAGAATTAACAAATGCACTAATAGGCTTTGTCAACAATCAAGCTCAATATCAGGTATTACCATCTAATGTAGGGTTAAATAACCCTGATGCTGTTGCAGGTGTTTCGACTTATAATCAATTAGTCTTACAAAGAAATAGATTATTAGAGTCTGCTACTCAGGAAAACCCTACTGTTGTTGATGTAACTAAACAGATTAACTCTATGCGTACTTCTATTATGCAGAGTTTGCAGAGAAATAGAACGGGCTTAGAACTGGCTAGAAATGAATATGTAGGAGAGCAAAATAAAGTTTCAGGCAAAATATCTAAGCTTCCATCTATAGAAAAAATGTTTAGAAGCATTGAAAGACAGCAGCAGATAAAAGAAAATTTATATCTTCTTCTTCTTCAGAAAAGAGAAGAAACAGCAATTTCATTATCTATCACAGCTCCGAAAGCTAGAGTAATTGATGTAGCATATGCTTCAAATGCACCTATATCACCTAAGAGAAATGTAGTACTTTCAGTTGCTGTTTTCTTAGGATTATTGTTACCATTTATACTTATTTACCTTTCAGAATTACTTAATAATAAGATCGTTACTAAGCATGATTTTGAAAAATTAGTTAAAGCACCAGTTATTGCGGAGTTACCAAGCCTTGAAAAAGGAGACTCTGAAATTGTTCAAATGAACGATATTACACCAATGGCAGAAGCATTTAGAATTCTTATTACGAATATGAATTTCATGCTTCCTAAAGAGAAAAAAGGGAAAGTTGTTTTTGTGACTTCTACAGTTAAAGGAGAAGGGAAAACCTTTACATCAGTGAACTTAGCTTTAACATTAGCAAATCCTAAAAAAAAGGCAATTATTATTGGGTCTGATATCAGAAATCCACAATTACAAAGATATAATCCTGTTAGGAAAGGACTTATAGGGCTTACAGAATATCTTTATTCAGATCAGACTAAGCTGGATGAGGTAATTCATGTTTCGTCATTTAATCCTCATTTGGATGTAATTTATTCAGGGATGATCCCTCCTAACCCTACAGAGCTATTATCAAATGGACGTTATGAAATTCTTTTAGAGGAGTTGAAAGAAAGGTATGATTATATTATTTTAGATACTGCACCGTTACTTCTTGTTACAGATACATTCTTGATTGCTGAGCTTGCTGATGTTACAATTTATGTATCAAGATCTAAGTACACAGAAAAATCATTGATGGAATTTGCAAATAACAATGTTGATCAAAATAAGATCAAAAATGTTGGATTTGTTCTTAATGATGTCAGCAGAGAGAATTTAGGATATAGCAATAAATATGGTTATGGATATAATAACCATAAAGAACAAACATGGATTGAAAAAATTAAAAATAAACTTAGCTAATGATGAAAAAATATAAAATAGCTGTTATCGGACAAGGTTATGTAGGTTTGCCCTTGTCTTTAGAATTTGCAGGACATTATCCTGTTTTAGGATTTGATATTAATGCACAAAGAGTTGACCAGCTTAATAATGGTGTGGATATAACTCTTGAGGCAGAGATAGACAAGCTTAATAACGGCTTAAAGAAATACCAAGACTCTAATGGTGATATTGGATATAATGCTACAAGCCAATTATCGGATATTGCTCAATCAAATGTATTTATAGTTACCGTTCCCACTCCTATTGATAAATACAATGCTCCTGATTTAAATCCATTAATTTCTGCTTCAAAAATGTTGGGAGAAATTATTAAAAAAGGCGATATTGTTATTTATGAATCTACAGTTTTCCCTGGTTGTACAGAAGAAGAATGTGTACCTGTATTAGAAAAATATTCAGGATTAAAATTTAACGAAGACTTTTTCGTAGGTTATTCACCAGAAAGAATTAACCCGGGAGATAAGGTAAATACTTTAACGAGTGTTAAAAAAGTAACTTCAGGATCTACACAAGATATTGCAGAAGAAGTAGATAATCTTTATAAAAAGATCATTACCGCAGGAACGCATAAAGCACCTAGCATTAAAGTAGCAGAAGCTTCTAAAGCTATAGAAAATGCTCAGCGCGATGTAAACATTTCTTTTGTAAATGAATTAGCACTGATTTTCGACAGGGTCGGCATTGACACAAACGATGTATTGGAAGCTGCGGGAACAAAATATAATTTCCTTAAATATAAGCCAGGCTTAGTAGGTGGTCACTGTATATCTGTTGATCCTTATTATTTGGCTCATAAAGCAGAACAGCTGGGTTATCATCCGGATGTTATCTTATCCGGACGTAGAGTAAATGACTCTATTGCAAAGTTTGTTGCTTCTAAAGTCGTGAAGCTTCTTATTGCCAAAGGCGGAGTGATTAAAGATTCTCAGGCTTTGATTTTAGGAGTTACTTTCAAAGAAAACTGCCCTGATGTCAGAAATACAAAAGTAGTAGATATTTATAAAGAACTTACAGATTATGGAGTTAATGTAGATATCTATGATCCATGGGCAAGTAAAGAAGAAGTGAAGCATGAGTATGGAATTGATATTCTTGAAGCTTTAATGGAAGGTAAAAAATATGAATCCATTATCATTGCAGTTTCTCACAGCGAGTTTCTTGAGATGGATCTAGAGCAATTAAAAAGCAATAATGCAGTAGTGTTTGATACCAAAGCTTGTTTAGACAGAAGTTTGGTAGATGCAAGACTGTAATATTCTAGGTAAAGTTAGTTTTAACTCATCCTTTTAATAATAAAATGACATGAAGAGAGCCATTGCTAATTTAATTTTTGCATTTATTCTTAATGTTTTTAAAAATGTAAAATGCAGCTTTAATGTTAGCATGTCTCATAATATTTTTTTTTATTTACTTAAAAATAAATTTAAAAATATAGATCTCAGAGATGCTATTTTAGGAACAGGAGTAACTTTGAGTGATAATGTAAATTTATTTAACAAACCTGAAATTTTCGGAAATGTTAATATTGGTAAATATACGAGTGTTAACGGTCCTTCCACAAGAATTTGCAGTGAGATAACAGAAGTTCATATTGGTGCATTTTGCTCCATAGCTTCTAATGTTGTTATACAAGAGTTTTACCACAATTATAATATGGTAACTACCTACAATATCAACTCAAATATTATAGGAGAGAGTGTAGAAAATGAAAAAATTTCTAAAGGTCCTATAATTATTGAAGATGATGTTTGGATAGGGTCTAATTCTGTAATTTTATCAGGAGTTAAGATTGGGCGCGGTTCTATAATTGGAGCAGGTTCTATCGTTACAAAAGATGTAGAACCTTATACAATAGTAGGAGGTAATCCTGCTAAATTTTTAAGAAAAAGGTTTGATCAGGAAACGATTGATAAATTAGAAGAATCCGAATGGTGGCTTTGGGATAAAGAAAAAATTATTAGAAACAAGAAATTTTTCAAGCATGAGGTTGTATAACACAAAGTCATTATATTTTTATGTTGGAAGTGGTTTAGCTCAGGTCGTAACAATCATTACAACTTTTTATATAATAAAAAAGTTTACTCCGGCGGCTTTTGGACAGTTTAGTTATTATTTTTCAATAGGCTCAATTATCGGTTCATTTGCAACTCTTAAATACGAGCTTTCAATACCCTTGTCAAGAGATTCGAAAGAAGCTAATGATAAAAGTAATCTTACCATTTTGGTAAGTATGATATTTAATCTGTTATTTTCTGTCATTGGCCTCTCAACTTCACTTTACGATTTTAATATATATTTTTTATATATCCTGTTATTGTCGAATACAGTATCAATTAATGCCTGCTTTCAACAATTCCTACTGTATAAAGAAGAGCATTTTCTCAATGGTTTGAATCCGTTGATATTTTCAATTTTAAATTTGATTATTTTATTATTTTTAACGAAAAATAATGGCGAAGTTATTTTATCTTCTTATGTAATTTCAAATGTCATTTTATTAATAATTTATGTCATAAGCGTACAGAGAAAAGGATATACTCTCTTCTTTAAAAAAATAAGTTTCTATAAAGATTTATTTAAGCAACATTTAGACTTTCCTAAATATGTATTGCCAAGTTCTGTTGCCAATATATTATTAGCATATTGTAACCCTATCTTTATAGGTTATCTATTTGATAAGAACAATGTAGGTCTTTTTTCATTTTCACTTAGGATATTGATGTTACCATCCATAGTTATAGGTTCTGTTGCTTCATCAATATACAGAGCACAGATAGCAAAACTCTATTTTGACAATGATTTTGAAGCAATAAAGCTACAAACACGAAAATTGTTTCTGATACTTATCTTGCTTACGATCTTTTGTTTTCCGATTTTAATATTAGTTATAAAATATATACCGTTGTTTATTGATATGAGTAAATGGATGGGTGTTTTACCAATATCTATTTATTTAATACCATATTCTATCAGTCAGTTGTTTTTTCAACCGTTTAGTAATTTAGCATTAGTTTTCAAGAAAAATAAAATTCTTTTATCCCAAAATATACTTCAACTGGTTACTACTGTTTTAGTATATGCAGCAGCATTTATTTTTAAGATAGAATTTAGCTTATTTGTTATATTTTTATCTGCCGCATTATTTGTGGTGAGTTTTTATTCTTGTTATAGGTTTTATCAAATACTAAAAATGCAGAAATGAAGAATGTAGTATATATTATTATATATTCATTAATATATCAGTTTATTCATATTAACTTTTTATATGGTGTTTTTTCATATGCAGGTTATATGAATGAAGGGTTTAGTGCTGTTTCATTTATTCAGACGTTTTTATTTATCTGCTTACCTATATTTGTAAAAAAAGACTTAAGTAATTACTTTTTTTTAGAAGTTTTATATACAATTTTTTACTTGCTTTTATATGTTCCTATTATGATCACATTTTTGAATCATTACGGAACAGAATGGGATATTATTATTAATCAGTTACCTTTTTTGATAGGATTTGTGATAATGTTTAAAATTGCAGGATTAAGAAAATTAAAAATTAAAAAGCTAAATCTAAAACCTCCTAAAAAAGAAATCCTGATTGTTTTTACTCTTTTTATTATTGCTGTTTTATTTATAGAATTTAGAGATACTTATAGTTTTGTATCCTTTGAAGATGTTTATTCACAAAGAGAAAAAGGTTCAAACTCATCGGTTATAGGCGGGTATTTTACACTTTGGCTCACCTATTTTATAGGTCCTGTACTTGTTGCTATAGGATTGGTGAATAAGAATAAGAAAATACTCATATTTGGTACTTTGTCTGTGATCTTTGTATATGGTATTAATGCAAGTAAGATCGCTTTGTTTATACCGTTTTTAATAATATTTTTATATTACATAAAAAAAAGAGGAAAAGATATTTTTAAAGCATTAACAGGTGTTTTTTCATTGCTTTGTTTGATAGCATATTGGCTTCCTGCTCAATATTTTATGATTTCGGCGGTAATCCTGATGAGAACATTTGGTATTTCCGGATTATTAACATATCAGTATAATGAGTTTTTTAAGGAAAACCCATATACCTATTATTCACACATCAATATTGTTAACTTTATAACGAATAATTATCCTTACGATCAGGATTTAGGGTTTGTAGTAAGCTCCTATTTCTTTGAGTCGGATAATAATGCGAATGCAAACTTTTTAGCTACCGATGGTATTGCCAGTCTAGGGATGCTTGGTGTTATTATTATTTCTATAATTGTAGGATTGTATATGTTATACACCAAATCTTTGGTGGACAGTAAAAATTCATTACTTGTAGGACTTGTTTTTATTTCATTTTCATTTATTATCCTGAATGTTGGGCTTTTTACCAGCTTATTATCTGGAGGCTTTTTATTCCTTAATATTTATCTATATCTATATAAATCCTGATGAAGAAAAAAATTGCAATTGTAACGAATATAATCCCATCTTACAGAGAAGGGTTTTATAATAAGTTACTTAAAAATGAAGATACGGATATTACAATCTATTGTCAGAAAAATATACCCAATACAAAACTGAAAACAATACATGATAAATATTCTAAAAATGTAATTGTCGTGAAATTTATTGATTTTTTTAATGAAAAAATGAATATTCAGTTTTTGCCATTTTTTAGACTATTAAAAAATTATGATACAGTATTTATTGATGGCAATCCAAGATATTTCTCTCACTTTATTCTTGCTAATCTTTTTAGATTTTTAAAACCGGATAAAGTGATATTATGGAGTATGATACATTCATACAAAGCTAATTCGTTTACTGAAAATATCAGATTGAATTGGACCAAAAAGTTTAAAAGAGTGTTTACCTATAATGATAAAGAAGTAGAAATTTTTAAAGAAAAAGGGTATACAGGCATTTGTATTGGTATGAATAATGGTCTTGATCAGGAGAAAATTGAAAATGTAATAGCAAAATGGACTAAAGAACAACTTGAAGAATGGCAGAAAGAAAATTCTGTCTATGGAAAAAAAGTTATTCTTTCTTGTACAAGGCTTATTCAGAAAAATGAATTAGATAAGTTCTTAGAACATTTTCCAGAAGTCTTGAATGCTATACCTGATGTAAAGTGGTATGTTATTGGTGATGGTGATCAAAGACAAAATTTAGAGAAAATTGTAAATGAAAAAGGACTGGGAGAAAATGTGATTTTCTTAGGCGAAATTTATGAAGAAGCAAAACTTGCACCTTGGTTTCTTACAGCTTCTGTAATGATTCATCCTGCAGCAATAGGATTAAGCATATTGCATGCATATGGCTATGGACTTCCAATTATAACGCATAGTGACTATCATTTTCATGGTCCGGAATTCAGCGCTCTTGTTGAAGGGAAGAATTCTATCACTTATGAAAAAGATAATTATCTAAATTTAGTCGAAAAAGTTATATTTTGCCTCGAAAATGAGCAAATGACAGAACAGTTGGGGCTAAATGCTAAAAAAACGGTACAGGAAAAATTTAATGTAAATAAAATGGTAGAGAGGTTTTTAATGATTTCTGCTCGAGATATTTAAAATTTGTATTTTGTTGAATCAATTGCAAACAAAATAAAAAAAATAAACATCAATGAGAAAAATAATTACAAGCCTTAAAACAAAGTTTAAAGTTGCTTTAGGAAAAATATTTAACGTTAAAAAATCAATTAATGTACCACATCAATGGTACGGTAATGATTATGGCGGATTTTATATCAGTACCGAGAAACTAAATAAAAATTCAATCATTTATTCTTTTGGAGTGGGTGAAGATATTTCTTTTGACGAAGCATTAATTAATAAATTTGGCTGTAAAGTATTTGCTTTTGATCCGACACCGAAGTCTATAAAATGGGTAGAAAACAGAAAAAATCCTATTGAATTTATTTTTCACCCCTATGGTATTGACGAAAAATCTGGAATTGTAGAGTTTTTACTTCCTAAAAATGACGACTATGTTTCAGGAAGCGTTATAAATCAGATCAATGTGGATTATAAAAAAACGGTAAAAGCCCCAATGAAATGCCTTACCGATGTTGTAAAAGAATTGGGTCATAAGAAAATAGATATTTTGAAAATAGACATCGAAGGGTCAGAATATAAAGTGCTTGATAGTATTTTGTCTGCACCCGTAGAAATAGATCAGATATTAATTGAAATTCATGAGCGTTTCTTCCCTGATGGTAAAGAAAAAACAAAGACATTAATAAATACATTAAACAGTTACGGATATAAATTATTCGGAGTTTCTAGGGGAATGGAAGAATTATCATTTATAAAAATTTAAATTATGAAGCAGACAATAGCAATAGTAGGAGGAAATGGGTTTGTAGGAAAAAACTTTACATCATACTTTTTAGACAAAGGGTATAGAGTTATTGTTGTTGATCATAGTATAAAAAAACAGGCTGCTGAAAATCCTGATATTGAATTTGTTGCAGTAGATATACATCACACGAAAGAACTTTTAAATGTAACCGAGAAAGCAGAGTATGTAATTTGGCTTGTGCATGCTTCTGTACCTTCTACACAGGATGAAAGCCTTGTTGATGATTTTGCTTTAAATGTTTCTCCAATAGTGAAATTTTTAGAAAAAGCTGATGGTTTAAAAAATCTTAAAAAATTTATATATCTCTCTTCAGGTGGAACAGTCTATGGTGACACAACAGAGCATACACCAATTAAAGAAGATCATGCTCAAAAACCGATATCAAACTATGGACTTTCGAAATCAGTTGCCGAAAAATATATAGAATATATCACAAAAAATAAATCTTTTGAGACGGTTGTTTTAAGACCTTCAAATGTCTATGGTCCTTATCAAAATCTAGTAAAACCTCAAGGTATTATAGGATTTGCATTTAAAGCCATAAAAAGTAATCTTGTTTTGGATCTTTACGATGAAGGAAGAGTTATTCGTGATTTTATTTATGTTAAAGATCTTGCCAATGCAGTTGAAAATTTTTTAAATAATAATACAGCATCGGAAAATATTTCTTTCTACAATGTTGGAAGCAAAGAGGGTATTTCTATTAAAGAGATTTTAAATAAAATAGAAAATATAACAGGAGAAAAACTGAAGTTGAACCATAAAACCTCTCGTAATTTTGATTGTGACTATAGTGTATTAGACACTTCAAAAATAAATCAGGAAATAGGTTGGTATAGAGAGACTAATATAGAAGATGGTCTTCTTAGTGTATGGGAATGGATAAAATCTGAAAATCAATTATGAAAATTTTATTTATAGCACCTGTTCCGCCTCCTATTAATGGTCAAAGTAAAGCTTCAAAGGTTTTATTGGATGCGTTGGTAGAGGAACATGATGTGAAAATTGTAAATTTAAGTAAATCAAGCTTAAAAAATGGTGTTAATTCTTTCGGAAGATTTTTCGAAATATTTGATATACTTAAAGATGTAAAGAAGAAAAGAAATAGTAATGATATTATTTACCTTTCCTTAGCTGAATCTTTTGCTGGAAATATGAGAGATCTGGCTATTTATAATCTGTGTAAAAAGGATTTAAGTAAAACCTATATCCATATGCTTGGCGGTGCTGGAATGAAAGAAATTCTTTCAGGTACAGGCTGGCAGAAAAATATGAACGCCAGATTTATGAAAAAGCTAGCCGGAGTAATTGTAGAAGGACCTATTAATTATGAAAGCTTTAAAAGAGTTATCCCTGAAAATAAAATTCATATAGTTCCTAACTTTGCAGAGGATTTTCTTTTTGTTTCGGATGAAGAAATAGAACATAAATTTTTGAATACAGAACCGATTCAATTATTATACTTGAGCAATCTTATTCCAGGAAAAGGATATAATGAATTAGCTGATGCTTATTTGGAACTTACAGAAGAAGAGCAAAAACAAATAAAAATAAGTTTTGTAGGCGGTTTTGAAAATGAAGACAGTGAAAAAACATTTTTAGAAAAAATAAGTAAAAATGCTGGATTTAATTATTTAGGAAAATTTATTGATGGCGATGAAAAAAGAAAGCTTTACTGTAAAAGCCATGTATTCTGTTTACCAACATATTATCCATTTGAAGGTCAGCCTATAAGTATTTTAGAAGGATATGCCACAGGATGTGTTGTCATTACAAGTAATCACAGCGGAATACCTTTTATATCTAAAGATAATGAGAATGGGTTTGTGGTTGAAAAAAAATCCATACCATCTTTAGTGAATGCACTTAAAAAATTGATTTCTGAAAAGGAAAACCTTAAAAGTATTGCTTTTCATAACAGAAATGAAGCTCTGGAAAAATATAGAACCTCCATTTATCAGCAAAAGATTATGAAAATATTTAATGAAAGATCGTAATGAAAAATGTAATCATATTTTTAATATTTATCTTTTCAAATTATCTGTTTGGGCAGTCTCGTGATACAGTGGTTGTAAAGATCACGAAGTCGAAAGCAAATGATGATACTAATATTTTTCAGGATGCAATGAATAATAACACTGGAAAATTTTTAAAGATTATAGTAAAAAAGGGAGACTATTTTATAAGTAATGCGCTTACCACAAAAAGATCTCATACCTCTGTAGTTTTCGACAAGGGAAGTATTGTCAATTTCACTAATAATAGGAATACGGGATTTTTTGTTCGTCACGATAATTTTACATTGCAAAATGCTTATATAAAAGGAAACGGGAAAAGTGCAGCAGATTTTTACTCAGGTTATGGTATTTTGTTGAGTGGAGTTTCAAATGCTAATATTTTAAATAATACTTTTGATGCTATAAGTGGGAATGGTATTCTTTTTATGCCTGCTTCATCTAATAAAGGATGTTCTAATAATATAGTTAGAAATAATAAATTTATCAATCATGTTTTTAATATCTCTAAAAATGGTGATGAATCTGCAATAATGTTAGGATATTCAGGTAAAAACTACATGCATGATAATAATGTCATCGAAAATAACACAATTAGTGGAAATGATGTATTGAAAGTAGGAATAGGTTTTATTTCGCATGGCAATAATAATATAATCAGAAATAATAAGATATCTAATTGTATTGCTTATGGTATTATTACCTATGAATCAGATATTGATGGGACAACCATGAATAACACACAAATTATAGGAAATGAAATACGAAATATTGGAGAAGTAGGTAATAATGTCACCGTAAAAGGTATGGGAATATACCTAATGACTTCAAACAATGCTAGAATTTCTGATAATAAATTATATAATACTTTAAGAAATTCAGATAAATCAGAAACATTAAGTCCCGGAGCTATTTCCGTAAGTCTGTCACCAGGTGCTACAGTTTCTAATAATTATATTGATAGCTCAGGTATGTATGGGATCATAAGTGATTACAGTTTTGGTTCAAAGTTTATAAACAACACTGTCCAAAATGTAAAAAAATCGGGAGCTTATTTCATCAATATGAATGATGTATTAATTTCTGACAACACTTTTAGAAATATTGGAGAGGTAGTTATTAAAGGATATTTCGAAAACACTTCGTTACAATACATCAAAGATCAGCTTCGGGGCGATAAGTATAAAAATATAGATACAGGAAATAATTTTACAGTATCTAATAATAAATTCTATTCAGATAAAGACATCCTTTATTTTGTGGCTACTGATAAAGATTTGTCAAGAAAGTACGTCGGAAATAAACTCAAAAATAATACAGTCCAAAATAATGAAATTATAGGTAATTCCAAAACACCTAATCAGCTTATTCATTTTAAACAGGAAATACCAGCTATTAATATTATTCAGAAAAATAGAGTAATAAGATAGTGTCTGGTAAGTATTAATTTTATTAAAATACCTTTTGTAAAATTTATTTTTGTTATTAAACAGGCGAAGCAATTATATAAAAAATTATAAGAAATAATTCTTGATTAAAAGATTGTATTAATGATATGGTCTTAATGAAAATAAAATATAGATATTTTTTAATATCGGAAAAAAATAAACAATTAAACGTGTGGTTTAACTTTTGTATATTAGCAAATTAAAATTCAAAGATGGATAATTCGAAAAAACCTGTTCAAATCTGTGTAAATTGTATCATGGATACCACAGATGAAACTATTATATTCGACGACAAAGGAGTGTGCGATTATTGTAGTAATTATTATGACAACATTTTGCCAAACTGGCATCCTAATGAGCAGGGAGAAAAAGAAATTCAAAAAGTAATTGATAAAATAAAAGCTGAAGGACAAGGAAAAGATTATGACTGTATCATAGGTATTTCCGGAGGTCTGGATAGCTCATATCTTGTATATTTGGCCGTTGAAAAATGGGGTTTAAGACCGATGCTTTACCATGTAGATGCAGGATGGAACTCTGATGTTTCGACCAATAATATTAAAAATCTTGTGGATGGTTTAGGATTAGATCTTTACACTGATGTTATCAATTGGGAAGAAATGAAAGATCTTCAAAGAGCATTCATTAAGTCTCAGGTTCCTGATATTGATACACCTCAGGATTTAGTATTTTTCTCATCACTTTATAACTATTGCGCCAAAAATGGCATTAAATATATTTTAACAGGAGGTAATTTCTCTACAGAATGTGTTCGTGAACCTCTTCATTGGGGAGCTTACTATCAAACTGATATGAAATATGTAAATGATATTCATAAAAAGTTTGGTGAGAAAAAATTGAAGACATTTCCTAGATGTGATATCTTTAAATATAAGATTCAGTATAGATTGATCAATGGTGTAAGAGTTGTTAAACCTCTTGATCATACAAGATTTATCAAAAAAGAAGCTGAAGATCTGTTAGAAGAAAAATTCGGGTGGCAAAGATATCAACATAAGCACCATGAGTCTAGGTTTACAAGATTCTATGAAGCATTTTGGTTACCAAGAAAATTCGGATTCGATAAAAGAAAAAATCACCTTTCAAGCTTAGTTCTTACCGGTCAGTTAACGAGAGAAGCAGCTTTAGACAGAGTTTCTAGATCAGAGCTTCCTGAGGACGAATTGATAAAGGAATTCGAATATGTTGCTAAAAAATTAGATTTTACAGTAGACGAACTTTGGGGATATTTTAATGGTCCAAATAAGTCATTTAAAGATTATAAGAATAATTATAAATTAATACAGTTGGGAACTAAAGTAATGCAACTGTTAGGTCTTGAAAAAAGAGCATTTAAATAATATGGTTACGATTATAGATTATGGCGTAGGAAATATTAATGCTTTTTTAAATATATTTAAGCAACTTAATATTCAGGCAAAAACAGCAAGTACAGTAGATCAGTTGGAAGGAGCTACAAAGCTTATCCTTCCTGGTGTAGGGCATTTTGATTATGCTATGCAGAGATTTAACGGTTCTGGAATGAAAGATAAGGTCAACGATTTGGTTATCAATCAAAAGATTCCTGTTGTTGGTGTATGTGTTGGTATGCAGATGATGGCAAAAGGTAGTGATGAAGGTAGTCTTCCGGGATTAGGATGGATCGATGCTTATGTTCACAAATTTGACGCTTCACAAGTTTCTGCCAGACTTCCGTTACCACATATGGGCTGGAATGATATTAAAATTGTAAAAGATACCCCTCTACTAAAAGATCTTGAAGAAAATCCAAGATACTATTTCTTACATAGCTATTATTTCAAATGTAATAATGCTCAGGACTCTATTGCAGAAACAGATTACGGAATAAATTTTACAAGTGCAGTTAACCATAAGAATATTTTCGGAGCACAGTTCCATCCCGAAAAAAGTCACCATTTTGGAATTCAATTACTAAAGAACTTTGCTGAAAAATGTTAAGACCCAGAATTATACCATGCCTTTTGGTTCATGATAGAGGTTTAGTGAAAACTGAACATTTTAAAAACCCCAGATATCTGGGAGATCCGATGAATGCCGTAAGAATTTTTAATGAAAAGGAAGTTGATGAACTCATTATTCTGGATATTGATGCCACTGTTGAAGGAAGAGGTCCTGATTTTAAATTAATCGAAAATTGGGCTGAAGAATGCAGAATGCCTCTATGTTATGGAGGCGGGGTAACTACAGTAGAACAGGCTCAAAGAATTTTTTCATTAGGAGTAGAAAAAATCGCATTCAGTGCAGGAGCGATCAACAATCCTGAACTTATTAAAGAAATATCCGAGAAAGTTGGAAGCCAAAGTATTGTTGTCGTTTTAGATGTTAAGAAGAAACTGTTTGGTGGCTACGAAGTTTATACTCATAATGGTAAAAAAGCAACCGGAAAATCACCATTCGATCTAATAAAAAAATTCGAAGATTTGGGAGCCGGAGAAATTGTCATCAATTCCATCGATAAAGACGGAGAAATGAAAGGCTACGATATGAAGCTAGTGGAAGCGGCCAGAAAAGAAACAACTTTACCGCTTACCGCAATTGGCGGAGCTGGTAAAATGGAAGATATAGGAGAACTTATAAATAAATTTGGGATTATTGGTGCTGCGGCGGGAAGTTTATTCGTTTATAAAGGAAAACTGAAAGCTGTTTTAATTAGTTACCCTAATTTTACAGATAAAGAAACTCTGATCAAAAAATATTTTTAATGTGTGGCATTGCTGGTATAATCTATAAAAATAAAAACTCGGTAGAAGAAAGGACTTTGAAAAAGATGACAGATAAAATGTCACACAGAGGTCCGGATGCAGAAGGATTCTTCATAAATCAAAATTTAGGACTTGGACATAGAAGATTATCAATCATTGATATCAGTGAGTCTGCAAACCAACCATTTTTTTTAGAAGATAGACATGTACTGGTTTTTAATGGAGCTATATATAATTATCTCGAAATAAAAGAAGAACTCAAACAAAACGGTTATTCTTTTAAAACTACTTCTGATACTGAAGTTTTACTTGCTTCTTACGATTTTTGGGGTGAAGAATGTGTTAAAAGATTCAACGGAATGTGGTCTTTTGCAATTTTTGATTCTAAAAAAAATATACTCTTTTGTTCGAGAGACCGTTTCGGAGTAAAACCTTTTTACTATTACTCAGACAAAGATAAATTTGTTTTTGCTTCTGAAATAAAACCTATTTTAGAAATAGAAAAAGTTGAAAAAGTAAATCTTCAAGTGCTGTTGGAATACTTGATTGTTAATATTTCAGATCAGACAAATGATACCTTCTTTCAAAATATAGTAAAGCTGTCAGGAGCACACAATCTTGTTTATGATTTAAGTACAGATGAGTATAATATTTACAGGTATTACGATATTCATTTTAAAAGTGAGATCAATAAATTAAGTCTTGAAAAATCAATTGAGCTTTTTGAAAAAGAATTTGAAACCTCAATAAAACTAAGACTCCGTTCAGATGTAAAAATTGGTTCAGCATTAAGCGGTGGGATTGATAGTTCATATGTTGTGTCAATAGCCTCAAAAATTCTATCAGAGTCGAATGAAGTAGATAAATTCACAGCAATTACTGTAGGCTCTGTTGATAAAAAAATTGATGAAAGTGAATTAGCGTCACTTACCACAAGAACATTAGGGATCAAACATGACATAATTACACCTAAGCAAGATGAGTTTAAAGATACTTTTGAGGAGGTCATTTTTAAACATGAAGAACCTTTTGGAGGTATTGCAATATACATGCAGAAGTTTCTAATGAAAGAAACTCATAAATTAGGAATTAAAGTATTGCTGGACGGGCAGGGAGCAGATGAGATTTTATTGGGATATAACAGATATACTGCTGCGTATCTTAGAAATCATGATTTTTTTAGCAATATAAAATTTTTGAGTAATATCAAAAACCATTATAATATTTCTATATTCGAAGGTATTAAAGTATATTATTATTTTTCTAACTTTTTTGTCAGAAAATTCTGGCTTAGAAAAAGAGGTAAAATACTGAAAAATAAATATCTCAACGCAATTGATTTTTCAAACACAAAAAAATTAACAAAATCATATAAAAAGATATTTGAACTTCAGAAAAATGAAATTTTCTGGTGTCAGTTACCGGAACTTTTAAAATGGGAAGACAAAAACTCAATGAGCTATTCTGTAGAATCTAGACTTCCTTATTTGGATTATAATTTTGTTGAGACCTGTCTTTCGATAAATAATCATTATAAAATAAGAAAAGGCTGGTCTAAATATTTACTAAGACGGAATTTAGAGAAGTTCTTACCAGACGAAATTACCTACAACAAGCAAAAAATAGGATTTAATGCTCCGGTAGATTCTTGGTGGCCAAGATCTGAAAAGATATATGAAACTATCAATAACTCTAAAATCATACAGGAAATATCAAAAAAGAAATTTAATTTTATAGCAGATAGAGATTTAGAATGGAGGCTTTACAATATAGCCATCTGGGAAAAACTTTATAATATGAAATTAGAAAAATAAAAATAAAAACGCATATGCAAATTAAAAATAAAACACTACTTATAACAGGAGGTACAGGTTCATTCGGAACTGCTGTTTTGAGAAAATTTATAGATACAGATCATTTTAAAGAGATTCGTATTTTTTCTCGTGATGAAAAAAAACAAGATGATATGAGAAATCAGTTTAAAAGTGATAAACTGAAATTCTATATCGGAGATGTAAGAGATTATAATAGTGTAGAGCCGGCGATGAGAGGAGTAGATTATGTGTTTCATGCTGCTGCTTTAAAACAAGTTCCGTCTTGCGAATTTTTCCCTATGCAGGCTGTAAAAACTAATGTTGAAGGTACACAGAATGTTATTGATGCAGCTGGAAGAAATAAGGTGAAAAAAGTAATATGTCTAAGCACAGATAAAGCTGCATATCCTATCAACGCGATGGGGATTTCCAAAGCAATGATGGAAAAAGTAGCCGTTGCCGCTTCAAGAAATTTAGAGGAAACGGTTGTTTGTCTTACCAGATATGGTAATGTAATGGCTTCCAGAGGATCTGTTATACCATTATTTATTAAACAGATTAAGGCAGGTGGTGAAATTACCATTACAGACCCTAATATGACTCGTTTTTTAATGTCATTGGAAGAAGCTGTAGATTTAGTTTTATTTGCTTTTGAGCACGGAAATCCAGGTGATTTATTCGTTAATAAAGCCCCGGCAGGTACAATTGGTGACTTAGCTCAGGCTTTGAAAGAAATGTTTAAAGCTGATAATCCGATAAAAGTTATTGGAACAAGACATGGTGAAAAATTATATGAGACGCTATGTACTCGTGAAGAGATGTTAAAGGCAGAAGATATGGGTGATTTCTATAGAATTCCTGCCGATAATAGAGATTTGAATTATGCTCAATATTTTTCTGAAGGTCTGCAAGACATATCAAAAATAGAAGATTATCATTCTCATAATACACAACAGCAAGATGTTGAGGGTATGAAAAATCTAATGTTAAAACTTCCATTGATCAGAAAAGAAGTTTTAGGTGAAGATGTAATGCAATATCCCGACTAAAAAATATTTCTATGGAAATGGCTAAAATTTTAGAGGGAGGAAAATATTCTGATGAAAGAGGAAGCCTTTTTTTTAATAATGATTTCAATATATCAGAAATTAAAAGAATGTACTGTATTGAGAATGCTGATGTAGATTTTGTTAGAGGCTGGACCGGACATCAAATAGAGCAACGCTGGTTTTCGGCATTGCAGGGAAGTTTTATAATTAAACTTATAAAAATAGATAATTGGGAAACCCCATCAAATAATTCTGAAATCTTAGATTTTAAACTTTCCTCTGAAAATTTAAATGTTTTGCACGTTCCTAAGGGATATGTAAGTGCAATTCAATCTAAAGAAAAAGGGGCAAGATTATTGGTGATGGCAGATTATTTACTAGGAGAGATAAACGATGATTATCGATTTCCTATAGATTATTTTGAAAATTTAAAATCATGAAAAAAATTGGAATTACCGGACAAAACGGCTTTGTCGGTTCATATTTATATAATACTCTGGGTTTAAAACCTGAAGAATTTGAAAGAATACATTTTGAAAGAGATTTCTTTGATAACTCTGAAAGATTGGACGAATTTGTCAGCCAATGTGATGTAATTGTGCATCTTGCGGCAATGAACCGTCATCCGGATCCCGAAGTTATTTTCAATAATAATATTGAGTTGGTTAATAAACTTGTGACTTCTCTGGAGAAAACAAATTCTAAAGCTCATATCATTTTCTCATCATCATCACAAGAAGAAAAAGATAATTTATACGGAAAATCTAAAAAAGAAGGCCGTGAAATTTTTGTAGATTGGGCAAAAAAATCTGGCGGAAAGTTCACCGGAATGATTATTCCAAATGTTTTTGGACCGTTCGGAAAGCCTAACTATAATTCTTTTGTTGCTACATTTTGCCATAAACTTACACATGGAGAAAATCCTGTGATTGATAATGATGGTGAAGTGAAGCTTATTTATGTAGGAGAATTGGTTCAGGAGATTATTGATCAAATACAAATTGCTGAAACAAAAGATGTATATGAAGTTCCCCATACTTCGGTTAATAAAGTTTCTGAAGTTCTCAATAAATTAGAAAATTATAAAAAATTGTATTTTGATAACGGAGAGATCCCCGAATTAAAAACAAAATTTGACTTAAATCTTTTCAATACTTTTCGTTGCTATTTTGAGATTAAAGATCATTATCCCGTAAAATTTATACAACATACAGATCCTAGGGGAGCTTTCGTTGAAGTAATCAGACTCGGAATCGGGGGGCAATGTTCTTTCTCAACAACGGTACCTGGAATTACCAGAGGAAACCACTTTCATACAAGAAAGATAGAAAGATTTGCTGTAATTAAAGGGAAAGCATTAATACAATTACGAAAAATAGATACAGATGAAGTATTAGATTTCTATCTGGATGGGAACGAGCCTGCTTATGTAGACATGCCGATTTGGTATACTCACAACATTAAAAATATTGGAGAGGAAGAATTGTACACAATTTTTTGGATTAATGAACCTTTTAATCCTGAGGATTCGGACACTTATTTTGTGGAAGTATAATTTTGATGGAAAGAATAAATCGCTTAAAATCCTCAATTGTTAATAATCAGGAAACCTATTTTCTTTTTATTACTTTGTTTGGTTATATTCTTTCAGACATTAATCCTTTTGAATTAAAGAAATTATCATTGGCTGCAAACCTTTTATTAAGAGGTTTTGTTTTTATATTATCAATATATTTTATCATAAAAAATTTTGAGATAATAAAGAAAAGGAAAATTGTAATTCTTTCTTTTTTATTCTTTTTTTCTTTTTATTTAATTAAAGTATTTTATACATTACAAAATTTCCCTTTTAATGCTAACGTTCTCCCGGCTTTACGCAATGTTCTTTACTATTTTATATTGATAGTAATCCCTTTGCCTGTAGTTGCTATTTTGAGTTTAGATTACTCAAAAATTAATTTTAAAAAGTTCTATAAAACTATTTTTTCATTTTTATTCGTCATTTTAACAGTTAATTTTCTTTTTATAGGAAAAGAGAATGGTAATAGAAATGGTATTTTTAATGCCTATTATATTACAACAGGCTATTATGGATTAAGTTTAGTATTATTGAGTTTGTTTAGTTATGTATTTTTAAAAGAAAAAAGTAAAATTTATTTAGTAGGAATGATACTAGGTTTCATTCCGATATTTGTTTCAGCGGCGAGAAGTCCTGTATTAGCTCTTTTTCTAATTCTTTTATTATTTATTATTTTAAAGAATAAAAGAAAATACTGGTTGTGTTATGGTATTATATTGACTTTGTTTGCTGGGACACTTTTTACTATTTATAAAAATGGAATAGGAGATAATATTGTTTTTTTTAAAAGAATAAATGCTGCAATTTTTGAAAGAAATGCTTCAGGAAGATCATATTATCTGGATAAGGGGATTGATATATTTATTAATAATCCATGGTTTGGAGGACGTGTTCTTTTTGAAGATGGAATGTATTCTCACAATTTATTTGTTGATATTTTGATGTCGACTGGTGTGTTGGGTATGATTCTATTTATATTTTATTTTAAATTTGTAGTACAGAGTTTTATAAAAGTTTTAAAAAATATTTATAAATATAAAGAGAGCGGTATTTTAGTTTTCTTTTTCTTGCAGTATTTTGTTTTAGTTCAGACATCAGGATGTACATATGCATCTTTTGAATTTTGGTATTTTGGTGCTGCAATAATTGGTTTAGGATATATAAATTTAACAAATGAAGAAATTAAAAGTAATGACAGTCGTGGGTACGCGACCGGAGATCATTAGATTATCAAGAGTATTATCGGCTTTAGATGCTTCTGAAGCTGTAGAACATATTATCGTCCATACAGGACAAAATTATGATTACGAGCTTAATCAGATATTTTTTGAAGATTTAGGTCTTCGTAAACCAGATTACTTCTTGGAAGCAGCCGGAAAAACGGCAACAGAAACTGTAGGAAATATTTTAATTAAAATAGATCCGCTTCTTGAAGAATTACAGCCGGATGCTTTTTTGGTTTTAGGAGATACTAATTCTTGTCTTTGTGCTATTCCTGCAAAGAAAAGACAAATTCCTATTTTCCACATGGAAGCTGGAAACAGATGTTTTGATCAAAGAGTTCCCGAAGAAACAAATCGTAAGATCGTAGACCATACATCAGATGTTAATTTAACATATTCAGATATTGCAAGAGAATATTTATTGAGAGAAGGTCTTCCTGCTGACAGGATCATTAAAACAGGTTCTCCTATGTTTGAGGTTTTAAATCATTATTTACCTCAGATTGAAAGTGCAGATGTTTTAAGCAGATTGAATTTAGAAGAAGGAAAATATTTTGTTGTTTCATCTCACAGAGAGGAAAATATTAATTCAGAAAAGAATTTTAATGGTTTAATGGAAAGCCTTAATGCTATTGCTGAAAAATTTGGTTATCCGATCATCGTTTCTACTCATCCTAGAACAAGAAATATGATTGATAAGAAACAGATAGAGATGAGACCGGAAATTCAGTTTTTAAAACCACTGGGTTTCCATGATTATAACGCTCTTCAAATGAGAAGTTACGCCGTTTTATCTGATTCTGGAACTATTTCTGAAGAATCTTCTATTTTAAATTTTAGAGCTCTTAATATCAGAGATGCTCATGAAAGACCGGAAGCAATGGAAGAAGCTTCAGTCATGATGGTAGGACTGTCACCGGAAAGAATTTTACAGGGATTGACACAACTTCAGCAGCAAAAAGTAGGAAAAGAAAGAAACTACAGACCTGTAGCCGACTATTCTATGCCGAATGTGTCTGAAAAAGTGGTAAGGATCATTTTAAGCTACACAGATTATATTAACAGAGTAGTCTGGAGTAAGAAATAATGAAGAATCTTTGGATCGCAACCGAACTTTTTTATCCTGAAGAAACATCAACTTCTTTTATTCTTACCAAGATCGCCAATCAGCTTTCAGATAAGTATTCAGTGAAAGTTGTTTGTGGAGATCCTGTATATGATAAGAATAATAAAAGTGAATCATTTACATTAAACTCTAATGTTTTTGTACATAGAATTAAAGGATTTACAGGAAATAAGGATAGCTTAATAAGTAGGAGCTTGAGATTTATATTTTTAAGTTTTTCTATTTTCTTTTATCTCTTTAAAAATGTAAAGAAAGGCGAGAAAGTTTTTATTGTTACCAATCCTGCACCATTGATACTATTAATTTCAATTCTTAAAAGGTTGAAAAAAATTGAATTAATTATACTGGTACACGATGTTTTTCCTGAAAATACAATACCGGCAGGAATAATTAAATCTGAAAGTTCTTTTTTATATAAGATTTTAAGGAGCATTTTTGATAAAGCATATTCTAAGGCAGATAGATTAATTGTTTTGGGAAGAGATATGCAAATAATGATTGAAAATAAGACCCAAAGATTCAAAAATAATCCAAAGATTGAGATTATAGAAAACTGGGGAGATACAGAAAATATTCGTCCACTTTCTAAAGATGAAGTTTTTGAAAACAATTCTTCTTTAAAAGATAAAGTAGTTTTTCAATATGCAGGAAATATTGGAAGAGTACAGGGACTTTTAGAATTATTAGAGATCATTAAAATGGTAACTAATGATAAATTGGCTTTTTATTTTGTAGGCGAAGGTGCTGTGAAGCAAAAAATGAAAGAATATGTTGAACTCAATAAAATGCAGAATGTTTATTTCGGTGATGCTTATTCAAGGGAAGAACAACTTTCTGTTCTGAATAAAGCGGATGTCGCTTTTATAAGTCTGGCTGAAGGAATGTTCGGTTTAGGGGTACCTTCAAAAACGTATAATATTCTTTCTGCAGGAAAACCTATTTTATATTTAGGAGAGAAAAATAGCGAAATAGATCTACTGGTAAAAGAAAAAAGCATAGGATATTCTTTTCAGCATAATCAGAAAGAAGAACTTCTTCGTTTTTTTAATTCATTTAATGAAAACTCTGTTTTGGATTTAAAAATTAAAAAAGAAAATGCCAGAAAAGTAGCAGAACAAGAATTTTCTGAACAAATAATTCTAAATAAATTTTATCAAACTATCTAAATGAAAATATTATTTACAGGAGCTAATGGGTTTTTAGGTAAAAATGTCATTCCTATACTTCGGGAAAAACTTTTTGATGTAAAAACGTTTGGTACGCAAAATACAGATTATGTGAATGATATTACGGAAAATATTCCTTTATTTGAAGAAAAGTTTGATATAGTTTTTCATGCTGCTGGTAAAGCACATTCCGTTCCTCAAAACCAAGAAGAAGAGAAGAAATTCTTTGATGTTAATTGTGAAGGGACAAAAAATCTATGTCATGCCTTAGAAAAAAATATTCCTCAAATTTTTATTTTTATAAGTACAGTTGCTGTCTATGGAAAAGATTTTGGAGAAAATATAAATGAAGAATCACCTTTGGAAGGAAGCACACCTTATGCAAAAAGCAAAATACAAGCAGAAGAGTTTCTTTTGAATTGGTGTGAAAAAAATAATGTAAAATTATTTATTCTAAGACCATCTTTGATCGCTGGACCACAACCTCCCGGAAATTTAGGTGATATGATAAATGCTATTAAATCTGGAAAATATTTTAATATTGCTGGTGGTAAAGCTCAAAAAAGTATATTTTGGGTAGAAGATTTTGCGGAAATTACGTCTAAAGCTATTGACAATGATGGAGGCATTTATAATGTCTGCGATAGTAACAATCCTAGCTTTAAAGAAATTTCAGATAAGATTTCTAAAATTTTAAATAAAAAATCACCAACCAGCATACCTTTTTTCGTTGCAAAAACGATGGCAATTGTAGGTGATGTGCTAGGGAAAAGAGCTCCTATTAATTCATTAAGGTTAAAGAAAATTACAGATTCTCTTACTTTTTGTAATGAAAAAATGAGAACAGAATTAAAGTTTAAACCTTCAAACGTAATGGAAAAATTTCAAATATAGCGTATGGAATTTGTAATTATAACAGTTTTACTTTTTGTATCAATGTTGGTTTATTTCAGAATAGCCAACAAATATAATATCATTGATAAACCCAACCACAGAAGCGCCCATTCTCAGATAACTCTTAGAGGTGGAGGAATTATTTTTCCTATTGCATTTATTATTTTTTGTGTATTTAATTTGAATGAAGCTATACATGAATATTGGTCTTTTGGATTAGGTCTATTGGCAATTTGTACGATCAGTTTTATCGATGATGTCAAAACCTTATCGAACAGAATTAGGCTTTCAGTTCATCTTATTTCTGTGATTTTACTGCTTTATTTCACCGGAGCTTTCAATTTAATGCCATATTGGGTTTGGCCAATATTATTTATTTTAATTATTGGAACACTTAATGCCTATAATTTTATGGATGGGATTAACGGAATGACCGGAATTTACAGTCTCGTTACTTTATCATCATTGCTTTATATAAATAAAGAAATAATATTATTTACAGATAATGATTTTATTATTTATCCTATTTTGGCTTCTCTGGTATTTTTATTCTTTAATTTTAGGAAAAAAGCAAAATGCTTTGCCGGAGATGTAGGAAGTATGGGGATTGGTTTTTGGGTAATTGGTCTTATTACTTTATTGATCATGAAAACCCAAGATTATAAGTACATTTTATTATTATCAATTTATGGACTTGAAGTTGTACTTACCATAACTGAAAGATTATTACTGAAAGAAAATATTTTTGAAGCGCACAGAAGACACTTATATCAATTGTTTGCTAATGAAAGAAAAGTTTCACATCTAGTTATAAGTTTTGTTTATACTTTTGTTCAATTGATTATTAATTTGTTTTTAATAAATTCGCAACTTCCAATTTGGGTTATTATTCCGATAATATTTATCCCTGTTGGCGGAGTTTATTTAGGATTAAAATTGAGTTTAAAAAAACAATACAACCTTTAGAATAGCCTTAGAATTAAACTTATGAAAATAAAAGAAACACCACTGAAAGACTGTTATATAATAGAACCTACTATTTTTGAAGATGATAGAGGTTATTTCTTTGAAAAATTTAATGAGAAAAAATTTGAAGAATTAACATCAATGAACGGTCATTTCGTTCAGGATAATATTTCTAAATCTTCTTATGGTGTTTTAAGAGGATTACACTTACAGAAAGGAGAACACGCTCAGGCTAAACTCGTTTCATGTTTGGAAGGGAAAGTCTGGGATGTTGCTGTTGACTTGAGAGAAGATTCTCCAACATTTGGTAAATGGTTCGGAATAGAGCTTACCGAAGAAAATAAACTCCAGTTATATATTCCTAGAGGTTTTGGACATGGGTTTTCAGTTTTAAGTGAAACTGCTGTTTTTGCCTATAAATGTGATAATTTTTATAATAAAGAATCTGAAGGAAGTGTGAAATTTGATGATCCAGAGCTTAACATCGATTGGAAAGTTGATCCAAAGGATATGATTCTTTCAGAGAAAGATCAAAATTCACCAGGCTTTAAAGATAAAAACTTTTAAATAGCATATTGAGAATCACTTTATTAAAGTGGTTCTCTTTTTTTAATTCATACTCTTCAATATTTCGTATCTTTGCAAACTCAAAATCAAAAAGATGCGTACAAAATCCATAGGTAAGAAGAAAATTAACATCGTCACACTCGGCTGCTCGAAGAATGTATATGACTCTGAAGTATTGATGAGCCAGCTGAAAGCCAATGGAAAAGAAGTGGTACATGAAGATAAGGGTGATATCGTTGTTATCAACACTTGCGGATTTATAGATAATGCCAAGGAAGAATCTATTAATACCATTTTGGAGTATGTAGAGGCTAAAAATAGAGGTGAAGTTGAAAAGGTTTTTGTTACAGGCTGTCTTTCTGAAAGATATAAACCAGACTTGATTAAAGAAATTCCGGATGTAGACCAATACTTCGGAACCAGAGATCTTCCCATTTTATTAAAGCATTTAGGTGCAGATTATAAGCACGAGTTGGTGGGGGAGAGATTAACAACTACTCCAAGACATTATGCATACTTAAAAATATCTGAGGGTTGTGACAGGCCATGCTCTTTTTGTGCGATTCCTTTAATGCGTGGTGGTCATACTTCTACGCCGATCGAGAAATTAGTTTCTGAAGCTCAGAAATTAGCAAAAAAAGGAACTAAAGAATTAATTTTAATAGCTCAGGATCTTACTTATTACGGTTTAGATATCTATAAAAAACGTGCACTCGGAGATTTATTAAAAGAACTTGTAAAAGTAGAAGGGGTAGAATGGATTCGTCTTCACTATGCTTTTCCAAGCGGTTTTCCAGAAGATGTTTTAGATATTATCAGAGAAGAACCTAAGGTTTGTACCTATATAGATATTCCGCTTCAGCATATCAATTCAGATTTATTGAAATCGATGAAGAGAGGTACTACTCACGAAAAGACGGATGCACTTCTTGCAAAATTCAGAGAAAAAGTTCCTGATATGGCCATTAGAACAACTTTAATTGTTGGATATCCCGGAGAAACTGAAGAAAGGTTCCAGGAAATGAAGGAGTGGGTAAGAGAACAAAAATTTGACAGATTGGGTTGTTTCACATATTCTCACGAAGAAAATACTTCAGCGTATGTTTTAGAGGATGACATTCCTCAGGAAGTAAAAGAAGCCAGAGTAGAAGAGATTATGGAACTGCAGTCACAAATTTCTTGGGAAAAGAATCAGGATAAAATTGGAAAAGTTTTCAAATGTGTATTTGATAGAAAAGAAGGGAACTATTTCATTGGAAGAACAGAATATGATTCTCCTGATGTTGACAACACAGTGCTGGTTTCTGCGGATAATACCTATATTTCTATTGGCGAATTTGCGGAGGTAAAAATTACTTCTGCTGAGGAGTTCGACTTGTATGGAGAGTTAGTTTAAAATATATCGTTTATTAGTGAATTTTAAATATATATTCAATTAAAAATATTATATATCTAAATTTGTTTTAAGCATTAATAAAAATTAACATATTTTATTGAATTTTAATACTTTTCATAAGTGCTTATTTTTCAATGTGTTATGTTTTTATTGAGATGAATTTGAGAAACTTTTTATATGTGCCTATTGCCATTAAATAATAAAGTACTAACTTTGCAACATGAATAGATTTTTATAATGCTATTTGTATGAATGTTAGGTATTTAAAATTAGATCAAAAATGAAACACTTTTAAGAATGTTCATCTTAAGTATAAATTGTTTTATTTTTAATTAAAGAACAAGTTGGGATGAGTTGTCCCATTTGAATATAAATATCATTGATGAAAAATGTAATTTAAAATCTTTAAAAACTTATGAAAAAAATTTTATTAACAGCGACTGTTCTTGTTAGCATGACAGCGCTTACTAAAGCTCAACAGGGGCGTGTGGGTATTAACACAACTACACCTGCCGCTACTTTAGACGTTACAGCAGACAAAGCTGACGCTACAAGACCTGATGCGCTTTTAGTCCCTCGTATGTCAAGAGCTGAATTAGAATCTAAAAATGCAGCTTATGGCAATGGTACAGGTGCAACCAATCAAAATGGTGCCCTTGTATTTGTAAATGCATTAGGAGGTACAGGAACTGGTAAAACAGTTAATGTAACATCTACTGGATTTTATTATTATGATGCACCAAACTCTGTTTGGGTTGCTGTAGGTGGTGGCGGTGCTGCTACTCCTCAGAGATACGAAGGTACTAGAGGTAGTGTTACTATTTTAACGACTACTGCAGCATATACAGCTACTGCAACAGACTTTTTTATTATTACGAAAGCTGGTTCAGGATTAACGATTGATCTTCCAAATCCAGTAGGAAACATTGGAAGAATGATTTATGTTGCTAATAACAATACCGGTACCGGTACAGTAAATGTAAATTCTGCAGGATCACCTACTCTTTTAAATGGTGCTTTGGCACAAAATAGAGCTAAAGCTTATATCAGTGATGGTACAGCATGGGTTGCTATTTCGTTAAATTAAAAACATAAATAAAAATGAAAAAATTTAGTCTTTGTATAGTTCTTCTTGCATCTTTATCTTTAACTAAGGTTTCAGGTCAAGTAAATTCAAACCAGGTTATTCAAAATAACATTGGTGATTCAAATGCATTTTTAGATGCAAGTACAAATTTTAATACATCTGCATCTTCATCAAATAGTATAGGAAAGGGTTTAGTTTATCCTAACACAGATTTGAGACTTTTCAGATTTGATCCAACTCCTGCTGATGGTATTACATTTCCTTCTTATTTCGATGGAATGTTAGTATATAACACTGCTACTACTGGATCTACTGCAGATCCATTATTAACAACTCAAACTACTGGTTTAACAGCTGGTTTTTATTATTTTTCTAATCCAAATGGAGCTGCTAACGGATCTGTTACTGCTGGTAGATGGCTTCCAGTTGGAGGTGATCCGAAATTCAATGTAACAACTGCTGAAACAACTACTAATACTTTAGTAAATAATAATCAGGTTTACGCTAAAAAAGGAAGATTTGTAGCAAGTGGAACTTCTACTGCACCTACCTCTTATCCTGATGGAGCTATTACAGTTCCTGCTAGTGGAACAGCTGGTATTTATAGAGTAACAGTTTTCAAAGCTGGTACAGGAAGTGTTTTCGCTAACGGAGTTTATTCTTATGATATTTCTAACGGTAACCTTATTACAGGTTCTCCAAGTATGTCTGTAGTTTATCCTGCCGGAACATATGATTATGTTGTAGAATATACTAAATAAGGTATATCTACATTCTAGATATAAAAACCAATGACTTATCTCATTGGTTTTTTGTTTTTAATCTTAGTTGACTAATTTTGAAGTTCTTATTGTTGTAATGAAATTTAGTATTGTTTATTAAACTATTCTTTCAATATCGTAGGTTCATGTCGCTTATAATAATTTGTAGAATAGAATTAATTAAAAACAGTTTATATTGAATAAAAACGAGATAAGTTTTTTCAATTAAGTTTTTGATACAGATTTATCAGAATTTGTTAAAAATTTTAAGATATTGATTTTCAGTAACTTTTAATTTGTGTTTTTTTAAATTATGCTTTAATTAGTTAATTTCGTTAACTTTTTAACGCTATTTTTAACACTTTTTAACAATGTACTCTAAGAAGCCTATTAATAGGGAGTTACAAGGGTCGTTGTGATAGAATTAAGTTTTCGTTAACAGTTTTTAACATTTCGACTGCTGACTTTACCATATTCATGATACTTTTGCTGAGTCAAAACCAATAAAATTTCAAGATGATGAAAAGATTCATTCTCGTAATCATAATGATGATTTCAACCTTTGGTGTTTATTCTTTCAAGAATAATGCCACAGATGCGAAGAAAACAAGTTATGCATCGTACTACCACGATAAATTTAACGGTAGAAAAACGGCCAGCGGAGAAATCTTTGATAATTCAAAGCTTACAGCAGCCAACAGAACGCTTCCTTTTGGTACAACTATTAAAGTAACCAATCTGAACAATGGAAAAGAGGTGATAGTGAAGATTAATGATAGAGGGCCTTTCCATTCATCAAGAGCACTAGATATGTCTAGAGCCGCGTTCGATGAAATCGGAGATACCGATCGCGGTACAATTCCGGTGGAATATGAAATTATCGATTAACATTTATGATTTAAATTAAACAAGCCAGCTGAATCAGCTGGCTTTTATTTTATAGATTAATTTCTACTAAAGCAGGGCAATGATCAGAATGCACTGCTTCCTTCAAAATAACGGCTCTGGAAAGCTTTTCTTTCAATGAATAGGAAGCGAAGTTGTAATCCAGTCTCCAGCCTTTATTATTAGCTCTGGAATTCTGCCTGTAGCTCCACCAAGTATAATTATCGGGCTCATTATTAAAAAACCTGAAACTGTCTATCAATTCACATTCTTCGATGAAATTGGTCATCCATTCTCTTTCCATGGGTAAGAAGCCGGAAGTGTTCTTTAAACCAACCGGATTATGGATATCAATTGCTTCATGACAGATATTAAAATCTCCCGAAATGATAAGGTTAGGAATAGTCTTTTTTAGTTCTTTAATGTAAGCTAGAAAATCATGGCAAAACTGCATTTTAAATTCAAGCCTTTCAATATTCGATGCAGAAGGGACATATACAGAAATTGCAGAAAAACCATCAAAGTCTGCGCGGATAATTCTTCCCTCATTATCATAGCTTTCTATACCGCAACCATATTCTACATGATTGGGTTTTATTTTTGAAGCGATTCCCACGCCGCTGTAGCCTTTTCTCACCGCCGAATGCCAATAACTGTGATAACCTAATTTTTCAAGGCTTTCGATGTCTATTTGATCGTTTCCTGCTTTACTCTCCTGAATGCAGATGATATCCGGGTCAGCTGTTTTCAGCCAACCGAGGAAATCTTTGGTAAAAGCAGCTCTTATTCCGTTTACGTTGTAAGTAATTAATCTCATGTTTCAAAAATATAAAAAAGAAGCGGAAAAAATCAATTGATTTTTTCCGCCACTCTTATTACCCAAAGTTAAATAAACTATGAAAAAAACTACTTGGGTTCTAAAATACTTATCGGAATAATACATTCTTCCAATGATATTCCACCGTGTTGGTAGGTTTCTTTATAATAATTCACAAAGTGATTATAATTTTTAGGATAAGCCAGGAAAATATTATTTTTAGCGAAAATATATTTAGAGCTTAAATTTCCTTTTGGTAAAAATAATTTTTCAGGGTTTGTAATTGCCCAAACATCTCTGTCGTCGTAGGTTAAACTTTTACCTGTTTTATAACGGATATTAGTGGATGTTTCTCTGTCGCCCACAACTTTACTAGGTTTTTTAACGTAAACTGTTCCATGATCGGTTGTGATGACCAATTTGTAACCGCTTTCAGCAGCTAGCTTAATGATCTTAATCAAAGATGAATTTTCAAACCAGTTAGATGTTAAAGAGCGGAAAGTTTTATCATCACGAATCAATTGGTCTACAATATGGTTATCTGTTTTTGCGTGGGAAAGAATATCAATAAAGTTATAAACGATCACCAATAGATCATTGTTTTTATGCTGATTGAAGTCATCGTATATCTTTCTTTCAAAATCGGCATTTAGCACTTTTAGATATTTCATTGATTTAGAGCCTAAACCAATTCTCTTCATTTGATCTTCTAAGAAATCACGCTCAAATTCATTCTTGTTTCCATCTTCATTATCATTGAACCATTTTTCAGGAAAACGTTTTTCGATCTCAGAAGGCATTAATCCTGCAAAGAAAGAATTTCTCGCATATTGCGTAGCTGTCGGAAGAATACTGTAATAATAATCTTCTGAAACTTTATTGTAATATTTCGTGAACAAAGGTTCAATTACTTTCCACTGATCGTAACGAAGGTTGTCAACCATCAGTAAAAGAACTTTTTCTTTTTCTACTTCCGGTTTTATTTTTTCTTTGAAAAGTGTGTGGCTCATTAATGGTTTTTCATTTCCATTCAACCAATCTTCGTAATTGTTCTCAATAAATTTAGCAAACTGAATGTTGGCCTCTTCTTTTTGAGACTGTAGAAGATCTGCAAATTCATTATCTGCAACTTTATCAAACTTAATCTCCCAACTAACGATTTTTTTGTAATATTCTGCCCAATCCTGATACGTTCTTAAATAAGAAAGTTCCATAGACAGGTTTCTGAATTCCTGCTGATATTGTAAAATTGTCTTTTGCTCGACAAGATTGTCTTCCTGAAGATTTTTCTTTAATGATAATAAAATCTGATTAGGATTTACAGGCTTCAGAATATAATCAGCGATTTGAGAACCTATGGCTTCTTCCATAATATGTTCTTCTTCGCTTTTTGTTACCATCACTATTTTCAGAGAACTATCTCTTTGTTTGATCATAGGTATAGCCTCAAGCCCGGAAATTCCAGGCATATTTTCATCTATTAAAGTAAGTGCAAATTTTTCTGAATCTATTAATTCTAATGCCTCATTTACGTTGTTTACGGGGGTTACGTGGTAACCTTTTTTCTCTAAAAATACAATATGAGGTCTAAGTAAATCTATTTCATCATCTATCCATAATATCTTTTCCGACATAATAATTTAATTTTTCAGGGTTAGTATATCAAAATTGCGACCAAAAGCTCGTAAAATCTACGAAAATAGAGACTTTAAAAGTTAAATCTTAGTTAAAAATTTTGATGCGTTTTTATTAAAATAATTGAGTATGAAGATAGAGTATTTAAGGGATAAAATGTCAATTTTTATATAAAAATAAAAGCCGCTGTAAGTAATTTACAAACGGCGGCTCTTTTTAATTGTTAAATAAATAAGATTATAAAAGTGATAATATTTCATCAATGATATCAACGCCATTATTATTGTTGTAATAATTATGAAGATCTGATAAAAAAGCTTCTTTAGGATAATTTTCGGGGTCTTTTTTGTGCTTTGCTAAAAGATCTTTTCCAAATTTTGGACGAGGTCCCCAATGGGTAATAACATTATTTTCATCATTAAGAAAGATCACGATAGGAACGGACTCGTTACCATTGGTCAAAAACTTTCTTATTAAATCTAAATTTTCGTCTCTTTGAAGAATTTTCACAGAATTCTTTTTAAAAAATGTATTAATTACGGGTACAGATTGACTGCAGTCTCCGCACCAGCCTTCGGCTATAATTAAAATTTTCCCATTGATTTTTTTTTCTTCAAATATTTTTTGCTGTTCAGTATCAGGTACATAGTTGTTGATAATATGCTCAACTCTTTTTAGTGATAATTGATATTTACTTACAAGATCTTTGTCCGAATACTCTGTTTTCTTTTGAATAATATCATGATACTCTTCAAAAGGAACTGCTTTTTTCCAATATACTTCCATTTGTGGTTTTATATATGAATTAATTTTGTTCTCTTTTGTAGTAAGTTATCCCAAAAGGATTATTTCCTACAGTAATGGATGATGAGTAAGCAAGTGTACCTGATGAATTAACAGTATAGGTAGAAACCGTATTTGCAGAAGTACCTGAGTGTGTAACAAACATTTTGTCTCCTCCATTGTTTACCACGAGGTTATGAGGCGTTGGAGTAGGAGAAGTTAAAGGATTTCCAATTTGATTTCCCGTGGCAGAGTTTATTGAAAACAATTGGTTTCCTGATATATTCGCTACAAAAAGATTATTATGATCCGGCGAAATAAATACACCATGAGCTCCGGCATAATCTTTTTCGTAGATTGTATTTAATGTATTACCGTCAAGAGCATATACTTTTCCAGATTGGCAAGGGACATAGAGCCTGTCATTGGAATGATATAAATGAGGTTCTTTTCCCACTGTTTTCTCGCCTGTTTTGGCGTAAGTAGAAGTTGAATATTTAAAAACTTTATCAGCATTAGGATCACTTGTGAATACAGAAACAAAAGCAGTTGAACCATCCTTAGTAAGAAAAACATCATGAGGAGTAATTCCCACATCTATAGTATGAGTTACGGAATTTGTACTTAAATTAATTACAGAAATAGTTTTATCGGTATCATTTACAACCCATAATTCTTTACCTTGTCCGTCTGCCCACATATGGAAAACTCCGTTTCCAACCGCGATGGAATTTTCAATTTCGTTGGTTTTAGGGTTTACGACATGTATTTTCTTTCCGCTTCTGTCTCCAATATAAACTTTATCTGTTTTCGGGACATACACGACATACATGGGGTCAGAATTGGGAATAGATAAGGTTTTGGTAACATTGTTTGTTACGGCATCAATAAAACTAACACTTCCGCTGCTACGATTAGTAACCGCAATTTTTTCTTCAAATTGTTTAGAGGGTTCAGATGACATATTGCTGTCATCACTACAAGATACAATTGTTGCTAAGGCAATAAAAATAGCAACAGTACCTAACTTTGAGGGGTGGGGAAAAAAATGTTTTTTCATAAATGTTGATTTTAAAATGACTAATATTCCGTTTGATAAGAAGACTTGAAAAAGTTTCTTTAAAATCATAGTCGTAATTTGACAGGGTTCCTGACAAATATTTATGAAAAAAAATAATATTTTGACTTAACGTATTGAAAAGTAGGGTTTTAATTTTTGCTAATTTCCTGTCTTTATATATTCCAAGGCTCTTTCAAAGACTTCATCTTTTCCTTCTTTGATGCCTTTTACGGTAAGTTTTATCAAAATATCAGGGATTATTCCTATTCTTTGGGTTTCCTTTCCGTCCGGATAATAAGCTCCCAATCCTGTAAAACTTGTCTCCAGATCTGCAATATTGAATCTTATGACATCTCCATTAGCTCCGGAAGTGTTGCTGCCGATAACTTTTGATTTTGGATGCTGTTTAAACATCATGGTTGTAGTTTCAGCTTGGCTCTGGGTATTTTCATCCACCAAAACCACAACATTTCCTTTATAATAATCATTATTTTTTTTGCCAATACTATTTTTTCGGCTATAAAATTTGCTCAAATAATTGGTTTCAGGGAAATTGAATTGATAATAGATAGTATTTTCAGGAAGTAATAATTTGCTTAGAGGTAAAATGGTTTGTTTCGGATAATTTCTGAGATCAAAAATAATGGATTCTGTTTCTTTTAGGTTTTTATACATTTCATCCAGATCCTTTCTTTCAATAATTCCCATGTTTACATAGCCGGTTTTTCTTTCATCATCAATAAATTTCCATTTTTCCGGTGTTGCAGTTTTTTCATTGATAATATCGCGGAGAAGATATGTTTTTAATTTAATAGCTAAATTTTGCCCATCTCTTTCAATTTTAATATTGATCGAATCATTATTGGTAAAAAGAAATAGGTTTTTCGCTTTCTTGATTTTCCCCCAGGAATTGGAAGCCGAAATATATTTTCCAAAACTATTGACCATTTGCGGAATAGTTTTACCATTAACATCATAAATGACGTCACCGATTTTCAACGGATTTTCTTCATTAAATTTGTTGGAGTTAATTTTAGTAACAATCAATTTTCCTTCTGCATAACTATATTCTACAGGAATTTTTCTTCTGCCATATTGATGTAAACTAATAAATGGAGAAAATAAAAAAGCATGTGAATCATCTGTTTTAGTAACCAATTCGGCTAAAGTTAAGTGATAAGTTTCATCATTATTAATAGCGAGAAATTTCGGAATCATCTCAGTTAAAACATCATTCCAGTTTTGATCTGTTTTGTATTTGTAAGGAAAAAAATATTCTACATAATTCCAATATCTAAATAATTCTAAAAGGCTGACTTCTTTGGAAGTAAATTTTGATCCATAAGAATTTTCGTTTCTGAAAAACACTTTTCTTCCACCAATCCCGAAATAATAATTGTCGCCAATATTTCTATTATTTTGAATATAATTGAGTTTCTGGGTTGTTTTTTCTGAAAAAATAATCTGATCATTGATCCAATTAAGGTCAAAGTTTTTCAAAAAATAGAGTTTACTATCCTCTTTTTTACATTGTTCACAAGTTTCAACTTTTCCCAGACTTTCAATCCAGTTAGAATAAAATTCATTCAATTGACTTTTATCGTTGATTTTTTCAATTTCATTTAATTTCTGGAAAAGCTGATTATCCCAATCGAGATTTCCTTTGGCAACATTCGGATGATAGTATTTTAAAAATCCCCAAACTTTACAAAGAGACTCCAGTTTTTGAGTCTCAGATAAGCTTTGCGCCGAAAAACTCATACTTAAAAATAGAATGATGAAAACAGAGAATTTTCTCATGAAAGGTTATTGGAATTTGTATCAAAGATAATTTTTAAACACAAATGGCGCAAGTTTTTTCACAAATGATATAGAGCTTTGTATCAATAGGAGTGGGCTTTAGCCCGCTTAGTAAAAATAGTCCCAATCTATTGGCTTTAGCCAAAACTTAATTTTTTAATAATGTCATCCGCAAAAATATTTGTACCATTTGTGTTTAGATCAAATGTTTTTAATATTAATTTAATCATCCTTAAAATTTAAAATCCCTAAATTTGTGTACAAATACTGACATTTCAATGCAGAATAAGCTTAAAATCATCAATGATCCTGTTCACGGATTTATCAAAATTCCTCACGAAATTTTATTCGACATCATCGAACATCCATATTTTCAAAGGCTGAGAAGGATTTCCCAGACCGGGCTTTTAACTTTAATTTTTCCGGGTGCTACCCATACAAGATTTCATCATGCTTTGGGGGCGATGCACTTGATGTTTACGGCTTTGGAGACTTTAAAACAAAAAGGAGTTAAAATCTCAGATGAGGAGGAAAAAGGCGCGATGTTGGCGATTCTAATGCATGATATTGGTCATGGTCCTTTTTCTCATGCGTTAGAAAGTATGTTGATGGACGACTGGCATCACGAAAATCTTTCATTATTATTGATGAATAGGCTAAATGTTGAGTTTAATGGACAACTTAATGTTGCTATTGAAATGTTTCAGGGTAAATATCATAGAAAATTTTTCAATCAGCTTATTTCTTCTCAATTGGATGTTGACAGATTGGATTATTTGAAGAGAGACAGTTTTTTCACGGGAGTTTCAGAGGGAAATATCAATACACAAAGGATTATTTCGATGATGAACGTTTGCGAAGAAGGCGAATTGGTGATTGATGCGAAAGGAATTTATTCCATTGAAAACTTTTTGACAGCAAGAATGTTCATGTATTGGCAGGTATATTATCACAAAACATCGGCTTTGGCGGAGTTTCTTTTGGTTAAAATCTTAGAAAGAGCGAAATATTTGGTTTCTCAAGGAATTGATTTGCCTGCGACGGAAAATTTGAAATATTTTTTATACCGTGGAAAAAGCTCAGCAACCGTTGAAGACGTTGAAAGGTTCACTCAAATGGATGATAATGATGTTATTCAGGCGATGAAATCTTGGCAGAATTCTGATGATATTATTCTTTCTTATTGGTGTAAATGTGTGATACAGAGAAACCTGCCTAAAACAATTATCTCTTCTCACCCGTTTGATCCGAAATTTATTGAAGAAAAAATAAAAAAAACTAACGAATTTTTCGGAATTGATAACGGTGAAGATCTGGTACACGAGATCAAGAGAAAATTGTTGCCTTATGACACAGAAAAGCAACCAATTTATTTATTGCAGAAAAGTGGGGTGAAATTAAGGCTGGACGAGTCGGAAGACCAGCTTTTATCGGGGTTGATCGTAAATAAAACCACAAGATATATCCTTACTTTTCCAAGAGATATGTCTAATTAATTTCTTAAATAATATTAAAATTTACTATCCTAAAACTAAAAAATGTTTGCGAATTATAGAATTTCTTATCTTTGCAGAATATGGAATTTACAGCTTCGCAAATTGCAAGTTTTATCGACGGAAAAATAATAGGTGACGAGCACGCACTTATTACTGGAGTTTCACCAATTGAAAATGGGGAATCAGGACATCTTTCTTTTGTAGCACAAGATAGATTTTCCCACTATTTGGACACTTCAAGATGCTCCGTTCTTATCGTTTCGGAAAATATTATAACTAAAGATAATTATAATCCTACCATCATTGCCGTAAAAGATGCTTATCTTGCCTTTCAGGTTTTAATGAATCTGTATCAGGAAATGCAGGGAAGAAAAGAAGGGATCGAAGACGGCTCTTCTATTCACGAAACAGCTGTTATTGGCGAAAAAGCCTATATCGGTGCGTTTACCTACATCTCAGATAAAGCAAAAATTGGTGAAGGTTCACAAATTTATCCTCATGTGTACGTTGGTAAAGGTGTAAAAATTGGTAAAAACTGTAAAATAGACAGTGGTGCCAGAATTTACGATTACTGTATTGTTGGAGATAATTGTGTGATTCATTCCAATACTGTGATTGGCGGAGATGGATTTGGTTTTCAGCCTACCCCTGATGGATTCAAAAAAATCCCTCAGCTAGGTAATGTAATTATCGAAGATGATGTTGAAATTGGTTCTAACTGTAGTATCGACAGAGCTACCATCGGATCAACCGTTATTGGAAAGGGAACTAAAATAGATAACCTTATTCAGATTGCCCACAATGTGAAAATTGGTCAGAATAATGTAATTGCAGCACAAGCAGGAATTGCAGGTTCTACCACTATTGGCAACTGGAACCAGATCGGAGGTCAGGTGGGGATCGTAGGGCATATTAAAATAGGAGATCAGGTGAAGATTCAGGCTCAAAGTGGTGTGAATTCTAGCGTTAATGATAAAGAAACCGTGTACGGATCACCTGCGATAAGTTATAATGACTATCTTAGAAGCTATGTACATTTCAGGAATTTACCTGAAATCGTAAAACGAATAAATAATCTTGAGAATACCTCAAAAGATCATACTAATGAGTGATATGCAAAAAACACTTCAGGAAGAGGTAACACTTTCCGGAATTGGCCTTCATACTGGTAAAGAAGTAAAATTGACCATAAAACCTGCTAAAGAAAATACAGGTTTCGTTTTTGTGAGAACAGATTTAGAGGGTCATCCTCAGGTCGAAGCTGATGTAAACTATGTTGTAGCGACAGAAAGAGGAACGACATTAGAAAAATTAGGAGTTAAAATTAACACTTGTGAACATCTTTTGGCAGCTTTAGTTGGTTGTGATATTGATAACGCAATGCTGGAAATGGATGCTTCTGAACCTCCAATTTTAGATGGTTCTTCAAAGTTTTTTGTAGAAGCTATCGAAAGTGTAGGAATTGTAGAACAAGGTATTGCCAGAGAATATTTGGTGGTAAAAGAAGTTCTTAGCTATAGCGATCCGGCAACGGGTTCAGAAATTACAATTATTCCTTCAGATAATTACGAAATTACAACAATGGTAGATTTTGGGACTAAAGTTTTAGGTACTCAAAATGCTACTCTTAAAAATATTTCAGATTTTAAAGAAGAGATTTCATCTGCTAGAACGTTCAGCTTTTTACATGAATTAGAAATGCTTTTAGATCATGGTTTGATCAAAGGTGGTGATATTTCTAACGCGATCGTTTATGTAGACAAAGATCTTACTCCTGAAACTACAGAAAAATTGAAGAAAGCTTTTGGTAAAGACAAAGTGTCTATCAGACCAAACGGTATTCTTGATAATCTTAATTTGAATTACCCTAACGAAGCTGCAAGACACAAATTACTTGATGTAATAGGTGATTTGGCTTTGGCTGGAGTAAAAATTAAAGGAAAAGTTATTGCTAACAAACCAGGACATTTTGTAAATACTCAATTTGCTAAAAAATTGAACCGTCAGTGGAAATTACAAAAGAAAAAAAATGTTCCTGATTTTGATTTAACGAAAGAACCAGTTTTCGATATTAACGGAATCATGAAGTTGATGCCTCACAGACCACCATTCTTATTGATTGATAAGATCTTAGAATTGTCAGATTCTCACGTTGTCGGATTGAAAAATGTTACAATGAATGAACCTTTCTTCGTTGGACATTTCCCTAAAGAGCCTGTAATGCCGGGAGTTTTACAAGTTGAAGCATTGGCACAGACAGGAGGTATCTTAGTATTGGCAAGCGTTCCGGATCCTGAAAATTACTCTACCTATTTCATTAAAATTGATAAAGTAAAATTCAAGAGAAAAGTAGTTCCCGGTGATACTATGATTTTCAAAATTGAATTGATAGAGCCTATCAGAAGAGGTATTGTTCATATGCAGGGATACGGATATGTGGGAGATACTGTAGCAGTAGAAGCAGAATTAATGGCTCAAGTTGCAAAAAATAAAGTTGATTAAATGATTCATCAATTAGCAGCCGTTGATAAACGTGCAAAAATCAGCAAAAATGTTATTGTAGAACCATTTACTACAATAGCAGGGGATGTAGAAATCGGAGAAGGAACTTGGATTGGCCCTAATGTTACCATCATGGATGGAGCAAGAATAGGTAAAAACTGTAGAATATTTCCTGGAACGGTAATTTCTGCGATCCCTCAGGATTTAAAATTTGATGGTGAAGATACTCAGGTAATTATCGGAGACGAAACTACGATCAGAGAGTGTGTAACGGTAAACAGAGGGACAAAAGCCCTTGGATTTACCAAAATTGGTAAAAACTGCCTTATCATGGCAACTTCCCATATTGCACACGACTGCGTTATCGGAGATCACGTTATCATTGTGAACGGTTGCGGTATTGCAGGGCACGTAGAAATCGGAGACTATACCGTAATGGGAGGTCTTAGTGCTGTGCATCAATTTGGTAAAATCGGGAAACATGTGATGATTTCCGGTGGTACGTTGGTGAGAAAAGATATTCCGCCTTATGTAAAGGTTGCGAGAGAGCCAATGTCTTACGCTGGAATCAACTCAGTAGGTTTGAGAAGAAGAGGATTTACGAATGAGAAAATTTTCGAAATTCAAAAGATCTACAGAACTATTTTCCAAATGAAAATGAACGTTTCTCAGGCTGTAACTTACATTGAAAAAGAAATGCTTCCAACAGCTGAAAGAGATGAAATTCTTCAGTTTATTCAAAACTCTCCTCGAGGTATCGTTAAAGGATACGGAACAGGAAAAGAAAGTAACTAATACAAATTAAAAGATAATATAAAATTAATGGCAACAAGTAACGATATAAGAAAAGGACTTTGCATCGAATTTAGCAATGATATTTTCAAGGTAGTTGAATTTATGCACGTAAAGCCAGGAAAAGGTCCTGCTTTCGTAAGAACAAAACTAAAGTCAGTAACTAACGGAAAAGTATTGGATAACACATTCTCTGCAGGTCACAAAATTGATGAGGTGAAAGTAATTACAAGAAAATTCCAATATCTTTACGATGATGAGAATGGTTTCCACTTCATGAATAATGATGACTTCTCTCAGCTTTATCTTGATAAAGAAATGATTGAAAACTCTAATCTGATGAAAGCAGGTGAAGAAGTTACCATCATTTTAAAGGAAGCAGACGAGACGCCTTTGTCTGCAGAACTTCCTCAATCTGTTTACTTGGAGGTTATAGAAGCTGATCCGGGAGTAAAAGGAAACACGGCTACCAACGCTCTTAAAAACGCTATCGTTGAAACAGGAGCAAGAGTAATGGTTCCTCTGTTCATCGAAGCAGGAGACAAAATCAAAGTGAGTACAGAAGATGGTTCTTACTTAGAAAGAGTAAAAGAATAATTATTCAAAATAATAGGAAGCTGGAAGTATAACAACTTTCAGCTTTCATTTTTTATGGCAGCTATTTCCGCCTTCCGCTCCCAATCTTTTTTGGCCATTGCTTTTTCCATGCTAAAAAAGGATTTCCGCTCAAGTCGGGCTGCAATCTAAACTTGAAAACAAACCTTGTCAGGGTTTCAAACTTTGACACGGTTGATATAATTTAAACATCATTTAAAAATATGACGTTTCATCAACCACAAAAACTGAAAACTATTGCTGATCTTATCGGATCAAAATTCATCGGTTCTGAAGACTTTGAAGTATTAGGAACGAATGAAATTCACATGGTGAGACCGGGAGATATAGTTTTCGTAAACCATCCAAAATATTACGATAAAGCTTTAAATTCAGCAGCAACAATTATTTTGATTGACAAAGAAGTTGAATGTCCGGAAGGTAAAGCGCTTTTAGTTTCCGAAGATCCTTTCGGAGATTTTAATAAGATCAACACTCATTTTACGAGAATATATAATTTCACAGAAGAACTTCACGATGTTGAAATCGGAGAGGGTACAAAAATCCATCGTACAGCTGTTATCGGAAATAATGTTACCATTGGAAAAAATACACTTATTTTTCCTAATGTTGTGATTGGTGACAGAACTGTTATTGGTGACAATGTAATTATTCAATCAAACACAGTTTTAGGAGGTGATGCTTTTTATTACAGAAAATTAAATGGAAATTTTGACCGTCTGATCTCTGTAGGAAATGTTGTCATCGAAAACAATGTAGAAATCGGAAACGGCTGTACAATCGACAGAGGAGTTACAGATTCTACCGTTATCGGAGAAGGTTCTGTTTTGGATAATCAAATTCAGATCGGTCATGATACCGTGATTGGTAAAAAATGTTTAATTGCCTCACAAGTCGGAATCGCAGGATGTTGCGTAATAGGAAATGAAGTAACGTTATGGGGACAGGTTGGCATGGCTTCCGGTAATAAAATAGCTGACGGATCTGTAATTCTCGGCAAAACTGGAGTCAACAGAGATCTTGAAAAAGGGACTTATATCGGGATGTTTGCAGAAGATTTTAAAACTTATTTGAAGAAAGAAGTAAAACTGAGAAATCTCAAATAAACAATTCTTAAGGTTTTATCTAAAATCAAAGAAAATTAAGTAAATTTGTGAGCATTAATAAGAAAATAAAAATAAATTAAAACAACAATAAAATGTCAATTTTAGTAAACAAAGATTCTAAAGTAATTGTACAAGGATTTACAGGTAACGAAGGTACTTTCCACGCAGGTCAGATGATTGAATACGGAACAAACGTAGTAGGTGGTGTTACTCCAGGAAAAGGAGGTAGCGAGCACTTAGGAAAGCCGGTATTCAACACTGTTGCTGATGCTGTTGAAAAAGCTGGAGCTAATGTAAGTATCATTTTCGTACCGCCTGCATTTGCTGCAGATGCTATCATGGAAGCTGCTGAAGCTGGAATTAAAGTGATCGTATGTATTACTGAAGGTATTCCTGTAGCAGACATGGTAAAAGTAAAATCTTACATTGCAGACAGAGATTGTAGATTGATCGGACCAAACTGTCCGGGAATCATTACTTCTGAAGAAGCTAAAATTGGTATTATGCCAGGTTTCGTTTTCAAAAAAGGAAAAGTAGGTATCGTTTCTAAATCAGGAACTCTTACTTATGAAGCTGCTGACCAAGTTGTAAAAGCTGGTTTCGGTGTTTCTACTGCTATCGGTATTGGTGGTGACCCAATCATTGGAACTACTACAAGAGAAGCTCTAGAATTGTTCATCAACGATCCGGAAACTGAAGCTGTTGTTATGATCGGTGAGATCGGTGGTGGTCTTGAGGCTGAAGCTGCAAGATGGTACAAAGCTAGTGGATCTACTAAACCGGTTGTAGGATTTATCGCTGGGCAAACTGCTCCTAAAGGAAGAACTATGGGGCACGCTGGTGCTATCGTAGGTGGTGATGAAGATACTGCTCAGGCAAAAATGGAGATTATGAGAGAAAACGGAATCAACGTTGTAGATTCTCCTGCTGATATCGGTGCAACTGTAGCGAAAATTTTAGCTTAATTATAAAACCCAACATATGAAAAAACTTTTATTAGCCTCAGCTTTGGTACTTTCTACGTTATCTTTCGCCCAGATCGATTTCAGTAGCACAAGATTCGGTATCACTGCAGGAGGTAATTACGCCAGAGTAAAAAATGCTCACAACCCTTCAGGTCCTAGATTTACAGTTCAGGCCGGAGCTTTAGCTTTAATTCCAATAGGAAAAGAAAACCAGTTTTTCTTACAGCCTGAGGTATTATACTACGGAGCCGGAGAAACAGGAAAAGATAAGGATGGTAAAGGAAGAGATGGTTATGACGCTGTTTATGCAAATAATTACATCAGTGTTCCTATTTATTTCAAAGGATATTTTTCAGAAGCTGAATCAGAATTCTTTGCAATGGCAGGACCTAGATTTAATTTTTTAATTAGCCAGAAAGTTAAAAACGCTCCTGTATCAAGACCTTATTATGATCCGGATGTTACTGTTCCTGGTCTTCCTGGAGTAAATGGTAAAGCTGCTAGCTTTAACTTTGGTGTAGGAATTGGTGTAGGATATAGCTACAAAAGACAGTTAGAATTTGCTTTCAACTATGATTTTGGTGTTTCTAATACCTATCCAGGTCTTAAGAACGAGCCATTAGGAAGTACGAAAGGTAAATCTGAACAAGTTCTTAGTGCTAAAATCAGCTACATCTTTGAATAAAAAGATTTCATAAGAAACATAAAAAATCCCGGGAATTTTAATTCTCGGGATTTTTGTTTTATAGTTTTTAATTTTCAGGTGATAATTTTATCCTCTTACCCATTTCCAAAGCTCTTTCAAAGTAGCCTTATTTCCATACATTAAAATTCCTACTCTGTATATTTTTCCTGCAAGGAATATCATGAAAATCGTTGTTCCTAACAATAATACAATCGACAATGCCAATTGCCAGATAGGAACTCCAAAAGGAATTCTTGCAATCATCGCAACAGGTGATGTGAAAGGAATTATAGATAACCAAAAACCTAGAGGGCCGTCAGGATTATTCATTAAAGAAAAACTTCCATACATACCTAAAGTTAATGGTAAAATAGCAAATAAGGTGAATTGTTGAGTTTCTGTTTCATTATCAACCGCAGAACCAATCGCAGCATAAATCGAGCTATAAAAGATATATCCCAAAAGAAAATAAATAATAAATACACCGATAATTAAAGGAAAATTAAGCTCCAATAGACTGTGAGAAACCTGAGTTGCAATCTGAGCAATATCTAATTTACTCATCATTTCTTCATTTCCGCCGGGAATATTTTTCTGTATTGAATTAAAACCTGTATTTAAAACCAACGCACCAATAACCGACATCGTGATCCAGATAATAAACTGAGTCAAAGCAACCATCGTTACTCCCAAAATTTTACCCATCATCAATTCAAATGGCTTCACAGAAGAGATGATGATTTCTACAACACGGTTGTTTTTCTCCTCCAAAACACTTCTCATTACTCTCACACCATAAATCAGGATAAACATGAAAGTAACGTACATTAAAACCATGCTCAATCCAGTCTTGACACCAAAACTAAGATCAGAATCTTCTTTATTATTTTCAGAAACGTTGATCGTTTTTAAAGTGAAACTTTTATCAAGATTATCAAGTTGAGCTTCTGCAATGCCTAATTGCTTGATCTTTTCTTTTTTAATGACATTTGTGATATCAGAAATGATTCTCTGTTTTGTATCAAAACCAATTTTAGAATTAATAACCAACCTTGAATTTTTTTCCAGATCATCATAATTTTGACCGCTTAATTCAGGTAAGATTAAAATTCCGTCTAAAGATTCATTTCCTTTTAAATTATTGACCTTCGACTTTTCATCAGCCGCAGAAACAAAAACATAATTAAGTTTATCATTTGATTTTAACTGATTTTTAAACAATCCGCTTTTATCAACAACTTCAATGATGCTGTGCGACTCATTAGCCTTAAACATTAATCCGATAACTGCCCCAAAAGCAATAATCATAACGGGAGCTAATAAAGTTAATATAATGAAGGATTTCTTCTTAACCTGCGTAAGAAATTCCCTTTTTGTAATTAAAAAAATATTATTCATAATTAAGAGTTGTTGCTTACGGCATTAATAAATACTTCATTCATACTTGGAATTTTTTCGTCAAACGATCTCACTTTTCCAACATTTACAAGGTCTAAAATGATGTTGTTCTGGTCATTCTCATTTTTTAAATCGAAAGAAACCAGATTATTTTCATTGGTATAATTAAAAATCTCGTATTTGTTCTTGAAAGTGTCAAATTGAGCATCACTTACTTCTGAAAGAGTAATTCCAAAAATATTTTTCTTGAATTTTTCTCTTACGTCAAAAACTCTTCCGTCAATAATTTTTTTAGAATTATTGATTAATGCTACATAATCACACATTTCTTCCACACTTTCCATTCTGTGAGTCGAAAGAATAATGGTTGTTCCGTTATTTTTAAGTTCGATGATTTGATCTTTGATCAGATTGGCATTTACAGGGTCAAAACCAGAGAAAGGTTCGTCTAAAATTAAAAGATGCGGTCTGTGAAGTACCGTTACCACAAACTGAATTTTCTGAGCCATCCCTTTTGAAAGTTCAGACAGTTTTTTCTTCCACCATTGATCGATATTCAGTTTTTCAAACCATTTTTTTGCTTCATTTAAAGCATCATTTTTGGTCATTCCTTTTAATTCTCCGAAATAAAGGATCTGATCACCAACAGTCATATTTTTATACAAACCTCTTTCTTCAGGCATGTAACCGATATCTCTGATGTGACTTTGATTAAGCTTTTCTCCGTTGATAAAAACGTCTCCTGAATCAGCCTGAGTGATTTGATTGATGATACGGATAAATGAAGTTTTTCCGGCACCGTTTGGGCCAAGAAGACCATAAATACTCCCTGTTGGGACATGGATACTGAAGTCGTCCAATGCTGTTTTTTTACCCGCATTGTAAGTCTTCGTAATATGTTCAGCTTTTAGCATTAAGTTGTTTTTCTATATTAGTATAAAAATATCCCGAAAGTTACGGAATAATTGAAACAGAATTAATCTAAAAGAAAAAATCCTGATGATTATCAGGATTTAAATTTATTGTTTTACGATTTGAGTAACCTTTTGGGTATTATCGCTTAAAGTGTAGCGAATCAAATATTTTCCGGGTTTCAATTTTTCAATATTGATCTCTCCAGAATTCATATTTACTGTGTAATTAGCAACTTGTGTACCCAAAATTGAATAAAAAGTCACGCTTTTAACTCTTAAAGAAGAGTCCTTTGCCTTAATGATAAGGAAATCCTTTGCAGGATTCGGATAGGCAACAAGCACACCATCATCTGCTTTTTGCGAGATGGAACCAGGCTCTCTCAGTTGAGCTTTAAAATTGTTGGAAAAGCCAACAAAAGTGCCTATAAATAGAAATAAAAGTAAAAGTTTTTTCATCAAATTATAATTTCTCTAGGTATTTCATAACAAAAGTAAATAATTCTATAATCACTTGCAATATTTTTTTATAGAACTTATACTAAATTTGCAGAAACTTATTCAAAAAGTATTCCAAAATGATACATTCAAGAAATAGAAGACTTAGGGTTAATGAATCTATGAGAAGCTTGGTAAGAGAAAGTATCCTTACAACTGATGATTTTGTAATGCCGATCTTCGTGATGGAGGGCGAAAACAAGCAGGAACCGATCCCGTCGATGCCGGGTATTTTCAGGCGAAGTATCGATTTAACGGTGAAGGAATGTAAAGAATTATTTTCTTTAGGAGTAAAAGCTGTCAATTTGTACATGAAGGTGTCTGATCATTTAAAAGACAACACCGGAAAAGAAGCTTGGAACAAAGATGGCTTGATGCAGAGTACAATTAAAGCAATCAAAGATGCAGTTCCTGAGATGATCGTAATGCCAGATGTCGCTTTAGATCCCTATTCGATCTACGGCCACGACGGAATTATTGAAAATGGAAAGATTTTAAATGATGCTACGAATGATGCCTTAGCAAGAATGTCTGTGTCACACGCCGAAGCCGGAGCTGACATTGTGGCACCAAGTGACATGATGGATGGGAGAGTGTTGACAATTCGTGAAGCTTTAGAAGAAAACGGATTTACCGATGTTGGAATTTTAAGTTATTCCGCAAAATATGCGAGTTCTTTTTACGGACCGTTCAGAAGTGCTTTAGACAGTGCTCCGAAAGATGATATGGAAATTCCGAAAGATAAAAAGACCTATCAGATGGATTTTCATAATTCAAGAGAAGCCTTAAATGAAGTTTTTAAAGATATTGATGAAGGTGCAGACATCATTATGATCAAACCGGGACTTCCTTATCTTGATATTGTTTCTAAAGTTCGTGAAGCGATCGATCTTCCAATCGCGGTTTACAACGTAAGTGGTGAATATGCAATGGTAAAAGCTGCGGCTCAAAACGGCTGGCTGGATAATGACAAAACAATCATTGAAAGCTTAACTTGCTTTAAAAGAGCAGGAGCAGATATGATCTTTACTTATTTTGCTAAAGAAGCAGCGATTCTTTTAAACAAATAAATGAGTTATAAGTTAAGAGTTATGAATTATGAGTTTTTAATTGCGCGAAATATTCGGCAACAAAGAACTCATAATTCATAACTCATAATTTATAACTTCTAAGAAATCTCAAAATCTTTTCCCTTTGTAAATTTAGCCGCAAAAGGTGCCTGATTTCCAGAATATTTTAAAACGAAATGTTTTTTAGTATCAGTATCTAGTTTTGCTTCAACTTCCACATTTTGAGTCTGAAAACTTATATCTAATCCAATACCTGATTCTTTTTCAAGATAAATTTCCACACTTTCTGCGTAAAATAGGGAAGTACTCAAATAATTGAACTTAATATTTTTTCTATACGTTTTAGACTGGTCTTGTGTAAATTCAGAATAGTTTCTTAAGATCTCAATTCCGGGCGAATCAATATTGGTAATTCTTGATTTTGTTACACCATTTACTCGTACTGAAAAATCTTTTGCATTTTTAATATTTCCGTTCACTCCGATATTAAACAAAGAAGGCAATGAAAGACCATATTCGATCATGCTGTCTTTTGTGAACTCAAAGTCAGGAATCAAAGCTGGATTTTTGGGAGCATTGATCAATTGATTTTTTACTTTTTCTAAATTTTCATCAGAAAACAAAAATCCGATGAGATTATTTCCTGTCGTTCTCCAGTTTCTTCCGTTCCATTCAAAAATTTCACAAAGTAAAGTGTCTATAGATGAATGAGGAAGAAGATCCATGTCCTGCCATTTGAAAACTTCCTTTGCATAAGGTCTACGGTTAACAATATTTAAGCCCAGATCTAATGCCAAAAGATCCGTTAACTCTTGATTACTTTCCATAATTAATTGTAATATTGGTTTGAATTATAAAATTATGGAAATAAAATAAAAGAGAAGAAGTTTATATTAAATCTTATAACCAGCCTTTAGGAATTGGCAGCTAAATAAACCTGTTAGGTTTTATTTAAGTGGCTCTTAGGAATGAAAAACTTAGTATTAATTTAAATTATAAACGTCCAAAATAACCTTAAATTTTCATAAAACTTTAACAACCATTTCTCAATCTAAAATTTTTAATTCAAAAAAACTTTATCTTTGCTCTTATGATTTTACGAGGAGAAAACTTAATCAAAGAATACGGTCCCAAAAAAGTTGTAAAAGGCGTTTCTGTACAGGTTCAGCAGGGAGAGATTGTTGGGTTGCTTGGTCCGAACGGAGCAGGAAAAACCACATCGTTTTATATGATTGTTGGTTTGGTTAAGCCCACTTCAGGAAAGATTTTCTTGGATAAACAGGAAATTACAACCGATGCCATGTACCGCAGAGCCCAAAAGGGAATCGGTTATCTGGCTCAGGAAGCTTCTATTTTCAGAAAACTTTCGGTAGAAGAAAATATTATGGGCGTTTTACAACTGACCAATCTTTCAAAGCGCGAACAGCAGATGAAATGTGATGAATTGGTTGAAGAGTTTTCATTACAGCACGTTCGTAAAAACAGAGGAGATCTTCTTTCCGGAGGGGAAAGACGTAGAACAGAAATTGCACGTTGTTTGGCAACAAGCCCGAATTTTATCCTTTTGGATGAGCCTTTCGCAGGGGTTGACCCGATCGCGGTTGAAGATATTCAGAAAATCGTAAGAAGTTTGGTTGACAAAAACATCGGAATTTTAATTACAGACCACAACGTTCAGCAAACTTTAGCGATTACCAATAAAACATATATTATGTTTGAAGGAAAGATCCTGAAAGAAGGGCTTCCTGAAGAATTGGCAAATGATCCACAGGTAAGAGAAGCTTATCTTGGTGAAAACTTCGTTTATCAGAGTATTTTAGACAAACCAAAAAGGAAAACTTATGCCTATAATATTTGGGCAGGTAATTTCGACTCCAAATCTCAATTTCAAGCTTTTGTGGATGAAAATTTTGCTCAGTTTGATGATTTGAGATTAATTTACGGTTTTGAAGATATCAGCTTTGCATCGTTAGCTAATTCTGAAATTGAGCATATTTTTAATGATATCGTGGATAAGAATGCAAATAATTCTTTTATTTTCCAGAGAAAAGAAATTAATTCTCAATATTCTTTAGAACAGGCAGAAGCAGAGTCGAAAGAGGCAAGCAAATCAGAATTGCATTATCTTACAACCTATATTTATGCTGGATAATTAATGATTGATAATTCAAATATTGATAATGATTTTAACCCAAGAACAAAAGTTTTTTTAGACGATGAATATGGAGTAGTTTTAGATATTATGCGCTCTGGGTTTTATGGAATGGTTCGCTGGGATACACCTAAGGAATTAGATAATGAGGATTGGATAGGGTTATTCGGCGTATTCACACAAATCGGAGGAAAAATTATCGATCAAAATCATCAATTTAAATACATTAATGATGATGGAAGTTTAAAAGATAAAATTTAAAATCAAGCAATCATTTGCTGAAAAATATAATAAAACGTACCTTTTCTCTTTGAAATGGTACGTTTTTTAGTTAAAATAATTCCTATGGCAAAACCTTTTAACAGAACAGTTACTTTATTTGGGATTTATCAACAATTGGTTCCATTTATTAAGCCTTATCGCTTAATGATTTATGGGACTTTACTTCTCACTTTTTTAGGAGCCCTCGCAGCGCAGGTGAACCCTCTTGTTTTGAAATATACCGTTGATGAGGTTACAAAACTGACGCATTTGCCTCATCCAATGTCTGAGGGAATTCATGTTTTAGTTGTGATTTCAATTATTTTACTCGGAAAAGAATTATTAAATATTTTCATCAATTTCGGACAAAAATTTTATGGCGAAAAAATTAGAATTAATGTAAGTTCGGTTCTGGCACAATCAGCAATTGATAAGATTTTGACGTATCGTGTTGCCTATTTTAACGATGAAAACCACGAGTCGGGAAAATTGCAGATCAGGATAGACAGAGGAATTGAAAGTCTTACAAAATTAGTTCAAAACTTTTTTATCGACATGTTACCGTTATTTTCCAACGCATTCATTGCATTGATTATCATGTATATGCAAAATGTGTATGTTGGATTGGTTTCTACCATCATTGTTCCTATTTATTTTTATATCAGTTCATTACAGGCTAAAAAATTAGGTGGAGTTCGTCGCCAGTTAAGAAATCAAAGAGAACAGAAAACTTCAGGATTGTTGAATTTGATCAATTCTATCATGGTGATCAAAAGTTTTGTTCGTGAAAAATTTGAAGGTAAAAAACAATACGACTTGCAGATGCAGTTGATGGAAAGCCAGATGTTCACCAGAAAAACTAACTTTATTTATGATGGTTTAAAGACTTTTATCGAACAGTTTGGGGTGGTTTTAATTATTCTTTTGACAGTTTATCTTGTTTTGGATCAGCAGATGACAATTGGTGCAATTATGCTTCACATTATGCTTTTCAATAATGTTTCGGCTCCGATTCGTCAGTTGCACAGAATTTATGATGATATGAATGATGCGATGATTTATGCAGAAGGTTATTTTGATATTTTAAATGCCGATAATGAAAAAGAACAGACCGGAACTTTTGTAGAAAAAAAAATCATCGGAAATTTTGAGTTAAAAAATGTCAACTTTTCCTATCCAAACGGAACACAGGCTTTGCATGATGTTTCCATGAAAATTGAAAACGGCAAAACAACTGCTTTGGTTGGTTTGAGCGGTGCCGGAAAATCAACAATCATCAATCTTTTATGTAAATTTTACCTTCCTGATTCTGGCGAGATTTTATTAGATAATGTTAATTTAAATGAATTTGATAATACTTTTCTAAGAGACGATCTTGGATTGGTTCTTCAAAAAAATCATATTTTCCAGGGAAGTATCGAAGATAATATCCGTTATGGAGATATGAATGCAAGTTTTGAAGAAATTCAGGAGGCTGCTAAAAAAGCGTATCTGCACGAACAGATTTTAGACTTACCACAGCAATATCAGCATGATGCTACCCAACTTTCTGGAGGTCAACAACAGAGAATTGCCATCGCAAGGTTATTTTTGAAAAATCCACCGATTATTTTCCTTGATGAGCCTACTGCCAGCCTTGATGCCATCGCAACAGAACAGATAAAAAACTCCTTAGATGCCATAAAAGAAGGCAGAACGGTGATCATTATTTCACATTCTTTATCCCAAATTTTAGATTCAGATAAAATTTATGTGATGAAAAAAGGTAGAGTAGTTGAAAGTGGAACTCACAATGAATTGGTACAAACCAACGGAACTTACCGTGAGATTTTTGATGCTTCCGCAAGAAGTTTGAATCTTGATAAACTGATGAATAGTTTTAAAGATAATTAATTTAAGAAATTAGAAATTAGAAATTAGAAATTAGAAATTATTTTCACTAAACACTAAACACTAAACACTAAACACTAAACACTAAACACTAAACACTAAACACTAAACACTAAACACTAAACACTAAACACTAAAACGCTCCACGCCTCAATGAACGACCATTACCTCAAAAAACTCGACAGAGTAACAGCAATTCTTACACAACTTCAATCAAAACCGATTGTAAGAGCACAAGATTTGGCTGCAAAATTTGATGTTAGCGTCAGAACTATTTATCGTGATGTAAAAACCCTCGAAAATGCTGGAATACCGATTGTTGGTGAAGCGGGAAGTGGATATTCTTTGATGGATGGTTACAAGCTTCCGCCTGTGATGTTCACAAAAGAAGAAGTCTTGAGCTTTATTACGGCCGAAAAGCTGATGCAGAAATTTTTACATCAAAGTTTAGGAAATCATTATCAGTCGGCGATGGAAAAAGTACGTTCAGTATTAAAATATTCGGACAGAAATTTAATTCAGAATATTGAAAAACAGATCGATGTATACAATTATCATCCAAAAACTGAAGATAATATCCAGAATATCATCCCGATTATTTTGGAAAGCATTGCTGAAAAGAAGCAGATAACGCTGGAATATGCCACTGTAGATTCCAACGTTTCTATGCGGACTATCGAGGTTGTTGGTGTCTTTTTTGAATTCAATTATTGGTATATTATGGCTTTTTGTACGTTGCGAAATGATTTCAGGCAATTTAGAGTTGACAGAATTTTACAGATCTTTAAAACTCAAAACCCTTTTCTGCAGGAATACGGTCAAATAAACGATTACAGGCAAAATCCAAATGGAAATAAAACCAAAGTTAGACTTTTGGTTGAGAAAAAAATTATCGGACATCTCAGTAATTCAAAAAAATATTATGGATTAATTGATGAGGTTGAAAGAGAAAATGGAGTAGAACTAATCTTCGAAACCGATTGGATCAATGAGGGATTTCCGCGTTGGTTGATTACCTTTGCAGATTATGCAGAAGTGTTGGAGCCTGAGTCTTTAAAAGTCAGTCTTAAAGAATTGGTAACCAAAATTTCAAATAATATTTAAAAATATTTTAACCATTTTATTCAAAATCATGAAGTTTTTATTGTTACGTTGTTTTTTATTATGCGCAATCGTTTACTCTATTGGAGTTTCTGCCTGTTCGGCATTTTTATTAAAAGGAAAAGACAATTGTGTAGTTGGTTTTAATGAAAACTGGAAAACAATGCCCGGAATGATTGTAATAAACAAACGTGACGTGCAGAAAAGAAATATCAGCTGGGAAAATCTTACAACAGACAATGTAAAATATTCGAAAGAATGGATCTCTAAATTGGGTTCTGTAACCTTCAATCTTTTAGGCTACGATTTTCCATGTTACGGAGTGAACGAAAAAGGGCTTTTTTTAGTTGAATTATATCTTGAAGAAACTTCAAAAGTATTGAATCCCTCACAACCCAATATGTTTTGGGCGCAATGGATTCAATATCAGTTGGATAATTATAAATCTGTAAAAGAAGTTATTGACAATTTGAATAAAGGCCCGAACATCGATTGGTGGCCAAATGCTGCAGGAAGCCACTTTTTTCTGAGCGATGCGAAGGGTAATACGGCAACAATTGCTTTGCTTGATGGAAAGTATAAAGTCTTGACAGATAAGGATATGCCGATGCCACTTTTATGCAATAATCAATATAAAAAAGATTTTGAAATTGCTCAAAAGTTTGATTTTTTAGGTGGAAATGAAAAATTTAATTTTGCTCAGCAAGAAAAATGGGAAGACCGCTACAACCGTGCTTACTACATGTTGAAAAATTATAAGTACGACCAGAAACCTGTGGATTACGCGTGGAATATTTTAAACTCAATTCACGCCGGAGAATGGCAGACGGTTATTGATCTGAAAAAAATGAATCTATATTTCCGCTCTGATTTAAAAAAAGAAGTCAAAACGATTGATATCAAGAAATTAGATTTTTCTAAAAATGCATCGGTGAAATTCCTTGATATTCATACCGAAAGTTCAGGAGAAGTTAATAAAAATTTTGAAGTTCTGACCTTAAATAAAAACAATGAATACGTTGAAAAAGGCTTCCCGATTGGTTATGATAACAAGGAATTTGGAACATCAGAAACGTTTGTAAAACTCAAGCAAAATATTATCACATTCTTTAAAAATATTCTTCCAAATTAGATAATAAATGAAAAGCTTTCAGAAATCCTGAAAGCTTTTTTGTTTGGAAATGATTGATCTTTTCATGTTGTGCTGAATCAGCGATTTTAGTTTCAGTAAAGGCATTAATGATCCTAAAATCTCTCCCAAAAAAAAGGAGGTTCAATTCCTAAAGCTCTTAAATAGGTATATCCCTGACCTCTGTGATGGACTTCATTATCAACGAAATATAAAATATTCTGATAAACAGGAAATTCATATTGACCGAATAAATTGAAAGTTTCCTGGAAACGTTCTTCAGAAATTTCATTGAAATATTGGTTGATCACTTGCGTTTCTTCATCCCATTTTTTCAGGATCTCTTCTTTTGTCTTTGGGTTGAATGCTTCTTCGTTAAAAGCTTCTTCGTGTTTGTTAACGATCCCTTTTAAAGCAGGACCTCCGATACTGATCAGCTCAACGGCCAATTTTGCAAACGGTCTCATTCCGCCAATTGAAAACTCGAATAATTCTTTTTCAGGAAACATCTCTATAACTCTTCTCGTTAGGTTTCTGTGGCCTTGCCAATGCTCTAATAATTGTTCTGATGAGATGAATTGTTTTGTGATTGTTGCTGTAGTTGACATAATTTTTAATTTTGTTTGTTATTGTTGATACAAAGATATGACCGGGTTATGACAACAGTTTGTCAGTAGGGTTTTTCAAATAAAAAATATTTTTCAAATTTTAAAATATCTATCAAAATTTCACGTTCAGAATATATCCTACAATCAAAAGATCAAAAAATCTAAAATATGTAGAGGTAGATAAATAATTTGTAGATGACCGGTTTTTATCGGTCATTTTTTTGTTTTTAAGCTAAAAATGTGAGTTTTCTTAAGAGTTAGAGTGGTGAATTTTAATGACAACTATTTAAACTTGGACAAAACCCCTAGCCCAGATTGAAGTGGAAATCCTTTTTTGAAAAAAAAGATTGTAACGGAAAGCTGGAAACAGCTTCAAAAAACTTTCGAAATTTGTGTATTTCAGGAAATTTTACTTTTTACATTCTGCAAAATGAAGTATTTTAGTCCTATGAAAATTTATACGAAAACAGGAGATAAAGGTCAAACTGCTTTGTATGGCGGAACGAGAGTTTCAAAAGCCAGCGCAAGAGTTGACAGCTATGGAAATATAGATGAGCTTAATTCTTTCATTGGTATCGCGAAAAGTCATATCGAAGATGAAGAAGTTTTAAAGCAATTAAAGAAAATTCAGTTTGATTTGTTTACAGTAGGTTCGGAAGCTGCGACACCTGTCGATAAATTGATGTTGGCGAACGGGAAATCTCGCCTTCCGCTAATTATTTCTGATACTGAAATTGAAGAATTAGAAAATTGGATGGATGCTTTTGAAGGAAAATTAGAACCTCTTCAATATTTTATTCTTCCCGGAGGAGGAAAATCGGCGACATTTTTACATGCAGCAAGAACAATTTGCAGAAGAGCAGAACGTTCTTTGGTTTTCTTAAACGAATCGGAAGAAGTTCGTCCTGAATTGATTAAATACCTAAACAGACTTTCCGACTATCTTTTTGTTTTGGCAAGATATATTTCAAAAATCAACAACGAATCTGAAGAATACTGGAACCCGAATGAAAGATAACGTATTACTTTTCATCAACGGAGATCCTCCAAAATCATTTCCAAAAATAGAAAATTATGGCTTGATTGCCTGTACAGATGGGGCTTTTCATTATCTGAAGCATCTGAATTTCCCTTTGGATAAGCTAGATTTTATATCTGGCGATTTTGATTCGCATTCCGGTTCTGACGAAAATGTGTATGATGAAAAATTCATTTACACTCCGGATCAGGATAAAACAGACTTTCATAAAGCGTTGGAAATTATTGTTGAAAAAGGTTTTAAAAATGTTGATGTTTTAGGCGGAAGCGGAGGTGAACAGGATCATTTTTTAGGAAATCTTACAGTAGCTTTTGGTTTTAAGAATCAATTAGATATTAAGTTTTATGATGAATTTTCAGAATATTATTTTATTTCGAAAAAATTTGTTGTAAAAGGTGTAAAAGATAAAATGGTTTCGTTGTATCCGTTTCCTTCTGTTGAAAATATTACGACAAAAGGGCTGAATTGGTGTTTAACGAATGGTGATTTAAGCATAACTTCAAGAATAGGAACCAGAAATTTTGCTGTTGAAGATGAGGTTTCTGTTGAATATGGAAAAGGGGATTTGCTGATTTTTATTGGGAGGAATTATTTATAGTTTAAACACGAATTACACTAATTTTTTTCACGAATAAACACAACTATTATTATACTTAGTTTGTCATTCCGGAGGAATCTCAACAACGCTATTAAAGCTAAGTATAGATTCCTCCGGAATGACAAAATGGGAGGTTACTTTTAATTTATTAAAAATAAACACGAAAATCTGTGCAAATCTGTGTAATCCGTGGGAAATAAAAAATGAAAAACCTAATTAAAATACCATTCCTCCTCATCTCATTATCCTGTATTTTATCTTGCAAAGTACAGCATCTTTCCATGCCCGAATACGGTAAAAGCGAAACAGAAAACCCTATTAAGATTAAAAAAGTAAACAACTTCCGAACCGTAGGGAATATTAAAAACTCTGAAGGAAAAACATTAAAAGAAGGAAAATTTTACCGAAGCGGAAATCTTTATCAACTTAAAAACAGTTCGTTTAATGAACTTGAAAAATTAGGAATTAAAGAAATTATCGATCTCAGAAATGCAAAAGAGATTGGTGACAAACCCGATCATCTTCCCGAAAATATGAGTTATAAAAAATATTCTGCTTTTGAAGATCAGGGTGATCAATTATCTCAAGCGAAAAAATTAGTTTTAAAAGGGAAAGTAAATGCTTCAGATGCAGACAAAAGAATGCTTGATTTTTACAGAGAATATGTCACAGAAAATCCTGAAATAATCAAAAAAATTATTACTGAAATTTTAGAATCTGACCGACCTATTTTATATCACTGTACCGCAGGAAAAGATCGTACAGGGATTATTACTGCTTTAATTTTGAGTGTTTTAAAGTTTGATAAAGAAACCATTTACAATGATTATCTGCTGTCTAATAATTACAGAAAAAATTTAGTTCAAAAAAGATTAAACCTTGCGAATAATTTACATTTCATTTATCCAAAAATGGATCTGAAAGTATTGGAAAAATTAAGCTGGATTGAAAGCGATTATTTAGATGCTGCTTTTGATGAAATTAATAAGAAATACGGTTCAATAGATATTTATATTCAACAGGTATTGGGGATTTCTGAAAATAAAAGACAACAATATCTTCAAAAGTTTACATATTGATAATTTCGCTGAATTTTTTGCTGTAATACTAATAGAAATTTATAATAATTTTAACACCCAAAAATCAAACTTTTTTAGCAATTTTGCATTCTTAATTCACTTGTTAAAAAATGAAAATAAAATACTCGGAACTTATTGATCAGACATTGTATTTTCCTACGGAAGAATTTAATGTTTCTGAGAACAATTTGTTGTTTCACGATATTCCTTTGATGGAAGTTGTTGAAAAGTTTGGAACTCCTTTAAAGGTAAGTTACCTCCCGAAGATTTCTCAAAATATTCAGAAAGCAAAAAGCTGGTTCAAAGAAGCGTTTGAGAAAACCGACTATAAGAAAAACTACAGATATTGCTACTGTACAAAATCCAGTCATTTTAAGTTTGTAATTGAAGAGGCACTAAGAAATGATATTTCTATAGAAACTTCTTCTGCGTACGACATGGATATCGTAAAATCTCTTTACAAGGAAGGGAAAGTAACAAAAGATATCGAAGTGATCTGTAACGGGTTCAAAACTGATGATTATCTGGCGAAAATTTCAGACATGATCAACAGTGGTTTTGAAAATATCACGCCGATTTTAGATAATTACCGTGAGCTGGATAAGCTTACAGAAAGCATCGACACAACTTTCGATATCGGAATCAGAATTGCTTCTGAGGAAGAACCGAAGTTCGAATTTTATACCTCAAGATTAGGAATCGGATATAAAGATATTATTCCGTATTACAGCCAAAAAATCGCTGAACACCCAAATGCAAGATTGAAAATGCTTCATTTCTTCATTAATACAGGGATCAAAGACACAGCGTATTATTGGAATGAATTGTATAAATGTCTTCGCGTATATGCACGTTTGAAAAAAATTGCTCCGGAAGTAAATTCATTGAATATCGGAGGAGGTTTCCCAATTAAAACTTCTTTGCAGTTTGATTACGATTATCAATATATGGTTGAAGAAATCGTTTCTCAGATTAAGAAATTCTGTGAAGAAGAAGGAGTAGAAGAACCAAATATCTATACAGAATTCGGAAGTTTTACGGTTGGAGAAAGTGGAGCGAATATTTATAAAATTATTTCTCAAAAACGTCAGAATGACAGAGAAAAATGGAATATGATCGATTCATCTTTCATGACAACACTTCCTGATACTTGGGCGATTTCAAGACACTTTATCATGCTTCCGTTAAATCGTTGGGATGATACGTATGAAAGAGTTTTCTTAGGTGGGTTAACTTGTGACTCGGATGATTATTATAATTCTGAACAGCATACGAATGCTATTTATCTGCCTGTTTTCAGCGATACTAAGCCTTTATACATTGGTTTCTTCCATACAGGAGCTTATCAGGAAACAATTGGTGGTTACGGCGGTGTTCACCACTGTTTGATGCCTCAACCGAGACATATTTTGATTCAGAAAGATGAAAATGGAGAACTTCAATACGAGATTTTCCGTGAAAGACAGGAACCGGAAGATGTTTTGAAACTTTTAGGATATTAATAAAACTGTCGAAGTAAAGCAATCTCTCATCAATAGGAACGGGTTTTAACCTGTTTATAAATGAAAGATAATCAATTGGCTTTTGCCAAAACGTATAAAAAACAAACCTCTCAAATTTGAGAGGTTTTTCAGTTAAAAATATTTTGATATTTTATCAAGTTCCAAATCAACATAATCTGCAACTACAATATTTGCCAAAGTATAATCCTGATTTTTAGAATGTGGACTTCTATACGCTGCACAGAAAATATTTGCCCTGTGAGAAGCTAAAATTCCATTCGTTGAATCTTCAATAACCATACAGTTTTCAATTGGTTGGTTTGCTAATTCTGCTGCCAAAAGAAAAACTTCTGGATGGGGTTTCGATTCTTTTAGATCGGCACCGCTTATTTTTCCACTGAAATATTTATCTAATTCGAATTTTTCAAAAACCATATTGATGGTGTTCATCGTTGCAGACGAAGCCAGAATTAAGGTAATCCCGTTTTCATAATAATGTTCGATCAATTGTTTTACTCCAGGGATCAGATCAAATTCCTCATCATTATAAAAATAACCTTTGAAATAATCCCTCTTCGTTTTTGCGATTTCTTCGTAAGTCTCCGTTAAATTAAATTGATTAATTAATGTCTCACAAACCCTTTTCGTAGACGCTCCCGTAAAAGAAGTGTATAAATCTTCTGAAACGTCAATTCCAAGGTCGCTAAATGTTTTGAAATAAGCTTTTCTGTGTAATGGTTCTGTATCTACAATCACTCCATCCATATCGAAAAGAACAGCTTTTAAAGGCATATTTGAATTTTTTACAAAGGTAATAATTTTTGGATGGAAGCTTGAAGAGGGAAGTAGGAAGTTTAAAAATGTCTTATAATTCTTAATAGCAAACAAAACTTCACGCTTCCATCTCCCATCTTCCAACTTCTTCGTATCTTTGCAACAATCATTTAATTTTTAAATAAGACATGAAAACATACGCAGGAATTCCTGAAGAAAACGCATCGTTAGAAAGTTCAAAAGTAGTATTGGTAACGGTTCCTTATGACGGAACTTCAACTTGGGGGAAAGGAGCTGACAAAGGTCCTGAATTGTTCCTAGATGCTTCTGAGAACATGGAGCTTTACGACATTGAAACAGGAACTGAACCTTATTTGGAAGGTGTTTATTTAGCTGGAGAAATTACAGAAAAATCTTCACCAGAAGCAATGACAGAAGCTGTTTATCAAAAAACGAAAGAGCTTTTACAGAATGACGGTAAATTATTCACCCTTTTCGGGGGAGAGCATTCTGTTTCTATCGGTTCAATCCGTGCGGTTGGTGAGAAATATGAAAATCTTACTATACTTCAGTTAGATGCTCACACAGATCTTCGTCCAGAATTCCATGGTTCTACTTCTAATCATGCTTGTGCAGTTTTTGAAGCGAATCAAAAGCATAATTTAGTGCAAGTGGGAATCCGTTCTATGGATGTTGAGGAAGTTGAATATTTACCTGAAGGAAGAGTATTCTTCGCTCATGAAATTGCCAACAATGAAAACTGGGTGAATGATGTATTAGAAAAAGTTTCCGGAAACGTTTATATCACAATCGATTTGGATGCTTTTGATCCTTCAATTGCTCCATCAACAGGAACTCCTGAACCAGGTGGTTTACAATGGTACCCGACATTAGAATTATTAAGAAAAGTTTTTGAAAAATGTAACGTTGTAGCTTTTGATATTGTAGAATTAATGGATTCTCCTATGGCAAAACCAAGTGCCTTCTTGGCAGCTAAGTTATATTACAAAATGCTTGCTTATTATCACATTAATCAAGACTAAAACTTCGCAAGAATCGGATTTTTTCAGCCAGAAATTCTTTGGAAATTTGTGAGGTAAAACAAAATGGTATGTCCACACAAAATCAAATAGATTATAACCGAATTGCGAAAGCGATAGAGTATATTCAAAGCAATTTTAAGCTTCAGCCGAGTTTGGATGAAGTGGCAGAAAAGATTAATCTGAGTCCGGCTCATTTCCAGAAAATATTTACGGATTGGGCAGGGACAAGTCCTAAGAAATTTTTACAGTTCATCAGTCTTGAACATGCTAAAAATTTGTTGAAGGAAGAAAAAGCGAGCTTATTTGATACCGCTTATGAGACAGGGTTTTCAAGCACAAGCAGATTACACGATCTGTTTGTAAAAGTAGAAGGAATGTCTCCGGCAGAATATAAAAACGGCGGAAAAAGCCTCAACATCAATTACAGTTTTTCCGAAACTCCTTTTGGAAAAGTAATCACAGCTTCCACAGAAAAAGGAATCTGCTACATGGCTTTTGAAAACAATAAAGAAACAGCATTGGGAGATTTACAACTTAAATTTCCTAATGCTTCTTTTTTTGAAAAACAGGACGAATTTCAGAAAAATGCATTGTCTATTTTTAATCAAGACTGGACGAAACTCAACACCATCAAGCTACATTTAAAAGGCACAGATTTTCAATTGAAAGTCTGGGAAAGTTTGTTGACAATCCCAATGGGAAAATTATCAACGTACGGAAATTTAGCCGGAAAAATAGGAAATCCAAATGCATCACGAGCAGTCGGAACAGCAATTGGAAGTAATCCTGTAGCGTTTTTGATTCCTTGTCACCGGGTGATTCAGTCTTCGGGAAATATTGGAGGTTATATGTGGGGGAGTGAAAGAAAGCAGTTGATTATTGGCTGGGAAAGTTCTCGTGTCTATTCTGAGAATTCTATTTTACTTTAAATTTTTTCTCACACAGATTTTTATATCTTATTTTAGGTTTTGGCTAAAGCCAATTCATGTTTTGTGTATTTGAAAACGGACTAAAGTCCGTTCCTATTGATGCAAATGTTTGTGTTTATTTGTGAAAAAACATTTGTGTAATTTGTGTTTAAAATATAGTTTTAAAAGTTATTAAAATGATGAGTTTATTCGAAGATATATCAGATTATCCATTAAATATCCTTCCCAACGACGGAACCGTTAACTATTACGGAAAGGTTTTCTCCAAAGAAAAATCCGATTTTTATTATGATTATTTGTTCAATCAAATTCCATGGGAAAATGATGAAGCGGTGATTTTTGGAAAATTAATTTTAACCAAAAGAAAAGTAGGTTGGTTTGGAGAAAAACCATTCGAATATACCTATTCAAAACGAACAAAATTAGCAAAACACTGGACTCCGGAATTATTAGAATTAAAACAGAAATGCGAAGAAGTTTCAGGAGAAACATACAACTCTTGTTTGTTGAATTTATATCACGACGGTAGCGAAGGAATGGCGTACCACAGCGATGGAGAAAAAGATTTGAAAAAACACGGAGCAATTGCTTCTCTGACTTTCGGAGCAGAAAGAAAATTTTTATTTAAGCATAAAATAACCAAAGAAAAAGTAGAAATATTCTTAGAAAACGGAAGTTTACTGGTGATGAAAGGCACAACACAAGACCATTGGCTTCATCGACTTCCGCCGACTACAAAAGTAAAAACTCCGAGAGTAAATTTGACTTTTAGAACGATTGAGGACTGATTTTTTAACGCGAGAATTTACCACAAAGTTTGTCATTCCGTAGGAATCTATACTCGTTTTGTAGAGATCGAATTGTAAAAATCCTTATTTAGATTCCTACGTACTGACAAACTTTGTGGTTGAGTTTATACAAAAAAACGGCTGTTCAAATTCTGAACAGCCGTTTCAATTATTATAGTACTTCAACTTCAATCGCACTATCGTCAAAAATTTTGATAAACGCTTTCGTATAATCCTCATTCGTTGCAAAATTCGGATTATCCATAAATTTCTGTGGATTAATCGCAAATAATGGGAACCAAGTTGAACTGATTTGTATCTGAATTTTATGTCCTTTCTTAAAAGTATGAACAACATCTTGTAATCTAAAGTTCACAGCCGTTTTCTTATTTGGAACCAAAGCTTCTGCCTTTTCTCTAGAATTTCTGAATCTTGCAGGCATAATTTCACTTCTTACCATTTGATGATAATTTCCGTAAATCACGCCGTCTTTTTTCTCAGCTAGTTTAAAATCTTCAGGATAAACATCAATTAATTTCACTGCAAAATCTGCATCTGTAGAAGTGGAAGCAATATTTAATTTTGCCATAATTTCTCCCGCGAAAGTCATATCATCTGTTAAAACATCTGTTGTAAAGGTCAAAACATCAGGTCTTCCTTCTGCGAATCTTTGATCTTCGGACATATAATTTCTGGGCGTAAATCCATTAAAATCTTTCAGATTATCTGAACTTAAAACAGGGTTATTCGGATCACTATAATATTCTGAAGAGCCTTGTCCTGCAGATTTATTCAACGTTCCTTTTGATAAATAGAAATTCACTTTTTGTCCTTCTTTCGGAGGATAATTCGCAAATTCTCTCCATTTTTTGGCTCCTGTATCATACATCAGAGCTTCCGGAAGCCCGGCATCTTTTTTTGTATCTCCTTTTAAATAATGATTGAAAAACTTAGTTTCAACATTTTTCTGATAATAAGTGGCGATGCTGTCACCAAAGTAAATTTGATTGTGGAAGTGTTTTCCTTCTTCGCGTCCCCATCCGCCATGTGAGAAAGGTCCCATTACGATAGTATTTTTAGCTTTTGGACTTGTTTTTTCAATGGTTTTGTAAATATTTAAAGGTCCTGAAAGATCTTCAGCATCAAACCAACCACCAACGGTCATTACCGCATGATTTACGTTTTTAAGATGAGGTAAAAGACTTCTTTTTTGCCAAAATTCATCATAGTTGGGATGGTTCATTATTTCGGTCATGAAGAAATTGTCTTTGTAATATTTTTCGTAACCGTCTTTCAAGGTTCCCATTTCTCTGTAAAATTTTAAACCATCTTCAGACGTTGATTTGATCATTGAATCTGAATACCAAGCTTTGTTTTCAGCTTTAGTTTTCTGAACTCCAAACACAGGAAACGTTCTGAAATACCCCAACATAAATCTCCCATTATGAAGAAAATCATCATTCCAGAAATCTGAAATTGGAGCTTGTGGGGAAGATGCAACCAATGCCGGATGTTCAGCTAAAATCCCAACAGCAGTGTAAAATCCGGGATATGAAGTTCCAAATTGTCCAACTTTTCCGTTGTTGTCTTTAATATTTTTTATTAACCAATCGATCGTGTCGTAAGTATCTGTACTTTCGTCCACATCTTTTTTAGTTTTATGATCCACTTGCGGAGTCATATTGGTGAAAGTTCCTTCGCTCATATATCTTCCACGAACGTCCTGATACACAAAAATGTATTTGTCATTCATTAAATATTGATTCGGGCCAATCTTGGTTTTATATTCATTTTCACCGTACGGAGCAATGCTGTAGCAGGTTCTCTGCATTAAAAAAGGATATTTTTTCTTATTTGAAATATCTTTTGGAATATAGACTGCGGTGAAAAGCTTCGTTCCATCACGCATCGGAATGTAAACTTCTTTCTTTGTGAAATTATCTTTTACAAATGAATCAGTCGGCTGTGTATTTTGTGAATTTCCAAAAATGAAAAAGAAAATAAATAAAATTGAAATAGGGATCTTCATGAATTAAATTTGTTGCTAATTTAAAAATAAAAAAGTTTTAACCGAACTTAAAAAAGAAATGGCTGGAAAAACTTCCAACCATTTACTATTAATGATCTATTTACCTGTCATTTTCTTTCCAGCAAATTTGTTGAGTTTCATACTTAATGAAAACATGATGTAACGTTTTAAAATCAAATCTTCGCGATCTTCAAAATAAGCATTTGCAATTGTTCTTTTCACGCTTTGATTTTGGTTTAAAACATCATACACTTTCACTTTTGCAGTAAGTTGTTTGTTGAAGAATGCGTATCCCAGACTTGTATTCCAAAAATAAAAGTCTTTTTTGAATCCGGGGGCTATATTTGAGTTTGTATTGTATTCAAAATCATTTCCGATAACAAGGTTGCTTTTAAAAATATAGTTCGTAAGTTCAAGTTTTAAGGCTTGATTGGCGGTTTCTACTTTATCAATACTGTAATTGGTGTAATTTGAGATGTTATAACCCAGTCTGTATGATGGTTTTATGGTAAGTTTATCTTTGATCTCATAAATAAGATTCAAACCGGGATTAATATTGTAGTTATTGCTTTTGAACTGCTGGCTGTTAATAAATCCGGTGCCGTAATTAAAATTCATGCTGAATCTTGGGTTGATGGTCAGCTTATTTTCTTTCCATTTAAAGGTTTTGGTGAAACCTCCTCCAAGGTTGAAATTTTTATTTCCACTCACATTGGAGTAGGTCACAAACTGTTTTCCTGACTGATCATAATAAGAATAATTAATGATGTCATTATTACTGTAAGTAAACCCAACATTCATGTAATAACTGATATTTTTCACCAGATTAGAATTGTTGAAATAAAGATAGGTTCTATTTGCCCAGGTGTTTTTCAGTTCTGGATTTCCCTGATAGACAATTAGCGGATTAGAAAAATCCTCGTAAGGGGTAAGTTGCTCTGCAGTCGGGATGGTGTAATCGGCAGAATTGTAGAGGCTTAATCTTTTGCTTTTTGAAAACTCATAATTAAGACCAACATTATAATTGGGGAGAATAAAGTTTTTGTGAAGGTCATATTGAGTTCCATTATAAATAGAATTTACTTTCATGTCTGAAATATCAACATTAAAAGACCCCCACATATTGACTTTACTTTTATTCAGTGCAAATGATAATTCAGGAGAGATTTGATTGACCTTTTGATTCATATTATTTGATAAAAGGATATTGTAATCTGAGTATTGGCCTGTATTATCATTAAAATCATTGACGTTTCTGATGTCACGGCTTAGTTTTGAGCTATAACTCATATTAAGAGTAACCGTTGCAGAATCAGAAATAGGTTCTGTATATCCTGCACTGAAACGATAATCATTGCTTTGGTTTTTATTTTTGGCAAGTTGATTTCTGATATCATTTGGCTCAGTACTTTCATAGAAGAGTGTTTGTGATATATTCAGATTATCATTTTTTGATTCAGAAATATTAGTATCTATATTCGCATAAACAACTCTTCCTTCTTTTTTGAATTTTTTTGAAAAATAAATGTTGGGGCTAAAAGTATTGTTCTCAGATTTTGTACTTGTATAGGAATCACTTTTATTAAGTAGAGTATTATCTTTTAACGTGTTTGATTTTAAATTATTAAAACTAAAACCTTCCGATCTGGAGAATGTTGGTGAAATATAAATGCTTGTAAGAGAATCCAGTTTTATCTTTGCTGCAGTATCGAAATTATATTGTTTAGCTTCATTTTCACCATTACTTTCTGAGTTGGTTGTTAATGTATAATCCGGAAGCAAGGTTGTTCTCGAAACTTTGGATCGTGTTTCAATATTGTTATTGGAGTGCATAAGGCTTAAGCTTTCTAAATCTGCATCTTTTCCAAATTTATCGCTATAATTTAGTCCTATCGTCGTGGATTTTTGGATACCTTTAGCGTTGCTGCGATCCATATAATAAGTAGTACTTCCTACGGTTCTTACACTTCCGCCCTGCATCAACCATGAGTTTCTTCCGTGACCCATGCTGTCAAAAACCTCATCATTGGAAAATCCTTGTGAGTTTATGTTATTTGAAGATGCTAGAATGCTGATTTTGGTGTCATTTTTAAAATAACTTAAAAGTCCGCTTCCTTCATATCGTTTGTCGGTTCCATATCCAAGCGTAAGTCTGGAGATCAATCCTTTATTTTTCTTTTCGTCAATATTAAAATTAATGGTGGCATTGTTTGATTTTGCTGTTTTTCCGGTCAGCTCTTCCTCTTTTGTCTTTGTTGTCGTAAACTGAATGTTTTTAATGATATCTGCAGGAAGGTTTTGAAGGGCAATTTTTCCGTCTTTATCAAAGAAAGGTTTCCCGTTGATCATGATTTGATCTACTTCTTTGCCATTCACAGTAATTTTTCCGTCATTATCGATTTCAACGCCGGGAATTTGTTTTAAAAGTTCTTCGATTTTACTGTCCGGGCGAACTTTAATCGCTGAAGCACTAAATTCTATCGTGTCTTTTTTGATTTTTACTGGAGATACGGTAATTTTCACCTCATCAATATTAGTGATTGAATTTTTATCGAGTTCAATGTCTCCTAAAGACAAAGATTTGTCGAGTTTTTCAATATTTTTAGTATAAGAAATTAATTTTTCGGCATCAATTTTTAATATTGAAGGTTCATTGAGTTCATCAGTTTTTAATGAAAATTTACCTTCCTTATTTGTTGCTGTGTAATTTACAATTGAAGAATCTTTTTGTTTAAGAAGATAAACAGTAGCATTTTCTATCGGTTTTTTTTCAAAATTTGAAACTTTTCCGTCGATGCTAAATTTTTGCGCTTTTACAATTACAATACTGAAAGCAAACATCAGTAAGAATAGAATTTTATTCATTCGTGTTTTTATTAAAGGCACAAAAATAAAAAAAAACATCCCTGTAATGGGATGTTTATACGTTAAATAGAGTTAAACTTATTTTTTAAGCTTTCAAATATCTTGAATAAGCATAACCTTCCTGTCCATCAGCATTTTTTACTTTCCACCAATCATCAGAAGTCTGCTCGATCAAAGTTACGTTAGAACCTTTTGCAGCTTTACCAACAACAGCAGCTTCCGTAGAAGGCTCTTGTCTGATGTTTAGGTTAGAATCTTCTGTTGCAACAGTAAGAGCCGCACCAGCAGCAAGACCAGAAACCTGTACATCGATGTTGATATCTGATGCAGAATAAGTAGAATCAATTGCTCCTAGAGCATTCCAAACAGCATCTTTTGCAGCTGTGTTTGTAGCGCTTCCTGAAACATAAAGGATTCCATCTTGTTCCTGAACTTGAAGACCTGAAATTCCTGCTGACTGAGCTGCAGAAACTACGCTTGAATATTTATCTTGTAATGTGCTCATTTCTAATTATTTTACTGTATAGTTATAATTTACTTTTCCAACTTTCAAAGCATCTACAGATTCTTTGATTTTTCTAGCCTGTAGAGAAGAAACATTTCCTGTAAGCGTTAATTCACCGTTTACAACTTCAACTTTTACAGATGGGAAATCTTTAACAGCGTCCTGAACTTTCTTCTGAGCTGCAGGATCTACCGCTGAAGTCGTTTCAACTGCAGGAGTAGCGGGCATTGGAGCTGCAATAGTAGACATATCCATTACTTCTTTTACACCTTTTACAGCTTTTAATTGAGCAATCATTGCATCTTTAGAAGCTTGATCTGCGAAAGTTCCGCTTAAGTGAGCAACACCCTCTTTTACTTCAACAGAAGCGTTCGGATTAGATGTTACGATTGTTGTAGCTTGAGTCTGAAGGTCTGCATCAGAAACTTTCTTTTTACAAGAAATAGCTCCGAAAGATACTGCCATAGCCAATGCAGCCATTGCGATAGTTTTTTTCATAGTTGTATATTTATTAATGTTGTTAATACAATCAAATGTAATAATAAAATTTATACCAAACAGATAAAAATTAAATAAATATTTCCAACTTTTTTTACAATATTTTATAAATCAGGCTATTAATTTTAATGTATTGTTAATTTAACATAAAATTATTACAGTCTTAATAAAAATCCTGTGCCAACTTAAAAACTATTATATTTGCGAAACTTGAACTATTTTATGAAAGGACAAAATAAACTTTTTATAGCAATTATCGTTGCGCTTATTATTGGTGTGGGTATTGGTGGATTTGTGCATTTGCAATATCCGGAAAGCGCAGAACCTTTTTCTAAAAACATAAAACTTCTTGGGACAGTTTTCATCAGATTGGTACAGATGATCATTGCTCCGTTGGTTTTCACAACATTGGTAGTCGGAATTGCAAAAATGAGCGACATCAAAATGATCGGAAGAGTAGGAACAAAAGCGATGTTGTGGTTTATTTCGGCATCCCTGATCTCTCTTTTTATTGGTTTGATATTGGTAAATTGGCTGGAACCGGGACATGTAACCAAACTTCCAATTCAGGATGCGGCATCTGCCGAAGAATTATTGAAAAGCAGTAAAGGTTTTTCAATGGAAGATTTTGTAAAACACGTAATTCCTAAAAGTATATTTGAAGCTTTTGCAACAAACGAAGTATTACAAATTGTAGTATTCTCGATCATGTTCGGGGTTGCTTTAGCAAATATGGGCGAGGAATATTCTCAACCTGTTATTAAATTATTCGACATTGTAGCGCACGGAATCCTGAAAATGGTAGGCTACATCATGTGGTTTGCACCGCTTGGCGTTTTAGGAGCTATCGCAGCTGTCGTCGCAACCAATGGTTTCGAAATTTTTAAAGTGTACGCCATTTATTTAAGAGACTTTTTCTTTGCATTAGCAATTCTTTGGCTGGTTTTATTATTGGTTGGATATCTGATCTTAGGAAACCGTCTTTTTGAATTATTAAAAAGAATCAAAGCGCCTTTATTAATCGCTTTTTCAACAACGAGTTCGGAAGCTGTTTTCCCGAAATTGGTTGAAGAATTAGAAAGATTCGGGTGTAATAATAGAGTAGTATCATTCATTTTACCTTTAGGATATTCTTTCAATCTGGATGGAAGTATGATGTACATGACATTTGCATCAATTTTCATTGCTCAGATTTACGGAATTGAAATGACAATCGGACAACAAATTACTATGCTTTTAGTATTAATGTTGACTTCAAAAGGTATTGCAGGGGTTCCGAGAGCTTCATTAGTAATTATCGTAGCAACCTGCTCAATGTTTGGAATTCCGCCGGAAGGAATTGCTTTAATCTTGCCAATCGACCATTTCTGTGATATGGGAAGAAGTATGACCAACGTATTAGGAAATGCTTTGGCAACATCTGCGGTTTCAAAATGGGAAGGGCAGTTGGAAAATCACGGTGGTGATATGTAAAACATCAATTTTGCTTACGCAAAGTGAATGGTCAATAGTGAATTTTTTAAAGATTCATTATTGACCATTTATTTTTTATTTGAAGCTATTCCCGCTTTCCATTACAATCTTTTTTTTCAAAAAAGGATTTTCATTTCAATCGGGGCTAGGGTAGTTGTCCTTCTTTCAAAATTTGTCATTGCGAACCGAAGGTGAAGCAATCTCATAATCAATTCAACAATCGGTTTGTCATCCTGGAAGGATCTCTACAGCAATTTTAATATTGGCATTTAGATTCCTCCGGAATGACAAATTTTAGGGCAAATTTCTGTAATTTTCCAACCTTTGCTGAGTGAAACGCCTTTGCGAACGAAAAATATTCTCAATAATTTTAAAGAAAATCTTTGCGATCTTTGCATTTTAAATAGATTCAATAAAAAATCAAATTTATTAAATGAATTTACAAAATCATAAAAATTTAATTACGGAAAATGGTTTCACGGTAATCAACAATATTTTTTCTGATGAAGAAATTAATAAGATAATTCACGTTCTCGAAAATATAGATACCTCAAAAGAAACCTTCAGAAAATCGGAGGATCTTTTTGCCATAAGACAGTTTTTAAAAGAAATTCCTGATGCTAAAGACTTGATTTTTAATGAAAATATTAAAACAATCATCAAAGAAATTTTCGGTGAAAAATATTTTACTGTAAAAAGTATTTATTTTGATAAACCTGAAAAATCCAATTGGTATGTTGCTTATCATCAGGATCTGACAATTTCTGTGGATAAAAAAGTTAATCTTCCAAATTTCGGACCTTGGACGACTAAACAGAATCAGTTTGCAGTTCAGCCACCTCTGGATATTCTTGAAAATGTTTACACGATCAGAATTCATTTAGATGATACGGATGAAAATAATGGAGCTTTAAAAGTGGTTCCAAAATCTCACGCAAAAGGAATTTACAGACCGGAAACGATAGATTGGAGTATTGAAACCGAAGAAATCTGTGATGTAGAAAAAGGCGGAGTTATGATCATGAAACCTCTAATCCTTCATGGTTCAAATAGAACAACAAATGGTAAGAAAAGGAGAGTTATTCATATCGAATTCTCGGATAAAGAACTTCCTGAAGAATTGAATTGGTCTGAGAGAATGAATTAAATTTTAGCGTAAAGTTTGTCATTCTGAATGCAGCGCAGCGAAATGAAGAATCTTTTTCATTACTATTAAAGATCCTTCGACTTCGCTCAGGATGACATCGCTAATACTAACTGTTTTAAATCCGTATGGATTATTACAAAATAAAAAAACAAAACCTCTTTCAAGCTGAAAGAGGTTTATTATTTAGAATAAAATTTAATAATTATTTCACAGAAATCTCATCAATAAAGATGTAAGCCTGCCCGCCAGCGCCCTGATGCCACTCAGGAAGAATTCCGAAATGATAAGCTTTTACTTTTATATAACGAGCTTCGGTTGGAAGAATATCTGTTCCGAAATCTTTGGTCTGGATTGTTTCATCTTTCGGATCAACCGTATTATCAACCGTTTTTAGAAGAATAAAATCTCTTCCATTCATAGAAGCGTAATATTCTACTTTTTTAGGCATCAAGATCCATGCTTTGCTGTCCTGAAGGTAAGTTGAAGACAATTTTGTGATCTGTTGAGGTGATTTCATATCAATAATTGCTTCAAAAGTCTGACCTTGATAGCCCAGCCATTCGCCTTTTCTCCAATTTACATCACCATTGATTCCGTCAATTAATGATAATTTTCCGCTGGCTGTATATTGTGGAGTTGGTTTAGAATTCACTGTGATGTCCCAATTATTCGGTCTTCTATTGAAATTGGCTGTTACAATTGAACTTTTCTCCCCATTTCTTTCAGCATAAGCAGAAACCTGAGTGGTTTTACTGATGGTAAACGGTTCTTTGTAAACTTTGAAAGTCTTTCTTACATTCGCATCACCTTCATCCATGGTCATGAAATACAATTTATCATTCGGGTTTAAAGCTGTAATCTCAATTTTAGTAGAAAAATCGAAAATTCTGTCAGCTTTGATGACTGGTGTAGCTGTTAATTCATCATACTTATAATCCTTGAATGATTTTGCATTCTCAAAACCTAATTTTTTAAGCTCAGCTCTGCCTGTATTTTTTGTGATTGTTCTTGTTGTTCCGTCTTCCAGATGAATTTTAACCTCATCAAAATAAGGTTTGGTAGTCTGCCATTCCGGCAATCCCGGCGTTACGGAATAAATACCCATTGTACTTAAGATATACCATGCACTCATCTGTCCGCAATCCTCGTTTCCAATTAAACCATCAGGCGTATTTTTGTAAAAATTATCAAGGATATATTTGATTTTTGCATCCGTTTTTTCCGGCTTATCAACATAATTGTATAAATAAGCAATGTGGTGACTCGGTTCGTTTCCTTGAGCGTATTGTCCCATCAACCCTGTGATATCAACCTGTTCTCTGCCTGTCGTTGTATTTGGAGCAGCAAAAATAGCATCAATAAATTGTTCAAATTTCTCCTTTCCACCATGAGCCGCAATTAATCCCGGAATATCTTGCTGAACAGAATAAGAATAATGCCACGAATTTCCTTCTGTATAATTATTATTAACTTCTCTTGGTTCAAATGGCTCGTTCCAATTTCCATTTTTTCTAGGCTGCATAAATCCGTTCTTTGGATTGTAAAGGTTTTTCCAGTTCTGAGAACGCTTCATGAAATATTGATAATCTTCTTTTTTGCCTAAAATTTTAGCCATTTGGGCGATACACCAGTCATCGTAAGCATATTCTACCGTTTTAGAAACACTTTCATGTTCGTCATCAATAGCGATATAATTATTTTGTTTGTATGCATTTAAACCAAAAATATCCAACATTGCAGAATTTTTAGAAGCCTGAAATGCTTTTTCATAATCAAAACCTGTAATTCCTTTTGCCATGGCATCTGCAATCACAGAAACCGAGTGGTAACCGATCATACACTCCGTTTCGTTGGAAGCCAGTTCCCAAACCGGAAGTTTTCCGCCCTGTTCGTATTGTTTGATGAAAGTATTGATGAAATCTGCCGTTCTTTTTCTGTCAATTAAAGACATCAAAGGATGTGCTCCTCTGAAAGTATCCCAAAGCGAGAAAACGGAGTAATAATTAAAGTCTTTTGCCGTGTAGAACTTGTTGTCACGACCTCTGTATTTTCCGTCAACATCCATATTAATGTTCGGTTGCGTGAAAACGTGATACATTGCTGTGTAGAAAACCGCCAGTTTATCTTTATCGGAAGATTTAACTTCAATTTTTGATAATTCTTTGTCCCAATCGGCAATAGCTTGTTTTTTGATGGTTTCAAAATCATTAGACTTACCTTCAGCTAACATGTTTTTTCCTGCACCTTCATAACCTGTTGGTGAAATTGCTACTTTTACAAGAATTTTCTCACCTTTTTTAACTTTATTGGAAAAAGCGATTTTTACTTGAGTTCCATGATAAAAGTTGCTGGGCTGTATAGTACCTCTTGGCAGAGAATCATGTGCCTCAAGTACTTTTGTTTCGAACATAGGTTTTGAGAATTCAATTCTTGCGTAAATGTATTGGTTGGTTGCCCAAGCTTCACTTCTTCGGAAAACTTCGATTGTTTTATCATCAATTATTTTAACCTCGCCTTCAAGCAATTTATCTCTGTGGTTGAGGTCTAAAATAATGTTTGCATTTCCTGCACTGTTGAAAGTATATTCGTGATAACCGACTCTTTTTGTTGTTGTCAGTCGAACATCGATGTTGTTTTTATCTAATTTAACGGAATAAAATCCTGCCGAAGCTTTTTCGTTTTTATGCGAAAATTTTGAAGAATATTCCTTGTTATCCAAACTTGGATTTCCCATTGTAGGCATCAGCATAATGTCTCCGTAATCAGAAACACCGGTTCCATTAAGATGCGTGTGAGAAAAACCATAGATCACAGAGTCTGAATAATGATATCCACTGCAACCGTCCCAACTTCCGTCCACTCTTGTATCGGGTGAAAGCTGTACCATTCCGAATGGAACAATAGCACCCGGAAATGTGTGTCCGTGACCGCCGGTTCCAATAAAAGGATTTACATATTGCGAATAATTTTGCGAAAATAGATTATGAGCAATAATTACTGAAAGAACAATTAATATTTTTTTCATCATGTAAAAATTAAAATCGCCCTAAATTACCACAAAATTTGATTGCACAAAAGAAAATATCTATCATTGCGTTTACTTATTCTAAATAGCTAAAATTTCCGTAAATTTGTGAATAATTTATAGCAATATATTATGTTGACGAAAGAAAAGGTTCAGGATTTCCTTAAAGAGATAGAAGTAGATGACTTAGTGACTAATTTTCAGGTAATGGGTAATGATGTCTATATCGACATGACGGCTCATTCTCCTGCGATGCACGAAAAAAAGAAGCTTGAAGCAGCAATGAAGCAAGCTTTTGCAAGTGAATTTGGAGAAGAGATTAATTTAAAACTTAAAATAGTTTCTCCGGAGCCTAGCGAAATTCAGCAAAGTCAGATCAAAGGAAAACAAATTCCTGGAATTCAAAATATTATTGCCATTGCTTCCGGAAAAGGAGGTGTTGGTAAGTCTACAGTTGCTGCAAACCTTGCAGTTACGTTGGCAAAAATGGGTTTTAAAGTAGGTTTATTGGATGCAGACATTTACGGTCCATCTGTTCCTACAATGTTTGATACAGAAGGTCAAAAGCCGGTTTCTGTAGATGTAAACGGGAAAAGCTTAATGAAACCTATCGAAAATTATGGTGTGAAAATGCTTTCAATAGGATATTTCTCAGGAGCAAATCAGGCGGTAGTATGGAGAGGCCCAATGGCTTCAAAAGCATTAAACCAAATGATCAGAGATGCAGCTTGGGGAGAATTAGACTTTTTATTGATTGATCTTCCTCCGGGAACGGGTGATATTCACTTATCAATCATTCAGGAGGTTCCTGTAACGGGTGCGGTGATTGTAAGTACACCTCAGCACGTGGCTTTGGCTGACGTTAGAAAAGGAATTGCGATGTTTAATATGGAAAGTATTAATATTCCGGTTCTTGGATTAGTCGAAAATATGGCGTATTTTACGCCGGAAGAATTGCCTGACAATAAATATTATATCTTTGGAAACCAGGGTGCACAATATTTGGCTGATGATCTAGGAATTCCTGTATTAGGCGAGATTCCTTTGATTCAAAGCATCAGAGAAGCGGGAGATGTCGGAAGACCGGCAGCTTTACAGGAAAACTCTAAAATTGCAGAGATCTATACAGAAACTGCCCGTAAAATGATTGAAAGCTTGGTAGAAAGAAATAAACATCTTCCTCCAACAGAAGCGGTAAAGATCACAACAATGGCAGGATGCTCGCCAAAAGCAAAAAAATAATTATTTTCAATACCTTTGAAAAACCGAATTGAACTGAAGAAAAAAATATGGAAACAAATATAACACACGAAGATACTGTAACAAGAGTAATGGAGGCTTTAGATAGTATTCGTCCGTTTTTGAATAAAGATGGCGGAGATATTGAGCTTATTGATGTGAAAGATAGCTCGGTTTATGTAAAACTTTTAGGAAATTGTTCCGGATGTTCTCTAAACTTTTCTACCCTTAAATTAGGTGTCGAAACTACCATTAAACAACATGCTCCGGAAATTCAGAAAGTAATTAACGTAGAGTAAAAAATAAAATTGAGATATTTTTAAAGACAGGTTTTTTAGGCCTGTCTTTTTTATTTACACTAAATTATACATAATCAATTATTTAAAATTAGTATTTACTGTAATACTTCTATACAGTTTTTTAAGATCTTCAAGCCAATCTTCATTAATATCTTATTTCTGCAACTATTATGAATCAATTAATTGAAAACATCTCAAAATCATTTCTTCATTCACAAATTGTCTGAGTAACATAATCTGATTCCAATAATTGGTTTGAGTCTTTGCTTTATGGGCTTTTTCGATTAAGCTCTCAAAATCTGTTTTCATTTTAAATATCAAAACCTAAAACTAATCAATTTCCCAGCAACAAAAAAGCTCCGGAAAACAATTCCGAAGCCTTTTGCAATCAACTAAATAATATATGTTATTTTACAATAACTCTTTTTACTTGTCCTTCAGAAGTTTTTACCAAGTAAACTCCTGTAGAAAGTTTGGAAGTATCAATTGTTAAAGCATTTTTCTCTTTTCCGATTAATTTTCCGGACATATCGTACAATTCGTAGCCTTGAGCTCTGTTGAAATATAAGGTATTTCCTTTTGCTACAGGGTTCGGGAATATATTAAAGGTAGATTTTTCAGTTTTTATTTCTCCTGTTCCTAACGTTGCAGAATTTGCGACTTCATACATCGACAAAGTTCCGCTGATCTCATTGGCAATAATCACATAGCCTTTTCCTGTTGTTGTATTTTGAGGAGCGATGTAGGTGATTCCTTCCGGGCCATTGTCGCCTCCGTAAGCCGAAGTAGAACGAGAATGTTTATAATCTGTAAACGTAGGATTATTAGGATCTGTAATATTGTAAACCATTACGCCACCTGTTCTTTCCAGAGTAATGAATGCGTAAGTATGACCGTTGATTGTTCCTAACGCTACACCTTCCGGTTCAGGGCCTTTTGCACGGCTTCTGTTTTTTGCACCGTTTGCTTCGTTATCAGCATTAAAAATTAATGGATAATTAGCTGCAATATATCTTTCAAATCTGTCACCGCTGTCATAAACGATCTGTTTTGTATCTGCATTGAAAATAGAGAATGATCTTGCTCCCAACGCAGAAATCTCTTCAAATTCTGCATCTCCGTCTGTATTTCCTGTCGCATTTGAAACTCTGAATCTTCCTAAATTATGAGATGCTTTTAGAATATCTGCATTTGGGAAAATGGTTGGATCTAAAGTATAAGCATTAGCTCCAACAGTCGTTCTTTCACTGAAACCGGAAAGGTCTTTTTCGTCACCTTCGTTGGCGGTTACGATATAATTGGTGTTTCCTATTTTAAAGTTTTGAACAGCATCAGGAGTGTAATAGGTTTTCACCGGCCAGTTGGCGATCAAAATTTCGCCGTTATTATCAGAAGCATCAAAACCGTTTCCAGGAAGGCTCATATCTTTTTTGCCTAATCCCCAAATACTTGTGATGGTTTTTGTGGCTAAATTAACTTCTGCAACAGCATTGTTTTCCTGAAGCGTAACCCAAGCTTTCTGACTGTCGGAACTTACCGTAACATATTCAGGTTCCAAGTCTTGAGAAAGCGTATTGCTCGTTCTTACTTTTCTTAATCCTGTCGCAGTTAAAGCCGAAAGTTGAGAATCAAAAGCATTAAAATTTAGTGTTGAAACATTAGTTTGAGTAAGATTTCCAACACCTCCGGAAATATCAATGATACTGATTGTTCCTTCAGGATCTACGGTGTAAGCATCATTTGGTTCACCTTCATTAGCTGTAATAACTTTGGTTCCGTCCGGAGTGAAAGTGATCATGTCCGGTAAAGCTCCAACCGTAACCTGTTTCATAAAGTTTCCATTAATATCAAAGAAAACAACAGAACCGTTAAGTTGCGGGTTGGCATTAGGTGAAGAAACTGCAATAATTCCGTTTTTTACGGCGATGCTGGTAATTCCTCCGTAAGAGGCCATATTCACGGTTTTAGTAACAACCGGAGTAGTAGGATTGCTGAAATCAATAATATCAAAAACATCAGTCAGAGAACTGATTGTGAATAATTTTTGAGATGTAGGATCGTGAACGACAATTTCCGTAGAACTTGTGCTGTTTCCTGAAGGATCAAAACTTCCAATATAATTTAATTGAATTTGTTGAGAAGGAACCGGAGCCTGCTTGTCATTATCAACAATATAAACTGTAGCATTATTATCTCCTAAAATGGTTGCGCCAACTGGATTTTCAAGGCTTACAACGAAATACTCAGCACTTTGTTCTTCCAATGTATCATCAGTGATAGGAATATTTACGGTATAACTTGTTGTTGACGGAGTAATATTAATCGTTTGATTCGTTAAAGTAAAATCATTACTGTCTGCCGTACTGAAAGGTGCAGGTTTAACAACCAAATTCACTGTTGAGGTAGATGGATTGTTAATATTAATCTTAAATGCTAAACTTCCCGCATTTTCATTGACTTTAATAAAGTTTTTATCTAAAGAAATCGAAGTTCCTGCTGTTGTGAAAATTGTAGCCGTAGTTGTCGTAACTGCGTTATCGCTGGTATCTTCTACCATATTCGGTTTTAAAGCCAAATAATAAGTCTGATTGGGAACTAAACCTGCAGTCGGGATTACTGTGATTTTGTTGTTGTTGAAAGTAGTTGTAAAGGGAACTTGTGTGCCTGTAGAACTTCCAAGACGGAAATCTACAAGAGTTTGTGCATTAGAATCGTTGATCGCGGAATTGTCTGTTAATCTTACATTTTCATTAAAAGAAATCGTAGGATTTACAGTCGTGGAAGCATTATTTGTGCTGTTTGTCGGAAGATAAGCTACCGTGGGTGGAGTAGTGTCTGCACCGCCTGTTGCAGCAGCGTCTACGGTAAAGTTATCAAAACGGTTGTTTCCAACGTTTCCTCCTGTACCCGTTGAGAATTCAACTTTTAATTTGAAATTCGGATTGTTCGCAACGCCTGAAATTGCAGAAAAATCGAAAGTAATTAATTGCGGATTAGCATCCAGAGGAGAAACTGTCTGATAAGGAATGAACGTTGTTCCGTTTGTTGAATAAGACCAAGTCTGTGTTCCTGCTCCCGAACCGGATCTTCTTGTCGTGAATTTGACTACGACATTGTTATATCCGGTAGTTGGCAGGTTGAATTGTAAGTTTCCGTTAATTGGGAAATTATATCTTAAATGCGTTCCGGGAACGTCACCATTTCTGGCATTTAGATTCTCTGTATTGAAGTTTTGTCCGGTTCCTCCCGCGAAATCGACTTCTGTTGTTCCACTTGTTACTGCGGTAAGAGAACCGTTTACCAATGTGGAAGTCGGAGCGGTAATCGCGTTTGCTGAAGCATTGTTATTAAAATTCCAGTAGTGAATAAGTGTCTGCCCGAAAAGTCCGCCCTGAAGAAAGAATGCGGCAATTGCAGACCCTTTTAAAAGGTAATTGTTAACCATTTTTACTTAATTAGATTTATGCAAAAATGAACTTTCTAGTCTGTAATGGTTTTAATAGAATCTTAAGAAATGATTAATAATTCGTAATAAAAATTAAATAAAAATTTAAAAAGATTAAGGATGTGATTAATAATGGTGGAAACTAAGTTTGGAGTTTATTTCGCAATTTTTTCGGTATGATCTACCTTTTTTATAGATGATACGTTTTCTAAAGAATGCTTTTGCGTATACAAAAATCCTGAAATTGCCGTAATGATCAGTAGTATGAAAATAACTAAAATGATCCTTTTTATCATTGCTCTCATTTTGCTAAGTTTTTAATGTTCTGAATTTCTAAAACTGATGTAGAATATCCTTTTTGCACAGCATTGATCATCGCTCTGCCGACTTCATGTAAGGTTAACGATTTTGAAGGTAAAAGAATAGGGAAGAGCCATATCACAGGTTTGAAAAACCATTTTACATTTACTTGTCCGTCAACAGGTTTCATAAATCCGGGACGGAAATTATAGACATCTTTGAAACCCAATTTTTTCAAATCGTTTTCTGTTTTTCCTTTTACTCTTGCCCACATGAGCTTTCCGCTTTCTGTTTTGTCGGTATGAGCTCCTGAAACGTAGTTGAAAACCATTTCCGGATTTAGTTTTAAAAGCACTTTGGCAAAATGTAAGGTTGTGTCGTATGTAATCTTGGTGTAATCTTCTTCATTCATTCCCACACTGCTGATTCCGGCGCAGAAAAAACAGGCATCGTAACCTTTTAAATTTTCATCATTTACATCAATGGCAAGAAAATTTGGAACTAAATACTCTTTTAGTTTCGCGTGTGTTTTTCCAGATGGTTTTCTGCTTACACTTAGGATCTCGGAAATATTGTAGTTTTCAAGACATTCCAGTAAAACGCCTTCGCCTACCATTCCTGTAGCACCTGTAAGAATTATTTTGATTGAGCTCATTTTTTATGTTATAAAATAATGACGTTTCCGGATTTGTTTTTACTTTAAGGAAATTACAAAAAATATGTTATTGTTGAAATTTTTTTTATTGTGGTGGCTTCGAGAGTTTCGATCATCAATGGAGAATATTTCTAATGACGACTAAAACCTTAGCCCCGATCGCAGCATTTGTTTGAGCTCATTTATTAGGTTTCGGCGCGGCGGCAAAGCCGCCGCGCCGAAACCTAATAAATAGCGAGTGCGGAGAGCGGGAAATAGCTTCTAAAAATATAAATAATGAGTAATTGGTAATGAATAATAATAACTTTCACATCTTTATAAAAAAAACCAGCCAAAAAATGACTGGTTTTACTATAATATGTGAATTTTTAATTATTTTTTATCGTGCAACTGACTGTAAATATTATGGATAAGTCCGTCTGCTACAGAAATTTTAGGTACAAAAATTCGATTGATATCAGACCATGTCATAACGTTATTGAAAATCCTCAATGCATGGGCCACAACATCGGCTCTGTCTTCTCTAAGATTGTGTTTTGTCATTCTTTCTTCTACAGAAAGTTCGTTAAACTCTTTGTATACCTTTTTAAGATGAGAAAGTGTCATAGCTCTTCCGTCTTTGGTTTTGCTCATAGAGAAAACTTTGTTGATATTTCCTCCAGAACCGATGGCAACGATAGGTTTTTCGCTGGAAATATTGTTCTTGATCTCTTCTTTCATTTCTTTCCAGTTCTCGAAAGTAACCAGGTTATTCAGCAAACGAATCGTTCCGATATTGAATGATTTTTCATATACCATTTTTCCGTTTTCGTAGAACGTAAGCTCGGTAGAACCACCGCCAACATCAATGTATAAATAGGCAAATTCTTTGTCTAAACCTTCTGCAACATGGTTTTCGTAGATCAGAGTAGCTTCTTCGTCTCCGGAAATGATTTCAATATTGATTCCTGAAGCATCCCTTACATGTTCAATGATTTCCTGACCGTTGGCTGCATCACGCATTGCGCTTGTGGCACAGGCTCTGTAATGTTCAACCTTGTAAATCTTCATCAGATCACTGAAAATCTTCATGGAATCGATCACCATTTTTTCTCTTTCTTCACCGATCTTTCCTAATGTAAAAACGTCCATCCCCAATCTCAGAGGGATTCTCAAAAGATTAAGCTTAATAAATTCAGGCTTATTGTTGTTGATTTTTACTTCATTAATTAAAAGTCGGGCTGCATTACTTCCTATGTCTATAGCTGCGATCTTCATTTTTTGCTTGTTTTAGCTTTTAAATATTTATAAGTTTCTATCTGAGAACGGCATTCTTCTTTTTCATTGCTGATGTATTCGTTGCTCAATTTTTTGTCTAAAATACGAGCTTTTACGTTATCTCTCAACTGAATGTCGAGAATTTCTTTTAATTCTTTTTTCAGATCTTTATCGGTGATTTTGGCTGCAGCTTCAATTCTGTAGTCAAGGTTTCTGGTCATCCAGTCTGCTGAGGAAATATACATATCTTCTGCGCCTTTATTGTAGAAATACATGACTCTGGCGTGTTCCAGATATTCATCCACAATGCTGATCGCTTTTATCTTTTCTTTAAAATCTTTCTGATTCACAGCGCAATAAATACCTCTTACAATGATTTTTATGACAACACCGGCCATAGAAGCCTCGTATAATTTTGTAATTAAAGCACGGTCACTCACCGAATTGGCTTTAATAATCATTTCCGCTCTTCGTCCTGCTTTGGCTTCTTCAATTTCTTTGTCTATGTGATGAACAATCTTCTCACGCATAAATTGTGGACAGACCAATAAATTTTTACAGGTTTTCAAAACAGGTAAATAATCTTCTTTGTGCTTCTTTAATACATTAAAAATTTTATTAATATCTGCCATCACATGACGGTCTGATGTCATTAATAAATGATCACCGTAGATTTTAGCTGTTTTCTCGTTAAAATTTCCTGTACTTACGAAACCGTATTGAAGCGTTTTATTCTGTGCTCTTTTCTTAATGATACAAAGCTTGGCATGAACTTTTTTATCAGGAATTCCCACCAAAACAGTGATTCCTTCAGGTTCCAGCATTTCCTTCCATTTTAAGTTGGATTCTTCATCAAATCTTGCCTGAAGTTCAAGCATTACCGTAACTTCTTTACCATTTCTAGCAGCGTAGATCAATGCATTAATGATTTTTGAACTGCTTGCGAGACGGTATGCCGTGATCTGAATTGATTTTACATCAGGATCCATTGCTGCCTCACGCAAAAGATCGATTACCGGACTGTATTTATGATAAGGAAAAGTTAGAAGAATATCTTTTGCAAGAATAACATCTGTCACTCTCTCGCCATGTTCAAAAGCGGGATGTGAAAAGGAAGTTCTTTCTACCGGTTTTGCATATGATTCAAAAACATCAGGAAAGTCCATGAAATGCTTGAAATTATGAATTTTTCCTCCCGGAATGATGCTGTCTTTCTTGGTTAAATTCAGTTTACGGATAAGCAATTCCAACAATGCTTTATCCATATCTTTATCAAAAACGAACCTTGTAGGTTTTCCTTTTCTTCTGTTTTTAATTCCTTTTTCTATTTTTTCGGCGAAATTGGTTCTGATGTCGTTATCAAGATCCATTTCGGCATCTTTTGTCACTTTGAAAGCATTCGCTGCAAATTCGTCATATCCGAAATAAGAGAAAATATGCGGTAAGTTGAATGTAATTACATCTTCCAAAAGCATTACATTTTTCTCCTCAGGATCTTCTGTCGGAAGCAATACAAATCTTCCCACAAAACGCGACGGAATTTCAATGATCGCATAATTACTGGAATATTGCCAGTCTTTTTTCCTCATCGCAACACCCAAATAAAGACTTTTATCTCTCATATAAGGCATTGGCGTGTTCTCGTGAAGAAGAATAGGAATAACATTGGCTTCCACAACATCATCAAAATATTCTCTGACAAATTCTTTTTGTTTTGCCGTTAAGTTTTTAGAATTTTTAATGAAAACCTTTTGATCGGCCATTTCAGCCTGAATTTTTTTCCAGGTTTTATCGAAATTCTGCTGATGTTTAATAACAATTTCATTGATATTTTGAAGGATCTTGGAAGGTGGCTGATAGAAAGATTCGGCGATCACTTTTTCCTTAAAATCCATGGCACGCTTTAATCCGGCAACCCGCACTCTGAAGAATTCATCTAAATTGTTGGAAAAAATCCCCAAAAAACGGATTCTAAGATGTAAAGGCACATTTTCGTCCATCGCTTCCTGTAAAACTCTTTCGTTAAAGGCAAGCCATGTGATATCTCTCGGATTAAAGTGTAGTGACATTCTCTAGTTTATAATTTATCAAAAATAATAAATCAAATGCTTTTCAACTACTTTTCTAGGTTAAACTTTGATTAATTTTCATCATATTAAAAATAAGTAGATAAAGACTTATCATGACAAACAATGTATTAATTCTATGAAATTTATTTAGAAAAAAGTGAAAAAATTTCCTACTATCTACTTTTAAACCTCGATTATATCGGGGTTTTATTTTTTAATATGTCAATTTGTCACAAAAAACTATATGGTACAGATATTGAGAAATAGAGATTGTAATTAATAATTAAAAATAGAAAAAATATAAATATTATGAGTAAAATAATTGGAATTGACTTAGGAACAACAAACTCTTGCGTTGCTGTAATGGAAGGTAAAGACGCTGTTGTAATTCCTAATGCAGAAGGTAAAAGAACAACACCTTCTATTGTAGCATTTACAGAAGATGGTGAAAGAAAAGTAGGAGATCCTGCAAAAAGACAGGCTGTAACGAATCCAAAAAAGACAGTATATTCTATCAAAAGATTTATTGGAACTCATTTTAAAGATGATGCAAGTGAAATTTCAAGAGTACCTTACGAAGTTGTAAAAGGTCCGAATGACACTGTAAAAGTTAAAATTGACGATAGAGAATATACTCCACAGGAAATTTCTGCAATGACGCTTCAGAAAATGAAGAAAACTGCTGAAGATTATCTTGGACAAGAAGTAACAAGAGCGGTAATCACTGTTCCTGCATACTTCAACGATGCACAAAGACAGGCTACTAAAGAAGCAGGAGAAATCGCTGGTCTTACAGTAGAAAGAATTATCAACGAACCAACTGCAGCTGCATTGGCTTACGGTATGGATAAGGCTCATAAAGATCAGAAGATCGCTGTATATGACCTTGGAGGTGGTACTTTTGACGTTTCTATCCTAGATTTAGGAGACGGAGTTTTCGAAGTATTGTCTACAAATGGTGATACACACTTAGGAGGTGATGACTTTGATGATGTAATTATCAACTGGATGGCAGACGAGTTCAAAGCTGAAGAAGGTGTAGATTTAAAATCTGATGCAATCGCATTACAGAGATTAAAAGAAGCTGCTGAAAAAGCTAAAATTGAATTGTCTTCTTCTCCACAAACTGAAATCAACTTACCATATATCACAGCTACAGCTACAGGTCCTAAACACTTAGTGAAGACTTTAACTAAAGCTAAATTCGAGCAGTTAGCTGCAGACTTAGTAAGAAGATCTATGGAGCCTTGTAAAAAAGCGCTTTCTGATGCAGGTCTTTCTATCTCTGATATTGACGAGGTAATCTTGGTTGGAGGTTCTACAAGAATCCCTATCATTCAGGAAGAAGTTGAAAAATTCTTCGGTAAAAAACCATCTAAAGGAGTAAACCCTGACGAAGTAGTAGCAATTGGTGCTGCAATCCAAGGAGGAGTTCTTACAGGAGACGTAACAGATGTATTGCTTCTTGACGTTACTCCACTTTCTTTAGGTATCGAAACTATGGGTTCTGTATTCACTAAATTAATTGAATCAAACACTACGATCCCAACTAAAAAATCTGAAGTATTCTCTACAGCTTCTGACAACCAGCCGGCTGTAAGCATCAGAGTAGGACAAGGTGAAAGACCAATGTTCAACGATAATAAAGAGATCGGTAGATTTGATCTTACTGATATTCCACCAGCACAAAGAGGAGTTCCTCAGATCGAAGTAACTTTCGATATTGATGCGAATGGTATCCTTAGCGTTTCTGCTAAAGATAAAGGTACAGGTAAAGAGCAGTCTATCAAAATTCAGGCTTCTTCAGGTCTTTCTGACGAAGAAATCGAAAGAATGAAAAAAGAAGCTCAGGAAAACTCTGCATCTGATGCGAAGAGAAAAGAAGAAGTTGAAATTTTCAATAAAGCTGACGGATTGATCTTCCAGACTGAAAAGCAATTGAAAGAGTTTGGTGATAAATTATCAGCTGACAAAAAAGCAGCAATCGAAGCTGCTCACGCAGAATTGAAAACAGCTTTCGAAGCTAAAAATGGTGATGATGTAAAAGCTAAAACAGAAGTTTTAGATGCAGCTTGGATGGCAGCTTCAGAAGAAATGTATGCAGCAGGACAACAGGCAGAAGGAGCAGGAGCTCAAAACCCTGGAGGTAATGCAAATGCAGGGGGTGCTGAAGATGTACAGGATGCAGACTTCGAAGAAGTAAAATAAATTTGATTAGCAAAAATAGCTAAATATTATAAAACCGCTTTAAACGATTGTTTAAGGCGGTTTTTTCGTTTTTTAGATTCTGATATTACACTTTACTCAGAAAAAAACTAAGGGAGTAAAATATACTCTAATATCATCTCAAGTATTTCAGTTATGGGGAGAGCCTTAAAATCCTGAAAGGTTAGTATTTGAAGATTTGCCTGCCCCATCATGGGTTTCTCTACCCCTTGAAGAAATGGATTGAAAGCGACGGTATTAAAAATAATATTACTTTTCACTGTTTCCGTCACACATTTGCAACTCTTCAATTATTGAGTGGTACCGATTTTCATTCTTAAAAAACTGTTTTTGTTTTAAATCTTCATAAAATATGATTGGGCAAAAAGTACAATTCAAAGAGAAAAGCATCCATTGATACGGCATTAAAATTAACCCAACTTTGCAACATCAAAAACAATTAATAATAAACAAATAGTAAAGACATGAACAAGTTTACAGTAAAAGACGGAACGGAAATTTATTTCAAAGACCTAGGAGAAGGACAGCCAATATTTTTTCATCATGGATGGCCATTATCATCTGATGACTGGGATGCACAAATGATGTTTTTCTTGGATAAAGGTTTTAGGGTAATTTCCCACGACAGAAGAGGTCACGGAAGATCTACTCAAACTTATAAGGGTAATGATATGGACACATATGCAGCAGATGTCGCAGAACTGGTTGAATTTTTGAATTTGAAGGATGTTATCCATGTTGGGCATTCAACCGGAGGAGGTGAAGCTGTAAGATATGCAGCGCAATATGGGCAGGGTAGAGTGAATAAGGTAGTCTTGATAAGTGCGATCACACCTTATATGATTGCAGATGCAAATAATCCCAATGGAGTTCCTCTTTCAGCATTTGATGATATCCGACATGGTACGCTTCACAACAGACAACAATTTTATCAGGATCTTACAGTACCATTTTATGGCTATAACAGAGAGGGTGCGACCATCAAGAAGGGGATACAGGATAATTGGTGGAGACAGGGAATGATGGGCGGTATAAAAGCTCAATATGATTGTATCAAAGTATTTTCTGAGACGGATTTTACTGAAGATCTAAAAAGTTTGGAAATACCTGTTTTGGTTCTTCATGGAGATGACGATCAGATTGTACCTTATGAGACCACAGCAGTAAAATCTGCAGAAATTTTAAAAAACAGTAAACTGATTATTTATCCTGGCTTCTCTCACGGTATGCCAACAATCAATGCAGATGTAATTAATGAAGACATTTTATCATTTATAAAAGAATAAAAACAACAGAGACAAAAAATACAATTCAAAGCGAAAGCCTTCCATTGTTAGGGCTTAATAATTAAGCCAAATTTGTAATATCAAACAACAAACAAATATTTAAAGATCATGAAAAATTTAATTTTAACAATCGGATTATTTACAACATTAATATCAGGTACCGCAGATGCACAACAATCCGGCGTGAAGCGTACAGACCTTCAAAGGCATAATATTGAGGCTGTAGGATACGAAACTATCTAGGCACGCATAGACCTAGAGCCAGGGACAGCTGTCGGTATGCATTCACATCCAGGAGAAGAGGTTATTTATGTGCTCGAAGGCATATTTGAATATGAGTTAGAGGGCGAAAAGCCTGTTGTCCTTAAAGCTGGTGATGTACTTTTTGTTCCTGCCGGAAAGAATCACTCCGCAAAGAATATTGGTAAAACTAAAGCTTCTGAGCTTGCCACTTATATCGTTAAGAAGAATAGGCCGCTTCTTGTATTCAAGAAATAATCTAGAATTCACTTAAAACTTATCAAAGGCTATTGCGAATTAAGTATATCTTTTCATTTTAAAAGGTTAGAATAGGTGCATTGGGGGATGCTAATAAACTGTCAATGGGTAATTTTTAACTTTTAAGGTTAGAATTTACCCATTTTTTTGTAAATAGATCAGTTCTTCATTACTGGAAAATGTGTAGAAAATGACCATAAAACTAATACCAGAATCTTATTTAGGGTTTTCAGTAGGAATAATTGATCCTTTCTTGAACATTTGGATTGCGAATGAAAGAAATGAGAATTAAGACGAAATAAAGCTACGAAGATTAGGATGATTGGAGCCTTTTAATTTCTTATTTTTGCTGCAAATATGTAAAGTAAGAATTAACAATAATCTTTCAGATCCTAAAATGATTAAGGAATTTTCATACAAAAAATTTGGCAATTTAGAATTCAGTAAAGCCTCCATTGAGAACGACTCTTTATCAAAAATTAATGAGCATATCAAAGTCCTGTTTATTCCACAAGGTGCTATTGTTCAAGTGGATTTTCAGGAGATCGAAATGAGGACTGACACCTTATTATTCATTAATCCTCATGTCATTTTAAAGCCTTGTGAAACTATTGGAGGGCAGCTTATGCATTTTAACAGAGATTTTTATTGTGTGGAAATTCACGATCAGGAAGTAGCCTGTGATGGTATTTTGTACAATAATGTATTTGAAATACCCTTTATAAATTTAGACAAAGAACAGTCGGATGAAATGCAAAAAATCATTCGAGATATTCAGTTAGAATTGAAAAACGAAGATTCCGGTACGGAAGAAATGCTAAGAACATTGTTAAAATTAATTATCTTGAAATCTACACGTATCTGGAAACAGCAGCATCAGTTATCGGATAAAGAACAGCAGACTGATGTTCTGTTTTTAAGAAAATTCAGTAAATTGGTAGAACTGCATTATAAAACGCTTCATACTGTTGCAGATTATGCGAATCTTCTTTGCATTACCCCAAAAAATCTAAGTAAAAAGATAGGATTAGTTAGTAAAGAGACTTCTAACGAAATTATAAAAAACCGTATTGTACTTGAATGCAAGCGACTTTTGGTACATACTACAATGAGTGTGAAAGAAATAGCATATCATATGAATTACGAAGACGATGCTTACTTTGTTCGATTTTTTACCAAACATACAGGGATTTCACCTACTGGTTTTAGAAAACAATTTTAGATAGCCATCCATTTAAGAATTGGAAAAATTCAATGCCAAATTATATAGCTTTATCAAAAAATAAAATATAACCAAATTAGGTTAGATTTTAAGCTAACCTTTTTCGATTTAGTAAATCAATTACAATGAACAAATTGTTGATATAAGCATGGTATATCATATTTGAGATCATATATCAAAGTATTCACCTTTGTCAAAACATCAGCAATTTACACTACAATAATTTTTTCTTTTGATGATGATCAGGTAAGAAGCATTTTTGAGAAGAAAGCTTCATTCTATTTTCTGATACTTTGCTGTACATCACATCACCAATAATGAAAGATCAATAATATTATTTAAGTTCACAAGAGTTTGTAAAATATATAGATATTCTCTTAAAAAATGAATTTGGTTTTATTACAAAAAATGATTGGGATAAAAACTTTCTACCTCTCACTTATGAATATTCTGTACCGAATAAAATAATAAATACTTTTTTAGAAATTAATGATTTAGAATTTCTTAATAAAACATGTTCATATATCTTTCAAATATAGGTGCTTAGCGTAATATGGGAGAAACAAGAAAACTTGACAGATTATTGATTCCATCTGATTCCGATCAGTGCAATATAAGGGATTTTCTTAAACTGAATTTGGAGGTGTGAAAATAGTTCGAGTATATTATAAAACTCAAATAGTTTAGGAAATCTTTAAAAATCATATATAACAATTCGACAAATAAGTGTAGATTCGTTGTATATTCTGCTTCAATGGAACATACTATATTATCTTCCGAATTCAATTCTTCTCAAGAATTAATCGATAAGCTTTACCAAAACGGTATCAGGAAAACGTATCAGGAGGGGGACATCATTTTGGATGAAAATGCATCCATCCGTTCCATTCCGATTGTGATGAAGGGATTGCTAAAAGTCATCAGAACGGAAGAAGACGGACGCGAGATTTTACTATATTATATAAAAGCAGGTGAAAGCTGTATTATGTCGTTCCTTGGTGGAATGCACAATGAAAAAAGCATTGTAAAAGCCGAGGTAGAAGAAGAGTCCGAGATTCTTTTTTTACCTGTGGAAAAAGTTTCGCTTTTCATCAAAGAGTATCCTGAATGGTTGGATTATATTTTTAGGCTTTATCATAAACGTTTTGAAGAATTGCTGGATATTATCAATGCTATTGCCTTCAAAAAAGTGGATGAAAGATTATTACATTTGCTTCATAAAAAATCAAAACTGTCTGATTCAAAGATCATCATCATTACTCACGAGCAACTTGCCAATGAGCTTGGTACAGTTAGAGTGGTAGTGTCAAGACTTCTGAAACAGTTGGAAGATTCCGGAAAACTAAAACTTGGAAGAAACAAGATCACCCTTTCCGATTCTATTTAACTTTTGTTGTGTAACAAAAGTAGCGGTACAGATTACCGGATATATCCATTTTTGCTTCATAAAAGTTGAAAAATGGAAATTTTTGGATATGTAGCATCGGTTTTTATAGGTATTTCTTTAGGATTAATAGGTGGTGGCGGCAGTATTCTTACCGTTCCTGTTCTGGTATATTTGTTTGGTATTGACGCTTTTCTCGCTACAGAATATTCCCTTTTCATCGTCGGAATCAGCAGTTTGGTAGGTTCTTTTTCTTATTTTAAAAAAGGTCTGGTTGATCTGAAAACAGCTTTAGTTTTCGGAATCCCGTCCATTATTTCCATTTTTCTGACACGGAATTACCTTTTACCTTTAATTCCTGACGAAGTATTTCACATCAACAATTTGGTGATTACCAAAGATATGTTTTTACTCTTAATCTTTGCCGGTTTAATGTTGGTCTCTTCCTATAAAATGATACAGAAAAGTTTAGAATTGAAAACTGAAACCGTTCATTCTGAAAAAAGCAAAATACTTTTGGCCGCAGGAGAAGGCTCAATTGTTGGTATTCTGACTGGTTTGGTAGGTGCAGGAGGCGGATTTATGATTATTCCAGCATTGGTCAATCTGTTAAAAACGCCTATGAAAGTTGCTATCGGAACTTCTCTAGTCATTATTTCTTTGAATTCGCTGATCGGATTTTTTTCATCAATGAATCATCTTAAAATCGAATGGAGTTTTTTGGGAACAGTCTCTGCAATTGCAATTACTGGCATCCTCATTGGAGCACAATTATCCAAAAAAATTGATGGCAAAAAACTAAAACCTGGGTTCGGATGGTTTATTCTGGTGATGGGAATTTATATTATCATTAAGGAACTTTTTCTTTAACAATTCTTATGTAACAAAAGTGGCTGTAGTAGGAAAATGAAAAATAGAAATTTGCAGTATATAAAATAATAAAATGAAAATAGAACAAATTTATACAGGATGTTTGGCTCAGGGAGCTTATTATATCGTTTCTCAAAATGAAGCAGCAATCATTGATCCTATCAGAGAAACCCAGCCGTATATTGAAAGACTCGAAAAAGATGGTGTAAAATTAAAATATATTTTTGAAACCCATTTCCATGCAGATTTTATAAGCGGTCACGTAGATCTGAGCAAAAAAACCAATGCGTCAATCGTGTATGGACCAACGGCAAATCCTGAGTTTGAAGCTATCATTGCTAAAGACGGAGAAATCTTTGAAATCGGAAAAATCAAAATTAAAGTTCTTCATACGCCTGGACACACGATGGAAAGTTCGTCGTTTTTATTAATCGATGAAAATGGGAAGGAAAAAGCACTTTTTAGCGGTGACACTTTATTTTTGGGAGATGTTGGTCGTCCTGACTTGGCTCAGAAGGCTGCAAGCATGACTCAGGAAGAGTTGGCAGGACTTCTTTACGATAGTTTATACCAAAAAATTATGCCTCTGGGCGATGAAATTATTGTTTATCCGGCTCACGGAGCTGGTTCTGCCTGCGGAAAAAATATGCAAAAAGAAACAGTAGACACATTAGGAAATCAAAAGAAGAGCAATTATGCGCTCAACCAAAAAGATAAAGAAAGCTTTATAAAAGCCGTTACAGATGGACTTCTTACTCCGCCAGCTTATTTCGGGATGAATGTAGCGATGAATAAAAAAGGGTACGATAGTTTTGATGAAGTGCTATCTAAAGGTCTTCGTTCTTTTTCTCCTGATGAATTTGAGGAAATAGCAGAACATTCAGGAGCTTTAATTCTGGATGTGAGAAATAATGACGAGTTTGCTAAAGGTTTTGTTCCTCAATCCATTAATATCGGACTAGACGGAGATTTTGCACCTTGGGTCGGAGCTTTGATTGTAGATGTAAAACAATCAATTTTATTAATTACCGATGAAAACAACGAGGAAGAAACGGTTACAAGATTGAGTAGAGTAGGTTTCGACAATGTTTTAGGTTTTCTGAATGGCGGTTTTAAAGCCTGGAAAAACAACGGAAAAGAAACTGATACTGTAAATAGAATTTCCGCGCAGCAGTTTGAAAATGAAATCAAGGATAAAAATGTAATAACGATAGACGTAAGAAAAGAAAGCGAATACCAGGCAGAGCACGTGGATGAATCCTACAATAAGCCTTTAGCTTATATCAATGAATGGATTAGCCATATTGAATCGACGGAACATTTTTACCTTCACTGTGCTGGAGGCTACAGAAGCATGATGGCGGCAAGTATTCTTCAGGCAAGAGGTTTCAGAAATTTTACCGAAATTGAAGGAGGCTTTAATGCCATCTTACAAACCGGTGTTCCCAAAAGTGATTTTGTTTGCCAAAGTAAAATGTTAAATTCAATTTAAATAAAAAATTAATCAATGTTAGATGTTATAAAAGAACCTTGGCCGTGGTATATTGCAGGTCCGCTCATCGGTCTTACCGTTCCTATACTATTGATTTTAGGTAATAAATCTTTTGGGATAAGCTCATCATTACGGCATATCTGCGCAGCATGTATTCCGGCTAATATCGATTTTTTCAAATATGACTGGAAAAAAGAATCATGGAACTTATTTTTTGTCCTCGGAATTTTCTTTGGCGGAATGATTGCGGCCCATTTTCTGATGAATCCGGGAGAAATTGCAGTTAGTCCAAATCTTAAAACCGAATTGGCAGCCTATGGAATTACAGATTACAGCAACCTTGTTCCTGTTCAATTAATGAATTTTAAAAGCCTATTAACCTTAAAAGGTATCATCACAATGGTCGGCGGCGGATTTTTGGTCGGTTTTGGAACCCGTTATGCAGGAGGATGTACAAGTGGACACGCTATCATGGGACTTTCCAATCTTCAATGGCCGTCTTTGGTGGCAACAATTTGTTTTATGATCGGTGGTTTTTTAATGGCTAATGTCATTCTGCCGATTATTCTTTCACATTAAACTGATGCAACAATGACAAAACAAAAAGATACACAGAATAAAGACAATTTTTGTACAAACGAAACCCATAGAATCGAATGGCTTCACAATCTGAAATACATGATCGTAGGAATTTTATTCGGAATCGTGTTTGTAAAAGCCGAGATCATCAGCTGGTTCAGAATTCAGGAGATGTTCCGTTTTCAATCATTTCATATGTACGGAGTGATTGGAAGTGCAGTTCTAACGGGAATGATTTCTGTCTGGCTGATTAAAAAATTCAAAATAAAAACCATTTATGGAGAAAAAATTTCAATTGCTCCTAAAACTTTTAACAAAGGACAAATTTACGGAGGTTTAATCTTCGGATTTGGCTGGGCCATTACAGGAGCTTGTCCGGGACCTCTTTTTGCACAGATCGGAACAGGAGCTTTTGCTGTTATTATTACTTTGATGAGTGCTGTTTTCGGAACCTGGGCGTACGGATATTTCAGAGATAAGCTGCCGCATTGATTTCTAGAATGTCGTTTGAAAATTCTGCAACTATATGAAGTAGAAACTAGAGAATAAATGTCTACTTCATGTAGTTGCAGAGTCATTCGGATGTGGTAACCAAACAGACAAACTTCTATAAATAGAAAATTTGATATTTGATAAGGACTAAGAGATTGAAAGAGGAACAGTAATAAAGAAGATACAAAAACCTATTAATTACTCATTAGACTCATTAAATATTCACTTTTAGATTGTATTAATGAATAATATGAAGAGAATGATCTGCTAAATATCTTTCATTTTATGCAGCTTTATAATTGTGGTGATTTATATTTACATATACGTATGTATTGTTGTAAATAATTAATTAAAAAACTATTTTCATTGTATTTTATTTACATATTAATTAAGTAGATTTACATATTTCATTATATGTCTGCTCCTTTTAAAAATGTAATGTTTATGAAACAACGTCTACTCAAAAAGATAGATCGCTCAATCATTAAAAAAATAAATTTAGACAAAGTACTTCTTTCTATTCTGCTTTTTTTTGTTTTTGAATTTAAAGCCCAATCCACAGTCAATGAAATTGATAGTATGCAAATCAATACCTTTAATAGGCTGTTAAGGGCAGGTAATTTCAATGGAGTGGTTGTGCAAGAGAGAGAATTTATTGAAAAAAGTAAAAACATAGACTATAGTAAGGGTGAAATAAGGGGGTATATCAATATTGCCAATGTTCTTAATGCAATGAAAAGAAACCAGGAAAGTTTGAAATTTATTGAAATAGCTTCAATGAAGCTTAGTAAAAATGAGGATGACGGGCTGCAGGCGTATTTACATAATACTTATGGTCAAAACTATTATTCATTGGGATTATATGAACATTCCATCAAGTACTTTGATATCGCTTTGGAGTTTGCAAAAAAAATCAAAAACACGAAAGAACGGGAAAAAAGACTTTATTCTATTTATGACTGGAAAAGATCAAGTTTTGAATTTCTGGGTATGATGGATTCTGTATATAGTACTGAACATAAGTGCATGAGGTCTCCAATGCCTATGCTATACATTACTATTGCAGAAAGGCATTACAAAGACCATAATATTGATTCTGCGGAATATTACATTAATAAGGCTAACAATTTACTGTTCACAAAGCAGATTCCTCTTGAGGGTAAAGCCAATGTTTTGCGGGCTTTTGGCAGATTAAACATAGAGAAACGGAATTATGGTAAAGCTCTGGACTATCTCTTGAATTCTTTAAAAATTACTCAAAAAGCCAAGCTAAGAAGAAGAGAATTAGAATCCTATAAATTAATTGCGGAAGCATATAAGGGACTTAATGACCTTGATATGGAAAATGAATATTTATCAAAATATTCTAAATTGAATGATAGTTTACAAAAAGAAAAGGATGCAGCAGTTAATACTGTTATCGAAAAAATGCTTACTGAGCAGGAAGAAAATGAGAAAAGAGCTCATCGTAATCTTTATTACATTATTTTCACTATTATTTTTATCAGCGGTATTGTAATTTACCTTATTTATAATAGGTATAAAACCCGGCAGAAACTAAAAGATGATTTAATAAGCCAGAAGGTAGAAGAATTTAAACGAAAATTGGATAATACATATGAAGAGTTGATTCATCTTGCTAGAAATTCTGATCCTTCTTTCATGAACAGGTTTAAAGAATTACATCCAGAATTTTATCATAATCTTACTTCAAAATATCATAATCTGACCTTAAATGATATGAGATTATGTGCTTTTATAAAATTAAACTTTTCTAATAAAGAAATAGCGGAGTATGACCATATTTCATTAAGGACTGTTGAATCGAAAAAATATCGATTACGGAAAAAGTTAAACCTTTCCGGAGATATAGATTTTAATAAATGGGTTATGGAACACTAATGAATTCTTTTATTTAAACTAAAATATTAAAAACTCAAACAAAGAGATGTTATTTTAAAACACTGTTAATTAATTTGTTACATAGTGCAGTGCAAATGCAGTGTGAATTTTTTTAAAGCATTATTATAGATTTGTTACGAGAATTTTAAGCAAACAGCATTCTATTTACGTTCATTCAGAACAGCTATTTGTTATAAAATTTGATAAACACTAACTTATTATGTAATGCGATGAAAAAAAAAAATTTTACTGTATCCCGGTCATTTATCTTATGAACGAAGGTATGTTTTCTGTCTTCGATATATGTCGCATAAAAGATATTTTATACGATAGAATTTAGACCATACTGTTTATTTTCTAGAATGTCACCCTTATTTTTACTAACCCTAAAAACAGCATAGAATGAAAAAAATAATATTTTTTACAAGTGTACTGATGTCAGTATTTGTACTTGCGCAAGTAGGTATTAATGAAATTAATCCCACAGCTACTTTAGATATTAAATCTAAAGGAAACACAAATGCAACTAAAGCACTTGAAGTAAACAACTCCAGTGGAGCAGAAATTTTTACTGTTCTTGACAACGGAAATGTTGGAGTCAATATTACTAATCCCACGGCAAAGCTGCATACTAACGGAAGTATAAGGTATGAGAATCTTCCCGTTGTTTCCGGAAGTGTATCTCCTCTGGCTATAAAGAGTGATGGAACAGTTGGGACATATGTCCCGGAACCTACCAAATATCTTTATATGGAGATGGCATCAACCGTTACAACATCTAGTTTTCCACTTTCAGATACGGGAGTTTATACCAGTATTCCACTTACTTCTGCCCAATCTGTTACTAATACCATCATTGCTGGATTTGGTACCGATACTTCAGCTACTTTAAATGTAAACAGTACTGCCATTTCATCCTCAAATGTAAGGTATATCTCATTTCCGGATCCTGGTATTTACAAAATAAATTTAAATTATTATACTTCCTGTACCGGAAGCCCTGCAGACTCATCAAGTAACATGCTGGGAATAGGAACGGCTTTATTCAAGGCAAATTCTGCAAGTACCAGTTACAACAGGCAGGCAGTCGTACGCTATAATGGTTTACCCAGAAGAAATGACACAGGTACTGTAATTGCTGGTCCTTACAATTTTGCAATTCCCCACACTGTTTTTTTAGTATTTGAAACAACGGCAGCAAACGAAAAAATAGCACTTTTTGTAAATTATGGTTTTGGAGATACTTTTACTTCAAATGTTTGCTCATTAGCCACACCTGCCGGCTTATCCAATAAAATAACAATGAATATTTCTAAATTATGATTCAATAATGATGAAAAGAATATTTTTTATAGCTCTCATTTCAGTTTGTACTGAGGCGTGGGGACAAATGGGGATTAATATAGGTAATCCTTCAGCGGCTTTAGATATTGTTTCAAATGGAAATACGTTGGGTACTAAAGCTTTAAGAATTAATAATTCAGATAATTCGGAATTATTCAAAATTCACAATAACGGAAATACCGGTATTAATATAGGAACTTCTTCACCTACTGATTTATTGCATGTAAAAACCGATATAAAGCACGAAAATTTACCTGTTTTGTCATCTCCATATAGTCCGCTGGCCGTTGATGATGCGGGAGCAGCTAAAGTTAAACCTACATCAACTCAATACTTTTATTTTAAACGGAGTTTGTCTTTCGGTAATTTTTCGCTTTACAATACCAATGTTTACACCAATATACCTTTTCCGGCCGGGACAGATGTCCAAGGCAATACAGTGGGTTTTGGATTCGGAACAGATACCTCAGGAACTGTCAATGCACAGTCTGTAAGTAATATAAGCTATTTAACAATCCCTGAACTTGGTGTTTATCTTTTTGAGATGTATCAAACCGCATACTGTAATGGGTTATCAACAACATCTTCCAATACCGGGCAAATTGCTATAAATACACTATTTGCAACTGCTGGTAGCGGAAGTTCTGTTTATTCTACTAATACAATTTCCAGGGATTATGCAATAGCCCGAAGAAATGCGTCGGGAGGAATTAATACTAGTAGTTATGCTTATGCAAATCCACAAAAGCTTGTTGTAGCTTATCAAAGTACTGCTGCGAATGAAAAAGTGGCCTTATTTGTTAACTATGCAGGAGGAGACAGCTACAGTACCCAGTCATGTTTTATGAATCAACCCAATGGAAGTGATAATTACGGTTACCTAATTGTGACCAAACTTTAAAATAGGCAAATACCTTAATAAGGTTCTAAAAACAATATAAACCAAAATATTCCTTTAAAAACTCCTGCTACTCTTTTTCTTAAACAGAGTAATATTGAAGAGTTTCAAAAATAACACAAGATTAATTTTTTCAATTCAGGCATTTAATATTCTAAACACACAAAAATTAAAAAAAATGAAAAAGTCATTACTTTACTTAAGTCCATTCGTATTTACTGCATTATTGCATGCGCAAGTTGGAATAAATACTACTATACCAAGAAGTACACTTACTGTCAATGGATCTTTTGCAGGACAGTATAAATTGTCTTCTGCATCGACGACATTAGGAGCTAGCGATTATTACATGGCATTTAACGGAAGTACAGCCGCTACATTTACCTTGCCTGCTGCCACTGCTGCTGCACCGGCAGCCGGAAATATACAAGGAAGGGTCTATTACATTAAAAATACCGGCAGTGCACAGCTTACTATCGCAGCCAACGGGACAGAGCTTATTGATAACCAGACAGGTTCTGGAGTGGCTAATTTTAAACTAAATCCAGCTGGATATGCTATGTTGATTAGCCGAGGTACTGTTTCTGGAACAACCTGGGAATTATCTACCTTTATTGATAAAACCACATCAACTATTGCTGCACTTGGAGCTACTGACCAGGTAACATACACTGGAACTGCTTTCACAAATTTTAATAACAGCATCCCCCAGATTGTTCCTTTTGCATTAGGTGATATGATTGTCAATCAGGGCGGATCAGTAACATGGAATGATGCAGGGGATTACTGGCAGATATTGGAATCAGGTGTTTACAAAATAGAAGGCTATGCCTATTTCGGTAGTGTGGGAGCCTTATCCGGTACTTCCCAGTGGACCGGAATTAACCTCAATATCACCAAAAATGGTACGGCAATCTCTAATATAATAGGTGGAAACAGAGGAAACATTATGGATGTTATCGCTCAGCTGGGTAATACACCGATTAATGTTAATTGCATCGTCCATTTGAATGCGGGAGACCGTGTTTATTTAACAATGAACTATGGCGCGGGAGATTTTCCTACAACAAGTGTTCGGATAGCAGTACCAAATTCACTGATAGAAAATAGGAATTTTTCAATGCAGCAGTTATCTGTACCTTAATGAATCTTCTTTCAACTTGGGATTAGATTTTCAGGGTGAAAAATATTGAGGTAGCCAATAATACTTTTATTCATATAAAATATGAAGTTGTATATATATTATTTTTATAAATATATCATTTTTTCATGCGAAAGCAAATAATGAGAAATAAATAGACTTAATACTTGAAAATTTCTTCAAAAACTTTAAAGAAATAAAGTTTAGTGAATCACCGAAAAAAGCAAACAACACCCTCAAGATCTTTGAAAAAAACAATTATTTAAAAGGAAAAGTGACTAGCTGTATTTATATTGCTAAAGTTTTACTTGAGGTTGGAACTTATAATGAAGGTCTTTATTATTTAGAAAAGCAGAAGAGAACCTTTTTTTGTAGTTCGGCATTTGTTTTCATTATATCTTAATTGATCATTCAAAATTCCGGAAACGTTCCAGAATATACTATGATCAGTATCACGATGAAACCTGATACTGGTCAGGCATGGAAATTCAATTTGTATATAAATAATTGTTTATTTTTAGATAACCTATTTATTTGATATGTCTTACAACTTACCTGAAGGTCTTAGAGGTCTTACAAAAGATGAAGTAGAAACTTCCAGAAAACAATATGGATATAATCGCTTGGAGAATATACGTAAGAATACATGGTTTGATTTGCTTATTGATATTTTAAAAGAACCTATGCTTATTTTGCTTATCATTATTTCCCTCATTTATGTGATTGTGGGAGATTATGGTGAGGCTGCTTTTATGTTTGTAGCAATTTTGGCGGTGACAGCTATTTCTTTTTATCAGGATAACCGCAGTAAGAAAGCTTTAGAGGAACTTGAGAAACTCAACGAACCTTTAAGTACGGTTATCAGAAACTCAAAGGCAGTAGAAATTCCGACACATGAAATTGTTGTAGGTGATTTATGCATCACCGAGGAAGGAAGGATTATCAATGCTGATGGAGTAATTGTACACAGTAATGATTTTTCCGTGAATGAATCTTCTCTTACCGGCGAAAGTTTTTCAGTTTTTAAAGATAACAAATCTGAGGATAATCTTGTTTATAGCGGAACAGTTACGGTTTCGGGGTTGGCTGTTTTTAAAGTAGATAAAATAGGAAAAGAAACACGTGTTGGTAAAATTGGAGAATCAATACTGAATATAAAAGAAGAAATTTCGCCATTGCAGATCCAGATTCGGAAGTTTGTACAATGGATGGCAGTTATCGGTATCGTTATTTTTTTGATGGTTTGCATCTTCAGCTATATTAAAACCGGAGATCTGGTTACGAGTCTACTTAGTGGATTAACACTGGCAATGTCAGTATTGCCTGAAGAAATTCCTGTAGCCTTTACAACTTTTATGGCTTTGGGTGCGTGGAAACTGATGCGTCAGGGAATTATTATTAAGCGGAGCAGTATTGTAGAAACCCTGGGAAGTACGACGGTTATCTGTACCGATAAAACAGGAACCATTACTGAGAACTCAATGAAGCTTCAACATTTGTATGATTACCATTCCGACAGGATTTATGAAGAAAAGGAATTTGAGTCTGACGAATTGAAAGAACTGATTGATTATGCAATGTGGAGCAGTGAGCCAGTCCCTTTTGACCCTATGGAAATCACTTTACACAAAACGTATGAACAGACTCAAAACAATGATATAAGAAAAGAATACAGGATGTTTCATGAATATCCGCTTGAAGGGAAGCCTCCAATGATGACCCATCTTTTTGAAAATACAAATAAAGACAGAATCATCGCTACTAAAGGAGCTCCCGAAGCTATTCTTAGCGTTTCTAATCTTTCAGAGGCGGAAAAAAATAAGATAAGAGATATTGTCAAAACATTTGGACAGCAAGGTTATCGTGTTTTGGGAGTTGCTAAGTCCCATTTTGATGGAAACAGCTTTCCAAAAAGCCAACAGAATTTTGATTTTGAATTTTTAGGGCTGACTGTGTTTTATGATCCCCCAAAAAAAGGGATAAAAGAGGTATTTCAAAGTGTTTATGATGCAGGAATTAAGGTAAAAGTCATTACTGGCGATAATGAAGATACAACGAATGCAATTGCGCTTCAGGCTGGAATTAAAAATGATGCTCCTGCAATCAATGGTAGTAATATTATAGTCCATTCTGAAGAAAAGCTAATGGAACTTTCAGAACGTACAGTTTTGTTTACCAGAATGTTTCCAGATGCCAAACTTGCGGTAGTAAATGCCCTGAAAAAGAAAGGTGAAGTGGTAGCCATGCTTGGAGATGGTGTAAACGATGGCCCAGCATTAAAAGCTGCCCACATTGGTGTAGCAATGGGAAATAAAGGAACCGAAATCGCTAAATCAGCTGCAGCGCTGGTAATTACTAATGATGATTTAGAAAAACTGATTGTTGCAATTGCTGCAGGTAGAAGAATTTATACCAATATTAAAAAGGCGATCCAATATATTATTTCCATCCATATTCCGATTATTCTGACGGTGTCTTTACCTTTATTTTTAGGATGGGTATTTCCACACATATTTACCCCCGTTCACATCATATTCCTCGAGTTAGTCATGGGACCAACTTGTTCTATTGTTTATGAAAATGAACCAATGGAAAAAAACACTATGAAACAGCCTCCAAGAGCTATTGGAGACACTTTTTTAAGTTTAAATGAACTGGGAATCAGTATTGTACAAGGGGTGATAATCACCCTAGGAGTTCTATTTGCGTATCAGTTTACAGTTCAGCAGGGTGGTAGTGAAGAAAAGACAAGGGCAATGGTATTCAGTACCTTAATCTTTGCCAATATATTACTGAGCTTTGTCAACCGGTCATTCTTTTATAGTGTGCTGGAAAGTTTTAGAAACCGTAATCCTTTACTTATTGGCATTTCTGCCTCAGTCATGATGATGCTTTTAGTCATATTATATGTAAAACCTATTTCTCTATTCTTTAAAGTAACGGCGCTTAGTATAAGCGAATTGGGGATGGCTGTTTTCATTGCAACTCTTTCTGTTTTATGGTTTGAGATTTATAAATATGTAAAAAGGAAAAGGAAAAATTAGGATATTTAGTAATATCATATTTTTAAATAATCAAAGTCATTATTTAAAAGCAATAAATTCAGGACAATGAAACTTAACTAAAAAGGGCTCTTTAGAATACCCTAAAGTATCTTAATGGAACCCTAGTGATGTTGGTCAGTTCTTCAATTCAACCCTTTATACAAGATTCAAGCTTTTTATATTAAGTTTTTGGAGAGCTTTGATGAAACTTAAATTATAGCTGGAATCATTATTTTTAGTGATAGTAGTCATTATTTAGCAAGGCAGTAATTTGGAAATTTACACTGCTAAATTATTACTCATGAAAGCTTTTTTGACCTTCACAATTATTCTTTGCTGTGCAATTATCACCCGGGCTCAGGATTTGAAAATGACTAATGAGATTGCTTCTTCACTTAAAGATAGCGTTACTCTCTCTAAGCTGCATTACCCAAAATCAATCATTCAGTTTTATACCAAAAATGACTATGAATATGCTTGGATAAATGATAAACAGAAGTCAGATCAACCTGAACTAGCAATGTTGTTACTGACGTATTCCTACCGATTCGGACTCACTTTATCTGATTATCATTGGGAAGCAATTTCTCTTCAGAAATTAAGAAAATTGAGAGATACTCCTGTAGGAATAAATCAAAAAGAGTTAGCTGTGTTCGATATTCTGATGACAGATGCCTTAATAACGTTTATTAATAATCTGCATTTTGGAAAATACAATCCTTCATACAACTCGGCATATATTGATACTAAGGATATTAATGGATTTCGCTCAGAGGAAGTATTACTATTTGCAAAACAGCAGACAGATTTTCTTAAGGTGATCCTTGAAGTTCAGCCTAAGATTAAAGCTTATACAGACCTTCAAAATTATTTAAATGGACTCTATGAAGAAAACGATTGCTTGGCTCCTCAACCTGAAATTGAAAAGATTGTTATCAATATGGAACGCCTGCGATGGATCAATACAAGAGATCAAGCGTATATATTAGTCAATATTCCTTCCTATACATTAGAATTTCACCAGAAAGACAGTGTATTTGATTTCAAAGTAATTATAGGAAAACCTACTACCAAAACTCCGGTCCTGGAAAGCAGTGTTACTTATTTTACAACAGCCCCTGACTGGAGAGTTCCCCAAAGTATATTTATAAAAGAAATGCTTCCAAAAATTTTAAAAAACAGCAGGTATCTGGAAGATCATCATTATTCAGTTTACAATAAACAAGGTAATGAAGTTGAAATAACTTCGTCAAAACTAAAAGAGATCCGCCAAAATCCTCACAGATATAGTGTAAGACAATCGTCCGGATGTGATAATGCACTGGGAGCAGTGGTTTTTAGATTTGATAACTCTTATGGAGTATATCTTCATGATACTTCTCAGAAACAATTGTTTAAAAAAGATGATAGAGCTTTGAGTCACGGGTGCATTCGTGTTGAAAATGCCAAAGAGCTCGCATCTCTCATATTAAAATATGATCATTCGGAACATAAGATTCCTGTTTTAGAAAATGCAATGGCTGAGTACCAAAGAAAAGATTTTGTTTTAAAGCAACCGGTTCCCATCATTATTACTTATCTGACCTGCCTGATAAAAGATGGAAAACCTGTACTGTATAAAGACATTTACCATTTTGATGATTCACTCGAAAATAAATTTAACCAAGATAAATAATAGAATTATGAGAACGATTGTAGTACCTATAGACTATTCAAAGCCCGCAAAAAATGCTGCATTGTATGCACTTCATCTGGCTAATGAGCTAAAATGTAATATTAATTTGTGCCATGCCTTTGCACTGCCGGTTGATAGTCCTATGCTTGGACAGACTGCGTGGGCCTTATATGAATATCCGGCTTTACAGGATGAAAACAGTAAGGAGATGAAAAAATTGGTAAAAGTACTTGAAGATAAAGAGAAAACTTTATGGGGAGATGAGGCTTTTCCTTATCATCCGTCTATATATTACTCTTGCGAGGGAGGTGATGCTGTGCAGTTAATAAATAATACAGCAGACAATAATAAAACATTGCTTATTGTAATGGGGATGCAGGGAGATGGGATGCTTGCCCGGTTTATTTTTGGAAGCAACAGTCTTAAAATGATTGAAAATACACAACATCCGCTCCTTCTAATTCCTCAAAACCATAAATATAAGGGAATAAAAAAGATCGCTTTTGCAACAGATCTGAATAAAAAAGATATAAAAATAGCTCAATCATTGATTATGTTTGCCCAATACTTTGATGCCGAACTTTTAATTACTCACATTATTCAGAGCAATAATGATGTGATTCAGGATACTTCTTATGAACATAAAAAAGAAGTCTTTTTAAAGGCTCTTGATGGTAAAGTTTGTTATAACTGTATTTACAGCGAAAATATAGATTACGGTTTAGATATCCTGAAAAATAAAGAGATTGATATTTTGGCAATGGGACATGACCACAGGAGTTTTCTCGAAAGATTTACTAAAAGCAGTCATGCTGCAAGACAGGCTGTTGAGTTAGAAATTCCACTATTAATCATTCCGGAAATTGATCAGCTGTTTTTTTAAATGAAATTTCATTTTTTTTTAAATATTGTTTATTGATAATAATTAATAAAAGTTTAATATTTTAACATTCTTTCACATTCAGATGCCTTTAGTGTACTAAAATTCATAACTTTAAATAATGGTTTAAGATATGGATTATGGAAAATACTAAACTTTTGCATGCTATTATAGAAACAGCGATTGATGGTATTATAACCATTGATAACAGAGGCAGAATAGAAAGTCTGAATCCCTCTGCGCTAAAAATATTTGGGTATAAAGAAGAAGAGTTAGTAGATAAAAATATTTCAGTACTGATGCCGGAACCCGATAAAGGCAGGCATGATGGTTACCTTATTCATTATCAGGATACTGGAGAAAAGAAAATCATTGGAAAAGGAAGGGAAGTTAGGGGCTTGAGAAAAGATGGTACACAATTTCCTTTCAGGCTTGCTGTAAGCGAAGTGCAATATCAGGATAGGGTGATCTATACAGGTTTTATACACGATCTTTCTAAAGAAAAAGAAGCGGAAGAATCTCTTAAAAAATACGCCGGCGAGCTGGAAGAATTGGTAGAGAATAGAACAAAATCCCTAAAAAAAATACTTCATGAATTGGAAAAAGCAAAAGAAGAGGCTAGTATGGCCTTGGAAAAAGAGAAACAACTCAATCGGATGAAAAGCCGTTTTGTTTCAATGGCATCGCACGAATTTCGTACTCCTTTAAGTTCTATGCAGCTTTCTGCCGTACTTATTGAAAAATATCTTCAAACTTCAGACAATATCCAAATATTAAAACATCTTCATAAGATAAAAAATGCAATTGCCAGTTTGAATTCCATTCTCAATGATTTTCTTTCCTTAGAAAAATTGGATACAGGGATTGTAAAACCTCAATATGACTCATTTGATATTGTTAAATTTTCAGAAGAACTTACGGAAGAAATGCAACTCATAACCAAAGAGGACCAAATTATTATTTATCAGCATACAGGATCAGAGAGTGAAATAAATTTGGATCAAAATTTATTAAGGAATTGTTTAATGAATTTAATAAGCAATGCTATAAAATATTCAGGAGAACATACGTTGATTGAATTCTCTACAGAAATAAATAAAGATCAATATATGTTTTCAGTAAAAGATAATGGAATAGGAATACCTGAAGAAGATCAATCCGGTCTTTTTCAGCCATTTTTTAGAGCGCATAATATAGGAAATATTCCCGGAACTGGGTTAGGGCTCAATATTGTGCAGCGGTATGTAAATCTTATGGATGGTAGGATCCTTTTTGAAAGTAAATCAGGTAAAGGTACCGAGTTTACCTTATCATTTCAGAAAAAGTCAGTTAATAATACTCCAATTTAGTTCCAATGGAAAAAACACGCCTCTTGATTATCGAAGATAATGATGATATCCGCGAAAGTACTTCAGAGATTCTTCAGCTTGCCAATTATGAAGTATTTCAGGCTTCTAATGGCAAACAGGGAGTAGATCTGGCCATTAAACATATCCCGGATGTGATATTATGTGATATTATGATGCCGGAGCTTGACGGGTATGGGGTTTTACATCTTTTAAGCAAGAGAGAGGATACTGCACTTATTCCTTTTATTTTTGTAACGGCAAAAACCGATCGGGTAGAAGTCCGAAAAGGAATAGAAATGGGTGCTGATGACTATCTTACCAAACCTTTTGATGACATAGAACTCCTCAGTGCTATTGAAAGCCGATTGAAAAAGAAAGAACGTCAGAAAAGCCTTTACAGCAATATTCTTACTCAAATGACAAATTTATTTCAGGGTTCACACGGACTTGATGAACTAAAGAAAGCTTTTGATGAACGAAAAGTGAAGTCCTTTAAAAAGAAGCAGATTATATACTATGAGGGTGATGCAGCAAATGCTGTCTATTTAATTATATCCGGTTCAGTGAAAACAACAAAAATGACGGAAGATGGGAAAGAACTCATGACAGGAGTCTATAGTCCGGAAGAATATTTTGGACTCACTTCATTATTTGCAGGAAAAGAATATAAAGAGACGGCTAAGGTATTGGAGGATGCTACACTTTGTTCGGTTCCCGGAGAAGTAATTGACCAATTACTGTATAAATATCCTGATGTAGCGGAGAAATTTATTAAAATTCTTGCACAAAATGTTATTACCCATGAAGAGCAGCTATTGCAGCTTGCGTATTTTTCTGTGAGAAAAAGAATGGCAGAAGTTTTACTTAAACTTCATACAAAACATCCTCACACTGAAAATTTTGAAATTTCAAGAGAAAATCTCGCTTCTATGGCTGGAATGGCTATCGAAACAGTAAGCAGAATTCTCAGTGATTTTAAACAAGAAAATTTAATAGATAGAAGTGCCGGGAAGATTACCATACTTGATGTTTTAAGACTTCAAAAGCTTAAAAACTAATCTCTATCACTTTTTATGATGATTTCATGCATTTGTAAGTTCTATGCTGTTCAATACATTTGAAGATTGAACAGACAGTATGAAAGTCATCGTTTATCATATCAGCCAGGAAGATAAAAAGCTTCTTGCTTTGGCTAATCGTAAAAAGCATAAAATTACGATTATAGTAGATCCTTTAAGTGAAACGACAGTCCATTTTGCAGAAGCAAAAGATACTGCCATAATCATTGATCAGGAAAAGCTGGTTTCCAATAGTCTTATTTTGAAACTTATATCCTTTGGTATCAAATATTTTATATTCAGCTTCCAGGAACAGGTTCCCGTGGATGTATCAATAATTCAGGATGCCGGATTGAAATATATTATCATTCCAGACTCAAAATTAGCCATTTCCTCAATAATTGAAATTCTCGATGCCTGGAAAAAAAGTGATTAACATCATTTCAAAACGCAACGACAGTCATGATTTAAAAATTATTTACATTATACCTTTGGAGTATAAACCTTAAAATAATTGTATTATGAAAACTTTAGAAAAAGCCAATCCATCAGATCAATCTCAATTATTAGAATCTCTGGTAGAAGATTTTTGGAAGAATGATGATGGTGTTAATCAGTTGGTTAAATTAGAACCAACAGTTAACATTATTGACAAAAACGGTGTCTATAAGGTGAAAGTTTCAGCTCCGGGATTTAAGAAAAAAGATTTCAAAGTAGCGGTTGAAGACGGATCACTGATCATTAGTGCTGAAACCAGTGCAGAGAAAAAAGAAGAAAAAGAAAATTATGTAAGAAAAGAATTTTCAGCTTCCTCATTTGCCCGCAGTTTCCGTTTACCCGACAATATTACTTTAGATCACATAAAAGCCAATTATAAAGGGGGATTATTAAATATTACTATTAGTAAAACTAATCTGGATAAAAAAGAAGTAAAAGAGATCAAAATACGCTAAAATTTTTCAGTATTAATTCATACAACTCTATGGCGCATTCAGGAGATTATTCAAAGTATCAGTCAAAATAGATTGTGTGCACAAGAAGTATTAAGGGTGAAAATTCAAATGGAGTTGCCATAAATATCCTAAAAAAAGGAGAGGGGAATTTTTCAAAATATTGGCAGATAATTCTGTAAAATTAGCATAATATGACTTATTTGGAATTATTATCTCTACAGTTTTCAAGCAATATGGATATTTTTAAATGCCATTTTTTTTAATTAAAAATAACCATCAAAATTTATGATAGTTACTTTTAATTAAAAACATATAAATGAGGGTTTACATATTTTTTGTTTTCATTGTGTTATTAGAACCTTGGGATCTCAGTATTGTAATAAACTATATATTATGTTTAAAATTTAATTAACGATTTTGTAACCATAAAAAGAACTATCAACTACTTGGTAGATACTATCGCTATTAACGGCTGCTGCTGTTGCTGCGGAAGCCATACAAAGAGTTTCTCCAGCATTATCAAATTGTGTTGATCGATAGAACATATAGTATCCGTTGGCAGGAACTGTAAATTTTCCACTCTAGGTATACATTCTTGCAATGAATCTAAATACTAGTTTTGAAACTTTACAAAATCCAAATAGAACACAGGATTACCACCATTGAAACTAACTGGCACTATACCATTAGTTTTGCCAGCCAAGATTGCATAGTTTCCTGGTGTTGCGAAGTATAATACCCGATTTTGATCTCTGGGAAACATAAAAGCTGCTGTATTAGAACCACAATAGCTTCTCCAAACATCTCCAATACCATTAATGTAAAAGGCATAATCGTTACAGTCGGAATTAATAGCTAGGCCACTGCGGAAAAAATACCAACCTTTGGCCGGGATAGTTACTGATATTCCTGTAGCTAAACCTCCACCACCTGTTGGTCCTGTAAAAGGATTGACCAATGTTCCTGTATAAGCGGTCCAATTATTAGCAAATGCTGTAGTAACAGTAGATGACCAAGTTGCTAAACCATTAGCGTCACTGGTTAATACGTATCCTAATTGCTGTGAGCCGTCTTTAATTTGTAAAGCACCGTTCGTTGTACCATTATCGATAATGAATTTAGCATTTGCAGCGCCTGTTGGAACAATATTTGTGCCTACTAAAACTTTTCCTGTTCCGTTTATACTTAGGTTATTTCCCGCTGTCGCAATATCTGTAGCTTGAGACAATGTACCGCCAAGCTTCATTTGACCACCTAAAGCTGTAAGGCCGTTATTGGCTGTTAAAGAAGTGCCCAATGAGACAATTTCCCATGTAGAACTAGCTCCGGCAAGGCCGGTGCTGATCAATTGTACACTTTGATTTTCAGGTACTGAAAGATTGGTGTTTCCATTGATAGACTCTGAACTTGCGGGATTTACTGTTATTGTAAAATTTGTATTGTTTTTGATTGTGTATATGCGCCCTTTGAAATTTCCAATACCACTTATAGCAGATGGAAGATTAAATACAGCATTTGATATACCATTATACGAAACGTAAAAATCTGTTGCAGTCAAATTATAAGGTGTCGTATTTACTGCAGTATAATTTGCGGCCAAAGATCCGTTAATATCTATTGTAGATCCGGGATTTGCAGTATTCACTCCTATATTTCCTGTTTGTGCAAAAGCAATAGAAGCAGTTAGAAATCCTACTACTTTTAATAATGTTGTAAAATGTTTGTGCATTTATTAGTTTTTTAGTTGTTTGGTAATCTATTAATCCTTTGTTTATGGTATATAGGATATATCAGTTGAACACTTTATGTATACTTTATAATGATGTAAAATTATAGAAATACTTCTACAAGAAAATTAACACTATGTAGAATAAAAGAAAGAGCCATGTAGAAAATTTTCTACATGGCTCTTTACATATTGATCCAAATAATTGCTTATTTTATTAAATTATCAAAGCGGCTTTGTTTTTAATAATTTCATAAAATAAATTTCTGACCATTTAGTTTATCATATTAGGATATATAGGTCTCGTAAAGTTTAATAAGGGTTGCAAGGTTGTTAGTTTTTAATTTATTATGGATTCTTTTTTTATAGGTGCTAATCGTTGTCATTTGGATATTCATCGTATTTGAGATTTCTAAATTACCATATCCTTTTACCATTAAAATAAAAATTTCATATTCCCTTTCTGAAAGATTTTTTATGGAATCCAAGGGTGAGGTTTGTAAAAGCTGGTTTACAATGCTTGATGGATAATAATAGCCCTCGGAGAATATTTTTTTTACGGCCTCCGAGATTTTATCAACCTTACTGAGTTTACTGAGGTATCCATTGGCTCCTTCTTTTATATACTGCACAGCTATTTCTTCTTCATAGGCAGAAAATATGAGGATTTTTATAGTAGGATCAAGCTCTTTAATTTCAGAAATCATTTTTTTATTTTTGCTCTCCGGCATATTGATATCTAAAATAACAAGATCATATTTTTGTTTAGAAATTTTATCAATAGCTTCCGGGTAATCTTCAGCCTGATGGATAATTACATTTTCTATTCTGGATTCTAAAATTAAACTTGTTCCCGCCAGTACAATGTCATGATCATCGGCTATAAGAATATATTTAGTCATTTTTTTTATTTGTTAGAATTAGTTTGAAAGAAGTTCCCTGTGATTCATTTTTTTTAAAAACAATTTTACTTTCAATCATTTGTAATAATTGTAATACGAGATGCAACCCCATACCATATTTTTGTAATAATAATTTTTCACTTTCGATATTATCCTGAAGTCTTGTGTAGTATTCTATTTTATGATCATCCATACCGATACCTGTATCTGTTATCAGTAATATAGTGTTCTCATTTTCAATCGTATTATTTATTGTTATAATGCCATTTTGTGTGTATTTTACAGAATTATCCAGTAGATTATGAACAATAGCGGCTAGTATGTTTTTACTAATCTGCGTACATAAAGAGGGATCTGCATTATTTATAATTACAGTATTATTATTTTCCGCGATGGTATTAAAAAATATTATCTTTTCTTCAATAAGTTTATAGAGAGAATAAGATTCTGTTGTATCAGACCTATGACTGTAGATGTCGGCATATTCTTTTAAAGTGATTGTAAAATTATACAGCTGATCCGATGATTTATAGATAGAAGTAAGTATCTTTTCCGCCCGATGCTTATTAAAATCTTTATTTTCCAGCACTTCTTTTGCGGTGAGAGCAATGAATTTTATTGGAGTAGTAATATCATGGGTAATGGTACCAATGAGTTTTTTCTGTTGTTCAATCTCGTTATGGAGCTGTATTTTTGTCGCTTTTAATTTTTCTACAGTGTCGGAAAGGTTTCTTGTGCGAAGGTTGACAATTCCTTCCAACTCATAATTTTTCTTTTTAAGAAAGCTTATTCTCCATTTTATCAGAAAATTCAACAGCAATAACATGATGGAAACTGCTATCACTTTAAACCAAAGAGTCTGATAAAAATAAGGTGGAATAATAATATTTATTTTTTTATAGACATATTTTCCACGGTTATTAACAAGCATTCTTACAATGAAAGTATAATTTCCGTATCCCAGATTAGAAATATAGAATTTCCTGTCTTTACCTATAAGCTGCCATTTTTTTTGAGGAGTATCGTTTAATTTGGCCTCTATTATCATATTATCAGGGCTTGCGTAATAGGGAACATCAATAAATACTTCAGTGTGGTCAGACTCCTGATCTATATATAAATTATTTTTAAAATAAAGCTCCCGATTATCAATCAAAGCTCTTTCGATGTATATATTTTGGGGATAATAACTTTTAACTTTAAGAGGATTAAAGAAAACCAGACCATTTAATGAAGGAAGAACGAACTCGCCATTTTTTAACTGATTACCGGATATATTACCTCCGCCATTAAATTCATTAGTATTAAAACCTGAATCTTTTGAATATCGATAATAATTTACTTTATATTTTTGATCATCAGCATATTTTAAAAGTTGGCTTTCTAATGTTTTATAGAGCCCATTATTGGTAGGTATCCAAAAAAAACCATTCATATCTTCCAAAATTGTATGTGATGATGAAATGTTGCCATTAATATCATAAGGCATTTTAATCAGTCGGTTTCCTCTGAGCAGATAGAAACCTTTTCCTATCGTTGTTATCCAAAAATGCCCATTTTTAGATTTTATGATATTACGGACGGATATATCTTTTTTGGCATTTAGATTGTATATTTTATTTGTTTTCAGTGATACTTTGTACAAACCTTTTATAGTTCCAACCAAGATATTATTCTGGTCAAGACGGATAAATTTTGTAGGCTCATCATTAAAAATGATTTTTTTATCTATTGAAGAAAATGATTTCCCTTTATATACAGCAAGTATTCCGGAATAGCCTTTTGTACCTTTTTTTTTAGGTTTTACAATCAGTGCATAGTATTTATTTTCGTCGAAGAAAAAATCTGTTAAAAAAAAATCCTTTATCGGGATAGAAGCAAGATCGGTGTAAGATTTTTCTTTTTTATACATTATTGCATCTCCTTCTTTTCTAACAATAATATTTTCTTTTTCATCATAAGTCATGAAAAAGAAAATAGCATCTTTAAAATGAAAGTTTTTTACCAGTCCATTTCTATCATAAACCTCACCAATAGGAGATATTACTGAATTGTTATTATAAGGTAGGGTGGAATAAAATACGGATGGCGATGAGTTATTTTTAGTAGTAGAGAATTCTGAAAAATTTATGATTTGAAGTCCCTCTGTACTACTCCCAAGATATAGTTTTTTGTAAAAATTATCGTAGTAGATGCTGCTCAGGTTATCTTTACTTATATCGTCATTCATTTGGATTAGCTTGATTATTTTCAGCTGTCCGCTTTTGTAATAACAGGTATAAAGAGTATTTTCATTAAGAATAAAAACTTGATTATTGATTTGGCTCCAAAAAATTTTACTTTTGATATCGGTAAGTAGTGGAATATTATAATTATTGATAATTTTTCCTTTTTCTATCTGATTTACTTTATGATTTTTAAAATCTAAATAAAATATAGACTCATCAATTGCGAAAATTCTGATAATATTTTTGTAGAATACTTTTATTGCAAGATTTTCCTTTTTTTTTGCTAGATAGGGCTTATATAACAAAGAATTTTCTTTTATATAATACATTCCTTTTTGTAGCTTTATGTAATAGTTGATGTCTGGAGAAGCACCATAATTGTAATTGGAACAATACAGTAGGTAATCACTATTTTCGTGAGAAATAAAATTTTGATTGTTTTTATGATTTTTAAATATTACAGGCTTTTTTTCATTCAATAGAATTGTATTGCCATAGTCACCATTAGTGAAAATACTATCCTTTTTAGTAGAACCATAGAAATAAGTGAAGCGCTGACTGTTTAATGGAAAATTCTTATAAACTAAAAAATTAATTCCATCATATCTTACAATTCCATTTTCAGTGGTTAGCCATATAAATCCATATCTATCTTTTATAATATCTTTTACACTGTTTTGTGGAAGCCCGTTATCTGTGTTGTATAATTGGATATTATATTTCTGACTGGAAACTTTAAAAAAAATAAAAATCAAGATTAAGAGAATAATATTTTTATACAAATCTTATCATTTAAAGGTGAAGCAAATATATAGATGAAAAAAATGATAATAAAATAACAATAAATGAATTTTTACTATTTTAAGAATTTTGGAAGCCGTTTCTGCGAAAATCAGTGGTTCTATGATTGGAATTGTTGTATTGAGAATATGTTTTTGGGAACTATCACTATGGAATAGCTGCATTGGAAGACTATTTCTTTGGAGTGAATATCAATAAATATAGCGATATAGTATAGGATTGTATTCATGTCAGATAGACAAATACTAATTTTTATTTTAATTATTTCATAAAATTCCGATAATATTTTAAGATAAATTTATTTCATAGTTAATATAAAACGTTGTTTAATTGAACAACGTTTTATATCTCTTAACTTTAATTACTTTTATAATTTTTAAAAAAATTAATTCACTGATTTTCATGTGATTAATATGGTGTCTGCACAAATCCAGAAAACGTAAATGAAATTTTGCTCAAGTAAAATATTAGCTATTATTTATTTTTTTTATATTGACCAGGTGCATATTGTTTAGCAGATTTTGCTCCGGTTATTTTTTTTACTTGTCCAGGTGGAAGTCCATGATTTCCGTTAGATTTTAATTGTGGCGCACAAGAAAAAACAAATAATCCAGTTAGCGCTAATAAACCTAATTTTTTTATTGTATTCATACTATTATTTTTTTTATAGAATAAGAATATTATGCCAATTTAGATACAGTACTTTTTTAATGCCATTAAATGTTTTACCCAATCAAAACTATGTGATTAATAATCCTATAGAAAATAAGGATATTTAGCTAACAAATATTGTATTAGTATCATTTAATTGAAAATGGTGGGCATTAATAAAAATTTGCTATGTGAGTAAGCTGATTAATATTGAGCAGTTGTATTTTACGTCCTTCCATGCGGATAAGATCCTCCTGCCTGAAATCATGAAGTATACGTGCCAAAGTTTCATTAGCCGTTCCTGCCATATTTGCTAAGTCTGTTCGGGAGAGGGTAATAAACGCAGTATCTTCTGTATCATTCAATTTATATTTTTTGTGCAAAATCAGTAAACTGAGTGCCACCCTTTCTCTTACCGTGCGCTGGGAAAGAACGGTCATCAGATTGGCCATCACACTGAACTCATGACTCAAACTTTTTAAAAGCAGTCTTGAAAACACAACTGATTGATCAAGGATCTTTAAAAAATCCTCTTTTGATATAAAAGCAATGACAGAACTTTCGATAGCCTGTGTAGTGTCTCCATAAGATTCGTTACTTAAAATAGCGGAATACCCAAAAAATTCTCCGGTATTATAAATATAGATGATTTGCTCTCTGCCGTCATTATCCACTTTATATTTCTTTACTTTACCTGTTTTTAAGTAAAAAATACCGCTGGGCATTGTTCCGTCGGTGAAAATAGCTTCGTTTTTCCGGTAATTCTTATTCTGCATCGTTGCTTTGAGCATCTCCTTATCATACTGGGGAAGCTCGTCAAAGAGATATTGGTTATTGAAAAGAAATTTTGAAATCATAGCTTGTTACAAAAATACGCTATTTTAAGCTAAGTGAAACTTGACTTAAATCAAATTTTATAGAGAGATAGATCATTATAAATTCCTAATAAACAGTCTACTTTTGCTGAAATAATAAATAATACTGATTTTGAGATGGAGTATATTGATCACTTAAAGAATATCGGCATTGTACCTACTAAAGAATTTTTTTGGAATTTATCAGCCCCTCAGTTAATATCCCAGACTTTAAGAAATGGTGAAGGGATTATAGCTAGCTCAGGAGCACTGGCCTGTGATACAGGTGAGTTTACGGGGCGCTCTCCTAAAGACAAATATGTTGTTAAGGATGAAAAAACCGCAGATTCAATCTGGTGGGGAGAAATTAATCACCCTTTTCTGCCAGAAGATTTTGATCGCCTATATGACCGTGTTGCCAGCCATCTGTCTTATAAGGATATCTATATTAAGGATGTTTATGCCTGTGCAAAATCAGAATACCGTCTTAACATAAGAGTTATTACAGAAAACCCATGGCAGAGTTTATTCGCTAATAATCTGTTTTTGAGGCCTAGTGAAAAGGAGTTGGAAACATTTACGCATGAATGGTTGATCCTTGCAGCTCCCAGCTTTAAAGCGGATCCGAAGATTGACAAAACCCTTCAACATAATTTTACGATTATCAATTTTACAAAAAAAGTGATTCTTATAGGAGGAAGTGCTTATACTGGTGAGATCAAAAAAGGAATTTTTACAGTATTGAATTATTTACTCCCTCATGAGAAGAATGTACTTTCGATGCACTGTTCCGCTAATATAGGAACAGAAGGTGACACCGCTGTATTTTTTGGACTGTCGGGGACTGGGAAAACTACACTTTCCGCAGATCCATCCAGAAAGCTGATCGGAGATGATGAGCATGGATGGGATGATGATCATGTTTTTAATTTTGAAGGTGGGTGTTATGCAAAGTGTTACGGTCTGAGTAGAGAAAAAGAGCCTCAAATATTTTCTGCGATACGGTATGGAACTCTGCTTGAGAACATTCGTTTTTTGGAAGGGACTGACATTGTTGACTATGAAAACGTTTCTGTAACAGAGAACACTAGAGCCGCGTACCCAATTGAATTTATAGACAATGCGATACTTCCATCTATTGGCGGAATACCCAATAATATTTTCTTTCTGACCTGCGATGCGTTTGGAGTATTGCCTCCTATCTCAAAATTAACGGTAGGTCAGGCGATGTATCATTTCATTTCAGGATATACGGCGAAGGTAGCCGGAACTGAAGCTGGAATTACCGAGCCACAGACTACATTTTCAGCATGCTTTGGGAAACCTTTTCTCCCTCTTCATCCTACGAAATATGCTGAACTGTTAGGAAAAAAACTTAAAGATAACAAGGTAAATGTATGGCTTATTAATACAGGCTGGTCCGGAGGAGCTTATGGTACAGGAGAACGCATAAAACTGGCTTATACCAGAGCAATGATTGCTGCAGTATTGGAAAAAAAATTCGAGAATGCGGATTTTACAATGGATGATGTGTTTGGACTTCATATACCTTTACAATGTGATGGAGTACCATCGGAAATCCTAAATCCCAAAAATACATGGACAGACCAATCTAAATATGATGAAATGGCCTTGGGTCTTGCAGCAAAGTTTACAGAGAATTTTAAAGATTTTGAGTCTTTTGCAGGTCAAGAGATTATTAATGGAGGTCCTGTTCTGCAAAGTAAGTAAATTAAATAAAGAACGATAGAAATGAAAATTCCTGAAAACCTCTTGTATACAGAGGACCACGAATGGGTAAGATTGGAAAATAATACAGCGTATATAGGAATTACTGATTTTGCCCCACATGAGCTAGGTGATATTGTATATGTTGAAATCGAAACTCTTGGGGAAAACTTAAAACAACATGAAGTATTTGGAACTGTTGAAGCTGTAAAGACTGTATCGGACCTCTTTCTGCCTATTGCGGGAGAAATACTGCAAATCAATCCCAAGTTGGAAGGCAACCCTGAATTGGTCAATACTGATCCTTATGGAGATGGCTGGATGATCAAGATTAAAGTTGAGAATATTTTTGATGTTGAATGGCTGTTGAGATCGGACACATATAAATGTTTAATAAATTTATAGGAGAGTATGCAAACTATAAAAACCAAGAAAACTGCATTCAACGCGATACATCATATCCTTGGTGGGAAAATGGTAGACTTTGCAGGATATGAAATGCCTGTTAAGTATAAAGGTGTGAACCATGAACATGAAATTGTAAGAAATGGAGTAGGGGTATTTGATGTTTCTCATATGGGAGAGATCTCAATACAGGGGAAAGGGGCTTTGCCTTTAATTCAGAAAATTACGTCCAATGATGCCTCAAAACTCATTCCCGGAAAAGTACAGTATAGCTGTATGCCTAATGATACAGGCGGAATTGTGGATGATCTTCTGGTGTATATGATTGGGCAGGATGATTATTTGTTGGTGGTTAATGCCTCCAACATTCAAAAAGATCTGAGCTGGATCCTTTCCAACAATTCTTTTGGTGTAGAAATTATCAATATTTCAGACTCTATTTCTTTATTGGCTGTTCAGGGGCCAAAAGCTGTAAAGGTTCTGCAGAAACTGACCGATATCAAATTAAAAGATCTGGAATATTATACATTTACAATTGGTGAATTTGCCAGTATTCCAAATGTTTTGCTATCTTCTACGGGATATACCGGAGCAGGAGGTTTTGAAATATATATAGAAAACAGATACGCAGCCCACTTGTGGGAAACTATTTTTGAGGCAGGAAATGAGGAGAATATAGAACCTGTCGGGTTAGCAGCAAGAGATACACTGCGTTTGGAGATGGGTTTTTGTTTATACGGAAATGATATTGATGATTTTACCTCGCCATTAGAAGCAGGATTGGGGTGGATCACAAAATTTACGAAAGATTTTGTTCACAGTGGTTTCTTAAAAATTGAGAAAGAAAAAGGAATCACCAAAAAACTGGTGGGTTTCGAAATAGAGGATAAAGGCATTCCGCGTCATGGTTACGAAATTTGGAATTTAAACCGTGAAGTGATTGGAGTTGTTACCTCCAGTACTATGTCGCCTACATTAAAAAAAGCGATAGGTATGGGATATATTTCTACAGAATATTCAAATATCGGGGATGAAATTTTCATTAATATCAGAAACAAACCTGTCAAGGCGATTATTGTAAGAACACCTTTCATAAAAAAAAGTTCCGATTAATATGTTAACTCCTAAAAACCTTTACTATACAAAAAACCATTTATGGATGAGAAAAATTGGATTGTATGATTTTTGCATAGGTATCACTGATTTCGCTCAGAAGGAAATAGGAGAGATTGACCTTGTTGAATTCAATGCGGAAGGCAAGATAAAAGAAGCGGTTTCATGGGGTGCGGTTTATGGAATTAATAAAACTTTTCCTCTTATTTCTCCTTGTGAATGTGAAATTATAGCTGTGAATACTATTTTGAATAAAAAACCTTCTCATATCAACACAGATCCGTATAGCTATTGGTTTTTAAGCATTTCAGCAGATATCAGTAAAGGCGAATTTTTAAATTATGAAGAATATATTGAACTTACCCAATGATTTTTGAACAACTCAAATTAAATATTGATGTTAAAGACAGTACTTTTAATGAACTGTATCCCAGTCATATAAAAGAATTAGCAAATCGTCACTGGACACCCATTGCTATTGCCAGAATGGCAGCCGAATACCTCGCCGAAGAGCCGAATAGTAAAGTATTGGATATTGGTGCAGGTGCCGGAAAATTCTGTCTGGTCGGAGCGGCTTCTACCAAAGGGATGTTTTTTGGGGTCGAGCAAAGAGCCTCTCTTACCAAAATATCAAAAAAAATAGCTGACAGGCATAAAATTACGAATGTAGAATTTATACATTCTAATATCAATGAAATCTCTTTTTTGGATTATGATGCATTCTACTTTTTTAATTCTTTTTATGAAAATATAGATACCTCATGTTTAATCGATGATACGGTGCTGCCGGACAGGGATTTATATTATGACTATTCAGAGTATGTAAAAGGACAGCTTGATAAAACTCCTATAGGAACACGTTTGGCTACTTATTGGAGTAAATGGGACGAAATTCCCAGCAGTTTTGATTTAACAGGTACTGCCTGCAATGGATTATTGAATTTTTGGAAGAAAATTTCATGATAATGATAGAAACAATTCAGAAAATTTCAGCTATTGAAAGGATTCGTTGCTCAGAGTATATTAACAAAATACATAGATCTGAATATTGTATATTTTTTTTTAGTATTACTACAATTTTTTTGTAGTAATACTTTTTTAAACATTCATCTCATCTTAAAAAGAGTTCATACCCCTTATAAATAGTACGATCTTATTTTTATTTTTGTCAATTTTATCTGTTTCTTTTAAAAAGTTCTAGACTCGAATAGAATCTTAACGAATTGCTTCCATTCTATGCAAAGAAGTACAGCTCATCTTTATTGGCTGTTTTAGATAGTTTTTTGAAATAATTATAAATTTCACTTGCTTCCCCGCCAATACCTATGTGCGAAGATTCAGCATAATTAATAGTATCTAATGGTTTTGCTAATTCTATTACCTTTTTAGAAAGCTGAGCGCTAATAAAATATATTTGAAAGACAAGAAGAAAAGCAATTTTTATTTTCATTGTATAAATATAAAAAACTCCCCAAACAAAACGTTTAGGGAGTTTTAAATCTAATTTTTATTTACCAAAGAATATTTCGTCTTTCTTTTGCTGGTCTACATATATTTCCTGAAATTTTACAGGCATATAATTGTAAAGATCATTCCAATATTGGATTTTAGTGTGCTTTTTAAAGCTTTCAAAAGATCTTACAAAAAGGTTTTCAATCATATCTTTTACATAAGAATTTCCTTTTTTGTAAATGAATTCCATCAATTTAATATGATGTCCAATGATGTTAATCTTAGACTCTGATAAAAGATCTTTTAGATAGTTGATGGTCGCCTGCATTACTCCGGCGAAATTATTTTGTTTTGCTAATTGAGTGATCTCAGTTCTGATTGGTGGATAGAAAAATTTTAAATACTCTACAGCCATTTTTTGGTTAATAGTTTGCATTTGCACATTCATCATAATTAATATTTTTCGAATACTTCTATTGCCGCGAAAACCGTACCAAACTTATAAGCAGGCCGCAAAAACAAATACACCGATTATGATGGCGATATGTGTTGCCAATATTTCCATATTGTGCCTAGAATTGGTCTTTTTCCATTGTTTCCAGTCGAATTCTTTTCTGATTTTAGTTTTCATAACTTTATCTTTTTGTAATAAAATGGTTGAAATATGTAATGAAAATTTTACATTCCATGTTTATAAATTTGTTTTGAATAAATTTTCTGCAAGTCCTGAGAAATATGGGTAAAAATTGCTTTCCTGTATTCCTCATTACAAAATGTGGTAAAATTGTCCAGAGAATAAATGAAAGTGCTTTCTACTGCATTTCTTAGCTTGATGTCGCCGTTTTTGTAGATCTCATCCATCTTTTGTAAGCTTTTAAATAAAAGATTTCTGTCGTTTTGTCGAATCATATTTTTGATACAATCCGTAAAAGTCTGGATGACACTGTAAGAATTTTGAGTTGTATTCTTTTCCAATTCGTTTTGAATGTCGGGAACCACATCTGTAATTTCCTGAGCAGCTTCTAAATAATTCATATTACTATTGATTTTGATCTAAAAATTTAATGAAAACACCAAAAATAAAGACGACCAAAAAAGCGATCAATACAACGTGATAAGGCTTTAACCATTTTGGTGTTTTTGGTCCTTTACTTTTCAATCTTCTTAGTGTATCCAATCTGTTTAATGTCTTTAAGTCCATTTTGTATGTTTTGATGATGTAGATGCCAATTGTGTTCCTTTGAATGTTTATTTTATTTAATATGTTTAAAATCAATGTATTGTTGGTTTTTAATTAAAATTTTAAAGCAAAAAAACCTGTCAAAATGATATGGTTTTTATCAGAATGAAATGATGGGCATTGTTTGATTTTATTAATATCTTTGCAATCCATAAAAATCAAGAGATGTTTTCAAAAATAGTAGTACACAGAGTAGGAAATAAAATCAACGGAGAGTCTTTAATACTTTCTCAGGAAGAATTGCAGTTGGAAGAAGGAATGGCAGAATCGCTTGAAGATTATTTTTTAGGTTCTTTCAAATCTGAGGAAACGTTCAATTTTTACAGTGATACTTATTTGGTGAATAATCCTGTTTTCAGTTCTGTATCTGAAATTTTTGATGATAAAGCCAAGTTCCTTTGGGAAGCTGAAAATATCGCCAAACACCTTTTTGAAGCAGCTGAAAACCCAAGAGTTATGGGCGGTGAATTATTTATCGTTTATTTTGAAGACGATAGAGAAGGTGATGAAAAAGTAGATAAGATCGGGATTTTTAAAACTGAAAAAAGAGAACCATTCTTAAAAATAGCTCCTCAAGGCGACAGTTTTGAAATTGAAAAAGACTTGGGAATTGGTTTGTCAAAAATTGATAAAGCTGCTTTGATCTACAATAATCACAAAGAAACCGGATATGTACTTTCTGTAGTTGATAACAACAAAAATGGAGATATGTATTACTGGTTTGAGGATTTTTTAAAGGTAAAACAACGTGATGACGAATATTTCCACACGCAGGAAGCGTTGATGGTGTACAAAGATTATATCACCAAACAACTTCCGCAGGAATTTGAAGTTTCTAAAGCAGATCAGGCAGATTTCTTAAATAAATCAATTAATTTCTTTAAAGAAAAAGAAGAATTTAAATTAGATGAGTTTGCAGCTGAAGTTTTAGGAGATGAACATGTGATCGAAAGTTTTAATAATTTTAAAACAGATTACGAACAAGATATGCAGATCAATATTGCGGAAGAATTTCCGATCAGTGAAGCGGCTGTTAAAAAGACGCAGAGACATTTCAAGAGTATCATTAAATTAGATAAAAACTTCCACATCTATATCCACGGAGACCGCCAGAAATTGGCTACCGGAGAAGATGAAAAAGGGAAGTACTACATGTTATATTTCGATAAAGAAGTTTAAAACGAAGCATATATTAAAAGGGTAAATTTATTTTGCCCTTTTTCTATTTAATTTAAAATTTATTAAGCTATTTCTTCCTTAAAAATAGAGCTCTGTTGTATTCATAATTCATTCTAGCGATATTCAACACAGAAATTCCTTGCGGGCATTCTACTTCACAGGCTTCGGTGTTGGAGCAGTGACCGAAATGTTCAGCATCCATCTGTTTGACCATATTTAAAACACGGTTACTCCTTTCTTCTTTTCCTTGTGGAAGCAAAACCATGTGCGTGATCTTTGCAGAGGTAAATAACGCTGCACTGGCATTTTTACAGGTTGCAACACACGCTCCACAACCAATACACGCCGCGGAATCAAAAGCTTCTTCTGCAATTTGATGAGTGATCGGAATTGCCGTTGCATCGGGAGCCTGACCGGTATTAATCGATACAAAACCACCTGAAGAAATAATTCTGTCAAACGCAGAACGATCCACTTTTAAATCTTTTTTTACTGGAAACGCTTCAGCACGAAAAGGTTCAATCAAAACAGTTTCGCCATCTTTGAAAGAACGTAAATGAAGCTGGCATGTTGTTGTGTTTTTTAGAGGACCGTGCGCTAATCCGTTAATCATCATTCCGCATTGTCCGCAGATTCCTTCTCGGCAATCGTGATCGAATTCCACAGGTTCATCGCCTTTAACGATTAATTTCTCATTTAAGGTGTCCAGCATTTCCAGAAAAGACATGTGAGGATTTAATGCTGTTAAATCATAATTCACCAATTTTCCTTCGCTCTGATGGTCTTTCTGTCTCCATATTTTAAGGTGTAAATCCATAATTTCTGTATTTGGGTAGTAATTAAACTATTGTGAATTTTAACACATAAGTCACATAAAATTTAAAAAGTTTTATATTAAACTTAAAATATCTAATGTGTTAAAATCTTTCGTGGTTAAAAAAGATACTTTTTATCAAAATTTTATTTATAACTTCTTACGGTTGGCTGTATTTCTTCGAAAATCAAAGGTTCTTTAATCAATTCAGGCTCATTATTTTCACCTTTCCAAGCCCAGGTTGAAATGAATTGAAATTCTGAGTCATTTCTTAATGCTTCTCCATCCGCAGTTTGGTATTCTTCACGGAAATGCGCGCCACAAGATTCATTTCTCGTTAAAGCGTCGTAGCACATAAGTTCACCAATTTCAAAATAATCAGCGACACGACCTGCTTTTTCCAGCTCGGTATTCATCGTGTCACCTTGTCCGGAAACTTTCACGTCATTATAAAATTCTTGTTTCAGTTTTCGTATTTCTTCGATAGCAAATTCTAAACCTTCTTTATTTCGGGCTAAACCACAATAATCATAAAGCAATTTTCCTAATGTTTTATGGAAATGATCAACAGTTTTTGTTCCATTAATCTTAATAAAGCCATTAATCTGATTTTTAACTTCATTTTCTGCTTTTTTAAATGCTGGATCTCCCGTTGAAATTTTACCGGTGTGAATTTCATTGGATAAATAATTAGCAATCGTGTAAGGGGCAATAAAATAGCCATCAACAGAGGCTTGAAGTAAAGAATTCGCACCCAATCGATTGGCTCCGTGATCGGCAAAATTAGCTTCACCTAAAGCAAATAATCCGGGAATTGTTGTCATTAATTCATAATCAACCCAAAGTCCACCCATCGAAAAGTGCGCAGAAGGAGAGATCATCATGGGCTCCTGATAGGCATCATATCCTGTAATTTTAAGATACATATCAAATAAATTTCCATATTTCTCCTGAATTTTTTCTTTCCCTTGTTCGTTAATCGCTTTGGAAAAATCAAGATACACCGCATTTTTTAAAGGACCGATTCCAAAACCTGCATCAATTCTTTCTTTGGCAGCTCTTGATGAAATATCTCTCGGCGCTAAATTTCCGAAAGCCGGATATCTTCGTTCCAAATAATAATCTCTTTCATTTTCCGGGATATCATTAGCTTTTCTGGTTTCATTTTCTTTTAAAGGAACCCAGATTCTTCCGTCATTTCGTAAAGATTCAGACATCAAGGTTAATTTTGACTGATAATCTCCGGATTGCGGAAGAGAAGTAGGGTGCACCTGAATCCAGCTTGGAGAAGCCATCAAAGCTCCTTTTTTATGAGCTCTCCAAATCGCAGAACCGTTACAACCCATCGCCAATGTCGATAAATAGTAAATTTTGCCATAACCGCCCGTTGCCAACACTACGGCGTGGGCGGCATGACTTTCAATCTCTCCTGTGTCTAAATTCCTAACGATAATTCCTCTTGCTTTTCCTTCTATAATGACTAAATCAAGCATTTCATGTCTTGAAAATAATTGTACACTGCCTTTTCCGACCTGTCGCATCAAAGCCTGGTAAGATCCCAACAGCAATTGTTGTCCGGTTTGTCCTCGTGCGTAAAAAGTCCGGCTCACCTGAACGCCTCCGAAAGAACGGTTATTCAGATATCCTCCATATTCTCTTCCAAACGGAACGCCTTGTGCAACGGCCTGATCAATGAGATTCAACGAGCATTCGGCCATTCTGTAAACGTTGGCTTCGCGTGCTCTGAAGTCGCCACCTTTTAACGTATCAACGAACATTCTGTAAACGCTATCGCCATCATTTTTATAGTTTTTGGCGGCATTGACACCACCTTGTGCCGCAACAGAATGCGCTCTTCTCGGACTATCCTGAAAGCAAAATGATTTTACATTATAGCCCATTTCTCCCAACGATGCAGCGATGGAACTTCCGGCCAATCCTGTTCCTACGACAATAACGTCAAGTTTTTTTCGGTTCGCGGGGTTTACGAGTTTCGCTTTCTTTTTATAATTATCCCATTTTTGTTCTAATGGTCCTTCCGGTATTTTTGAATCTAAAATCATAGTTTTTCAATTTAATTGGCGGTGAAGAATACATAAATCGGCATTAAGGCAAATCCAATACTGATGATGATTGAATACGCTATTCCAACAGTTTTAAACCATTTAACAAACTTTGGATGAAATAATCCTAGCGTTCTGACCGCGCTATGTATGCCGTGGATAAGATGATAGCATAAAGCAACCATCGATAGAACATAGATGATAACATACCACCATTCTTTAAAAACAGTCACCACAAGAATGTAAAGATCTTTATTTCCGTTCTCATCCAAAGGTAGATTTCCGAATTTGTAGATGTACCAAAAATTCTGAAAATGGATTACAAGAAAGATTAGGATCAATGTTCCTAGAATTCCCATATTTCTAGATTCCCATTTGCTGGCTCTTCCTCTTTTGTCGGATTGGTAACGTCCGCCAGATTTTTTGTTTTTTAACGTAATGATTAATCCGTCAACAGCGTGAAGGATGATACTTGTGTATAAGATATAGGAAACGATTTTAATGACAATATTTCCCGATAAAAAATGTGAGTAGGCATTAAATTGTAAATGTGCCTGCTCCTGCGGTAAAAACAGCTGAAGATTTCCCAAGAAATGAATCAACAGAAAGAAGGCCAGGAATAAACCTGTAAGACACATCAGCATTTTTCTTGATAAGGTAGACAGCATATTTTTTTTGATTTTTAATCTTAATTAATGGTTGGATGTGGGAAGTAGGAGGCTGGGAGTTTATAAAAAGTGAAACTACTATGCGTTAACAAAACCTCTAGCTTCCTACTTCTATCTTTTCGCGTTTTAATAATATCCTAGCACTTTCATCCAAAGACCGCCCACTCCCATATAAATGATGAGTAAGACAATTCCTATTTCCAAACCGCGGAGCCACCAGGCTTTTAAATCAACATATCCACTTCCGAAGAAAACCGGAGCCGGACCATGACCATAATGCGTCAATACTCCATAAATTGAACCTAAGAAACCAAGCATCATCGCCAATAACATCGGAGGAATTCCTACGGCAACTCCAACTCCTAATAAAGCGGCATACATTGCTGCAACGTGAGCGGTCGCACTCGCGAAAATATAATGACTGAAGAAGTAAACAATAATAATCATCGGAAAGGCAACGTACCAACTTAATCCACCTATTTTAGCTTTAATTAGATCACTGAACCATCCGATAAACCCGAGTTCGTTGAGTGAACTGGCCATCATCACCAGAACCGCAAACCAAACGATCGTGTCCCAGGCTCCTTTTTCTGCTTTTACGTCTTCCCAAGTCAATACTGAGGTTAATAAAAGTAGAGTTAAGCCAATAAAAGCAGTCGTTGTAGCATCAATTGATAAGGCTCCTCCAAAGATCCAAAGGGCTAATAAAATGAAGAAAGCCAACAGCATCAACCATTCATTTTTAGAAATTGGTCCCATTTCTTTTAACTTTTGGGCAGCCATTTTTGGGGCATCACCTGTTTTTTTCAATTCAGGTGGATACAATTTATATAAAACCAAAGGAACGACAAAAAATGCAACTAATCCTGGTACAAAACCGGCAGCAGCCCAAGACATCCAGGTAATATTAATTCCTAAGTTGGCTGCGAATTTCTGACACATCGGGTTACTTGCTGTTCCGGTCAAAAACATGGAAGAAGAAATCAGATTCATGTAATAACTGTTTAATGTTAAAAATGAACCGAGTTTTCTATGCGTTTCAGGTTTTTCAGGTACGGAATCAAAACTGATGGCCATGGATTTCATGATGGGATAAATAATTCCGCCACCTCTTGCCGTGTTACTCGGAATTGCAGGAGCAAGACAAACGTCTGCCAATCCTAATCCGTAAGCGAGTCCTAAAGAACTTTTACCGAAAATTCTGATGAATAGAAAAGCAATTCTATTTCCTAAACCTGTTTTAATAAATCCTCTTGCAATAAAGAACGAAATCCCGATCAGCCATATTACTTTATCTCCAAATCCTGAAAGTGCTTTTGTAATTGATTTTCCTGCGTCTCCGGGAGCTACAACCTGAGTAAGAGCTGTAAATCCAATCGCCATCATACACATGGTTCCCATCGGAGCAGCTTTCAGAATAATTCCTAAAATTGTCGCTGCGAAAATAGCGAATAAATGCCAGGCATTTTCCGTAACACCTTCCGGAGCAGGAATAAACCAAATGATGAGCGCAACGGCAAAGGTTATCGCTATATTTTTGATATTAATTTCTTTCATAATCGTAAATGTTTTAATTAGAATCTGCTCTGTACCTGAACAATGAATAGATTATTATTGTATTGTGTGGTGTTTGCAATGCTGTGTTTGTAACGGTCGAACTGCACTCCAAGCTGAATTCTGGCGCCATAGTTTTTCAAAAATTCCAAACCGAACATTGGCGTTATCGTCTGTCTCGGATTTGAATTAACTCTAAAATTGGTGTCCAAATATTCATATCGGCATGACAATTCGAAGGCACTTAAATTTTTGTGATTGACCTCGTATCTTAAATTCGGAAGGAAATAAACACCACGAATCAAATATTCATCAGGATTGTCAGGTCTTAATTCGGGAGCAACAGCAAAATATAAAGGATGATTGGTCGCCTGTTTTCCTTCCAATTGCATGTCAAGGCTCCATTTTGAACCGAAATTCATCAATGAGTTGAAATCAACTCCTACAGCATATATTTTTTTGCCGAAAACCTCGCCAATACCTCCATTTAAACCTAAATTAAGGTTGTATTTTTTAGCTAAACCAAAAACCAGTCTTGTAGAATATTGTTTTCCGTCATCATTGTCGTTGACCTGATTTTTACCGTTTCCATTAACGACCGAAACGGCATATTGGAAAGGTATTTTACCTAGTTCAAGTTGTCCTGTGGCAGAAAGTCCGATTTGGAAGCTTGTCCAGCCCAGTTTTCCAAATTCTGTGTATTGGTTTGACCAGTCCAACGATTTGATAATGTCGATAGGGTAGGTTTCCTCAATCCCAAACCAAGGTCTGAACTGTCCAACAGTAAAGGCTAATTTAGGATTGAAAGTGTATTTTAAATAAGCATTTTCCAACACCCTGCTTTTAGGATCATTTTTGAAATCGGCTAAATTGGCCAGTGCGACAACTTCAGTACGTTTGCTGATCTGCGCCCGAACCTGAACTCTCATATATTTGACCATGAAATTATTGTTGGTTCTCAAACCATCAGCATGATGTAGTCCGTTTACATCAACATCTTTGTTCATGCCGACCAGATAACGCGCCTGAAAAAGACCTTTGATCTGAAGTTGAGGATATTTTACATTGTCTTCCTCCTGTTTGGTTTTTGTAGAATCCGGTATCTGTGCATTTGCTGAGAAACAGAATAGCATAAAACAAAATAGCAGATTTCTCTTTTTTGATTGAAAAAAGGTCATATTGTTTGTGTTTAATAAATAATATTGTTTATTAAGACAATTAAGTCCTGGGGATTTGAAGTGTTTTGATCTTAATAATCAGATTTGCTTTTATCCTGAAAGAAAATAAGTGGGAATTTTTTCATATCATGTAATTTTTGATTGACTTAAAAATTAATTGAAGTTGTGAGATATTCGATTAATATTTAAGTGTTTTCTTTATTTGGTGATATAAATTTACTAATTTTTGTTTAATTAACACAAATTTTTCAATTGTTAATGTGGGATTCATGTGAATAATCAGTTATGATAAATTTAGAACCATTATTCTTTAGATTTTTAGTATATTATTAATAAAATGGGGATATAAAAGCGAAATATGGAAAGCTTTTTGAGCTAATTTGATGATGTCTTTACATACAGGAATGTCGAATTTAACGATGCTTTAACGTTTTAAAGATTTGATACCACAAAATAATATCGCTTTAAAAATTTCGTTATATTTGATAGTTTAAAGAATTATATGAATTTTGTAGATTGTCATGAAGAGCCCATACATATTCCTGGGTATATACAAAGTTTTGGGTATCTGATTGGCATCGATGTAGAATCTCATTCCATTACTTTTTTTAGCCAGAATATTTCCAACATTTTCAATATTGAGAATGTTGAATTTCTTTTTGGCAAGAAGATCACAGACTTTCCTGAAAGCTTTAAAAGTATCATTGATTCTGACATCTATCATTCATTAAATAAATTTACAAGAAGAGAAAACGAAACCTATTTTGATAAAATTTTCGTTGATGAAAAGGAATATCATTTTTCTGTTTTCAGAAGTAAAAACGATATTTTTCTTGAGTTTGAAGAAGTTTTAGAAAACCCGAACAAACGTATTTCGAATAAATATGATAATTTTTACATCATTGATAATGCGCAGGAAATTTGGGAGCAATTATTAAGTACACTTTCAAAAATTGTGAATTATGACCGAATGATGGTTTATAAATTCATGTTAGACGGTTCAGGAAAAGTAATTGCAGAAAGAAGAAATAAAAACTTAGAAAGTTATTTGGGGCTTCATTATCCAGAATCTGATATTCCGAGACAGGCAAGGGAATTATACATGAAGAAAAGGAAAAGAATTTTCAGTGATGTGTATTCCGAAACGGTTCCTATTCTGAGTAAAACTCATGAAATTATAGACCTTACTTTTACGGGGTCACGCGGTATGTCACCTATTCATGGGCAGTATATCAAAAATTCGGGAGCATCTTCCAGTTTCAGTGTGTCTATTATTATTGATGATCAGCTTTGGGGATTGGTGACTTGTCAGAATTCTGAGGCGAGACATATTGACCTTGAAGACAGGGTACAGGCAGGGATTTTTACAGCTTTGGCTTCAAACGCTTATTCTTCATTTAAATCTAAAAAAGAACTTGAATACCGTATTGGTCTGAATGGAAAATCAGCGTATCTGAAATCTGATTTTTTAAAACATAATACTTTATTTGATTCTTTGGTTGAAAATAAAAAAGAGATCAGAGAATTGCCTGAAGCAGATGGTTTGGTCATTGTTTCAGATGATGATATCGTGAAGGACGGTATAACAGCCGAACGTTCTGTAATTAATAAAATTATTAACTGGGCACATCAGAATACCGAGGAAAGTATGTATGTAAACCGTAGCTTCCTTAAGGAATATGGCGATGAATTAGGCTTAAATGAAAATGCAGCAGGAATCATCATTTATTTTATCGAAAGAAGTAAAAACGAAATGCTCATCTGGTTCCGAAAAGAGTTTGATGAACATATCAATTGGGCAGGAAATCCCGAAAAGAAAATAGGTGTTTTCTCGCAAAACGGTGAAGAAAAACATATTATTTCTCCAAGAACTTCTTTTCAGACTTTCACGGAAAATATTAAAGGAAATTCAAGAAGGTGGAGTTCAAGGAACATCAGCGCGGTACAGGCCGTTCGTGATGTGATTCTTGAAACTTCCCATAAACAATACAATGCGATCAAAGAGCTAAATAATCAGTTGAGAAAAGTAAATGAAGAGCTTGACAGTTTTTCGTACACCATCTCTCATGACCTAGGAACACCTTTGACTGTGATGAAGCTTAATGCTCAAATGCTGCTTTCCAATTTTGAAAAAACGGATAAGAATAAAAATAAACTGACTTCCATCATCGAAGAAATCGATGGAATGGCTGAAATGATGCACGATGTTCTGCAACTGAGCCGTGCAAAACACAGCGAAATTGAGCTTGAAATATTACATCCGGCTCATACCATCAGAAAAATCTCAGACAATGCTAGAATAACTTTTGAGAGTCTGGGAACTGAGATCATTATTAAAGACTGTCCTGAAGTTTTGGCAGATAAAACAATGATGCATCAGGCATTTTTAAATATCATTAATAACGCGGTAAAATATTCATCACAACAGGATCAGCCAAGAGTTGAAATTGAAGGATTTGAAGAGGGAGAAAGTGTTATTTATAAAATTTCAGATAACGGGATCGGGATTCCTGAAGAGGATAAGCACAAGATGTTTAAAATTTTCAACAGGATGGATAATGCCAAGAAATTTAAAGGAAATGGAGTAGGACTTTCCATTGTTCACAGGATTATGAACAGAATTGGAGGAAATGTTGATTATGAAAGCAATAAAGATGGAACTTCTTTCAATTTAACGTTCAAAAAACCTTAAATTTGAGAAACTTTAAAACCTTATTATGGTATCTGAATATCTTAAACAAAACACTGCAGAATATCACGATGCAGCTGAAAAACTTTTTAATTCTGAAAAAATTTTTAATAAGACTTTCACTTTAGAAGATTATAAAAAGATCATCAATACCAATTACTTGATGTTGCTTCATTCCGAAAACAAAATATTCAGCAATCTTTCTGATAAATTTTCTGAGAAACTTCAATTGAATCAAAGAAAAAAACTTCCTCTTATCGAGAAAGATCTTCAAAGCTTATCATTGGAAAATCAAAATGCTTCTCATGATCTTGAATTCAGTAACGATTATGAGGCTTTAGGAGCAATGTACGTAATCGAAGGTTCTACTTTGGGGGGAAATGTGATCGCAAAACAGCTTTCTAAAACGGAAGGTTTCGATAATGTAACGTTCAATTTCTTTGGATGCTATCAGGAAAATACAGGGCCAATGTGGAAAAATTTCAAAGAGGTTTTAGATACGGAAGTTACTGAGGAAAACTATAACGAAGTATTATCAGGGGCTAAAAAGTTATACACGTTTTTACTGAACGTAAACTAAGATCTTCCAAAAAATATAAATATTTACATTGTAGATAATATAAATTCCTGAAAGATTGCTCAATTTTTCAGGAATTGTTAAATTTGGGAGTCAAAAAATTGAAACTAAACAACAAATAAATTTAAATAAGTATACATTATGAAAGTAACTGTAGTAGGTGCAGGCGCTGTAGGAGCGAGTTGTGCAGAATACATCGCAATGAAAGACTTCTGTTCAGAAGTAGTTTTAGTAGACATTAAAGAAGGATTTGCGGAAGGTAAGGCAATGGATTTGATGCAGACAGCATCTCTTAACGGATTCGATACCAAAATTACCGGAACAACAGGAGATTACAGCAAAACTGCAGGTTCTCATGTAGCGGTTATCACTTCAGGGATTCCTAGAAAACCTGGAATGACTAGAGAAGAATTAATCGGTATCAATGCAGGAATCGTAAAAGACGTTACTGCAAACTTGGTAAAACATTCTCCGGAAGTTATCATCATTGTGGTTTCTAACCCAATGGATACTATGGCATATTTGGTACACAAAACTTCAGGTCTTCCTAAGCACAAGATCATCGGAATGGGTGGTGCTTTGGATTCTGCAAGATTCCAGTACAGATTGGCTGAAGCTTTAGAAGCTCCAATTTCTGACGTAAATGGAATGGTAATCGCTGCTCACAGTGATACCGGTATGCTTCCTCTATTGAGCAAGGCTACAAGAAACGGTGTTCCTGTAACTGAATTCCTTAGCGACGAGCAACAAAAATATGTAATCGAAGAAACTAAAGTAGGAGGTGCAACTCTTACTAAATTATTAGGAACTTCTGCTTGGTATGCGCCAGGTGCAGCTGTTTCTGTAATGGTTCAGGCAATTGCTTGTGATCAAAAGAAAATGATCCCTTGTTCATTAATGCTTGAAGGTGAATACGGTCAAAATGATATCTGTCTTGGTGTTCCTGCTATCATCGGAAAAAATGGAGTAGAAAAAATCGTAAACATCACATTGACTGCTGACGAGCAATTGAAATTCGCTGAAGCTGCTAATGCAGTAAGAGAAGTGAATGGTGATTTGAAGTTTTAATTTATTAGACTTTATATATTGAAACCGCATCATGAGATGCGGTTTTTTATTTTCAGATTATTTACAATGATAAATTATAAGAAAAATAATCAATTGTATAAGTTTTTATAGTGAAATTAAGTTCTCTGTAATTCTTAGAATTATTAATGATTTCATAGATTTTTCCATTATGACTGTCTAGATAATATTGATTATATCTCATCTTTTTCATGAGTTCTTCATATAATAATCCAAATTCATTGGGGGTAAGGTCTAACTGTTTTATAAGGTTATGAATCTCCTTATTAAATGTTGAATTTGTTTTTGGAAATAACTGTTTCTGGGCTTCATTAAGGTCTACTTTTCTTACTTTTTCTAAATTTTATTAATCATAGTAAATTTTTTCAAAACGTTTGAAATAATTTCCTTTTCAAAATTAGAAGTATGATTAATCTGCTTTTTACAGGAAAACAAACTAAGAAATAGTAAAATAATGATAAGGTTTAAAGTTTTACTCACTTGCATCACATTTTCTAAACATTATGAACTGTTTTATTCCAATAAAATCACTTAGCGTTTCAACGTTTTGAATATAATTAGTTAAAATTTGCAATCCTTCTTTCCAACATTCATTATTTAACAAACATTCTCCTTCAATTTTGTCATTAGATTTTGAAATGTAAATTTTTAACCAATTTAGTTTATTATTAGTCAATTTTTGGATGATTTTATCCTCTAAAAGATGAAAGAAAACTTCGTTTTCGGGAATAGTAATATCACTCCAATCTCCTTGCAATGCCATATTTCCTAATTTTGGGTGCCAAGTTATATTATTGACCTCAAAATCAAGTTCGGGATTATGAGAATCTGTAAGACTATCTATGATAGGTTCAAAAGTGGTTGTAAGATAATTATGCAGGACAGATTGTACTTTTTCTTCTATAGTATTTCCCATTCCTACAATATTTTCTTCGATTCCTTCAGGAAAATACTTCGGGTGAATGGTAAGAATCATCAAATGTATTAATGATGGATGATAATTAGGATTTTCGATAATTGCTGTTGCAATCTCGATTTCAGAATTTATGATTATAGCTTGATATTGTGTGTGTTTCTCAACTTTATAGCCATTTGTTTCCAAGGCATCTTTTAAAATTTCAAGGAGGAAAACATTATTGTTAGGTACTTGTTGTTGAGGTGTTGAAATATTTTCATTAGTTGGGTTTGTTTCCTGAACTGATGTATTTTCTGTAGTCTTTTTTTTCTTGAATAGATCGAAGAATCCCATGCTTATTTTTTTAGGTTTTAAAAATACAAATTGAAAAGGAAATAATTACCTAAGATTTTTTATAATCGAAAATTATTAATCATTAAGAATGGGGAATGATTTATTATTCAAAAGAGTTTATTATATCCAATTATTTCTATTGAGATCTGATGTTTTTAAATTTCCATAAAAAAAGACAGACTCAAAAAATGAATCTGCCTAATAGTATATATGTAAGAAATCTATCTTAGTTAATAAATACGATAACGTTGTTTCCTAACATGTTCCATGTTGCTGTGATATTGCCTGTGGTTGATCCACTGAATATTCCGGTGCCGGCACCTCCACAATGTATGCCGAGATTGATATATCCGCCGTTGGGAAAATTCAGGTCAATAGTGTGCCAGGCTGTTAGAGTAGTTATGGGTGGGTTGATGGTTGCTCCTCCGGCCACATTGTACGTTTGGCTTGGGATACCTATTTCTTCCGAAATTACATTCCATTCATTAATAGCAGGACTTTGCAGATGACTTGTATTATACGATGGATAAGTCACGGTGCTTGAAGGAGCCAATGACGTTGCAGAATAACCTGTAACGACCGGTTGACAGTCAATTTGCAAAGCATTGAGCTGTGAACCTACGAGCCTGTAACTAACAGTGGAAGAGGAGAAATTATAAATGGTCATTGTACCTGCCTGAGAATATGCTAGAGTTCCGATTAATAATAAAAGGAATAATGAGATTTTTTTCATATTGATTTGTTTAAACATAAAGGTTATAAAGAAGATTTTTTGTAGTTATCCTGGAAAATTTCCATCGCCCATAAAATGATCTTTGTTTTATCTCCATTAGTTGTTCTTTCAATTTGTTCATCCTTTATTCCTGTCGATTTAATGAGATGCTTTGCAGCAGGCATTAGAAGGTCTTTTCTCTGCTCACTCATCTGAAAAGATTGATATTCAGCGTTGAATTTTTCATCAGTTACCGGAAGGTCTTTAGAATTGTTTACAGTAGTAATCGCACGTTTGAAATTATTAACCGCTTCTTCAGTCTGGTTCTCCTGAGCAACGGTCTGCATGTTTTCGTTACTGCATGATGTCATGACAATAAAGCATGCAACAGCCAGCAAAAATGTTTTTTTCATAGTATTAGTAATTTTAGGTTTGTGATGAGATAAAATTTAGAATCTGATTTTATATTATCTTGAAATATGGATTGGTATTTAATTAATGAAGACTACAACATTCCCACTGGTAGAAGCACCTACATAGTTCCATGTTGCATGGATGTTGCTTGGAGTACTGCCGCTGAAAGCCCCGTTATTACTACTAACAAAACCACAATCTCTTCCAAGATGTATATGTTCTCCATTGGCGAACTGCAGGTCAATAGACTGCCAAGATGTAATAGATGTAATTACTGGAGGAATAGTAGTTCCTCCTGATACGTTATAAGTCTGACCGGGAATTCCTATGGCATCAGAAATTACTGCCCACTGGTTGATAGCTGGGGCTGTAGAAGGTACCGGCAGGTGACTTGAATTATATTGTGAATAGATAACTGTACTTGCTGGGGCTAAAAATGATGCAGAAGATCCTTCAACAATTGGCTGGCAGTCGATAGGATAACTGTTATCGTTTGTACCTACAAGTCTGTACTTAACAGGTTGTGAAGAAAAATTGTAGATTGTCATGGTTCCTATCTGAGCGTATGCGAAAGTTCCAATTAATAATAAAAGGAATAATGAGATATTTTTCATATTGATTTGTTGTTAAAGCTTTAAAGATTATAAAGAAGAATTTGAATAGTTGTTCTGGAAAACTTCCATCGCCCATGCAATGATCTTTGCTTTGTCACCGTTGGTCACTTTTTCAATTTGTTCATCTTTTATTCCTGTTGATTTGATGAGATGTTTTGCGGCAGGAACCAGAATATCCTTTCTTTGTTCGCTCATTTCGGGAAATGGAGCTTTCTTGTTGCGTCTTTCTTCAAACATTGGAAGATCTTTGTTGTTGTTGAAAGTGATGACAGCTCGTTTAAAATTCTGAACAGCTTCTGCCGTTTGGTTTTCCTGAGCCATAGTTGGAATGCTTTCATTATTGCATGATGTAAGAAACAGAAAACATGCAGCAGCAAACAAAAATGTTTTTTTCATAATGATTATTAGTATTTAGTTCGCTATAAAAGTAACTAAAATATTAATTATATCAACTATTAGTGATAAAGAATGTTATTATCTGATTTATTACTATTAAAACCAAATTGATGTTATATTATTAATGAAAAATTAAAAATGACTTATTTTTATTATAAAGTATAGATAAAAAACAATTAATAATATTCCTTAACCATCAATAACGGTAACGTCATGTCCTTTACTTAGTAATTCTTTTGTCAGTGGCTTGCTGATATTTCCTAACGAACCCGTTACGATAATTTTCATTTTGTTTGATTTTTATTGAAACAAAGTTCAGGATTGTTGAAAAATCGTGTGTAGCCGAATCTACTTTTTATGTAGCCAAAAAAAACTCTACCGTTGGATAGAGCTTATTAATTTATTTAACCTAGTTATTTTTTAATATTAAAACATTTTTATCATCTGTATACCAATCAACAAATTTATCGTAAGCAGACTGATTTGTTTTTTGCCATGTACTAAAAGCATTAGGATCGCCCATCTGAAAGATATAATGGTTGTAAGCTTCAAAAACATTATTTTCTTCCATCTTTTTTTGATAATCTAATAAAATATTCGGATAGTCTTTATAGTCTTTGGCGAAATATTCCTTTAAAAATTTTCTTCGGATAGAAGATAAATTATCAAGGCTAAATTCGTTTTCATCTAATAATGACAAAATAAAGTTTTTTTCAAATATCATACAAAAGGGGAGTTTTTTGTCTTTTTCTAATGTATTAATATCAATATTTACAGACTTACAAATTGAAATTTCTTTTTCATTTTTACTTTTAAATATAATAGCATTTTTATAAGAATCATAAAGCTTTTTGCTCATTTCTTTTGTACGATCAGTTGTTCTTTCTATATTAAGAAATACCTCACCATAAATTAATCCAGCTAATTTATTATCAGAATTCAGATAAAGATTTGCAGCTCTGTAATAATTTGAAGGATAGTTAGGGGCCACCTGAATTCCTTTTTCATAGCTCTTTACGGCTTCAGAATATTTTTTTTCAAACTCAAGTACAACTCCTTTTTCTAAATAAAGTTCTCCGGAATTTGGAAATCTTTTAAGACCTTCGTCATAGATTTTGATTGCCTCTTCTGGTTTGTTTAAATAGTCATAATTATTTCCCAGCAATGCAAAATAATTGGACTCTATGTTATCGTAGTTTTTTATTTTTTCCAGTTGAGAAATTGCACTTTTATAATCTTCTTGGTAGGTATAAGCAAGGGCGATTTCATAAGGATAGGTGTAGGCTTTTGGATCAATTTTTTCACATTCCTTAAGCATTGCAATTCCTTCATTATACTTTTTTTCGTCTACCAATTTTATTGCATCATAAATTTTTTCACATTTATAAGTTTGTTTTTGAGCATTTACGAATTGAAGAGAAAGTAGAGTAATTAAAGTATAAGTTGAAATTTTCATGGTTGGTTTTGAAATTTTTTCAAAGATGCATAATTTTTATAAAACTTACGATCGTTTAATTTTAATATATTAAAAAAGAGCGGTAAAAACCACTCTCAAGATATCTGACAAAATTTTTATCTAATAAACACACCCACATCCGGTTTCCCATTCCTGACAGAATCTTTGTGGCTCATGACATCCTGTACCTGGGCCTCCTCCGGAAGTCGTTCTGTAGCAAATACCGTTGATGCAATATGTTGATGCGCTACTTGGAAATGTCGGTGGGCAATAGCCGCTTTCATCACAAAATCCATATGCTGTATCACCACCACCAATTAATACTAAATCTTTTCTCGTTAATTTCTTTAAATTTTTCATATTGATTACTATTTTTAGTTTGTTGATTACTAAGATAGTAAATTATTTAATACACTTTAAAGTGATTTAATAATTAAAATATTAAAGATTATTATAGAACTGTTTTTTATTGAGCTCCGAAGGCGCAATTCCGTATTCTTTTTTAAAAACAAAAGAAAAATGCGAGAGGTCTTCAAAACCAAGATCAACATAAATATCTGTCGGTTTTTTGTTTTCTTTATCCAAAAGAAAATAAGCTTCCTGAAGACGTTTATTCATCAGCCATTTTCCGGGAGTGGTATTGAAAATTGCTTTAAATTCTCTTTTAAAAGTCGATAAACTTCGTCCCGTCATAAAAGCAAAACGTTCCAAGCTGATGTTGAATTTATAATTATGATTCATAAACAGTTCCAGATCAATTTTATGCGGAACATTAAAATTGAAGAAAATATCTTTCAGATCAGGATTGTTTTTTAGTAAAATCATCAATAATTCTTCACGTTTTATATCAACAAAAGTATCATCCAACAACTGCTCGGTTCCGTTATAATAAGGTTCCAGGGATTGGATGAAATTCCTGATCAGTTTATCTTCATTAATGAACAGAAAAGAATCGTTATTGTCCGTTGGTTCGGCATGATAAGGATGGCGTTCCAGAAATTTCTTTAAAAATCCTTCATCAAAAGCAATGATTACTTTTTCAAAATTTCCGTCTTCCTTGTATTTTGTATAACGAACCAAATGATTTTTCCTCGTAATACAATAATCGCCGGGCTTCATTGTGTAATGTCTGTAACCATCGTACGAAACCATCGAACCTTTAAGCAAAAACAAAAAGAAATGCTCAGGAATAAACTGTTCCGGTGAAATTTCGGGACCTAAATGACAGGATTGTATATTGTTGAATTTCATTTTAATTATTTTTTTTTTGTCTTGACACAAAAGAAACAAAAAGTCAAGACCTGGAAACTTTCGCTAAAAATGAATTCTGTTCTCTAAAAATTCTAAAACTTACGCGGATTCAATATCTCTTTTTCATTTCAATATTTGTCCCGCGCTTCAAACAGTAGAATTTTTTTAACGTTCACAGAATTCACTTCTTAACGCTCCATTTTCCTATGTCGATTTAAGTTTGACAAAGTTTAACTGTTGGTTTTACAATGACTTGTCGTACAAATTTACAGATTTACCATCAAACTGTCTGCACTTGCCAATAAAGCTTCTTCACGGCTTCTTGGAGTCCAGTTCAAGATGGTTTTTGCTTTTTTATTTGACATTTCTTTGTAAAATTCTTTGCCGATAGGTTCTAAATTCTGAATGTTGGAAGCGTATTGCGGTCTTTCTTTTTTGAACAGTTCGGCAACGTCGTAAAAGCTCATCACATCGTCTGAAGTTGCAATAAAACGTTCTCCTGCTGCATTCGGATGAAGCATTGCTTTGATATGAATATCTGCAACATCTCTCACATCTACTACGCCCATCGTGAAAGGCGGAGTTTGGTTCATCGTGCCGTTTAGAATCCCTGAAACAGCAATATCTAACGAAGCAGAAGTGATTCCGCCGATGACAGGACCGAAAATCCCTACAGGATTAATGACCGTCAGCTCCAAGCCGTTGCCTTCTTTTTCGATAAATTCCCAGGCAGATTTTTCTGCAACGGTTTTTGATTTGATGTAAGCCGGAAGTTCTGTATTGGCATCCGTCCAGTCTTCCTCCGTGAAAATATGGTCTGCAATATTCTTACTGTAACCGACCGCCGCAAAAGATGAGGTCAAAACCACTCTTTTCACTCCCGCATCACGCGATGCCTTCAAAACGCGCAAAGCACCGTCTCTTGCAGGAATGATGAGTTCGTTTTCGTCTTTCGGATCCTGACCAGGGAAGGGCGATGCCACATGAAGGACATAATCACAACCTTTTACAGCTTCATCCCAATTGTTGTCGCTCGTAAGATCGGCTTCAATAAATGAAAGATGTGAAAAATCTGTAATTCCGCCTTCTTGCAATGCTTTTAGAATGGTGTCTTTTTTTGCTAGTGAACGAAGAGTCGTTTTCACATCATACCCTTGTTGCAATAATTGAAGAATAGTATGAACACCTAAAAATCCTGTACCTCCTGTTACCAAAACTATTTTCTTTGTCTGTAAGTTTTCCATTTTGTTTAAATTTTACAGTACAAAGTTGGGGTTTATTTTAGGTTAAGGTTTTGTTGTGGAGTTCAATTTTTGTTTGTTGTGGGGATCAGAAAAATGATTTAGTATCGTTGAATGAATTAACTTTATAAATCAACAGAATTTAAATATAGTTTTTATATAATAATTTTCCGCAGATCTCACAGATAGCGCAGTTTTTTTAATTTAATCATCTGTTAAATCAGCTTAATTAACGAGAAGAATATATATTCAACTGCTTTTAAGTATCGAAAAAAAGAAATAGAAAAGCCAGCGCAAAAAAATTACGCCAGCTCGTCTATGAAATTTATATATTGAAACTTGCCGAACTAATCGACAGGAGTTTTCTGTAGTATTTTATTAATTATTAAAAGTAGCAAATGCTCCTTCTGTAGCTGCAAAAAAATTGGTGTATAATAAATCTGTGTCCCCAATACGAACTTCGTAAATATTTTCCTGAAGTGCTTTTACAAGATCGTTGGCAACATCGGAAGCCGGAATCCCGTTTTCTTTACCTCCAATTTCTGCGGAGAAATCTGTGGCAACCAAGGGTGGCATCAATTCAAAAACTTTTACGTTGGTATCTTTCGCTAATTCGTATCTCAACAATCTGGTGTGAGAGTGAAGTGCTGCTTTCGAATCTGAATACGTCGGAAGATGAGATCCCGGAACAAAGCCTACGATTGAAGAAACATTAACGATTGCCGCTTCGTTTTGCTCTTTTAACAGAGGAAGAAATTTCTCGGAAAGTCTGATTGGCGCAAAATAATTGGTCGTAAATTCTGCCACAGCTTTATCATGTGCATTTCCGTCATTTGCAATATTGTAAACGTAAGCATTTCCTGCATTATTGATTAAAATACTCAACCCACCGAAAGTTGTTTTTACTTCTTCGAATAATCTGTTGACATCACTTTCATTCGTAATATCAGCCTGAATAGTGAATATATTTTCTAAATCTTTCGCTGCAGTGTCTAACTTTTCTTTGTTTCTTCCAACGATGATAATTTTATTTGCCGGACTTAATGCTTTAGCAATTTCTAAACCGATTCCTGAACCTCCGCCAGTGATCAAAATTGTGTTGTCTGTAATGTTCATAATAATTTGTTTTTGTTTAATTATATATTAAATTTTAATACTGTACTGTTTAGTACAAAATTTGATAAAAAATTTTTAATCGAGTAATTTTAAGTTAAGTTCAATCATTGATGTAAGAGTTTTGGCTGAATTTTCCATACGTTTTGTAACATGAATTCCGTTCCAGAGATTGGTAAGATGCCAAGCTAGAATTTCAGGATCTTCAGTACTTTTTAATTGTCCGTTTTTCTGTGCCTTATTGATGACTTCAGCAAAAAGGTGTTGTAGATTTTTTAAAATTTCTGCTGAAATTTTTTTTATTTCATCGTCTTTTTCAGAAAGCTGAACCAATGCATTTCCTAAATAGCATCCTCGTTCTTTATCGCAGCCGGAACCGTTGGCTAATCCTAAAAATAACTGTTTGATAAATTCTATTTCGTTGTCAGAATTTGCAATTCCCTCAGATAATTTTTGATGAAAAAGATCTGAAAACTGTTTGATGGAGCGAAGATATAATTCCTGTTTTCCACCTTTAAAAGCCAGATAAAAACTGCCTTTTCCGATTCCCATGGCATTCAATAATTCGTCTGCAGAGGCTGTGTCATAGCCCTTGTTTTTGAAAACCTCAGTCGCTTTTTCAATTGCCTGATTTTCGTCGAATATTTTTGGTCTGCCTGCCATTTCCTTATTTTGATGAGACAAAGGTATATGATTGTACCAATTAGTACAAAATTAAATTTAAAATATCTTTTATAGTTTTTGTCGATAAAGTTTACATAAGAACTTCGTAACTCATAAACAAAGCCGTTTCTGAGGAGTCATTATAGAGTTTTGTATTAATTCCTGTAAATTGAAAACCTGCTTTCTGATAAAATTTGATGGCGGGATAATTGGTATTCTGAGTTTCCAGTTCTACGATTCGGCATTGTAGCTCTCTTGCTTTTCGGTTGACACTTTTAATCAATAATCTTCCGATATTTTGTCCTCGAAATTTCTCACTGATCAACATATTTTCGATAGAAAGACTGTTGTTCCATTCTCTGAAATCGCAGATAGCCCAACCAATCAGTTCCTCATTTTCAAATGCTCCGAAAGAATGGCCTTGCTTAATAATTGTATTAAGCTCATCAATATCATCGGAATTGGTTTCCCATATTTTCCTGTAATGTTGATTTTTTTCTCTTAAATTAAATTCAAAAGTATTCCCGATTTCAATGCTTGAAACGGAGAAGATTTTGTCGGTTTCATATCCGTTAAATCCCCAATTGAGTGTTGGGTTGGAGGTGAGTTTTTCTATTTTTTTGATTTCGAACATCTAGTATATAATCATCAAAAATAAGAATAATCTATTCAAGTTTTTCGATAAATTCGTGTGTGATTTTTGTTGATTTTTTATCATAGTCTTTAGCAAACATATCAAGATCTTCATTCCTTTTTAAAATTTGTTTGAGATCTTCTCTCTTTGATAATTCTACAATTTTGGACATGAAAAAAGAATTTCCAAAATACATTTGTTTATAATTTTCTTTAAAACGAATAATTAAAAGATCAAGTAATTCTTTATCATTCGGCTTGACAATTAGATCTATCAACCCCAAGTCATCATACTCTAAGGTTTTTTCTGTGAAAAAATTTGCTCTTAATTTTTCTTTTTGAATATCATTCAGTTGAAATTTTTTCACAAAAGTATCTTGATTTTGATCGTAAAAAGACATAAAGTCACTTTCAGGAGAAAGTTCATAAGTTCCTTCCCATTTTGTCACTTTTTCTAATGCACATTCTACCAGCCAATCAACAGTTTTAGATTGTTTTTCTTCTTCGCTATTAATGGTTAAAATATTCTTCATTTCAAGAATTCTACTTCTATAAATAGAATAATCTTTTTTATCTAAAGTTTTAGAACCATAGGAAAGAGCGTAGGTAGAATATGTATTGTCTGTATCTTTTTTATCTAAAAATGCTAATGTAAATGTTCCTTTTTCATAATATGCGGGAGCAGGACAAGACATATCCGGACTGAAATAGACTTCAATAATTTGAGTGTTTGTAATCTTCCCTTTTAAAACTTCATTTGCTTTAAGAACTGCGACATGGTCTTTAAACCAATTATCATTAGATATAGCAGCTTTATTTTTCTTTATATCTACTACTTCAGCATAAACAATATTTTCAGCTTCGATGATCAATTTTCTTAATGGCATCGGAGAAATAGGGAATGCAAATAGAGAGTAACTGATTGTAATTAAAATAAATATAAGAGTTCTTTTGAGTTTCATTTGATTATAATGGTTTTAAATTAAATGTATAACGATGAAATTTAAATAAAATTTCACATTCCAAAACTTTCAAAACGCGTAAATTTGCTCTCAATAAAAATTTACTAGATGCTTAGGAAAATTTCAATTGCGGCAGCTACTTTTCTGTCCGTGGTTACAATCAATGCTCAGAAGAATAAAAATTCTCAATTAGAAAGACCGAAATTAGTTGTTGGTCTGGTGGTAGATCAAATGCGTTGGGATTATTTGTATCGTTTTTACAATAAATATGGAAACGATGGTTTCAAAAGATTATTAGGGACAGGATATTCTTTAAATAATGTTCATATTCCTTATGTTCCTACGGTTACGGCTTTGGGACATACTTCTATTTATACAGGCTCTGTTCCGGCGATTCATGGGATTGCAGGAAATGACTGGAATGATAAAGAAACAGGTAAAAATGTATATTGTACAACGGATGAAAACGTTCAGCCTGTCGGAACAACCAATGTTAAAGTAGGAAGTCATTCTCCGAAAAATCTTTGGTCTACAACAGTGACGGACGAATTAAGATTAGCAACCAATTTCCAGGGAAAAGTGATCGGGGTTTCTTTAAAAGACCGTGCCTCAATTCTTCCTGCCGGACACACTCCGAACGGTGCTTTTTGGTTTGATGATTCTACGGGAGATTTCATTACCAGCACTTGGTATATGAATGATCTGCCGAAATGGATGAAAGATTTCAATGCTCAGGATTTACCGGGAAAATTAGTTGCAAATGGCTGGAATACTTTACTTCCGATCAATCAATACACAGAAAGTTCACCCGATAATTCTTCTTGGGAAGGACTTTTGGGAAGTGCAAAAACACCAACTTTCCCTTACAGTAACTTAGCAAAAGACTATCAGGAAAGGAAAGATAACATACGATACACGCCTTTTGGAAATACATTGACATTGAAATTGGCTGAAGCTTCTGTTGAAGGTGAAAAATTAGGAAGTGATGCGGTCACGGACTTTTTAGCGATCAATTTGGCTTCAACAGATTATGCAGGTCATAAATTCGGACCCAATTCTATTGAGGTTGAAGATGTTTATTTAAGATTAGATCAGGATCTGGCTCAGTTTTTCAGCTATTTGGATTCTAAAGTTGGAAAAGGTGAGTACACCGTTTTCCTTTCTGCTGATCATGGTGGAGCGCATTCTGTAGGGTTTTTGAAAGAACATAAGATCACAACAGGTTTCTTTGGTGAAGGAATGGAAAAAGATATTAATGATAAACTGAAAGCAAAATTCGGTGTTGATAAATTAATCAATGCTGTTGATAATTATCAGGTTTACTTTGACAGAAAGTTACTGAAAGATAACAAGATCGAGCTGGATGATGTGGTTGATTTTACCGTTAAAGAATTAGAAAAAGATCCAACGGTTTTATATGCAGTTTCTGTTACAAAAGTGGCACAGTCATCTATTCCTGAGCCCATTAAACAAAGGATCATCAACGGGATCAACAGACAGCGAAGCGGTGATATTCAATTGATTTCTCATGATTCTATGCTTCCTCCATATTCAAAAACAGGGACTACGCACAGTGTTTGGAACTCTTATGATGCGCACATTCCATTAATTTTTATGGGCTGGGGAATTCAGCATGGAGAAAGTAACAAGCCATATTTTATGACGGATATTGCGCCTACAGTTTCTTCATTATTAAAGATTCAGTTCCCAAGCGGAAATGTCGGAAATCCGATTACGGAAGCTATTGGAAAGTAATTTTGATCAATATAAAAACAAAAAACTCGCAATTATTGCGAGTTTTTTTGTGAAAATTTCTCTGAAATTATGATATTTATAACACTTATTGGATTGGGGTTGCTTTTATGGTAAATAAATCGGTACTGTTTATACCATAAGTTATTCTAAATGCAGCTCCGGAAAATGCAATGCCACGTAATTCTACAACGTAGTTTCCTGCGGGTAATTTCAGTGAAGCATTTGGAGCGGCATTTATAGCTCCAGCCGATACTAATGTGGTTGATGTACTATTAGTATATGAAAGACTGTCTGTACCAAATCTGCTAGTGCTTACTCCGCCAGGTGCACTAGTGAATATAAAAAATATATTACACAGTTTCACACTTCCATCTGAAAGTGTTGTAGTGTTGCTGCCTGAAGCAGTGTAAACAGTACTCACACTCGCACTAAAATCAACAATAGAAGGCTTATCAAGAGTAAAAGAAACAGTTGATAATGTAGTATTAATAGAAGGCGAACCATTAGAAGCCGGTACATCTACAACTGTAGTAGGAACCGCATCGGATATACTTCCGCCAGTAATAAACTTTGTTTCGCTCGGAGATATTTTCCGATACCATCTTGTGCCATCATTATAGTATTCTCCGGGATAGACCTCGTTTCCTGCAGAGGATGTATTGGCTGTTGTATTGTATACTTCCATCCCTGCAACATGTGCCGTAAGGGGAGAGGGATTGTTGGTTGCTGTTAGTGCAACTCTTGGAAGTAGAAGCCCTTTTGTACTACTGTTTACATCTAATACAGAATTCAGGTTAGGAGTAGTCGTGTTGATTCCTACCTGTGCATGCGATAAAATAAATGCTCCAAAAAGCATACTTAGTAATAAAGATTTTTTTTTCATTTTTTTTCTTTTTGTATTAAGGTACAAAGGTATGGCAAAAAAGTAGTTTCTTCGAAAAAAATTGTATCCTATTTATATACCAGTTTGTTAAAATAAGTGTTAAAAATCCTTCTTATACTACTGCTATGATGGATTTATTACTTTTTTGCAGGTTTATATTTTTATAAAAATAGCATTTAGTATTTCATACTTTAATTTCCGGATGCAGACATAAAAATATGCAGATAAAATGTAAAAAGATTTAATAATAGATTTTTGCGTTGTCAATTTTTACCATCATATTCCTTTCCATTTTTTTGATGGTTCGGATGGCAGTTTCTATTCGCAGACGGTTTAAGGAAGCCAACTGCTGTTTTGTGTAAGGAAAGACGAAAGAATCAGTAGATCCAAAATAGTTTTTAATATGAAATACGTATATTTCTGCAATACAATGGACTTCAAAAGGAATTTTTAGGAATAAATTCTTTGCCGTTTTCTAGAAAGCTGGTTAGTTTTACGGTGCCGGATTTTATTTGTAAATAGTATTTTGGGTTGTTTCTTTTTCAAAGATAGGATTGCAGTTCTGCTTCATAGGAAAACAATATGTTTTCACAGATGATAAAATTAATAAATTAACTTCTTGTTCGAAAAATTATTAATAACACATAGATGCCTAGAGAAATCCGATTTTGCCTGCATTATTGTTGAAAATATAAAAACCCCACATTCAGAATGTAGGGTTGAGGTAAAATTTTAATTAATCTAGTTATTTCTTGACTATTTTAAATGACTTTGTGCTATTATTTGCTGTATTTTTAATAACAACTACATAATTTGCAGTCGGTTTATCAGAGAATGGAATTTTTAATGTTTTTTCCTTGCTGATGGTTTGATAGATTATTTTTCCATCAGTACTATAGATTTCAATCTGGAACTGTTTCCCCGAAGATCCTAAATTAACATTCAGTTCATCCTTTACAGGATTTGGATAAACATTCTGATCTTTATTTTCTTTTGTTTCCGAAGTTGCTAAAGTACTGCAGTCTATTGCTTTCCAGGTTTGTACGCCGCCATATTTCATAGATCCGTCTGCTTGTGTAACGGCAACTCGAACTGTGTTTGGAGTTGGTATATAGGCAGAAGAAATATTGGATATTACCATTGTTGATGTTTGCGTGTTTGTATATGTAGCGGCAGCTGTAGCACCTTCCGGATAATTATACCATCCTCCGCCTGATAGATATTGCCATCTGTACGCTGTTCCGGAAAGATTAGTCGTAAACTGTAACGAATTTCCTACACATGCGGAAACACCGTCAAAATTAACATTGATATCAGGAACTCCATTTGTATAAGAGAAAGGAAAATAAACAAATTCGATTTCTCCGTTTTCAAGTACCAGTTCTATTTGCAAATTATAGGCTTCGTTAGTGGTCGTGGAAAGTTCGCTTACAGGCATACTTATAGAATAGGTATTTCCAACAGGTGCTGCAGACCAGGCAGTTCTGTAATAGCCTGCGCTGGGTGTTTCGTATGGATCCTGATAAATATTGATGTCTTTTACTGTTTTGTTAGATTGAAAAGTCCCTGAAACAGTAAGAATTCCGTTGTTATATGCCGTATGAATACTGCTGAAACTTGCAGAATGACCATCGTAACGAACACCTGATGTATCTGCGAATGTCTGGGAATTATTAAGTATTGCAGCCCCAGCTCTGTTTATAAAAGTAGGTGATGCGCCGAGTGTGCTGTTACCCGCAAACATTAGATTCATGCCTTTGTTTGGATCGCCATTTTCTGTATTGGTTTCATGGCTGTGTGGGAGATTAAGACCATGTCCCAATTCATGTACAAGACCTCCAAACCATGTTGTAAAAGGATTAGTGCCTAAATTTTGAATATTAAAGTCCGGATAATCAAGTGCAAAACATGTTCTGCCTATCCCGTAAAACGGAACATTTGCAGTTGCTAAACTGGCGGTAGCTGTAATAATGAGTATATGTTCACTGGTTTTTTGCGACGGATTGTTCGCGAAATAGTTGTTGACTTCAGTATTCAGTTGTCCGTAATTGTTATATGGATAGGCCGAACTTGGCTGTGACCCGTGAATAAGTATTATTTTAATACTGTTAGGATTACTATTTTCGGTAAAAAGTCCGAACGTTTTAGCTCCATATCCATTGCTGATCATATTTTGCTTTACAAAATTTTGCCCCCAAAGCATGATTGCGCTCAATCTAGCTTTATAACTCGTATCCAAAGCGATATCGTTTGGAACAAAATAAACGACATTAAGATTATAAGGTCTTGTGGAGTTGTAATTGACTCCGTTATAGGTATTTGTATACTGAGAATGTAATGCATTACTCATCGAACACAGACAAATAAATATAAAAATCAATTTGCCTGATAAAACTGTGTTTAGATTTTTCATCATTTTTAGGGGTTTAAGTGTTTTTGTTTCTGGAAATTAAGGTCAACAAAGTTGTCAGAATCAGGAACTGTTCTGTATCTTTCTTACTTTCAGGGATGAAAAGAGATAATTGATGAGATTATTTTACAGCAAACCTCACAGAGAATCTTTTTCAGTCATCTTTAAGTTAATGTCGAAAAGTGATCAGATTTAATCACTAAAATTAAATGGATTTATTTAATAGTAAAATGTTATTGTTGTCATCATTTGGTTGTTTTGTGTTATATGTTGATTATTGTATAAAAGTAAATATTTTATTTTACATATAATTTAAAAATCAAAAAAATATTTAATGACATTTTTACGTGTGAGTTTTATCTTTTTAAAATGAACAATTCATGATCTGATCAGTTTTTGAATTTCCGACTGGATTTTTTTGTTTTGCTTCCTGAATTTTAAAATAAAAAATAACAAGAAACCAATAAATAATGTCCCGAAACATAGTATAAAAACCGTTAAATATCTGTAATTGCTCTTAAGTTCTTCACTTTTTATCTGAGTTTCTTTATTGTGATTGTTGATGGAATGGTTGATGGAAGTAAGCTCATTTTGCTCCCTTTTAAAGCGCATTTCAAAATACTTTTTATTATAATTTTGGTAGAGTTCTGGCTTTCCCATGGCGAGATAATTTTCAGACATTTCCTTGTAAATTCCTTCATTAAGAATGAGGTCGCCTGTATTTTTGCAGAGATTTTCAGCTTTTATTAAAAGGTTTAATGCGGTTGCGTTTTTGCGTTTTTGTTTATAGATTTCTGCCAGACCTTTCAATGCAAATGCTTCTAAGCTTTTAGCTTTTCCTTTTTGCGCATAATTAATTGATTCCATAAACGCAGACTTAGCATTTTCTATCTGGTTGAGGTTGATATAGCAATACCCAATGTTGTAATACACGACACTCATGTTGGCAAAAGTGCTTGTTTTAACTTTTACTTTTTCAAAATTTTTAATAGAGATCAGGAACTTTTCGAGTGCAATTTCAGAATTCGACTGGCTTTTATAAATCATCCCGCGAATAGCGTAGCTTCTAGCTGTTTCAACAAGCTTTTCGGGAACATCATCAGGTAATTTTTGGAGAAGATTATCTGCTTCGTTTAACGTCTCAAGACTTTTGCTGAAGAGTTCCATTTGCTGATATTGTATTCCCACAGAAACCAAAACGCTGGCTTGGGTTTTCAGATCATTGGTTTTTTGAGCGAGTTCTTTCGCTTTTAAGATATATTGAAGTGATGCGTCAAAGTTTCTTTTTGCAATATTTGCTGTCGACAGAAGTAGATAAAGAGTTATGGATTTATTAATGTCTTTTTCCTTTTTCAGGAGAGCTTTTGTAATATTTATCGTTTTTTCAGGGTTGTCATAAATTTCCAGACGTGCTTTTTTCATCAGAGAATCATCGGAAATCTTTTGTCCATACATTGAGATCTGACAGACTAAAAATATGAATGTAATTATTTTTAAAACTAATTTCATGATACTCTGTTTTTACTGATTTCCTGAATATAAACATTGGGAGACATCCCCGTTACAGATTTAAAAACGGTAGTAAACGCGCTGTGAGAAGAAAATCCCGAGAATTCTGCGAGATAACTTACTTTATAATTAAGATACGTAGAATCTGTTTTTAATAAATGAGCAATGTGGTTGATTCTTAGTTCATTAATGTATCCGTTAAAGTTTTTTCCTTTAGTGTTATTGATAACCTCAGAAAGATATTTTGTGTTGACTCCCATTTGTGCAGAAAGCATGGAAAGCGACATGTTTTTGTTTAAATATCGGTCGGTATGTTCCCATTCTTCAAGTTTTTGTAGAATTTCTTCCTCTTTTTCCTTCGAAATTTTATTAGAATCTTTTTCAATGCTTTTATCAGCAATAATTATCATTTCTTCTGTTTTCGGAACGGTTAAATGAGGTATCTGTTCCCATTTTTTTTGTTTTTCAAAGAAATCGAGTTGTTTTTTTAAGTCTTTATTTCTTCTTATTTCAATTAAAAAATAAATGATTAACCCAATAACTAATAATAAAAGAACTGTTGCTATGATCCAAAACTTTTTAGATTCATTTTGTTCCTGAAATTCAAGGTTTTGATTTTGATTATTTTCAACCAGTTTTACAATATATCGTATTCCTTCTTTTGTATTGGAATCTAATTTTGTTCTAAGATCCGTATAAAGTTTGTTGTAATAATGATATTTTTCGTCATTATTAAGAGCGAGATAGTTTTTGGCTAAAGATTCGTAGATTTTTATTTTTAAACCGTTATAAGGTATATTTTCAATCTTTGAAAGCCCTTTTTCTAAGTTTTTTATAGACGAAATATAGTCTTCTTTTAGGAAGAAATAACGTGACATATTTTCACAGGCTAACGCATAGAGAAAAGTGTTATTATTTTGTTTTTCAATGATGTATATGGTGTTTTCAAGCAGTTTTTTAGAATCCTCAAGCTTGTTTTGCCTCATTAAATAAGAAGATCTGAAGATCTTGTTTTCAAGACCTATGATTTTGTTTTCTTCGTTTTTATCATTGATAAATTCGTCACTTTTATCGAGTTTTTCTAATGCTGAAACATAATTTCTGTTGATCCCAAAATTAATAGCCTGAAGCTGATACAATTTAGCAATCGTAATTCTTACTTTAGGATTTTCACTTTTATTAAATAATTTACTGTCAGACAATAGATTAGAGATGATTCTTTGAGACTGATTATAGAGATCTAAATTCTGATATTGGTCAGCAAGATTGTAATCCGCAAACATCTGCATAAAATAGGAAAGACTTTCTTTTTCTCTGTTTTCCTTTTGATTTGAGATGTTCACAGACTGAACGTAATCTCCTTTCATTGCAAAAGCTTGGGATATAATGTTTTGCAAAACAATTTTATGTTCAATGTTCTGATCGCTGATGAGAAGACTTTGCGAATAGTTGATACAGTCGTCAGGGTTTTGATATAATTTTTGAAAAGCTTTATCTACTAAAATATTGAAATCGGGACCAGATTGTCCGTTGATAAAGACTGAATAGAGTAGTATGATGAGTATTTTGATATTACTTTTCAGCATTTTTTTGATCAATGATTTGTTTTTTATAGTTTTTTTTTCAATCTTCTTACAATCTGTCCTCAAAATAATTTTTTTTATATAGGTTTGTTTTTTAGGGATTTAAATATTTAGTTCTTTTAAATTTCACGAATTATGTAAGTCATTTTCTTTTCAATGGGTAAATATAATATTAATATTGTTTCCACCAATTCAAAATATTAAAACCAAAGAAATATGAAAAATATTTACAAAATTTCAATCAAAGCATTGTATGCTTGTTGTTTATTTGGCTTTTCAGTTACCAATGCACAGCTTACAGTGATGGCAACAGGTAATTTTACTGTTGGCGGTATTTCTGATAACGGAATCGTAAGCATGCACACGAGTGGTGGTGGTATTTATAAATGGGATGCTGTGAATGGAATGGTTCAGATCGGAACATTAAGCAATGGCTATCCCGCCGCAGGAAGAACGCTTATTTCTAATGACGGAACAAAGATTGGTTCTTCAGCTACAAATACTGTTACAGGTTTTAATGAGATCTCAACCTATAATGTAACAACTTCTACCTGGACGAATCTGGGCGGACTTGTTCCTACCGGATGGGACGGAAGCGTAAGCTCAACTTGGGGAATGACACCAAACGGTAATACGATTGTCGGTTTGGGCTGGATTTCCGCAGCAAGCGCACATGCTGTAAAATGGAATGCTCAGAATGGGGTAGTAGATCTCGGAAGCATGATCCCCGGAAGTAGCTCAAGAGCAAATGCCGTAAATACTGATGGAACTGTGATTGTTGGCTGGCAAGATGAAGTTGACGGAACAAGAAGCGGTGCAAAATGGGTAAATGGCGTAGAAAGTTTTATTAAAGATAATAATGGTGATAATGTAGGCGAAGCTGGCGATGTTTCAGCAGATGGAAATACGATTATTGGAACAGGTTATCCTGAACCTTATGTTTGGAACAGTGTTTCCGGACTTACATACATAACACATCCTAATTCCTCGGTCTTCTTCAGAGGTGGTGCGACCGGTATATCAGCTAACGGACAAACAGTGATTGGCTTTTTCAGGCCTTTCCCCGGGCCGCCCATGACTGGAGAAGGCTTTATATGGACCCAGGCAGGAGGACGTGTTAATTTAAATGATTATGCAACGGCAGTTGGGGTCAATACAATAGGGGTAACCATGTCTCTTCCGCTGGCGATATCTCAGGACGGAAAAAAGATTGCAGGTATCGGAATGAATGCTTCCAATCAGACGGTTGCTTTCTATCTTCAGCTTCCGAACGAGATTCTTGCAACGGATGAAACAGTAAAAAATAAAACAAATGCATCAATTTATCCTAATCCGGTAAAAGACATTCTTTACATAAAAGGAGTTGATAAAATTGAAAAAGCAGAAGTATACAATATGGTCGGTCAAAAAGTAATATCATTTAATTCCGTACAAGATAAGGTTGACGTAGCATCCTTATCCAAAGGGAATTATATATTACAAATTCATGTGAAAGGGGAAGTTTCGCAGAGTTATAAATTCATCAAGCAGTAAAGTAAAATTAGACACTTAAAAAGACTTGACCAAAAAACTCGCAGCTCATCCCTGCGAGTTTTGTTTTATTTAAAGACATTCAATCTTAATTACTCTTCATCTTCAATTTCGCCTTCCTCATCCTCATACTGCTCAAGATAATATGAAAAACTGAAATCTTCCACTTCATCTTCAGCATCCTCAAGAGTTGTAAGTAGATCTTCAAAAATTTCAAGCTGATCTACCGTAAGGTTTACAAATTCGATGTGAAGAGGCATTTCCAACTCACCCGTAATAACATCAGAAAGGGCATCCAAGTTATCCCCAAAATGCTCTGGAAGAGTAATTTTTTCTTTTAATTGTGTATAAAAATCTTCATAATCACCAATGTCGGTGAAGTCTATATATATTGTCTTCATATCTTTTTATTATTTCTTTAATTTATTTGTCATTGCGAGAAGCGAAGCGACGAAGCAATCTCAAAAACGATTCATGATCTCTTTGATATCATCTGTTAAATCTCTCCATTCAGGATTTATAGAATTTATTAAATCTAGTTTCTTTTGTCTTGAACCTGCCTTAATTTGTTTTTCTCTAAAAATTGCATCTCCGATTTCTTGAAAAGACTCCCAATAAACTAATTTTTGCAAATTGTACTTTGCGGTAAAACTTAGTTCATGGAATTTTTCTTTATGTTCTTGGATCCGACTAGGTAAATTTGATGTTACTCCTGTATAAAGAGTAGTATTCTTTTGATTAGTCATTATGTAAATAAAACCTGCTTTCATTTATTATTGAGATTGCTTCGTCGCTTTCGCTCCTCGCAATGACGGGTTACTGCTTTTCAAAACTCTTATAATGGTTTTTGGTAAGATAAACATCACCGTTTTTGGTGAAAATAATTCGGTCTGCATTTCGATTTCCGCAGTTGTAATTTACATCAGCTTCAAAATATTTTTCATCTTTTGGAAGACTTCCTTCTCTGTTATTGAATTTATCTCCGCCAATTGCTTTTCCGGGCAAAACATCGCAAAGGTTTCCTCTTGACGGATCCCAGCCCTGTTTTCTGGCTTCGTTTTTTGTAATGTAATAATCAGGAAGTTTGTGGTTTTGTTTTACATAATCAATAACCGTTTTATCTTTGGTTAATTGATCAATAGATTGTTGACTCGAAGAATTACCCGCTGAATTTTGATTTTCAGCACTACCATAATTAACGGTTTCTGTTTTTATAACATTTGAACTGCCTTTTTTATCAGCAATAAAATTATTGTAAATATACATCGCAGACATTCCAAAAAGAAGTCCGAGACAGATGAAAAATAATGACCTTGTTTTACTATTCATGTTTTAATGTCAATTGTCAATTTTACTTTGTAAGTGAATAGCCAATTTTAAAATTCACAATTGACCATTCACTATTCACTTTTTATCCTTCTCTCCATTCCTCAGGAATATCGCAAACCGGGATAGGATCCATTTTATGTTTTGCAGCTTTATGCATTCTGTCGAAAATTAAAAATACTTCTTTGTCACGGCCTTCATAATCATCGGCTGTTTTTGTTCCGTATTCTTTTTGAATTTTTTCTAATTCAGGGTAAGTTGCTCCAATTTGCTGTTCATCGGTTCTGTCAACATCCCAAAGTCCATCCGTAGGAATTGCTTCCTGAATATTTTTAACTAAATTTAAAGATTTTGCTAATTTATAAACTTCAGTTTTATAAAGATCGGCAATCGGAGAGACATCAACACCGCCATCACCATATTTTGTATAAAACCCAATTCCGAAATCCTCTACTTTATTTCCTGTTCCACACACTAAAAGTCCATTCAATTGACCATAATAATACAAAGTAAGCATTCTCAAACGAGATCGAGTGTTGGCGAAAGCCAATTTTTCGTTGGGGTAAAGATCATCATGAACATCAAAACTTTTATATAATTCTTCAAAAGCAGGAGTTAAATTAACAGACATTGTTTCTACGTTTGGGAATCTTGATTTCAAATCATTCATATGTTCCCAAGCGCGGTTTACCTGATCTTCTTTTTGGCGGATCGGCATTTCAATTAACAAAGTTTTTAGCCCCGTCATCGCTGCCAAAGTAGATACTACTCCTGAATCTACTCCTCCTGAAACTCCTAAAACATATCCGTTTACCTTTGCTTTTGTAGCATAATCTTTTAACCAGTTTACAATATGATCTGTTACTTTTTGTGTCTGCATTGTTTATATTTTTTTTAGTCTATTCTGAATTTCTTAGAATATTTTACTTTGTTACTTATGTTTTTCAAACCGATTTTATGAATGTCATTTCCTTCCGAAACTTCGAGTGAAAATGAAATTCCAAAATTAGTGGTTTTTTTGCATCTAAACTTAGGATTTTTGTCTTAAAATCATGATTTTGAACTGTATTTTTCACATTGTAATTCATACCAGAAACAAACTCCGTCAGGTTCCATAAATTCGTTCATTCTTTCGAAACCTAGTTTTTGTAAAATATGATTAGAAGCATCATTTTCAGAGTGAGCCATTGCGTAGATTATATCAATATTTAAATCATTAAAACCATAATCCAAAGAAGCCTTTGCTGATTCTAGAGCATAACCTTTCCCCCAATATTCCGGCATGAAACGATAACCTAGCTCATAAACATTGTTGTAACCGTTGATTTCTTGGGTTAAAAATTTTAATCCGCTCCAGCCAATTAGTAAATTACTTTCTTTTTCAATCACAGCGAATCTACCAATACCATTGTCTTCGTATTGTTTTTGAATAGTTCTGATAACATCTTTCGATTGATTTACATCTTTCAAAACCGGAACACCAATATATTTCATAACTTCAGGATCAGAATCCAAAAGAAATAAACGTTCATAATCGTTTTCTTCGAGTTTTCTTAATATCAATCTGTCGGTTTCGAGTTGCATGGTTTTTTTGAATTAAAATTTGGTTTATTGTTCTTTTTGTTCATCCAAGAAAATAGTAACATCGGTTTTCAAACCTTTTTTTACATCTGTTTCTTTCATTTTATTTCCTCCTAAATTTACGGTTTGCATGTCTTTATTTAAAGAAATATCCAATTTTTGAAGCTGATTATGTTCAAGGTTTAATTTTCTTAAATTTTTCAATGAACTTAAGTCTATCGTTTTTAATTTATTTAAAGATAATGTTAGCTGATTAATTCTTGGTGCTACTCTGAACATAATATTTTCAATAGAATTATTGTCAAGATATAATGAAGTTAAGTTTTGCACATTATCAGCCTCAAATTTAGAGATTTTACAGCCTGTGCAAGAAAATAATTCTAATTTGCTGAGGTTCTTTATTGCCCCATTTGCAATCGAATTGTCATCCAAAACAACCATCGTTGCATTTTTGAAATAGACAAGATCATCGGTTGAAGTGATGCCTTTATTCACTAAAAATAAGTTGGTGATTGCTTCAGCTTCAAATTTACTGATACCCTTGTCTTTATTAATGTCAAAATTTTCTACGACTGCTTTTTCAAGGTTTTTATCCTTAAAAGTGAGGTTTTGACTAAATAAAACGGTTGATGTTAAGCTTAAAACTGCTGTTATAAATATTTTATTTTTCATCATTTGGTTGTGTTTAAATCCGTATTTTTGTAAACTTAAATTCCATGTAAAAATAATGAAGATTTTTAGAACTATTGCGCTTTCTTCACTCTTAGTTTTGAGTCTGAATTCTTGTAAGAAAGATACTCAGAACCAATGGAATGTGGAAGTCAAAAACCCTGCCGAAAAAGTTGAAATTACGGATATTTCGAAACAATTTTATGATCCGAATGTAAGTTTAGATCAGTTTAAAACTCAATTTCCTTGGTTTCAGGGGACGGTTTCTGATGCCGACTTCGGAAAAAGAAGAACCGATGCCGGAGAAGTAAAATTGTATAAAGAAGCGATCGGTAAAATAGACCAGAATAAGCTTCAAAAAGAACTTCAGGATCTGTTTTCTCATATTAAATATTACTTTCCTCAATTCAAGAGCCCAAAAGTATTTTTGTTTTCATCGGCTTTACAGATGATTCAGGATCCGATATTTTATGATGAGAAAGGGAATCTTCTGTTCATAGATGTTACAGGTTTTATGGGAGATGGAAATCCAAACTACAAAGGGTTAGAACTGTATTTCCAGAAATCAATGAACCCTCAGAATATTGTACCGAAAGTTTCACAGATATTTGCTGAAAATGTGGTTAAAGAATCGCCTGATCACCAAAAATTTATTGATCAGATTATTCTTAACGGAAAAATAATGATTGTTCAGGATGCATTTTTACCGAATTTCCCGGATTATCTGAAAATGAACTACACGCAAAAACAATATGACTGGACGGTTGCAAATGAAGCCAACATCTGGAACTATTTTGTTGAAAATAATCTGATTTTTGGAGATGATCATAGGTTGGTAGAGCGTTTTATTGCTCCCGGACCATTCTCTAAATTTTACACAGAAATAGACAATGAATCTTCACCACAAGTCGGAATTTTCGCAGGATGGCAGGTTTGCAGAACCTATTTTAAAGAAAAACCTGATACCAAGTTGGTAGATTTCCTGAAAATGGATGCTACAACGATTTTTAATCAATCAGGATATAAACCGAAATTGAAGTAAGAGGCGGGGAGTTAGAAGTTAGAAGTTAGAAGTTAGAAGTTAGAAGTTAGAAGTTGGCGGGAAAGTTATTTACCAGCAAAAAAATAAAATTATTAGAAATATATAGAAAGTTATGAGAAAGACTCAAATTACGATAGACGTTGAATTAGATGAAAACCACATTCCTGAACTTATTACTTGGAATGCGCAGGATGGAGGAATTGAAAAAGAAGAAACTAAAGCAACGATGATTTCCGTTTGGGATGATAAAAAGATGGAAGCGTTAAGAATTGATCTTTGGACAAAAGAAATGCCTGTTGATCAAATGAAAATGTTTATGCACCAAATTTTACTTTCTCTTGGAAGTACTTACCAAAGAGCAACAGGAGAGGAAGATGTAGCACAATGGATCGAGCAGATTGCAGAACAATTTGCGGTAAAATCTGCTATAAAAATGTAAGAATGCTTCTGGCTTTTAGCAACTGGCAATTGGCTTTTTTGCTAAAAGTACAAAGCAGATAATAATAAAGTTTTGGCAGGTTAGTTGTAAAGCTAAAGGCCAAAAGCAATAAGCTAAAAGCAAAATATTATGAATTTTAATACAAAAGTTATTCACGGAGGACAACATCACGAATCTGCAACAGGTTCTGTGAATGTTCCTGTATTTTTAACATCTACATTCGCACAAAAAAGCCCTGGAGTACATTCAGGTTATGAATATTCAAGAGCGGCAAACCCTACAAGACAGGCGTTGGAAGACTCTTTGGCAAGCATCGAGAACGGAGCAAGAGGTCTTGCTTTTGGTTCTGGTTTAGCGGCAATCGACTGTGTTTTAAAATTATTAAACCCGGGTGATGAGGTTGTTGCAGTAGATGATTTGTATGGTGGAACCTACAGAATGTTCACGAGACTTTTTGAAAAATATCAGTTGAAATTTACCTTCGTTAATTTTGATGATGCTTCAAAAATCGCCGATGTTATTACAGATAAAACAAAACTGATTTGGATTGAAACACCAACCAATCCATTGATGAAATTGGTTGATATCAAAGCTGTTGTAGAAATTGCAAAAGGAAAAAACATTCTGGTTGCTGTTGATAATACTTTCGCGACACCTTATTTACAGAGACCAATTGATTTGGGAGCTGATATCGTAATGCATTCTGCTACAAAATATTTAGGAGGTCACTCTGACGTTATTGCCGGAGCGTTGGTTGCAAAAGATGCTGAGTTAGGAGATCAACTTCACTTCATCCAATTTGCAAGCGGTGGAATTTTAGGACCACACGATTCTTATTTGGTGTTGAGAGGAATTAAAACATTGGCATTAAGAGTTCAAAGACATTCAGAAAACGGAATGGCAGTGGCGAAATATCTTGAATCTCACCCTGCAGTAGATAAAGTAATTTATCCGGGATTAGAATCTCATCCACAATATGAATTGGCAAAAGCTCAAATGAAAGATTTCGGAGGAATGGTTTCTTTCACTTTCAAGTCAGGTAAAAAAGAAGATGCTGTTAAGTTTTTAGAGAAAGTAAGAGTTTTCACGTTGGCGGAATCTCTTGGTGGAGTAGAATCTTTGGCGAATCACCCTGCGTTGATGACTCACGCTTCTATTCCTGCTGAAAAACGCGCTGAACTTGGGATTACCGATGATCTAGTTCGTTTAAGCGTTGGAATTGAAGATGCAGAAGATCTTATTGCAGATTTAGAAAAAGCCTTTTCTTAATTTAATTTTTTTCTTAAGAAGCTGTTTCCCGCTTTCCACTATATCTTTTGTTACGCTGCGCTACACAAAAGGATGTCGTTTCAATCGGGGCTAGGGTTGCAGTCGATTATTTAAACATTTGGAAGATAATCACAAAGTGTGAAAAATAAAATTAATTAAAAATAAAAAATAATGAGAAAGATTCAGATTTTAGTGCTGTTCATTTTAAGTCAAGTTGCATATTCTCAGGTGAAAAATACCGATGAATTATACAAAACGGCGAAGAAATTAGACAGTTTGATATTCGATATCGGATTTAACAAATGTGATCTTTCTCATTATCCTTCTATCGTGAGTGATGATTTAGAATTTTACCACGATAAAGGCGGAATTACTTCTGGCGAAAAAGCCTTCACTGCCTCAATAAAAAATAACATTTGTGGTGGACCAAATAAAGTAAGACGTGAATTGGTTCCCAATAGCATGAAGGTTTACCCTTTGTATAAGGATAATGTTTTGTATGCCTTTATTGAAGAAGGCGAACATGATTTTGCCGAACTCTATCAAGGAAAATGGAATAAAGGAAGCCGTGCAAAATTCACCATTTTATGGATTTTGGAAGGTAAAGACTGGAAAATGAAAAGAGTTTTAAGTTTCGACCATCATTTATAGTTAAGATGAAAAATACAAGAAAATCTACCATTCAGGATTTGACTCAATTGGCTGAATTGTTTGATCAATACAGAGTTTTTTACCATAAAGAGTCTGATATTCCTGCCGCTGAAAATTTCCTGAAAGAAAGAATCGAAAATAAAGATTCCGAAATTTTTGTTGCCGAGGAAAATGGAAATTTAGTTGGTTTTGTTCAATTATATCCAATATTTTCTTCCACAAGAATGAAGCCTTATTGGCTGTTGAATGATTTATATGTCAACGAAAATCACCGCGGAAAAGGCTTTTCAAAAGAATTAATTGAAGAAGCTAAACAATTGGCGAAATCCACCGATGCGTGCGGAGTTTTGCTGGAAACAGGAAAATCCAACGATGTCGGAAATCAATTATATCCGGCTTGCGGTTTCGAATTGTATGATTCTGTTAACTTCTACGAATGGACAAACAATTTATAAACGATCATTGATAAATTATAAATGATTAAAGCGCGATTGTCATCAATTATCGCTTATCATTTATCAACTATATTTTATTACCCATATTAACATGACTGATTTTCAAAAATACGTTCAGAGATATTTAGATAACATTCCTTCCGCAGATTGGTTGGGAGAATTGAAAATTTCTGGAGAAAAAACAATAGCTATTTATTCAAAACTTTCAGAAGAACAATCTCATTTTGCTTACGATGAAGGAAAATGGACTTTGAAGGAATTGCTGTTACATTTATCGGACACCGAAAGAATTTTTCAATATCGAATTTTAGCGTTTGCAAGAGGTGATAAAAATGAATTACCCGGCTTTGATGAAGAATTATATGCTGCTAATTCTTTTGCTAACGAAAGAACTTTAGAATCTTTGTTGGAAGAATATAAACTGATCAGAAAATCTTCTCAGATTTTATTGGAAACATTAAATTCATCAGTTTTACATAATATCGGAACAGCCAACGGAAATGAAATTTCTGTAGAAACTATCGGGAAATTAATTGTCGGCCATAATATTCACCATTTGAATATTATTGAGGAAAGGTATTTGCCGAGATTATAATTTTGCAAAATATTTTAAACATATTAATAGGAACGGGCTTTAGCCCGTTTTTTTATGACAGAAAATCAATTGGCTTTAGCCAAAATTTAAAATGAATTCTTATTTTTGGACAAAACAACACAAATCCCTTTTATTAAAATGTATGTACACCTTGTCTTTTCAACAAGGAATAGAATTCCTTATTTAGATAAATCAGAGTTAAGAGTAAAAGTATGGAAACATATTAAAGAAAATGCTTCAGAAAAAGGTATTTATTTAGATATGATTAATGGGTATTTTGATCATTGTCATTGTTTAATCTCTTTGGGTTCGAACCAAAATATAGAAAAAGTTGTGCAACTCATAAAAGGAGAATCTTCAAATTGGATTAATAAAAATCAATTGACAAAAGAAAAGTTTTCTTGGCAGGATGAATATTTTGCGGTATCAGTTTCAGAATCGATGATTGATTCAGTGAGGAATTATATTAAAAATCAGGAGAGGCATCACAGTAAGAAAACATTTGCAGAAGAATATCAAGAATTTATGGAAATATAAATTTGTAATTTAAGTTTTGGCTAAAGCCGAATGATTTTATCTTTTAGTTGAATGGGCTAAAGCCCATTCCTATTGAATAGAGCATTTTAATTTATAATTTTATGTCTAAAGATTTGTAAATTTGCGGTCGAATAAAATCAATAGGAACGGGTTTTAACCCGTTTATCAATATTAAATTTTCAGTATGGCTTTAGCCAAAACTTAAAAATTTTAGATTAAACAATGGAAAACATCATCAACATATTAAAATCCGGCGGAACCATCCTTTACCCAACAGACACAATCTGGGGAATTGGCTGTGACGCGACAAACATAGAGGCAATCAACAAAATTTTTGACATCAAGAAACGTGAAAAAAACAAATCGATGATCATTTTGGTGGAAACTGAAAAGAGATTACAGGATTTGGTTGACGTTCCGGAGATGGCTTGGGAAATCATGGATTTAAGTGAAAAACCTGTAACCCTGGTTTACGAGAATCCAAAAGGTTTACCTAAAGAATTATTGGCAGAAGACGGAAGCATCGGAATCCGTTTGGTGAAAAATGATTTCTGTAAAAAATTAATTACAAAATTAAACAGACCTTTAGTGTCAACGTCAGCGAATTTCAGTGGAGATAAAAGTCCGTTGAAATTCTCGGATATTTCGAAAGAAATTATTGATCTGGTAGATTATGCAGTTGAAGAAGACAGAGAAAAAGTGTCAAAATATTCAGGTTCATCTGTAATAAAAATCTGGAGCGATAACAGAATAAAAGTTCTTCGCGAGTAAAAGAAAAGATTTTAATTATCTTTGCAAGATCATTCAACCATTAAGGCATTAAGAATATGAAGTCAGCGGCTTGATAAACTTAATTTCTTAGTGGTTTTACATTAGATAATGGTCGGTAATTCAGCTATAATTTGAATTCTGACTGTACATCTAATATCTAAACTTTAAATATTTAAGCATCTAAAAAAATGTTCATTAATCTTAATCAAAATAAAAACTTAAAGCTTTTCAAAATAATCTCTGAAGTCGCGGACAAAAATAATCAGTCGGTATATATTGTCGGCGGATATGTTCGGGACCTTTTGATGAAGAGAAAAGCTTCAACGGATATTGATTTTGTTACCGAACAGAGCGGTATTGAACTTGCTGAAAGTGTAGGCAAAGAAATAGATCCTAAAATGAAGGTTTCTGTTTTCAAAACTTACGGAACAGCGATGGTCAGATACAAAGACCTAGAACTTGAATTTGTAGGCGCCAGAAAAGAAAGCTACACCGAAAACAGCCGTAAACCGGAAGTAGAAGGTGGTACATTAGAAGACGATCAGAAAAGAAGAGATTTTACCATTAATGCAATGGCGATCTCTTTGAATAAAGATAATTTTGGTGAATTGATCGATCCTTTCAATGGTGTCGATGATTTGGGGAAAGAAATTTTAAGAACGCCACTAGAGCCTGCTCAAACCTATTCTGACGATCCGTTAAGGATGATGAGAGCGATACGTTTTGCATCAACATTGAATTTCAAAATTGAAGAAAACTCTTTAGAAGCCATAAAACAGGAAGCGGAGCGAATTAAAATTGTTTCCATGGAAAGAATTATGGTTGAATTTAATAAAATCATGCTTTCTGAAAAACCATCGATCGGATTGAGATTGATGGAAGAAACAGGATTGATGAAATTAATTATCCCTGAATTAATTGAACTAAAAGGAATAGAAGAGGTAGAAGGTCAAACTCACAAGGATAATTTTTACCACACATTAGAAGTGGTAGATAACATTTCTTTGAACACTAATAATCTTTGGCTGCGTTGGTCTGCATTGCTCCACGATATAGGAAAAGCTCCGACAAAAAAATTCGTTGAAGGAACGGGCTGGACTTTCCATGGACATGAGTTTTTAGGATCAAAAATGGTAAAAGCGATGTTTCAAAAGTTGAAATTACCGTTGGGTCCGGACATGAAGTATGTTCAGAAAATGGTAAAACTTTCATCTCGTCCAATCGCTTTGATCACGGACGATGCATCAGATTCGGCGTTGAGAAGATTACTTTTCGATGCCGGCGAAAATATGGAAGATCTTTTTACGCTTTGTAAGGCTGATATAACCACGAAAAACTCTAAAAAGCAAGAGCGATTTAAAAAGAATTTTGAATACGTTGCTGTTAAAATAAAAGAGGTTGAAGAAAAAGATCACGTTAGAAATTTCCAGCCACCCATTTCAGGAGAGGAGATTATGGAAATGTTTAATCTTAAACCCGGACGTGAGATTGGAATTTTAAAGGAAAAAGTAAAAGAAGCCATTTTGGAAGGCGAAATTCTTAATGATAAAGAAGAAGCCACAAAATTTGTGATCGTAGAAGCTGAGAAATTAGGTTTGAAAATGTAATGATATGCTTTTAGGAACGTTTGATTTTTATGTTTTAGCTTTAATGCTAATATTTAATTTCGGAGTCTGGAAATATAGAATAATAAAAAAATGCAACTGGATCATTTATCTGGTTGCATTTTTATTATTCGGTTTTTTACTTCCCATTTTATCTATGAATTTTGAAATTGAAAATGCTACTAAAGATCTTGAAATTGTAGATAATTTTACACTTCTTTATACTTATTTTAGGTTTCCAACATGGTGGTTTATTGGGACTTTAGAAATAGCTTGTTTGAAGTTTATTCTAAATAAGACAAAATAAAAATCCGGGCACCTTTTCGAAGAGATGCCCGGATATAAAACACAAATGATGAAAAAAAATAAAAATTTATAATAAACGCCGAAGCGCAAATTTTAGTTTTTATAGAAACCGTTCGTTCCGATTCCTGTAGTGAAAGTTTTTAATAAAGAACCATTAGTTGCATTATAAACATTCACTTTACTGTCTGCAGTGAAACTTGCATCAGAAGCGAAGATTTTACCGTCAATTACATTAAATCCGTATAAATTTCCTGTTGTAGTCACAATAGGAGTAGTAGGAACAGTTGTAGAACCTACAGTCATAGAATATATTTTGTTGCTGGAATTGAAAAAGTAAAACTTATTCGCATCAATTCTTAATTTCTGAGCTTGAGGAATTGCCGTCAACGTTGTCGTTGTATATGCTCCTGTAGTTGAATTAATCTTATAAATGTAAGAATTCGTATTGTCAGAAGCCAACACATAAGCATCTCCGTTGTAAGAGATAAGATCTCTGATTATTCCGTTGCTTGGAAGTGTTACGGTTTTGTCAACAACGTTTGTTGAAGCTTTTACAATCGTAATTGTATATCCCGTTGGCAATTCGCTGTAAGGAGGAGTAGATTCGTAAGTAACACCGTCGGTTTGCACTACAATATTTCCGTTGGCTTCAACTACTTTTTCTGCAGATCTTGCGAAACTGATACTTTTTACAAAAGAATTGTCTTTGTTGTAAACATTCAGTTTCATTACGTCAAAAAAGTTATTGTTGGTTACGTAATACTGATTTCCGGAAAACGCAATATATCTCGGATTTTGAAGATTAGTCGTTACAGTAGCCTGTTTTTTAAAGGTATATCTGTTAACGATATCAATTTTATTAGGTACATTTGAAACCAGATAAGCATTGTTTCCGTCAAAACCTATTGTCTGTAAAACATTCCCTAAAACCTCATTATTTTTTCCTGAATAAATTTTGTTAGCTAATGCAGAAAGGTCATTGGTAACAAAAGAAACCTCTGCTGTCGGAGTTGTAAATCCGCCTTCGTTGGTGATAAGAATTCCGTTTTCAAAGGTAGTTTCTAAAACAACATCGTCGCTGTCACTGCTACAAGAAACATTGAAAAGTAATGTTGCAGCAAATGCAAGGGATAAAATTTTTCTGATATTCATTATATTTAATTATTTATTTAAAAATTGATATTCAAATTCACACTATAATTTCTCAAAGGCATCGGATAAAATGCTGTTGTCGCATATACTTGGTTAAAAATATTATTCACTTTAAAACCTACTGTGTAATTTTTAAGAATCGTTGCAGAAATACCTGCATTCATTACAAAATAAGGTTCCAAAGCATCTTCTCTTTTTTCGTCGGTATCTGCATAGGTTAGCCCGTTGAACATTCCCTGAACATACAATCTCATAAAATCATATTGATAATCAATGTTTCCAAATAACTTGTGGAAAGGAACGTACATCAGCTGTTTATCCGTGTCAAGATTGGTAGATTTGGTGTATGAATAGCCTAAATTCGTTCTCAGATTATGCTTCCCGAATTTTTTTTCATAATCGATTCTGGATTCAATTCCATAAGATTCAACTCTGTTGGTGTTGAAAGCGGAGTAATATCCTAGCGGACTAGGCAACCATTGGATCATATCCTTAATCTTCATGTAATATGGAGTGACCGAAAGCTGTACATCAGCAATTTTGAACTGATTTCTCAATTCAATCTGATAAGATGTCTCTGGTTTCAAATCTTTATTTCCGCCCGGGCTCCAGTACAGATCATTAAATGTTGGAAATCTGAAATTCCTTGAAGCACTGATTCCCACATTATACCAATCGACAGCATTCCACTTCCCTGAAAACGAAAATTGGAGTGGCGAACTGATATCTTCAACAAAATCTTTTTTAACTCCGGCTTCAAAACGAAGATCTTTCGTCGTGAAATAACGCAATAATCCTGCTACAGAACCTACATTTCTGCTTATATGATCGATTCCGGATGCATAACCTTCTCCTTTATTAACCTGAAATTCTGTAATTAAGTTGAAATTTAATTTTGGAACAATAAAATAATTAAAATCATTTTTCAAAATATAATTTTTTCCTGTTCCACCACTTGTTTTTGGTCCGTCGATATTCCCAAAATATTGGAAATTTTCTTCCGTATAAGCTGCTTTAAATGAATTGCTGAACTTAGTTTTATTCCAATCCCACGAGATTAAACTTCTTACATTTTGAGTTCCATATTTTGTAGGAGTCTGACTTTCAAAGAAAACAGGATAATGCTGATTTCCATTAAAAAATTCAGAGATCCATGAGATCTGATGATGAGGTGCTATTTTATAAGCTGCCGAAAAATTTAAATTGGTATTGTTGTATTTTCCGTTTCTGTTGATATAATCACGTGACTCTTCAACTTCGTAATCATTTTCACTTATCGAATAATGACCGGAGGCCTTGAAACTGAATTTCTCGTTGCTGTAAGAAGCCTTAAGCAAATTATTGTAGGTGCCGAAAGATGCCGCTTCAGAAAATAACGAAGCATGAGCGCCTCTGTTAAAATCCAGATTATTATTTAAATGAATGCTTCCACCGATCGCGCCGCTGCCATAACTTACACTTCCTCCGCCAGATTTTACAATAAGCTGATCAAATCCCCCAAAAGGAATATTATTAACGTCACCCTGACCCAAAAAGTTAGAGTTAATATTAATTCCGTTCCATACAAAAGCGGTTTGCGATGCTGTTGTCCCTCTGAAAGATGGCGAAGAAACTGCTCCACGACCATTTTCTTTAATATAAACGGCAGATTGAAAACGTAAAAGTTCAGAAAGATTGGTTGAGTTTTTCTCAGCATCCTGAGGAGTAATGGTGGTAACGTTATGAAAAAGTTTAACCTTACTCATTTGGTTATCAAAAACATAAACGGTATCTATGGTTTTCTCCTGTGCGAAAAGAAAACAACCATAAGACGAAAAAAGCAGTACTAAAGATCTTTTTATATCCATTACTATTTTACTTTTCCTCCGAAAGCAATCTATTTTTTTATTATAATTTTGGCAGGTCTCCTGACTTTCGCTTTCTACACCTTCCCGTTTGCACAGTGGTTTTTCGTAGAAATTTTGGTTGCGATTTACAGTTGCGGGGACAGTTTGGGGTTCTCACCCAATTCCCTTTTCATTCCAATACATTGGAAACCAAAATTTTTGCAAAGGTAAATTTATTAAATTGAAATGCAAAATCGAGAAAGCCTTAAATCAAAAAATCTCACGATAGCTATTATTCAAAATTGCCTATTACCAATTACTCATTACCTATTTTTCAGGAGCTATTTCCCGCTTTCCGTTACAATCTTTTTTTTCAAAAAAGGATTTTCACTGCAATCGGGGCTAGGGTATTTATCGCCTTTTCAATTGTTCCCGTCATTGCGAACCGAATGTGAAGCAATCTCATAAAAAAATTAGTGATAAAAAAGATTGCTTCGTCGCTTTGCTCCTCGCAATGACAATAAACTTTACTGAATGAAACGCCTTTGCCAACGAAAATATTCTCAATAATTTTAAAGAAAACCTTTGTGATCTTTGTGTTTAAAACAAAAATAGTTCTACAAAAACGTAGCATCAAAATAAAACGGCAACAAATCTTTAATAGAATTCACTTTCACGACCACATCATTCATGCTCGAAAAATAAAGATCAATATTTTCATTCTGCTTGGTTTCATATTCAATTAAGCTTTGTCTGCAAGCTCCACAAGGCGGAATTGGCGGATTTTTCTCGTGAAATTCTCTCGGTCCGCCAACAATAAAGATCTTTTTGATCTTTTCATTCGGAAAATTGGCTGCTACCCAGAATAAAGTCGTTCTTTCGGCACAAAGACCGGACGGAAAAGCTGCATTTTCCTGATTATTTCCGGAGAATATTTCTCCATTTTCCAATAAAACCGAACAGCCTACCAAAAAGTTGGAATAAGGGGCGTAAGCATTTTCTCTGGCTTGTTTTGCTCTTGCGAACAACGTATTTTCTATATCGCTAAGTTCACTGTTATTTTTAAAATATTCGTAACCTATCTGTATGTCTTTTTTCATATATTGTGGACCTAAAAAAGGGGGATAAAATTAGCTCTTTTTCATCAGGTGGACAATATTATTTTATCCTTCAAAATTTTTAATTAAAATTCAAAACATCAAACATGTTATACACTCCTATAAAATTCAGAAATGTTGAGTTAAAGAACCGTTGGGTAATGTCTCCAATGTGTATGTATTCTTGTGAAAACGGGATGGCTAATGATTTTCATTATGTACATTACGGAAGCAGGTCGCAGGGCGGAACAGGATTAATTATGGTAGAAGCAACCGGAGTTGAACCCCGCGGAAGGATCACCAACCATTGCATGGGTATCTGGAATGACGAACAGGCCGAGAAACTACAGAAAATTGTTGAGTTTGTACATAAAAATTCAGACAGCAAAATAGGAATACAAATTGCTCATGCAGGAAGAAAAGGTTCAACTTGGAACAATCTGCAAATCCCTGTTGAAGAAGGTTGGGAAACTGTTGCGCCAAGCCCGATTCCTTATCATCCCACAGAAAGAATTCCGCATGTTTTAACAGTAGAAGAGATTAAAGAACAGGTTCAAAACTTTAAAGAGGCTGTAAGAAGAGCTGTAAAAGCAGGTTTTGATGTGATTGAAATTCACGGAGCACATGGATATTTGGTTCATCAGTTTTTATCTCCGCTTTCCAACATCAGAACCGATGAATATGGCGGAAGCTTTGAGAACAGAATTAGGTTTTTATTGGAAATTGTAGATGCCGTAAATGAAGAATTAAACGAAAATGTAGCGCTGTTTGTAAGGATTTCAGGTACAGAATACGCTGAAAATGGCTGGGATATTGAAAGCAGTGTAGAATTAGCGAAAGTATTAAAAAATCATTCAGTCGATTTGGTAGACGTTTCAAGCGGCGGAAATATTCATGGAGTAAAGATTCCTCTTTTTGACGGATACCAAGTTCCTCTTTCTTCTCAGGTCAAAAACGAGGCGGAAGTAAAAACCGGTGCCGTTGGCTTAATTAAAAAAGTATCACATGCGGAAGAAATTCTTCAAAAAGGCGATGCAGATTTAATTTTTATTGCCAGAGAGATCTTAAGAAATCCATACATTGCTGTTCAGGGTTCATTTGAAATGAATGAAGAATGTTTCTTTCCTCATCAATATTTAAGAGCTAAAATTTCTTCTTAATTTTATACAATTAATTTTTAAAAAGATGAAAATAGAGGATTTCATGTTGCCGTGCCCAAGTAAAAAGTTCTTAGGAATAGAATGTTTTGGCTGCGGTGCTCAAAGAGCTATTGTTATGGTTTTTGAAGGAAGATTCTCTGATGCTTTTCATATGTTTCCGGCTGTTTATACGCTTTTGATATTTTTATTTACTGTAGGAATAAGTTTTATTGATAAAAAAAGAAGTTACGGAAATGTTTTAATTATAATGGCGATTATTAATTCAATTATAATGGTAATTGCTTACTTTTACAAACATTTTTATCTTAATTTGCACTAAAACATTAAAATTATAACTATGAATCAACAAAAATTACCCAACGCTACGGCTGTGCTCGTATTAGGAATCGTATCTATTATCGGATGTTGTTGCTACGGAGTAGTAGGTATTATCACAGGTATTATCGGATTGTATCTTTACAAAAAAGATAATGAATTGTACAAGCAAAATCCTGATCTTTATTCGGATTACAGCAATTTGAATACAGGTAGAATATTATGTATCATTGGTCTTGTATTAAGTGTTTTATACATCGCTTATTTGATCGTGGTGATCTCTACACTAGGTTGGGATGCTATGAAAGATCCTCAACTGATGCAGGAGAGAATAAAAGAATTAACGGGGCAATAATTAAATTTAAAACATAAAAAAGAGACTGCATATTTGCGGTCTTTTTTTTGGAAAATTTTTAAGTTAACGTTGTCTTGATTGATTTGTAAGTTTTTAATCTTAATTCATATAAAAGCGAAAAATAATCGTAGAATTACTACAAAATATGAATCTACACGGTAAAAGCTTTCTGAATTAAAATCTGAAATATATCTTTGTTATACCAAAAATAAAAAATCATAAAATCTTTATTGATTAAAATTTACAGATATGGCAGCAAATTCAAGAGGAATCTTAAAATTCAACGGAAGCGAGGGTCAAAAACTATTAAGACTTAATTATAGTGTCGCAAGATCTACAGACGTTTCAGGACGCGTAGCATCAGACCCATCTAACGCAATTATCAAGTTAACGATCGAAGCTACAGAAAAATCAGACATTCTGGAAAGCTTACTGAACGGTAAATACAAGCCGACAAGCGGAGAAGTTACTTTCAACAAATCTCATGAAGAAGGTACTTTGATCACTTTAAACTGGGAAAACGGTTACGTTATCCAGCATGAAGTAGACTTTGATGCTGTAGACGAAAACAGTATGCTGATCAGTTTCGTGATAAGCGCAGAAAAAATCAATTACGGAAATTCTGCTTACGAAGGACTTTGGCCATCTAGCTAGGTCTCAAGGAGTAAGCAACACTTATAGAAGACTGTCCCTCAAGACGGTCTTTTTTTACCTGTAGTAGAAGTTTATTTTATAAAGTAAAAACATAATTTGTTCTTTATAAATTTTCTTTGTTTGAATAATTTTTATAAATTTATAAACATCACAATCACAAAATATGTCTACCACACCTGAACAGGCGCGAGGCAATTCGTTTCGTCCTTCCCAAAATGCAGATGGAGTCTCTGAAAATCATCACACGGGGATCAACCGTTTGGTCAAATTATCTTTAGTAATCGAGGGTAAAGTGATAAAGTATTACAAGCATTTTAATTTAAAGCAAAGTGCTCAGCGTCATCATGAGTTTACACTTACGTTGGCTCACGATACTTTGGGAGACCGCCAGACACATACTTTAGAAGAAGCCAATAAATTTTTAGGAAAACGTTTAACAGCCGTTATTTCTTATAAAGACATTGATAAAAGCCCAGAAAGAACATTCGTGGGAGTAATTACCGGAGTAGGATTCAGTCAGGAAAAGATGAGTCTGGGTAATATTGTTTTATCAGGTTACAGCCCTACAGTTTTATTGGATGGAGCTCCTCATATTCAAAGTTTTGGAGGTGATAAACCTGTAAATATGGGTATCATTGCTGAAGAAGTAATCAAACAGGGAATCGATAAAAGTCGTTTTGATATCAGAATTGATACCAATGATTATTCTCAAATTATCTACAGCAGTCAATACGACGAAACGCATTACAATTATTTGGCGAGAATGGCGGAAGCATATGGCGAACAATTTTATTATGACGGTGAGGTTTTACATTTTGGAAAACTTCCTCCTCAGAACAAACCTATCAAAATTGTCTACGGAAGCAGCGCCAATGATATTAAAGTTGAATTGAAAGCGGTGCATACCAAGCCTCAATTTTACGGCTATAACAGCAATAAGCATGAAAAACTGACTTCAGGAGCAACACCGATTCAGCATGTAGGAGATTTGGCAAAAACGGCTTACGAACACAACGATAAGATCTTTAAAACACCTTCTTTACGTGTGGCGCCTGTGAAAGCAACGACACATCTTGATGTGGAATATTCTCAGAAAAGTACGGCAGGAAGTGAAGCGGTGAATGTTTTTAATTTATCAGGATCTACCACGGTTCCGTTTTTACATCCGGGTTGTGTGGTTGATGTTCAGATGAGAAAAGTTGATACTAATGAAAGCTCTTATTTCACTAAAATTATGGTCACGGAAGCTGAACATGAAATTGATACTTTAGGACATTATAAAGGAAGTTTTAAAGGAATCTCTTCTGATACAGGATTTTTACCTAAGCCAGAATTTACGGCTCCCAAAGCTGAACCGCAAATTGCAACCGTAATTTCAAATGCTGATCCGGAAGGACAGGGTAGAATTCAGGTGAGATTTGACTGGCAGACGAGCGAAACCACTCATTTTATCAGAATGATGAGCCCTGACGCAGGTGGAACAGACGAAATCACTCAAAACAGAGGATATGTTGCTATTCCGGAAGTTGGAGATCAGGTGATGGTGAATTTTGTTCACAATCATCCCGACAGACCTTTCGTAATGGGCGGAATGTTTCATGGAGCGGTTGGATTAGGTGGCGGAGTTAACAATCATTTAAAATCAATTCAAACCAGAAGCGGAATCAGAATTTTAATGAATGACGAAGAGGGAAGTGTAAATATCATCGATCCAAGCGGAAATTATTTCTTTATGGATGGTAAAGGCAATATTTCTGTTAACGCACCTAAAAATTTCACCTTAAAAGCTGGGGAAAATATCAGCATCACTGCAGGAAAAGAAATTTCAATTGATGCAGGAGAAAGCATTACAAGTTCAGCCAATGAAAATATTGTTGCCACTGCCGGAACAGATATTATGATCACGGCAACAGGCGACATCAAAGAATCTTCGGATACAAGAACGGAGATGGTAGAAAAGGAATTCAGAAGACAATCTGAAACTTCCAATGAAATTGCAGGAGAGATTGCAATGTTCAGCGAAAAAGAAAATATGACCATGCAGAGTGGAAAAATTGTAGAATTCAACAGTGCCGAAAAATCAAAACTTTTCTAATCATGGCAATAAGAAAAACCGCAAAAAATATATTGATTAAGGTAAATGATTCTTACCATCTGAGTGTTGGTAAAAAGGTTGAAAAAATTGCCCAAAAGATCAATACCGAAGCTAAAAAAGGAAACCTTGTTTTGGCAAGCAATAAAAAGATAATGTCACATGGGAACAAATAAATTCAAGTTCCTGATTCTTTTTGTTGTATGCTGTTTCTCGTTAATAAGTTGTCAAAATAAAAGAATGGAAGAAAAATATAATTGGTTGGGAACCGTCTCAGCGCCGCAGGAATACCCGATGGAAGTGTATAAAGGAGCTATTATCGCTGATGATTTCAGCTACGGTTTTGATGCCATTTGGGGAACTCAAAATACAGGTTGGGGAAATGAAGGCGGAACGATGAGTGTAGAAACCAGATTAATGGAAATCCCTCACAAATTAGAATTTACATGGTATTCTTTAGTTGAAAGAAAATTTTACACCGGAAAATGGGATTTAGATAAGGAAAAAATAAATGATCTGTTTAAAAAAGGTTTTATAGATCAGGATAATAATAAAAAAACGACCTACACCAATTTTATAGTGGGTTTGGCACCAAAAGGAAAAGTTGTCTTATGGATCAACGGACCGGGAAACCAGACTGAAGTTGGTTCTTTTCAGGCTCATGATACGATTATTACAAAGGAAAAAGCATACGAAAATGCAAAATATATGTTGAAAGAAGGTTTTGCAGACAGAATGTTGGATGATCCGTCTTATGAAACATTTAAACCTGAAATAAGAGCAAAAATAAAAGAACAAGGCTATCCAAATCCTGATGTTTATGAAGTTTACAGAGAGAAATTTAATTGGAAACCTTCGGTCATAGTTCCTGAAGGCGGAGAATGGATCGATTTCGGGTTTAATAATTATAACGGAGAACAGGAAAATCTTTTCGCAGAAAGTTTGCATAATGATACGTATCAAAAAAGAGCGGTTCCAAAATTCTGTGGTTTTTACTGGAGAGATAAAGGCAAAAACAGATACGCAGTCTGGATAGATTCTTTTGACGAAAAAGAAATTTTTGATCTCTTCCAAAAACTGGGAAAAGATGAAAAGATAGATTTGGTGATTAAAGTTAATCCTGATAATACCAAAGCATCTCTGTCATTAAAAACAGAAAAACAGGAGCTTCCCATTACCAAAGCAAAGATCAGATTATCTCGAAAAATAGAATAATTTATCCTTATTCATCAATTTTAAAATAAGAAAGATGCACAATAATAAATTTGGAGATTATACACCAACAGAAACCAAAGAGGAGGTCTTAGACATTACCCTCGGGATGTTTTTTGACGGAACCCTGAATAACAAAACCAATACCATCGAAAGAAGGGAAAAAACTGATGCATACAAGAAAAAAGGAGGAAATCCTACCGATAACAATAGTTACAATAACGATTGGAGTAATGTAGCACGTTTGTGGGATAATTACGATAAAAATTTTGGCATTTACATAGAAGGGATTGGTACGGAAGATAAAGAAAAAGACTCAATGTTGGGCTATGCCTTCGGAACTGGCTCTACCGGAATTCGCGGAAAGGTAAGAAAAGGCTGCGAAGAGATCGTGAAAAAAGTAAAAAATATTAAAAACGCCAAAAAAGCAGATAAGATTGCGGTACTTACTTTTGATGTTTTCGGTTTTAGTCGTGGTGCGGCGGCGGCTCGAAATTTCGTTCATGAAATAGGAAAATCAAAATATAAAGCAACCTCAAGAACCTATTCAAGCGAAGGAATGACTGTGACAGTTCTTTCCGACAGCGACGGCACTGGAGTAGAAGGTCAGGAACTTCCGAAATGGGGACATTTAGGACTGAAACTTCAGGAAGCAGGAATTGTTGTTGATGTTTTAAAAATCAGATTTTTAGGTATTTATGATACAGTTTCTTCTTATTCAAAAAACTTTTCTGCTACACCGAATTTTCACAATGATGTGGAAGAATTAAGCTTAAATGATATCGGAAGAGCACAAACCGTTATTCATTTTGTGGCAGAAAATGAGCACAGAGAAAATTTTGATCTTACCCATGTGCATGTAGGTACAGAAAGAACATTTCCCGGCGTACACTGTGATGTTGGCGGAGCTTATGAAGACGGAACGGAAACCTGGGAAGAAATTGAAACATCGTGGACAACCAGTGCAAAATTAAAAGCATTAAGAAATCAGCTCATAGCAGATGCCTGGTACAAAGAAGATCAGCTTAAAATTAACCCCGGCTTTTATTTGACATTATCTGGGTCGCGAGATTTGGTAAAAAGATACAGTTATGTTCCTTTGCATTTTATGGCGGAACATGGCGTTCAGAAAACGATTCCCCTAACTATCAAAAAATTGACTGACGAAAAATATTCTATTTCAGAAGATGCTTTGTTGGTAAGAGTAAAAGACCGTCTCAGATCTTACGCAATGGAAAACGGAAAACAATACACCTTCAAAAGATATAAAGATGTTGAAAATGCATACGGAGGAGCATCAATTCCGGAACAGAAATATGCAGATTATCAGAGAGAAATGAAGGAACAGGATGATTTAAGGATTCTTAGAAATAAATATCTGCACTGGTCGGCAAGAAGGGAAGGTATTGGAATGGATCCGACATCAGACAGAGTAAGAGTATTGCATTAATTTTTTATTAAATGAAAAAACACCTGATTGTAAGAGTCGCATTATTGTTAATAGGCTTTTTGTCGATATATATTTACGATAATTGGGATTCTTGGTTTAATCCTCAGCAGGTTAATATAGGAGGAAACAGCGGAATGTCAATTCCAATGGATCTTGTTTTAAATGTTTGCTGGATGGCAATATGGTGTCTTTTGCTTTTTATAGAATTAATAGTGAGCTTTTTTACATCCAGAAATAAAGAAAATAGAGTTACAAATATAATATTGATCGTGGTGGGCATCATTTTACTCGCTGTATATATTTTCAGTATTAAATAAATCTGAGAATAAAATATTTATTTGCAAATCATTTATATGCAGAAATTTAACAAACATATCGTCCAGAAAAACGAAACTTTAAAAAGTGTTGCTTCTCTGTACAACATATCCGAAGATGCTTTAAAGTCATTTCACAATAACAATTGTGGTGTTAAGGAGATGATTTTGATAGAATTTACAGGTCAAAAAGAACTTTTTCTTCCAAGAACTGCTGTTACCGACAAAAATCGATTGGTAAAGTTCGATCACGGAAACAGATTGATCTTTCAACCCGAAAATTCATTCTACAAATATGGTGTTATCATCAATATTGAAAACGGAAACAATAAAAATGAACTGAAATATGAAGCTACCGTACGTTGGTTAAGATCTGAAAAACAGTTACATTTTTTTGAAATAAACAGAATTTCGAATCTTTATTTAAATGAAGAAGAAGTAAATGAAATTGCAGATTTATTAGCCTATAAAACCTCAAAAGTTTTATATCCTTTACAGGTAAGTGTAGATCAGCAGGGGAAATTTAATGCTGTAGAAAACCTTTCAGTATTCAATGAAAGATGGAATGATGTTAAAAATGAATTATACAAAGAATTTGACGGTGAAACTGTTGACGAATATTGTCTTAAAATAGAAAAAACTTTAAGTGAAGGTGATTCCATAAGTTTACTTCTGAAAAATGATTATTTCCTGAGAACATTATTTCTCGGAGTGTATCAAAGTTTTGGTCAGAATTTTACTATCAATGGAAATGAAAGTTTCCCGATCGTGAATAATCCGGTCGAACCCAAATATCAGATTGAATTGGAGATCGACCCATTGAAAGATGAATATGATTTAATAAATATTGAAGGAAACGGAACATTAAATGAAGAAAGAAGTTCTTACGATTTTATCAACGGAGCGCCTTTTTCATTTATTGTAGAAGAAAATCCCGTGATGAATAAAGATGGATCTTTCAGGATTCAATATTATTTAAACGGAAAAACTTCTTTCCCGGAATCATTGTATTTAGAATGCGATATCATGCTGAGAGAGAGAAAAAAGATTTCGGTTGTTGTAGCAAGTATCGATGAGAATTAAAAAATATCACACAGATAAAAAGACTAAAAAATTATGGCAGAAAAACATATTGTAGTACAAGGTGCTATGTGCAAATGCCAATTTGGGCAAGTGCCTGATAAGTTAAAAGTGCTTTCGCACAAAAAAGAATATGCAAATGACAAAAGCGCTTCCAAAAAACTGATTGTCACCACAAAAGAAATAGGAGCCGCTACATTTGAGAAAAATACATTCGGAAACTGCCCCAAAATGGGAGTTCCGCCGCCGCCGTGCAAAATAATGGTCACCGAATGGCAAAAATTTTATGATAAAGTACAGCTCAGCAATGGCGGATTTATCATTTTAGAAGACAGTAAAGCCGTTTGCGCCATTGCAGGAACGCCATGCATTGAGATTATTGATCATGGGCAGAGAGCTGAAGCCAGTGAGCAAAATTTTAAAAACGCGGATCCGGATGTGCAGCAGCAGATTAATCCGTTGGTAGATTCAGAAAGTATGTATAAAGAACAGCCTACTTTCAAAGGTGGAAAAGATGGTGTAATATAAAGAAAAAACTGATGGCTAAAGGAGTAAAAAAAATCAAGATTATAAAGGGTAATTATTATCCGAAAATGTCTGTTGCAGGTCAGAGATTTACTATTATGCCCAATCAGGACGTGACTTTTCAGGTTGCAGAATGGTTGCCGGATACCACTGCCGAAGACAAAAAGAAGCCTGTAATCTGGACAAGACAGACCAACGACCGTAAAATTATTATCTATCAGGCTCCATCTACTAATGGGTATAAATTTTTTATTGATAAACAGTATTGCGGAAGCTATAATTATTATATCGAAGCTAGTCTTTCGGGTAAAAGAGATACTAAAAACAATGTTGGTTTATATGTAAAAGGTTGGTGCGAACCCAAAATTGTCACCAGCAAATGGACGACCCAAAGAGGAAGTAAAACCAGTATTAAAAATAAAGATAAAAACAAATATATTTCCTATGGGCACCTCGTTTATCTTAATCTTACAACAGAGGGACTCAACGGAAATAATCTCACGATAGAACTTTGGAACCAGCAGGCAGCCAAAAAAGATAAGGTAGTACATGTTTATACCGATGTTCAGGTAATTGACGGTGAGGTTAATTTAAAAATAGAAAATACTTATTCTTGGATGGCACATGTTGAGAACATCCAAAACGTAGAAGAGTTTTATATAAAAGTAAAAGACAATAGTTCAAAAAAGTACATTAAAGATAGTCTGGGTGATGAGCTTCATGCCATTTATCTGAATGTAAAAAATAAGGTCATTACTACCAATGCAAATGTCAGCAAAAATCAAACTCCAACAAAAGTATACAAACCGGATGTAAATGCCGAAAGGTATGAACCATGTAAATTTGAAGTTATAAAAATTTCAGAAACCGAGAAAAAAGATGGAAAAGCAGCCGTTACAACAGTTCCTGTATTTGAAAATGGTAAAGGACTAAGAAAAATAGCAGGACAAGCTCTTGAAGAAAAAATCTATAGAACGATTTATTATAAATTTGATTCTACGGTAATAGATAAAGACGGTGAAGCCGTCCTTAATAATGTACTGAAATTCCTTTTAGAACATAAAGATTCTACGATCAATCTAAGTGGTTACGCATGTGTTATCGGAAAAGAAAATTACAACAAAGGTCTCTCGCAAAGAAGATCAGATATTGTGAAAAAATTCTTTGCAGATGGTGGCTTGGATCCTAGAAGAATAATCTCAGTCGGAAAAGGAGAAATAGATCCTACTGATGATAAATTGGGCAGAGATAATATTAAATATAAAAATGAAAGGGATTATGAGAGCAATAGGAGAGTTGATATTTCCTTTACATTCAATGCGCATGATGCCCATACGGTTATTTATGAAGTAATAGCACCCAGTAAACCTACTGCTTGGGATAAGATCGTGGTGCCTGTAAAAAAAGAATTAACCATAGATATTACTGGTTATGATACAAAAGCTTGTTTTAGAGGAAAAAATAAGCATAAAAAGCAAAGTTACATTGTAGATGTAGGGCAGGCAATAGATAGCGGTGATACAAAAAAAACATTTGATACCCCTTCTTTCAGTTACCCTATATATTCGGATTTAACGAGGTTTACTATTAACCCGATAAAGTATATTTGGCCATCGGCAACTAATCCGAACCAGTTTCATTTGCATGTTCACAGCTGTAGATTTTTCAGTAATGAAAAAAGAACGACTATCCTAATTAACGCTTATCCGGACATCAGATGGGAACTGGCATTTGAGTTTTTAATAAATGTCTCCAATTATAAAGCAGCCAATATGCCACCTGGTAACATATATGCCAAGCATCAGGAAAAATCAAGAGAAGCAGGGTATAAGCGATGGAGGATGAATGAAACGGGGAAAGTTCCGATCTCAATAGGAGTCGGATTAGCAGCGGAATGGAACAACGGTGTTACCAAAAGATCTTTTACCAATGAATTTTCAGATAGAATTCAGCTGGCAGCCAGTTTTATTGCCCGTGTTATAGGAATTTTGCAGGATGTCATTAATTTTGCTCAGAGTACGGCTAAAACTACAGGAATACCAGTAGGTTTTGATATCAGATATCCAAAATTGACCTTTGTAGGAAAATGGTATTTGGAAAGACAGGGAACTTCCAAAGTATTAGGAACTACAGGAGAAATTAATGTAGGCTTAAAACCTATTATTGGTGCAGAAGTAGTCATAGATATCCTCGGTTGTGCAATCACGGCATTGTCGTATGGATTAACCGGAAACCCTGCAGCAGCTAAATTAATTGATAAATTCAGAAAAGGAATTGAAAAAATTGGTGGCGCTGTTACATTCACAGGAACTTTTTATGGTGAGCTGGAGATCGAAATGGAAGCGCTTAAAATTATAGGTGGCAAAGTAAGTCTTGACGGAAAAACCACTATCGGCGGTAAAATGGGCGTAAAAATTGTACTGGCCATTGAAGTTGGAGGTAAGTTTAATTCAAATAAACAAAAGAAAATAATTGACTTTAGAGCTGAAGCCAGATTGGAAGGTGAAGCATTCTTTGGCGGAGATTTTATTATCAATTCTGATGATAAAGGATTGTATTATCAACCTGTTATAAAATTTTCAGGAGTGATTATTACAGGAACGGTAGAAGGTGAAGTTGGCTGGTGGAAAAGCAGTTTTAAAATGGAAGAAAAGGCTTTGGATAAATCAGAATATTATTTTGAAAAACATTATATTTAAATATAACAATGGATAAAATACAGAATCCGTACTATCATTTAAACGTTAATTCATTCTGCGCAACAGAAGTTTACGTAAATGATGTACTTGTAGATGAATGGACAGGAGAAAAAACGGGCGGAAACGAAAGAAATATGGTAATGGCACCCATTAATCATGTTCTTTTGCAAAGTGGTAAATATAAAGTGGTGGGCAAAATGGCACCCAAACATGGAGAGCAGTTGTTAACCGAAGAAAATTCATATCTTGGTATTGATCTTTTTGTTGCTGATGCCGATAATATTAAGGAAACGCGGGTTTCATTTGGCCCTAAAATAGAATCACCATGGAATGGTCTGAGTTCAAATATCAGATATCCTCATTTTGAAATCGCAACAGAGATCGAGGTAGAACTTCCTTTTGTATTGGATGGATGGCAGAATTCTGTTAACTTAAAAGATATTCCCGAAAAAGAACTTTTTAATGAAGTTTATACTTATTATTGGAAGATAAAAGAAGTGTTAGAACAGCATGATTTTAATAAATATTTGGAAATGTCGGCTGAAAAGAGAAATCTTCAGGAGCAGGCATTCTATTTTAGTGAAGACCGGAAAAAAGATTTTTTAGAAGGCGGTGTACAGCTGTTTTCTCAAAAATTGCCAGTTGAAGAATTGAGTCGTGAAAATGTAAAGATGGAAATTATGGGCGATGGAAAATTAGTACGATTAATGAGAAAAGATGGTTCTCAGGCATTACAGTTTAAGAGTCCTGATCTTGAGGAACAAAGTAACGTAGAATTGGAAGTGAAATTACACATGAGATCCAGACAAAACGGATTAACTATTATTTAGCAGCATGACTTTTTTTGGATTCTTTGTCGTTTTAATCAATATAATTTCTGTATTTATCGGATATAGAATTTATAAAAAATTACGCAGCAAATCACCCGATAAAAAGGAAGGAGGCATCATAGAAAAAGGATTTGTTCTTTTCTTTGTCTGTCTTTTAATGATTTGTATCAATACAATGACTTTTGTGTCGTCATACACTTTTATCTGGGAGAAAACATACAGAGCTTATGTGGAATTAAAATATGAAGCAACAGTAATCGGTTACAAAAAAGAACTTGTGAAAACGCAAAGTTTCAAAGGATCTTCTTATTACGATCGTCCGGTATTTTTCCCAAAGGTTAAATATATTAATGAGAACGGAAAGGAAATCATAAAAACATTAGACTATACCACCAATAAACCTTTAGAAATGGGTGAAAAGGTTAAAATTTCAGATTCAGATTCTCAGACAAGTGCCAATGCCTTAGAAATCAATTGGCTTATGCTCTTTTTCACCTGCATATTCACGGCTTTGGCAGGATTTTTTGCCTGTTTGCTATTCACCTATATTTCAAATCACGATTTGAAAAAAAGAATTCGGTTGTCGATGTGGTGCGGGGTAGGAATTTTGATATTTAATGGTTTATGCACTTTATTACTGTACTTTAAAAATTGATAAAATAGATTAATACAAATATTATGAAAGCAAAACATTACGGATTATTAATTTTAATAGCATTAGTAAACCTTTGCTGTGAAAGTAAATCCTTTGATTTAACATCGGTTTCTTTAGGAGAAGATGCTAAAAAATACGATTTTGAAAACAAAAATATTTTCCTAAAGGATGAAACTCCTGAAAAAAGTGTGATCCAGTATTATGCCGATGAAAATAAAAATATAACCTATGGCAATATCGCCTTAGATCAAAATTTGGGAACCAGAATTACGGTTTATAAAAATAAGGTTGCTGCCATACAAACCCATGCAGATCCCAAATATTCCTTGCAGTTTGTTGATAAAATTTTAAAAGGAAACGGAAAACCTACAACCCAAATTATCGATAAAGCACATGTAGATGCAAAGGCTTCTAAGCAGATATTTACAAATCTTAAAAATCAATTTCCAAATGATGTTGTCTGGATCAAAAACGAGCCGGATACATTTCAATATCCAACGTCTTTCTTTTGGGACAAAGACAATTCTTATTATATATTGAGTATTTCTATAGAATCTGATGGCACTATTAAAAATCAGTACTTGTCTGTTACAAAAGAAGCTTACAGAAATAATGTAGTTTTTGGACTGAAATATCCTGCTCCAAAAGAATCTCCATGGTATAATTACATGAAATAAAACCTAAGTAAGTCTGATTTTCTAAACATAATAACCAAATTTTTTAAAAATGAAAAACCTATTGATTATTTTCAGTTGTTTAATGGCTTTAAGCTGCAGCTCACAAAAAAATGAAGACCCAAAACTTATTGGTAAATGGGACGGAATGCTTAGAGACTCAGAAACAGCAGATACAATGGGAAAGATTGTTTTGGAATTTAAAGCTGACGGGAAATTTATTCAGTATGTTGGCGAAGGCAAAATGCAAAACACCTTGGAATCAACTTATACAGTCAAAGATCATAAAATAATCGCCGTCGACAAAGCAACCAATGAAAAAGATGAAACGGATTACGTAATTAAAAGCGACACTTTAACAATCACGTATCAAGGTATAGAAAATAAATACGTCAAACGTAAGTAATTAATATAAAAGAAGAAAACTAAAGTTAAAAAGACTTCCCTTATCAAAGAGAAGTCTTTTTTTTGTCATTGCGAGGAGAGTAAGCGACGAAGCAATCTCAACCTCAATTTTTACCATCTACTTTGTCATTCCGTAGGAATCTAAACTTAGCTATTAAATTATTGCTGAGTTTCTTCACAAGTGACAAAAATGGATTTAAATTTTTCTAAATTCTTACTGTACCACAAATTTCAATGCCGTATTATCCAGTTTTAAAATATAAATTCCCTGCTCCATATGTTTAATTTTAAGAGAATTTCTACTGTTTTTAAAAGGTTGATAAATTGTCTGCATCACTTTTCCCTGTAAATTATAGATCTCAGCTTTTGTAATATTTTGAGTCTCACCTTTTACAAAAATCTCCTGATTAGAAACCGGATTCGGATAGATTTGCAAATCATTAATCTCAGATTTTTTCAAAGAAGAAACACCTTGTTTTGCCGTTTCAGAATAGCAAGTCCAATTTAAATTATCAATCGCAACTCTGTCACTTGATGAATTATTTTCTAAACTCACAACCACGTTTCCTGAAACATTAATATTACTGATTGTTGTTGTAACAGCTGTCGTACTGTAAGGGACAGTTCCCACTGTTGCACCATTTACCAGAACATTGAAAGTTCCGCTACTTCCTGTAAATTTCAATTGAGTGGTTACCGTTAAAGAACCAATTCCATTAGCAGAAGAGCTTGATTTTAACGAACCGTCTCTTACCGTAATCGCTTTTGTAGAAATTGTTTGGTCTGTTCTGGAGTCTGTTGCTGTCCAAGTAATTCCTCCGTTCGTCCAGGTTCTTGTGGAGTAAGAAGATGCACTGCTTGCCGGAATGGTTTCAAAAGTTTCATTCACACAATTTGTTGATGGAGTAGTAGTTCCCGCATTGGTTGTTCCCGAAACTGTTGAGTTGTTTGATGAAGAATTTCCTGCCGCATCTTTTGCTACAACATAAAAATTGTAAGTCGTAGAAGGAGTTAATCCTGAAACTGTTGTTGAGGTTGAACTTACCGTAGTTTTCAGACTTCCGTTCATATACACATTGTATGAAGCAACTCCAACATTATCTGTTGAAGCATTCCAGGAAAGTGAAATACTGTTTGATGTTTTTGATGGAATAGTTAAGCCTGTAACAGTTGTCGGAGCCTGCGTATCCGTCGAAGGTTGCTGAGAACCCCAGATCTGATTCACATAACTTGGATTATCAATAAACGGATTTCTATTTCCCTGATAACTATAAGAAGCATTATTTCTGTTGATCTCCGCCTGAGAAACCGGGTCTTGATTATGCCAAGCCAATAAAACGTTCAGTTCCCAAGTCTGCAATCCAGGAAAAGTAGTACTTCCTAACATATTTCCTGAAGAAAAAGTTGAAAGTTTACTTTGATAACGAGTCACAAAATAGAAGATCATTCTAGCAACATCACCTTTAAACTCATCGATTGGCTCAAAAACCGTCCCTGCATATCCTGAAGAAACTGAATTTCCAAGTTTTGAACCGTTTTTAGAAGTAAAAGTTGCTGTTCCTACTTTCCCAAAAGGATAATTACTTCTCATTCCGTTCACTTTTCCATCCGTAGCTCTGATGAAGTTGATATCAGAAACCATTGGCGAAGCTTCATTAAACAAGCTTTGCGGAACAATATGCTCACGATTATAGCAGTTTCCTTCAACTGAGTAAGTACCACACTGATTGGTTCCCGGAGTGTATTTATAAGGATCTGTGGTTGTTGGCTTTTCAGAGTAAATATCTAAAATAGAACCATCATTTTCGTAGTTTTTGTCGATGTCGGTTGTTTTGTAGCCTGTCCAAAGTCCGCTGTAACCTTTATCTTGATGACCATTTGTGATGATCGAGCTCAAGGCGGTTTTCAAAGATGCTCCGGTTAATCCATTAGCCGAATTGTAATATCCTGCAGGAGCCTGAGCAGTAATATATCCAGAGAATACAAGAAATAAGATGATTTTTTTCATATTAATATAATTTGGTTAGTAAGATTACCACATTTTTATGAATAAAAAATTACGTTACTGTTAATTTTAATAGGCATTGCATTTTACTTTTCAATGATACTTTAAACTTGTAAAGAAATGGTGCTGACATTTTGATTATGAGAAACAAAAAAGCCAACACAAAAAATTTGCATTGACTTTAAATATATTTGATTGATTTAAATCTTGATTATTTTCTCTGAGGAGGATAATTTTTCATAATCTCAGCCATGATCTCAGGAATCTGTCTTTGTTTCGCTTTCGGAGAATCAACAGAAATTCCGCTTCCGATACCTTGCCAAACCAATTTTTGAGATTTTGCATCTACAAGATCAACAATGATCGCACCTTCATTATAATTGCTCGTCCAAGTTCTGCTCATTCCGACACCCCATCCGAAAGGTCCGCCCCAACCGTACATTCCGTAAGGAGAAGTATTGTTGATATCTGTAACTTTTTTATGGTTTGCTTTTACATTAACGATCAGATCAGGATTTTCGCCCGATTGAAGACCTTTTGTCTGTAGTTGCTTAGACAACTCGTTCAACACTCTGTCTTTATCAATATCATTCAGTTTCAAATCATCAATTCTTATTTTATAAGTCTTGTAAGAAGTGAAATTGGCAGTTTCGGCGTAGTCTGAACGCACTTGAAAAGGACTACAAGACGTTAAACTCAAAGTAGCCGCAGCTAACAAAATAAAAATATATTTTTTCATTTTATTTATTTTTTTTATCGTTTTTAATGAATGTATCGGTCTTTTTATCGTATCCGTAAGGACAATGTCTACAGCCACTTTTACAGCAATGTCCTCTTTTCAGATGAAATTTCTCCGTAAAAACCTTGTACCCCTGCTCGTTGTAGTAAAAGTCTTCACCTTCTTTGATGTCAAAAAGTGCCATAAGTTAAATCTCTAAGTCAAAAAACTTTATATTTGTTATTATGATAATTGTGTGCCAAAAGCCATTAAAAAAACTTAAAATTAATGGCATCGCTCTTTTTCCCTTTATCTTCGTAAGGAAACCCGAAGATAAGGAAAATAAAATACTTATCAATCACGAAAAAATCCATCTCAGACAACAGCTGGAAATGCTCATTGTTTTCTTCTACATTTTCTACGTCATCGAATATTATTACTGGGTTTTTAAGCTAAAAGACAGTTATCAAGCCTACAAAAGAATCTCTTTCGAAAGAGAAGCTTACACCAATGAATCTGATTTAAATTATCTCAAAAAAAGAAAATTCTGGAGCTTTAGGAAATATCTTTAATAGTTATAGATTATAAGTTAGGAGTTATAAGTTTTTGAAAATTGCGAGAATATTTGAAATAAAAACATCCTTAATCATCTGTGCAAATCTGTGAAATCTGTGGGAGAAAAAACAACATTACTTTTGTCATTCCGTAGGAATCTAAACAATGCTTTTTAATTACAAGTATAGATCGAGACTCCACTTCGTTCCGCTGGATGACAAACTTTATGGAAAATAAAACTTTCTTTGCTGAGTGTAGTCGAAGATTCGTCAAACGTATTTGCAAAATTAAAAAGTATTATTTTTGTTAAATTAAACCTTGCGAACCTAGCGTTAAAAAATATGCTATTACAACTCCCTACAGAAAAAATCCCCATTCAGGAAATCTCCATCAACAAAAACATAAAACTTTTAATTAAAAGAGAAGACCTTGTTCATCCTCAAATTTCAGGAAATAAATATTGGAAGCTTTTTTATAATATCAATAATTATTTAAATCAAAATCCTGAAAAACCTTATATCATAACCTTTGGCGGAGCATTTTCAAACCATATCTCTGCTGTTTCTGCTGTCGGAAATTTGGCAGGAATTCCAACATTGGGAATTATTAGAGGAGAAGAATTAAAAGATAAATGGCGAGATAATCCCACATTAGTTTTCGCAAAAAGAAACGGTATGAATTTAAAATTCATCACCCGAGAAGAATACCGAAACAAAGAAAAATTATCAGAATTTTTACAGCAGGAATTTCCCAATGCGTTGATCGTTCCGGAAGGTGGAACCAATGAGGATGCTGTACAGGGCGTAAAAATGATGCTCAATAACGAAACAAAAGATTTTGATTATCTTTGCACCGCAGTTGGAACAGGAGGTACAATTGCAGGGATTTCAAAATTTTGTGAAGAGAATCAGAAAGTTATAGGATTTAAGGTAGTTGACGATGCTTCTTTAGAAAATAAAATCTTTGAATTAACTTTAAAAAGTAATTTTGATCTAATAGATTCAAGTTTTGGAGGTTATGGTAAAATAAAAGATGAAAACATCCGTTTTATCAATGATTTCAAGGAGAAATACGGGATTCCGTTAGAGCCGATATATACAGGAAAGATGATGCAGAAGGTTTTTCAACTGATTGATGAAGAATATTTTCCTGAGAACAGCAAGATTTTGTGCTTCCACACAGGTGGATTACAAGGAATTGAAGGAGCAAATTTGCTCTTAGAAAAACAGAATAGACATTTAATTATATAAAGTAAAATTGAAAAACATGAAAAGACTTTTCTTACTAATAAGCCTTTTAGTTTTATCAAAATTCTCGGCTCAGACTTGGGCTACTGAAGACCAATACATCCAAAAATTCGCTCAATATGCAGTAGAAGAGATGGAAAAGTATAAAATTCCTGCTTCTATCACGCTTGCTCAAGGACTTCTTGAGACTGGCGGCGGACAGAGCAGATTGGCTCAGGAAGGTAAAAATCACTTCGGAATAAAATGTAAAGAAGACTGGACAGGGAAAACCATGAAACATACCGACGATGCTCCTAATGAGTGTTTTCGTGTGTATGAAGACCCAAGACAATCTTACGAAGATCACTCCATATTTTTATCAACAAGAAAATATTATACAGGTCTTTTCAATTTAGATATGAAAGATTATAAAGCGTGGGCTCATGGTCTGAAAAAGGCTGGTTATGCAACAAATCCACGTTATGCTTCCATCCTAATCGGTAAAATTGAAAGATATAAACTCTATGAATTTGATAATACAAGTTCTAAAGAAGTTTTATATGCGGTTCTTAGAATGTATCCTGATTTAAAGGATGACAGAGCTTTCATGGCAAGATTAGAGCCTTCAAAATTTGTCAAGAAAGATAAAGATCCTGTTACAGTAAATGTTCCTTACAAGCAAACTTCTTTCGCTCAACAGCAAAAAAGAGTGGAAAGAATTAAAACAAAAGCAGAAATCCTTAATTCAATTTTAATTAAAAGTCATCCAAATGACGGCTTAAAATATATCATTATTCCTGAAGATACGAATGTTCAGTTCATTGCAAATAAATTCAAAGTAAGCGAAAGTAAACTAATAAAATGGAATGAATTGGAAAGCGATGTTTTAAAGAAAGACGAAATTGTTTTCCTTGAATCTAAAAACTCAGATGGAAATACGGCAACTTACAAAGCTCTTGCAGGAGAAGATATGCACGATATTGCTCAAAAATTCGGCATTAAATTACACAAATTGTACGTAAAAAACAGAATGGATGAAGGTCAACAGCCATCTGCAGGACAGTTAATTTATCTGATTGACAAAAAACCTAGAAACTAATACTCAACCCAAACCATGAAAATAGTAAATGTAAATTTTAAATATCTATGGGTATTTTTAGTTTTCATATCGTGTACCCTTTTTTCGCAAGAACAAAAATATATTCCCTTCAGAAAAGGAAATTTATGGGGATTATGCGATGCTAACAAATTTATTGCCGTACAGCCGCAATATTACAGCATAAGTTGGTATGATGAATCTGTCAGGGGTTTTCATGCTGAACAAAACGGTAAGTTTGGAATAATTGACAGCAATGCCACGATCATAATGCCTTTTATTTCTGATAAGCCGATCACTATAAATGGTGAAAATTATCTAGTTTTCGATGGGTTTGACTATTATAATTATTCCATAAAGACAAAGATGAGGCTTGACAAATACATTGAGCCTGAAAGATATCCTATTAGAGATCGTGGATGGGGAACAGGTATCACTACTAATATAGGAGAGCCAAAAGAGATTAAATTAACTTGGGATGATCTTGATGATGAAGATTTAGAAATGATTAAGCCTTACGAAGATGAAAATGCTTATCAAATCAATTTTAAAGCTAATTTCCTGGAAATTGTTTCTAAAGATTCGCATATTGGAATTTATATTCCCAAGACCAAAAGAATGCATAAAAGTACATCTGAAATTGCTTATGTCGGATGGCAATTCTATAACGGAAAACCTTACATTCTTACAACAAATTCATCTAATTTATTTGGATTAGCTGATGAGAATTCTAATCAGGTTTATCCAATTAAATATGCATCAATAGGTTTAATTGATGGTTCAGGATTAGTTGTTCTTTCTGAGCCCGATCAAAACAATCCAAATAATTTAATATATCAAACAATTTTCCCAAACAATAAAATCTTGGAAGGTCAATTTTTTCCAGAAGGAAATGTCTGGAGAAACGGACATACCTTTAGATTATATTATAAAATGGTAAATGGTTTGAGAAACTATGCAGGAGAAGATGGGACCCCTTATTTCGAAGGGTAAATTATAAAGAAAAAATAGAAAATGAAGTATCAAAGAAGTTCAGCTTTATTCGATGAAGCTTACAAATACATTCCCGGAGGAGTAAATTCTCCAGTACGCGCATTCAAATCTGTGGGCGGCGTTCCTGTTTTTATGAAATCAGCAAAAGGCGCTTACCTTACAGATGCTGATGATAACACTTACATCGATTACATCAATTCTTGGGGTCCCGCAATTTTGGGTCACACCCATCCAGAAGTGTTGGAGGCATTAAAAATTCAGGCGGAGAAAGGCTTTTCTTTCGGAGCTCCGACAGAATTGGAAACTGAGATCGCAAAATTTATAGTAGACAATGTTCCGAATATCGATCAGATCAGAATGGTTTCTTCAGGAACAGAAGCTTGTATGAGTGCTGTGAGATTGGCAAGAGGTTTTACGGGAAGAGATAAAATTGTGAAATTTGAAGGTTGTTATCATGGTCATTCAGATTCATTTTTGATCAAAGCGGGAAGTGGTGCAGCTACTTTTGGAAACCCAAACTCACCTGGAGTAACGGCAGGAACTGCAAAAGATACTTTGTTGGCAAGATATAATGATTTTGAGCAGGTTAAGGATCTTTTCCGTCATAATGAAGGTGAAATTGCAGCCGTAATTATCGAGCCTGTTGCCGGAAATATGGGTTGTGTTCTTCCTGAAAATGATTTTCTTCAAAATTTAAGAAAGATCTGTGACGAAAACGGAGCTTTATTGATTTTTGATGAGGTAATGACTGGTTTCAGATTGGCTTTCGGAGGTGCTCAGGAATTATATAATGTAAAAGCTGACTTAGTAACTTACGGAAAAGTAATCGGAGGAGGACTTCCGGTGGGTGCTTTTGCAGGTAGAAACGAAATTATGGATCATCTGGCTCCAAAAGGAGGAGTTTACCAAGCGGGAACTTTAAGTGGAAATCCTTTGGCAATGAGAGCGGGTTTAAAAACGCTTCAATTGATCAAAAATGATGAAACTTTCTTCAATAATCTTAATAGAACAACAGAAACCTTAGATTTTGAAATTGGAAAAATTTTAAATGAAAAAGGAATTGCTCATAAGATCAACCGAAAAGGTTCGATGATGTCTGTCTTCTTCCATATCAATAGAGTTTCTAATTTTGATGAAGCACAGGAAGCAAATCACTCATTATTTAATAATTTTTTCCATCAAATGCTGACAAACGGAATATATCTTCCGCCAAGTGGATATGAGACATATTTCATCAGTGATGCAATCAAAGATAAAGAAATTGATATGACATTAGAAGCTGTCAGAAAATTTGAATATTCTTAAAGCTAAAATGATAAATTATACAAAGGATGAGGTTTAAACTTCGTCCTTTTTTATTTTCATCTAAACGCAAATTCTACGAATTTTTTACACAAATAAAACACAATCATCCGTGTAAATATATGAGAATGAAAAACAGAATCTTTGTCATCATGGAAAAATCTAAATCTAAATATTAAAAACACTGTCTAGATTCCTACGGAATGACAAACTGAATGTAAATTATTGCTTTTAGAAGATTTCAATAAATCATACAAACAATGTAATAAACCATACACATCCGTCAACTCTGTTCTTTTTAAATTTGTAATAAATAGATTGGAAATGAACACTTCAAACATATCTCGCAAAGATTTTCTTAAAAATTCAGCATTGGCAATGGCCGGATTAACATTAGCACCCAATATCATGATGGCAAACTCAATTTTTGATAAAGCAAATATTTCTGCAAAAGGAAAATTAAGCTTAAAAAATGTTCGCCTTGAAACTGGTTTCGAATATGAAGAAGGTGAAGTGATTTCAACTAAAACCGACCTGTTTTATATCGAAATTGAAAACGGAAAAATTTCAAAAATAGCTCCAAACCAACCGAATGCAAAAGCTTTTGACGCCAAAGGATTTTTAATGTTACCTGCATTTAAAGATATGCACATTCATTTGGATAAAACTTTTTATGGAGACAAATGGCAAGCAGTCCGAAAAAGAACGGGCGGAGTAAAAGGCATGATCGCCTTAGAACAAAAAATGCTTCCTGAAATGTTGAAAAACTCAACGTTCAAGGCTGAGAAAATGATTGAATTGTTACAGTCAAAAGGAACATCTTTCGCAAGAAGTCATGTGAATATTGAACCGACTTCAAAATTAGATTCATTAAAAAATCTGCAGAAAGCTTTAGATAATAAAAAGAAAACTTTTGGAGCAGAATTGGTGGCTTTTCCGCAACATGGAGTTTTTTACACAGACTCAGTTCCTTATTTGAAAGAGGCGGCGAAAATGGATATCGATTTTATTGGTGGAGTAGACCCTTTTACGATTGACGGAGCGATTGAAAAAACAATTGATTTTACGGTTCAACTCGCTTTAGACAATAAAAAAGGAATCGATATTCACTTGCATGAAAGTGGAGAATCTGGTTTGAAAACTGTTGAATATCTAATTGATAAAGTGAATGAAAATCCTGCATTAAAAGGAAAAACATATCTAAGTCATTGCTTCGTTTTAGGAAAATTAGAAAAGCCAAAACAGGAAGAGATTGCAGAAAAATTGGCCAATGCAAAAATCGGAATTGTCTCTACGATTCCTTTTGGAAGCTTAATTATGCCGATTCCGATTTTGTATAAATATAATGTTGAGGTTTTGACTGGAAACGACAGTATCGTCGATCATTGGAATACTTTCGGAACGGGAAGTGTATTGCAGAAAGCCAATTTAATGGCACAATTATACGGTCAGTCCACAGAGTTTTTATTGTCGAGAAGTTTAAAGCTCGCTACAGCCAATATTCTTCCTTTGGATGATAAAGGAACACAGCAATGGCCAAAAACAGGAGATCATGCAGATTTGGTTTTCTTAAATGCAAGCTGTTCAGCAGAGGCAGTTTCAAGAATTTCAAACGTAGAATCTTTGATCCATCAGGGAAATATTGTGTTTTAATTTTTAAAAGTATTTCAGAACCGGAAGCCTTGACAAGATTTATTAAAGTATATTATTTTAGACTATTAAAATTAGAATAATAGTTAAAAATCTTATCTTGCGTGTAGATCAGAGATTACTTTTATTATATTTAAAAAAATACACACAATGAGCCGTCAATCAGATTATTTTCCCATTTTAGGAATTCAGGAATTTGCAGAAAAACAATCACAAGGCTGTAATTTGCTTTTCAATGAACTTAACGGGAAACGTTCGATTGATGAACCTCATAAGCACGATTTTTTCATCATTAATTTATTTGGACGAGGCATAGGAAATCATAGTATTGATTTTGTTGAATATCAGGTTGAGGATCATCAGATCCACTTGGTTTTTCCGGATCAGGTTCATCAATGGACGATCGAAGAGGAAACTGTAGGGTATCAATTGATGATCAGTAGAGAATGGTTTGAAAGTTTTTTGCCGGCCCTTAGATTTTCGGCTTCTTATTATCAGCAACACCCTGCATTTACAGTTTCGGAGGAGATCTATCAATTGCTTTTGCATGAATTTCAGGCTATTCAGCAAGAACTTAATGAAGAAAATGTTTTTTGGGAACTTATTCAAAAACGAAGTGAATTGATTGGTTTACTGGTAAGTAAATCTGTGGAAGGAGCTTTCAAAGATTTTGAGGTTTACAATTCAAACCCAATTATTTCTAAATTTTTACATTTAATTGATATTCATTTTAAAACGGAACGCTCAGTTTCTTTTTATGCTGAAAAACTGAATATTTCTGCTAATTATTTAAATATTGTCTGCAAAAAAAATCTCAACGCTTCGGCATCCTCTCTTATTCAGGACAGAATTTTACTGGAATCAAAACGTTTATTAAAAGTCTCTGAAATGTCTGTTAAAGACATCGTTTATGATCTCGGGTTTTATGATCACGCCAGCTTTTCAAAATTTTTTAAGGCTCAAACCGGAATGACTCCGTCGCAGTTCAAAGAGCAATAATCCATACAAGAGAATACATAATTGATACATCTGTCTAAAATTTGACGGATGTAATTTTGTATTACTAAACTTGGGATCATGCAATTACAAAATCAACCTTTGGCTAAAGGATATTATACTTTAAAGAATGTCCGTTTGGAAACGGGTTTCGAATATGATAATGAAGAAATTATCAAAACAAAAACAGATCTATTCTGTGTTGAAATTGGAGAAGGAAAAATAAAATCAATTAAACCAAACAATGCAAATTCTGATGCTGTTGATGCAAAAGGAAAACTAATGCTCCCTGCATTCAGAGATATGCATGTTCATTTAGATAAAACTTGGTACGGACTGCCATGGCAAACACTTTCCCCGAAAAAGAAAACGGTGAAAGATATGATTGCTTATGAACAGAAAATCATTCCGGAACTGTTGAAAACTTCGGTAGAAAGGGCAGAACAATTGATTGATTTGCTACAAAGTTATGGTACCAATTATGTGAGAACGCATTTTAATATTGATCCGACTTCGGGTTTGAAATCGTTAGAAAATTTGGAAAAAGCTTTAGAAAATAAAAAAGCTTCTTTCAATGCAGAATTGGTCGCTTTTCCTCAACATGGTTTATATTATACGGATTCTGTTCCTTTGATGAAAGAAGTGGCAAAATTACCGCATGTAGGTTTTATTGGAGGACTTGATCCTTTAAGCATTGACGGAAGTATTGAAAAGGTCTTGGATTTTACGGTTCAATTAGCCTTAGACAATAATAAAGGAATTGATATTCATTTGCACGAAGTAGGAGATTCCGGGATGAAAACGATTAATTATTTAATTGATAAAGCGATTGAAAATCCTAAACTTCAAGGGAAAACTTTTGTAAGTCATGCTTTTGCTTTAGCACATTTAAACCAAAAAGAAACAGAACAAATTGCAGAAAGATTGGCTTCTGCAAAGGTGGGAATTGCTTCATCCGTTCCATTCACCGGAAAAGTAATGCCGATTCCTACATTGAAAAAATATGGAGTTGAAGTTTTGATAGGAAACGATAACGTTCAGGATTACTGGAGTACTTTCGGATCTGGAAATATGCTTCAAAAGGCTAATTTAATTGCCGAATTATATGGATATGCTACGGAATTTCAACTTTCAAGAACATTGCAGTTTGCCACACAAAATATTCTTCCGTTAGATGAAAAAGGAAATCAGCAATGGCCAAAATCGGGAGATGATGCGAATGTTGTTTTAGTTGATGCGAGTTGTTCTGCAGAAGCTGTTTCAAGAATGTCTGCTGTTGAAGCTTTAATGAATAAAGGTAATTTATTTTGGAAGAATTAAAATTACTGTAAAATCTAATATATTTTTTAATACTTGTTTTTATAATGAAACACCCTCAGAAATTGAGGGTGTTTTTTATATATTATTTTTATATTTAAATCTAAAGAGAAGACCAGCCTGTTGCCCAGGTCGGCGTTAAAATTCCGTTTCCGGCACCTGTTGCGTCTGATTTTTCCACAAAAGTAGTGTCTACGATAGGGACAGTTGCTCCGGCAGTAGATTTTAGAGAAACTTTTGTGGTAGTCGTGTTAAATAAAGCTCTGGTGATTTTTTTATGACCGTTAAAATTGGTTACAGAAGCATCACTTTCAATATTTATACCTGTTGTCCAGTTTGAAACGACTAAATTATCAAGGACTGCATAAGTTCCAAGTTTTAATTTTATAGCATCAGCTTCTCCTGTAGTACCTCCAATGAAAGTAACATTTTTAATGGTTGGATTAGATCTTGGCGTTGCATCCTGATTGGAAGCGTTGTTGCTGCCTTTAATTCCTGTATTTCCGGTTCCGTTGGCTCTTCTTTTTGTGTAAATTCCGGTTGCGGTTCCGTTCCAGCCATCCGTCCATTCAAAAGCGTCGTCTTCATTACCTAAAGAAACGATGTTAGAGAGATTTACTGTTCCTCCATAAATTTGAATACCGTCATCTGAACCATTTACGGCAGCGATATTATTTACTACGGTTCCGTTACCAACACCGAATAAAGACAGTCCGTTAAATTCTGTAGTCCCTGTAAAAACGGCTCCCGCATATTCTATTCTTACATATGATAAAGACCCTGAATTATCAGTGGTTACGCTACCTCCATATGTTACATTTCCTAGTTCAGATGTTGCTGTAGTTCCTGTATTGATAGGTGCTTTACCACAAATAACGATTCCGCCCCAACTTCCCGGAGTAGTAGTACTTGAGGTGAATAATACTGGAGATCCTGAAGTTCCGTTTGCAAAAAGCTGACCGCCCTGTTCAACGGTAATGTAACAAGAAGCTCCGCTGATGGCAACAATTCTCGTTCCGGCAGGAATAACAAGTTTTCCACCATCTTTAATAATGACAGAGCCTGTTAATTTATAAACCTTAGTTGGATCTAATGTTACAGTTTGCCCGTTCGGAACCTCACCTTTAAAATTATTAGTATCGACAGCAATTCCCACAGGAGTAATTGTTGGAGTTTCATCATCATCTTTACTGCACGAATATATCGTAAATGTAGTACTGATGAACAACGCTGCGGCAATTAATTTTAAGTGATTCCTTTTCATATATTTTTAGATTTAGTACTGATCTTTTATTCAATTATAATCTTTATTATTCTTAAATTTTTTCGAAGATGCGAGTTTTTAAAATTGTAAAGATTTAATTCTCAAATATAAGAATAAGCAATTAAAAAACTCGAAATTATAACATTTCAATTTATTTTCCGAATCGAAATTTAAAGTTGTTTATAATTTATTGTAATTTAAAAGTTTAATAGAATTTCATTAATAAAAAAATACCCTTGGGAAAAATATTTTCCCAAGGGTATTTGAATTTGATATGAAGAAACTAATTACTCAGTTTTTAGTTCATAGAATCAGCTACATCGAAGCTAGATAAACCAGTCCAACCTTTTGCCCATTCTGGCAAAGCAGTTCCGCTTCCAGCACCTAATGCAGAAGCATTTTCTGTAAAGATTCCAGTAATATCCACAGCTGTACCAGCCGTGTTTTTAGCTTTAGATTTAGTTGTAACGTTTACAAATCTTACATTTTTAACATAAGAACTACCTTGAAACCAAGCTAAAGTTCTGTCTGTTTCAAGATCTAAACCTGTAGTGTAGTTTGCTAAAACGATGTTGTCAAACTGACCATTAGAACCAGCTCTGATTTTCAATCCTTGAGATTCTGCACCAGAAGTATTTCCTAAGAAAGTTGCGTTAGTAATTGTTGGGTTAGAAGCACCGTTTCCGAAAGTTGTGTTAGGGTTTGTATCCTGAGTATCAGCTTCAATACCTCTGTTTCCTGGTTCAGCAGCAGTCTGATATTGTTTTTTTCTAGCAACATATAAGAAGCTAGCACTTCCTTTGTAACCTTCTGTCCAGTCGAAACCGTCATCTCCAACTCCTGTTACTACAAGGTGATCTACATTCGGGCTACCACCGAAACATTCAACACCGTCATCAGCACCGTCTGTTACATATACATAAGATATTGTAGTTCCGCTACCAACTCCGAATAAAGAAAGTCCGTTGAATTCTTTTTCAGGGTTATATTTGAAACCACTGTCTTTGATTACTACATATTTAATAACACCAGAGTTATCGTTGTTGTCTGTACCTCCATATGTCATATCACCTAATTCTGAAGTAGACGTTCCCGCAGCACTTCTGTTTGTTGGAGCATTACCTAAAAGTACAATGCCTCCCCAGTGACCTTGCTTGTGTGAAGTTCCTTCAAATAAAACAGGGCTAGAAGCCGTACCGTTGATGTAAAGTTTACCACCTCTGTCTACGATAAGATAGTTTGCACCTTCAGCTACAGTGATTCTTGTACCTGCAGGGATGATAAGGCTTGCACCGCTTTCTACTAAAACTTTTCCAGTGATCGTATATACTTTTGTTGGGTCTAAAGTTACACTAGTTCCTGCAGCAATTTTTCCTTGAAAGTTACTTGGGTCTACAGCAGATGCTGTATCATCTGTATCGTCATCAGAAGTACTACAAGAGATTGCGGTTGATGAAAATGCCGCAGCTAATGATAAGAAAAGAGCAGCTTTAAAAAATGTCTTTTTCATAACTATTATTAGATTTATATTATATTAAAATTTATATGATAAGCTTAATCCAACCTGGCGACCCATTGTGTAGTCTTTGTTGATTAGTGTTTGAGTTTTGTTTTCCTGTTCTATTTTACTGTGAGGATTTAATAGGTTTTTAGCAGAAATACCAATTCCTATTTTGTCTAATGTAAAGTTTAGGTTAAGATCCAATAGATCTCTTGCAGCTTCATAAAAGTTTCCGATTTCCGTAGTTCCTACAGAATAAAGGTTTTTTCCGATGTGAGAATAAACTATTACAAAGTCTAAGCTGTTTAAGTTATTACTCCATTTGTAGTTATAACCTAAGTTTACGTTGGCAATGAAATCTGCAGCTCCCTGAAGGTCAGCTTTAGGATTCGTAAACACAACTCTTTTACCGTGGTTTTCTTTTGCAATTTGATCCTCAGATTTAAATTTCTGCTCAGAATGCATATACGTTCCGTTGATGAAAGTATAGATTTTAGAATTACTCCAAGAATAAATATCTTTTCTTACTTCTACCTCCGCTCCTACGATATATCCGTAGTCTGAAAGATTAAAATAAGTCATATCACTTGGTGCAGAACTTGCGTACGTAGTTCTTGCAATCGGGTTCTTAATATACTTTCCAAATGCTGCTACTGAAATAAGCTCACCTGATTTAGGAAATAATTCCCATTTCAAATCTGCATTATAGTTATCAGATGGAGAAAGATCCTGGTTACCGTAAACGTTCGTAGTTACATCATAATATGCAATTGGAGAAAGCTCTTTAGCTTGAGGAAGCGTGTATGTTTTAGAAACAGATAATCTTAAGTTTTGTTTGTCGCTAACGCTATACTTTGCATTCAAAGCTGGTAAGAATTTGTTGTATTGCTTATTCTTTTTACCGTTTTGTAAAACAGAATCAAACCATTTCAACTGCATATCGATGTAATCGAAACGCCCGCCAACCTGTACGATAAATTTATCACTAAGGTTAACATCTACATTTGCAAATCCAGACTGAATATTCTGTTTTACATTAAAATAGAAAGGTTGGAATAACTTCGAACTTGGCTGGAATGTCTGATAAGAGAATAAACCGTTATTTCCTGCATTAATAAATCCGTCAATATTATTAGGATCTACCTGAGGCGAAAGACTGAAGTTCATACCAATCGTTGTATTGTCGAATTTTCTGTCCTTGTATTGCCCGTCGTATCCTGCAGTAATTTTAAATTTGTTTAAAGTTTTAGAAAGGTAAGCATGACCTAAAACTGTATTGTCTTTTAACTCATCAAAATATCTGTGGTTATTGATCGCACTCCCCGTGATAAGCTGCATTGTTGAAGCATCAATCGTATTCTGCAAACGATCCGGTCTTTTGCTGTTTAGCATATTATAACCAACTGCCCAGTCTGCATTCCAAGTATCACCAAGTTTATGAGTACCGAATAATTGGTTGATCCAAGTACTTGTAATTTTGTTATCTCCTCTGTTGATGATCACATTTTTGTCGACATCATAAGAATATCCTGTGAATATTTTAGCTGTCTGATCAGAAGAGTGGATGAAATTTGAAGTGAAATTAATTTTATTATTAGAATTGAATTTATATCCTAAATTAATTAACGCTGTTGTGTTTGTCTTATATTTAGAACGTTCAACATCAAATTTTTTGTTTGGAGTGTTATCTGCAAAGTAGAATCCTTCCTGTCCTTTACTGTATTCATAAGAATTTTCAAATCCTGCATACGCAAAGAATGAGAGTTTTCCGAAGCTTGCACCTCCTTCAATATTTAGATCTGTATTGAATGGGTTGTCTGCATTTTTAAAGTTCCATTTTGATGTGAATGGATAAGCCTGATAAGGATTTCCTTTATTGAATTTAGTTTCTTTGAATCCGAAGAATCCAGGAGCTCCATCTTGTAACTTGAAATTATTGTTATCAAAAGTCTGAAGATTGATGCTGCTTCCTAAACCTATCTTAAAATAAGGTTTTCCTGTAAATTCCTTAGAAACAATACTTATAGTTGCTCCACCAAAATCTCCAAGCATTTTTGGATTATAGATTTTATCTAATGAAATGTACTCAATCATTGAAGTTTTGAAAATCGAAAGATCAATGTTTCTGTTTTCCGGATCATCCGACGGGATCAGCAATCCGTTCAATGTAGTACTATTATACCTGTCACCAAGACCTCTTACAAAGATCTGTCCGCTTCCTTCCTGTTTTATTGTTCCGGTAGCTTTCGTTACAGCCGTTGCAGCATCTCCTACACCTTGCTTAGCAAGCTGTACAGAACCTACACGTTCTATAACTTCAACAGACTTTTTTTGGAAATTAATAAGGTTCGCTTCCGTTCCTTTCTTAGTAGATCCTTTGATTACAACTCCTTCAATCTTTTTTTCGTTCTTGATGGAATCTTTTTTCGTGTCTTGTGCGTATATTACAGCTCCTGACGTTGTCAAAAACAAAACTGCGATACTCAGTTTTCTAAAATTCATTTCTTTTACTATATTCTTTCGGTGCAAAGGAATAAAACATTCGTGGTGAAAATGGTTTAGCGAAATTTAAATTTTCCTTAACTAAACATTAACAAAATGCCATTATTGTTAACTTTATGTGAACGATAGTTTATTTATTAATCTATGCTTTAAAAATTGTTAACTTTGACTCAGTAAAAATTAAAAATGAACCAAAAGAAAATACTCTTAATAGATGATGAACTGGATATTTTAGAGATCCTGTCTTATAATTTAGAAAAGGAAGGTTACGATATCTCCACTGCTACCAATGGTAATGAGGGGATTGAGAAGGCCAAACAAATCGTTCCGGATCTTATCTTATTAGATGTAATGATGCCGGAAAAAGACGGGATCGAAACTTGTCAGGAACTTCGTAAAATAAAAGAACTTCACAAAACACTAATTGTTTTCCTTTCTGCAAGAAGCGAAGAGTTTTCTCAGTTAGCAGGTTTTCAGGCAGGAGCGAATGATTACATTGTAAAATTGATCAAACCGAAAATTCTTATTTCTAAAGTTAATGCTTTATTACAATTAACTTCTCAGGTTTCTGATAATGCTAAATTAATTGAGATTGGTGATTTAATTATTGATAAAGACAACTTCAGAGTATCAAAAGCCGGACAGCAGTTTTTACTTCCGAAAAAAGAATTCGATCTTCTTTATCTTTTAGCTTCAAATACAGAAAAAGTATTTAAAAGAGAAGAGATTCTGGAGAAAGTTTGGGGGAACGATGTTATCGTTGGAGAAAGAACAATCGACGTTCACATCAGAAGATTAAGAGAAAAACTGGGAATTAATACCATTCAGACTCTAAAAGGGATTGGGTATAAGCTGATCGTTTTATAGCTTAAAAAACCTAACTTTACATAAACCAATAAAAACTTTGTAAAATTGAAATTTTACAGACTTACCCTCGTCGCATCATGTCTGTTGACATTGGTGATGTTCCTTCTAGTAATCGTTTTTGATTCACTAAAGGATATCTATTACAAAACCCCATTCTTTAAAATTGGACTTTTTATATGTCTCATTGTTATTTTTATCATTAATTATTTGGTGTTAGAACTATTGTTTAATTATTATGGTAAAAAACAGGTGCGCGGGCTTTCTTTGCTTTTACCGCAGGAGATCGTTCATGACAACGATGAAAATATTACCATTAAAGAACTTGGAGAAAGATTTTCAGATCTTAATCAGCAAAAAGTTACCGAACTTGATATGATGAAAGAAATGGAAAGCTACCGTAAAGAATACATCGGAAACGTTTCTCATGAGCTTAAAACTCCGTTATTTTCTATTCAGGGATATGTGGAGACATTAAGAGATGGCGGGGTTGATAATCTTACGATTCGGGACAAATATTTGGAAAGAATTGATATTTCGGTGGAAAGATTAATTGCCATTGTTACAGATTTGGATATGATCAACAGGCTTGAAGCCGGAGAAATTAACCTTAATGTCTCAAGATTTGATGTTAATTTATTAATTAAAGAAATTTTCGATTTACTAGATCTCGAAGCTGAAAAACATAATACAACATTACAGATCCAGACCTTACATCCTCAGATCTTTGTGGATGCCGATAAACAGAAGATTTCGCAAGTTTTTATCAATTTAGTTTCTAATGCTATCCATTACGCGAACAGACAGGAAGCAAAAGTTGTCGTAAAGACAAGCGTTCTGAAAAATAAAGTTTTGATAGAGGTCATCGATAATGGAATGGGAATAAAATCAGAAGTTTTATCAAGAATTTTCGAGAGATTTTATCGTGTAGAAACCAGCAGAAGTAGAAGAGAAGGTGGTTCAGGATTAGGATTGGCCATCGTAAAGCATATCCTTGAAGCTCATAACGAAAACATTACGGTAGAGAGTGTCTATCTCGAAGGCACGAAGTTCAGTTTTATGCTTGAGAAAAGTAAATAATTTCTGCAAAATGTAAGAAAAAAAAATATTTTAAAAAATTCACAAATATTTTTTTGTCACATCTCATTTATTATATATTTGCAACAGAAATTAATCATAATAACAAAGGCAAAAAAGTAATTTATAAAACTGATATGGTTTACAAAATCCGCGTAATATTAGATGCAAAAGAAGATATTTTCCGTGATATCGAAGTTAAAGGAAAACAGACGCTATGGAACTTACACTTAGGAATTAAAAGTGCTTTCAGCCTTCAGGGCGAGGAGCTTTCAACTTTTAATTTATTGGAAGAAGACGGTACGATCGTAAAAAGTGTTCCGTTAGAAGATATGAGTGATGACGGTGATGGCGAGATTATGTCGGATGTATACATTGATGAGGCGTTTGAAAGTGCTGGTAACAAGGCACAGTTCCAATACGGGCTTCTTGATCTTTGGGAATTCTTCTGTGAGCTTGTTGAGGTGATCGATGAGACAAAAGGAGTAAATTATCCGATCACAGTTTACAGATTTGGAAACGTTCCGTTGAAAGCGCCGAGCAAAAATGGAAGTGGAGGATCTAAAAAGAAATCTGCGATGCCATTAATAGAAGATGATTTTGCTTTCGAGGATGACTTTGCGGGCGGAACCAGTTTTGTGGATGAAGATGACGACAACTTTGATGATGAGGAAGAAGAAAACTACGATGACGATGTTTTCGAAGATGAAGATGACAACGAAGACGAGAGATAATACTTAAAAATATACAGCCCTGAATGAAGATTCGGGGCTTTTTTGTCTTAAAAACTAAGTATTTTATTAATTACTTATTTTCAGAAGCTATTTCACGCTATCCACTCATACTCCTCACGCCATCACCCTCCAACACCTCAACCCTCAACCCTCCAACCCTTGTTGCGGGGTAACCGTTACTATCGTGGCTAGAGTACTTGCCGTTCTTTTCAAACATTCCCGTCATTGCGAGGAGCGTAGCGACGAAGCAATCTCAAAACATAAAAATAACATACACTTTGTCATTCTGAAAGAGTCTCAACAGAGAGTAAAGTAAAAAAAGTTAATAAATTTACTGAGATTGATTCGTCGCTACGCTCCTCGCAATGACATTTAGAAAAAAACTTTGCTCTCTTTGTGTTAAAAAAAATAAAATTCATTCATTTAGGTTTCCATTTCACTAAAAAAATTCACTTGGAAAGCAAAATTCACCATTAACAATTCACCTACTTACATCTCGATTCGTTATTTTTGTTAAAACTTCATTAATGAAAAAATTATTTTTACTCGCTGTAATTGGTCTGGGAATTGTTTCCTGTACCACTCAAAATTTAAATAAAAACACTATGGATTTGCCGAAAGAATGGAAACACTCTACTAATATTTACGAAGTCAACGTAAGACAATATACCAAAGAAGGAACCTTTAAAGCATTCGAAAAAGAAATGCCGCGCCTGAAATCAATGGGAGTAAAGACACTTTGGTTCATGCCGATCACTCCAATTGCTCAGGAAAAGAAAAAAGGAAGTTTGGGAAGTCCGTACGCGGCATCAGATTATACATCCATTAATCCCGAATTTGGAACGCTTAATGATTTCAAACATATGGTGAATGAAGCTCACAGATTGGGATTCAAAGTCATCATCGATTGGGTAGCAAATCATACAGGTTGGGATCATGTCTGGACAAAAACACATCCTGAATTCTATTTAAAAGATCCGGATGGGAAATTCCACATCGCCTCCGGAATGGATGATATTATCGAATTAGATTATAAAAATCCGGAAATGCGCAAAGCAATGATTGATGCCATGAAATTTTGGGTGAAAGAAACCAATATTGATGGTTTCAGATGTGATTTGGCTTCTTGGGTAGAAGTAGATTTCTGGCAACAGGCTCGCCCTGAAGTTGAAACTGTAAAGCCGCTTTTCTGGTTAGGGGAATTTGATGAATTGGAAACTCCCGAATATGGAAAAGTTTTTGACGCAAGCTATTCTTGGTCTTGGATGCACAAATCTGCTGATTATTACAATAAAAATCAGCCTTTGCAGGATTTAAAAGATCTATTAATAAAATATTCAAATATTGGAGATTCATCTATGAGAGCCTGGTTTACCACAAACCACGATGAGAATTCATGGAACGGAACAGAATATGAAAAGTATGGAGTAATTACAAAACCAATGGCCGTATTTTCTGCAACATGGAACGGAGTTCCATTATTATATTCCGGACAGGAGCTTCCCAATATGAAACGGCTGGAGTTCTTCGAAAAGGATGTTATAAAATGGACAAATACTTATCAGCTCTCAGGTTTTTATAAAACGTTGTTAAGTTTAAAATCATCAAATCCTGCGTTAAGAGGTGGCGATTCAAATGTTGGAACTCATCTTTTAAACACGACAGCAAACGATAAGATCTTAGCCTACATCAGAAAAAATGGAAAAGATGAGGTATTGGTTGTTTTAAATATGTCAAAAGAACCTGTAAATTTCAGTATTCAGGATGAAAATCTTTCAGGAAACTTTAAAAATGTTTTTGACGGAACAAAAAGAGACTTCAACAACGGAAAAGATTTCAATTTCAAGGTTTCAGATTACGCTGTCTTTGAAAAATAAATTAAAATATTAGTCAAAAAGTAATAAGATGAATAAAGCGGACAATCCATGTCCGCTTTTTTATTTTATTCAAATCAAAAAATTACAAGGCCTGTAATTTTACATTATCAACAACCCAAAGTTCTGTTGCAGCATTGTTTCTTACACCAATTCTTACTTTCAATTGGCTTGAATTCGGAATTCCTGTTACAGATAATTTTGTAATCGCCTGCGCACCTGTAAGTGTAATTCCTGAGCCTGTTGCGGTGCTGGATGATGCTACTGTGATTCCCGATGCAGAATAAGTATTTGTTCCTGCTCCGCTTCCTGAAAATGCCCATCTGGTATTGCTTCCTGTTGAAGAATTTCCTCCTGTTAAAGTCAGTTTTGTATTGTAATTGGCACCCCCATCAGTACTTACTTCTATCGTTACAATATCACTATTTTCAACACCGTTACCCGTACTTCCAATAGAAAATGCAGCAACATCCAAACTTAATGTGATATTACTTGTGTAAGTAGATGCATCAATAGTATTGAATTCTATATAAGAATTCGTTCCGCTACTGGTATTGTTAGAGTATCCGAAGCCTCTGGTTCCATCAGAAAATAAGCTTGATGAAGCAGGAGCATCTCCTGTTACTGTAGAGCCGGAGGTAAAATTAAAGCTTGAAGGCGCGAATCCTGTAGTGGTATAATTTACAGAATCGCCGGTTTCAAAACTTTGTGTAAAAATAGTTCCCGTTAATAATGAACCACCGCCTGCGCTTCCTTCAAAACCTAAATTTTGCCATTTGGTTCCGTCCCAACCTAAGAATTTCTTTTGGTCTTTATCAAAAACGATGAGTCCTTCACTTGCTGAACCGGAAAGACTTGTAACAGCTGTCGAAGTCAATCTGGGAACGATAAGTCCTTTATTATCAGATTGTACATCAAGAGCAGAAGAGATGTGTGGATTTGATGTGTTTATTCCAACCTGTGCGAAAAATGTAGCATACATTAAAGTAAATGTAAGAATAGATAATTGTTTTTTCATGACGTTTTTTTTATTTAGTCGGCAAATATATATATTATAATTTTTCGTCATGTTAATTGTATATAAATTATTAATTAAGTATAATGTTTGATTATAATTAATTTATTTTATTTAATTAATGAATAAATTTAAATTTTGGAAAGAGATTTTGTGTTATTCCAATTATGGTGAAAAATTATCTTTTCATAGTGATATTATGTTGACAAATTAAAAAGATAAAAAAACCGATTTTTTAATGAAAATAAATACATTTGTTTGATGTCAAAATATGAAAATGGATAAATCTAAAATATTGGAGATCATAAAATCAAAGATCTCGGAAAAAATTCAAAATCTTGAAACCCTTATTACTGAAACCAGAGCGTCAAGCAACGATACTAAAAGTTCAATGGGGGATAAATATGAAACAGGAAGAGAAATGTTGCAACAGGAAATCAATAATCTTCAAAGACAGCTGAATGAAGTTTTAATTCAGCAAGCTATTATTCAGAAAATAAATGTAGAACTATCTTCGAAAGTTCAAAATGGAGCTTTGGTAAAAACGGATAAGGGATTATTTTATATCTCTGTATCACTAGGAGAAATTGTTATTGATAATAAAAAAATTATGACCGTTTCTGCAGAATCACCATTAGTGAAAGCAATGTATGGTAAGAAAGTCGGAGAAACATTTGCTATAAATAATATTCACCAGAAGATTGATAATATTTGGTAATCTAAATTTAAATTAACATTTCTCTTTAAAAAATTAAGAAAACTTTATTGCTTACTTTTGAAGCATTAGTGATTTTCGTCGTAACTTAGACATAAATATTTAATAAAAAATCATATAAAATTTTATCAATATGGGAATTTTAGATAATAAAGTGGCTTTAGTTACAGGAGCAGGTTCAGGAATCGGGTTGGCTATTGCTCTTACATATGCAAAAGAGGGTGCGAAAGTTATTGTTTCAGACATCAATGAAGAACACGGAAAAGAGGCTGTAGAACAGATAAAATCGGCAGGAGGAGATGCTTCTTTTGTAAAAGCAGACACATCAAACCCCACAGAAGTTGAGGCTTTAGTAAATGCGACCGCAGAAATATATGGAAGATTGGATATTGCCTGCAACAATGCAGGAATTGGTGGTGAACCGGCGCTTACAGGAGATTACAGTCTCGATAACTGGAGAAAAGTTTTAAGTGTAAACTTAGACGGAGTTTTCTACGGTTGTAAATACGCAATCCAGCAAATGGAGAAAAACGGAGGTGGAGTTATCGTTAATATTGCCTCAATTCACGGGACAGTTGCAGCACCGCTATCATCAGCTTATACGACAGCAAAGCACGCAGTTGTTGGATTAACAAAAAATATAGGAGCAGAATACGGACAGAAGGGAATTCGTTGTAATTCTGTAGGCCCTGCTTATATAGATACACCGTTGCTGGAAAGCGCAAGTGGAGATATGAAAGAAGCTTTGATTGCAAAACATCCAATGGGAAGATTAGGAAAACCACAGGAAGTTGCAGAATTGGTGTTATTTTTAAGCTCTGAAAAATCTTCATTCATGACAGGAGGGTATTATCTTGTGGATGGTGGATACACAGCGATTTAAATAAAATTCATTCTAAATAATATATAGCATCTATGAGAATAGATGCTTTTTTTATGACCTATGATAACAAAAAATCGCTTATATTTTTCTAAATTTGAACCATCAAAACTAGCCCTTACAATGCAAAATTACTTAGACCTTTTACAACATATTTTAGACAATGGAACCGATAAAACCGATAGAACAGGCACCGGAACAAGAAGTGTTTTCGGATATCAGTTGAGATATGATCTGTCGAAAGGTTTTCCTTTGGTAACAACTAAAAAAGTGCATTTGAAGTCCATTATTTATGAACTTCTTTGGTTCTTGAAAGGAGATACAAATGTTAAATATTTAAATGATAACGGAGTAAGCATTTGGGACGAATGGGCAAATGAAAACGGTGATCTCGGTCCTGTTTACGGAGCTCAATGGAGAAGCTGGAACGGTGCCGACGGAAAAATTGTAGACCAGATTACCGAAGTTATCGACCAGATTAAAAAAAATCCCGATTCCAGAAGATTGATCGTTTCTGCTTGGAATGTTGCCGAGATCCCGAATATGGCTCTGGCGCCTTGCCACGCTTTGTTTCAGTTTTATGTAGCAGACGGAAAATTATCGCTTCAACTGTATCAGAGAAGTGCCGATGTTTTCTTGGGAGTTCCTTTTAATATTGCAAGTTATGCATTGTTATTAATGATGGTTGCGCAGGTTTGTGATCTTGAAGTTGGTGATTATGTTCACAGTTTTGGAGACGTTCATATCTATAACAATCATTTTGAGCAGGTAAACAGACAGCTTTCAAGAGAAACAAGACCACTTCCGATCATGAAATTGAATCCGGAAATTAAAAATATTTTTGATTTTAATTTTGAAGACTTTACATTAGAAAACTATGATCCGCATCCTGGAATTAAAGCACCTGTTGCGATTTAATTAAAAATAAAATATAAATTAAAGTGAAGCCTGAAAACTTCACTTTTTTTGTAACTTTCAAAGCAAATTTTACACTTATCAAATATGAAATATCTAAAAATTAATATTGAAGAAAATGCAGATGCAGAAAAACTGAAAGAACTTTTATTTCAGGTAAAAGGAGTCGACTCAATAGAGATCATTGATGATGAAAACCCGGAAAGCGAACTGAAAAAGGCTTTCAACAAAACGAAAGAACAGTTTAAAAAAGGAGATTATGAAACTGTAGTCAATGATATTTTTGATATTTTAACAAAAAATAATTCTAAAAATAAATAATTAATAAATAAAGATGAAAAAGGCCATTTTATCGATTGCTATATTGGGTGGAATTTTCTTTTCCGTAAATGTATCGGCACAGACCGAAACTTCAGGCAGAGAAAAAGTGTACAGAGCGACTCATACAAAAGTAACAGAACTTAAACACACCAAATTAAAAGTAAATTTCGATTATCAGAAGGAACAAATGAATGGGGAAGAATGGTTAACGGCTTCACCTTATTTTTATCCTACCAACGAATTGACTCTTGATGCAAAAGGAATGTTGATTCATGAGGTAGCTTTAGATATCAATGGAAAAAAATCTCCTTTAAAATATGACTATAAGGATGATGTTTTAAAGATAAATTTAGATAAGACCTATCAGAAAAACCAGGATTATACGGTTTACATTAAATATACTTCTCGCCCGAATGAGGTGAAACAAGAGGGAAGTGCGGCGATTAATGATGCAAAAGGATTGTATTTCATAAATGCACAGGGTAAAGATCCCGATATGCCAACTCAGATCTGGACGCAGGGAGAAACAGAATCTTCTTCTGCTTGGTTCCCAACAATCGATAAACCGAATCAAAAGTCTACTCAGGAAATTTACATGACGGTTCCTGATAAATATGTCACACTTTCGAACGGGATAATGAAAGATTCTCAAAAAGAATCTAACGGATTAAGAACCGACCATTGGGTGATGGATAAGAGACATTCAACTTACCTTTTCTTCATGGGAGTGGGTGAGTATGCGATCGTTAAAGATAAATGGAAAAATATTCCTGTAGATTATTATATTGAAAAGGAATACGAACCGTATGCAAAACAGATCTACGGAAATACTCCCGAAATGATCGAGTTTTTCTCTAAAAAAATGGGCTACGATTATCCTTGGGCAAAATATGCACAGATTTCAGGAAGAGATTATGTAAGTGGAGCGATGGAAAACACCACAGCAACACTTCATGGAAGTGATATTTTGCAAAAACCGGGACAGTTAATAGATGAAAATACTTGGGAAGATACCATTGCTCACGAATTATTTCACCATTGGTTTGGAGATCTAGTGACTGCAGAAAGCTGGAGTAACCTTACGGTAAATGAATCTTTTGCTAATTATTCCGAATACCTTTGGAATGAATACAAATACGGAAAAGATCAGGCAGATTATCACCAATTGGAAGATGTCAGCAGATATATTCACAATCCTTCTGATTTCAAGAAAAATTTGGTGAGATTTAATTATGAATCTCGTGAAGATGTTTTCGATTTGGTGACTTATCAAAAAGGTGGCGGAATTCTTCATATGCTGAGAAACTATCTTGGTGACGATGCCTTCTTCGCAGGAATGAATGATTATTTAAAAACTAATGAATATCAAAATGCAGAAGCTCATCAACTAAGATTATCATTCGAAAAAGTTTCAGGAAAAGATCTGAACTGGTTCTTTAATCAGTGGTATTTCGGAAGCGGAAACCCTAAATTGAACTATTCTTCTACGTTTGAACCTGTTAAAAAACAAGTTACGGTAACCATCAACCAAACTCAGGATCAGCCTTTTGAATTTCCTTTGGCGATTGATGTTTACGACAACGGTAAACCAAAAAGATACAATGTTTGGGTAAATGCTGAAGCGAAAAATACATTTAATTTTGATGTTTCAAAAACGCCGGATTTAATTAATATCAATGCAGATGGCGTTTTATTGGCAGATATTACGGATACAAAAACTCCTGAGCAATACTTAATGCAGTTCACAAATTCAAAAGAATTCAAAAACAGATATGCTGCTTTGAACGGGATTAAAGATCAGGTTGGAAAAAATCCTGCCGCAACAAAATTATTGGCTGCGGGGATTAAAGATCCATATTTCAGAGTGAGAATGAAAGCGTTGGAATTAATGGATTTAACTAATCCTGAACAAATGAAAGCTTTAGGATCTGATGTTGAAAAAATAGCATCAAATGATCCGAAAACCTTAACTCAGGCTGCTGCTATTGCTGCTTTGGCGAAAACTAAGGATAAAAAATACCTTCCGATTTTTGAAAAAGGTGTGAATGCTGTTTCTAATGCAGTGAGAGGAAACTCGCTGGGAGCTATTTCGGCAATTGACCCGTCAAGAATGGCTTCTTTGGCTGATAAAATTGATTTAAGCGGAGCTTCAGAAGATCTGTTGACGCAAATGTTGCCTATAGTTGTTAAAAATAAAGTGACTTCTCAAATGGCTAATATTGCTCCGATTGCGGCATTTTATCCATTCGTCAAATTCCAAAATCCGGAATTGGGAAAATCTGCAGAAGAAGGATTTAATTGGATCATGAGTTCAGATAATTTAAAAGCAACTGAAAGTATTACTAAAATGATAGGTCATGCAAAAAGCCAGATGGGAGATAATCCGCAGGCAAAAATGATGGTTTCTCAGATACTGAAAGATGGTTTGAGCAAAAAAATGGAATTGTTAAAACAAAATCCTCAAAAAGCATCAAGTATCAATCCTCAAATTGATGCTCTGAATAAAGCAATCGAAGATTTTAAATAGTAAAAACAAAATATAAGTTTTTAAAGCATCTCATTTTGGGATGCTTTTTTAGTTTAATTTGTAATTAATGATAAAAAATAGGTGAATACCAACTGTTTTTTTGAATTATCTTTTATAATTTAGTATTAAAATTACAGAATTATGACTTTTGGAATCGAGGCAGCCAGCTATTATGTACCGTCTTTATATTTGGAAATTAAAGATTTAGCAGAAAAAAGAGGAATTGAACCCGCAAAACTTGAAAAGGGATTAGGGCTACATAAAATGGGATTTCCGGATGTTCATGAAGATGCAGCTACCTTCGCAGCAGAAGCTTTATTAAAATTGATAAAAGATTATACGATTAATCCAAAAGATATTGCCAGAATTTATTTGGGAACAGAAAGTGCTTTGGACGCAGCGAAACCAACGGCTTCTTACGCAATGCAAATGGTAGAAAAAGTGTTGGAAAGTGAATTTGGAGAAAGGTGCTTCCGAAACTGTGATGTTGTGGATATGACTTTTGCCTGCGTTGGAGCAGTTGATGCTTTACATAATTCTCTTGATTTTGTGAGAGTAAATCCGGATAAAAAAGCAATCGTCATCGCCAGTGATTATGCAAAATACGAATTGGCTTCTTCAGGCGAATATACGCAAGGCGGTGGTGCGGTTTCTTTATTGATTTCATCAAAACCTGATTTGTTGGAAATTGAAAATAATTGGGGTGTCGCTACGGAAAGCGTTTTTGACTTTTTTAAACCAAGACGTCATTTCAATAAGTCAGATTTAGCAAATGCTCCAGAAAATTTTCCTGAAAAAATTGAGATTTTTACAGATGAACCTGTTTTTGACGGACAGTATTCAAACCAATGTTATCAGGACAGAATAAGAGAAGCCTATAATCATTATAAAGAAATTACAGGAAAAGATAAGCCTTATGAAAATTGGAAATATCTGATTTTTCATCTTCCTTATGCTTTCCACGGGAAAAGAGTTTTCACTGAGATTTACAGTCTGGAAAACGGACTATCATATGAAACTCCGGATGAACAAAAAGCGGTGGCAAAGTCTGAAGGCTATTTGAAATTTATTAATGATAAAATAGAGAAATCACAGAGAGCATCTTCCGAGATTGGAAATATGTATACTGCTTCTATTTTTATGGCGTTACTTTCTGCGTTACAGACTTCTTTTAATGAAAATGAAGAACTGAAAGGTTCTGAAATTGGATTTTTAGGATACGGAAGTGGTTCAAAATCTAAAGTTTTTGCCGGAAAAGTTTCTGATAATTGGAAAGCTGTAGTTTCGAAATGGGATCTGTTTGAAGGTTTAAAAAACAGAAAAGTTATCGACTTTGAAACTTATGAAAAGCTACACAGAAAGCAATTAGAAGGATCTGTTAACCAAAATTATAAAGGATTTGGATTGCAATCTGTGGAATTAGAAAGTCCTGTTTTAATAGGAGCAAGGTATTACACATATCAAAAGTAATTTTTTTACCATATCTAAAAAAACATCTCAGCTGAGATGTTTTTTTATGTTCTTTACTTATCAGTTGGAATAGGAATAAAGGTTAACTTTATTTTTTTAGTAATAATGTTTGTATTTAACAAATTTTATTATCCAATTGTTAAAAATAATATGATAGTGTGTGATTTTGTTGAAATTAAAATAATTTCAATTAAAATGTTTTAGTGATAATATTTTAACGATTTATTGAGTTTATAGTTATTAAAATTTGAAATAAATATTTATTTAAGTGAATTTAATTCTTATTAATTGTTTGTTGTTCAGTGTTTTACATTTTTGATATGTTAATGTTTATTAACATATTTGTTTTTCAAAAATTAAAATTTTGTTAAATATGAATGTAAAACTACGAGTATTAAGTGCTGGCGTTTTGTTTTTTTTAGGACAAGCGGCTTTTGCACAGACAACTAAGAAGGATTCTACTAAAGAAGCGCAGATTGAAGAAGTTGTTGTAATTGGTTATCAGAAAAAAAGTAAGGATGAAGTAACTTCTGCAGTAACAAGTGTTTCCGGAGAGTCTCTTTCTAAATTTTCTCCTACTACAATGGGGACAAATGCACTCCAAGGTAAGGCGGCAGGTGTTGATATTTCAGCAGTTAATGGAAGACCAGGCTCAGGTTCTAAAATTAGCATAAGAGGACTTTCAAATTTGACAACGTCTTCAAATTCTGCAGATGGTGTATTAGCTTCTGGGAATCCTCTATTTGTGATTGATGGCTTTGTATTGGGCGCTGATGCAAGAGCTCAGGAGGTATTTAATTCTATTAACCCTAACGATTATGAAAGCATCTCTGTTTTAAAAGATGCTGCTGCTGCTGCAATATATGGCTCTCAAGGTGGTAATGGTGTTATTGTACTTACCACTAAAAAAGGAAAACAAGGCAAACCGGTAATTACTTTTAGCAGTAAGCAAGGGTTTTCGAATAAAATTAAAGATATCAATTTTAGAATGATGAATTCTCAAGAGAAGATTTCTTACGAAAAAGCTTTGGCTAATTTAGGAGCTTCTGCCTATTATAATTGGCCAGATATGGATGAAGAAAAATTATATTTATCACAAGATCATGATTGGCAAAAAGATATACTAAGAACATCATATATAGAATCTTATCAGGCAGGAATCAGGGGCGGAAATGAGAAGTCAAAATATAACGCCTCTTTAGGCTATGATTCAGATAATGGAATTGTAAGGAACATACATGCTTATAAAAGATACACAGGAAGAATAGGTTTTGAGGCAACACCTACAGATAGATTTAGCATGGGATCTTCAGTTGGAATTAATTACTCAGTTAATCAGGAAATAAGAGACAGGAATAACACACAAAATCCTTTTAGGGCGATGTATGATTATAATCCATACGAACCTGTTTTTAATGCAGACGGTTCTTATAATCCTACCTTTCAAGGATTTCCTATTTTAGATGGATTAAAGAATAATCCTGAATCACAATCTAATTTATTTTTAGATGCCAATATTTATTTGCAATATAAAATTATTGAAGGTCTTACGTTTAAAACTCAATTAGGAGGTTATTTTAATAATTACAGAAGAACATCCAAGACACTTAGAGGGTCTTTCCTAGATAATATTTTAGGTATTAATGGGTCTGTCACACAACAAAATCAAAATAGATTCAGATATACCACATCCAATACAATTAATTATGTAAAGGCTTTTGGAAAACATAATTTTGATTTGTTAGGGTTAATAGAATATGCAGAGTATAAAAATGATTTAATTACTTCTGTGGGAAGGAATTTTTCTTCACCATCTTTAAGTGAATTGTCTAATACAGCTATTCCTTTCCAAGTATCTGGCTTTAATCAACTATACAGAACATTTTCTACCGGAGGATTTTTGACATATGATTATGATAAGAAGTATATTTTTACAGCTTCCATAAGACAGGATGCAGATTCCAGATTTGGTAAAAACAATGTATATTCAGAACCGTTTTGGTCATTAAGTGCTGCGTGGAATCTTACCAATGAGGAGTTCCTTAAAAATAATACTTTTTTGAATACACTAAAGTTAAGAGCATCCATGGGACTTAGAGGATATAATAATATTGATTTAAACCTTAATAATATTTTACTAGGTGGAAATATTTATGGTACTAATCCAACTATTTCTCCTAACCAATTTTATGGTAACCCTGATCTTAAATGGGAGGTTACAAAATCTCAAAATTATGGAGCAGAGTTTGCTGTTCTAAAAAATAGAATTAAGGGAACTTTAGATTATTTTATCGATGTAAAGAAAGATTTTATATTACAAATCCCTAATTATAGTTCTGAAGGAGGTGCATACTCTACGGTTATAAATGCAGGGAGACTTACAAACAAAGGATTGGAAGTGAGTCTTAATATAGATGTATTAAAGTCTTCTAATGGCTTTAACTGGTCGTTAAGAATGAATAATTCTTTTATGAGTTATAAGTTGAATAAAATAAGAGATAATGAAGCTGAGAGAATACAAGGGATTAATATTCTAAGAGAAGGATATGAGCCATTTTCGTTCTTTTTGGTTAGAAGTGCTGGCGTAAACCCAAATAATGGAAATGAGCAATATTATACAAAGGATGGAGCTATTACAGAAATATACAATTCTAACGATGCAGTTATGATTGAAGGGAAGTCTCCACTACCTAAAATGTTTGGAGGATTTGGTACATCTTTATCATATAAAGGTTTTGATTTGAATGCAGACTTTACATTTAAATCGGGTAATTATACCTATAACTATATGGCTTTAAATATGCTAAATCATACTAATGGTAATGATTCAAATATGAGAAGTGATGCAGCTAATTATTGGACTGCACCTGGTCAAACAAATGTTTTACCAAGACCTAATAATGCTTCAAATGCTCCAGGAGGAATACAGGGGTTGCAGGCATCAGACAGGTTTTTGCAAGATGCATCATTTATTAGATTTAGAAATTTAAGTGTAGGGTATACATTCAGCAAAAAAATATTTACTGACTTACCGGTAAACAAAATACGACTTTCTTTAACAGGGCAAAATCTTGCGACTTGGACCAAGTTTGAAGGAGATCCTGAGGTTTCTGTAGGTTCTGGCGAAAGTCAAACCGGGGCAAATCAGACTTTCATAAGTGGTGCTTATGCTTTGTACAGTTATCCTGCTGTAAAAACATTTTTATTCGGAATAGATTTAGAATTTTAAAATTAAAAAAACAATGAAAAATATTTTTAAGACATTGGCATTAGCATCAGTTTTTTTTGTGGCATATAGTTGCGATGAGGAAAGATTCGATGTACAGCCTAATCATTTAGATTCCCCAGAGTCTATTTTCAACAATGAGAAAAACTATAGATTGGTTGTTGATGGAGCTTATGATGCGTTTAAAAGTCCTACTTATTATAGTGGCGATACCGGAAGTTCGATAATCTTAGGAGATATTTTGGCGGATAACTTAATCATAAATCCTCAGGGAAGGGGAACTAACAGATCTGCTTATGAATGGTCATATACACAACAAGACGGATCTGTTACATCATTATATGCATCTGCTTATTTTGTAATTTCAAGAGCTAATATTGTATTAGATAACTTAAATAAAGTTCCTTATACAGATTATATGAAGAACATAGAGGCCGAAGCTAAGGCAATAAGAGCCATTGCACATTTTGATTTGGCAAGGGCTTATGCTAAAATTCCTACTCAAAGTGCTGATGCGCCAAATTCTTTAGGAATTGCATATGTGACAACTTTTGATCCGGCAGCAAAGCCTTCAAGAGATGCTACGGTGTCAATTACTTATGATAAAATTATTGCTGATTTGCAAGATGCTTTGTCTAAAATTAACCCGGATAATGGAGGTGTTGGACGCCTGAATAAAACTTCGGTACTAGGATATTTATCTAAAGTTTATTTGTATAAAGGAGATTATGCGAAGTCTATTGAATATGGCGAGTTGGCTATTGCTGCTGCTTCATCAGTAGGAGCTATTGAAAATTTTGTGAATACATGGAGAGATGCTAGTGATGATGGAGAATTATTTACAATACTAAATGCAAATACAGCACAGGATAATGTAAGTATAGGTGTAGCTTATAATCAAAATTCTGGAGGAATAAGATCTGAGTCTAATGTAAGCTATGATTTGTTTACGAGTTATACACCAGCTCCAGCTACACCTGTTATGACAGATATAAGAAAAACAGCATATGTTTTGACTGCAAATTTTGGTTCAATACCCTATAATAATGTAATTAAATATAGAACTAGAAGTGGTTCTACGGTTGCTGGGGTAGTAGACATTAAAATGTTAAGAATGGCAGATGTGTATCTTACAGTTGCTGAGTCTTATATGAAATCTTCTACGCCAAATCAAGTTAGAGCTTTACAGCTTTTGAATACTTTAAGAACTCAAAGATATACTAATTATGTACCAGGTCCTGAAACAGGAACGAGTTTATTGAATGCGGTTTATTATGAAAGAAGATTAGAGCTAGCTTTTGAAAATGATAGGTTCTGGACTTTGAAGAGATTAGGTCTACCTGTAGTAAGATCTAACTTTGGTTCTGGAGCTACGGGTGGAGGTACTGATGTTCCAACAGGAGCTACAAAAACTTTATCTGCTACAAGTCATAGATTTGTGTTGCCGATTCCACAAGATGCAATTAATCTAAATCCTAATATAGTTCAAAACCCCGGATACTAATTACACATAATGTTAAATAACATAAGCCCTGCACATGCAGGGCTTTTTTATTCAAAATATAACCTTATCCTGATAACTTTTTGGAGTTACACCCACCAATTGCTTAAACACTCTTGTAAAATAATTTGTGTCTGAAAAGCCAGTCTGATAAGCTGTTTCTTTGATGCTATTTTGACTTGCCAATAATTCTTTGGCTCTGTTTATTCTTTCCTGTAAAATAAATTCATTCGGAGAGGTTCCCAATTCATCTTTAAACATTTTAAAAAAGTTGGATTTGCTTACATAAGCCAACTTAGCAATGCTGTCGATCGACAATTTCTGATGTAGATTTTTTTTAATATAATCGACTGCAAAACCAATTCTTGATTTATTTTTAGCAATATTTCTTTCAACCATACTTCTCGCTTGGGTTTGCATCAATCTTATCAATAGTTCTTTCAAAGCAAAATCTGCCATGATGTCTTTTTGAGAATTATCATCCATCGCAATTCTCATGATGTTGTTGGTAGCGGAAGTAAGAGATTTATTATTAAAAAGAAAATATTCATCAAGTTGAATATTCCATTGTGACGTTTCATCAACTTTTGGAAGGTGATAATTTAAATAATTCAAAGAATCTTCAATAAAATCTGGATTAAGACTTAAAGAAATGCACTGTGAAGGCGTTTCATCGGCTTCGGGGAAATCAATGACCATCGTTTCTCCGGGGGCAACCAAAATACTTTCTCCCGGAAAATAATCGAAATAACTCGTTTTATTATCCAGTTTCATATGTTTTTTACCTCGAAGCATGGCGGTAAAAGCAATGTTTTCAAAATGGAGTTTTACATTAAAAGCGGTCTTGTGAGTTTCATAGATACTAAATTCACAATTGTTTAGATTGAATTTCGTTTGATTTTCAATTAAGTTTAAAAGCTGATTTTCCGTCTTTAATTCAGGAGTGTTTAATAAAAATTTATTATCATTCATTTCTAAACATTTTTTATTGCCTCTTCTATCAAATATAGAAATTAAATTGCTATGCAGTTGTTAATAAAACTATAAAATTAACCCTCTGCACTATTTTGATATTTTTTTGTAGGATTATGCTATACGTTTGTGCTGGGTAAGTGTAATTTGGTTGAACAGAAAAATTAAAATTATACTAATATGAGCACTACCACAGAACAAAAATCAGACACAACTTTACAGTGGCCTGAATTCAAAAGCAAATACGATAATTACATTGACGGAAAATTTACAGCTCCTGTCAATGGTGAATATTTTGATGTAGTTTCTCCGATTGACGGAAAAAAATTCACTCAGGCTGCACATTCATCTAAAGAAGATCTAGAATTGGCTGTAAATGCGGCAGAAAAAGCATTCCAAACTTGGAAAGATACTTCTTCAACGCAAAGAAGCATTATTTTAAACAAAATTGCCGACAGGATTGAGCAAAATCTTGAATATTTAGCTACGGTTGAAACCATTGATAACGGTAAAGCGGTGAGAGAAACTTTGGCAGCAGATTTACCTTTAGCGATCGATCATTTTAGATATTTTGCTTCGGTGATCAGAGCAGATGAAGGCTCTCATAACGAACTGGATAAAGATACCGTTTCATTGATCGTTCACGAACCACTTGGAGTAATTGCCCAAATCATTCCATGGAATTTTCCTTTATTAATGGCAATTTGGAAGCTTGCTCCGGCTTTGGCGGCAGGAAATTGTGTAGTCTTGAAACCGGCAGAAAGTACACCGATTTCCATCATGGTTTTAATGGAAGTCATTGGAGATTTATTACCTAATGGGGTTGTAAATATCGTTAACGGTTTCGGAGCAGAATTGGGAAGAGCGTTGGTTACCAATCCAAAAGTAAACAAAGCAGCATTTACCGGTTCTACGGCAACGGGTCGTTTGGTAATGCAGTATGCGACAGAAAATATCATTCCTGTAACATTAGAATTGGGTGGAAAATCTCCAAACGTTTTCTTCAGTTCAGTGATGGATGCAGATGATGCGTTTTTAGATAAAGCCATCGAAGGCGCAGTTCTTTTCGCTCTAAATCAAGGTGAAATATGTACTTGTCCGTCAAGATTATTGGTTCAGGAAGACATTGCAGATGCATTTATTGCAAAAGTAATCGAAAGAGTAAAAGCCATCAAAGTAGGAAATCCTCTTGATAAAACGGTGATGATGGGAGCTCAGGCGTCTCAGATTCAAAAAGATAAAATTCTTTCTTACATCAAATTAGGAAAAGAAGAAGGCGCAGAAGTTCTTGTCGGAGGTGAAGTCAACAATGTCGGAGAAGGTCTTGAAAATGGATATTACATTCAGCCAACAATTTTCAAAGGAAACAATAGAATGAGAATTTTCCAGGAAGAAATTTTTGGACCTGTCTTAGCGTTTACTACTTTCAAAGATGAAGAAGAAGGTATCAAAATCGCAAACGATACGATTTATGGACTTGGAGCTGGTGTTTGGACGAGAGATGCACATCAGTTATACAATGTTCCTCGCCAGATCCAGGCGGGTAGAGTTTGGGTAAACCAATATCACTCTTACCCTGCAGGAGCACCTTTCGGAGGGTATAAGCAGTCAGGAATCGGTCGCGAAAACCACAAAATGATGTTGGATCACTACCGTCAGACCAAAAACATGTTGATTTCTTACAACAAAAATAAATTAGGTTTCTTTTAATTTTAAATATTAGGGCGTGCCCGTTTGCCTCAGCTTAGTCTGGGGCAAAACGGTCGGGCTATCCAGGGCTCCACTTCGTTTCGGTGCTCCGCTTCGCTCCGAACCGGCTCATTCTTCGCCGCCCTTCCTATCCCTCACGCAAAAAGTACGTTTATTTTCACTTATTTGGAAATTTCCGGATGAGCAGGATATCTTATGAGACTTGTCAAGGTTCAAAAATCTTGACAAAGTTCAAAATACCCTTAACGAATCTTAAATCCAAGGATTTTAAAAATATAAATAGAAAAAATTGTAAGGTAAAAATCTTTGTGACCTTAGTTAAGTGAAACACCTTTGCGAGCTTAAAAATATACAGATTAGCTAGAAAAAAAACTTTGCGCTCTTTGCGTTAAAATAAAATCATCAATTTAAATTAAACAAACTAAAAACTAACTCAAAAAAACCAGAATATGATCCCAAAAACAATGAAAGCCGCAGTCGTTCAAGGTTACGGACAACCGCTACAAATCCAAGAAGTTCCTGTAAAAGTTCCTGGAAGATATGAAGTCTTAGTAAAAGTAATTGCCTGTGGAGTTTGCCACACAGATTTACACGCTGTAGACGGTGACTGGCCCGCAAAACCCAAAATGCCATTGATTCCCGGACATGAAGGAGTCGGAATTGTAGTCGCATGCGGTCCCGAAGCATACGTGAAAGAAGGCGATGCAGTGGGAGTTCCGTGGTTATATTCCGCTTGTGGATGCTGCGATTATTGTATTACAGGCTGGGAAACATTATGTCATGCTCAGAAGAATGGAGGTTATAGCGTTGATGGAGGTTTCGCGGAGTATGTAATTGCAGATTCAAGATATGTTGGACATTTAAAATCGGATGTCAACTTTTTAGAAATAGCTCCGATTCTTTGCGCTGGAGTAACGGTTTATAAAGGCTTAAAAGAGACAGAAACAAAACCAGGCGAATGGGTTGCCATTTCAGGAATTGGAGGATTGGGACATGTTGCCGTACAGTATGCAAAAGCAATGGGAATGCATGTTGCAGCGATCGATGTTTCGGATGATAAATTAGAATTAGCAAAAAAATTAGGAGCAGATTTAGTGGTCAATGCAAAAAACACAGATCCTGGAGAATATTTACATAAGGAAGTCGGTGGAATGCACGGCGCATTGATCACAGCTGTCTCTCCAATAGCTTTCAAACAGGGAATCGATGTTCTGAGAAGGAAAGGAACAATTGCCTTAAACGGACTTCCTCCCGGTTCTTTTGAGTTACCAATTTTTGAAACGGTACTGAAAAGAATTACAATAAGAGGTTCAATCGTTGGAACAAGAAAAGATCTTCAGGAAGCATTGGATTTTGCCAACGAAGGATTGGTGAAAGCAACTGTTACAGCTGCAAAATTAGAAGATATCAACGAAGTTTTCGATAAAATGAAAGCGGGACAAATTGAAGGCAGAATTGTTCTCGACATTGCCGGAAGTGCAAATTAAATTATATTGAGTTTAAGCAGTCCGGTAGAGTTTTTCTCCGGACTTTTCTTTAACTTTAATTAATTCAATAAAATCAAAAAAAATGGAAACAAAAATATCCAGAGTATCAGTCACAGAAAAAGCAGTAGAAGTAATCTGGGAGTTAGAAAGAAAATATGGCGAACTCATGTTCTATCAAGCTGGAGGATGTTGTGAAGGAACCCAACCACAATGCTTTGAAAAAGGTGGATTCTTCCCACGAATGAACGATGCTATGATAGGAACCATCAACGGTCACGAATTCTGGATCGATCGCGATTTATTTGAATACTGGAAATATTCCCATTTTACATTGGATGTTACAGACGGCTTCGGACCAGGCGGATTTTCTCTTGAAACACCTTTAGGGAAAACGTTTAAAGTAGAGTATAAGCTTTTCACGCCTGAAGAATTCGAAAACTTAGAACCTGTAAAGCGTAGTGAATAATTATTAAAATATTATTAAAAAATCTGCTCAATCACCAAAATCTGCGAAACAAAAAATCCGTGTAAATTATTGAAAATCTGTGGTTAAAAAATCTCCCGCATATTAACAAATAAAGCAGATATTTAAGTTCAAAATTATTTATAGAAATTCGTGAAAAATATTCATGTAATTTGTGTTTTAAAAAAAAATCAGGTCTTCACGAACCGATTCACAAACATCGAAGCTACAACTTGCCCAACCGCATTTAAAACCGTTGCCAAAGGATCAACCAATGTTCCAATGATCATCACAGCCGGAATAGCTTCCTGAGGTAATTTATAGACAGAAATCATCAGCATTTCTCCAATATACCCACCATTTGGAATTCCTCCTGCAACGATACTTACAAAAACGGTAATTCCTAGAGCTAAAAGTAGATTCATCGGATCAAAAAAATCTCTTCCGATAATTAAGAAGGCAACATAAATTTTAATAATTGAAGACATTGAAGAACCATTTTTATGTAAAGTTGTCCCAATCGGAATGACAAGATTCGCAATAGAACTCGGAACTCCAATTTTTGATGCTGCCTGTAAATTGGCGGGCATTGTCGCGAAACTACTGCAAGTACTCAAAGCGGTAAGAGTTGGATAAATTGCATTTTTCCAGAAACTTTTCACCCCATTCTGTCCATTCGCCATAAAAGCATACAGTGAAAAAAATACTAAGAAATAAACAATTCCTGCAATATAATAAAGACCCAAAGGTTTAGCGTAAAATCCGAAAAGTTGAGGCCCTAAAGTTGCGACCTGATAAGCAAAATAAGCTCCCAAACCAATCGGTGCTACTTTCATAATCAATAAAAGTAATTCCTTCATTACTTCATATCCTGATGCAATAAAAGATCTGAAAGCCTGTCCTTTTTCTCCCGCTTTTCTAGCTGCAAAACCTGTCATGAAGGCAAAGATTAAAAGAGCCAGCATATTTTGTCTTGAAAAAAGCTGAGTAAATTCTCCAACGGTAAAGAAACCAACAATTCTGTTTCCCCAACTGTCGCTATTAGCTGCTTCTTCCACAATTTCCTTACTTCCAGAAACTCCGGAAACGGGAAATAAATAAACAACACAGATGGTGAAAATTGCTGCTGTTATAATAAAAAACAGAAAGGTAAAAACCATTGTCAGCATGATTTTTCCAAATTTCGATTGCTGTTCCAAAGAAGCAATAGAATTGGAAACTGCAAAAAATACCAAGGGAACAACACTTACAAAAAGAAGATTCAGGAAAATATCTCCCAAAGGTTTTATATAATCAACAAAAGTTGGAGCTACGATTCCGATAATGCTTCCGACAGTTATTCCGAGTAGTAAAAGTATAATTCCTGAGTAGTTTTTAAATACTTCTTTCATGCAGGTTTTTTATCAAAGATAGTTTTATTTTTAACATTCCGATGTATTATTTTCAGGCATAAATTCGCTAAATTTGAGTAAATAATCGTTTTTATGGCTTATATAGATTACTATAAAATTTTAGGCGTAGATAAAAGCGCAACGCAGGATGATATTAAGAAAGCGTACCGAAAACAGGCAAGAAAACTCCATCCTGATCTCAATCCCAACGACAAAGAAGCTGAGAAAAAATTCAAAGAGCTGAACGAAGCCAATGAAGTTCTCAGTAATCCTGAAAATCGTACGAAGTATGATAAATACGGCGAAAACTGGAAACAAGGCGAAGAATATGAAAAAGCCCAGCAGCAACAACAAAGGCAACATCAAAGTCAGGGCGGAAATTACGGTGGTGGATTTTCTGGTGCTGATTTTGGCGAAGGTGAAGATTTTTCAGACTTTTTCCAAAGTATGTTTGGCGGAGAAGGAGGTGGATTTGGAAGAAGCTCACGCGGTAGTGCTTCAGGGAAATTTAAAGGGCAGGATGTTCATGCAGAATTGAATTTAAATCTAAAAGATGCTGCAACAACGCATCCTCAGACTTTTGATATTAATGGCAAAAAAGTAAGAATTACGATCCCTGCAGGTGTTTATGACGGACAGCAAATTAAATTAAAAGGTCATGGAAATCCAGGTCATAACGGAGGTCCAAGTGGAGATCTGTATATCACTTTCAATATCGTTCCCGATCCTAATTTTGAAAGGGTAGGAGATGATCTGAAAACAAAAGTGCCAATTGATCTGTACACCGCAGTTTTGGGAGGAGATGTAAAAGTAAATACGCTGGATGGAAGTGTCAACCTTAAAGTAAAACCTGAAACCCAAAGCGGACTCACTGTGAGACTGAAAGGAAAAGGTTTCCCCGTTTACAAAAAAGACGGACATTTCGGGGATCTTTTTGTGACTTATGAAGTAAAGTTACCAACAAATCTTACCGACAAGCAGAAAGAACTTTTTGAACAACTTAAAAATTCCTAAGCCATGAGTGAAAAAATATCGCGAGAAGAGCTCGTAAAAATATACAATATTGAGATCACTTTTTTTGATGAATTGGTAGATTCCGGTTTGTTGAGTATTCAGACTGAGAATGAAATTCGTTATGTGATGTATGAAGATCTTCCGGTTTTTGAAAAATTGACCAATTGGCATTATGATCTGGAAATCAATCTTCCCGGTTTGGAAGTGATTCATGATATGCTCAGAAAAATGGAGGATTTAAAACAAAAAAATCGTGAATTAATGAATAAACTTTCGGCTATAAGTGATAAATATGAAGATATTTGATTTAGTTTTGTAAACTTTTAAAGCAAATTAAATAATTCTAAGAAATGAACGGAGATAAAGTAATCAAGCTAAATGTAAACAGAAAGGATTTCGAAGAGATTTATTTCAGTGGTAATCAGGGAAGTTTATTTTTTTCGGCAACAACCAAAGGAAAAACGGTTACCACGATTGTTACAGGACTTATTTTATTGATTCTCTTTTGTTTTAAAGGTGATTTAAGCAAAGAAAAGTTTGGAATTTTATATTTCGTGAGCTTTTTGTTTCTGCTTTGTACGGTTTATCTTTCTTTAAGCATCAACAAAGTTTCGAGATGGAAAAAAGATGTGAATAAATATTTAAAATCATTGGAAGATTCCAAAATATATGAGATCAGATTTAATGATGAAATTTTTAATGTCAATCTTAATGGTCAGGAAGAATTGAGTAAATTGGAAGATTTTAAATATTTCGACGCAAATAATGAATTTATTTCTTTGGAAGGAAAATTCAATTATATGTTTCCACGAAAATCAATGAGTGAAAAAGATTACAGTATTTTGAAGCAAACACTTAAGAAAAATATCAAGGAATAAAAAAATCAGAGTAAAATTTACTCTGATTTTTGTTTTTTATCATGAAGATTGATTAATCCAACCAACCCATTTCTTTCATCCACTCGTCGTTGTAGACTTTTCCTACATATCTTGAACCGTGATCATGAAGTAACACCACAATCACATCATCTTTCGTGAACTGATCTTTCATCTGAATCAAAGAAGCAATCGCACTTCCCGCAGAATATCCACAGAAAATTCCTTCTTCTTTAGCCAGTTTTCTAGCATAGATCGCACCGTCTTTATCAGTTACTTTTTCAAAATGATCAATGATCGACATATCATAGTTTTCAGGAATGATATCTTCACCAATTCCTTCCGTGATGTACGTATAAGCGTGGTCATAATGAAGTTCACCCGTTTCGTGGAATTCCTTTAAAATAGAGCCATAGGTATCAACACCAATTATTTTAATATTAGGATTTTTCTCCTTGAAAAACATTCCACAACCTGTAACGGTACCTCCTGTTCCGGCTCCGGCTACAAAGTGAGTTAATTGTCCGTCAGTCTGTTCCCAGATTTCAGGAGCAGTAGACTCGTAATGAGCCGTTCTGTTGGATAAATTATCGTATTGATTAACGTACCATCCGTTTTCCGTTTCAGTTGCCAATCTCTTAGAAACTGAATAATAAGAACGAGGATCTGTAGGCTTAACGTCTGTAGGACAAACGATTACTTCAGCGCCTACGGCACGAAGAATATCACATTTTTCTTTTGACTGTTTTGAGTTGGTCACAAAAATACATTTGTAACCTTTGATGATCGCTGCAAGAGCCAATCCCATCCCGGTATTTCCGGAAGTCCCTTCAATAATGGTTCCGCCAGGTTTTAATCTTCCGTCTTTTTCTGCGTCTTCAATCATTTTCAGAGCCATTCTGTCTTTCACAGAATTGCCGGGATTGAAGGTTTCAACCTTTGCTAAAACCAATGCAGGAAAATCTTCACCCAAAACCTTATTAAGCTTTACAAGTGGCGTATTCCCGATAGTTTCAAGGATGTTTTTTGCGTATTTCATAAATGTTTTTTATATGCGGTGCAAAGATACAGCTTTCAAATAATTAACAATTATGATTTGAGTATTATTAATAAGTGAATGGTCATTAGTGAATTGTAAATTTAAAACCAAACCGGAAAAATTGACAATGAAATGAATTGCCTTTTCACCATTGACTATTTTTAGGAGCTATTTCCTGCTTTCCGCACTCGCTATTTTTTGGATTTCGGCGGCGGCTTTGCCGCCGCCGAAATCCAAAAAATGAGCTCAAACAAATGCTCCAATCAGGGCTAGGATATTCGTCGCCATCAGTACTTTGTCATTGCGAGGAGCGCAGCGACGAAGCAATCTCTTTAAAAATTAAAGCATCAATTTCAACATCCTCTTTGTCATTCCGTAGGAATCTCAATAGTTGAAAGGCTAATGCGAGTCTAGATTCCTACGGAATGACAAACTTTATGTGAAAAATAAATTAATAGTCTGTCATCAGTAACTTTTACACTAAACTTGTAAAATTCACAATTAACTAGCAAAGCTAAGTTGACAATTCACTTTTAATTATACTTAATTGCCTTAACCGGAGAAATTTTACTGATCAAATAACTAGGAATGATCAACGCCAACCCTGAAATGATCAAAATTCCAACTGAAATTGAAATAATCGCAATAGGGTTTAAATCTACAGGAACGGTACTCACGTAATAATTCTCTGGATTTAATTTAATTATTCCAAAAAACTTCTGTAATAAGATCAATCCAAGGCCAATAATGTTTCCACATAAAAGTCCGGGGATCATAATGATCAATGTATAATTAATGAAAGTTGCTCTGATCTGAGAATTACTTGCTCCTAAAGTTTTAAGTAAACCAATAGAATTTGTTCTTTCAATGATCAGAATTAAAAGTACCATGATGATATTGATGACAACAACGATCAGCATGATGATGATAATTAAAGCAATATTGGTGTCGAAAATACTGATCCAATCAGTAATTTGAGGGAATTTTTCAGTTGCTTTTTCTGCGTAGTTTTTATAACCGATCAATTTTTCGATTTCAGGAAAATCACTGTCGATGTCGTTTACATTTTTCAGGAAAATATCAATTCCACCAATTTCGTTAGGTTTCATATCCTGAATTTTTCTCACATGATTGATTCCGCCAATAACGAACTGTTCATCAATCATTTTGATATCGGTTTTATAAATTCCGACAACTTCAAATTTTCGGTAAATAGGCTTCTGATCTGCTTTTGAAAATATCGTAACAATGCTGTCTTTAACCTTTAAATGAAGATCATTTGCTATTTTTTGAGAAATAGTAACGCCATTATTGTATCCTACCTCTGTAATTTTTGGTGTTGTTCCTGCAACAAGGAATTTTTTAAACCTTAAACTATCAAAATCTTTTCCTACTCCTTTGAAGATAATTCCGGCAAAATTATGTTCGTTACGCATAATTCCTGTGGTCATTGCATATTTCTGAACTGTTTCTACATCGGGAAGTTCTTTTATTTTCGGAATATCCAGCCCCTGATTATCGAGAACAGAAGTATTGTAAGATGAGTTTGATCGTGTAGATTTTACGGTAATATGCCCGCTGAAATCTGCCAACCTCTCTTTAATAGCCTTTTTTGAGCCAAAACCTGTGGAAACCGTGATCAATGAAACGATAATTCCTAAAGCCACAGAAAGTCTGCCTATGAAGATGATAACTCTCGAAAGGTTATTTTTGTTATCTTTGGAAAACGCTATTTTTCTAGAGAAATATAAAGGAAATTTCAAGCTTATGAATTTAGATTTCAAAATTAAAAATTTACTTCTTATTTGCCTAATTTTTTTAGGTGTATTCAATCAATATTATTCTCAAGCTCAATATAAAGCCGATTTCAAAACCGGGGCAGATCAACCTGACCTGTATTTGCCATTATTAAAGGGTAAAACGATCGGTATAGTGACCAACCAAACAGGCTTGATGAGTGATAAAACTTATCTGGTAGATTTTTTGGTTAAAAATAATATTAAGATAAAATCCATCTTTGCTCCTGAACATGGCTTCAGAGGTGATGCTGATGCAGGAGAAAAAGTGAAGAATGGAGTAGACGTAAAAACGGGGATTCCCATCGTTTCTTTATATGCAAACAATAAAAAGCCAAAGCCTGAGCAATTGAAAGGACTTGATATTGTCATTTTTGATATTCAAGATGTTGGGGCAAGATTCTATACCTATATTTCTACTTTAACGTATTTGATGGAAGCCGGGGCTGAAAATAATGTTAAAATCATGGTTTTAGACAGACCAAATCCACATGACGGGTATACTGACGGACCTGTTTTAAAGAAAAAATGGTCCAGTTTTGTGGGAATGCATGAAATTCCTGTCGTTTATGGATTGACAATTGGTGAATACGGAAAAATGGTCAACGGAGAAAAGTGGCTGAAAAATGGAGTTCAGGCAAAATATACTTTGATCCCGATGAAGAATTATCATAAAAAACAGCGTTACCCAATTTTAGATAAACCATCCCCGAATTTACCGAACGATAAATCAATCAATTTATATCCAAGTTTATGTTTTTTTGAAGGCACTCAGGTTTCTGTAGGAAGAGGAACAGATTTGCCTTTTCAAATTTACGGTTCGCCATGGACAAAAGATCTGCCTTATCAGTTTACTCCAAAGCCAAACTTTGGTGCAAAAGATCCTTTCTTAAACGGTAAATTATGTTACGGTGAAAATCTTTCTAATTATCAGACAGATTTAAGAGAATTAAACCTTGAATGGGTGATTAAAGCCTATAAAAATTATAAAAATCCACAGCAGGATTTCTTCCTTAAAAATTTATGGTTTGATACTTTAGCAGGAACAGATGAATTGAGAAAACAAATTATTTCAGGAAAATCTATCAAAGAAATCAAAGCTTCATGGAAACCTGATTTAGATAAATTCGAGAAAATAAGAACGAAATATGTTGTTTACGAAAACTAATGGAAAAGTGAATGGTCAATAGTGAATTTGGCTACGCCAGTCAATTTTAAAATTCACAAGCATAAGCGAATTCACTATTGACAATTCACATTCTGACTAATCAAAATCCGGCGGCGGAGTTTTATCATCTTTCCCTTTATTCAAAATAAAAAGTCCGATTGTTAAACCAATAACGCCTGCAGCCGCGATCATTAAAGCACTTTGTAATTTGTCAGCCTGATTATTTCCAATAAAATTCATTAAAAAAAGAATGACAAAGGTGATCGCTGATATGATAATATGGTTTCTTCCGAAAAGTTTCATTGTATTATTTTAATTTATAAGAGATCATGATACCTCCTCTGTAAGGGATAAGTTCACCGCTTTTATTCCATTTTTGTTCACCGTCGTATCTTACAAAACTATCGGGCGGGACATTTTCGTATCCGTGATAGAAGCCTTGAGAAGTTCCTCCTCCCAAATAAACATCAATATTCCATCTTTCCTTCCATTGGAACTGATATCCGACCGTTGCACCAAGCATCAAGCTAAATCCACGTTGGAATTTTTCTGTCCCGCTATAATTCCATTTAGTAAGATCAAATACGCCGAATCCTCCATTTACTCCTAAATACCAGTGTTTGAAGGCTTCCTGAAAATAATATCTTCCTTCCAGATGCCCCATGTAGATTTGTGCATGTCTTCCTGCAAAAGATTTCCAGGGAGAAACAAAAACATCACCTTGTAAGGTGTATTTTTTACTTAATTGATATTCCAAGCCTACATTCAACATTCCGACAGGAAGAAATAAGGCGTTGCCTTTTACATATAAACTCTTTTCATTTTCCTGCTCTTGGGCGTTTAGATTTCCTAACAAAAATAGGGTTAAGAATCCTGTAAGAAATTTAATTTTCAACATTTGTTATTTTATTTGTTTTAATAACCCTTCTGCCAGAGTAGAATCTTTTTGTGACTGTGATGCTATATTTTTAGACATTTCAGCATAGGTTTTTGCCATCTCATTATTTCCTGTTAAGAAGTAAAGTCTTGCCAAAATATAGGTGTTTTCTGAAGTTTCACCTCTCATTACAGATTTTTCCGCCCATTCGAGAGCCTTCTTTAATGATGATGGTGTTTTTATATGTTCTGAGAAAACCCATGCTGCTTTTAATAACTCATTAGGTTCGAATGAATCTGCATTTTTATAATAGTCTAAAGCTGCTTTTTCGTATTCAGGGAAATTAGCATTCTGTTCGTAATAGGCTAATTTTGTTTGATTAAGTTTAACCTCTGCATCATATTTTCCAACTAAAGGTTCTGCCGTTTTCATGAAATATTCTTCATTGATCCTTTTGTTTTTATCATCGGTTGACTGTTCCACAACTTTTGATAGTATCAGTTGATTATCAAATTGTTTGTATGTTTCTTCGGGAAGAAATTTAATAATCTCAGCTTTTTTAGATACGAAAACTTTATAATTAGGCTCTTCGGTAGATTTTAAAAAGAATAATAAAAATCCGATGTCGTCTTTTGAAAGTTCATCTGTTTTCTTTTTAGTTTCAAAATATCTTTCAGAGGCTTTTTTAGCAAAATCAAAATCAGAGTTTGAATTTAATTTCATGATGTTGATCAAAAATTCCGGATCTTTTTCTCCTTTTGCAAAACGTTCTTTTAGAGAACCCTGCTTATTGTTTGGTGAATTTATTTCTTTAGCCATTGATAAGAAAAGACCTTCTTCCATATAGCCGAAATTTTGAGAAACCAATTCGCCGTCACCATTTAAAAACAGATAAGTAGGATAAGAACGAACGCCGTATTTTGCAGCAATCTCTCTTCCTTCACCTTTCTCCATATCAATTCGTGCATTCACAAAATTGGAGTTATAGTAATCTCCTACAGATTTTTGAGTGAATATATTTTTCTCCATCATTTTACAAGGACCGCACCAAGAAGCATAAGCATCAATAAAAACAATTTTTTTGTCTTTTTTTGCTTTAGCAATAAGATCTTTAAACGGTAAATCCTGAAACTGTATTGCCTCCTGAGCAAATGTAATGATGGCAGAGAATAAAAATAACCCAGAGATGATCTTCTTCATATTTAAAATAAAATTAAAAAAGCGAATATACTTATTTTCAACGTAAATGGAGGGTGAATAGTATTGAAAGTATGATTTGTTTTTATATATTAAAATGATAGCAGAGGTATAAAATATTATAAGATTTTAATAAAACATAAAAGAAGAATAGCTATTCTTCTTTTATTTACAATTATGATTAGGAAAAAAATTAATGCATTAAAATTTTTCTTCCATTAAGAGGTTGAATTGGTCTGTTGTTACTTTTAGGAAGAAACTTTGCAATTTCCTCAACTTCTTCTTCGGTCATTTTTATAGGTTCTTTAAAAACGATCCAGGTTACATTATCAGAACATGGAGGTGTAGTTAAAGACCCGTGGTAGGTATAAAAAGATTTGTTTTTCGGATACATTTTTTCAGGATTGAAGGGAATATCTGCGTCTTCTTTGCCATTTTTAGCAAGAGATTTAAATATCTTTAATTTTTCAAAATAAGAATTTTCTTCACCTTCTTTCACCATTACTCCAATGACTAAAACAGAACCATCGGCTGCTTTATGTACAAAATGAAGCTCCAAAGGATAACGAATTCCATCTATGGTATGCTCAGATTCTTCATGGGCATGAAACTGAATTAAAGAATATTCCTTCCCTGCATAATTAACAAAACTACCTTCCTTAAAGTCGAATTGTAGAGAATGACCGTTGTCTACAATGTCTTTTACATCTCCCTTGTCATAATGATAATTAAGGTTTTTAAGATTTTTATCTTTTGTGGCCTTCAATGTAAGAATATTAATGGGAGACTGAAATTTGCTCTGATTGCATTTTTCGTTACCTTCCAGTTCTCCCCAATGTTCGGGTGATTCTTTTCCGTCATAGCTCCAATGTTGTTGCGCGTTGACGAGCCCGAGCGAAAGAAAACAGACAGTAATAGTTAATTTTTTCATATGTGTGAATTTTAAAATGCAAATTTAAAACTTTAATAAATCTTAAAATATAAAATCCAATCGATTGTATATATTGAAAATTGGATATTCATATATAATTAAAAACCGCCTTTTAGAGAGGCGGTTTAAGGATTATGGAAAAAAAACTTTAAAGGAATTATTTTTTGATAACTTTTTTAATGATTGTCGGTGTATTTGCCTGGTCGATTTTCAGAAGATAAACTCCTTTCGTTAAACCTGAAATATCTATACTTGATTTATTTTCTGATGTTAAAATCAATTGCCCTGCTGTGCTGTAAATAGTTACTTTAAATTTAGAAGCATTTTTACCTAATTTGATATTGATCACATCTTGAGCCGGATTCGGGTAAATGCTGATGTCATCTTCTATAATACCAGGATCTGAAGTTCCTAATGTTGAGAAAGTGATCACATCTTTTAAGATTCCTAAAGAATTGGTTGTTAAATAAACTTCTGCGGTTGTAGCGTCTACAAAACGTACTGTACCATCTAAAACTGTTGTGTTGAAATAGTTTGAAGCCGTTTTTTCCTGCCAGTTTGTACCTCCGTTACTTGTATAAATTACTTTTGGAAGGGTATCTAAATAGGTATTTGTGATTCCTATAATCTGCCCGTTTTGCTTGGTGGAATGTTCTGCTTTATGAACCATTCCGTCATAGATTTTAGACCAAGTATTTCCTGCGTCAAGTGAAGTGTAGATACCATTTGAAGCAGCCATTGTATATTGATTGGTATTCAATGGATTTTGAACTAAACTTAATGCAATGTTAGGAAGGGTAAGATCTTGTAAACCGGTTGTGATTTCTGTCCACGAAGTTCCGCTGTTTGTTGTTTTAAATAATCTGTTACCAACAGTTACCAGTACTTCGTTAGAGTTATTTTGATTTACTTTAATCCCATAAATATAATCTTCGTCATAAGGTAACGTGATAATATCGTTGATAGGATTGGTTGTATTTGTAAAATTTGATTTTATCAAAGTTGCATTCACTCCATTGAATGTGGCGATCCAGGCAATACTAGCGTTTGACGGATCTGTTTCGGCAGCTGTAAAACCTGTATCGAAAGTATTGTAAAGTGGAGTTGCAGTCGCACCGTAATCATCACTTACATTAATATTGTTTCCCATAAAAGATGATTCATAGGTATAAACCCTTCCAGCGTGTTTTTTATCAACATAAATGAGCCCTATCTGTCCGCCCATTGGGCTTAAATTAAGAGGCATTACATTGATAGGTGTTTCCTGATTATTCGTAAGATTTTTTACGGTATAACCATATTGAACTCCATAAATAAGCTTGTCGGTTCCATTGTCATCTATTACATTTATTTTTCCCATTCCATTAAAAAAAGGATTTGGGATGGAAGTAAGTGTTACTCCTTTATCTGATGAAAATTTAGGAAAACGGTTGCTTGATATTAAAACATTATTTAAATTATTAGGATTAAATGCTGCATTGATTCCATAAAAATAAGATGTGCCATCATTCAGCCCGTCATGTGGAGTAGAGGTCCATGTACTTCCGTCATTGGTTGTTACTGCAACTCTGTCATCGGCTAAAACAACGACGTGGTTCGGATCGTAAGGATTAATTTCAATTTTCGGTACATTTTTTAGTCCTTGATTACTGGTAGACCATGTAATACCTGTTTGCTCTGTCCAGCTATTTCCTCCGTCTGTGGATTTGTATACTGCCTCATGCTGTGTTGGATAAGTCCAAAGTACGCCACTTCCTGCATAAATAATATTAGGATTGGTTGGGTTGATAGCGATTGATTGTAGGATAAGCCCGTTCAATGTTTCAGTCCAGTTAATTCCTCCGTCTGTTGATTTTAAAAATCCTCCATCTACATTCCCGGCACCTCCGTTCCGTACAATGTAGAGTTTTTGTGGATCAACGGGATCCATAACGGCATCATTTAAAATAACATTTTCATGATCTCCGCCATCATAAACTTTAGTCCATGTGGTTCCACCGTTTGTTGTTTTAAAGAATTTATTGTTGGTACCGTTTGTAAACATTGTGGCAGTATTCATATTTCCGTTATCAAGGATAGAATAATTGCTGATGCTTTCAACAGCTTCATTAGGAGGCATATTGTATTCTTTTACAATATTTAAAGATTGCAGATCTAATACAATCACCTTGTTAAAAGAGCTCCCAAGACCAAAATACTGGATGAAACTTAATGCCGTACCATTATTAGTAAGTTTCATTTGATAAATATTAGGTGAGTATGCGGGGTAAGGAAGTGTGTATAAAACATTCCAGCTTGAACCATTATTGTTGGAGACCATAATGTGCTTATCAATATACGTGGTTGCGTAAATTTTGTTGGGAACGGTTTTGTCATACACAAAATTTCGTAACTGTCCATATTCCGGATTTCCTGCAAAACTCACCTGAGCGAATGATAATTGCAGAATCAGAATAAAAAATAAAGTAAATACTGTTTTCTTCATAATACTGTTCTATTGATTAATAGATACAAATTTATTTTTTGAAGAAAGCTTTAAACTAAATCAGGAAGGAAATAGTAAGACTGAAAGGAGAAAAAACGTGACTTTTATATTTAAATACTTGATAAATAACTGTATAGGTCGTTTGAATTTGCCAGATTAAGCTTTTTTGAAACCCTTTCTTTTCTTTTTCTGCAGGCTTCGATGGTAATATTGAAGATAGAGGAGATCTCTTTCGTAGAAAGATTCATGTAAATATAACTGATATATCGGATATCATTCAATGTGAGGTCGGGATGTTTCTCTTTAAGGTTGTCGATGAACTTGCTGTTGATCTTTTCAAAATGTGTTAAAAAATCATCGTTAGTATCTTCTTTGGTTAAAATTAATTTTAACTGATCCAATTGCTGAGAAAGCTGATCATTTTTGATGATTTCAGGATTCTTTTTTAATTTAAGAATATATTCTTCTATTTTATCGTTTCTTTGAGCAATGTGGATGGCATTTGCAGCAAGTTTTCGGTTTCTGCTTTCCAGCTCATTTTTAAGTTTTTCTTTTTCTAAAAGAGCTTCGGTTTCCTTTTCTTTGATCTGCTGCTCAAGTAAAAGATTATCGTTTTCTTTATTTTTTAGTTCTAATGTGATAATCTGCTCGTTTCTTTCGGCAATTGTTCTTTTCTGTCGGTTTTTTAAATAAAGTGTTCTGAATAGCCAGCTTAATAAAGCTAAAATTGAAATACAGAATGCAGCAACGTAAAATTTTAATCTTTTTTCGCTTTTAAGTTCTTTTTGTGAGTCCTGAAGTTTCAGTTTAATCTCACTGTTTTGGTACATCGCTTGATTTTTGATAGCACTTAGCGAATCTTTTACAATAATTACTGAGTCTTTATATTGTAGAGCTTTGTTATAATCCCCAATACTGAAATAAAGGCTCGAAAACTGATTATAAATATCTTTTTCATTACTGTAGTTTTTATTCTCTTCTTGGGATTTTTTTGCATAATAAAGAGCTTTTTCATTTTGTTTCTGCCCCTGATAAGCCTTAGAAAGAATCAACAAAGCTGAAATTCTTTGATCTTTGGATTCTTTATCTTTTAGCTTATTTAATAAAGGTTCAATAATAATAAAAACGTTATTATATTCTTTTCTTTCTAGAAAATTCTTTGCTTCTGCTATATCCAGATCTGTAGTAAGCCTGGGGTTATTTTTTTTAGTTAAAGCAGCTCGGGCAATTTTTACATATTCTAAAGCGCGGTCTAGTTGATGGGTGATATTGTAAAGATCGGCTAAGTTGGCAGCATAGATGGAAATTCCAATATAATCCTTATTCGCTATAGCTAAATCGTAGGCTCTTTTCTGATGCTTTTCAGATTCCTTATATTTTCCTTGTTGTAAATAGACGAGTGCAACATTGTTCAATACCGCCATTTCACGGTCACTCTTCAGATGTTTAACAGCGATAGAGTAGGCTTCCAAATAATAATCTAAAGCAGTACTGTAATCAGACATTTGATAATAATTGGCTCCAATACAGTTGGTTGCAATAAATTGCTGTTCATACAGTTTATTTTGTTCTGCAATTTTTTTTGCTTCAGCGAATATTTCTAATGAAGTACTGTGATCTTTTTTATACAATACATCAATTCCTTTTTTGATCAAAGTATCGCAATATTCTCTAGAGCCATCTTTTTGGGCCATCATATTACCTGATGATAAAATAAACAAGAATAACAAGATAAAATATTTCATTGTATAAATAGATGCCTAAAAAGTACTTTAATTAATATATAAATCCCAATCTGCGATTAAAATTACATAAAAACTTGAAAACAAATCCTAATTTGGTACAGTTTAGAATCTTTAAATTTAAAATGAAAAATTTGGGCATAAAAAAACCACCTTGAGTAAGGTGGTTTGTGGTTTCTCCAGGAATCGAACCAGGGACACATGGATTTTCAATCCATTGCTCTACCAACTGAGCTAAGAAACCGTATGTTTTGGTTTGTTACTTCGTAATTCAAAGTGGGTGCAAAAATAATATTTTTTCTTATACCGTGCAAATTTTTTTTCGCTTTGGAATAAAAAACCGCCTTTCGCAAGGCGGTTTGTGGTTTCTCCAGGAATCGAACCAGGGACACATGGATTTTCAATCCATTGCTCTACCAACTGAGCTAAGAAACCGTATATTTTTGTTTGGCTTACTTCGTTGTTTTAAAGTGATGCAAAAGTAGTAAGTTTTCATATATGAAGCAAGTATTAACAGTACTTTTTTCTAATAAAAATAAAAACCTACTGATTCTCAGGAGAATTATTTTCCTGTTCCTTTCTTATTTGTTCACTCATTTCCTCTAATACAGGTTTTATCGTGCTTTCCGGAAGGTCGCTTATTCTGATATACATCAATCCGTCAATAGCATCATTGAAGTTTGGATCTACATTAAATGCAATAACTTTTGCATTTTGCTTAATATATTTTTTAATTAAAACAGGTAATCTCAATTCTGGTTCAAGGTCATCGATGATTTTATCTAATTTATTTAAATCAGATTCCATTTCTTCGAAGAATAAGTTTTTATCCCTTTCACGAAGTTTTACTTTATATTCGTTTCTAGGTGTAATGTATTGAGCTACTGCAGAGTCGTAATAATTCGAACGCATGAACTCGATCATTAATGACTTTGAAAACTCAGAAAATTTATTGGAAATACTCACACCTCCCATTAAGAATTTATGATCAGGATTTCTTAAGCAAACATGCACAATCCCTCTCCATAAAAGGAAAAGTGGAAGCGGTTTCTGCTGGTATTCCTGACAGATATAAGCTCTTCCCATCTCGATTACCTTTTTAAAGAAAGGATGGATGTCTTGTTCAAATTCAAATAAAGAACTGGTGTAAAAGCCTTTAATTCCTGATTTTTTCATCACTTCCTTACCTAAAGCCATTCTGTAGGCTCCAACAAGTTTTTCTTCTGCATTATCCCAAAGAAAAAGATGATGATAGTGTTTATCGTATTCATCAAGGTCAAAAGGCAGGTTGCTTCCTTCTCCCACAGCACGGAATGTAAGTTCTCTTTGGCGTCCGATTTCCCTCATTACAGAAGGAATTTCCTCATAAGCCGTGAAGTAGATCTCGTAATTACCATTGCTGAAAAGCATTTTATCAGTGCCTTTTAGCTTGCTGATATCATTAATGATGTCTTCTTTCGGAGTTTCATCAATGATGTTCTGCACAATATTTTCTTCTCTAAGCAAAGGAAATTTTACGTACAGATTTTGAAGATTAATAGCCTGAGCAAGAGATTTTCGCTTTTCGTAGTAAGATTTCATCATATAAACCTTACGCTTCAGGAATTCTCCCAATTCTTCCATGGTTTCCATTTCATCCATAGCCTTTACACCGATAGGTTTTCCAATTCTTATACGGATTGGCTTTTCCCTGTCGTTCATCATTTCTGCCGGAAGCATTAATGTCTGTAAATTTGGGTGAATTTTTGCCACCTGATAAAAAAGACGGCTGTTCTTTGCATGGAAATACATAGGAACTACCGGCACTTTTGCCATTTTTATAAGCTTAAGAGCCGGTTTTTCCCATTCTTTATCTAAAATTTCTCCGTAAGGATTGTTTTTATTTGAAACTTCTCCGGCAGGGAAAATCCCTACACAGCCTCCGTTTTGTAAATGCTTTAAAGTTTCGCGCATTCCGGACGAGCTGCTGTAAGCTCCTTTTCTGTTTTCAAAAGGGTTTACAGAAATTACATATGGTTCCATCGGTTTGATCTTTTCCAAAAGGAAATTTCCCATTACCTTGAAATCCGGGCGTACTTCTGATAAAATTTTGCACATTAAGATCCCGTCTATCGCACCCAGCGGATGATTGGAAACCAGAATAAACGGTCCCGTTTTGGGAATCTTAGCGAGATCTTCTTCAAAAGCGACATAGCTTAAGTTTCTTTCTCTCACAAATGAGTCGAAAAAGTCTTTACCTTCCTTATCTTTTAGTATATCGTATAGTCTATTTACTTCGTTTATTTTAGCAATGCTCATCACAGCAGATGCTATTGGATTCTTTAAAAATCCTATTTTACTTAAGCCGGAAGCTTGAATTAAATCGTTTTTCGAAATTAAACTCATGTGTGTTTAGTCGCAATTAGTTTTATTGTGTTACCATTTGAAGCGTATTCTTGGAAATCTGTTCCAATAATACACTTTTTTCTTGGTAAAATTTATCAATGTTCTCCATCTTCGCATTTCTCACGGTAAATAAAGATACATTTTTAACGACTTCAGTTTTAAAAATTTTCTGAAGTTCTTCATTAAGCTCGTTTATTTTGTCAAATTTATCTTCAAGACATAAAGCTAGTGAAATTGCAGAATTCTGCATCAAAGAAACTTTAATTTTATATTTTGCTAAAAAGCTAAAAACCAAACTCATGTGATCTTCCGCTACAAAAGAGAAGTCTCTGGTAGAGATTTTCAATAAAGTTTGATGTTCCTTTAATATATAAGATTCCTGAAATTCATTTTTATCTGAAGCACCTACTTTTGTTCCTTTTTTTGTAGGATCTACGAAAGATTTCACATAAAAAGGTATGTCTTTTTGTTGTAAAGGCTGTAAAGTTTTTGGGTGGATGATACTTGCTCCGTAGTACGCCATCTCGATTGCCTCTTCATACGATATATTAGAAAGAAGCGTAACATCCTTGAATTTTCTTGGATCTCCCGTCATTACTCCAGGAACGTCTTTCCAAATCGTCATTGCATCTGCATTTAAACAATAAGCAAAGATCGCCGCAGAATAATCTGAACCTTCTCTTCCTAAAGTTACCGTAAAATTATTATCATCAGATCCAATAAAACCTTGCGTTACATAGCAGATCTCCGGATTTAAAGTTGATATAAATTCTTCTGTTCTTTTCCAGTCTACATTTCCGTCTCTGTAAGAATTATCGGTTTTTATATAATCTCTGGCGTCTAACCATTGATTGGTAAATTGTATTTCATTTAAATATTCACTTACGATCTTAGTAGAGATCATTTCACCACAGCTTACAACCTGATCGTAAACAAAATTGTAATTAGGTGATTTATTTCTTCTTAAAAAAGAAACAATATCATCAAAAAACAAATTGATTTCTGCAAAAACAGCATGGTTTTCAGGAAATAAACCTTCCGCGATTTCCATGTGTTTTCGTTTTATCTTTTCAATCTCAGTTTGATAGTTATCCTTCTTGAAATAAAGTTCTACCACTTTTTCCAATTCATTAGTCGTTTTGCCCATTGCTGAAATTACCAGCAGACATTTGGCAAATCCTTGGCTTTCTAATACCAGGGACACATTCTTTACACTTTCAGCATCTTTTACCGATGCTCCACCAAACTTGAAAATTTTCATTAAATTGTTAAAAATAAAATTGTTAGATAAAATTTAATTGAGTTTTTTACGGAGGTCAAAATTATAAATTTACAACGAGATATGAAAGAGCCAGTGGTTTCGCAGTGCTTAAGATTTTATTAAAATCAAAAAAAAGGTCAAAATATTCAGATTGCTGTAATGAATTGGAGAAAATTTAATGATGAAAATTCATCTGTCTTGCCAAAATACTCTTGTATGTTGTTGATTAATAATTGATAAGGTCTTTTGTTAGAAAATTCTTTTTATTGTTATAAATTTTACGAAATTTGAGCAAAGCATAAAAAGTAAAACATGTCAGATCAACCATTACAAACTTTAGGCGAATTTCTTATTGATAAACAGGACGATTTCCAATATTCCACAGGTGAATTTTCACGTCTTCTGAGCGCGATAAGATTAGCTTCTAAAGTAGTAAACAGAGAAGTAAACAAAGCCGGAATCGCAGATATCATCGGAAAAGCGGGAAATGAAAATATTCAAGGGGAGGAGCAGCAAAAGCTTGACGTGATCGCTAATGAGATTTTTATTACGGCATTGTCTCAAAGAGAAGTGGTTTGCGGTATTGCTTCCGAAGAAAATGATGATTTTATTGATATTAAATGTGGTGAAAACGGACATTTAAGTAAATATGTTGTATTAATTGACCCTTTGGACGGTTCTTCAAATATTGACGTCAATGTTTCTGTTGGAACAATTTTCTCGATTTACAGAAGAGTTACCGAGCCAGGAACTCCGGTTCAATTGGAAGATTTCTTACAAAAAGGAGTGAATCAGATTGCTGCTGGATACGTTATTTACGGTTCTTCAACGATGATTGTTTACACAACAGGAAATGGCGTGAACGGATTCACATTAGATCCATCTTTAGGTACCTACTATCTTTCTCATCCAAATATGAAGTTTCCGACAACGGGTAAAATTTATTCTATCAATGAAGGAAATTATATAAAATTCCCTCAAGGAGTTAAAAATTATCTTAAATATTGTCAGATGGAAGAAGGCGATCGTCCTTATACCTCTAGATATATTGGTTCGCTAGTTGCTGATTTTCATAGAAATATGTTAAAAGGCGGAATTTATATTTATCCTTCATATTCTCAATCTCCAAACGGGAAATTGAGATTGTTATATGAATGTAATCCAATGGCTTTCCTGGCTGAACAAGCTGGTGGAAAGGCAACTGACGGTTTCAGAAGAATTTTGGAAATAGAACCGACAGAACTTCATCAAAGAATTCCGTTTTTCTGCGGAAGCGTCAATATGGTTGAAAAAGCAGAGGAATTTATGCGAATTGACAGTGTAAAATAAATGAAAGCAGAATATTTTAAATATTTATTAGAATTCAAGCGCCCGAGTGGAACATCTCGCGGCGTTTTGCATGAAAAGGAAACCTTTATTCTTGAAATTTCAGAAAATGAAAAAAAAGGAGTAGGAGAATGTGCAATTTTCAGAGGACTGAGTTTTGATGATAGACCTGATTATGAAGAAAAACTGAAATGGCTTTGTGAAAATATTCAAAAAGATTCTGAATTTTTAAAAGAAGAATTAAAAGAATTTCCATCAATTTGGTTTGGATACGAACAGGCTATTCTGAACTTAAAACATGGTGGAAATCTCTATTTCCCAAGTGAATTTACTGAAGGTAAAGCTTCAATTACCATCAATGGTTTAATTTGGATGGGAGATATTCATTATATGGAAGAACAGATTCAGGAAAAACTTGAAAAGGGTTTTCATTGTATTAAACTAAAAATTGGTGTCGATTGGAAATCCGAGCATGAAGTTCTTCAAAAATTAAGAGAAAAATTCTCTAAAGATAAATTGGAATTGCGTGTAGATGCAAACGGAGGTTTTAATAAAGAACAAGCAAAAGGTGTTTTACGGCAATTGGCAGATTTAGATATTCACTCAATTGAACAACCCATAAAAGCTGGAAAATGGAAGGATATGGCAGAATTATGTGCCGAAACTCCAACTCCGATTGCTTTAGATGAAGAATTAATTGGAATTACTGATTTTAATGAAAAGAACAAGCTTTTAGAAATCATAAAACCACAATATATTATTTTAAAACCAGCTTTGGTAGCAGGTTTTTCAGGTTCTAATGAATGGATCTCTCTTGCAGAAGAATTCAATATTGGTTGGTGGATTACGTCTGCTCTTGAAAGTAATGTGGGTCTGAATGCGATTGCACAGTATACTTTTTCGAAAAAAAATCCGATGCCTCAAGGTTTAGGCACCGGATCTTTGTTTGTTAATAATTTTAAATCCGATTTGGAACTCAGAAATGAGCTATTATGGTTCAAAATATAACTGAGAAAGACTTACTAACACGCTGGAGCAGGTGAATCTGGACATGTAGTATTACCACAGTAGTCGGGAGCCCATGATCTGCAACACATAGCAGTTGGATTCCAACTGTTGCATCCAAGAGGCGGTCTTCCTCCTTTGATTGTCTTTAATTTTTCTCTTTTGATTTTTTCTAGATTTTTCATAATTAATATTTTAATTTGATTAGTAATGTAAATATGGAATTCTTTTTTCTACTATACAATATATTTAACTTTAATTAACACACATTTTTGTGAATTAATATTGAAAACATAACAAAACCTTACAAAGTCTAAAAACCTTGTAAGTATATTAAAATGATGTGAAATTGATGAAGAAAAGTAATTTTACGGTCGGATAATCTGTGTGTTTTGGGTTAGTAATCAGATGATTAAATCACATCTTTTACGAAAATTGCTTTCTTAATATATTGCAATAAATAAGAAAACTTGCTTTTAACTTTTTTCATGATAAAAAAATTTAGTATTTCTCTGTTTAATGATTTTGCAATCTCTATGCCAATATGAGCGATTGTTTTATGCTTTAAAATAAGGTTTTGCGATATGCTTAATTTTAAAATATTATTGTGAAATAATTGTGAAAATATTTTCGTTATTCTTTAGTCTGTTGGTAATAAGATTCCTATCCATACCATATAAGTTTTGAAAAATATCATTTTGAACCTTTGAACTGGATAAGTATCCCCAATGATTTCCGATCTCATATTTCAGGCCACTCAACACATCATCTTCTACAAATGTACAGTCGATAACGGAAACAATATCTTTGAATTTTTGAATGTCACTCGGTCCATGCTTGCCTAATCTCGGTGTTAAAATATTTTTGGTAAACTGTGAAATTCCAAGAATGGTATCTTTTCTGTTTAAATAAATTGAAATTCGATTCGCCAATAAAGGTAGCTTGTTGAATGAGTCTTCCGAATCATCAAAAACTTTATAAGTCACATCAGAATTCAATAATAGAACTTGATCGATAACCCTCAAAATGTTTTCCTTTTTCAAACTGTACAACATACTTTGAAGCACTCGATTTCCCATGGAGTGTGCCATTAAATGAATCCTTTGGTTGCAGGGAACAAGATCACGGTTCGAAAAAATATCTTTTAAAAACTGAGTGTAAAAATAAAAAAGTCTCATCAAAGATGCTCCGGAATTGATGCTCGAAGCTTTATCATCAAAATAAGTCAACGGAACAATACTGCTTGAAGCCGGCCAGCTTACGAACAAAATATGCTCTATTGGCGATGCCGGATTATCAATAAATAATTTTTTAAGATCAATGATAGCCTTCAATTCATCATCAAAATCATAAGCGTAGCCATGAATAAATATCAAAACATCGCTTCTATCCTTTGTGGAAGACATATCTTTATACAATTCATAAAACATTTTTTGGCTTCCACCGAGATTGTTAGCCGTTAGAGTTGATTTTTTAACCCCTTTTTCATTGAGTAAAACATCCAAAACATCCTGATAACCTTGTTTTTCAGGCTCAGAAAAGAGTTTATAGTTGAGAATATTTTGGTTAGTATAGTCTTTCTTCTTTTTAACTGCAGAAGTTGGTTCTTTAAAGTTTTCAAAATCACATTTTGCTATTCTGAAATTAGGAATAGAGTATTCATCATTAGAAAATGAATCTGCTTTTTCACCTTTATGGCGAACGATTTTTCGATTGCTTAGAATATAAACAGCCATGTTGTTATTATTTGAGAACGGTTTTTTAGTTAATTTCTAAGTTAAATAAAAATATTGAATTATTAACAATTATAGTTTTAAATTATAATTTCCGTAAACCCTTTAAATTTCCTAAATTTGCAAATTGTTGTATAATGCGACATTTAAAGCGAATTTTAATGGAAGAAGAAAAAAAATCTCTCAATTTTATTGAGCAAATTATAGAAGATGATTTGGCAAACGGTCTTAAAAATGATCAGATCCGTTTCCGTTTTCCACCTGAGCCAAACGGTTATCTGCATGTAGGTCACACAAAAGCGATCTGCATCAACTTCGGTTTGGGTGAAAAATACAATGCTCCCGTAAACCTTCGTTTCGACGATACGAATCCTGAAAAAGAAGAACAGGAATTCGTAGATTCTATCATGAAAGACGTTGAATGGTTAGGTTTCAAATGGGATAAAGTTTTGTATGCATCAGACTACTTCCAGCAGCTTTATGATTGGGCCGTTCAGTTGATTAAAGATGAAAAAGCTTATGTTGATGAGCAGCCATCTCAAACGATTACAGAACAAAGAAAAAATCCTACAGAACCGGGAGTTGAATCTCCGTTCAGAAATCGTCCTGTTGAAGAATCTTTAGATTTGTTCGAAAGGATGAAAAATGGTGAATTTGAAGAAGGTTCAATGTCTCTTCGTGCAAAAATTGACATGGTTTCGCCTAACATGAATATGCGTGATCCTGTTATGTACAGAATTTTGAAAAGACCTCACCACAGAACAGGAACAGATTGGAAAATTTATCCAATGTACGACTGGGCTCATGGTGAATCTGATTATTTAGAGCAAGTTTCGCATTCATTATGTTCTTTAGAATTTGAAAATCACAGACCGCTTTACAATTGGTATTTGGAGCAGGTTTATGACGAATCTAAAGTAGCGCCTAAGCAAAGAGAATTTGCAAGGATGAATGTTTCTTATATGATTACTTCCAAGAGGAAACTACAGAGGCTGATCGCTGAAAATGTAGTTAATGGATGGGACGATCCAAGGATGCCTACAATTTCCGGAATGAGGAGAAAAGGTTTTACACCTGCGTCTATCAGAAATTTTATTGATAAAGTAGGAGTTGCAAAAAGGGAAAACTTAATTGAAATTCAATTATTGGATTTCTGTGTCCGTGAAGATCTTAATAAAGTAGCTAAACGTGTGATGGCAGTGGTAGATCCGGTCAAATTGGTGATCGAGAACTATCCTGAAGGAAATGAAGAGTGGTTAGAAACTGAAAATAATCCTGAGCAGGAAAATGCCGGAACAAGGCAAGTTCCTTTCTCAAGAGAATTATATATTGAGCGTGAAGACTTTAAAGAAGAAGCTAATAATAAATTCTTCAGGTTGAAATTAGGCGGAGAAGTTCGTTTAAAATCTGCTTACATCATCAAAGCTGAAAGAGTGGAGAAAGATGAAAACGGAGAAATTACAACCATTTACGCTTCTTATGACGAAAAATCTAAGTCTGGAAGCGGCACAGAAGAAAGTTTAAGAAAAGTAAAAGGTACTTTACATTGGGTATCTGCAAAACATGCGCTTCCTGTAGATGTAAGAATTTATAATAACTTATTCACTGTGGAACAGCCTGATGCTGAGAAAGATGTAGATTTCTTGAATTTTATTAATCCAGAATCTGTTTCTATCGTTAAAGCTTTTGCTGAACCAAGTTTAAAGGATGTCGCTGTTGGAGAACCTCTTCAGTTCCAGAGAATTGGATATTTTACGAAAGATCAGGATTCTACGGATACTACGTTGGTATTCAACCGTACTGTAACATTAAAAGACTCTTATAAGCCAGAGTAAAAATTTATTTATATCATTATAAATGAAACAGGGCTTAATTTTTTAAGTCCTGTTTTTTTGTGTCATTGCGAGGAGTGAAGCGACGAAGCAATCTCAAGAATATTAAAATTTAAGAGTTCCGAAGGGGCAATTTAACAAAGGGTAGGATAAAATCCTATCAAAAAATATTTAAAATTTAGAAATTGTGAAATTAATAAACATATATACAAATTCATTTAAAGGACTTTCTCAGGAAAGTTGGATGTTGGCATTGGTAATGCTTATCAACCGTGCAGGTTCTATGGTACTCCCGTTTTTAGGGGTATACATGACCGATCATTTACATTTCAGTATTGAAAATACAGGAGTTGTTTTGAGTTTTTTCGGAATTGGTTCTGTATTGGGCTCTTGGCTTGGGGGAATGATCACTGATAAAATTGGAGAATACAAAGTACAATATCTAAGTTTGCTTCTTAGTGTACCCTTATTTTGTTTAATTCCGATCTTTAATACAGAAGTTGGGGTGGCGGGAATTATTTTAGCACAAAGTATTGTGAGCGAGACATTTCGACCTGCCAACTCGGTAGCGATCACGAAATATGCAAAGCCTGAAAATATTACAAGAGCATTTTCACTAAACCGTATGGCTGTGAATTTAGGATTCTCAATTGGTCCTGCTTTAGGTGGAATTTTATCTGCTATTTCTTATGAATTTTTATTTTTCAGTAATGCTTTTGCAGCATTTTCAGCCGGATTAATGTATATCTGGTTCTTTGGAAAAAGAAATAAATTAGCGAAAATAAAAGCTAAAAAAGTAAAAGAAGCAATTGTTATTAAAAAAGAAAATTCTCCCTATAAAGATGGTAAATTCTTGATTTACTGTTTCTTTTGTATGCTGTTTTCAGTATGCTTTTTCCAGCTATTCAGTACGTTGACGATCTTTTATAAAGATACTGCGCATTTAAGCCAACAAAGTATAGGATATATTTTAGGGTATAGCGGATTCTTAATTGTTTTGCTTGAAATGGGATTTGTACAAATCGCAGAAAAGTACTTTAGTCTGGCGGTGACAATGCTTTTAGGAACTCTTATTTGTGGATTTTCTTATGCTATGATGGCTTTTGACTATAGTGTAATAGCGTTGGTTATTTCAATGACATTACTTTGCATTGGTGAAATCTGGACGTTACCTTTTATGTCTACAATTACAGCAATGCGTTCAGGAAAAAATAATAAAGGTGCTTACATGGGATTGAATGGAATTTCATTTTCCATAGCATTTATCATTACACCGTACATCGGAACGATGCTTGCTCAAAAATTTGGATTTAATGCCTTATGGATAGGAACCGGAGTTTTAGCAACGCTTATTGCCATTGGTTTTTACTTCATTGTTCCATGGATGATTGGTAATAAAAAGCAAGAAGATTGATCGTTTTATTGGAGTGAATACTTAGATGTTTTTCACTAAAAGAAAAAATCTGGAAAGGAAATTTTTTGCGAAGAATGAAATCCGTTCGTGCAAGTAATGCGAGTTGTAGTCAGAACTTTGGCTTGAATAAGAAACAATTCAGAAACCTATTTTACAATGTGCTATCAAAAGTGAATTTTATTTTCGCAGTTAAGTCGATTATGTAAATAATGTTTAGATATTAATGATTTATTAATTTTTCGGTTTTATATTTTGTTTATCATTATTTTATTGTTAAATAATTAAGTAATTATTTTTTTTATTATTTTTATAAAAACTTATAACTTCGAAAATGAAAAATTATTCTGTTGAACTTAATCCCGAAAAGATAGGTATTAATTTACTTATTGATGATTTGCCGCATGATACATCTAATTTAGAATGGTGGTATTTTCATGCACATGTTGAAGATGATGCAGGAAAAACTTTTGCGTTTTTTTGTTCATTTTTTAGAATTGCTAGAGATTTTAATGTATTTCCTTTTGAGTTTACTCATTCGCTTACCTGGTCTTTGGTTGATATAGAAGATCAAAAATACCATAGCGAGACCAGCCATGACGATAAGATCTTTTCTAAAATTAGTGATGATTTAAAAGAAAAGAAAGAGTTGAAACCAATTGATAATGCCTTTAAAGAGATTATTGACAAAGGAAATTTTCCGGCTCCAGATTTTCTTATGAAAAAAAGTGTTGTTACTTCTAACAATGAATTAAAATTAGATTATGATCTAGGCCATCTTGAAAAAGATGAGAAAGGGAACTATTTTGTTAAAATTGGTAATCAGTTAGGAAATAGTAATGTTAATTTTTCCTTTAACCCTCTTAAAAATCCTGTTTATCATGGTGAAAACGGACTGGTAAAATCATCAATGAATGCAGCCAACGATATGCATTATTATTTTATTCCGGAAAATGCTGTAGAAGGTAATATTACTCTTAACAATAAAACTTTTCGGATAAAAGGTTCAGGATGGTATGATCATGAGTTTAGCGAATCGTACAACCCTGCTCAAAAAGTGGAGCAAAATACTTCAAAACATTGGATGTGGTTTGCAATACAATTTGATAATCATTGTCAGCTTACTTTTTATTCCCTTACTGACAAAAATACAACGCAATCAGATAGACTTACTGTTTGGATTGATGAAAAAGGAGAGTCTTTTACGCTTAAAGATGACAACATTATTATTGAAGAAATTGACTATTATATAAGTAAAAAGACCTGCGCAAAATATCCTGTGGAATGGCAAGTGAAAATTCCAGCATGGAATCTTGATTTTAACGTAAAGGCAGAATTTTCAGATCAGGAAGTTATGACGTTCTTATCTGCTCCGGGGTTTTGGGAAGGACGTGCAAGGGTTTCCGGTACATTAGAAAATGAAAAAATTACAGGAAATGCTTTCGTAGAAATCACAACAGATAAAGGATGGAATAATATTAATGATCTTTTGGATCAGGCAGCAGAAGAGGTATTGGATATTATTCATGAAGTGGTACCATATGCCCATGAAAAAGAAAAGATTGAGAAATTGATGAAAGATTATTATTCATCATACCTGAATGCTGTACCGTCCGAGGTACTTCACGAGGCCTTAATAAAACCTTTGCTTGAAATGCTTGACAGAAAAGGAAAAGGATGGCGTTCTCATTTATTACGTTTGTTGGTAGGTCTTTGTGAAGGTAATATTTCTCAATACGATCCTTTTGTTGCACTTTTTCAATTAATCCATTGTAGTTCACTTATTATTGATGATGTTCAGGATCAATCGCCATTGCGAAGAGGTGATGCAAGCTGCCACGTCATTTATGGAATCCCTGCAGCAATAAATTCCGGTACTTTCGGATATTTTGTAGGCGAAATATTGATTCGTAATATGACGCATTTATCTGATTCTAGAATGAAAAAAATATACGAATCATATTTTGATACGATGAGACTTTGTCATGCCGGGCAGGCTTTAGATATCAGAACTTTTACAGATTTACTTCCTCAGGCTTTTGAAACGGGTGATACCTATTCAATATCTGAAAGCATGAGAGAAATCCATATACTTAAGACAGGTGTTCCCATTAAAATGATGGCAAATATCATAACTATATTAGAAGATCTGAGCATAGAAAAGCATAAAGCAATTTGTGATTATGGTGAAGCTTTTGGGCTTGCTTATCAAATAATTGATGATGTGAGGGATCTGAACGGCGGTTTTAAGGGAAGTAAGGTAGAATTGGAAGATATCCGCGAAGGGAAAGTGACATTACCTTTGATAAAAGCGATTGAGCTTTCCCAACCGGAAATTCGTCTGAAAATGAAAAATCTTTGGAGTAAACCCAATAAATCTTCACAGGATATTCAGGATATTGCAGATTGGATTATTGGTTCAGGTGCACTTACGGAATGTCGAAAAGATGCTATTAGTCTTATCGACGAAAAGTGGATCGAGATTGATAAAATATTTTCTGATTCCCACTATAAGCTTATGATTCGGGCTATGAGTAATTATTTTTTAAATTTATATTAATCTTAAATAGTATAAAGTATCATTCCGTACAAAGTCATTGTTTTGTATGGAATTTTTTTTTGTCAGCTTTTTAGCTGTTTATTTTTAAGAGAAATATTTTTTATAATCATTTCTGCATGAATTCTTGAATTTTCTATAAACCAAAGATGGGTATCTTTTCCACCGCAAACAACGCCTGCCAGATAAAGATTTTCAACGTTGGTTTCCATTGTTTCAGCATTATAAAGTGGATTTAAACATTCTCCTTGAAGATCAATTCCTGAATTTTTCAAAAAATCAAAATCTGGAAGATAACCTGTCATTGCTAATACAAAATCATTTTCAATTTCATGAATTTGTCCGTTCTCATCTTTAAAAATAACAGACTTTACCTTTATTTCAAGGATCTCAGAATTAAAATGAGCCTTAATATTACCTTCAGCAATTCTATTTTCAATATCAGGTTTTACCCAATATTTTACATTTTTTGATATTTCAGAATGACGAACGATCATTGTGACTTCAGCTCCTTTTCTATAGGTTTCCAAAGCTGCATCTACAGACGAATTGCTTGAACCTACAACCACAATTTTCTGCTTTGCGTATGGATAAGGTTCAGTATAATAATGTTTAACTTTTGGAAGATTTTCTCCGGGAATATTCATCAGGTTTGGAATGTCATAGAACCCTGTCGAGATAATTACATTTTTTGCGAAATATTTTCCTTTAGAAGTTTCAACTTCAAAAATGCCATCATTTTTAGATACATTCAAAACTCTTTCATACAGATTAATGTTAATATTTTTCTGTCTTGCAATTCCCTGATAATATTCCAAAGCGTCCTGTCTTCCTGGTTTTGGAGCTGTTGTGATGAATGGAATTTCGTCAATTTCTAATTTTTCAGCAGTAGAAAAAAATCGCATGTATAAAGGATAATTATATAAAGAATTTACAATGGTTCCTTTTTCTATAATTAAATAATTCAGGTTATTTTTTTTAGCTTCAAGAGCGCAATTAAGCCCGATGGGACCGGCTCCAACAATAAGAATGTCTAAAATTTCCATACAGCAAATGTACGAAAAAGCGGTAAGCAGAAAATTTTAAGTCTTAAGCTAAAAACTATATTCATAATAATTAAAGTCTATCTCAAACTCTAAAATACTCAAACTTCTCGCACTCAAAATGGCATCACTTTTGGTCTTTTTAATTGATTACTATTAAAAAATGAAAAAAATATTACTATCAATATTCGTTGTAAGTCTTGTGGCTTGTAAAAAAGAATCAAGTAAACCTGCTGTTCATAAAGTTGATTCTACAAAACAAACTACTGTCCAGACTTCAAATCCCGATAAAGCTACCATAACTAAAGAAGAAATTATAAAAGAAGCCAATGACGAGATTTTGAAAACCCTAAAAAATAAAGATTATAAAAGGCTTGCAGAATTTATCCATCCAGAAAAAGGCGTTCGGTTTTCAATGTATGCTTTCGTAGATCCGAAAGAGGATAAGCAATTTTCTAAGACCGATTTTGAAAAATATCAACCGACAAAAACGCTTTTCATCTGGGGCTCTTATGATGGTTCTGGAGATCTTTATAAAGCTACAATTAATGATTATTTAAGTAAATGGGTTTTCTCAAAGGACTTTACAGCTTCCCAGTTTTCTTTGGATAAATTTCAGGGAGGTGGAAATTCTTTAAACAATTTAGAAAAAGCATATCCAAAACTTAATTTCACAGAAAATTATATCAAAGGCACCGAAAAAAATGGCGAAATGGATTGGAAAACACTTCGTTTCGTATTTGAAGAATTTAAAGGGAAGTATTATTTAGTTGGAGTTATCAACGATCAATGGACGATTTAATCTAAAATATCAACCAATTTTTTTGTAAGATTCTTTCTTGAAAACTGTTCAATATTTTGGTTGTTTTCAAGAAGGTTTCCGCTTTTCCACAATTCGAATTTCTCTAATATAAAACTTTTTATTGTTTCAGAATCATCATAGCTGAAATGCTTTCCAGCATTGGTTTCATTTAATATTTTCGAAACATCCGCCTTATCCGGACCAAAGGAAATAATCTGCTTTCCTGTCGCTAAATACTCAAATATTTTCCCCGGAATAATCCCTTTTGAAGATTCATTAGGGAAATTTGTAATTAAAAGCATATCAGAAGTTTGCATTTCTGTGATCGCTTTATCATGAGAAATATATCCTAAATTTGAAATGTGATTTTTTAAACCAGAATTTTCAATTGAGTTTAAAATTTTATCATCAATTCTTCCTACGAATTTCAATGTAAAGTTTCCTGCAAAATCAGAATTGGTTTTCACTAAATCATCAAGAGCTTTCCAAAGATTTTCAGGATTTCGAAGCTGTTCTAAAACACCAATATAGCTTAAAGTGAATTTTTGTTTGAGAGTCTGAGAGCTTGAGGATTTTAGAGTTTGAGTAGCATCCGTCTCGTCAAATCCATTGGTAATACAAACTGCATTCGCTCCGTTTTTACGGAAGTTTTCAGCATCGGTATAGCTTGTTGCCAGTGTAATATCTGCGTTTTTGAATACATCACTTTCTAATTGGCGATGTTTTTTATCGGAGCTTTTGGTTAGTTTTAAATGCTTGTAATAAGAAATCTCAGTCCAGGGATCACGGAAATCTGCGATCCATTTTAAATTGGGAAGCTTCTTTTTTAAATTTAAACCTATCAAATGTAAAGAATGTGGAGGTCCCGAAGTTACCACAACATCTATCTTATTGTCTTTTAAATACTGTTCTAAAAATTTTACGGAAGGTTTTACCCAAAAAACTCTGGCATCAGGAATAAAAAAATTTCCTCTTACCCAAATCGAAAGTTTTGATTTCCAACTTTGGTTTTTACCGACATCAAACTGTCCGGCTTTGAATTTTTTGTTACTTTTATTAAGCTTTTCAGCCAGTTGATAAGGTTCCCAGATCTTTGTTTTAACGATGTCAATATTCTCAGGAACATCTTTTAGTAAACTTTCGTCCAACAAAGGATAACTCGGATTTTCAGGGGTGAAAATAACGGGTTTCCATCCGAATTCGGGTAAATATTTTGCAAATTTCAACCATCTTTGAACACCGGGACCTCCCGCAGGCGGCCAGTAATAAGTGATGATTAATATTTTTTTTTGTTCCATTTATATTGGAGTATTTTGTCATTCCTTAGGAATCTAAGCTATTATAAAAGCGTTGTCTAGATTCCTACGGAATGACAAAATTAAGATTAAACTTTTTCTACTAGAATTTCCTTCTTCTTATTTTTATTCATCCAATAAATCCCAAATCCACTCAATATGACGAATAATCCAAAGCTAAGTAAAGAGATCCATTTTCCAGTCTCAATAACTTCAGGTTCGAAAATCATTCTGATGTTATGTTTTCCTGCAGGAACGTGTACTGCACGAAGTAAATAATCAGCTTTTATGTACGGAACTTCTTTTTCGTCTACAAACATTTTCCAGCCGTGAGGATAATAAATCTCAGAGAATACTGCCAATTGTGGAGTTTTAGATTCAGATTTGAATTCTAATTCATTCGGTTGATATTTCGTTAAATTAATAAACGCTGTTGGATCTGGCTGAACCGTTTTATTATTGAAATATTCTTTATCTGCAGAAGCAATAACAGCTGTTTTCTTACTGTCGATTACTCCGATTGACTTAATTTCTTGGTTAGGACTGTTCACAAATTTCAAGTCGCTCACGAACCATGAATTTCCGTTGGCTTTTGGATTTGGCATTGCCTGAGGTTGCTCCGGATCGCCTGCAACCCAGTATTTGGCGTTTAATAAATTAAGAACGTTGGGAAGTTTTACAGAATCCATTACCTGAAAATATTCATTGATAACATCATCGTACCTTCTCAATTTTACGGCGTGATAACCTCCAATTGAAGATTTGAAATATGACGTATTGGTTTCGCTGAATGTTCCTAAAAGATTATTAAAAATCCTGTAATGAGTTTTATCCTTTTCAGCAATCGTTTCCAATGTTTTGTTAACCTGAACATTGGCTAAAATTGATCCCAAACTAGGATTAGCCTGTACTTTTTCAGCTAGAAGATCTGAGGTTTCTGTCTGGAATGGGTTTTCAGCAAAAACTTTATCTACATAGTTTTCATCGTTCAAATAACGTTTGTTTACTGTCCAAAGATCAAATAAACTCACGACTCCAATGATAATTAAAGCGATATTTTGGTTTAATTTTTTCTTTAAAACCATAAATAAAGCTCCTGCAGCGATAGCAACGTAGATAAATGCTTTTATAGCATCAATTCTGAATAATTTGAATCTTTCATCCACCATAAAATCCAATAGGAAAGGTGGGAAATATAGTTTTTCGTTCTCCGTATAAAATCCTAATAAAGATTTTCCGAAAACTAATAGAATTAATAAAAATCCTAACGTTCCTCCGCTTACATAAAGAAGTATTTTCTTTTTGTATTCTTCCGTTAATTTCTCATCTGTAAAGAATCTGTATAATCCAATGATCGCTATTAAAGGAAATAACAACTCTACGATAACTAAAATTGAAGACGGTGCTCTGAATTTATTGTAAATTGGAACGAAATCTATAAAGAAGTCTGATAAAGGCATAAAGTTGCTTCCCCAAGCCAATAAAATGGTAAGAATGGAAGCTCCTAAGATCCAGTAACGGTATTTTTTCCAAGCGAAAAAGAATCCTAATAAAGCTAAGAAACAAATAATTGCTCCCTGATATGCTGGACCCGAAGTTCCGGGTTGGTCACCCCAATACGTTACGCTTCCAAAGCCTTTAGAAACACGATCCATTTCGGCTTGTGAAGTCACATTTTCCTGAACGAGCTCCTGAACTTTGTTCATAATATCTTTTGCCTCAGGTTCCTGACTTCCGCCGCCCATTAATCTTGGGATGAAAAGGTTTAAAGTTTCCAGTCTTCCGTAGCTCCACATCAGCATACTTTCTTTATCCATTCCGGATTTTCCTGAAGTATGAGTGTCGTTATCTAGGATTTGTTTTCCACGAACGGTTTCTTTTACATATTCTGCATTGGCCATGATTCTTTGAGAATTCATCCCAACTCCGATGACGCAGGCAGCAGCAATAATTCCCGAAGAAATTAAGAAATGCTTCATTGGTGTTTTCTTTTGAATCGCTCGGATTAATTCAGATAAGAATAAAAATCCTAAAGCAATGAAAAGATAATACGTCATCTGTGGGTGGTTTGCCGCTATCTGAAGTCCCATGAACAGGGTAGTGACGATGAATCCCCAAATATAACTTTTCCTTATGTAGACGAGTAATATTCCGGCTAAAAGTGGCGCGAAATATTCAATGGTATTCACTTTACCATTGTGTCCCGCCGCGATAATAATATAAAAATAGGTCGAAAGTCCAAAGAAAGTGGCTCCTAAAAGAGCGTATTTCCAGTTTCTGACCGCTACCATTCCTAAAAGGAAAAATCCTGCGAAGAGTAAGAAAAGATAATTAACGGGTCTTGGAAAAAAGTTCAGATTACTATCAATTTTCTTGATGATATCTCCTTTGAACTGGCTTCCCATCTGATAAGTTGGCATTCCACCAAACATGGAATCACTCCAATACGTTTCATCTCCGGTATTTGCTCTGTAGTCGAGAAGTTCTTTTGCACCTCCTCTGTACTGAACAATGTCATGCTGGAAAAGCTGTTTTCCTGTAAAAACAGGTGTGGAATATAAAAATGCTAAAACTATAAATACAACTAATGAAGCCGCAATATAAATTAAGTTTTTATTTTTCGCCATTTCGGTTATTATCTTTTATTTTCTGGGGTAAATTTTACCTTTTATCTTTATTTTCTTTTACCTCTTCATAGTCCACAGTTTCTGCATCCCAGTGGATCTTTGGGCTTGTATCCTTGTTCGAACTTTTTATATCCTGCTGATTATTATTTTGTTTGATGTTTTTAAACAAATAACTGTAGAATGTTTTAAAAAATAATCTTTTCAAAATATTCCAGACAAAGAAAATAATAATAGCGGTGAGTACTAACTCAAGAATAAACTTCATAATATTTTTATTTAAGATTCTAAGTTTAAAGCTAAAAGTTTGTTGAGGTTTATTTTAATTATAAAAAAAACTCAAATTCTCCAGCGCTCTATCCTAAAACTTACTTCATTTTATTTTGCAGAAGGATTTACCATTACAGAAGATTTAGAAACACTTTTCATAGACTGAGACTGTTTTCCGTCTGAAATTGTTTCAATCTGAGTTGTTTCTACATTAATTTTCTGGTTGGTGATCCATCCTGTACTTTGATCAAATTTAATGATTCCGTCTTGTACGAGCTCGCTGCTTAAACTGTGTGTGATCTTGTCTTGAGTTTTTTTCTCAGTTTTCTTAGGAATTCCGCCTGTTACAGAAATCTCTGCAATACCGTTTCCTACACTTTTCAATACATAGTTTGAAGTTACTTTAACAGCTCCACTTGCATCTGCATTTTCAGAATTAGTCCATTTTTCACCAATTTTAGCTCCTTTTTTAGGAATAATTGTTAGGTTTTTGTTGAACTGATCTTTTAATACTTTTTCGTTAAAGCTTTGTTTAAGACTTGCAACAACGCTTTCTTTTTGGTTTTTATCTTTAATAAGAGTTCCTACAGCATTAGAAACTTTAATGTAAACCGCATCGAAACCTGTAATCGAAAGTACATTTCCTTTCGTATCCATTTTCATGTTCAGTTTATTGCTTGTAAGAGCTTTGTTGATATTCCAGATCATTTTTAGATCATCTTCTTTTGGAATCGGAAGTTTTGTATCAACTACGATTGTTTTTCCGTCAGCTGTCTGAGAATTTCTTTTTCCGATAAGGTTAAGCGTTAAATCATAAACGTTTCCCTTGATATCATTAACGGTGAAAGTCATTTCGTCAGTAGATTCGCTTGTTCCGTTAAGAGATTTTCCTTGAGGATCTGTCATTGTTTTTACATCTCTCTGGTACGTTGTAAGAGGATATGTTTTTCCTTTTTCAAGCTTAAAAGTTTGAGTATAAACACCTGCAGAGTCTTTAATTGCAGGATTTTCTGAAACTTTAGCTACAGAATCAGCAGGAACTTCTACAGTGATTGTTTTTCCTGTTTTCGGATCTACTTTTGTTACGGTCGTTGTTTCTTTTTTACAAGAAACTAAAGCTATAGATGATATAAGCGCAAGCGCTGCAATGTTCTTCATTTGAATTGATTTTGAATGTGTTATCGATTAATTTACTTTCATTAATTTCTGTCTTGTTGCTTCATATAAAATAGCTCCGCAAGCAACAGAAACGTTTAGAGATTGTGTTTTTCCTTCAATTGGTAATTTTATTTTTTCGTCTGAATGATGCAGAACTTCTTTAGAAATTCCGGTTTCCTCATTACCCATTACGATAGCGCAAGGTTCTGTGAAACTTACATCATAGATCAGTTTTTGAGCTTTTTCGGTGGCTGCAAATACAGAAATTCCGCTTTGTTGAAGATAATCTACAACGTGAGCCAAATTTGGTTCTTTACAGATTTTAATGTTGTAAAGGGCTCCAGCAGAGGTTTTTATAGCGTCAGAGTTGATGGGTGCGCCTCCTTTTTCAGGAATAATAATAGCGTCAATTCCTACACATTCTGCAGTTCTGCAGATGGCTCCGAAATTTCTAACATCAGTTAATCTATCCAATATCAATAAAAACGGAGTTTTTCCTTCTTCAAATAGTTGAGGAACAACATCTTCCACTCTATGAAACGGAACATCCGAAATAAAAGCTACAACACCTTGGTGATTTTTTCTTGTGAAACGGTTCAGTTTTTCAACCGGAACGTAGTTAGGACGTAATTTATTTTTAGCTAAAATTGTTTTCAGTTCTGCATAAATATCACCTTGCAATGCATTTTGTACAAAGATCTTGTCAATAGTTTTCCCTGCTTCAATAGCTTCAATTACGGGACGAAGCCCGAAAATAAAATCGTCTTTTTTATCTGTCATTTTAATAATTTAAATAGTGAATTGTTAAATATTAATTTTACTTTAGTGAGCCAATTTTTTGTGCTTTAAAATTCACATTTCATGATTGGCTTACATTGCAAAATTCACTTTTAACTATCTTCCTTTTTCGCCTAAAATTGCTCTTTTCTGTGCCATTGCATAACCATAATGCAGGCTTTCATGCATATTGTTGAAGATGATGGCATCCTGTATGCTTTTCAGATCCATCCCAAAACTTGTGGTGTAGGGCGTGTAATCTGAAAAGAAATCGCTGTCATAATCTTTCATTAAGATCTTTGAAGTTTCGGTTAATAAAAACTCAAGATCTTCCACTTCAGATTTTTGTACATTTAAGTTCGGAAGGGTTCCTTTCTTATATGTTTCGATCCAATATTTATCAATTCTGAAAGGGTTTCCGCTTAGGTAATAGTGCAAAAGCTGCTCTGTAGCAACGGTATGTGCAATATTCCAATAAATGTTATTGTTAAATCCATCCGGAATCAGCAAAAGATCTTCATGAGATGTATTTTGCAGGATGTCCAGAAGGTTTCTTCTCACCTGTCTGTGGGCTTGAAAATGATAATTCATTTTACAAATTTTTTAATCACCAAAAATAGTTTAATAAACTGGAAGTGACAATTTTTAAATGTGAGATTAAGGTTAAAATTATTTAAAATACTATTTAAAAAAGTAATAAATGTTAAAAAAGACATTCGTTTTTCGTTTATTTAAAGGAAAGTCTTTATTAAAATAATTGATTTTGAGAAGTGTATTTCTTTTTTTTACTATTTTATTATGATTTCAAAGCTTGGGATCATTTCAAATAGGAAGATAGGGTTAGAGCTGATTTTGTAATGTTAAATTTAAAAGATGTTCAAGATTTAGAATAGTAAAAACCTCCTACGAAAATGTTCGAAAGGAGGTTTTTTTATTGTTTTTAACAGCATGTTTGTACTTTTTTATTTTTTGATAATCTTATGTTTGAAAGTCGTTCCGTCTTTTAATACAACATTCAGAATATAAATTCCTGTGTTGTATGAAGAAATATCTATCTTGTTTTCTTTATAATTTTCAAATAATTTTCTCCCATCTATACTGAATAAACTTAGAGACATTACATCTATCGGAGACTTTATATTGACAAAATCAGAAGTAGGATTGGGGTATATGCTTACATCTGTTGTTTTAATGTCATTCACATTTAACGTTGTATTGCTGTTGCCTTGCATGTAAACAGACAAATATACGTCTCCTTGTTGCTGATTAAAAACAGCGGTTGGTATGGTATGTTTCAGGGTATGATTTCCGGCGGTCATAGTAGGTAATACAAATCCTCTGATGGGCACAGAGTTTCCGGGACACCAGTTATTCCATGAAGTCCAGTCTGCAAAAGTTTTCGGAGTTGTTCCGTATATTCCGTTACCTTGTGTATTGTATACTCTGAACGGTTCGCAAGAAATCCCTCCGGGAGTGTATGTAAGAACTTGTACATCATCTACATAGGTGTAATTTTGTCTTCTTACATATTCTTCACCACCACTGTTTGCGCCATGGGGAGTAGATATTACAAAGAAACGTGCGTTAGTAACAGGATTGGGTAGATTGAAATTTACAATCCTAACAGTTTCACCAGGAACATCAGTACTGTTGTAATTATTGATTCTAGTGTAGCTCAATAGTGGAGTAAGACTGTTATAGTTTGTAGGTGTTGCTCCAACATCTGTTGAGAAAAAGGTAAGTGATCCTGAAAAAACATCAATTCTGCCTGAGCATCCCGTAACCTGTGTCTGTGCTGCATAAGGAACGCCAAAAACATCCAGTTCCATATACATATCGTAAGTGTTGCGAAGCGCAGAATCGTGAAAGACACTGTATAAATTACTCAAATCATAAGTATAAGGCACTTCCGTGGGCGTACGGTTTTTGTTCATGAAAGGAGTGATATATCTTCCAACTTCCATTCTTTTTACATTTACATCGTCTATAGTGTATGTAGATTGATTTTTAGGAACTAACGCCAAGAAAACTTCTCCCAGACGGTCATAATTGTCGCATAACGCACCGATAGACACTCTCATGGCAATTTTTGCTTTAAAAGAATTCAGTTCTGCATCTGTAAGTTTTCTTGCATATCTTGTATTTCCAAGTCTGATCAGACCAGAAGGAACCGGATTGGATACCGTTGCTGCATAGCCATCATAATAAACTGCTTGTGAAATCACGTTTACCATCGTTGTGGTTTGTGATTGAAGAAGTCCTGCGAAGAAGAGACTCAAAAAAAATAGCTTTTTATACATGTAATTGGTATTTGTTACAAATGTATTAAAATATGTGTTTAAATTTGATGTTTATTGGTTGATTTTTCAAAGCAAATAATGATTTGTTGATAATTGTATAAATATTTAAAGTAATGAAATTGATTTTTGTTTAAAATATTATTTGTATTAGTATATGTGATTAAATAATCATATTTATTATAAAAATTAAAACTTTAGTACTAAATTAGCACCATATTCCATATTGAATTTATTAATTATGAAAAGAATTTTACTTTTATCTTTATTATTGATATCGTTGATGTTTAATGCCCAGATAGATATAAACATTGCAAGTACAAGTGTGGGAACTGCTCCGATAAGTAGTTTTTTTTCCTATTCTTATGTTCAGCAGATATATCCTAAGCAGGAAGTAAATGCTAATGCAGCAGGAAATATTACAGGGCTTATATTTTACGTAGATCCATCTTCAACTATTTCTGATTCTTCAAATTGGACTATTTATTTAGGGCATACAACAAAAACAGCTTTCATATCCGGTACAGATTGGATTCCTTCTACGCAATTGACTCAAGTATTTGCGGGGACTGTGACTAAAAATAATAATAAAGTTGAAGTTACTTTTACGACACCGTTCGCTTATAATAATACTGATAATTTAGTAATTGCAGCAAAAGAAAATGCTCCGAGTATCGATATTAATAATTTTGATGAAGCATTTAAAGTGTATCCACATCTACCATATTCTACTCTTTATTATAAAGGTGATGGCGCGGTTATTGATCCTGCGTCTCCTCCGGGTGGAATAAGAGCAGATTACAAATCAGCAGTAACGATTTCAGGATTAACGCCTAGATCTACTCCTGCATGTCCGTTTGTTTTATATCCGACGAATAATGCTCAATTAGTTGCTTTATCTCCCAATATTAAATGGTTTCCTGTTTCCGGAGCAGATTCTTATAAAATTTCAGTAGGTACAAGCTCGGGAACTTCAAACGTAATTAATCAGGTGGTAACAGGTACTGATTTTACTCCATCAACTCCACTTAATCCTAATACGAATTACTACTTGAAGGTTAGTGCAGTTTCTGCCGGAGTAGAATCTTCAGGTTGTACAGAAATTGTTTTTAAAACCATTCCTCCCGTGCCTGTGAACGATGCTTGTTCAGGAGCTTTGTTAGCTTTTGCTTTCCCTTATTCATATACGCAAAGTGATGCTGTTTCTGCAACTAACAATGCAGGAAATATAACAGTTTGCCCTGATGCGACGAATGATGGGACTTGGTTTAAATTCATAGGAGATGGCGGTCAATACACGATTAAAGTAACTATGCCTACCGGAAGTACTTTTGATCCTCAAGTAGATGTTTACAGTGGTACCTGCAGCAATCTGGGATGTGTAGGAACGATGGATAATGGCGGTGCTGCTACTGCGGAAACTATTACTATTCCAACAACGGCAGGAACAGAATATTATATAAATGTAGGATCTTACGAAGAAACAGTTGATGTTCCGGAAGATGTATTTACTATTACCATAACTAAACTTTAATAGATATTTATAGCTTAAATTTTATAATTAAATAAAAAAATGACACCATGAAATTTTTATAACTAAGAATTTCATGGTGCTTTTTTCTGTTAAATTATAATGTTCTGTAATATAGATAATCTTAGTTCTCAAATGGATTATATAAATTAAAACTCAGTTGATTAGCTGAACATCTCATAAATCCTCAGAATATTTAACAAACTTTAACTCAAAAATGGCATTTATTGTGTTGATTAATGCAAGTATTTATTAGAAATTTACAACTTATTTTAATTAAAACTATGTCAGATACATATCAAGCAGAAGACATTCGTCAGTTGACGGAAAAGATAAAGGAACAAAATTACTTGTTTTCACTTCTGAGACAGGAAATCAACAAAGTTATCATTGGCCAGGAATATATGATAGACCGCCTTTTAGTAGGTCTGTTGGGAGGTGGACACGTTCTTTTGGAAGGGGTTCCCGGATTGGCAAAAACATTAGCTATTAAAACGTTGGCTGATGCTGTTCATGGTGAATTTTCAAGGATTCAGTTTACACCGGATCTATTGCCTGCAGATGTTGTAGGAACGATGATTTATAATATTAAAGAGAATGATTTTTCTATAAAAAGAGGTCCTGTTTTTGCAAATTTCGTACTTGCGGATGAGATCAACCGTGCGCCTGCAAAGGTGCAGTCTGCTCTTTTGGAGGTGATGCAGGAAAAACAGGTGACGATTGGTGATGAAACGATGAAGCTACCGAAGCCGTTTTTGGTATTGGCGACGCAAAACCCAATCGATCAGGAAGGAACTTATCTTTTGCCCGAAGCTCAAAGCGACCGTTTTATGCTGAAATGCACGATCGATTATCCAAAATTTGAGGATGAAAGAACGGTAATGAGAATGGTTTCAACTTCTCATCAACCTATCGTAAAACCTGTGGTTTCTCTGCAAAACATTGTAGATGCTAAAGAATTAATCAATCAGATTTATTTAGACGAAAAGATCGAAAAATATATTTTGGATATGGTTTTTGCAACCCGTTACCCTGAGAATTATGGTCTTTCTGAACTTAAAAATTATATCAGTTTCGGAGCTTCACCGAGAGCATCTATTAACCTGGCAATTGCTTCAAGAGCCTATGCATTTTTAAAAGGAAGAGCTTTTGTAATTCCTGAAGATGTAAAAGAATTGGCAAAAGATGTGTTGAGACACAGAATTGGATTAACGTTCGAAGCAGAGGCAGAAGAGATTTCTACAGAAGAAATTGTCAACCGAATTTTAGCGAAAATTCAAGCTCCTTAATTTTAATGGAAGAAATTATTATCAGAAAAGCAGTTCAGGAAGATTGTGCTCCGATGTTGGAATTGATCAAAGAATTGGCTGAATATGAAAAGGCTTTGCATGAAGTTACTCTGACTTTAGAGCAATTTACTGAAGATGGATTTGGTAAATCCCCCGTTTGGGGAGCTTTTGTAGCCGAATTTGAAGGACAGATTGTCGGAATTTCATTGTATTACGACAGATATTCGACTTGGAAAGGGAGAAGATTATATCTGGAAGATTTAGTCGTGACGGAAAAACTGAGAGGAAAACAAATTGGCAAGAAATTATTTGAAGCAACCTTAGAACACGGAAAATCAAATCAATATAGCGGAATGGTTTTCCAAGTATTGAATTGGAACGAACCAGCTATTAACTTCTACAAAAAATACAGTCCTAAGTTTGATGATGAATGGTTTAATGTTTCCATTGAGTTTAAGGATTAAGTTGTATGGATTGGCAGTATTTAAAAGATAATGTTTATTTCTTAGATGGATCACTAAGAGATATTTATGTTTTAGATATTTCAAGATCCCATTGGTTGAAATGGATAGATTTTATAAATGAAAATTTTGAAGTTAAATTTACATATTGTGATGTAGCTGGAAACCTGAAGTCTAGTAATCAGATTTTGTCAAAATATATTTTTGATTATTGGGATAATGTAAGTGAATTTGTTGCTACTGCAACTATTATGATTGGTGAAATTATTTTGAAATGTTACTTTTTCACCGAAGAAGAAATAGAAAATGATATTACACCAAATGAAATTAAAAGTTTAGATCAGCATAATCAAATTATAGATTATTTAAAATCAGTTTCTAAAATTTTAAACCAAGAAGTTATCTTAACTACTGAAAATTATGATTCAGATTATAATAGATTGATTACCGTAAATAATGATGAAGTTTTAATTAAGTAGACATGGAAATAAAAGATATTGTAAAAAAAGTCAAACAAATAGAAATCCGTACTCGAAGGAAGACGGAAGCTACTTTGATGGGACAATATCACAGTGCTTTTAAAGGTCAGGGAATGACTTTCTCAGAGGTTCGGCCGTATCAGTTTGGCGATGAAATTCGTAGAATTGACTGGAATAAAACCGCTCGTTTCCGCGAACCATTCGTAAAGGTAATGGAAGAGGAAAGAGAATTGACGATGATGATTTTGGTGGATATTTCTGCTTCAATGGATTACGGAACAAAAACTCAGTTGAAAAGAGAATATGTCGCAGAAATTGCAGCTAGTTTAGGTTTTTCGGCAGCCGGAAATAATGATAAAGTTGGTTTGATTCTATTTGCGGATAAAGTCTATAAAGTAATTCCGCCACAAAAGGGAAGGAAGCATATTTTGTCGATTATCAGTAATATTTTAACGGCTGATTATGTTCCGGGAGTCTCCAAAATTGATAAGGCAATGGAATATATGATGGGAATTTTTAAAAGAAAATCTTTGGTTTTTTTATTCTCTGATTTTGAAGATGAATACGATTCTAAAATGCTTCGCGTTGCTTCAAAAAAACATCATCTGCTTGGAATGAGGATTTATGATGAAAAAGATAACGAAATTCCTGATGTTGGATACGCGCTGTTGTACGATGCTGAAACAGGAAAACAGGTTTGGGCAAATACTTCCAGTGCAAGATGGAGATATACTTTCGCAGAAGCTCAGAAACAAAAAGTAAGAGCGTTGGAAGACGATTTTGCCAACAGTTCGGCCACTTTTATGAATGTAAATACAGGTGCGGATTATTCAAAATTATTGTATAGTTATTTCCAGAAGAAATAATCGAATCAATAGGAACGGGCTTTAGCTTGTTTAAATAAATTTTAAAAATCAATTGGCTTTAGCCAAAACTTATAAAAGTTGAAAAAATTATTATTTATACTATGTTTTTTAGTCTGTGCGAATGCTTTCTCACAGATACTTTCTTCTAGTCTTGAGAAGAAAACACTTGCTTTGGGAGAGGTAAATTATATTGTTGTGACGATAAATGATCTTCATAACGAAGCGGTTGTAGCAGCTCCCAAAAACGAATTATTACCTTTTCATTTTGAAGAAATTAAAGATAGTATTGCGCAGAACCCCGATATTTATTACAGAAAAATTGAATTTGCCGTTTATGAAGAAGGAAAATTCACTATCCCTGAATTAGAATTTAAAGTTGGGGGTAAAGTTTTAAAAACAATTCCCTATGAAATTGATGTCATGAATACTGCTCAAAAAGATGATCAGATCAATGATATCATGAATAATAAGGAAGTGAAACTTGAGGCAAAAGATTATTGGGAGCTTTACAAATTTTATATTTTGGCAGCTTTGGCGGTTATTGCTTTGATTATTGCTGTTATCATGTATATGAAATGGGGCAGAAAATCGAAAAGTTCTCCGGCTGTTGCAACCAATCAAACCTTGAAAGAATTAGATTCTCTTAAAAAGAAAAAATATATTGAAGAAGGAAATTACCGTTCATTTTATGTTGAATTGATCGAGATTTCCAGAAAATTCATCACTAAACAATATCATTTACCTGCAGATGTTTTGTTGACCGATGATCTAATAGATTTAATGAAAAAGAACAATACGATCTCTCAGGAAAACGAAAAAGTGGTTGAAGACGTATTTTTAAGAGGAGACTTGGTGAAATTTGCCAAAACTTTCCCTGATAAAGACGCTATGGAAAAGGATTTTGCAGACGTCAGAGAATTTGTGAAAAGATCATCAAAGGATTTGGAATTCGAAAACTTGAGAAAGGATGTTTAATTTTGAATTTTATAGTCCGTGGTTTTTACTGCTTTTTGTGCTGTTTATTCCTCTTTTTATCAGGGATGTAAGCAAGCAGAAAAAGAAAGGTATAAAAGTTCCTACCGTAAAAAATATGGAAGGAAGCAATGGAATTGTAGCCGTACTTTTTTTACTTAAAATTTCCAAATATCTTATTCTTTCTGCGTTGATTATTGCGATGGCAAGACCACGAACGTTCACCGTTTCTCAGGATAGAGATGATACAAAAGGTATCGATATTATGCTGGCTGTCGATGTATCGTTAAGTATGTTGGCTAAAGATCTAACGCCCGATCGTTTGACGGCATTGAAAGATATTGCCATAAAATTTGTCGAAAAACGTCCGAATGATCGATTAGGTTTGGTGACTTATTCCGGTGAAGCATTTACCAAAGTTCCTGTAACGTCCGATCATCAGGTTGTAATTGATGAATTAAAAAATCTTAATCCACTCGAACTACAACCGGGGACTGCGATTGGAGAAGGTCTTTCTGTAGCTGTAAACCACCTTAGAAACAGCAAAGCGAAAAGCAAGATCATCATTTTAATGACAGATGGTGTCAATACGATTGAAAATGCGATGCCTGCACAAGTTGCTGCTGAATTAGCTAAAAACAACGACATAAAAGTATATTCAATCGGAATTGGAACGAACGGATATGCATTAATGCCTACTCAACAGGATATTTTCGGGGATCTCGTCTTCACAGAAACGGAAGTGAGAATTGATGAAGACCTTTTAAGAGAAGTGGCGCAAACGACGAACGGAAGATATTTCAGAGCTACTTCAAACAGTAGTTTGGAAGAGGTTTATAACGAAATTAATCAATTGGAAAAATCTGATATAAAAGTGTCTAAGCTTTACAATTATCAGGAATATTTTAAGATTTTCCTTTGGATCGCTTTAGGAATGTTAATTATCGATGCTTTGCTGAGATGGGTATTTTATAAATTTTTAAGCTGATGGAGTGGTATTTGGGTAATTATTGGTATTTGTTGTTGCTGTTGCTTTTGCCGCTGTTAGCTATTTTATTGATACGTTTTCTGAAATGGAATAATAAAAGAAGAAATGTTTTTGCGGACAGTCAATTTCATGAAGAATTGTTCGAAAAAAGATCAGGATTTGTGAAAATTTTTCCTGCGCTTTATCTTTTGGGAACCTTGTTTTTGATCTTTTCAATCATTGATTTATTAAATGGTTCGGAAGAGGTAAAAAGCAATCAAAGGATGAATAATGTGATCTTTATGCTCGATGTTTCCAACTCTATGAATGCAGAAGATATTAATCCGAGTCGTTTGACAGAAGCAAAAAATCTGATGATCAACACGATGCAAAAGATGAAAAGCGACAAAGTTGGTATTGTGATATTTGCCGGAGAATCTGTTTCCATTATGCCTTTAACAACAGATTATAGCTCGGCCGAAACTTATGTCAATGCGATTGAAACCAATTCTATGCAGATTCAGGGAACTGATTTCTTAAAGGGAATGCAGATTGCAGTTGAAAAATTTAAAAATGTAAGTAAGGGTTCAAGAAAGATCGTTTTATTGAGTGATGGTGAAGATAATGAAGGTAATGACAATGCAGCGATAAAATTGGCGAATAAAGAAGGGATAATGATCACTTCCGTAGGAATTGGCTCGGATGAAGGAGCGCCCGTTCCGGAATATGTTTTTGGACAATTAATGGGTTACAAAACAGACCAAGCCGGAGAAACGGTAATTTCTAAAAGACAAACCGAAGCTCTCAAAAAGATGGCCGGATCTACAGGCGGAAGTTATATTGACGGAAATAATATTAACGAAGCTCCAAACAGAATCATTGATGCTTTGAGTAAAAAAATGTCTTTGTCAGAAACACTTGTTAAATCTCAGAATGCTAATCATTATTATCAATATTTTTTAGCTGTTTCAATATTTTTCTTCTTTTTAATTTATATTTTTAACCCTAAAAGAGATTTCAATGTTTAATAACAACAATCGTCTTTAAAAAGTTTCGGTACCACTTTAACCCAACTTTAACAATTAAGACGCTGTTTATTAACATTTAAAGGGATAATTTTGCACGTAATGAATACTAAAATCATTTTTTTATCGTTTATGATTGCTTTTGCTTTTTCTGGTTCCTTATTTGGGCAGGACAGCTATAGGACTTTGGTCTATGAAGGCAATCAAAAATTTAATGGTAAAAACTATGATGGAGCATCTTCTAAGTATATGGAAGCGATAAAATCTAACGAAAAAGATTTTACGGCACATTATAATTTGGGGAATGCTTTGTATAAAAATAAAAAATACGATGAAGCAAAAGCTGAGTTTGAAAAAGCACAAAAACTTTCTCAGACAATTCCGGATAAAGCGGCAGCTCTTCATAATTTAGGGAATACTTATATGCAGATGAAACAGCCCGAGAAAGCTGCGGAGTATTATAAGCAATCCTTAAAACAGGATCCTTACAACGAAGCAACAAGAAAAAATTATGGAATCGCTAAGTTGAAGGAAAAAGAAAACCAACAGAAAAAAGACCAGCAAAATAAGTCAGGTAAAGGCGGCGGTGGCAAAGACCAACAAAATGATGATCAAAAAGGCGATACGAAAGATCAAAAACAGGATCAGGGTAAAGGCCAGCAAAATCAAGGAGAAAGTCCACAGGGAAATGATCCGAACCAGAAGCAGAATAATGAAGGTAAAATGCCAAAAGATCTTGAAAACGCAATATTAGATAAAGTAAGCGATAAAGAGAAAGAAACCGCCAAAAGAATTTTAAATAAAAATTCTTATTCGATGCCACAAAGCAACGAGAAAGATTGGTGATGCAACAGAAAATTATTTACATATTATTTATTCTTTCATCCGTAATTTCTTACGGACAGGTAAGTATTAATGTAAATCCTGATAAAAATGATTACTCAGGAAAAGATGTTGTAAACCTTACCATCACGCTGGAAATGAATGGTAGCGAGTACAATCAGCAAACGCCAATTCGTCTTCCGGATCTGTCAAAATTCAATATCATCGGTTCCGGATCTGTAAACAATACTTACATTGATCCTGCTACCAACACTGTAATTACACAACGAGTTTCTCAACTTGCCCTTGAGCCTAAACAAAAAGGTAAGATCAAGATCGGTTCCGTTCTGGTTACGGTTAATAATAAAATTTATAAAACAGAACCTTTCGATATCTTGGTAAAAGATGTTGAAAAGAAAGCTGTTGCCAGTGCTTCCAATGATGTTTATCTGAACATGGAGATCGAAGACAGAGACGTTTATCAGGATCAGCCTACTGTTGCCGTTCTGAAAGTATATTCTAAAAATATGGATAACTTCAGAAAAGTGAAGAATATCCGTCTTCCTCAGCAGGAAAATATCAATGTACATCCTATCAGCTTTACGAAATCTGAAATTGATCCTTCATCAAGCTATGGAAATATGGCATCACAGGTTTTAGCAGTGTTCATGGTATTTCCAAATGAAGCCGGGTATGTGGAGGTACCAGCTGTTTCGGCATCTGTTAACACTTATTCTAACAAGAACAAAATTACTTCCAATAGGGTTAAACTTAATGTGAGAAAGCTTCCTGAAGGCTCGCCGGAAAGCTTCAAAAATGCAGTCGGAAACTTTAATGTAAGTGTTTATAATGCTTCAAAAGAAAAGATTGAGGTTAAAAAACCTATCAATGTCGTTGTAAAGGTTTCAGGAGAAGGGAATTTATCTGATATGGAACTTCCTAAGATCGTAGAATCACCTGATTATGATATTTTTGCACCTAAAATTACATCAAATGTAGCGCCTGGAACTACTGGAATCAAAGGTGAGATATTGGCGAACTATGTTGTAATTCCTAAAAAAGCGGGTGATATTTTTATTAAAACAGAACAGTTCGCTTTCTTTAATCCTGCAAGTAAGGAATATACAGATCTTGGTCAGGAAACATTAGCAGTGAATGCGTTTTCCCATGATCAGATCATGGAAGCTAAGACAACGGTAGAAAAGGTAAATGAATACACTAATAACTTCTTAGAGACGGTAAATACTCCTGTTTTAAAGACGACTTCATTTAAAGTTAAAGAAAAAGATAAATTCAATTGGGGTATACTTTTAACCAATACTGCCATTCTACTAGGATTATTTATAGCTTATTTACTATTTAAGACTTGGCAAAAAAAACGTATATTAGTTAAAGAAACTGTACCTTCAAAATCTTTAGGTTCTGTTGCGGAAACTGAAAATGAAATACGTCAAAGCTTAAAAGCTGATATTAACGATTATTTCAGTTATTTAGAAAATCTTAAAGATAATGAGGATTATCAGAAGTTCTTTCAAACCGTAGATGAGATGGATTCTGAGGTTAGAAATCAGTATTTCCAAAGCTCAGCAGAAGATTTCAGGAAGTTTCTGGAAGGCTACAAAGGATCTGCAGTTGCCGAAGAATACAGAATTCTTTCGCAGAAGATACAGATTGAGAAATATGCGCCTGTAAAATCTTCTGAAGGAATGGATGAACTTTTGAAGGCAATTGTTAATTTGTATTCTCAAATTAGCAAATAATCAATTTTTTTTCATATTTTTGCGAAATTTTTAATTACAAAAAGATGGAAGTTTTTAATGATTTTTCTATAAAAGAGATTGTTACCTGTTTTATGGTACTTTTCGCTGTGATCGATATTATCGGTTCTGTTCCCATTGTTGTAAGCTTACAACAGAAATTCGGACAAATTGAAGCAGGAAGAGCTTCTATTACTGCCGGAGTTATCATGATCATATTTTTGTTTGTTGGAAATAAGATCCTGAAATTGATCGGAGTGGATGTAAATTCCTTCGCGATTGCCGGAGCTTTTGTGATTTTTATCATAGCATTAGAAATGATTCTTGGTATTGAGATCAATAAAACGACGGAGGCAAAGGCTGCATCTATCGTCCCTATTGCGTTTCCTTTGGTTGCAGGTGCCGGAACTTTAACAACTACGTTATCGCTGAGAGCTGAATTTCATGATATTAATATTATTTTGGGAATCGTTCTCAACACAATTTTCGTATATTTGGTGCTGAAATCAGCGAAATGGCTAGAAATGAAAATGGGAGAGGCTACGTTGTCTATCTTACAGAAAGTTTTCGGGATCATCCTTTTGGCAATTTCAATTAAATTATTTACAGCAAACTTTGCACAATTGGTGCAGAACTATATTAATTTTTAAGAATCATGCAGAAGTTTTATAAAGTATTTTTAGTACTATTCATCGTGTTTATCGCCATTAATCTTTATGCTTTAGACTGGCAGTCGGATGTTTTATCTGAGGATAATCTGAAGTTTGTATTTTCAATTGCTTCGGCCGTTATCGGGATCGTTTTACTTTTTGTTTTAAATACATGGAGTAAGATCGGATTGAAAAAATAATCTTTAACATTATTAAAATATATAAACTCTTTCAGTAAATGGAAGAGTTTTTTTGTTTGCTATAATTGAATTTTTGTGGGCTTACATTAAAATGATTGATACCTAAATAATGTTAGAAATACCTGTTGATGACTGAATAATGTTAGGACGCCTATTGGTGGCTGAGGTTCTCGAAGCCACCATCCAATTTAAGAAATAACCAAATTCTTCAAAACCGCTTCAGATTTTAATTCTGTTTCGATCCACTCTTTTTCAGGATTGCTTTGAGCGGTAATTCCGCCACCTACAAAGAGATGAACAGCATTTTGATATAATTTTGCACAACGAAGATTGACGAAAAACTGAACGGAATCTTCTGTTTCTATTTTGATATAGCCCGCATAAAATTCACGCGGAAATTTTTCAATTTTTTGAATATTTTCTTTACAAAAATCCTTCGGAATACCACAAACAGCTGGAGTAGGGTGTAATTCATGAATAAGACTGTCCAAATCTTCAGGTTGTATTTTGGCTTTAAAATCTGTTCTCAGATGTTTAATATTCCCGGAAATATGATCGTGGGTTTCTGATATTTCAATTTCTTCGGTATAATTTTTAAGAATATTCTGAATATAACTTGAAACAGGCTTTTGTTCTTCGATTTCTTTCTCAGACCATTCCTCTGAGATAGGTAGAGTACCCGCCAGGCTCATCGTTTCAAATTCATGAGTCGTTTTATTGAATTTTCCTAAAACCTCGGAGAAAGCACCCATCCAGGCGTCTTTACCATTATTGAAAATATACCTAAAAGCGTTCGGATATGTATTACATAAATTGTTAAAGCTTTCTTTTAAATCAATTTCATTAAAATCATTAAAAATTTTCCTTCTCGAAAGGACTAATTTTGGTAAATCATTTTCATTAATAACTTGAATGACTTCTTTTAATTTTTGTAAATATTCATCTTTAGTTTCAGCGATGAAATTACTTTTATCCTCGGGTAAAGAACTGTTTGTTATGATTTTATGATCAAATTTTTCCTGATCGGTTTCAATAATATTTCCATCAAAACTGATTTGGCTTAAACCATCAAAAGAATGAAAACTGATTGAATTTTTATCTGTATTTTCATCTGTTGAGTACAGATTTTCGTTGAAAGGAAATTTGAAATAAATCATTAGTTGAATGCTTTTCGAAAATCATTATTTGGAAATAATATATGAGATTCCAAAATTGATCTTTCTTTCAGCAAAGGTATTACTAGTCTTAAAAATGTCAAAATTTAATGGCTCTTTTTTAATGATAATTTAAAGTTTTGTATATAAAAAAAGACCCAATTTTTTTGAGTCTTGTATTTTAATTTTAAATAGATCTTATTTTAAAAGAATATTGTTGGTCATTGTTGTATGATTGATCAACACACCTTTTTCATCACGAATTTCAATTTCAGAGACGTGCATTGTTTTTCCTTTTCGGATAAATCTTGCAACTGCAGTCACCAGACCGTCTTTTTTACTTTTTAAGTGATTGGAATTAATATTAGTTCCAACACCATAATATTTACTGCCATCAATAAAGATATTAGACAGGCTTGAGCCCATAGTTTCTGCTAAAACACAGCTTGCGCCACCGTGAAGTATCCCAAAAGGTTGGTGAACTTTTGGCTGAACAGGCATTGTTGCCGTTAAAGTTTCGTTTTCCAGATCGATATCGATGAATTGTATCTCTAAAGTTTTGGCTAAAGTAACATCGTTTCCCCAACTGTTTAAAAACTGTAATATCTCTTCTTTTGTTCGTGACATTTTTTATAAATAATAAGTGATGATTGATAAATGATACTCAATGAGTAAGTATAAGTAATTTTACTCCTAACTCCTAACTTCATCAGTTCCCATAATATTAGGATTCCAGTTTTCCGGAATTTTTGGTACGATATCATTTTTGATGTAATAATCCTGTATTTCTTCCATAATTTCAGAAAAAGAAGCAGAAGCTATTCTTTCATAAGGAATTGTATAACCAAGGTAGACAATATTTCTTTTAAAATCCCCTGCAGCAAGTACGATAGGAACTTTTGCGGCCAAAGCCATGTGATAGAAACCTTTTCTCCATTTCGGAACCCAGCTTCTGGTGCCTTCCGGAGTAATCACAAGGCTGAAATCTTCTTTTGCAAACTGATCTGCAACAAATTTTACCAAATCATTTTTCTGGCTTCTGTCGATACCAATCCCTCCCAAACCTCTTACTACGCTTCCGTACCAAGCTTTTGTGTGGGCATCTTTAATGATTATTTTTATAGGTTTGTCCAAAGACCAATAGGCAAGATTTCCTAATAAATATTCCATGTTGTGGGTGTGTGGTGCTACAACGAGAATACATCTGTTGAGACTGTTTACATCGCCTTGTAGCACGACTTTCCAGCCCAACATTTTTAACATTAATTTGCCGATCAGTTTTTTCATATACTTTGAATTAAAAACAAAAAAAGTACAACCAAATGGTTATACTTTACAAATATATTGAAATATTATCGCTCTTAAAACAAACCGCTGATTAAATCTACGATTTTCATTACTATTTCTAGTGCTACTTGTACCATTATGAAGTGTTTTGATTTGGGTTATTAATTGTTTACGAAGATAAGATAATTTCTTGATATGCAGAGTTTAAATTTAATTTTTTTGTTGTTTTTGAGAGAAGAAGAGTGTGAATTTCAAACTGTTGCTTTCCATTCACACCTTCAAGCCACTCTCTGCAGTTTATTATTTGGTTTTGATAGAAATTTCGTTTTTTCCGTCGTTTACTTTGATGTCAACATCACCTTTCATCTTTTTGATGTTTGTTTTCATTGAATCAATTACTTTGTCAGCTTGGTTTGCAGGAACTTTTTTTCCGTTAATGATCACGCTGTCTTTATCGTCAGAGCTGTATTCGATGGTAGAACCGTTTACAGAGATCTTATTTTTTTCGATTCTGATGTTTCCATTTTCGTCGTCATTATCTTGATCTTTGTCGTTCATTCCGTCTCCGTTCAAATCTCCGTCGAAGTTAATTCCGTCTTTCTTTACAGGGATTACGATTGTATTTTGAGGAACTACCAATTCATAATCAATATTGTAATCTCTGAATCTGTGTTCATAAGGGAACTTGATGTAGTTTGGAAGGATAACTTTATTGTTAACAATTTCTACAGGAACGCTTACATTCAATGGAAGATTATATCCTTTAGCTTCTTTTTTAATGATTAAATAAGGAGTTTTAATGTCAGCTTTTCTTGTTACGTCTACATGAATCCAGTCTTTTTCATATACAGATACTTTGTCAGAATAAAGATCATCATCATAGCCTGTAAAGTTCTGAGGGATCGTTATTTGTTTAAAGTCTACATAAATACTGTCTGAAGTTGTATTGATAGAAACCTCTTCTGTATCTTCTTTGTGACCTTTTAAGAACATTTCTTTCTTAGCCATGCTGATTCCGAAGTAAGTAGAAATAGCGATCAATCCAAGGAATAATGCTCCTAAAACCCATCCTGTATTTCTTAATTTCGTTTTTGGAGAAATTAATTTAATACTTAACAATGCGAATATCATTGCAGGAATTAAGCTTCCCAGAACGATCATTGCCATGATCACATATTTCATTCCGTCGTTATCGAAATAGTAATTCATTTGACTGATTGGAGGGAAATCACTGTTTCCCATAAATCCGAAACCTACAAATGAACCGATAAGGCAACCAAAAGCCATTAAAGCGAAGATTCCTCCTAAAATATATCTTATTACATTCCAGATACCGCTTCCGGCATTGTTGATGTAAGGCTTGCTTTCGATATAGATTTCTCCGACCCTCTGAGTAGATTCATTAGCGAATTGTACTAATTTATTAGATTCATTCTTAAGATTGTCGAAGTTCATAGGCTTTCCCTTCATTTTCAGGAAATCTGCTGCAGTTTCTGCAGTTGGTAAAACGATCCAAAGAATGATGTAAAGTAATACCACTAATGAAGAAGAAATTGCTGCTGTAAAGATCCCAAGGATGAAAATTCCTAGCCAGATTGCTCTCATCGCCGTAATATCCATTCCAACATAATGAGCTAAACCTGCGCAAACACCTGCTATTTTTTGTCTTTCAGGATCACGGAACAGTTGTTTTTTGTCTGTGTATTCCGTACCTGAAGTGTATGTTTTTTTAGTGTTTTTTTCAGAATAATAAGCTTCTTCCTGCTCTTCAATCTTTTCAGGAGTACCGATCTGAGCGATTACTCTTTCTACATCAGTATCATTTACCACTTCACGTTTTCCTAAAGAATCTCTGAAAATTTCAACCATTCTTATTTCTATGTCATGCATTACCTCGTCCGCTTCTGAAGCATCCAAAGAGCTTCTCAGTGCATTAAGATAATCGCTAAGCTTTATATATGCGTGTTCTTCTATTGTAAAAGAGAAACCTGCGAGTCCTATTGAGAGTGTCTTGTTCATAGCTTTGTTTTTAAATTTTTTGAGTGATTTGGTTTACAGAATCTGTTAATTCTTTCCAGGTATTTTGAAGTTCGTCCAAAAACAATTTGCCTTTTTCTGTTATTTGGTAATATTTTCTGGGTGGCCCTCCTGTAGATTCTTCCCATCTGTAAGAGAGAAACTCTCCGTTTTTCAGTCTTGTTAAAAGAGGGTAGAGGGTTCCTTCTACTACATCCAGCTTTCCTTTTTTCAGTTCATCTATTAGGTCGGAAACATACATTTCACGAAGATTGATGAGACTTAAAATACAGAATTCCAGAATTCCTTTTCGCATTTGCGCTTTGGTATTTTCGGTATTCATCTTTAATAAGTTTTGTTAATTAGTTATATCCAATCAGAATAAAATTCCTAGCTAGTTGAACTTATTCCGATTTTACATTACAAAGATATGTAATTAAAATGGTAATATGCAATACAAAGTAGTGGAAAAATATAAATAAATAATATAACTAATTGAAAACCAGTTTAATTATTTTTAATGATGAATTTTAAGAATTGAATGGTTTGGAAAAATTAAGCCAAATTATTGATAATTTTACCTTTTAAGCTGATGGGTCTTAGCGTAACAAGAGCTTTTTTCTCTAATTTTTTCTGATATGATATAAAAGTGAATCTTTTGTAGAATTTACGGATGATGAGAGCCATTTCCATCATGGCAAAATGCTCACCGATGCAAAGTCGAGGCCCGGCTCCGAAAGGATAGTAGGCGAAATTTTTAGAATTTTCATCCTCAAAACGTTCAGGAATAAATGAATCCGGATGTTCCCAATATTTTGGATTTCTGTGAAGTCCGCTGATATAAAGGATGATCAAAGTGCCTTTTGGCCACGAATATTCTTTAAAACTGTCATCTTCTAAAGCTTCACGATCAATCGCCCAAGCGGGAGAATGCAGACGCATCGCTTCTTTGATAATATTGACTGTAAATGATTTCTTCATTAAATTTTCTGAAGTAAAAACCATTTCTTCTTCATTTTCTATTTCCTTTTTTAATTTTTCCTCAGCTTTTGGGTTTTGACTGATTTCAAAAAAGATAAAACTTAAAGCGTTGGCAGTCGTTTCATGTCCGGCAATAAAAAGAATGAGCATTTCATCAACCAATTGTTCGTCCGACATTGGGAGTTGCGTATCTTCATATCGTGTTTGAATAAGCATATCTAGCAAATCGTTCTTTTCCTCTTTTGAAGTTCTTCTTTTATCTAAAATGCTTTGGATGATCGCTTTTGATCTCTTACTTTTTTCAATGTTTTTATCAATAACACCGAAAATATTTAAGATTTGCGTGTAAAAAGGTAAACGAACTTCTTTGGTAGAAACTTCCTGAACTTCTGTGATGATTTTACTTAATTCATTCACCGTATTTTCGTCAACATCAGAACTGAAAAGGGTTTTAGCAACAATATTGAAGGCCAGCGAATGAAAAAAATCGTACAGATCTACCTCCGATTCGCTTTTGAATGATTCAAGAGATTTATCGATTTCTTCTTCCATAATGGAAACAAGATTGGCAATTTTTGCCTTACTGAAACCCGGCTGGATCAGTCTTCTTTGCTTCAACCAATCTTTTCCGTTGTTTGTTAATAAACCTTTTCCTAAATATTTCCCCAAAGTAACAGATTGGATCTCAGATTTATGATAATTTTTATGATTCTGTTTTAAAATATATTCAACAAACTCTTTATCCTGAGAAAAGATGAAGTTTTTATCGGTAAAACTTGCTTTGATATAATAACTATCACCTACAGATTGATGGTTTCCACTGATGACCTCTAATGGATGGTTAAGTCCTTTTAATAAAGAATATAACTTTCTGTTTCCCTTAATTTCTGTCGGATAATTAAATTTTGGATTCATCTTAAATATTTCTACTAAAAATACAATTAATCTCTCAGATAAATAAGCTTTACGATCAAAACCCTTATTTTTGCAATAGTATTTGGTTGACAATTCAACTAAAAATTTTAAATACATGTATGATGAATTCTAGATTTTTATTACCGTTTACACTTTTTGCTGTTGCTGCTTTTGGGCAAAATCATTTTGAATTAAAAGATGCATCCAAAAATTATGACGTTAAAATTAATGTTGAAAACTGCGATAAAGATGAATGCAGAGGAAAAGCTGTCATTGATCTGATAGATAAAAAAACTTCCAAAAAATTTCAGACTTTCACTTCTGAGGATCTGAATTTTTACTTAAAAGAAGATCAGAAACCGACAGCCAATATTATTCAGTTATATGATGAACAAAGTCCATTGATTTTTGATGATTTTAATTTTGACGGAACTGAAGATTTAGCGATAAGAAATGGAAATGAAAGTAGTTATGGAGGTCCGTCATATGAGGTTTACGTTTTTAATTCCACTAAAAAACAGTTTGTAATAAGTGAAGAACTGACAAATCTGGCATATGAAAATCTGGGAATGTTTCAGACAGATTCTGAACGCAAACGTTTAATTACTTATGCAAAATCTGGTTGTTGCTGGCATCTTACGACAGAATATACTGTTGTTCCAAAAAAAGGTTTGCTAAAAGTGTATGAATTGGAAGAGGATGCAACAGGCGGTGACGAAAGGGTAAAGGTGACAAAAAGAGAACTCGAAGATGATAAATGGACAGCCAATATTAAAGACTATCCAATAAGTGAATATTATAAAGATTAAAAATGAAGATACAGAAGGAGATTGATTTTATTTTAGCCGTTGATGCTTTAAAAAATGTACAGAGAAGAAATTATAACGCCGATGATTCGAGAAGAGAAAATACGGCTGAGCATTCATGGCAGATTATTATTTTAGCTCAAATCCTTTTTCCATATGCGAAAAACAGAGCGGATATTGATTTGTTAAGAGTAATCAGAATGCTTTCTATACATGATTTGGTGGAAATTGAAGCAGGAGATACTTTCTTATTTGACGAAGCAGCAATGGTTGGGAAATTTGAAAGAGAAAAACAGTCCGCTCAAAATATTTTCGGAATTTTGGATGAACCATTACGCACTGAATTCTTTAATCTTTGGCTTGAATTTGAAGAAGAACAAACTCCTGATGCTATTTTTGCCTGTGCGATTGACAGAATTATGCCTTTCATCTTAAATTCGCACACATCAGGAAAAAGCTGGACAGAAGCCGGAGTAACCGAAAATCAAGTAAGAAATATGCTTGAAAATGCCATCAGCAGAGCTTCTGATGAAATGGGAGAGGCTTTCCAGTTTTTGATGATCAAGAATTTGGAAACTGAGAAGGTTGTGAGATAATTTTTTCTTTTTATAATGTAAATGAAGTTTATAGTATTACCTTGTTAAGCGAAGCGGCTTTGTTTACCATAATATGAATACAAACCATAAGGAAACTTTGTTTATCCTTGTGATAAAATAAAAAGTAAAAATAGGTTTCGGCGGCCAAAGGCCGCCGAAACCCTAAATATTTATAATATCTGAATTGGCTTTTTAAATTCATCAATCGCCACAAAAGTAAAATCACCCACAATCGCTCTTTCTCTTTCGTAAGAATACATTTGCTCCGTGTAGATCTCTACATTCACTTTCATACTTGTTTTTCCAACATGGGAAACTTTTCCAATTAGTTCCACAATAGTTCCTGCAGGAATTGGTCTTTTAAAATCGATCTTGTCACTGCTTACCGTTACCACTCTTTTTCTGGCAAATCGGGTAGCGGTGATAAATGCCACTTCATCCATCAATTGCATCGCTGTACCACCAAAAAGGGTGTCGTAATGATTGGTTGTGTTAGGAAAAACCGCTTTAAAGATGCTGGTTTCGGATGCTTGAATTCTTTCTTCTGTAGTCATATTTCATTATTAATTAAAGCGAAAAGAAAGAATATTGAAACAAACAGAAAATAACAGGAACACAGAAATTCCTGAAAAACCATTGATCAATAAACTTCAGATCGCGAAAGTTTTTGTCTTAAAGAAATAGGCAGGTCTCCTGACTCGTAACATCTTTATCTCCTTCCCATGCCTCGCACAGTGGATTCTTGATAAAGACTTTCGTTACTTACAGTTGCGCGACAGTTCGTGATTTTCACACGATTCCCTTTTAATCTGCAGTTAAGCAGAACCAGTTTCTAAAAAGCTAAATGTATCGGCTAGAAGCCAACAGCAAAATAACTTTTCGGTGCAAAAATAAGGATTATATGAAAGATAAACGAATTATTCCGGATTATTATAGATGATCTGGCTGATAACTTTTCCTTCTTTGATCGTCCAAAGCGTGGTATAACGGTTTTCGCCTGAACCATTGATCATATAAAGAAAAATGTGATCATTATCGATAGAAGTTACCCCAACATTATTGAAATCCATTGTCGGTTGAAATAAATTTTTAACAGCTTCTCTCACAAAAACAGAACCTCTTCCGGGCTGCTGTACTCTGATAGATTTAATTTCTGTCATACCTTCGGGAAGCTCGTTGCCTATTCCCCAAGGTTTTACTTTATCTATGGTCAGAATTTTTCCGTTAGCATCTTTTTCCTTTTTACGGTAACTCGCGTTGGATGGGTAAACGTCAATAATAACTTTACTTCTTTGGTTAGCCGGAATTTTCGGATCGGTGTTATCTGTGAAAATAAGAGATTTTCCGTTTTTAGATTTGGAAGGCGTGTAAGGTGGTAACTGATCGATATAAGCAATACGGTCTTTGTTCACCATACCTTCTTTGTTCAGAGAGTCATATCTTACGAAAGGTTTTTCGGTGTCGTCTTTATCAGGATATTTTATCCAGATCCATTCTGTTTCTCCGGGAGCAGGTTTTACATAGACAAAAACATCTCCCCGGCGCATACGGATTTTATCCACAATTTTTCGGTAATTATCCTTAGCAACACGTACCATGGCGTAGCCTTCTTCAGCTTTTACAACTCCAAAAGGAACTTTATTTTGTCCTTTCATTAAGCTTAAAGAAAAAACACTGAAAATTGATAAATAAAATACTTTTTTTGCGGAAATCATCATGAAAAATTTTTGACTCTTCAAATATATAAATTAAATGCTTTTCGGGAGGTATTTAAACAATTGCAATTCTTTATTTATAAAGGAAAATTATTTAGAAGAATTTAATTTTAAGGTTGTTTTAAAAATACCACCTCCTTCAAGGTTTTCATTTTTGTCATTACAATTATAACTTACTACACAATTTTTGATATCATTTTCTTTTAAAGCGGATATTATTTTCTTTTTACTATCTATATTCGTACAGATAGAAATTAAAGGATTATTAGAAAAGTTAATATTATCTAGTTTATTAGAATTAATTTTCAGTATACTAATTTTATTATTACCAATAAAAATATTTTTTAGTAAAGGATTTTTTAATATAGTTAATGATGAAATATTATTTGATTCAATATCTAAGTCTTCTATATTTGGACATTCAGTAATATCTAATTGGATTAACATATTTTCTGCGGCGAGTAAAGATTTTAATTTATTATTATTTTTAAATATAATTTTCTCTACATTATTTTTTTCAATATCTAGTGATTTTAGATAGTATGAATTTGAGATATTAATTTCTTTTAATTTATTTTGACTAAAAAATGCATCTTCCAAAAATGCAAAGGAACTTAAATCTAATCTTTCTATTCTATTATTTTCAGCCGAAATAGCTTTTAGATTTGGACACAAATTAAGATCGAAATTTTCAATAATATTATCAGAAAAGAATATGTATTCTAATGATGTGCAATTTTCTAATTTTACACTCCTGATATTAGATTTTTCTGAAAGTATTGATTTTAGTTTTGATTTATTATTTAAATAGAATGTTTCAATAGAATTATTTTCTATTTCCAATTCGACTAAGTTTTCCAAAAGATTTATTTCATCAATATTCGTAATTAAATTGCTACTACAATTGAGGTTCGTAAGATTTCTAAAATACCTTAATCCATATAAATCAACAATATTAGAATCTGAAATCTCTAAAGAATAAACTTTATCAGCCTCATTTTCTTCTATTTTATTGTCATTATTTTGGTCAATTTTAATAAAGTTTCCTTCTTTGTCTTTGGCTGTCTTGCTAGATAATATTTTTGTTTTAAAATTATTGTCTTTAAAAATTATTTCAGATGAATATAACTTAGTAGATAAAAAAATAATGAATAATAGTAATATCCTCATAATAAATCGTTTAAATCCTCTCCAATTCTTCAGCGCTAATCGTCGTCTTAAAAGTCCCGTAATTCACAATCACCTTGTTTCTGGAGATCTTTTCAATCGTCCCGACACTTGTACTTCCTGTGATACGAACGCGTTGACCAATTTTCATCCAAACAGCGCGATCAGTTTGACGTTTTTCTTCTATTTTTTCGTTGGTTTCCGTGATTTTTTCAATGACTTCTTCTTTCTTCAGCTGTTGCGTGATTTTTCTTTTAACAACCTGAAGTCTTTTCGTTTCATCTTTATCAGCTCCAATTTTCCTGAATTTTTCCTGTTCTAGAATCTTCACAAAATCTTTTACTACATCTTTTCGGGATCTTCCTTTTATATAGCCGTCGATAAAGGTTTCAATCTTATTTCCAAACTGAAGTTTTCGATGTTCATCTTCATACAGCTTTTGGAAATTGAATAGTTTTTGTTGAAGCTGCTCATTCAGTTTTTGCAGATTATCACGCTTATCTTCAACGGATTCTTTTCTTTCGGCAAGATCGGTTTTCAGTTTTTCAACCTCGAATTTTTCCTGTTGAAGTTTTACAATCGTTTTATCAAGATTTACAATATCATGTTCCACTTTTTTCTTTGCAGAATGAATGATAAATCTTGGGATTTTATTCTTCTCGGCAACCTCAAAAGTAAATGAACTACCAGCTTGTCCAACCTCCAGTTTATACATCGGCTCCAAAGTTTCTTCATCAAAAAGCATAGCCGCATTTTCTGCATGAGGAAGTTCTTCTATAACCAGTTTGATATTCGTGTAGTGCGTTGTAATGATCGCAAAACTCTTTTTGTCATAGAAAAACTCTAAGAAACTTTCTGCCAAAGCACCGCCCAGTTCAGGATCAGAACCTGTTCCAAATTCATCGATCAGCAAAAGGGTATTTCCGTCTGCTTCACGAATAATTCCGCCCATTTTCTTCAATCTTGATGAATAAGTGGAAAGATGGTTTTCAATAGATTGATTATCACCAATATCGGTCATGATCTTATCAAAGAAAAACATTTCAGATCTTGGATGAACAGGAACTAAAATTCCGCTCTGGATCATCAATTGAAGCAATCCTACCGTTTTCAGCGTGATCGATTTCCCTCCCGCATTCGGGCCCGAAATACAGATAATTCTGTTCTGATCCGTCAACGATAAGGTTTGAGAGAAAATCGTTTTATTCTCTGCTTTATTTCTTAACCACAATAATGGATGAAAAGCTTCTCTTAATTTTAATGTTTTATGACGGTTGATTTTTGGTAAAACGCCGTTAATTAATTCTGCAAACTTAGATTTAGCTCTTGTAAGATCAAGATCAAAAATATAAGCCTGATATCTCCAAAGCTGCGGTTGAAATATGGCTAATTCTGCCGTAAGCTGTCTTAAAATTTTATCGATTTCCTTTTTCTCCTCTTCCTGATTCTCGCGAAGTTTAAAGTAATGTTTTACAACACTATCGGGCTGAATATAAGTGATAGAACCGGTTTTTGAAAGCCCTAGAACTCTTCCGGGAACTCTTTTTTTATAAGCAGATTTTACTGCTAAAACTCGTATGTCTTCAATATTACTCTCTCGGATATCATCCAGAAAATCACTTTGAGCGTAGTTAAACAATACACGGTTGAAATTTTCCTGGATTGCTTTTTTCGCATGCTGAATTTCCGCTCTCAAGGTTTTTAAGATCGGGGAAGCCTCACTTTTTACTTCATCAAAACGGTTGAAAACTTTATCAACCTTATCAATGATTTCTTTCTTAAATTCCAATACAGAAGCATCTTCCATCAAAGTTGGAAACGTTTCGGGCATTGTCGGGAAAAACTTTTGAAGTCTTCCTATTTGTTCGGTAATCGTTTTTATTTTGATGAAAGCCTTGTTTTCGAGACGGTAATTCTCGATCAGCATAAGTTGTAATTCGCTTTCAATATCTTCGTATTCATCAAACGGAATCGCATTTGAACTTTCAAAACTCGATAAATATTCGGAAGTTTTTTTCAGTGAAAGTCCTGCCTCGTCAATTTCCATGGGACGAAGTTGAAGAATTTTGTCTCTCGTTTTCGGAGAATATGCAAATGGAGCAATTTCCGCAAGCAATTGCGGAAACTCTAATTCGTTTAAATCTTCTTTATTTATATACACACTGCAAATTTAGTGAGAAAATGTGAATTTGATGATGTAGCATTTGAAAATGAGTTTCTTTACATTTCATTTTACCACAAAAGTTTCAAAAAATTTTAACAAGTTCATTATTCAAGGTTTATTTTTTACCATACAGTTTGTCATCCCGTAGGGATCTAGACAAGAATCTTTCAAGTTTATTCTCTAATACTAAGGCGAGATCCCTACGGGATGACAAACTGTATGTTGAAAATTTAAATCAGAAAAATAAAGTTTAAAAAGTTTTATTTTGTTTAATTTTCAAATGTGTGTTTATGAAAATCTTTTTAACTCTTGGTATAGTTTTCATTAAATTTGGGATATGAAACTAGAAACTGAAAGACTACAATTAAAAGAAATCAACGAAAGCAATGTTGAAGATATTCTGAAAATTCGTGGTAATCAAATAATCAATCAATTCGTTCAGAGAAATTCTCCGAAAAATAATTATGATGCCTTGCAATTTATTTTAACCATTAAAGAAAGAACCCGAAATAATGAAACGTTTTATTGGGGAATTTCTTTAAAAGATCAACCTAATCTTATCGGAACGATTTGTCTTTGGAAATTCTCAGATGACAGAAAGCAAGCAGAAGTTGGATATGAATTATTACCCGACTATCACAGGAAAGAAATCATGTCGGAAGCGTTAACTGCAGTTGTAAATTATGGATTTAATACTTTAAATTTGCAGGAAATTGTCGCAATGACCAATAAGTTTAATGAAAACTCGAAAGGTATTCTTTTAAAACATGATTTTGTGTTGGAAGAGGAAAGAAAGGATGAAGGTTTTCCTGATAATTTGGTTTTTAGCTTGAAGAAATAACGTATAGTTTGTCATTTCAACAAAGCAAAATTTAAACACAATAATGACAAAAAATATATTATTAATTTTACTTTCTGCTTTTGCATTATTTTTTTCAATAAAAGAATTTGGATATTTTTTTATATCTATTCCTAGTTTTATGTTATTATCATATAATTTATCAGATTTAATAGTAAAGACAAGTAAAAAGAGTTCAAATAAAACCGATATTAAAAATTTTGATTATATATTTTTATTTGCGATGATTCCATTTTTAATATTCGGAAGATATTTTGAGAATACAATTGGAGGATATGAGTTATTTTGGAAATTAACTTTTATAAGTCTTATTTTTAGTGGTTTGACAACCTTTATTTTGACATTTTTTTATAGTTTTAATAATGATAAAAAGAAAAATAATATTCTGAGTCTTTGCATCTTTTTTTTCCTTTTAATTCCCTCATTAGGAATTTTTATAAATTATAGATTTAGTATTTCAGATGATAGGAGAGAAAGAATTGAAATAAATAAAAAATATATTAACAACGGCTCAAGAAGTAAATCATATGAAATATTTATTAGAACTAAATTTGACAAGAATGAAAGATTAAGTATAAGTGAAGAATTTTATGAAAGTATCTCAAATAATCAACTTATTGAATTAACTTTATCCAAAGGAGTTTTAGGATATGATTATGTGGAGAAAATAAAAAGAGTTAGTATTTATAGATAATAAGAAAATGACCTGGACCGAAATTTTAGCCCCCATAAAAAGCACTCCATACTTTACTACTCTTTGGGAGAAAGTAAAACAGGAATATGCAACAACAAAAGTTTTTCCACCAAAAAATCAGATTTTCAGAGCGTTGGAAATTACGCCTTTCGATGATATTGAAGTCGTAATTATCGGACAAGACCCTTATCATAATGACTTTCAGGCGAATGGTTTGTGTTTTTCTGTTTCCGAACAGGTGACTGCACCGCCTTCATTAAAGAATATTTTTATTGAATTAAAAGATGATTTGGGAGTGGTAAGAACCTCTAAAGAATTAGACGATTGGGGGAAACAAGGGGTTTTAATGCTGAATGCAACTTTAACCGTTCGTGCCCATACTCCGAATTCTCACAAGGATCTAGGTTGGGAGACCTTTACAAATTTCATCATTAAAGAAATTTCAGATAAAAAAGAAAATGTAGTTTTCGTATTGTGGGGCGCTTTTGCACAAAAAAAAGCCGAATTCATCGATCCGGCTAAGCATTTTATCATTAAATCGGCGCACCCGTCACCGTTTTCTGTGTACAGAGGATTTTTCGGAAGCAAACCTTTTTCAAAAATTAATGAATATTTGGTTTCAAAAGGGAAAAAGCCTATTTCGTGGTAGAATTTTCTCCTGTTTTTTTGATAACGATTCCAATTCTGTATTTTCCGGCAAGCGCTTTGGCCCCGTCTTGTGATGTAGGGTAAGGATTTACATCTTTTAGTGAAATGGTATATCCGTTGAACTCGGTAGATTGGTGATAATTTCGCCCTGCATTTTCTGTGGTGGCAATATTTACGGTCATTGGTCTGGTTGCCAATCCCATCACTTCAATCTGTGCAACGGCAACTCCTGCCCACATACAGTTGACGCCCTCAGGACAACGGCTGTCCTCAGAAATGCCTTTGAATGTGACATTCATTTCATATTCTTTAAGGAATTTATTTTCTCCTTCATTGAAATATATGATGTTTTCATCTTTACTCATTGGCTTTGTTTCTTTTATTTCAGCTGTTGTAGGATTCTTTGTTGAGGTTTTTGTTTCCTTTTGAGCATTGCAGTTGGCTAATGTCAATAATCCTAAGCTGAATATGATGGTTTTGTGTAGCATGATTTTTTATTTTAAATGATATTAAGCATATTCAATACTACTACCAAAAACATTGCCACACCTACAACCAAGCTAAATCCAGTTCCGTAAATAAATCCTATAAAAGCCCCTTTGGTGGATTTTAAAGCCTTATTCATGTCTTTGCTGTCGTGAAGTAATTCACCAATAAAAACTCCTGCAAACATTCCGATCAGGAAACCTAGTGGAATAGGTAAAAACATCCCGACAATGGTTCCGATTATCGAACCAATGCTTCCCCAACGTGTCCCACCATATTTTTGATTGGTTTTGGCTGGAATTACATAACTTAAAACTACAGAAGCTGCCGTAAGAATCCCGAAAGCCCAAATATAGATCATCGGCAGATCAGCGTCTGTCCCGAATTTGTAGATCAATAACCCACAAAGACTTAATAATAATCCCGGTAAAACAGGAAGGAAAGTTCCCAGGATTCCGAGGAATAATAAAACAAGACAGAGAATATTAATTAATGTTGTATCCATTCTTAAAATTATACATGCAAGATAAAAAAAAGTGACCTTAAAAAAGCCACCTTTCAATATAAGTTAAAAATTTACTATAAGTTTAAGATTACATATTGTAGAATTACGCCGGCATTTCCAATGTTTCCTGAAGCATGATTATGGAAAGTAGTGTAATAAATATATCCACTGGTTGAAGATCCTGAGCAAGGACCTACGGTTGCTCCTAATGCAACCAGATAAGGAACTAGTACTTGAGGAACTGAAAGGCTGATCTGGATATTTCCCGGTAGTGTAATACAAACGGTTACAAATGTTGAATTTGGAGCGTTTCCTATCGGAGTATTCGGAACTCCTGTTGCTGTAAAATGATTGGTTCTGATCATCAAAGCATCATTTGATGAAGTTTCTTTAACTAAAACTTCCCAATATGCTGGATCATAGTTAATTATTTTCTGCCATGCACCTAGATCATAGTTGATATTCAATGTATTGAATCCCAACGCTGTTGTAAGTCCGGTATTATTTACCGTAGCGCCTACCATACCTACACTTCCGGTATTTTTAGAGCATAATTTTGTATCGGGAACAAATCCTCCTGCAAGCGAACAGTTATTGGTATTAGTTGTTCCGCCCACCAAGTAAGCAACGTCCCAGTCTGAAGCATAAATACTTCCTCCATTAGCAACAAAGGTGGCTAAATTAGTATCAATTACAGTATAAAGTCCCGGATTTGAAGAGTAGTTATTTCTTGATCCACAGTTAAGAAATATGATGTCATACTGTGCAACGGTAGTCAGGTTAGCAAGATCGTTATTGGTGATTTCGGTGGCGGTATAGCCTAAAGTCTGAATAATATCTTCAATTTTATCATACGTTCCTTTTACATAAGCGATTTTTGCAACCTGATTCAGTTTGGTTTGACTGGCGTCGAGATTTAAAGTTTCATTATCTTTTACAATTGCGGAAATTTCTGTACGGAAATTACTGCCATTACCTGTCTGAATATGAATGGTATAATTTCCAACCGGAGCTTCCAGCGTGAAGTTACCATCTGCGTCAGAAGTGGTGTAATAGATTTTATACTTGTCATCAAAAGTAAAAACTGAAGCACCTCCAATAGGTTTGGTTCCGTTTTGTGACATGACTTTTCCGGTAAGTTTTCCTGTTTTTACAATTGCAGGGCCAACGTTTTCGGAAACTATTGCAGAATCATCTCCTCCTGCACAATTTGTTAAAAGTGTGAATACACACAACAAAATAAATAAGTAGTGTTTTCTCATATGTAATTGATTTTGATTTGGTTAGTTTTTGTCAAATTTAATAAATAATTAAATATAAAATCATAAAATGTGATAAATTTTTAATATAATTTATTTTTAATGATGGTTTTTGGCGAATTTTCTATTTATTGATCAAAGTTTAAGAGGATTTAGTAATTTTTAAAATAACAATTGATAATTTTTATTAAATATTTAAAAAGAAATCATTTTGGGATGAAAATTGATAGAGAAGTTTTAATTAAAATCAACCTTAAATTTCTTAAATTTGCTGTAAATGAAAGACGAAATACAAGATACCAAAGATTTTTTACAGGATATTAGTGATACAATTCACTATTTCGTTAGAGATCATGTTCCTAGTGATTTGGCGCTTACCTGTCAGATTGTTCTTAAATTTATCTTTTTGGCAGGTCTTGTTTTTGCTATAGATTTCATTTTTAAATTTTTTGTTAATACAATTATCAAACAGTTTTTTGATAAAGAAAAGTACCCCATTATAAAATCTATTTATCAGTCTAGGATCACCAACTCTGTTGTACATCTAGGGGCCTTGAATTTTGCTGGATATGCTTTATTTTCAGTTTTTTACAGACATCCTAAAAGCTTTACACTACTTGAGGTTATTGTTAATCTTGCCATTATTTTTGTCATCGCCGGAATGCTTTTCAGAGCATTAACAGCTTTCAGAAACTACTTCGTGATCAAGCAGGATTTTTACAAAATAATGGCTCTAAATGCTATTTCGGAATCGGTAAAGATTTTTGGAATTTTTATCCTTACGGTTATCGGTATCTGTACTATTTTCGGAATTAAAGGTGGAACAATATTAGGAAGTTTAGGAGCTATAACAGCAGTTTTGGTATTGGTTTTCAGAGATACTATCTTAGGATTTGTAACAGGACTTCATGTGGCAACTTCTAAAAGTATGAAAGTAGGCGATTGGATCGGGATTCCTAAATATAATATTGAAGGAAATATTTCTGATATTAGCCTTCTGACAACGAAAATTACCAATTTCGACAAAACGATTTCTACGATTCCTACATATGATTTACTGACGACTGAGATCAAAAATCTTCAGGTAATGTCGGAATCCAATACAAGAAGAATTAAAAAATCAATTTATTTTAACATCAATTCTTTTAAATTTTTAAATGATGAAGAAATTGAGCGTCTAAAGGATATTAATTTAATTTCAGATTATCTGGAATCTAAGATTGTTGAATTAAGAAAAGAAAAAGAAAGCATTGAGCATAAAGACAAGATCATCAATGGAAGACAGCTTACCAATATTGGTGTTTTCAGGCATTATGCCCAAAAATATATTGAACATGATCCCGATGTCGATCAAAACGGAACAAGAATGGTTCGCCAGTTAGAAATTACTCCGCAAGGTCTGCCATTGGAAATTTATTGTTTTGCCAATGATTCTAAATGGGAAAGGTTTGAGCAGATTCAGGCTGATATTTTTGACCATTTATTGGTGGCTTCGAAAGAATTTGATCTGCAGGTAATGCAGGTGAGTGTAAAAGTGTGATAAAGAGAAGTTAGAGATTAGAAGCTGGAAATTAGTTTTTAACTCTAACTTTTTAATTTAAAATAAAATAATAAGAAATTAGATTTAAGTAGAAAATTTTATGCAATCATGTAAACTAATTTCTAAAATCTAACTTCTAATATCTAGATTTAAAAATGACAAAATTAAGTGTAAACATTAATAAAATTGCAACGATAAGAAATGCAAGAGGAGGCGAAACGCCAAGTGTAACGGAAGCTGCAATTAAAATTCAGGAGTTTGGCGGACAGGGAATTACCATCCATCCAAGACCCGATGAAAGACATATCACAAGAAAAGATGTTTATGATCTGAAGCCTTTGGTGACGACAGAATTTAATATTGAAGGAAATCCGCACAGAGAATTTATTGATATGGTGTTGGAAGTAAAACCTGAGCAGGTAACATTAGTTCCTGACGCAGATGATGCTATTACTTCAAATGCAGGCTGGGACACCAAAAAGCACTTAGATTTTCTTACAGAAATCATTGCTGAGTTTAAAAATGCAGGAATCCGTACTTCTGTTTTTCTTGATCCGACACCCGAATTGGTAGAATATGCTGCAAAAACAGGAGCAGATAGAATAGAATTATACACAGAAGCTTATGCTAAAAATTATTTATTGAATAAAGAGCAGGCTATAAAACCTTACTACGATACAGCAGTTGTCGCTACAGAATTTGGTTTAGGTATCAATGCTGGACACGATTTAAGCTTAGAAAATTTAAAATATTTTGCAGATAACATTCCTAATTTATTGGAAGTTTCCATCGGTCATGCTTTGGTTTCCGAAGCGTTGTACATGGGAATGGAAAATACAATTCAGGCATATTTGAAGAGATTGGCAAAATGGGATAATTAGAAATGAGAGGCTACAAATTAGAAGTTAGTATTTCAGTGTATTTTACTAATATCTAGTTTCTAACTTCTAACATCTTATAAAAAAACTATGGAAATTCTACATTCAAAAATATTTGGCGAAAATCTTTCGTCTACACCGCTTTTGGTTTTTCACGGATTGTTCGGAATGCTCGACAACTGGGGAAGCTTTGGAAAGGATCTTGGCGAGCAGTTGCCTGTTCATCTAATTGACCTTAGAAATCATGGAAGAAGCTTTCATTCCGAGGGAATGTCTCATGATGATTTAGCTGATGATATTGCTAATTATATGAGTCATTATGGAATTAAAAAAGCTCATATTTTAGGTCATTCTCTGGGCGGAAAAGCGGTAATGCAGTTCGCTATAAGGTATCATGAAAAAGTTGATAAATTAATTGTGGTTGATATTTCTCCGAAAGCATATCCTCCACATCATCAGGGGATTATCAAAGCATTGGAAACAGTTGATTTTAATACAGTAAACTCCCGAAATGAGGTTGAGGCTGTTTTAACTCAATATATTCCCGAAAAATCTACCATTCAGTTTTTGGCTAAAAATTTATATTGGGATGATGATAAAAAGCTGAGCTGGAGATTTAACCTTAAAACGTTAGCTGAAAAATACACAGAATTTGTTTCAAACGCTATCAAATTTGGTGTTTTTGAAGGAGAAACATTATTTATTTCAGGTGAAAAATCCAATTATATTCTTCCTCAGGATGAGTTTGGGATCAAGCAGCAATTTCCAAAAGCTAAAATTGTGACTGTGAAAAATGCCGGACATTGGGTTCAGGCAGAAAATCCTGTTGATTTTGCGAATGTTGTTAGAGGATTTTTAGGTTTAGATTAATTTATTTCTCAAATTATTGAATTTGTGTTAAAATTTTATTAAATCTGATATTTATTTCTCTCTGTATTGAATTTTTTGTACTTTAGTTTTATCAAATAACTAATAATATCAACTTATGAAACAGAAAAATTCAAAAAAACCGTTTTTTGCTTCGTTTTTAGAGAAACAAGTTAAGAATCCGGAAAAAGTAAACGGAGGTCAGGAAATAACAACAGCTCTTGAAGATTCTGTTACAATTCCTACAAAAGACAATGTGACATCTGCACTTTCGGATAGTGTTACAAAGCCCGGATTAGACCATGTAACCATGAAGTATCCTTCTGATGGCGATGATTCTGTTGAATAATTAAAACTAATACCAAATTCAAAAACCATGAAAAACAAAAAATTAAAAAAACCGTTTTTTGCCTCTTTTCTAGAGAAGCAAATCAATAATTCTGAAAAGATAAAAGGAGGAGCTGTTACTTCTGTGCTTGTGGATAATGTGACATCAGCACTTCAGGACACTGTTACAAAGCCGGGGTATGATAATGTAACAATGAAATATCCGTCTGACGGCGACGAAACAGGTGAAGCTTCATAAGTTTCAATCAATCATTATCTTAACCTTAAATTGAAAGAATTATGAAAAACAAGAATTTAAAAAAGCCATTTTTTGCATCATTTTTAGAGAAGCAAATTCAGGATCCTCAAACGGTAAAAGGAGGAGCAATAACGACTGCACTTCAGGATTCTCCAACAACATCAGTTCTAAGAGATACAGTTACCAATAGACAAAATGATCAGGTAACAATGAAATATCCTTCTGATAGCGACGAAACAGGAGAACTAGATTAAGATTTTTGTATTCCTGCGAAATATTTCAACCAAAACAATAATTATAATGAAAAACGAAAATTCAAAAAAGAAGCCATTTTTTGCATCATTTTTAGAAAAACAACTTAAAGATCCTGAAACGGTAAAAGGTGGTACTGACATCACAATTCCGGAAAGAGATACGGTTACAAAACCAGTATTAGATACCGTTACAAAGCCTCAATATGACATGGCTCAGACTCAGAAATATCCTTCTGATGGAGACGATGATGCTCCAAGTGTATAAAAAATGAGTTGTTTTTATAATTAAAACATATTAACAAAATCATATTTAAAAGGGAACTTAAACTTTAAGTTTCCTTTTTTAATAAAACATGGCAAATGATTCTCTGTATTACCCATTCCAACGATTTTTATAATATCGATCTCTTTTTTGACTATCTGAGATCAAAAAATATCCCTTATTTCAGGCTTAATTCTGATCATCTTAATGATTTTCAGAAAATCAGTATCAATCAAGATTCATTTGAACTGACTGATGAGTTTGGAAATGTTCTTAACTCTAAAGATATACAAGCGGTATGGCATAGAAAATCATGGAGAATCACCATTCCTGATGATCTTGATGAAGATTATGAGAAAATTTTCCTGAAAGAATACGGAAGCCTTCGTTACAATCTTTTTACAGTTTTGGAAGATCTTCCGTGGATCAATCCCTATGAATCTGAAAATAAGATTGATGGGAACAAAATGTATCAGCTTAAAATTGCTCAAAAGTTTGATTTAACCATTCCAAAAACGCTTTTTTCTAATGACGAAGAAAAAATTCTAAGCTTTTTCCACGAAAACTGCAATGGCAAGGCTATAGCAAAACTTCATGGTGTGATTACAAAATCGATGAATGGGGAAAATTTTCTTTCAACAACCATTATTGATGAAAATAATTTAGAACACATTGCTGATATTGCGTATTGTCCGATGATCTTTCAGCCATATATCGAAAAAGAATATGAACTGAGAATTGTTTATGTAGATGGTGAGTTTTTCACAGGTAAAATTAATAACAGTGAAAATACCGACTGGAGAGTTATTCAGGAAGGTTTTCTCTGGTCAGAATATGATCTTCCGGAAGAAATTAAAACAAATCTGACTTCAATGATGAAAGAAATGAAATTGTATCTTGGAGCGATCGATATGATCAAAGGAAAAGATGGGAAATACTATTTTCTCGAAGTAAATCCGCAGGGAGAGTGGGGGATGTTGCAAAAAGAACTTAATTTTCCCATTGCAGAAAGAATCGCCGATAACCTTATAAAAAGAATAAAATAACCAATGAATAAAATTTTAATAATTACGCATACTGGAGATAATTTTTCAATCGAAAAAGTCACAGAATATATTGAGAAAAATAACTGTGAAGTGATCCGTTTTGATGTCGATTTATATCCTTTACAAAATAAATTATCCACTATTTTTCAAGACGGAGAATGGGTGAGTTTTCTTGAAACTGCTGATGCTAAAATTCGTCTGGATGATGTTGCAGCGGTTTGGTACAGAAGAGCTTACAATATCGGAAACGGTTTGAAAGAAGAAATGGATTCTAAGTTTTACGGAGCCGCAATGGGCGAAATCCGCAATACACTTTTCGGGTTTCTGGAGTCTTTTGACTGCTATTCTTTAGGAAAACCAAGCGTTTACAGAAGATTAGACAGCAAAGAAGAACAACTTAAAATTGCAGACAAAATTGGTTTAAAAATTCCTGCAACTTGCTTAACCAACAATCCTGAAGAAGCAAAACAGTTTATTATAAAACATAAGAACGTTGTAGCAAAAATGCAGACCGGATTTGCCATTTATGAAGACGGAGTTGAAAGTGTAGTTTTCACGAATGTTGTTAAGGAAGATAAATTTGAAGAATTAGAGTCACTTTTATACTGTCCGATGCAGTTTCAGAAAATGATTCAAAAGAAAAGGGAACTTCGTGTAACCGTTGTTGGTCGGGATGTTTACGCTTTTGAAATTGATTCTCAACAATTCGAAGATGCCAAAGTTGACTGGAGAAAAGATGGAGTTAATTTAATTGATAAATGGCTTCCAACTGAACTTCCGAAAGATGTTGAACAAAAAGTTTTAGAGCTTTTAGATGTTTACAACGTTGATTATGGCGCACTAGACATCATCGTTTCTCCTGAAGATGATTATTATTTTATTGAAATCAACGCCGCAGGAGAGTTTTTCTGGCTAGATAACCTTACAGAAGGAAATCTTATTTCTAAAAGTATTGCAGATGTATTGTGTGATAAAGCGCCAAGAAGAGATAATATGGTTTTAGCTTAAACTTTTGAACACAAAAATCACAAATTAATTCCACGAATTACACAAGAGTTTTATATCAATAGGAACGGGCTTTAGCCCGTTTTCTTATTTTTATATTGTTGGAAAATCGCAAAGGCGCAAATTATAATTAAAATTTCTTCTTTAAGGCGCAAAGATTTTATCTCCGATAAAATTTAGGAATGTATAATTACTAGAATATAACGCTTGCTGAAAATCTCGTATTTTCTTGCGTCTTAAAACAGTCTGAAAAATAAAAATCTTTGTGTCTTTGCGATTCTCCAACAAGATATTCTCCAATAAAATTTACACAAATTCACTAATTAAATAGGAAACTAGATCGAAATTGTCCTTTAAAAATCGCAAATTTGCAGATACAATTTTTAAGTGATTTTTATTAAAACCAAGAATTGCCGAATAAAAAATATTGTCATAATTTAGTCAACAATCAAGTAGAAATATAATTGATGGTTTTTGTAACGGGTGCCACCGGAATTTTAGGCAGAGTAATCGTTTTAGAGCTTCTTAAAAAAGGCAAAAACGTTCGTGCTGCGAAAAGACCTACAAGCAATATAAAAGAAGTAAAACATTCGTATACATTTTATACGGGAAGCCCTGACGATTTTTTTAATAAAATTGAATGGACCGATGTAGATTTTGATGATATCAATTCTCTTCAGGATGCTTTAAAAGGAGTAGATGAGGTTTATCACTGTGCTGCAAAGGTAAGTTTTAACCCAAAATATGAGAAAGAGATGTACCATGTTAATATTAAGGGTACAGAAAATCTCTTATTTGCATGTGAAGGTTCTGACGTTAAGAAATTTTTACATGTAAGTTCTATTGCCGTTTTAGATGGTTTTAATGAAAAAGGAGAATTGGACGAAGAGTCTGATTTTAATCCTAAAATAGAACATTCTGCCTATGCAATTTCCAAGCATTTATCTGAAATGGAAGTCTGGAGAGCATCCGCCGAAGGTTTAAATACAATTATCATCAATCCAGGAATCATTATCGGTTCAGGAAACTGGAGCCAAAGCAGTGGAAAACTTTTTTCTACTTTTGAAAATAATGGTTTTACATTTTCAGGAGGTACATGTTATGTTGATGTGTTGGATGTTGCAAAAATTGCCATTGAATTAATGGAAAAGAATATTTTCGGAGAACGTTTTATTCTTATTTCTGAAAATAAAAAATATGCTGATATTGGAAATTATATCAGAAAGAAAGCAGGTCTAAAAGATGCTAAAATCTTATCCAACACACAATTGAATTTGGGGAGATGGATGAACATTTTTTTAGGATGGTTAATTCCACAATTAAAAATGGCGACCAGAACTAATATTGAAGCAGTGACTGCAATGAATACAATTTCCAATCAAAAAATTAAAGAAAAGCTGAATTATCAGTTCATTCCCGTACAGGAAAGTGTTGATTTTCATCTTAATAATTATAGTAACGACAAAAAAGCTGAATAAATAAATGAATCTTGCAGAGGCAATTATCAATAAAAATGTAACAAAGCATCCCATAAAATCAGCTATTGGTTTTAAGAAAAAAGAAGGCTGGAAGGAATTGAGCTGGAAGAAATTCGGTGAAATGATCTTCAAAACAGCCAATGCTCTGAAGAATGCAGGAATTCAGGAAAATGATAAAGTCGCGATCTACTCAGACAATTCTTCTGAGTGGATGATCTTTGATTTGGCTGCAATATCTATCGGAGCCATCACGGTTCCTATTTATTCTACAAACAACGCTGAACAGGCAGAATATATCATTAATGATTCTCAGGCTAAAATTATTTTGGTGGGAGATCAGGCGCAATATGACGCTTGTCTGGATATTTTACATAAAGAAGAAAATACTCTTCAAACAATTATCATTTCTAAAAAAGCAGTCTGGATCAAAAAAGAATTCAGCAGTTTTTATCTGGAAGATTTTATTGCAAAAGCTTCCTCAAAACTAGAGATTTCTAAAAAGGAATATGAAGATGTAGCCACTTTGATCTACACTTCAGGAACTACAGGAACGCCAAAAGGAGTAATGCTGACGCACGGAAATTTCATCAAAGCTTTCGATGCTCATTTTGAATTTTTTAAATTTAAAAATTTCGAAGAAGAGCTTTCTTTAGCATTTTTACCTTTAAGTCACGTTTTCGAAAGATGCTGGAGTTTGCTTTGTTTGTATGGCGGAGCAAGAGTATATTTCCTGGAAGATCCAAAGAATATCGCAAAAGCATTGGAAGAGGTAAAACCTACGATGATGTGCGCCGTTCCGAGATTTTTCCAGAAAGTGTATGCCGGAGTATTAGAAAAAGCCGATGAAGGTTCATCATTGAAAAAGAAGATCTTTAATTGGGCTTTAGAAACAGGAAAGCAAACCGGAGAATTGAAACAGCATGAAAAGCCGATTCCTTTTGGATTAAAACTAAAAGAATCTGTTGCGGATATGTTGGTTTTCAGTAAAATCAAAGAAAAAATGGGTGGCCGACTTTGGTTCTTGCCTTGTGGCGGAGCATCATTGTCTCCTGAAGTTACAAAATTCTTTGAATCAGTTGGAATTCACGTTACGGTTGGGTATGGTTTGACAGAAACTACTGCAACTTTGACGCTTTTCCCTTTAACAAATTTCGAGCATGCAACAAGCGGAAAACCTTTACCGGGAGTTGAGATTCGAATCGGAGAAAATGATGAAATTCAGGCGAAAGGAAACGGTATCATGAAAGGATACTATAACAAGCCGGAAGAAACTCAAAAAGTTTTCACAGAAGACGGTTGGTTTAAAACAGGTGATGCCGGAAAGATTGACGATGCTGGAAATTTGATCATTACAGACAGGATCAAAGATTTAATGAAAACTTCCAACGGGAAATATATCGCGCCACAGCAGATCGAGAATCTTTTGACTAATAATAATTATATAAGTCAGATTGTTTTGATCGCAGAAGGAAGACAGTTTGTTTCTGCTTTGATTGTTCCTAATTTTGAGTTTCTGCAAGATTATATAAAGAAAAATAACATTCCATTCACCAACTGGGAAGAATTGGTGAAAAAAGACGAAATTATTCGTTTATATAAAGATAAAATTGCTGAACTGGAACATGATCTGTCTGATTTCGAAAAGGTAAAGAAATTCACTCTGATGCCTGCAGAATTCGACATCAACACAGGCGAGATCACGCCAACTTTAAAGGTGAAGAGAAATGTAGTTCTTAAAAAATATGCAGATATTATTGAGAAAATGTATTAGTGACTGTCATTCTGAGGAACGAAGAAATCTATAATATTTTTTTATATTTGACTTAATTGAGATTCTTTCATTCCACTTCGTTTCATTCAGAATGACAAGAGAATATTTTAAATTAAATTATGACAACACAAGAATTTTTAGGAAAAGAAGACTTTACGATAAGCTCGCAAACAGTTTCAGAAAGCTGTCCATCAAATATTGCCTTAATAAAATATTGGGGGAAATATGACAATCAGATTCCTGCAAATCCGAGTATCAGTTATACTTTAAATCATTGTAAAACCAATACTACAGTAGAATTTTTAGCTGGAGAACCATTTTCTGTACAAACTTTTTTAGCAGGAAATGAAGAAGTAAAATTTGCTGAAAAAATTGAAAAATACTTTAAAAATATCGAACAGTATTTGCCTTGGATCTTGGAAGGTAAATATATCATCAGAACAGAAAATACATTCCCACACAGTTCAGGAATTGCAAGTTCAGCTTCAGGATTTGGAGCAATTGCAAAGTGTTTAATGAAATTGGATGAAGTTTTTTCAGAGAAAACTTCGGATGAAGAATCATTAAAAAAAGCGTCATTTTTGGCTAGATTAGGGAGCGGAAGCGCTTGCAGAAGTCTTTACAACGGATTGGTTGTTTGGGGACAATCTCAGGTTAGAGGTAGTTCAGATCTATATGCTGTACAATATTCGGATGATGAAATTCATGAGATTTTCAAGGATTTTAATGACTGGGTTCTGCTGATTCATGAAGGCCAGAAAACGGTTTCCTCGACGGTTGGACACGGTTTGATGAATACAAATCCGTATGCAGAAAGAAGATTTCAGGAAGCAAGAGAAAATTTTATTCCGATGATTGAGATCTTAAAAACGGGTGACTTGCAAAGCTTTATCAAATTAGTTGAGCACGAAGCTCTTACGCTTCACGCAATGATGATGATGAGCGATCCTGCTTTTATTTTAATGAAGGTCGGAACATTGGAAGTAATCAACAAGATCTGGGATTTCAGAAGAGAAACTAATTTACCTTTATTCTTTACATTGGATGCAGGTGCAAACGTTCATCTTTTATTCCCGAATGATGGTTCAGAAGAAAAAATTAAATATTTTATTGAATCTGAATTATTACAACACACCCAAAACAATGGAGTAGTGAAGGATGTCATGAAGTTTTAATCAAGATAAAAATATATTAAATATATCAATAGTAACGGGCTTTAGCCCGTTTTTGTTGTATAGAAATGAATTGACTTTAGTCAAAACATATTTAAATCAATCCTCAGTCACAACCGCATCACGTTCTCCATCCTCTTCTTTTCCTTCCTGAATCATTTCTTCAGCTTGGATTTTCTCCTCAGTAGTTGCCTCCTCAACTCTTTCTTCCTGCTCATCGTTATGATGATCTATAAAAAATTCGCAGTAAACCGGAAGATGGTCAGAACCAAAATTCTCCAAAGTGGTAAGTTTTTCAATAAAAATATCTTCACTATGAAACATCAGGTCAATCGGAAATCTCAGCATACGGTATTTTGCATGAAAAGTTGAAACAAAAGCACGACCAATCCTTGGATCAATCAAATGGCTTGTTTTTCTAAACAGAATAGACGATTTTGACCATGCAACATTATTAAAATCTCCCACAACAATTATAGGCTTATCAATTTTTGTTACACGTTTTGCAGTACTCAGCAGGTCGCCGTCTCTTTCTTTTGAAGTTTCCTCTTCGGTAGGACTTGGTGGAGGCGGATGAACACCAAAAAAGACAAATGAAAATCCGTCTTTAGTAGTTAAGTGAACTTCAATACTCGGAATATCATCAGCCACAAAATAATGGGTTTTTGCGTCCTTTATTTCAATTTTGGAATAAAAATGCATCCCATAGGTATTTTCCAGTGTTACTTTATGCTGATACGGATAATCCTTTTCCAAAGGCTGCATTGCTTTTTCCCAATCTCCATTACTTTCCATTGTCAGAAAGATTTCAGGATTGTATTTTTCTATTAATTTGATAAATCTGCTGTATTCTGTATTGAATTGATACACATTCGCTGAAATAAAATGTACTTTTTGAGATGATTTCTGCTGTCTCGAAGGTTTCTTTATCGGATAAAGCGAAGTATACTTGATCAAAATAACACCATGATGAACAAACATTAATCCTAAAAGCCCTTGAAAATACCAAAAATACTCTGAATGAGAATCTACCAAAAACCCCAAAATAAATGTAATGACAATAAAATATGTGATCTGGATTTTACCAAATTCGGGCACCCTAAATATCCAATGTGAATTTTGAATTTTAGGCAATAGCGTTAAAAGGAGCAACAGCGCAACCAGAATAAGATAAGCATTCCACATATTTCTTGAAATAAAGTGATAAAAGTAAGATTTTACTTTTTAAATTAATGTTAAGTTTATATTTTATTTTTCCTATTTTTATTGATTAGATTAAATCAAAATAAAATGAACAAAATACTTGCTGTCACTTTATTTTTAAGCAGTTTCTGTTTCTCTCAAAATAATCCGAATCAGGATGTTGAAAAACCGATCCGAAATTTATTTCTTGGTATGAAAAATGCAGATCAGGAGTCGTTAAAATCAGCTTTTTGGGAAACGGCCATTCTTCAGTCCATTGCAAAAGACGGAACGGTAAAAACGGAGAATATCACTGATTTTATTTCTTCAATTTCCAAAGCTTCAAAAGATGATCTTGATGAAAGAATAACCATCGAATCTATTCATATTGATGGAAATCTGGCGAGTGTTTTTACACCGTATCAGTTTTATTATAAAGGAAAATTCTTACATTGTGGAGCGAATAGTTTTCAATTGGTAAAGCAAAATAATGTCTGGAAAATTCAATATTTAATTGATACCAGAAGAAAGGAAAACTGCGAAAATTCGAAATAAATTTAAAAATGAAAATACATCATATCGCAATCATCTGTTCAGATTACGAAGTTTCCAAAAAATTCTACACAGAAGTGATGGGATTAAATATCATTCGTGAAGTATATCGCGAAGAAAGACAATCTTATAAATTAGATTTGGCTATCGGAGAGCATTATGTCATCGAATTGTTTTCATTTCCCAACCCGCCAGAAAGACCGTCTCGACCGGAATCATGTGGTTTAAGACATTTAGCTTTTTCGGTAGAAAATGTCAATGAAAAACGACAGGAATTAATTAATAAAGGTTTAAACTGTGAAGACATAAGAATAGATGAATTCACCGGAAAAGAGTTTTTCTTTACCCAAGATCCTGATAAATTACCATTAGAGTTTTATGAAATATAAAAATTAATGAGCGTACCCCGTAAAGAAACTTATCGCCATAATTGCTAAAACAATCGAAGAAATGACTACATAAACGTAGTCTTTTTCTTTAAGATAACCTATCAAAGCAAAAACGATTCTCATTAAAGGAGTGATAATTAGTACAAGAATTCCTAGTTGGATAATGGCCATTCCTTCTCCTGCACACAGAGAATGCCAGAACTGTCCCCAGACCTTTTCAGATGAAGATCCGATATCTAAGCTGGTGTATTTTTTAGGCATTTCAAAGCCTTCGAAAAAAAGTTTAATAAAACCAATTAACGATGTGGCTACCGATAAAAGAACCCCCAGCCTCAAAAGATTTCCAACGGAACGGTTTAAATCTACATCTGTGAAATTCTTTCTCATTATCTGAAACTTTTATTGATACCGTTATACATCATGTAAATCGACAAAATAGTGATCACAATGGCGAAGAACGTTTTCAGTTTTTTTGTCTTAGAAACCATTAACGTTTTTGAACCGATGAAACTTCCAACTACAACACCAACCAAAACGGGAGCTGCAATAACAGGAATAATTTCACCTCTCTGGAAGTAGATCATGGCACTCGCAACTGCGGTTACACCGATCATAAAATTACTGGTTGTAGTAGAAACCTTAAATGGTAGTCTCATCATATTATCCATTGCCAAAACCTTCAATGCTCCGGAACCGATTCCCAATAATCCGGACATTGCTCCTGCAAACATCATCATTAAAAATCCTGGTACTGTATTTCTTGCAGAATAACTTTTCAAAATGCCTTTGTCAGGAAATGTTCCGTATAATTTCAGTTTTTCTTCTAAACTTCCTTTTATTACAGGTTCCTGATGATCGGGCTTTCCTTTAAGATTTAAAATAACAGTCAGAATAAGGATACTTGCGAAAATGATCCCAAGCGTATTCGGATTCAACATCCCTGAAACCAAAGCTCCAATAATTGCTCCTGCAGTTGTTCCAATCTCTAAAAACATACCGATTCTCATATTGGTAAAGCCTTCTTTAACGAAAGCAACGGCTGCTCCCGAAGAAGTTCCTATCACAGAAATTAATGAAGCGCCGATAGCATAATGCATAGGAACGCCGAAACCCAGCGTCAATAAAGGGATGATGATAACTCCTCCTCCTAAACCAGTAAGCGAACCCAAAAGCCCTGCCGAGATGGCTCCAAGAAAGAGAATAATGATTTCTGACATGCTACAAATATAAAACTATTGGCGTTGTCTGACAAACTTTTAAAAAAGATTATTTTAATGTAATTTTGCAAAAACGTAGAGAGAAATGAATTTATTTTATGTGATTCTGGGAGCAACTCCCAAAGGTAGAAATATTGAGCAGCATGACGTATTTTTCGGAATAGCAGAAAATCTAAAAGATCTCGTTCCGGATATGAAGGACTTTTGGAAGGAAGCAGACGGTAAAATTCACCTTGACTGTCATCAAAAAGTACAGTTTGCAGACGGATATGAAGTGAAAATTGTTGAAAAAACCGATGCTATTTCAGAAGAGCAATTATATTTCCTGAATTTAGGTGGATATAAAAGAGGTCATTTTGAGGAATTTCACGAACAACATTTAATGGTAGGGAAATCAATGGGGGAGATCATCAAAAGAGCAAAAAACACAGAGTTTTATAAAACGATGGGTTTTGAAGGCGCGGTAAGTCATGTCGATGATAAGCATGGAGTAGATATTGACGATATTTTTAATGTAAATGATATTCTCCCGGAAAAAATGAAAGAAAAATATTCGATTGTTTTAACTAAATCTGATGTCGAGAATCAGGAAAATGAAATCGGATTGGGATATCTGAAAATCGATAAAGTTTAAAAATAAAATTAGCTTTAAATTAAATCTAATAGAAAAAAATAAAAAGAAAGAATGAAAATAGGAATTTTAGGTGGTGGACAATTAGGAAGAATGTTGATTCAGGAAGCATTGAAATATGATGATCAGTTTTATACGCTGGATCCCGCTTCTGATGCTCCTTGTCACAATATCTCATACTTTACGCAGGGAAATTTCAATGACTTTGAAACGGTTTTGAATTTCGGTAAAGACAAAGATGTTGTAACGATCGAAATCGAGCACGTAAATGCTGACGCTTTAGCCGAGCTTGAAAACCAAGGAATAAAAGTAGTTCCGAATTCTAAAATTATTAAAACTATTCAACAAAAGATTCTTCAAAAGGAATTTTATCAAGCTCATAACATCCCAAGCCCTGAATTTGAAATAATGGATGGAAGTTCTGATGAGATCAAAATATCTTTTCCTTTCGTACAGAAGCTTAATACGGGTGGTTATGATGGAAAAGGTGTACAGATCATCCGTACTGCTGAAGATTTGAGAAATTTATGGACGCAGGATTCTGTCCTTGAAAAACTGGTTGATATCGATAAAGAACTTTCTGTGATTGTTGCCAGAAATGAAAACGGAGAAACAAAGACTTTTCCTGTAACAGAAATGGTTGCAGATCCGAAATTGAATTTATTAGATTTCAACATCTGTCCGGTTTTCTTAAGTGAGGATATTCAAAAGCAAATTGATTCTATTACAGAGAAATTTTTAGAGGTTGTCAATTCTCCAGGACTTTTCGCGATCGAATTATTTTTAGATCAGGAAGGAAAAATTTGGGTGAATGAAACGGCTCCGAGATTGCATAATTCAGGACACCAAAGTCAGGAGGGAAATGCGAATTCACAGTTCGAGCAAATGTATCGCGTGGTAAAAAACTTACCTTTAGCAGATACCGATTCTCTAACATACAGCGGAATGTTGAACTTGGTTGGAGCAGAAGGATTTTCCGGAAAAGTAATTTACGAAGGGATGGATGATGTCTTGAAAATGCCAAAAACCTACGTTCACCTTTACGGAAAAACCGAAACCAAACCCGGAAGAAAAATGGGACACATCAATGTATTGGCAGACTCGAAAGAAGAGCTGATGGAGAAGTTGGTGAAAGTGAAAGAAATGGTGAGAGTGATTGCTTAAATAGCTTAACTATAAATGAAAAGACTGCCGAAAAGCAGTCTTTTTTTATTCATGAATTTTAGGATAATCTATCGTCCATTTTCTTTCTTGGGAATTCCACATCAGGTATGGTCCGTCAAATTCATCCAAATATATGAGTTCGTAGGAACCTTTATTATCTGTTGCATAATTCGGTTTTATTCCCGAATTTTCTTTTTTGAAGCCTAGTTTTTCAAGTGTTTTCCAGTCTTGATTTTCAGGAAGTTTTTTGTTATTGGTTTTATAAGCTTCTATATTTTCTACCAATTGATTTCCAAATTTCACATCAGATTTTCGGGTAATTTCAATAGGTAAATTCCAATAAACCGTAAATGAAATTACGATTACGAGAATTATTGAAACAATAATTATTATGGCTTTTTTCATTTAATTTTATGGGTTTTTAGTCTTTTCCAATACATCTTTTTTGTAGTTGTATTTCATATATTCACCTAATGCGGGTGAATAAACTGAAAACTCATTTAACGTAGTTAATGGTGCATAAAGTTTAAAAGTACAAATGTCAGTAGCAGAAATGAACGGATTGGTTCTTAAGTGACTATGAGTTGTCATAGTCATAGTACCTCCGCCAGGCATTGCAGCCATTGTTGGAATGAGCCTGGAATGGAATCTCTTACTTGAATAAATATTACCTTCTTTATCAGAATAGAATAAGTAATCATTGCCGAATGGGATGATACCAGATTGAGATGTTCCAGGAATCAGATAGGTTTTATAGCCTTCATTGAAAGGAATGGTAATCATATTCAGTGTAAAGCCTTCTGGCGCTCCTACCTCATATTTAGGGTCAGAGAGTTGAGAAATAACTTTTACACGAACATTCCTAAGACTAGTTTCTACATCATTTAATTTTCTTTGTTCAAAATTTTCTTTAACTGCCTTTTTTAAATTATTTTTAAAAGAATATTCAGCAACTACAAGATTCTGATCTTTATTTAAGAAAACGGTTTTAATAGTGTCATTACTTTTGTAGGTAAGATAATTTCCCGCAATATCACGAACTTTTTTATTTTCATGTATTAAATCAGAGGAATTCCAAGAAGCGCTTTCAAGAGAATATAATAAATTCCCTTCAGCTTTGATAGAATCCAGTTTTTGTTGGAAATCTTTATCGGAATAAACCTTTTCCTGAGCAAAAATGATTACTGACGTAAAAATTAATAATAAACTGATTGTTTGTTTCATAGATTATTAGTTCTAATATATTTGTATTCAAATTACTTAAAAATCTTCTTAATCACATTCCCAATTTCCACAAAATCCCCATGATTTCCGACAGAGCGAATTTCAGGATTATTCTTATCAAATTCTGAGAACGGGAAAATCAAAAGATAATTGTTATTATTTAAATATTTATTCAGAAGCTCAGGGATCAGTCTCATTCGCGGAATATAAGACTTCATTCCTCTTCTTGCCATAAAAACGATAAGCGCTTCATCTTCTTTTAATTGCGCAGCGGTTTTTTCTCCGTCACGCCAACTGTTCATGATGATAAATTCGGCTTCTATATTGGCTTTTTTAATGATCTTTTGTAAAATCTCCAAAATATTCTCGGGAGTGTAGAAAACTACTGTCGCACCGGAGTTTCTGGCAATATTCCAGACTCTGAGAAGTGCATGGAAAAATCCTGCTTCTTTATGAGCATTTTCGGGAATCATTACCGCATATTTTTTAATGGTTGAAAGAGGTTGTGCAGCATGATAGACCAAAACATTCACATCATCATTCTGAAGATAACCGTTGTAAAGATTGTAAACAAAAGAAGGGGAGAAACCTTTTTCATCCTTAAGTCCGATAATAAGATCGGTGATTTTTTGTTCTTTGATAACGTTGTTGACGCCATTGATGACATCATTGTCGTAGCGTTTTAAAGACTGTAATTTCACATCAGCGGCAGCGGCAGCATCGACTGCCTGATGCAATAGTTTTTCTGCATTTTTTACGGAAGATTCATTTTTATCTTCATTAATGACATTCAGCGCAAACAGATCTTCGGTATTGGAATGAGCTTTTACTAAAATTCCGAGGTTGACCATTCTTTCCACGGTTTCTTCATGGTTAATGGCCAAAAGGATGTTTTCTTCTTCATGATTAGTTCCCGAAACGGTGTCCTCATTGTCACTTTCTGCAATTTTTTGTGCACTCGCCATCGAAATAAATGATGATATCGTGCATGAAATCAGGATCAGCAAAATACTTCCATTCAAAACATGTTCATTTAATAATCTTATTGGTTCTCCGGTTTCAGTTTCAGAAATAATAATGTTGTATCCAACCATTACAGAAGCTAACGTTGCAGCAGCAGAAGCCGAACTTAACCCAAAGATAAGTTTTCCTTCATCTTTTGAAAGACGAAATGTTTTTTGAGTGGCAACAGCCGCCAGATATTTTCCTCCGATCGATGCGATAAGCATGATTCCGGCTACTTCAAGGGTTTCTAAACTTTCAAAGAATACTTTAAAATCAATCAACATTCCTACACTGATCAAAAAGAAAGGAATGAAGATCGCGTTCCCGACAAACTCAACCCTGTTCATCAATGAAGAGGTATGCGGAATTAGTCTGTTTAAGGCCAAGCCTGCAAAAAATGCTCCGATAATGGCTTCTACACCTGCTAATTCTGCTAACATCGCCGCCAGATAAATCATCACCAACACAAAAATATATTGTGAGATCTTATCATCCACTTTTTTAAAGAACCAACGCCCAATTATAGGGAATATGAAGAGTACAATTAAGGCAAAAATAATAAAGGAAACTGATAGTTTTACCCAAAATGCAGTTCCGACATCTCCTTGCGACATTCCCACGACGACAGCAAGAACCAAAAGCGCTAAAACGTCTGTGATCATTGTTCCGCCAACGGTAATATTCACGGCCATATTTTTTGCAATTCCCAATTTGCTGACCAATGGATAGGCTATCAAAGTATGTGAAGAAAACAAACTCGCGAAAAGTACAGAAGTAAGAATATTAAAGTGCAAAAGGTAATACGCTCCGATAAAACCTAAAATAAAAGGCACAGTAAAAGTATAGATTCCGAAAGTGAGACTTTTCCATTTGTTTTTCTTAAAATCTCCCATATCAATTTCAAGTCCGGCAAGGAACATGATGTAAAGAAGTCCGGTAGTCCCGGTTACCACAATACTGCTGTCTCTTGAAAGGACGTTAAAACCGTTTGGTCCGATCACAGCACCTGCAATAATTAATCCCAATAAGTGTGGAACTTTAATTTTATTCAGCAAAAGTGGAGCTGCAAGAATAATGATAAGAACCAATAGGAACTTTAATACCGGATCTTCTATGGGAAGACTCAGGTTATGTATGCTTAGTAAGATCATAGATGTTTATTTTGTGGAGCGTACTAATTCTACAGAGAATTTTGCAAGACAGTTATTATCTACAGTGACTGTTCTGGTACCTCTGATTTTGTTGTCGGAAATATCATTCAGCAAAACATTCATTTCTACTTTCTTTTTGGCGGTAGAATCTGTTTTAAAATTAAGCTTGATCTCGTTATGGTCGAATTTACCGGCGTACAGTCTTACGAGATTATTATTGTTAATGATTTTGCCAACCAATTGGGTAGAATCACTGTCAAATTCCCAGGTATCTATGCGTTGATCTCCCACCACATAATCACTACAGTTGGATTCTGTACAAATTACTTTTCCTGTCCAGTCTCCGGAAATTTCTGCAGGCCACATAACGATTGTAACAGAATCTTTTTTGGAAAAAATACTGTCTCTCATTTTCAATAATGCCTGATATTCGGATTCTTTTTGAGCAAAGAGTTTTTCTTTTTGAAGTAATTGCTGTTCTCTGGAAATAAGACTGTTCTCCTTTTCTTTATCATTACAGCTAATAAAAAAGAAAGGAATAGCCAGAAGTATAAATAATGTGTTTTTTAGCATAAGATAGACATTGGTCTAAACAATATAAGTAAAAAAACGGAAATAATGAAATAAAACGCCTGAAAGCAGGAGATTTTAGTTAATAAAAATCACGCAACTTTTTGTTTTCTAAACATCTCCGGTTTATAATTAATAATAAAAACACCAAGAATAATGAGAATAGCAGCCATGATAAATTTAATGGTAATATTTTCATCCATGATCAGCCAGCCTAGAAATATGGCAATGATGGTGTTGATATAAGCCAATATTGAAACCTGAACCGGTGATATTTTGGTTAAAGCATAATGAAAGGCAAAAAATGCCGCCACAGAACCGAAAACAGAAAGATATATCATTGCAGAAATACTTTTTAAAGTCCAGTTTTCAAAATTATAATGGTTGGAAAAAATAAAAGCAAAGATGATCTGAATAACTCCTGCAAACAGAAACTGATAAAATAGATTCAGGGTAATATTCCCGCTCTGAATATTTAATTTTTTAGTAAAAATGGTTCCCGAAGCCCATCCTGCAATAGCGCAGAAAAGGAAAATAATTCCCATTCTGTAGTCAGGATTAGCAAGATCTTGGATTCCGTCCCAGAAAATGAACAATATTCCGCTGAAACACATCAGAACACCAATTAAAGCTCTAAAGCTAAATTTCTGTAAACCAATCGCCACACTTCCCAGAAAAACGAGAATAGGAGAGGACGCACTTATAAGAGAAGCCAGACTGCTTGATACAGTTTCTTCCGCAACGGTGGTCATTCCGTTGGCAACGACCAACATTAATGAAGAGAAAATGATTTGATAGCCTAAGTTTTTCCAGCCGATCCATTTAAATTCTTTTCTTGAAAGAAGAACGATCAGCATAATAACTGATGCTAAAAACTGACGGATCCCAGCTACAAACCATGCCGGAATAGTTTCTACCGCAACGCGAATCGCCAAAAAAGTGGTACCCCAAACAAGAGCTACGGTAATGACGGCAAAAATAAGTTTGTAATCTTTCAAAATAGAATAAAGTGGTTCACAAATATATCTTTTTTGAAATGAACACAATGGGTACAGTTTGATGAATTTGGATGGGAACAGAAGGGAGTGAATAGTCAGTAGTGAATTCATTTCATTGTCAATTTTCGACTTGGAAGTTTAATGATTGTCAATTCACTTGCGAAGCAAAATTCACTATTCATCATTAACAATTCACTATTTTACAATTTTAAAATTCTTTATCTTTGAAGATCTAATAAAATTGAAGATGGTAGGAATTATTATGGGAAGTCAGAGCGACTTGCCGATCATGGAACAGGCTGCGAATTTTTTAAAAACATTGGACATTCCTTATGAATTGACGGTAGTTTCGGCTCACAGAACGCCGGAGAGAATGTTTGATTACGCTAAAACAGCTCAGGAAAGAGGTTTGAAAGTAATTGTTGCCGGAGCTGGAGGTGCCGCACACCTTCCGGGAATGGTGGCAAGTTGTACGACCTTACCTGTAATTGGAGTTCCGATCTTGTCTAGTAATTCTATTGACGGTTGGGATTCTATATTGTCTATCCTTCAAATGCCGGGCGGAATTCCTGTGGCAACCGTAGCTTTGAATGGCGCTTTAAATGCCGGAATTTTAGCCGCAAAAATTATTGGAACGGGTAATGCTGAAGTGGCTGAAAAACTTCAGAAATATCAGGAAGCTTTAAAAGATAAAGTATTGGGAACTGTTGACGACATCAAAGCTCAACATCCGAATCAGTATGATAAATAAGGTGAATGGTGATTGGTGAATTTACATTACAATTTAAAATTGACCGCAAAGCTAATTGACCATTTACAATTCACAAAAAAAATCCGTCTCACTTTTTGGTTGTGAGACGGATTTTTTTTATTATTCCTGAAGCATATTGTCTCGAGTATTTTTCTGAACCGCGATGGCTCCGAAAAGTGCCAGTAAAAATGCAAAACCATAAAAACCTTTTTCACTAGGAAGGATGGTGGCATTCCATAATCCGATGGCTAATAAAATGATAGAAGATAAGGTTGCAAACCAACAGATACCGTAATAAATATCTGTCACTTTGATGTTCTCTAATCTGTCACGAACTGCTTTCTGCAAAGAAACAACCGCAAATAAACCGTAGAGTAGGACGGTGAAATAATATCCTTTTTCGTTCAGTAGCATTTCTGCTCTTACAAGACCTACGATAAATCCGATCATTCCTGCTCCCAATGCAACCCAAGATGCTGCTATAAATGCATTTGATACATTTTGTTTTTTCATACTTACTGTTTTTGTTAAACGCCAAATATATCGATTTTTTATATAACCTGACATCGGGAAAATACGGTAATAAATAAGTCTTTTTTTTTGCATAAAAACGTTGAAAAGAATGACAAAAATTCCCTGTGGCTGAGGTTCCCGAAGTCACCATTCCTAAAATTCTAGCCCGGATAGCAGCGGTTACCCCACAGCAAGGACTGGGAGAGTTTTAGGGTTTAGGTGTTGGAGTGCGTAGGCGCGAGGAGTATGAGCGAATAGCCGGATTAAGCTCCTAAAAAAGTGAATGGTGACTGGTCAATTTGCTTTGCTTGTCAATTTTTTTAATTAAAATATATGACAACAAAAAAACTCTCCAAAAATTGGAGAGTTTCTATATTTTGAGATCCTTCGGCAAGCGCAGGATAACATTTCTTAGTATCTGTAATACTCAGGTTTGAATGGTCCTTTTACGTCAACACCGATGTATTCAGCTTGTTCAGTAGAAAGTACTTCCAACTCAACGCTTAATTTCTTAAGGTGAAGAGCAGCTACTTTTTCATCTAAGTGCTTAGGAAGCATGTAAACTTCGTTTCCATAAGCAGCAGAGTTTGTCCATAATTCGATCTGAGCCAAAGTTTGGTTAGAGAAAGAGTTAGACATTACGAAACTTGGGTGTCCTGTTGCACAACCTAAGTTTACCAATCTTCCTTCTGCAAGGATGATAACTTCCTTACCTTCAATTGTATAGATGTCTACTTGTGGCTTAACTTCAGATTTTGTAGAACCATAGTTTTCGTTTAACCAAGCCATATCGATTTCGTTATCGAAGTGACCGATGTTACAAACAACAGCTTTATCTTTCATTTTAAGGAAATGCTCACCTCTTACGATGTTGAAGTTACCAGTAGTTGTGATGATGATATCTGCGTTATCAACCACAGTATCCAATCTTTTAACTTCGAAACCGTCCATTGCAGCTTGTAAAGCACAAATTGGGTCAATTTCAGTAACAGTAACGATAGAACCAGCTCCTCTGAAAGATGCAGCAGTACCTTTACCTACGTCTCCGTATCCGCAAACTACCACTCTTTTTCCAGCCAACATAAGGTCTGTAGCTCTTCTTACAGCATCTACTGCAGATTCTTTACATCCGTATTTGTTGTCGAATTTAGATTTAGTAACTGAATCGTTTACGTTGATTGCAGGCATTACTAAAGTTCCGTTTTTCATTCTTTCGTACAATCTGTGTACTCCTGTAGTAGTTTCTTCAGAAAGTCCTTTGATATCTTTTGTGAATTCTGGGTATTTATCAAAAACCATGTTTGTTAAATCTCCACCATCATCAAGAATCATGTTCAATGGTTTTCTGTCTTCACCAAAGAATAAAGTCTGCTCGATACACCAGTCAAATTCTTCCTCGTTAAGACCTTTCCAAGCGTAAACAGGGATTCCTGCAGCAGCAATTGCAGCAGCAGCGTGATCTTGTGTAGAGAAAATATTACAAGAAGACCAAGTAACTTCAGCTCCTAAAGCTACCAAAGTTTCGATAAGAACAGCTGTCTGGATCGTCATGTGAAGACATCCTGCGATTCTTGCTCCTTTAAGGGGTTGAGATGGTCCGTACTCTTCACGGATAGACATCAAACCTGGCATTTCTGCCTCTGCAAGGGTAATTTCTTTTCTTCCCCATTCTGCTAGGGAAATGTCCTTAACTTTGTAAGGAACGTATTGTGTTGTTGTACTCATATGTTATGAATAATTTTTAATTCGAATTATAATAAGATGCAAAATTACAATTAATAATTAAGATACAAAAACAGCAGATTCAGTTGATTGATATGAAATTTTACATAAATTAAATTTATTTAGTCTAAATAAACTATTTTTGCAGAGATAAATTTTTATACTATGAATCATACAAATACACAGGACGAAGCTCAAAAACAAGCAAAACCTCTTACTCCAAAAGTAAAAGAACTGATTGCAAATACAAAAAGTGTAATTTTAGCTACTGTTGATGCAGAAGGAACGCCTAATTCAAGCTATGCACCATTTGTACAGCAAGACAATACGTTTTATATTTTGGTTTCTTTCATGGCAAAACATACGAAGAATCTTTCGGAAGAAAGAAAAACTTCTGTAATGTTCATTGAAGACGAATCTGCTACAAAACAGATCTATGCTCGTGAGCGTTTAACAATTGAGGCTACAACTTCTCAAATTGAAAGAGATTCTGATACTTGGAATTCTGTTGTTTGTCAACTAAAAGAAACTCACGGAAAAGTAGTTGACGTTATTGCTGAGATGAAAGATTTCATCCTTATCGCTTTACATCCGGTAAAAGGTTCTTATGTGAACGGATTTGGGAGTGCTTATTTTGTAGATGAAAATTTAGAAATTATGGAGCACAGAAATGATGTGAATCACCAATCAAAATAGTTTTAAGAGGGAAGTTGGAGGATGGAAGTGGGAGGTTTTTACTACTAACTGCTCTATTTTTTAGCTTTTATATAATATTTAATTCACTTGAATCTGAGGATTTGAGTGAATTTTTTGTTTCAATTTTATTTCATTCTAAATTTTAAGATCAGTTTGTTATGCTGAAAGCTTCTAAGCAATGCATAAACGTACAACGTAAAGATGCCTCCAGCATGACAAACTATATGTTTACCGATTAGTAGTAAAAACTTTCCTCTTCAAACTCCTAGCTTCCAGCCCAATTTTTTTCACTAATTTTACTAAATAAATTTAGCAATGCCTCTTTACCGCGATTTTTCTGATGATACTGCCACAATTCTCGTATGGAAATACGATGAAACCGAAGATTTAAATATTGATGAACTTTTAGAATCGGAAAATGCCGAAAAAGTAAAAGATTATCATCCCAAAAAATTGTTGGAAGTATTGATGGTGAGAAAAATGTTCAAAGGCTTAAAACCAAACTCCAAGATATTATATAAGGAAAGAGAACCTTTTCTTTCACCTAAAGATGCAGAGATTTCTATCACCCATTCTTTTCCTTTTGCCGCAATCGCCATTTCTAAAAATAAGATTGGAATTGATATTGAAAAATTCAACTCTAAAATTTTAAGGGTAATCGACAAATTCACGTACGAGAACGAGCGAGGTTTCATTCCTTTTGATAATGAAGCTACTTTTTATACAATTATTTGGAGCGTGAAGGAAAGTATGTACAAAATTCACCATTCTAAATATTGGTCTTTGAAGAAGAATTATGAGGTAAAACCTTTTGAATTAAAATATCTTCATGACATAAGCTGCAGAGTGTATGATGATCAGTTTTCTGATGAATTTAAAGCCCGCGTGAAATTCTTCGACGATTATTGTTTTACGATTGTTGAGGAATAACCTTAACGGTTTCTGTAGTCTCGGATTCACTTTTGTATTTTTCGATCACCTTTCTTTGTTCTTTGGCAACATCAAAGATCAATTCCAAAACATCATGAATATTTTTTAATTCCGTTAAATGAGAGATTTTATCGGGATCTCTTCTGTCTACGATCTCGTTTTCTTCAATTTCAGTTCTCCTTTTCAGCATCAGATCATCGATGGAAGAATCTTCCGGCTCGATGCGGCTTTCCATTTTCAGGGTTTCGTTGATCTCATCGCCATTCAATAAGGCAGAGACTTTCTGCATTTCGGCTTCTATTTTTCTGCTCCAGCTTTCAGCATCAATTTCAGGATATTTTTCATTATTTTTTGAATATTGAGAAAGGGAAGCGGTATAAGCCGTGATAAGATGCGAAGTCGCCACAAACTGATGGACAACCTCCAGTTTTTTCTGCTGATTTTTCGGTTCAGAGATCATCCTCTGAAAATTGTCGGAAAGGTTGGCTAATGAGATGATGGCGTTTTTACGTTTTACTTTATAATCTTCAAGATCAAAATCTCCTTCTAAAAATTTAGAAATAACACTTTGAAAATAAATAAGATTGCTTTCCGCAGATTTTTTCATTAAATCTAAATTCTGTGTATGTTCCCAAACAGGTAAAACAATATAGGAAACTATGAAAGCAATAATTCCTGCAACGATGGTATCTACAATTCTGTCTTTAAAAATAACATCTACTTTTCCCGGACTTAAAAAATTAAAACTCAGGAAAACATATATCGTCATAAATGAAACTGCCCAAAAATACCGTCCTTTCAGAAAACTGAAACACATGATCATACTTAAAAGCAAGATGCTAAATAAAATGGCATTAATGTGTACGAAATGCAAAATAGCGTATGCAACTGAAGCTCCGGCAATGGTTCCGTACAGACGAAGTAAGTTTCGCTGTTTTGTGATGGAGTAGGCTGGCTTTAAAATGGCAACTATCGTAATTAAGATCCAATAGGCATGGCCAATTGCAAAGAACTGGAACATGGAAAAAAGATATCCTATTAATAAAGCAATGGTAATTCTCAATGCATGCCTGAAATGTGATGAAGATAAAGAAATGTTGTTTCTTAAAACTTTAAAATTAAGTTTCTCTTCATTAGGCATGAATTTCTTTAAGTCCAATCCTGTGGAAAGACTTTTTGCCAGCTTTACGTTTTGTGAAAATACTTTGTAGATCTCGTTAATCTCTTTGGTGATCTCATTAATACGCATTAATATCTGGCGTAAAATCATGAAATTTTCCAGATTATCGGGAGACAGCTGTTTATTTCTAAGTTCGAAATAATGAGCATTTAGATTTTTATGTGCTAAATCTAAATTGGTCATCGGTTTTGCACGAGTTCCGATTTGAAGAGAAATCCCGATATTGGTAATTTCATCCGCCAATAAATTGAGATAATCGTGGATATGAACTAAGATTGTACTGTCTTCAAAACTTTGTTGAAGCTTTTGATAGTCACTTTCGGAAGTCATTAATTTTTCATGCAAGTCCATGGAATTAAGGAACATCAACATCAGCAGTCGGCTTGTTGTCGTTGATTCATTAACGATGGTTCTAGTCTTGAAAACAGTTTCTCGGGTTTCTTCCTGAAGGTTTTTAATTCCGATCTGTTTGGCAATAACTTGGGTTGTCAGTTTATCGAAATCCGGATTTTTTTGATAATAGTTGGCTTTAATTTTTAAAAATTCAGCTAACTGCAGATAGTTTTCACCAATCATCTGACTGGCCAGTTTATATGGCTGAATCGTTGTAACAATAAGGAATATTAATAAAAACCATGTACAACCCGAAGCGAAAATTAGTAAACTTTTAAAAATATTGGCTCCTGTAAGATGGCCATCAATAAAGATCGCCATGACGACCAATGATAATGATCCAACGGCAGCTAATCTTTGTCCGTACACCCCAATTAACGAGAAAAACATCCCGAAAACAATAAGTTCGAGAAAGACCAGAATTTTAACATGCATTACTAAACTTGCAATAAGCGCAACAAAAACGAAGCAGAAAATAGCAAAGGTCAATGCATTTCTTCTTCTTATAAATGGTCCTGGTTGATCACAAAGTGCTACAAAGCTGGTTCCGAGAGGGAAGAGGAAATATTCTTTCAGAATTCCGAAGTGGGCGAGAACCAAACATGGCAGAACGGTAGCCAGTGTAATCCTGATAGCAGAATATACATATTGGCTGGTAACGAATTTTTTGAGTTCCGCGGAATAGTTCATAGTACAAAAATAAGAGTTAAATATGAATTGTCTGTTTTACTTCGTCAGTGAATTGTGAATTTTTTTTAATATGTTATTAATATTGATAATAAGTTTAATTGTCTTTTGTAATTCTCTTTTAGCAAGATTTAAACCATTCCGTCAAAAATTCATTTGAAGAAAGGGATTTTATACCACTTTTTTGCCTGTTATTAACTAGCTCCGATCGAAGCATTTGTTTGAGCTCATTTCTTTTGTTTCTGCGCGGCGGCTTTGCCGCCGCGCAGAAACAAAAGAAATAGCGAGTGCGGAGAGCGGGAAAAAGCTTCTTAAAAATAATAAAATTTATGTGTTAAAAAACAAAAAAAGCTCCATCAAATGGAGCTTTTATAAACTTGTATGTTATATTGTATTAATTATCAACATTAGAAGTTTCATCTCCGATGTTCCAAGTCAACCCGAAACGAAGAGTGTTATCTAAAGCTGTATTAATTTTAGACATATTGATAAGGTAAGAAATATCAAGTCCGAAAGAGTTGTATTTTAAACCAATACCTGCAGTTGCAAATTGTCTTGCCCCTTGTTCTTCACTTTCATGGAAGTAACCACCTCTTACAGCAAATGCGTTGTTGTAAGAATATTCCAATGCACCACTATACATGATACTGTTAGGATTTTTGAAAGATTTGCTGATACCGTCTATTGGACCAACGTTTGGTACTGCGTACATCGGTTGTCTTGTATTAGGATCCATCCCAATAAATTCTGAACCCGGAACTAAAAGTTTAGATCCTTCAACACTAAGACCAATTCTGTTTACATCATCAAGGAACATATCGTAACCGATACCTAATCTTGCCATTGTCGGAAGATAAGATCTAGATTCTTCGTTTCCTGTATAATCTAGTTTCGGACCTAAGTTCTGGATTGCTAAACCTGCATTCAGTTTTCCGTCATATCCTCCGATACTTGAGAATCTTGGAGATGTATAGTAAGCTGAAATGTCTACTGCAAATGAGTTTGCAGGCTTAAGAGTTGTGTCTGTGTTGAAACCTCCGGCCAAATCTGAACGAATATATCTACCCGTTACAGCCATTGAGTAAGAATCTGAAAGCTTCAAGCCATACGCAACGTCAATTGAGAATTCGTTTGGCTTAGACGTACCCATAGACGTAACTTCTGAACCTACTAATTGAGTTAAATCTACTTCACCCATATTGAAGTAATAAATACTCGCAGAGATGGTAGATCTTTCTTCCTGCCCCAGAAACTTATGGAATGCACCATATAGTAAAAATACATCATTGGTAAGTTTTCCCATATAAGGCGTGTAGTTGATACCTACGGAAGAACTTGATCTGCTAAAAGGATATTTCGCTGCATTCCAAAATTGAGAAAACGCATCTGGAGAGGTAACTACACCTTGATCTCCCATACCTCCGGCTCTAGCATCTGGCGCGATTCTTAAAAATGGAGCTCCGGTTAACACAGGTCTTACAAGACTTAGATCTTGAGCATACCCTAAAAAACCAGCACCTAACCCAATTCCTAAAAGCAGTTTAGTAGTTAAATTCATATGTTGTCTTTTATATATTATCAGTTTTTTATTAATATTATTATCTATTGTTATTTAATTTATTTCAAAAGTACCATTTTTTCTACAGCTGTGGCACTTCCTTTGCATTTTTCTTGGTTTTGACTTTTTGCAAATATCTTAAAAATATACGTACCTTTTGCTACTGTTGAACCAAAATCGTCTCTTCCGTCCCATTCTATTGCCTGACGTGGCGTTCTAAAGCCCTGTAGGAAAGGTTCTGCAACAACTGGTTGAGATATAGTTTTTACTAATTTTCCTGTTATTGTATAAATTTGAACGTTTACATCTAAAATATCATCACAATTATGCTCAAACTGAACATATGTTTTGTTGGTAAATGGATTCGGCCAGTTTAAGGGTCTATTAATAGTTAAATGCTGATCTGCTTCATCCTTAACTTCAAAGTCTAACGTAGAGGTTGTCGAATTATTGTTTATATCCCAAACTTTAAATGTTAACTGATGTTGACCTATCGCTAAATTCCTGAAAGGGTAGGTTACATTCCCCTTCTGGTAGTCTGCTAAACTTGGGCTTAAACATCCGTTTCCTTCTCCTGAAGCATAAAAATCATTTAAAACAACTGTATTGATAATTTGACCGTCCAAATATACTGTAATATCGTGACCGATACCAGATCCTGTAGAATTTATTCCTGTGTCGTCTGTAACACACGCCAACAACATCGGACTTTGGTTGGTGATACCTCCGTTAGCGAAGTTGGTGTTGTTCATGTATAATTTTACTTTTGGAGGTTCGCTGTCATTAATTCCGTTAGGGTTAATATCTCCAACCTGTACCGCTTGATTGTTAAATACGTCTGTAGCTTTGTTATCAGCATAAGCTAAGATTCTTCCTTCTCCGATAGCATAGTTAATATCCTTCGGAACATAAAATTCTACAGTGAAAACACCATTTACTGCTGTTCCTGAAGCTTTTACGATAGCACTTCCTTCTTCTGTATAGTTAAGAACAGTAAGGTTTCCATCGTTATTTAGTGTTTTTTTGTTTAATCTTTTATCGAAAATATTGATAACAACTCTTCCGTTGAAGGTTGTGTTAAGTGTTCCGCCTGAATTATTAATATGTCCTTTCACTTTTACAAAATCAAGACCTCTGATCAATCCCGGAACCGGAGTTTCGATATTATCAATTACTAATAATCTTTGAGGTCTGCTTAATTTCATCGCAGGATCACCAAGCAGGTTTACTTTTAAGTGATTAGAGTCTGCTCCTTTTAATTTCTTGGCATTTAAATGTGCATTTCCTAAAGAAATGAAATCATCATTTACCATTTTGAAGATTTCTTTAGTATAAAAATCTGTAAATGAAATACCGTAACCAATACCTACAGCACGGCTTGAAGTGATCATGGTAGAAACCCCGCCTTGTTTTAATTTAATAAACTGTTCACCCGCAGAGAAAGTTTCAGGATCATCCCATAATGTAAATTCACATGTTATTGTTGATACAAATGGAAATCTGCTGTAAATATTCGAGAAATTATTAGAGTTTTGAATTTCATCTGTTGTTAATACTCTTTCCTGTGCCCATCCATTGATACCCCCATGTCCGAAATAGAAAAGATACAAGCTGTTACCAATATCATTAGAAATAGCCTGATTTACCTGTGGATATCTTTGTCCACCTGCTGTACTTTGTGCCTGGAAGGCATCCAGATATAATTTTCTAACATTATATTCCTTAAGAGTAGGACCTGTTTGTTCAAAAACACTTACCAAAGCATTATTCATTGTAGTATGGAATGGTATTGGGGTAGCAGTAGTGTTTTCATCGTGATCATCATCCACAACAAAATCCAGTTTCATACGCCATTCTCCAAAAGGAGTTGACTGACTTGGCAGACTGTTGTAGTAAGCAAGCACTTTGTCCATCATATTGGATGCTTCTGTTGTGTTTGCTGCAGGAATTCTTCCAACGGGAAGGTCAGGAAGGTTACTTGTGATAAACTGAGCACTTTGTGGTTGTGTCATTACAATATAATCATCCGTAACGAAAGAATTTACAAAATCTCCGGAATCTTCACTTTCATAACTTGAAACAACATTCGAGTTATTCGAGATTCTGTTTTTATAATCATAAGAGGTATCTCCTAAAATAAATACATATTTTAATCTTCCAACCGGAGTATTTAGTTTCGTAACAAAATCTCTTATCGCTGTAAGATCTCTGCTTCCGCTGCCAAATTCGTTGTAAACTTTACTAACGTCTACTATCTGAACATTGAAGTTACTTTTTGTCTGATGATAATTGGCTAATCTTTGAGCCTGACCCATCATTTCGGGAGTTGTAAGAATCAGATAATCTACATTTTGTAATGATGAAAGATCCTGATTGTTTATTCTTTCAACAAACTGAGGCGAAAAAGCAGCGTCTGCTCGAAATGCCACAAATTCATTGTTAAAATTTTGGTCGCCAGTGATGTATCCGAAGTTAAAAGTAGTATTACCGGCCGCTTTATTCACTCTTCTGTTAGCATTGGTGATATCTGTAACGTCCCATACCTGCTCCATTGCAGAAGTATTGGCTATACTGAAACCATACGCTGTATTTGTGCCGCTTGCAAGAGAAAAGTCTCTGAAATTCATTTGTGAACCGTTGAAACTTAGGTTTTCTTTATACTGCGCTTCTACATAATCCATATAGAAAACTCCGTTAGGATTTACTGAAATATCCGGAGTGTATTTGAAGGTAATCTGATTTCCGCTTAATCCGGTTATTGTACCTTCATATCTTGCAGGAGAAAAATCGTAAATATAATTCGAAGAATTGGTAGGAACCGAAAATGGAGTAGAATTTTGATTGTTAATACTAATCACAATGTTATTTTGCTGAGCTTTATAACCAATCACCCTTGTTCTGTATCTTACAATATCTCCTCCCAGAATAGGTGATTTAGTCGTAAACGTAATTGTTTTTTCTGTCGTAAAAGGTGCGTCTTCTACCCATATTCTTCCAACCTTCAATAAGTTTTTTTGATCATTGTTGATAACCTGATAATCGTCGTATCTGGTAATTAATGCGGAAGCAGGTAAGTTGGCGTCCACAGCCTGTACTCTTTTTCCCGGTCCTTTGTCAAAATTGATATAGTAGTAAGCAAAATCCTCATAAATATTTTTAAGATGATTTGCTCTGTCATTTCTTGTTTCCACTCTCTTGAAACCGTTACCATTTCCTGTATCATATAGGTTGTATCCAGTAGGTCCCTGTGCATAAAATAAAGCGTAATCATTGTCATTCCACACGCCGTCATCTTCACCTACAACCTGTATGGCATTTTCTTGCAAAGCACTGTATTTTACATCTTGGTTGTGTTCGGGAAGCATAATTCCACCGTTACCGTAGATCCTGAAATTTCTCGGATTTACAGAGGCAGGATTAATCCCGTTATCTTGTAAAAACTGTCTTGTAATTTTAAAGATTCCGGATTTGTCAACTTTTATTTTATAAAAACCTCCTGTTGCAAAAGGGTTGTTTGTTGTTCCGACTTTAGCGGTGCTTCCAAAATTATTAGGTAAGGATGTTTCGGAAACATCGAATGAAGATAATCTTTGAACACGTCCTTTTACGTTTTTAAAAAGAGATACATTCATGGTGGCGTATCTTTCGCCTTCAAGATAATAGTATGCTATATCTGTAACTTCGTAGTTTGGTAGCAAGTCTTTATTTAATTCAAATAAATCTCTGTTGGAAATATTTTCCCAAACAAGATTAGAAATTTTTAGCTGCTTTTCTCCAATTTTTTGTTTGGTTGTGATAAAAACATTATTTTGGCCATACGAAAAACCCTCATTTTTAAAGTTTGGGAGATTCAGTTTTGTTTCACCGAAATCTTGAATTTTGGCACCGTCCCAATTGATGGTTGTTTTTTGAGCCCAAATCGCTGATACAAAGCTTAATAGGAATAAAAGCGTAATTTTTTGTTTCATGTTTGATTTTGAAATTTCTAAATTACAAAATAAATGAAAATTTTAGAATTAAATTGCGATACAATAAAATTAATTTGTGAACATTTTTCAAAAAAATCAAATCTTTACTTGATTTATTGAATAATTTATTTTTTCTTTGTACTTTGAAAATATTTATAATCGACTATGAAAAAACTAAAGTTGTTTTCATTAATAGCATTGAGTTCTACACTTGCATTAACCAGTTGTGGTGGGTCAGGTACCAGTAAAGGCGGTGGTACTAAAAAATTTGTCAGCAAGACAGGTTGGAAGCCAAACGAAAAACAGGGTTGGTTTTTTGCAGGAAAGCAACAGAAGCAAAAAGGTTGGCCAGGAATGGTATATGTAGAAGGTGGAACTTTTACAATGGGATTAGTGAAAGATGATGTTATGCACGATTGGAATAACTCACCCCGCAGAATGCAGGTAAGTTCATTCTTTATCGGAGAAACAGAAATTACTAACTATGAATACCGCGAATACCTTACATGGTTGAAGTATGTATTCCCTCCAAGTGATCCAAGCTTTAAGGAAATCTATAACGGTGCTTTGCCGGATACCTTATTGTGGGATAACAAACTATCTAGAAATGATTTCAACGAAACGTATTTCCGTTCTCCTGAATTCGATTACTATCCGGTAGTAGGTGTATCTTGGACGCAGGCTAACAGATACTGCGAGTGGTTGTCAGATAGAGCGAACGAAAAAGCTTTAATGCAAGCAGGAATAATTGCTAAAGATTTATATATCAATGAATCTAATAACCAAGGTGGAACTGCATTTAACATGGATAAATTCAAGTCGAATGATCCGGAAATTCAGGGATATATTAACGAAAAAAGAATGCAGCAAAAAATTGGTATAAAAAGTACCAACCAAAGATTACTTGCTGCAAACAGAGCTCCAAACGCTGCTATGGTAACGAAATTCAGACTTCCTACAGAAGTTGAATGGGAATATGCAGCTCTTGGTATGGCTAAAAATAGAGAATACAATCAATATAAAGGTAAAAAACCTGAAATTGAATTGCTAAGAGGTACTAAAGGAAGAGATAGAGGTATGTACCTTGAAAACTTCAAAATGGGTACTGGTGATTACTCAGGAATTGCAGGATGGAAAAATGACGGTGCTGCAAGAACTGCAGATGTTAGACAATATCCTTCCAACGACCTAGGTATCTATGGTATGTACGGTAACGTTTCCGAATGGACTGCCGATGTTTACAGACCAATTATCGATGAAAATTTCAGTGATTTCAACTATTACAGAGGGAACATGCCTCAAGCTGTTGTAAAGAACGGAGACGGAACTTACAAAATGGTTGACGAAAGCAACATTAAATACGATACTTTAGCTGACGGTAGATTAGTTTACAAAAACTTACCGGGTCAGTTTGAGAGGGAAACAATTGCAGATTATAGAGATTATAGAGATGGTGACAGACAATCATCTTTAGATTACAGAACTGCTAGTGATTCTGCTGCTGGTTTCGACATGTACAATTCTCCTAAAACTAAGTTTATTGTAAATGCTAACGGTAAAGTTGTATTACAAAAAGATACTAAGGACAGAACTTCTGCTATGAACAACGATGTGAGAGTAGTAAAAGGAGGTTCTTGGCAGGATACTGCTTATTGGTTAGATCCAGGTCAAAGAAGATACAAGACTCAAGGTAAAGCTTATGCATGGATCGGATTCCGTGTTGCGCAGGATGCTAGAGCTAATGAAAAAGCTAGAACTAGAAGATAATATTTATCAAAAAATAATTTCAAAAACCTTCCAAACTATTGGAAGGTTTTTTTATTTTTGAGCTATGAATATAGAACAGTTTTACTCTTTATTTTTACAATCTAACAGAGTTACCATAGACAGCAGAAAAATAGGTGAGAATGATATTTTCTTTGCTTTTTCCGGAGAGAATTTCAATGCTGCAACATTTGCTGAAAAAGCGATAAATGAAGGTGCTCTGGCTGTGATAGTAGAGCAGAAAGACTTTGAAAATAAAGACAAAAATATTTTCTATGTTCCCTCTACATTAGAGTTTTTACAAAAACTGGCGATTCATCATAGAAATCAATTACAGATCCCCATTATCGGTCTTACAGGAAGCAATGGGAAAACTACTACGAAGGAGATCATTCATGCCGTTCTTTCTGAAAAGTATAATGTACAGTATACATATGGTAATCTCAATAATCACATTGGTGTTCCATTGACAATACTTTCTATCAAACCAGAACATGAAATGGCTGTTATAGAAATGGGTGCCAATCATCAAAAGGAAATTGAACTGCTTTGTACAATTTCTCAGCCTAATTTTGGATATATTACCAATTTCGGAAAGGCACATTTAGAAGGTTTTGGCGGATTTGAAGGCGTAATAAAAGGTAAATCTGAATTATATGATTATCTTAAAAATAATCATCAGACTATTTTGGTGAACGAAAATGATCCAATCCAATCAGAGAAAACAGAGACTTATCAGCCGAAAATTACTTTTGGAAAAGAAAGTTCAGACTATAATTTTGAATCCTTTTCTGAAGAACATTTTGTAGGATTATCATATCAGAATAATAAAGCCTTATCTAAACTTACCGGCGAATACAATTTTACCAATCTTTGTGCTGCTGCGAGCTTAGGACTACATTTCGGAATCGATTTTGACAAAATCAAACAGGCTATTGAGAATTATACGCCAACGAATATGCGTTCTCAAATCGTTAAAAAAGAAGATAAAACATTAGTTCTCGATACATATAACGCCAATCCAAGTTCTATGACGGCTTCTTTGCATAATTTCATAACTTTTGAAGGTTCAAAAACGATCATTATCGGTGATATGCTGGAACTAGGGGAGGAGAGTGAAAAAGAACATCAAAACATCCTGAAATTAGCTCAGGATCTAGGCTTTAATGAAATAATAACTGTTGGAGGACATTTTAAAAATGTTAATCCTTCATCATTTGCTTTTCAAAATACAGCAGAATTAATAGAATATTTAAAACTGAACACTATTCAATCAGAAAATATTCTATTAAAAGCTTCAAGAGGAATTTCTCTGGAAAAATCGATAGACTTTATTTAGTCTTCGTATTCCAGAATTCATTTACAATCAGTTCAATATTTTTAAAAGTGCTTGGGAAAACTTCATTTTCTATTTGAGTGGTGTTTTTCCAGGCTACTTCGGTAATACCTTCTTCGATCTGAGGTTTTGAGGTGTCTTCTCCAAAGAAGTTCATTTCAAACCAATGGGTGCATTTCAGGATCTTATCGCCATTTCTTTCAATGTAAATATGGTAAGTGGTGTTGATGAAATTGACCAGTTCTACATTACTCAGGCCTGTTTCTTCCTCAATTTCTCTTACGGCAGACTCTTCTCTGGATTCGCCTTTTTCCATTTTACCTTTCGGAAGATCCCATTTTCCGAGCCTTTTGATGAAAAGCATATCGCCTTTTTCATTACTTACCAATCCTCCCGCAGCTTCTATTATTCTAAAAAGATTTTTAAACTCTGCCCAGATCTCATCAATGTTTTCGCCGAATACATTTATTTCTTTTACAGATGTATTCTCCAAAAGATCTAAAGCGATCTCCAAAGTTGTGAAACTTTCGTAGCTGATCTTTTTTTCGAGCTCTTCGGATTGCTTAGACAGCAATAATTTTTTTTCGTTCACAAAAACTTTATACATTTGTAATTAATTAAGAATTTAAATACAAAAATAAAAAATGAATTTAGAAGGACGAAAGATTATTGTCAATAAATCATCTAAAGAATTATCCGAAATACTAAAAACCCCTGAAAATTATAAAGATTTTATGCCGGACGGTCTTCAAAAGTTTGAAACCAGAGAAGATGGCTTTAAATTCGGGTTACAGGGAATGCCGGAAATCGCTTTAAAAATAGATGAAGTTACAGACCAGAAAGCAGTTTTAAAATCTGCAAGTTCAAGTTTAGATTTTGCATTAACAGCAACTTTGAACCCGATCAGCGAAAATCAAACTGAAGTTCAGATGCTTTTTGAAGGAAAATTTAATCCATTTATCAAAATGATGGTAGAAAAGCCTTTGCAAAACTTCATTAATACCTTAACGGATAAGATCGAAGCTTATAAATAATACAGGAAACCTTCAGTAATGGAGGTTTTTTTATGCAATAAAATTTAAAGATCATGATTTTGCAGGTCCGTTAATAGAAGTTTCCTATTGATGATTAGATATTGCTGATTGAATAATATGATTTTCTCATTCAATAATAAAAATTTACCATACGTTATTATATATTGACCATTCAATAATAGGATTTTACTACGCATTATTATATATTGACTATTCAATAATAGGATTTTACGATGCGTGTATTTAATTACCTATGCAATTAATAGAAGTAGAAGGTTAAAGAAAAGACTTTTACTATGAGGGTTTTAAGATTTCTTCTGGGTTGTTGGATATTGTAGTTTTAATAAACAAAGTTTTTTCTGAAAAAATTATTCTTTATTTCTATGCAAAAACTCCTGAACTATGATCGAATGAACTTCCTGTTGCAGAAGCAAGCACATTAATCTCATTATTAAGTCTTAAAACACCCATAAAAGCAAAGATCAGTGCTTCTTTATAGTCTATGATTTCTCTTTCGGGAATAATGATCTCAGCGGTAGTTTTTTCTTTTATTTTTTCAATTAAATAAGTATTATACGTGCCGCCACCCGTAAAGAGGATATTTTTTAATTTATTTTCATTAATAACTTTAGAAATTTGTTGAGCTACATGTTCTGTAAATGTCGCTAAAACATCAATAATTTCAATGTTTTCAAACAAAGAGAAAATATTTTCGTTACACCATTCAATTCCCAATGATTTTGGATGAAACTGTTTGTAAAAATCTAAAGAATTAAGTTTTAATAATAATTCTTTATTTATACTTCCTGTTTTTGATAAATCTCCGTTTTCGTCAAAATTTTTATTGAACTTCTGAACTAATTTATTGAGTACGATATTAACAGGAGCGATGTCAAAAGCTATTCTTTTATCATTAATTTTTAAAGAAATATTTGAAAAGCCTCCTAAATTAAGACAGGCATCATACTGTGAAAACAATAATTCATCACCAATAGGAACCAAAGGCGCTCCATTTCCGCCCATCAAAACGTCTTGAGATCTGAAATCATAGATTACAGGCAGATGAGTTTCTAATTTGATAGCTCTTCCGTCTCCAATCTGTAAAGTGAATTTTTTTTGTGGCTGATGAAAAACTGTATGACCGTGAGAAGCGATCAGGTCAATATTTTGTAAATCAAATTTTTGAATGAAATTCTGAGTGAGTTTTCCTAAATAAAAACCGTATTCTGAATGTAATTCTAATAATTCTTCTGCAGAAAGATGAATAGAATTACGGAGTTTGTCTTCCCAGTTTTTGGGATAAGGAATTGTTTCTGCCTTTATGATCAGGAAACTCCAGGTTTCCTTCTTTTCGAATGTTGCATAGCAGATATCCAAGCCATCCAGGCTGGTTCCAGACATTAATCCTATTGCATGCAAGATCATAGCAGATGTTTATTTTTTAGATTCGGATAATTTGGTTGTGCTGAAATTTCCGGAATTTTTGTAGAAAGTATATTCAGAAAAGTCATCTTTTGCCGTCATACCGTTAGCACCGATAAGCGTAGAGCCGTCTTCCATGGTTACAAATACTGTGTCACGAGTATAAATACGGTTTTTTTTCTGATCCCAGAAAATACTTTGCATTGCAAATCTCTGACCTTCATTTGTAGTGATTCTTACGTCACCTTTTGCTTCGTAGAACTTTTTATATTCAAAAATTCTGGCATATTTTGCAGTGATCTTTCCGGGAACCTTGGGTTTTTTCTTGTCAAAAAATTCAATATTGATACCTTTGTTAGCCACGGTATATGGACTGTCGATCAATTCATATTTTTCGATGAGAGGAGCGAGTGCTTTCATGCTTATAAAACCCGAATCTCTCTTAACGATTTTAGCATTGTAGATGATCGTTGAAGGAAAATTTTTAGTTTGAAGACCTTTAGATTTGGTAAGATCTTCTTCACAAGATGTCAATATAAAAAATATAGCACAACTAAAAAGGTATGCTATATTTTTATATGCTATGTTTTTTACAAACTTCATTTTTTATTCAAGCAAACGCTTTCTGAACCACTTATCAGCAAAATTGAAACCAACTTTTAAGTTAACATAATTCTGATTGATCAAGCCATTTTTAAGAGTTCCTCTTTTTCCTACTTCCAAACCAAGCTCAAGACCACTCATTCTTGTTATGCTACTTGTTTTGAACGGAAGAAGTACACCTGCAGAGATACCAAATTTGTTGATGTTTGTACCTGCAATTTGAAGGCTTCCTTTTTCATAGAAAGCACCATATCTGTAGACAACTCTTGAGAAATAATTTCTAAAGTTGTTATAGTTTGGCAAATACCAACCTCCGGCAGAAATTCTGTAAGAATCCTGAAGATCTAAACTTTTTCCAAAGTAAGCAATTGATTCTCCTTTTTTATAGTCTACCTGACCGGAAAGGAACCATTTGTTTTCTTCACCATAACCTACACCAAGAGATGCCTGAATTGGTAAAAGGTTTTTAGAACTTGTACTTTTTTCTTCAATAATGCTTTCTCCAGTTTTTACATCTCCGGCAGCGTAGTAATAGGTACTGTTTTTATAGTCAGTCATCATATTACTTGTGTTACCAAAAGTAGTAGTAGCACCAATTGTAAGTTTACGGTCGTTACGGGTATCCAGTTTTTGGTAACTTGCTCCTAACGTAAAGTTGAAGTTTTTAATACTATTTTTAGTTTCATAACCGTTGATCAACTCAGCATCTGAAATCGCTATTTCGTTTGTATCATAAAGGTTACCAAAATAGTAATTTGCTCTTGCACCTACTGAGAACTGATCAGACACTTTATAACCCAAAGCTATTTGTGCGGTATTCAATGTACCTGTTCCCTTAAATCTGTTGGCAACGGTAGCCGTTGTTCCGTCTTCTTTTGTAATTGTAGAAGAATTCAGAATATCGTAGCTTTTAGAGCTGTATGGCTGATATGAAAGTCCCAATTTCAACTTTGGTGACAAAGGAAATGCCAATGATATATTTGATAAATACGTAGAATGTTTTGTAGACTTCGTATTATTATAATCAGTTTTGAAATAATTGTTTTCGTTGGTAGCTTCCAATTTTATACTTGTAAGCTCGAAATTAGCATTATTTGCAGGGTTTGCGAAGTTGAAACTACTCGAAAAGTCACTTATAAAAGCTGTGGAGATCCCTCCCATAGAAGCAGTTTCAATCGTATTATCATATTTTACATCTCCAATTCCATAAGTTGCATAAGGTGAGTTACTCAAATTCTGCGCGTTAAGGAAGTATCCAACTGATATGAATGATAGTACAAAGATTTTTTTCATTCTTTATTTTTAAAATAATGCGCAAATATCTTAAATATTAATGAATTGTAAAAGTTTCCTGAGGTTAAAGTTTGTTAAGGGCTTCTCTTTAAGCAAAAAATGTAATTTTCAGTAAATTGAAATGTCGATTTTATTAATTCAAAAAGGCTGCTCATCGTATGAGAGCAACCTTTTATATAGTTTTAATTAAGTCAAAAATTATTTCACCTGAAGCACAGATCTTGTGTGGCTGAAATTTTCAAAGCTGAATTTTCCGTGATATTTTCCCATTCCGGAAGTTCCTACACCACCAAATGGTAAAAAATGAGATCCGACATGCACAATTGTACTGTTGATTTCCGCATCGCCGCTCGTTGTGCGACTAAGAATATCGTCTGCAAATTCTTGATTTTCGGTGAAAATATATAAAGCTAATGGCTTTGGACGATTATTTATTTCCTCTAAAGCTTCATCAATATCATTATAAGTAAGAATTGGAAGGATCGGTCCGAAAATTTCCTGTTGCATTACTTTATCATCCCAAGTAACATTATCCATCAAAGTCGCTTCAAAATGACGGGTTTCAAGATCATAATTTCCGCCATAAATTACTTTTTCCGGAGATGCTTCAAGGTAACCAGAAAGATTTTTAATTTGAGTCTGATTAACAATTTTTCCGATTTTTCCTAAAGATCCTTCAGGGTAAGTTGTTTCTAAATACGTTCTGAACTTTTCAATAAAAGTATCTTTTACAGATTCATGAATGTAGATGTAGTCGGGAGCAACACAAGTTTGTCCGCAATTGATCCATTTTCCGTAAGATATTTTCTGAACGGCTTTATCCAGATCAGCATCTTTATGAATAATTGTAGGAGATTTTCCTCCCAATTCAAGAGTTAAAGGAATTAATTGTTCTGCTGCAGCTTTCATAACGATTTTGCCCACATTCGGACTTCCTGTAAAGAAAATGTAGTCAAACGGAAGGCTTAATAATAACGTATTTTCTTCAATTGCTCCTTGGACTACGGCTACATAAGCTTCATCGAATGATTCTTTTACGATATCATCAATAACTTTTGCTACGTGAGGGGTATTTTCAGAAGGTTTTATGATGGCAGTATTTCCCGAAATTAATGCTCCGATTAGCGGACTAAAAGTCAGTTGAACAGGGTAGTTGAAAGGTCCGATAATATAATTAACTCCATAAGGCTCATGGATTATTTTACTTATAATTTCCTCGCCAGTTGAGCTTGGTTTTGATGGTACGAAGGTTGGTTTTGCCCATTCATTAATATTTTCCAGAAGATAATCAAGTTCACTGCTTACGATTTGTATCTCGACATATTCGGCTTCCTTTCTGCTTTTTCCTAAATCTATATCTAAAGCTTCACAAAGTGCATCGGTATGGCTCAGAAATATTTCACGGAATTTCCTTAATTGAGTTTTTCTGAATTCAATATCTTTAGTTTGATTGGTTTTAAAGAAGGCCTTTTGTTTATCAAATATTCTTCTTATTTTCTGTTCGAGTTCTTTATTCATTTTGATTTATTTTAATGATTGCAGGTTTAAAACTGTGCAATATTTTAGGTTAAAAATTATTAAGCAAATGTATTGTTAAAAATTATATTGCACGCAATTTAAATTTAATTTTATTCTAATTGAATTATTGATGTAACCTATCAATATGATTTACCTGTTTAAATTTTTTTTGATAGTTTGTAAATAGCAAAGGCGCGAATGATAATTAAAGTCAATGTTTTAAGGCGCAAGGATTTTAACGTAGATAAAATTTATATCGCTTTTTACTTAACGTTTGCTGAAAATCTTTGATTTTCTTGCGCCTTAAAAAAGTTATAAAAATTAAAATCTTTGCGCCTTTGCGATTCTCCAACAAAATAATATCTACAGCTTTGCTTGAAACTTTTATATAAGTTTAAAACATAATTGACTATATGTTTTCAATGAAAAATTAATGCCAACAACTTTTCCAAATATTAAATCGAGTTTAATTTTAAAAAATTGAGCGAAGATTTTTTATCTTTGGGACATGAATTGGGAGAACATCGCCGGACAGGAAAATCTGAAAAAACTTCTTAGAGACAGTATCGCCGAAAACAGAGTGAGCCACGCCCAGCTTTTCATAGGAAAAGAAGGATATGGAACTTTGCCGATGGTTTTGGCGTATGCAAAAGAAATTTTAAAAGGTGAAAATGAGCATGCTGCTTCAAAAGTAGAGCATTTGAATCACCTAGATCTGCATTTCAGCTTCCCGGTTTTTACGGATAACAGAAACTCTTTAAGCAAAAATAAGTTTGAAGAATTTAGAGAAATGATCATGGCTTCACCTTATGCAAGCTATGATGATTGGACGGCTTTTCTTGAGTCTGAAAATAAGCAACTCTTTATTTCTGCAGATGAAGTTGATGATCAAAACCAGAAATTTTCTCTTAAAAGCTTTGAAGGTGGAACTAAAATTCTGATCGTCTGGAGAGCAGATAAAATGAATACTGCCGCTTCCAACAAGTTCCTGAAATTTTTAGAAGAACCACCCGCAAAAACAATTATCCTTCTTACAGCCGAAGATATTAATGATATTCTTCCCACGATTCTTTCCAGGACGCAGGTTGTGGAGATCCCAAGAATTAATGATAACGATATAGAAAATTATCTTAAAAAGAATTTTTCTGTAACTGATGAAAAAGTGAGAGAAATTGTTCATCAAGCTCAGGGAGATTTGAATGATGCTATCAAACTTTTAAATTCAGGAAATAAAAGCGATGAGTTTGAAAAATTGTTTGTTCAATGGGTTCGTGATGCCTTTATGGTGAAAAAGAAACCAGAATTTCTTAAAAGTATTATTATTTGGGCTAGAGAAATCGCAGGCTGGAACAGAGAAAAGCAAAAGAATTTTTTAAACTATTGTTCTGAGATTTTCAGATTAGCATTGCTTCAAAATTATCAGTCGGAAAGTCTGGTTTATAAAAAAATTGATGCCAATGGTTTTAACTGGGCCGGATTTTCAAAATTCATCAGTGGAGCCAATATCGAAAGTATTCTGGACGAAATTTCAACTGCCGATCTCCATTTAACCCGAAACGGAAATCCTAAAATAATCTGGACGGATTTGGGGATAAAATTATCAAGATATATTCATAAAAGCACATAAAAATAAACTCTGGCATTATTGTCGGAGTTTATTTTTTCATTACTGATAGTTATTTTTCTTAATTACATCGAATCTTAGATCAGAATGAAGTAAAATGAGGAGCAAAGAATCTCTATTCATCATTCACATTTAACAAAATCTTCTTATTTACATTACTATTTTGGGGATTATCTTTATCTAAAATGGATAATTCAACAGATAGAATTAATAATGTTTTATTCATATCAGTTTAAATTTATTTAACGGAACTCTAACACTATTCAGTGAGTTATAGTAAGGAATATTAAATTTTAATTAAATAATCAATCAATCGTTTGATTTATTAAAGATCTTGTGTAAATTTGCACCTTGAAAAATGAGAGTATAATGATTTCAAAAGAAGAAAATATATTATTCGCTGCCGAGAAGCTCTTTGCCGAAAAGGGTTTTGAAGGAACTTCCACTCGGGAGATCGCAAAAGCCGCGAATGTAAATATTTCTATGATATCTTACTATTTCGGTTCTAAAGAAAAGCTGTACGAAAAATTAGTTGAATACAGAATGAATGAAGGTCAATTCTTTTCCAAGGATATTTTGGAAAGAACCGACATCAATGAATGGGAAAAAATAGAAAAAATAGTAGATCAGTTTGCAGGAAGAATAAGACATCATAAATGTTTTTACAGAATCATGCAGAGAGAGCAGTTACATGCAGAAAATCCCCAGATCGTTGAGTTTCTAAAACAAACGAAAATGGGTTTTATTGCTATGTATTCAAAGATTTTAGAAAGTGGTTTAGAGAAAGGTGTCTTCACAAAAAATCCTCCTATTTATCTGCTTCATACAACAGTGAGTGGGACATTATTCTACGCATCAAATGCTAAAGAAATGTATAAAGAATTTTTAAATGATACTGAAGATGAAGAGGTTTTTGACGAAAAATATTACACGGAACTCAATAAACATATTAAATATATACTAAAAGACCTTTTAGGTTATGAAGAGAATAAATAATTCAGTTCTTGCACTTTCTCTATTTATAGGAATTGCAAACATAAATGCTCAGGAGAAAAAAAAACTCACTCTCGATGAAGCTGTGCAGTTGGGAATCCAAAACAGCAAGAGCCTAAAGATTGACGCAGCTAAAATTGAAGAAGCTACTGCAGATCTTTTGGAAGCAAAGAACAGACAACTTCCTGAATTGAAAGTTTCCGGAAGCTATATGTATCTTCCGATTAAACCAACGATTGATCTTAAACTTTCTACCGGATCAGGTGCTGGTGCAGAAAGCCCGACAGTTCATCAGGTAGCTTATGGATCTGTGAATCTTAGTGTTCCGATCTACAACGGTGGAAGAATTAAATATGGTATTCAGTCTGCAAAATATTTGGTGGAAGCATCAAAATTAAGCACAGAAAATGATAAAATAGCCATTGCTTACAACGTTGCTCAGGCTTATAATAATTTATTTAAAGCAAATCAGTCAATCAAAGTTTTAGAAGAAAATCTTACCGCTTCTCAAAAAAGAGACGAAACTTTTCTTAAGCTTGAAAATAATGGAGTTATCGCGAGAAATGACCGTTTAAAAGCAAATCTTCAGACTTCAAATATCGAATTGCAATTATTGGAAGCTAAAAACAACTACAATATTGCGAACATCAACATGGATCTTTTATTAGGATTAGCTGATAATACAGAAATTGAAGTTGATCAAAATTATATCGACGAAGGTTCTGATGTAAAAGCAGTTGATTTTTATGTAAACGAAGCCAGAGAAAACCGTAAAGACTTACAGGCTTTGGCTCAACAAAGAAAAGCGGCTGAGTTGGGATCTAAATCGGCAAAAGCTGAAAATCTTCCTTCAATTGCATTTACAGGAGGTTATGTAGCGGCGGATATTCCGAAATTTCTTACAATTTACAATGCAGTAAATATTGGAGTTGGAATTTCTTATAATTTATCAAATCTTTGGAAAGAAAATTCTTCATTAAGACAGTCTCAGGCAAGAGAAAAGCAGTTAGCTGCCAACGATGAATTATTAAATGACAACATTAAGCTTGATGTAAACAGAGAATATCAAAACACAGATTATTCTAAAAAGAGAATCGCAGTGTATGAAAAAGCTGCTGAACAGGCTAATGAAAACTACAGAATCACAAAAAATAAATATGACAACGGTTTGGCTACCATGACCGAATTGTTGGATGCAGATGCAGCACAGATTTCTTCAAATGTTGGAGTTATTAACGCAAAAGCAGATGCAGCATTGGCTTACAGAAAACTATTACAAACTACAGGAACTTTAACAATTAAATAAGATTAAGACCAAAAATGGAAAATAATAATACACCAGTAACTGAACCTAAAAAGAAAAAGAGTTTAGTTTTCCCAATCATTTTAGCGGTTGTCGTAGTAGTGGGAGGGATCTACGGATACAGAACATATTCTTACGGACAGACTCACGAAGAAACTGATGATGCTCAGATCGCTTCAAACATGAGTCCTGTGATCTCTAAAGTTTCAGGATATGTAACGCAGGTAAAAGTAAAAGATAATCAGTTTGTTAAAAAAGGAGATACTTTGGTTATCCTTGATAACAGAGATCAAAAGATGGCTTTGGTGCAGGCTGAAGCAGCTTTAGCGACTGCAAAAAGCAATATTTCAAACGCTCAGGCAAGTACAACAGCAACATCTAAAAATATAGGAAGCTCACAAGCAGCTGTAACAACGGCAAATGCTCAAATTGAAGCTGCAAAAGTAAACGTTTGGAAAACTAATCAGGATTTAAAGAGATATTCTGTTTTGGTAAAAGACCATTCAATTACAGAACAACAATATGAGCAGGCTTTGGCTGCAAAACAATCTGCAGACAGACAATTACAGGTTTTGGTTGATCAGAGAAATCAAATTGCTCAACAAACCGGCATCGCTTCTTCTCAGACGGCTGCAAGTTCTCAACAAATCAGTGTTGCAGGTTCAGTGGCTAAGCAAAGAGAAGTTGATGTAGAAAATGCAAGATTGAATCTTTCTTACACCATTATTCTTGCTCCGGAAGACGGATTTGTTGGAAAAGTTCCAATTCAGGCAGGACAGTATTTACAGGCGGGATCTCAGTTATTCAGTTTAGTTAAAAATGACCAAAAATGGGTTGTTGCCAACTTTAAAGAAACTCAGGTTGATAAAATGGTAGAAGGTCAGAAAGTAAAAATCGAAATCGATGCTTTCCCGGACACAGAATTTGATGGTGTAGTAAGCTCATTCTCTCCGGCTACAGGTTCTACATTCTCTATTCTTCCTCCGGATAATGCGAGTGGTAACTTCGTAAAAGTTGTACAAAGACTTCCTGTGAAAATTGACTTTGTAAAACTAGATCCAAACGTTGCTAAAAGGCTTAGAACAGGAATGAATGTGAAAGCCGAAGTTACTTTGAAATAATATTTAAATAAGTGGATTGTCAATTTTGCAGAAGCAAGTCAATTGTGAAAGGAAAATGGAGCAGTAAAATTGATAATGAAGTTTGATGCCGATCTTGTGGAAGAATTCAGTGATGAAGAAGGAAATGAGGCGATGAAGATGGTTTTGCAGATGGAGTTCAATGCAGAAGTATAATGAAGTTGAAAACTGACAAACGAAGTTGATATCGGTTTTGTAGATGAAAATCAATCATGAAATTGGAAATGAAGTCGTAAAAATTGACCATGTAGTTGATTGATAATTGACAATTCACTTTTAAAAAATAATTAAAAATAATAAGGAATTAAGGGATTTAGAAATTGATGCTTGATTTGAATTATTTAAATATTTAATAACTAAATAATTTACATCCGGATAAGCTCATCAATAGGAGCGGGCTTTAGCCCGTTTAATAAAATGATTAATATTTCAAATGGCTTTAGCTTAAATAGAGTATTAATATTTGCTTAAACCTTAAAAATCAAACAGAAAACTTAATAAAGAACAAAGTTAGTTCGTAAAAATGCTTGTTCTTATTTCTAAAATTTCTAAATCTCATAATCTCTTAATTTTTTAGTACCTATAAAAAAACTATGGAAGATTCATTAGTAGAATATGGAGCCCGAAGAGTGATCATTACGATCACGGCTATTCTTTGTGCTTTGCTTGAAATTGTGGATTCCACGATTGTGAACGTTGCCCTGAACGAGATGAAAGGTAACCTGGGATCTACACTTTCTGAAGTCGGTTGGGTAATTACTGCGTATGCCATTGGTAACGTAATTGTTGTACCGATGACGAGTTGGCTTTCTCAACAGTTTGGACGAAGAAATTACTTTGCAGCTTCTATTATCATTTTTACCGTGTTCTCGTTTTTATGCGGTAATGCAGATAATATTTGGGAGTTGGTATTCTTTAGATTATGTCAGGGAATTGGGGGTGGAGCCTTACTGGTAACATCGCAGACCATTATCACAGAATCTTATCCGATTGAAAAAAGAAGTATGGCTCAGGCTATTTATGGTCTGGGAGTAATTATTGGCCCAACATTAGGTCCGCCATTAGGAGGTTATATTGTTGATAATTTCAGTTGGCCATATATTTTCTATATTAATATTCCAATCGGGATAGCAGCAACTTTAATGACATTACAGTTTATAAAAAGTCCGAAATATGCTGAAAAACGTAAAGCTTCAGATGTAGACTGGTTAGGAATTGCTTTATTGGCAGTTACAGTAGGTTCATTACAGTATATTTTAGAAAGAGGGCATGAGGAAGACTGGTTTGCAAGTGGATGGATTGTAATATTCACAGTATCAGCAGTGTTAGGATTTATTTTGTTCCTCTGGAGAGAACTTACGTTCAAATATCCGATTGTAGAGCTTAGGGTTTTGAAAAACAGTAATTTAAGGATCGGAACGGTCATGTCATTTGTATTAGGATTTGGGTTGTACGGTTCAACATTTATTGTTCCTTTATATACTCAGAGTATTTTGGGATGGACGGCCTTAGAATCCGGAGCATTAATGATTCCTGCGGCGTTAACAACCGCTTTCATGATGCCAATTATTGGTAAATTGCTTTCAAAAGGGGTAAAACAACAGATTTTGGTTTCTTTAGGATTATTTACGTTCTTCGTTTATAGTTTCTGGGGATATAAAATTCTAACTCCCGACACCGGTAAAGACGCATTCTTCTGGATGTTGATGGTAAGAGGAGCCGGATTAGGATTATTGTTTATTCCAATTACCTCATTATCATTGAGTACTTTGAAAGGTCAGGAAATTGGACAAGGAGCAGCATTTACAGGGATGATGAGACAGCTGGGAGGATCTTTCGGGATTGCGGCCATCACAACATTTATTGCGAATGCCAGTCAGAAATACAGGGTTAATTTGGTCTCGCATTTAGATTCCAATGACTTTGATGTCCAGCAAAGATTGGCAGGATTAAAAGCAAGTTTTATGGCGAAAGGCATGACTCCCGATGCAGCAATGAATGCGGCTTACAAAATGCTTGATCTTACGGTCACGAAACAGGCAACAGTGTTGTCTTACATGGATGTTTTCCTTTATTTAGGAATTGCCTTCTTAATTTGTATTCCGTTTATTTTATTGGTAAAAGAACGAAAAAGCAAAGAAAAAATAGATTTAAGTGGTGTACACTAAATTGTATTGAAATAAATACAAATCCTCCGAAATTTTTCGGAGGATTTTTTGTGGTCAAGGCTTTACAAAAAAGAAAATGCTTAGCGTAGCCGAAGCATCTATCGTAATAATCTTAACCACTTAACTAAAAAACTTAATGGTTCAAAAATTATTATTTAATTCTCGCCTTCCATTCAATCCCACTGATATCGATTAATTTCAACGTATGAATGTCATCTTTTTGAGCAAGAATATCATCAATTTTAATAGTTAAATCAGCTTTTGCTCCAAGCGGTATTATTAAACTGTGCTTTCCTGATTTCACTTTAGCAACATAATGATTGTTGATATTTTCCTTGGGAAATTTTGAAAGTTCGGTTCCATTTATTTCTTTTAAAATATCTCCTTTTTCATTTAAAACTTGTATTCCGATCAGAAACGATCCATAAACGTCAACACCTTCAGTTCTGTATACTTCAAACTTTAAATCTGAATCGTTTAGCGAAATATTTGAAATTTCAACTTTTGGTTTTACTGATTTGTTATGCAAAGTTCCCCAAACTCCACCATGAAAATACTGATTGGTATAAAGCGTAAGTCCGAAAATGAAAATGGAACCCGTCAATACAAAAAGTTTAGGATTTAAAATAGGAAATGTTCCTGAGCCAATCCATTTGAACCCTATTTTCTGAGTGAAACTAAAGTCTTTTTTCAAGAAATAATGATCTAAAGAATAAGAACCGCTTCCTGTGAGAAATAAAGTAAATCCGCCCGCAATTCCTAGAACGCCGATCTGCCATTCATCCAAACAAGTTGTGCCTATCCAGCCGGAACCTAATAAAATTCCCATCGCAAGACCAAAAATCCCGATGCTCATTAATCTTGTGAATAATCCTAAAATAATAAATAATCCCACAACAGCTTCAATAATCGTAAAAGTCACCATCGAAGTATGCAGAGCTTCAGGATGGGTAACCAAATATTCGATAATCGGTTTGATTCCTAAAGCGTTGGGTAAAAAATGATTGAATTTTTCTCCGATATATCCTGCTTCATCAGGATCGAGTTTATTTTCGAGAACGAGTCTGCGCCAAAAGGCTGAGAAGTAAGTCCACCCGATAACCATACGGATCGACAACGTATATAAACCAGCCATATCAGTAGGCTGATTGGTATTATTTTTCATTGAATTGATATTTTACTATAAATAATTGAATGTTAAAAATGATCTTTGAACTGAATCTAAATCACATTCAACCTCAATTGTTTAAATAAAATATATTTTGGCGGGCTGTTTCCGGAAGTCGCTCCGGAGTAATTGTTTTGAGTAATTGTATCCTCAGAAAAATTTGAAACTGAGTTTAGTTTAAAAGGAAAAACTTCATTTAGCTTGAAATCTGCCTTTGAAACTAACGTTTTTGAAGAAAAATTATGATGAGCAAAATCACAATTGACTGTTGGACTAACGGTCGTTTTTACTTTGTTTAAAGTATTAACATGCTGAATATCAAAAACACCTAAAACATCTCTTTTTACAGAACATGGCGATAAAGAAAAAGCCAAAAGTAGAATAACTACAATTGTTTTATAAAAATTAATATATGTTCTGGTGCTCTGCATTTTTACAAAACTACGGATTTTATATCAATAATGTTTTTTTAATCTAGATTCTTCATTAAATATTCGTATGTTAAAGGTATTTAGAATTAGAGTTCTCATACAGAATGCAGAATGAAATTGTGTGAACCTATGCTCACAAAGCATTTCAATAAATTTTGTTATTAAATACAATTTTCAATAAGTCTGATAATTTCCTAAAAACCAAATGTATACTTTTTCGTCAAAACAGCTACAAACAAACTCAATTTGGCTACTTTTAAATTCTGACTTCTGAGCAACTTTGCAGTATAAAATTTACATATAATGCAAAAAACAATTTTTATTACAGGAGCATCATCTGGTTTAGGAAAAACGACAGCAAAGTTATTTCAAACTAAAGGCTGGAATGTTATCGCAACGATGAGGAAACCAGAAGCAGAAACGGAACTTACCCAATTAGAAAACGTAACAGTTTTAAAACTTGATGTTGCTAATCCAAAAGAACTTGAAGAAACGATCGCCCATGTTCTCACCAATTACCAAGTAGATGTTGTTCTGAATAATGCAGGATATGGATTAGTAGGCCCGTTGGAAGCTTTTACAGATGAGCAAATCAAAAAGCAGATTGAAACCAATTTGATGGGAGTTATCCGTATTACAAAAGGGTTTACACCTTATTTCAGAGAGAAAAAAGATGGAATTTTAATTAATATCACTTCAACTTTCGGATTAATTGGTTTTCCGACATGCTCCATTTACAGTGCAACAAAATTTGCGGTGGACGGATTTTCAGAAAGTTTGGGTTATGAATTGGCCCAGTTCGGAATCAAAGTAAAAGTAGTGGCTCCCGGAGGTATACAAACCGATTTTGCAGGACGTTCTCTGGATGGAGCACAACATCAGGGTTATCAACAATTAATGGCTAAAGTTCAGGAAGGTTACAGTCCTGAACAGATCGCAAATTATTCAAAACCGGAAGATATTGCCAATGTTATTTATGAAGCAGCCACAGACGGAAAAGATCAATTAAGATATGTTGCAGGAAAAGATGCCAACACCTTATATAACGAAAGAGCTGAAATCGGAGCCGAAGCTCAGGTGCAGAAAATAAAATCGGATTTTAAGTTTTAAAGACCAGAAGTTTGAAGAAGGAAGTTTGAAGTTAATTTGTGACTTTTATACTTCTAGCCTCGTGCTTCCATCCAAAATTTCCCCTCTCCTGACAAACAGTTGTCACAATCTCAACTTATATTTGTACTATGAAAACCAGCCAGTCACCAGTTCACTTTCGATCTTTGTCGGCTTTACATGAAGCAATGGGCATTTCGGCGCCGTTGCATCCTTTGATCAGTATTATTGATTACGGAAAAACACGTTTTGATCCTAAAACTTTTGAAAATGGAACAAAATCGGATTTTTATAAAATTTCATTTAAAACAAAATTCAACGGTAAAATTCGGTACGGGCAGGGATATTATGATTTCGAAAATGGCGGAATGTCTTTCGTATCACCCGGTCAGATCCTCAGAATGGATAATGAAGAAGCCGATTACAGCGGAATGTCTTTACATATTCATCCCGATTTTATCAGACCTTATTCTTTACTGAAGAAAATAAAAGACTATACTTTTTTTTCCTATTCTGCTGCGGAAGCTTTGTATCTTTCTGAAAAAGAAAAGAAAACGATTTATGATATTTTTGAAAATATTCAGAATGAATTGAATGAAAGGATCGACCAATTCAGTCAGGATGTTATCATTTCTCAGATAGAACTATTACTGACGTACAGCAATCGTTTTTACAACCGGCAATTTATCACCAGAAAATCTGTCAATAATGATTTGTTGTCTAAAATGGAAGATCTTCTGAATGATTTTTTCGATAAAGAAAAAGGAATAAAAGGTCTTCCGACTGTAGAATATGTAGCGTCACAACTCAACCTTACACCAAGATATTTAAGTGATATGCTTCGCCATCATACAGGACAGAATGCGCAACAGCATATTCATGATAAATTGATCGAAAAAGCCAAAGAATACCTTTCAGAATCTCAATTTTCAGTTTCTGAAACGGCTTATCAGCTTGGTTTTGAGCATCCACAGTCTTTCAGTAAATTATTTAAAAAGAAAACAGAAATTACTCCCAACGAATACAAACAATCTCTTCAAAAATTTAATAATGAATCATAATAATTTAGATAAAATCATACAACGCTCTTTAGAAATAAGAGAAAAATATCATCAGCTGGAAATTCAGCAAAATGGGAAAGAATGGACTTTAGAACAAGACGCTTTAGCTTATCTTACGGATGCAGGATTGGTGGGACGAAATGTAATGTCACATGAAAAAACATGGACAAAAGCAAACTCCAGAGAAGCACTTGAACATAAATTAGGCGAAAATATCTGGTGGCTGATTATCTTAGCAGACCGAACCGGAATTGATATCAAAGAGGCCTTGAAAAAATTTTTAACAAAAACAGAAAATATATTAAAATGAGTTATTGTTCAGCGATAGCAGGAATGCAGCCCGAAAGCCGAAAAGAGCTTCACAAAAATTACCACGATAATCATTACGGATTTCCGATTCATGATGATAATGAATTGTTCGGAAGATTAATCATGGAAATTAATCAGGCTGGACTAAGTTGGGAAACGATTTTGAAGAAAGAAGAAAGTTTCAGAAAAGCTTATGACAATTTTAATATTCAAAAAGTGGCGGCTTACACAGAAGAAGACCGTGAAAGACTTTTGGCTGATCCCGGAATTATCAGAAATAAATTAAAAGTAAACGCCGCAATCGAAAACGCCAAAACCATCATCGGACTGCAAAAAGAATTTGGGTCATTCGAAAAATGGCTCGAGTATCATCATCCAAAAACATTACAGGAATGGATGAAAATATTCAAAAAGACATTCAAGTTTACTGGCGGAGAAATTGTCAACGAATTTCTGATGAGCATTGGATTTTTAAAGGGATGTCATGACGAAAGCTGTCCTGTATTTCAGGATGTTCTGAAGCATGATCCGATGTGGAATAAGATATAAATTTAGATGCTTCGACTTCGCTCAGCATGACATCGCTACAACTGTTCTGTTAAAAATAAACGGTTAGTATTAGGAATGTCATGCTGAGCGAAGTCGAAGCATCTTAATAATCTTAACAAATAAATTTATTTTAAACTTCTCACCGTAACATCAGGAGCCTGCCCTTGCGGAACAATAAAAATAGCATTATCACTAATTGTATCTCCTTGATCAAAATAATAACTTCCTATCACAGGAATAATACTATTGGTATATTTTCCGGATTTATCGTAAGCATAATAAGTTACATTAATCATTTGAGCTTTCATCTTTAATTCAATTTTTTTTGAAGTCAGTTTTGCTCCGGTTGCGTTGATGCAATCTAATTCTACAATTCCGATATTACTGACAATTTGCGGAGAAGAAGACAATCTGATATTATAAGATTTATCTGAAGTGTTTTTTACCGTAGCAGAAACTTTGTAGCGGTCATAGGGTTTTCCGCCCGCTTCAATGCTTTCTTTATTCGTAATATTGAACGTGACGCTCATGCCGTTGACATCTATAGTCTGGCCATCAGTTATTTTTTGAGCATTAGCAAAAGTTCCGAAACCGATGGTAACCAACAGGATGAATAGGAAGATTGAGTTTTTCATAGATTAATATTTTATGTATTAAAATTACGAAAAAAATTATTTTGAAAGAATTTTGTTTTCAATTAATATATTTGTTATTAAAATTTTGTAAATCGATAGCTTGATCTTGAAAATACTCTTTGAATTGATTTGAAAGTTTTTCATCTTTGAATTTAACGATAGTATATCCGCTGTCATATGCTACAATTTCAAGAAATGATTCTTCAATTAAAAATTCATTAGGCTTCCATGCTTTTTCATCTTCTGCGGATAAATTTGAAATAAGGTTAAGGTCTAGTTGAGTGTTTGTAGGAACAGCAGAAATAATTCCCCAAATTATTTGGGTTCTAGATTGATAAAGTGTTTCAAACTCTTCATTATTTAAAACAAAATAATCTCTATCAAAATTAATAGGTATTTCATCATCAGACATAAAATCTAAATCTGTTAGAACCCAATCGTAATCACTAAGACCTTCCCAAATTGGTTTTATAACTTCGTAAAGGTTGGTGTGTAATTTTACAATTTTTGTACTTCTGATGATCCAATTCATTTAATTTCTATTTAAAACAATATCAATTCTCCTTTCCGCTTCCTCTTTTGAAATTCCACTATAAAAATCATTAACAAAAGGATGCTCAAAGCTTTCATGAGGATAAACAAAAGGGCGTCCTACTTTATTGTTGACAAATACGTCGGTAGGAATACTTTTTTGAAAATCATAGTCTGGAAGGTAATTTGAGAGCCATCCGAAATATCCTCCTTCAAAATCTTCATTGTCATAATTCTCAACGTATTCATTAAAGCTTTTCTCACTTAATGAAACCCAAATTCCATATTCAAGATCTTGGCAATTGTCATTGACTTCCTGTACGAGAACTGCTCGCACAAAGTAGCACGTTTCATCAGAATATTTTATGATGCATAAATCTGAGGTCAATTCAGAATTCTTCAATTCTTCTTCAGACAATTGAAAATATGGGTATGGAGCGGAATAGGCTATTGCAGGCCAATCTTCTTTTTCTTCGCCGCAGCATTGGCAGATGTATTTTGTCATTAGGTTTTATTTATAATGTAGATAAAATTTATTCTCAAAGATCTCTTTAGGATCATATTTCTTTTTGAGTTGAAAAAATGAATCTGTTTGTGGATACACTTTTCTCATTTTAACTCGGTCTATGTGAAGTCGATAAGGTAGATAAAATGTTCCTTCATTTTTTAGAGCTTCGTCTACTAATTTGTTGGTAAGAACTTTCATTTTGTGTTCCTGCTGATCTGTTTTCTTTTGATTAAACAGAAAAACAAAACCAAAAACATTTTCCTTTGCATAATTCATATAGCTGTCTTCATCTTTATTTACCGCCCGAATGGTAATATTGAGTAAGTCAATTTGAGAAAATTTTAAAATAGGCTTTATATCTAATATAAATTGATTGAAATTTCGTTCCGGAATAAAATATTCCTGCAGTAAATCTGTTGAATTTGGATCTTTGTTTTCTATTAGGGAAACATGGTCGTTCAGTAATTCATTTCTCGAATAAACAGCATTTTTTGTAACTCTGTTCATTCCTGTTTCCAAATCCCATCGAAGTCTTTTTCCATACTCACTGTTTACGGTACTTCTGAATACTAAACGTTTTGTTTCTTCGTTTTTTGCATTTTGAGCAGGAAGTAATAATGCTTTTTCATCTGTTTTTTCAAAATAATTAATTGTTGCATCTTCCAGAAAACGTTTATTGGATATTTTTAATCTGCCAAAAACTAAGTTCACATTCGGATTATCTGAAATGAATTTTTTATAATAATCAACATAATTGTCTGAACTTAAACGAATGTATTTATATTGTAAAGCAAGATTATCAACTACTTTTAACTTGACATCGAGAATGATTCCGAAAAGCCCATATCCACCAATAACTAATTTGAAAAGTTCAGGATTTTCATTTCTACTGCAATTAATCACTTCTCCATTCTCTTTCATTAAAGTAAATGATACTACACTTGAAGAAATTGGTGGTGAATCTTTTTGCCAGCCATGACCATTAACACTCATAGAACCGCCTACTGAAAATGAACTAAAAGCCTGCATTACGGCAATTGATTTTCCATGCTTGTCCAGATATTTAATTGCGTCTTCCCAAAGCGCACCTGATCCGATAGTAAGAATATTATTTTTTGAATCAAGTTCCATTTGCTTGTAAGGGATCATATTGAGGAGAATTCCGTTCGGATAAATAGAATGTCCTCCCATACTGTGTTGTGCGCCTGCAATTGAAATTTTTAAATTCTTTTCCTTTGCATATTTTAATATTTGGCGAAGCTGTTTTTCTATTTCAGGTTTAGTTTCAAGAACTTTTATTAAAGTATCTATTTTGGTTAAATTTAACTGGCTTGCATCATTAGTATAACCATTTGGAATAGTAGTTTTATTTTCAGATTCTCCCCATTTAGTTTTGAAAACATGAATAATAGGAATTGAAATGAAAATTAAAATCATTAAAACTCCCAGAATAAAAAAATATCTTTTCTTCATTTATTTTACGAAATAATTAGGAGCTAAAATACTCAAATTTCCTTACCCCACCGTTTTCGTATCCTCCTGCTTCAAAATCTTTTTCTCCTTCATGGCAAGCATCATTCTTTCGCATTTGTATTTTTCCCAGTCGAATTGATTGAGGAAATCCAGAGCAGCCACAAAACCTCTGTTGAAAAGGTCTTCTTTTTCTTCTCTCTTCATAAAGAAATTCAGCCAGCTGCTTTCACCGCAATTGACGGTTTGAATGCTGAAAGAATGGTAGAAAGTATGTTTCGTAAGGAAAGATTTATCATTGAAACCTTTTAAAGTGCTGAGGATATTTCCGGCAAATGAGAAAGGCGTTTTCAGGATCTGTTCGCTGGTTTTTCCCTTTTCGGACAGAATATCGGAGTCGCTGGTGAGCTGTACCCCAAACAAAGGCATCCTCGGATAAAAGACATCACTCGAATGAAAAAGATCGATCGGGAAATTAGAAATACTTCCGCCATCAATAAAAACCCCGGAAGGGTAGATGTCTTCCGGCTTGGTGTTCATCCAGAATTTCCACGCATATTTCACAGAATCATCACTCTTATCGATCATCTTTTGAAAAGGCTGAAAAAAGAAAGGAACCGACATCGAAGCACGTACAAACTCAGCCGGACTGATACGTTTCATTTCCTCCTCAGACCAGTATAAATTGGCCATCGTGGGAAGTTCAACCTTGATTTTAGCATTAATATCGGTGGTGATAACAATGTATTCTGATTTCAATAAATAGAAAGGATTGTTTTTATAATAATCATTGTTAACAGCACTTTCATAGAATATTTTGTAGCGTGTCTTGTCGATATGCTCTAAATTATTAACCTTAATTTCTTCAATACTGTTTAATGCGATGGCATAATATTCCTGTTCATTTCCGTAACGGTAGTTGAGGTTAAGCTCAAGTTCCTTTTGGATGAATTTTTCATTAAGTTCGGCAACGGTTTTTATCCCGAATCCGTTCATCACATCGGTCATTTGATCTAAAAAAGCTTTTCCGGGATTGAGTCCGCTGTTTTGTTTTCTGAAATCATTATAAAACTTTTTAACACAAAAAAACGCAATGATAATCGGAATGAGCGGAACAAGGAAAAGAAGTTTTGCATTCAACGTAGTTTCCGAAGAAAGCGCAAACGGAATAGTAATAAGAATAATCATGATTACAGCTGCGATGATAGCATTTATTTTCAGGAAATTCTTGTTGTTCAGCATTGCATGAATGGTAGTTTTCACATATGTTTTCCCATCCATAAAATCTGAAAAATCCCAATTGAAAAGTATTTCTTTGATGACCTCACTTTTAGCTTCTTCTTTAGTTTTACACGCTGCAATCAACATGGTATTTATTGCTCCGGCGCTGGTTCCTGCAATCTTCAGAAAGCGAACCCCAAAGATTTCTAAACCATACAGATAACCAACCAATGCACTTCCCCAAACACCGCCGCCTTCCTGTACAAATTCTACATATTGATTTCCGTGAGCATCCAGAAGATCAGAAAATTCTTTGGACGAAATATTTTCATGCAAAGCTGTAAGCTTGTCTTTAGCTTCTCGGGAAAGTACATTTTCCTCAAGAATTTTGTTAAGAATTTCGGTTTTCATGGTGGTTTGGTGTTTTAGTTTTTTGCTTAATTTTTTGTTTGATATTGGTAAACGCTAAGCTTAGTGTCATTGCGAGGAGCGAAGCGACGAAGCAATCTCTTAAAAGTATTACTAAGCTTAATATTCTTAAAATCTTAATGGTTTAAATTTTAACACATCAAGGTTCATTAAAAGATCAAGGTTATAAAGAGATTGCTTTACTTCGACAGGCTCAGCACAGGCTTGCTTCGCTCCTCGCAATGATATTCTTACAGTAAAATTAATTAAAATCAATCTTAAAAACATACGTGTTTTCACGCTAATTATTAAGTGATTTTACCATTGTTTTCTTCTTGCATATATAAAGGTAGAGATTACAATTAAAGCCATTAGGCCTAAAGTATAAAAATATCCGTGTTTTGTATGCAGTTCAGGCATGTTATCGAAGTTCATCCCATAAACACCTGCAATAAAAGTGATGGGTAAAAAATAAACGGAATAAATGGCTAAAACTTTCATCACCTGATTCGCTTTTTGATCCGAAAGTGCTAAAAACATCCCGATTAAGTTGGTGATCTGTATATTGAGATGATCAAAATCGGCCACAACGTCTTTGTGTTTATCCTTTAAATCGACGACTTCAGAATCCTGTAATCCCAAAAGTTTAAATTTATCAATTGCATCTGTGGAAATCGTCAATACTCTTGAATTTAATCCTGATTTTCTTTTCAGTTTGTATAATCTTCGAATCTGATTGGTATGATTTGTATTTTTAAGAAAAATCTCATTTTCAATATTATCCATTGTTTCCATTAAGCTTACAGACTCATCATCGAAACTTTTCATCAACAATAAAGCGATCATTAAAGCAACATTCTGCGGCGTTGTTTCTGTCTGTGAAGCGGAAAGCTGTTTTTTCGTTTCATTAATGCTTTTGGTCTTCATCCTGTGGATGGTAATGATGGTTTTATCCACAATAAAGATCCCGATCTTGGTGCTGATATCACTGATGGTGTTGAGGTTTTTTCTTTCCAGCTCGGTGCTTTCACGGAAAAGGAAAAATTTTACGTTTCCATCCTCTTCATATTTTGGTAAGTGATTAGGGTCTAAAGTATCTTCCAGAAGAAGATTGTTGATCTCGTATCTTTCATGAAGAAATTTCATATCTTCTGCTGTGGGAGCTTCTACATCTACCCATTCGCACTGGGAGTCTCTGTATATCGTATCAATTGGCATAAAGTAAAAATACTAATATTTTGAAAAACTATGTGTTAAATAAGTTTTATCTTTGGCAAAATTAAAAAAACTATATGATTAAAAGTACAATAAAAGGAATCGGATTTTATGTGCCGGATAATGTTGTAACAAATGATGATCTAGCTAAATTAATGACCACAAATGATGAATGGATCACAGAAAGAACCGGTATCAAAGAAAGAAGACACCGTAAAAACAGAAATGATTCTCAGGAAACCACTGCTTATTTAGGTTTTAAAGCCTCTGAAAAAGCACTGGAAAAAGCGGGTTTAACGGCTAAAGATATAGACTATATTGTTTTCGCAACGCTTTCTCCAGATTATTACTTTCCTGGTTGTGGTGTTTTGCTTCAGGATATGTTAGGTTGTGATACGATTGGAGCTTTGGATGTGAGAAATCAGTGTTCAGGGTTTGTGTATGCAATGAGTGTTGCCAATGCTTTCATAAAATCCGGAACATATAAAAATATTTTGGTGGTTGGCGCTGAAGTTCATTCCTTCGGATTAGATTTTTCTGATGAAGGAAGGGGAGTTTCCGTAATTTTCGGAGATGGAGCAGGGGCGGTTGTCCTTTCTGCAAGTGAAGATGCCAATGCAGGTGATATTTTAGCAATGAATATGCATTCTGAAGGGAAATACGCGGATGAATTGTGTACTCAGTTCCCCGGATCTAAATACGGGTGGAGCGACAGAATGAGAAAAGAACCTGAAAACGTGACTGATAAAGAAGTATATCCTATCATGAACGGAAATTTCGTTTTCAAACATGCGGTAACAAGATTTCCTGAAACAATGCAGGAAGCTTTAGATAAAGCAGGAAAGAAGATTGAGGATCTTGATATGTTTATTCCACATCAGGCGAATTTAAGAATTGCTCAGTTTGTACAGCAAAAATTTGGGTTGCCGGATGAAAAAATCCATAATAACATCCAGAAATACGGAAATACAACTGCAGCATCTATTCCGATTGCTTTAAATGAAGCAATTGAGCTCGGTAAAATAAAAAGAGGAGATTTAGTTCTTTTATCAGCTTTCGGAAGTGGATTCACTTGGGGAAGTATTTTATTTGAGTATTAATATTCTGTTAACAATTTCTGAGAAAAAGCCGTTTTATTGTTTAAAGCGGTTTTTTTAATGGCATAAATGATATTTTTTTAAAAATAAATAGCCAAAAATAGTTAAAATTAATTTAAACGTTTAATTAGATCGGAATCATATATTTTATAGTTTAACATTCAGTGCATTTTCAAATTTTAATTAATATTTTTCTATTTTTTCTATCTTTTTGTAAATTAAATAAATATTGATTGTTTACTATTTTGTGTTAATTTTTGTTTATTTAATTGATTATGTTATTTTTTTTTGAGAAATATGTCGAAATTAAATTATTATTTTACTAAATTTACATCAATATAATTATTATTGGTTCTTCAAAATATTATACTGTTAAACTTTAAAACTTAAAGAAATGAAAAAGAATTTATTACTTGCAACTTTTCTGCTTCCCTTATTAGCATTTGCTCAGGTAGGGGTAAACACCACAACGCCTGCGGCAACCTTGGACGTGACTGCGAGAAATGCTACCGGGGCTTCTGTCGAAGGTTTACTGATACCGAGAGTCGATAGGCTAAAGGCTCAAACTATGACTGGTGTTCCTACTTCAACCTTAATATATGTAAATAATGCTGTCAGTGGATCACAATCCGGTACGGCAGCACTTATAGATGCCGTTGGATATTATTTCTTTGACGGAACGGTCTGGACAAAACTAGGTGCTGGTAATAGTACTGGAGTTAATATTTATAATTCCGACGGAACTCTTACAGGAAACAGAATTGTAACACAGAACGCAAGCACATTGGCATTCACGGGAACAGCAGCAAATGCTTTCTCTGTAGATGCAAATACTTTTTCTGTAGATGCGGCTAATGATCGTGTAGGAATTGGGACTACAGCGCCACAGAATAAATTTCATGTTGTAACTACAGCGCCGGTTTTAGGTAGATATAGTTTAATTGATGCGCCTGTTGGTACGGTTGAGGCTCCTATTCTTTCGTTAAGAAATACGTCTCCCTCTGCTGCCGGAAATTATTCGCTTTTAGGTTTTACTAATAGCGGTGCGACTTCCGGAGGTGCTAATTGGGGGATAGGAACGGTAGTTACGGCAACTGCTAATCAGGAAGATTTTTTTATGGCAAATTCTACAGGAAGTTCATATATTGATCGTTTTAGAGTTACGTATGGAGGAAATGTCGGAATAAGCACACCTACACCGCAGAGAAGGCTTCATGTAAATGGAGGTATGCAGTTAACGAATGAACTGAATGTCGGAGGTGATGCAGCAACAGCCGGAAGCGCAGGAACGGTAGGGCAAATCCTTGCTTCAGCAGGACCGGGAGCAGCTCCTACATGGCAAAATGTTTCAGCGGCGGTGGGTAATGTATCTTGGAATATTTTGGGAAATACAGGTACAAATCCGGCGACTAACTTTTTAGGAACGACTGATGCTCAACCTTTGGTTTTCAGAACTGGAAATACTGAGAAAATGCGAGTTGCAGCAGGTGGAAATGTAGGTATTGGCACTGCGAATCCTTTAGCAACGACTCATGTGGTAAACTCCGGGACTCAAGGAGCCTTTGTGGGGCTTGTTGGGCATGAAAATAATATTGGACTAAGAGTTGAAAATAATGTGAACGGTAATGCTGTCATTCAGCATTTTACAGCTAAAAATGCAAGTGGAGCTTCCCGTGATGCTATTATGGGGATCAACCCGATCGGGACTTCTGGAAACGGGTTGTTCATTCTTGCAAGAGATAATGCTTCCGACTTTTTGATGGATCTTACATCCGGACATATTGGATTAGGGACAGATCCAAGCCCGACAATTAGGATTAATATGGCGGATCCAGCAGGAACTACAGAAAATCCTATTGCCCGTGTAAGTAATATATCCCCGGTTGCAACTGGTAACAAAGCTATTATTGGTTTTAATGCTTACAATGGCGGTGGTTCTACATGGGGGATAGGTTCCGAGCAACAGAGTACAAGTCCTTTTGATAGCAGTTTTAATTTCTTGTATAGTGGAGGAAGTTCTTATATTAAATTGGTAACGATAAAACCAAGTGCGCCGTCTACCGGAGCCTCAGCATTTTTTGGTATCAATAATCCTAATCCTACTTCGGCACTTGATGTTATCGGTAATGCGAAAGTATCAGGAACTACTACGATGTCTAACGGGTATACTGCTGGTGGTTTAGCTACACATAATGGCAATATTCAGTTGAACGGTTTGTTAACAGCCAATAGTACTGCTGCTGTTGTGCAGAGTATGACTTCATCTGCGGCTACGCTTGCAGGAGGGGTAATACAGTTGAGAAAAGCGGCTGCGGCTGTTTCGGGTGATGTATGGATGAATTTTATTGCCAATGGATCAACGGTAGGTACAATTACCAGTAATACTGCAACCTCAATCGCGTATAATACAACTTCAGATGTACGTCTGAAAGAAAATATCAAACCTACTCATTTTGGAATTAAAGATGTTATGAATATTCAGGTAAGTGACTATAATTATAAAGCGGATTCAGGAAAAACTCCGCAAACAGGTTTTATTGCTCAGCAGCTTCATACGGTTTTCCCGGTAGCGGTTACAAAAGGTGGTGAAGACGCCGGAAAAAATCCTTGGGCAGTAGATTACGGTAAAGTAACGCCGTTGTTGGTGAAAGCTATTCAGGATCAGCAAAAACAGATTGATGAGCTTAAAGCGCAGAATGCAAAACTTACAGCAGCTGTGGATAATGCAACAGACATGGAAAATAAATATGCGCAACTTTTGCAGCAGGTAAAAGAAATGCAGGTTGTGCTAGGGGTAAAGAAAACACAAAACACTATAGTGGCAAGTAATGAAAGTGCTGCCACCCAAGTTGAAAAATAATCTTTGAAAAGATTTTTTTTCCCCGCGTGAACAGATCTCACTGGTGGCGAAAAAATATGCGAAATGTTCCCAAATTAATTTCTCATTTGATCATCATCAGTGAAAAGTTCACCAAAAATAGTATATAACGAATTAGTATTTTTTAACTGAATCGGTTACTGTACTATAAAAGCTGTCTCAAATCATTTGAGGCGGCTTTTTTTAGTATATAACTTGTAAGTATCTATTAAGTTTGTGTTGGTTTTTAATAAAAATGAAAATTTCTATTTCCTAATTTTATGGTAATCAATATTAAATCATCTGTTAAATAATTGATCATTGTACAGATATTACAATATTACCTGTTGTAAAAAAATATTGTTAAAGGTTAAATAGTTATGAGGTTAACTTTTCCTATTATATTTACAAAGAGTTTATTCAAAGGATTCTCAGTAGACTTAAGTAAACTTTTTTGTTAATACACTTAATGGTAGAGTTGGAATGGGATTAAAATATAAAACGACAATAGGTTTGACTTACATTCATTTGCTTTTCATTCAAAATGTTCAAATGTGGAAGTGATTTTTGCTGCATCTTTATCGATAAATTTATACAAAATGATGATTTTTTATTTTTATGTAATGATTTTAGTCAAAAGTAACTTTATGTTTAAATGTTTAACCTTCTTATTTTATAAACATTTACAAAATATTTATTTGCAAAGATTATCGTAATTTAACTTTTTATTAACAATTTTAGTTCATTTATTTTTAATAAATGTTGTTAACATAATTCGTTTTTTTTTGATTAATTGTTTTGTTTTTTTAAGTGTTATCTGCTCTTAGATTTGAAATAATTTCATAGTTTATTTCTAAATGTAAAATATTTTCTTATTGCTAATTAATTTATTAAATCGAATTTAAATTATTTATTTTATAACATAATTTAATTATTAATAAAAAATAATTATTCATGTTTCATATTTTACTATTTTAATAAAAAATTTAGATTAGTGTTTTGTAACTATAATTATTAAAAATAAATGTGATGAAAAAACAAACATTACCACTTTTGATTGCTCTATTGGGTTGTTCTTCGGTTATATATGGTCAGGTAGGAATAAATACAACATCTCCTGCTGCTACATTGGATGTGACAGCCAAAAATACCACAGGAAGTACAGTAGATGGGCTGCTTATTCCTAGGGTAGACAGGCTGAGAGCTCAAAGTATGACAGCAGTACCTACTTCTACTTTAATCTACGTAAACAGTATCGCCAACGGATCAACAAGCGGAACTGCAGCATTGATTGATGCTGTCGGATATTATTTCTTCAACGGGACGGTCTGGACGAAATTAGGAGCCAATAGCCCGGTCAATATTTACAATTCGGATGGAACTCTTACCGGAAACAGAATCGTAACGCAAGGTGCAAATACGCTAGCCTTTAACGGAAGTGCTGCTAATGCTTTTTCAGTGGATGGAACTACCTTGTCTGTAGATGCGGCCAATGATAGGGTGGGTATAGGAACCACAACCCCGGAAAATAGATTTCATGTGGTTGCAAATCCTACAGGAACAGGCAGATACAGTTTAATAGATGCTGCTGCCAGTACAGCAGAAATTCCCATACTTGCCTTGAGAAATACCTCGCCCGTGGCTGCTAATAATACCTCATATCTTGGATTTAGTTCAAATAATGCAAGTGGCGGAGTAACTTGGGGAATCGGAGCGCTTCAAAATAGTACTGCTCCGAATGATAATAATTTTCAAATTGTATATAGCAATGGAGGTAGCTTTCAGAAATTCTTCAATATCGTACCTTCAGGAAATACGGGTATTGGAACTTCTACACCTCAGAAAAGATTACATGTGAATGGAGGCTTGCAGATTACCAATGAATTGAATGTAGGAGGAGACGGAGCCACAGCCGGAAGCGCAGGAACAACAGGTCAGGTTCTGACTTCTGCGGGAGCCGGAGCAGCGCCAACATGGCAGGCATTACCTGCAGCTCCTGCGAGTGTGAATATCTACAACTCAGACGGAACGCTTACCGGAAACAGAGTCGTAACACAGGGAGCAAACACATTAGCTTTCAACGGAACAGCAACCAATGCATTTTCTGTTGATGGATCTACACTTTCTGTAGATGCTGCTAATGACAGGATGGGTGTGGGAACAGCAACTCCACAAAGAAAACTTCATGTAACTGGCGGATTGCAGGTAACGAATGAATTAAACGTTGGCGGTAATGCAACAACGGCGGGAAGCGCCGGAACAGCGGGACAGATTCTTACATCGGCCGGAGCCGGAGCGGCACCAACTTGGCAAAACCTAGCCCCTAATAATGACTGGAGTCTAACAGGTAATACAGGAACTACGCCTGCCACCAACTTTTTGGGTACAATAGACAATCAGGATATGGTTGTAAGAACAAATAATACTGAAAAAATGAGAGTTGCGGCTGGAGGAAATGTGGGTATAGGAACTGCAGCACCGGCCGTGAAACTAGACGTTGCTCAGGCTATAGGTACTGCAGAAAGCACACATCTGCGTATTTTGAATACCTCGCCGGTTGCTACCGACAATACGGCCTACATCGGTTTCAACTCTTACAACGGAGGCGGTGCAACGTGGGCAATAGGATCTAAGCAGAACAGTGCAACAGCTATAGATAATAACTTTCAGATTGTATATAGTAATGGAGGTAATTTCCAGAAATTCTTTAATATTATACCTTCAGGAAATACAGGTATCGGAACAGCGACCCCTCAAAGAAAATTGCATGTAAATGGCGATTTACAGATTACCAATGAGTTAAATGTAGGAGGAGACGGAGCCACAGCCGGAAGCGCCGGAACAGCCGGACAATATCTTGTGTCGTCCGGAGCTGGAACTGCACCAACATGGCAGAATTTAAATATTCCTGCTAATCTGAATATATACAATTCAGACGGAACGCTTACCGGAAACAGAGTGGTAACACAGGGAGCAAGAACATTGGCTTTTAATGGAACCGCAACGAATTCCTTTTCTGTAGACGGGACTACATTGTCTGTAGATGGAGCCAATAATAGGGTCGGTATCGGTACAATAGCGCCTGCTAATAATCTTCATGTAGTAGCAACGACAGATCCCCTACGTCTGGATGGGGTGGCAACCGGAAATGCGGGAACGGACCAATTGATGGCGATAAATCCTTCGGGCGTTGTTAAAAAAATAGGTACGGTAGAGGATTTGGGTATACCGAGACCTGCCGTTTTCAGATTAGATACTCAACAAAATGATTTTTTATCTGCACAAGGAATTGGTACTTCTCAAGTAGTACCGATGACAATGATTGCCAATGGTATAAACGGACTTACCTATAATGCGGCAACAAGTACAGTTACTCTGCCACAGGGATTATATCAGATTGCATTTGTATATGAAGCAGCTCATAATGCTACGGGATGTACGATAAGCTCATACTTTGTTGATTTTCCGCTGAATGCTGGAATTCAAAGGGTACATAACACAGCTTCGCATGTTCAAGGAGCAAATTCTAATCATGGGGGAACTGTTAATTATACAACAACAGTACCTGCAGGAAAAACCTGGCAGATAAGTTTAGGAAGAGGGCAATCCGGAAATTGCTTAGGTGCTGGAATGTTACTTGCTGGATTATCAACTCAGGTATTGATTTATAAAATAGGAAATAACTAATAGGATTAATTATTAAAAAACAGATGAAATTTTTGATGAAATTCATCTTAAAAAATCCGTCGAAAGGCGGTTTTTTTTTTTTTAAAATTAAAAACAATTATAAAAATAAATTTTAAGTAGATGAGGTGATTTTAAATAAGTTCATAATGTATATTTTTCTTTGATATGTGATTAATTTTTATTCTCATATAAGAAATAACACTATGTAGTGAAAAATTTTTTTGATTTGATTTTTTGTTTTTTTTAATCAGATATGTTATAGTGGAAGAATTTTATAACTTTGGTTTTCATATTGTTAAACTAAAATAGTATATAAATGGTATACCGTTTTTTTTGCAATTTCCTTAATTTTTCTTCACTTCGCACTGTGAAAAAAATACACAAATTAAAATCATAACACTAATGAAAAAAAATTTTTTAACCTTAGTTGCCCTTGTAGGAGCTTCTTCTTTAGTAATAGCCCAAGTTGGTATAAATACATCATCTCCCGGTTCCACTTTGGATATTGTTGCAAAAAATGCTACAGGCACTACTACCAATGTAGATGGATTGTTGATCCCAAGAGTTGACAGACAAAGAGCTCAAAGTATGGCAGGGGTTCAGACCTCAACGATAATTTATGTTAATAATGCCGGTAGTGGGACACAAACCGGAACAGCCGTAAATATAGATGCAGTAGGATACTATTATTACAACGGAACAGTTTGGGCGAAATTATCATCATCATCCGGTGTAAATATTTATAATTCCGACGGTACGCTTACCGGAAACAGAGTTGTAACGCAGGCTGATAAAACATTAGCATTTAACGGAACGGCAACCAATGCCTTCTCTGTAGACGGAACAACATTATCAGTAGATGCCGCAAATGATAGAGTGGGAATAGGAACTACTACGCCGAGTGTAAAGTTAGATGTAGCACAGGCAATAGGAACTTCTGAAGCAACCCAGTTTCGTATTATAAATACCTCACCGGTAGCAGCTAATAACACTGCTCTTATGGGCTTTAATTCTTATAATGGTGGAGGTGCTACCTGGGGCATGGGTACTATACAAAACAGTGCCAGTGCAACAGATAATAACTTTCACATTATGTTTAGTAGCGGAGGTAACTATAATAAATTTTTTACCATAAGACCAAACACAGGGTTTACAGGGATATTGACTGCTACACCACAAAGAACACTCCATGTAAATGGATCTTTGCAGGTTACCAATGAATTAAACGTAGGAGGAAATGGTACTACTGCAGGAAGCGCTGGTACAGCAGGTCAGATTCTTACTTCAGCAGGAGCCGGAACTGCACCAACTTGGCAGGCATTGCCTGCAAGTGTAAATATTTATAATTCGGACGGAACACTTACAGGAAACAGAACAGTAACACAAGGGGCGAACAGGCTAACCTTTAACGGAACAGCAACGAATGCTTTTTCTGTAGACGGAACAACGTTGTCGGTAGATGCAGCCAATGACAGGATAGGTATTGGTAATGCAGCTCCTGCCAATAAGCTCCACGTTACTGCGGGATCAGATCCTTTACGTTTGGATGGAGTCGTAGCCGGGAATTCAGGAACGGATCAATTGATGGCAATAAACCCTTCTGGCGTTGTTAAAAAACTGGGTACAGTAGAGGATTTGGGTATACCGAGACCTGCTGTTTTCAGATTAGATACTGACCAAAATGATTTTTTAAATGGAATAGGAATTGGTGGATCTCAAGTGGTGCCAATGTCAATGATAACCAATGGGATAAGTGGTCTTACCTATAATGCGGCAACAAGCACAGTTACTCTGCCACAGGGAATATATCAGATCTCCTTTGTGTATGAAGGAGTGCACAATAGTCCGGGATGTACAATTAGCTCATATTTTGTAAATTTTCCACTCAATAATGTAGAACAAAGAGTACACAGTACCGCTGTACATTCTGAAGGAGTAGTTTCCAATCATGGGGGAACTGTTAATTATACAACGACAGTTCCTGCAGGACAAACTTGGCAGATACGTTTGGGAAGGGGACAATCCGGAAATTGTTCAGGTCCGGGAATGACACTGGTGAAATTATCAACTCAGGTATTAATTTATAAAATAGGAAATAACTAATAGGATTAATTATTAAGCTAAAAATATTTAATGAAATTCCTCTTAGCAAAATCCGTCGAAAGGCGGATTTTTTTTGTTTTTAATTTTAAAAGCAATCATAAAAATTAAACTTTAAGAAGATGAGGTAATTTTAGGTGATATCAGAGTGTATATTTTTCTTCAATAAGTGATTAATTTTTATTCTTACATAAGAAATAACACTGTATAGTGAAAAATTTTTTACTTTGATTTTATATTTTTTTTAAAAATTAGATATAGTATAATGAATGTTTTTTATAATTCTGTTTTTCAATTTGTTAAACGAAAATGGTATATAAATGGTATGCTGCTTTTTTTGCAGTTTCCTTATTTTTTGTTCTCTTCGCACCGTAAAAAAAAATACACAAATTAAAATACACAACACTTATGAAAAAAAAATTTTTAAGCTTATTTGCTCTTGTAGGAGTTTCTTCATTAGTTATAGCTCAGGTTGGTATCAATACACCGTCTCCGACTTCTACTTTAGATATTACTGCTAAAAATGCTACAGGCACTACTACCAATGTAGATGGATTATTGATCCCAAGAGTTGACAGACAAAGAGCTCAAAGTATGAAAGGGGTTCAGACCTCAACCCTTATTTATGTAAATGGTGTGGCAAACGGAACACAAGCCGGTACAGCTGTAAATATTGACACGGTAGGCTATTACTACTATAATGGTACTGTATGGGTGAAATTAAATGCAACATCAGCATCTGTTAATATTTATAATTCCGATGGTACGCTTACCGGAAACAGAATCGTAACTCAAGGAGCTAATACGCTAGCTTTTAACGGAACGGCAACTAATGGTTTCTCTGTGGATGGAACAACATTATCTGTAGATGCCGCAAATGATCGAGTAGGAATAGGAACTATTACGCCAAGTGTAAAGTTGGATGTAGCGCAGGCAATAGGAACTTCTGAAGCAACACAATTACGTATCATAAATACTTCACCGGTTGCGGCTAATAATACGGCTTATATGGGGTTCAACTCTTACAACGGTGGCGGTGCTTCTTGGGGTATGGGTACCATACAAAATAGTGCTTCAGCAACAGATAATACTTTTCAAATATTACATAGTAATGGAGGGAATTATTTGAAATATTTCAATATACTTCCTAGCGGATTTACAGGGATATTAACTGGTATGCCACAAAGAACACTTCATGTTAATGGGTCTCTGCAAATTACTAATGAACTAAATGTTGGAGGTAATGGTTCTACACCGGGTTCTGCGGGAGCGGCTGGGGAAGTACTTGTATCAAATGGTCCGGGAGCTGCTCCAAAATGGGTGCTAAATACAGCCTCAAAAAAGCCGGCAATAGGAGTTTTGGGAGCTGGTACAGATATTACCGGAATTACTCCTAAATATACGGGTACTACTATTACACTTCCACCTGGAAAATGGATGGTGACTTCAACAATGCTGCTTAAAATGGATAATAGAAATAGTGAAGATGATTTTGGATGGCTGCGATCTAGTCTCTCAAATTCACCAACTACATTAGCGCCAAGTTCCGATATTGTGTCAATGGCTTCTTTATTTAGTGGTGGTTCAACCCGATATACCCCTTACGCACTTACAGGAGGAAATGTATTAATTGAGAATACATCCGGTGCCCCAAAAACGTATTATTATTATTATGCTTGGGGAGAGTTTACCGGAGGATCAACCAACAAACTTTTTGTTTCTTTTGGAGGAACGTATTGGGGTGAAGATATGTTGTATGCAATACCTGTAAATTAACCCATAACCTATTACGCGTATTATTTATAAAAAATAAATGAAAATAGAGCTTAAATATTATTCAAATCTATAAATGTATAACCAAATCTATAAAAGATTGATTATAATATGACAAGCACAAAAAAAACCGCAAAGTAATCTGCGGTTTTTTTTAAAATTTTTCATTAAAGACTTTGTAATAATTTTTCTGTGTTTGAAGAATCTCCCCCTGTGCTTTTTGCCAGTTGAATTGATTTCTCAGCCCAAATTTTTGCATTTTTCTTATCACCAATTTTATTGTAAAGATTAGCTAATGTATCTGTATTAGCATAGCTCTCATTCTTCTTTACAGATTCCTGAGCCCAAGCAACAGCTTTTTCTAAAGAAGGTTTATTGTTTACATTTTCAAAGAAATTCCAGGCAACTGAATTTAATTCATCTGAGCTCGCTGCAGAATAATCTTTATATAAATCTAATGTTAATTTCTCGTAAGTTGCAATGTCCTTATCTTTCAAAGCTCTGTTAGATTTTGCTCTTTTCAGGATCTTTTCAGCTTCTTCTTTGCTTAAAAAACTTTGGGTTTCTTTTAGGAAATAAGCGTCGTCCCATTTTTTAGAATCAGCATTGTAAGATTTTTTTAGAACGGTAGTAAGCTTTATATTCTTGTCGATCATCTTATATTTTTCTTCAGGAAGAAGCTTTAGAATATCTGCTTTCTTCTCCTGGAAAATTTTGTACAAAGGGCTTTCCGTGCTTTGGGTTCCGGCAAGAAGCATTTGAACATCTTCCTGATCCAAGCTCGGTTTTGATTTAAAATAACGTTCCAAAACTCTGCCTGTGAATGCTGCATCGGTGTAAAGCGTAAGTCCTGCAAGATTTTTTAAGAATTCAGGATCTTTTTCTCCGTTTTCAAATTGTTGTTTTAAAGATACCAGTCTTTTGTTTGGATCTCTTGCATCTTTTGCAAATTGTATGAAGTCTTTTTCTTCCACGTAGCCTAAGGTTCTGTGTACCTCTTCTCCGTTTCCGTCGATGAATAAATAAGTTGGGAGTAATTTTACATTATATTTTTTAGCAAGACCAATACCTTCTCCTTTTTCCATATCAATTTTTGCATTGATAAAGTGAGAGTTATAATAATCTCCAACGGTTTGAAGTGGGAAAATATTTTTCACCATCAATTTACAAGGCGCACACCAAGATGCATAGGCATCAACAAATACAAGTTTGTTTTCTTTCTTAGCTTTTGCTAAAATAGTGGCGAAGTTGCTGTCTTCAAATTTTATACCTTGTGCTAATGCAAGAGCCCCGATAAAAAGGGAAGAGAATATTGCTAATTTTTTCATATATACTTTTATTGATTGCAAATGTAATAATTATGTAAATACATAGGTCGTTGCCGATAAAAAATAGTTACAGTACTTTTCTTTAGATATAATATTATTTTAAACTTTAAAATTTATTATTCATATCTTATTATTAAAATTAATTTAAATACGAATTATTATTAAAAAATTAAATATATAATAATGTTTTAATTAAAAATAAAATATCGTTACTTTTGTAAACAATAAAACTAAATACCACGATAATGATGAATTATTATAAAACTCAAATAATAATTTATTGATTTATGCTCAAAATACTGAAAGGCCTTGTGTTTTTTCTAATCACAGCCAGTCCAATATACGCTCAAGATGATTTTGATTGTATATACGATAAAATAACTACAAAAACGACTCAACAAAAACTTCCAGAGGCTCAGAAAACTGCAGACTCTTTGTATCGGTTTTCTCAAGATCCTTTGGATAAAACGAAAAGTCTGATGCTGTCTGCTCATTTGTATCAGCAACAGGGAGATTTTAAGAAAGCTATTTACTATGCAGAAAATGCTGACGTACTCATCAATAAAACAAATAATGTAGAACTGGCTTCCAGAATTACTGAGTTTCTTGCCCGTCAATATAGATTAGTAGGTCTTCGAGAAAGATCGAAAAAATACATCAATAAAGGTTTTGAATTAGCAAAAAAGATCCAAGATCCTAAAAGACATAATGAAACGCTGGGCATTCTTAATCAGGAATTAGCTCACTGTGAAATGGAACTTGAGAATTACCCTATGGCTGTAAAATACCTGGGAAATCTCTTTAAATTTCTTTAAAAAAGCCGGAACAATTGGAGAAGAAATCGTTACGGCAGCTTCTTATCGATTATTGGGAGATGTATATTTTAAACAAAATAATTATACGACCTCCGAAAGCTATTATAAAAAAGCTGAATCTTTAGTTAAGGAACCTTCATGCCTTCTGGGCTGGATCTATAATGGTTTGGCAGGGATTCGCCTCAAGCAGAAACTTTGGAAGGAAGCTGAAATGTATCTTGCTAAAACTGAAAATATCGCTGAAAAATATAATCATCTGGAACTTAAAAAAGGAGTATATGCTAATATTAATGATTATTACGAAGGAATAGAAGATGCCGACAAAGCTTCAATATATGCCGTGAAATATGTAAAAGTATATGAAGAAATTAATGCTAAAAATAATGCTTTTATCAATGAAAAATTAAGAACAGACCCTCAAAATAACAGAAGTGGTAAAATAAATATTGCTAAAAACATTGCCATTATCATTTTGTGTGTTGCTTTGGGAGGATTATTCCTATTTTTTAGATTAAAACAGAAAAAACAACGTTCAAAAATTCGAACAATCATCAGAAGTCAACAAAAACTGACCGAAAAGGAAAATAAAGAATCCGAAGAACCAGATTTTTCAAATATATCCGTAGAAGAAATTGATGATAAAGAAAATGAAACAGGTAAAAAGCGCACCGAATCTTTGATGACTTCAGAAACAGAAACTAAACTTCTGGAACTTCTCAATGATTTTGAAAAAGGAAATCTGTATAACAACAAAAATATGTCTCTTCCTTTCCTTTCGGGAGAGCTCAATACGAATACGAAGTATCTTTCTTATGTGATCAACCAACATAAAAGTGCTGACTTTAAAGCATATATCAATAGATTGAGAATTAATTATATCATCGATAAGATTATTAAAGACGAAAAATATAGGCAATATAAGATCAGTATCCTGGCAGAAGAATGCGGTTTTTCTTCTCACAGTAAATTTGCTTCGGTCTTTAAAGCAGTTACCGACTTTTCACCTTCTGCTTATATTAAGTTACTTGATACTGAAAATCAATTAGATAAGAATATTCATTTTCAGGAAAACAATTAAGCATGTTAATTTAATATTAACGGATCCTTTTCATTTTCCTGAAAACTGACAGCCATTTGTTTTACCTAAGGTGGTCACTTTCATATATTTGCCTCGGTTTTACAGGACAAATATTGATACTGCAGTTTGTCACATTTTTTCTAGAAATTATTAAAGGACGTTTTGTAATACTACACCTAAACACTAAAACCAAAAACTACTAGCCGGTGTAGAATATTGAGGAGTATTTTTGCGCCAAATAACCATTAAACTAGTAACAAATTAAACGGATGAAGACAACTTTAACAGTCGTTATGACAACTGTATTATCAAACCTTGCCTTTGCGCAAATAGGAATCAATACAGCTGAACCCATAGCGAGCTTGGACGTAAACGCAAAAAAACGCGACGGATCCACAGCGGAGGGTATATTGCCCCCGAGACTCACAGGAGATCAAATGAGAGCAGGAGATGCTAAATACTCAGATTTACACGCTGGAACTATTGTTTATGCGACAGCTCCGGTAATTTCAGCAACTTCAAAAACGACGAATGTAAATTCTGCAGGACTTTATTTTTTCGATGGAAAAATATGGCAGAAAATGATGCAGGGAGATGAAAAGACGCTGAATGCCAAGAGTTCAGGTGATATCAAAAATTCAGTAAAATCATTTGACCATAATGGATGGTATTTATTAAATGGAAGAAATATTTCTACTCTTCCGGCAGGAGCACAGGCGGCTGCAGCGAGTTTAGGCTTTACAGATAGCTTACCCGATGCGACGGATAGAGTTTTAAAAACCAGAAATGGTACTGAAATGTTAGGAAGTGAAGGCGGTAATAACTCAATTACACTTACAAGATCAAATCTACCTAATGTAAATTTTGTAGGTGTTGTAAGCGGTATCGCTGAGAGTGGTGGAGCACACAGCCATGCTGCAGGACAGGGCGGTTTTCTTTTAGGAGGAACAACCGTCGGGAACAATGGTTCCGGAAATTATCAGGGTAACAGCACGCCTACATCATGGGGTGGAGTGGGTATCTTGGGGAATACAGCTACAGGAGGAGCGCATACGCACTCATTGGCCGGGATTGCGACAGTTCCTACAGGAGGAGACGGGACTTCCGTAGATAATAGATCTGCTTATCTCGTAGTGAATACTTTTATCTATTTGGGAGACTAAATAGATTGGAAATAAAATTTCGAATACAAAACAATCGGGATGATTGCTCGGTTTTTTCAGTCAAGTTTTTTTAAGTGCAAAACCGCAGAATTTCTGCGGTTTTGTTATTTTTTACCATAATTAATGAAAAATGAAGCATTCTCAAAAGAAAATCTTTAGATTCATTGTAACGGATTTTTACTCTAATTTTTTTAAAAAATCTTCAATGCTGGCAATTGTATCGGGATCTTTAAATTTGGAATTTTTAAAAGCCTGCAAAGATTTTTCAGCATAAGCCTTTGCATTTGTTTTATCTCCAAGCTTTTTAAACAATTTTGCAAGGGTAAATTCAGTCCTCATATTCGGTCTTCTTTTTTCCGAATCCTTTGCCCATAAAAGTGCTGTTTCTAATGATGATTTTATATTAATATGCTCTGCAAAGTTGTTTGCAGCGGTATATAATTCAAAATAAGGCACGTTTGAATAATTATCTTTATATTTTTCTAAAGCCATTCCTTCATATTCAGCAAAATTATTATTCTCCAGAGCAATATCCATTTTTGTATCTTTTAATAATTGTCCGGCTTCATCTTTAGAATAATATTTTTCAGCTTCGGATAGAAATATCTTATCATTGAAAGCTTTTGTTGTTGTATTAGTTGCTTTTGCACGGATGCTTTTTAGCTTAATAAAGTTGTCATAATCCAGGAAATCTTTTTCACCCAAGAGTTCAGCTATTTTAGCTTTATTTTTCTGCAGCAGTTGATATCTGGTATCTTCAGTGCTATTTAATGATGTGAAGAGAATCATAGCATCATCTTGGTCAATATTTTTTTTAACATCAAAATATCGGGAAAGTACTTTATAATTGTATTCCGGCTCGTCGGAAGTTAATGTTGCAAGATTTTTAAGAAATTCCAGATCCTTATCTCCAGCTTCGAATTTTTTCTTTAAAGCACCAACTCTTTGTTCAGGATCTAAAGCATTTTTACCGAATTGCAAAAACTCATTTTCATCCATATAAGAATTTGCAGAGTGAACTACCTTTCCGTCACTGTCTAAGAAAAGATAAGTGGGAAATCTGTTTATTTTGTATTTTTTAGCGATAGTAATACCTTCGCCTTTTTCCATATCAAATTTAGCATTGATGAATTTTGTGTTGTACAATTCACCTACAGACTGAAGCGGAAATGTTTTTTTTGACATGAGTTTGCAGGGAGCACACCAGGAGGTGTAGCCATCGATAAAGACGAGCTTTTTTTCCTGTTTTGCTTTTGCGAAAATTTCAGATAGTTTTTTACCTTCTTCGAATTGTATCCCTTGTCCGAATATAGGCAGGGAAACTACTATAATTATAGCAGTTATAATTTTTTTTATCATATATGTGTTTTTTTGTTTTGCAAATATATAAAAAAAATGAATAAGGTGGTAAACAGCAAAACCGCAGATAATTTCTGCGGTTTTGCTGTTTATTTAGTTTTTGTACTGTCTGTTTTTACTTTTGCAGTGTCGGCAGGTGCATGTTCAGAATTGGCAACGGCAGAATCACCCATATCGTTTCTTATAGCACTTTTATCGTGCTCGTCTTTATATTCTTCTCTATTTGCTTTTTTATCTGCACAGCTTCCTAAAAAAAATAAACCTAAAGCGGCTCCGATCCATAGTTTTTTCATAGTAATTTCTTTAATTGTTTAGTATTAATCAAATATAATGAATATTAGATAAAAGATAAAAGATAAAAGATAAAAGATAAAAGATGTTTAGATAAATCTCCAATCAAACAGGGAGCCATAAAGTGTCGATTTAACTAAAAATAGGATAAAATCCTATTAATGAAAATATTATAGGTGTAACAAAAAAATCCACAGAGCTTTCATCTGTGGATTTTCCGTGTTAAATTTAGACTTATTGTTTTACTTTATTTGGTTGCAGGAGCAGTAACAGTGTCCATCTTAATCTTGATACTATCAGGATTTGTAGTTGTTGTAGCCACCGAGTCTGTAGTAGATGTTGAAGATTGCATTTTATTGGTATCTACTGCAGCTGAATCGGAGCTACTTGACGACATTGATGATTCTTTAGTTCCGCAGCTCACTGCAATTATTCCTAAACCTATACTTAATAACAAAAACTTTTTCATAATATTTTCTTTGGTGTATTATTAAGTATTCAATAATTATTCCGAAATAGGTTTATTATTTATTAAAATATCAATAAAATAGTTTAAATTTTGTTAAAAAAATCAAATTGAAGAGATTTTGGGTTTAGGATTTAGTTCAATGATTTTAAGTTTAAAATTTAACACCCGTTCAAATAATTTATCTTTCATCAATTTTCATTAATAAACAAAAAGCCCCGAAACCGAAATTCCGAGGCTGTAAATCATTTATCAATGATCAATTATCTTTTATTAACCAAGATATGGATATTTGTAATCTTTAGGAGAAACAAACGTTTCTTTGATACTTCTTACAGACGTCCATCTTAGTAAGTTCATTTTAGAACCTGCTTTATCGTTGGTTCCTGAAGCTCTACCACCACCGAAAGGCTGTTGACCTACAACAGCACCTGTTGGTTTGTCGTTGATGTAGAAGTTTCCTGATGCATTTTCCAATGCTTTGAAAGCTTCATTTACCGCATAACGATCTTGTGCAAATACAGAACCTGTTAATGAATAAGGAGAAGAAGAATCAACAATTTTCAATGTTTCAGACCAGTCTGCATCTTCATAAACGAAAACAGATAAGATAGGTCCGAAGATTTCTTCAACCATACTTTCATATTGAGGATTTGTAGTTTCGATTACTGTTGGATTTACAAACCATCCTTTAGAATCATCTACTTTTCCACCGATCACAACATTTGCTTCACTTGATGCATTTGCTCTGTCGATATATCCTTTACATTTTTCGAAAGAATTTTTATCGATAACAGCATTTACAAAGTTTGAAGGATCTTCCGGAGAACCGATTTTAATTGAAGCGATCTGAGTTTCCATTACTTTTTTCACATCAGCCCAAAGAGACTTAGGAATATAAGCTCTAGAAGCAGCAGAACATTTCTGCCCTTGATATTCGAAAGAACCTCTTACCAAACCTGTTGCAACAGCTTCTACATTAGCAGAAGGGTGAGCGATAACGAAATCTTTTCCACCAGTCTCTCCAACAATTCTTGGGTATGTTCTGTAGTTATGAATATTATCACCGATCATTTTCCACATTCCCTGAAAAACTTTTGTAGAACCTGTAAAGTGAAGTCCGGCAAAATCTCTGTGTGCTAAAACTTTCTCAGCAGTTTCTTTTCCGTCTGTAAAAATCATGTTGATAACTCCTTTAGGAAGACCAGCTTCAATAAGAACGTCCATGATTACTTTTGCAGAATAGATTTGCTTATCAGAAGGCTTCCAAACTACTACGTTTCCAAGCATTGCCATGCATGTTGGCAAGTTTCCTGAAATAGCTGTAAAGTTGAACGGAGTTACTGCAAAACAAAATCCTTCTAATGGTCTGTATTCTACACGATTCCAGATTCCTGCATCAGAAACCGGCTGCTCAGAATACATTTCTGTCATGAATTCTACGTTGAATCTCAAGAAATCGATGAACTCACAAGCTGCATCAATTTCAGCCTGATGAACATTCTTAGACTGTCCGATCATTGTAGCTGCGTTGATCACATCTCTGTAAGGTCCCGCCAATAGATCAGCAGCCTTTAAGAAGATCGCAGCACGGTGTTCCCAACCTAGCTCATTCCATTCTTTTTTAGCAGCTAATGCAGAATTAATCGCATCATCTACATGTTGCATTGTACCTCTGTGGTAAAAACCGAAATCATGAGCATGATCCTGAGGCGACTGAAGCTGAACTGTATCACCAGTTTTTACTTCTTTACCGTCGATAACCATTGGGATTTCTATCTTCTCTGCCCACATTTTTTTGTATTGAGCGATAAGGCTTTTAACTTCTGGAGTTCCCGGTGCGTAAGAATTTACCGGCTCATTTACTGCAAATGGTACTTGCGAAATTGCTTTTGACATATTACGTTGTATTATTTTTTAATTTGCTAATGATACAAATTTACAACATTTAATTTGGACAAAAAATCGATAGAAACTATTTCAATTTTATTGTTATAATAATGATATATTTGATTTGTTATTAAACCTTTATAAAATGAAAAAAATAATCTTTATTTTTTTATGCTTTTCGCAAACTGTCTTTGCACAGCACAAGAAAAAAAATGTTAATGAAATTCCTGTAAAGCCACAAATAGAAAAATATAAGACTCCTGATGATCGATTGTTGAATAGTACTTTAAAAGGCTCAAAGTGGTATTTTGACATGAAAAATTATAAAGAAGGAAAGCTTTATTTAAATAAAGACAATACGAAACCTGATGTGCTAAATTTCGTTGATAATAAGAAATTCCAGATTAATATTAATCAGAAAAATTGTAAAAGTTTAATAAAAGGTACTTATGAGATCTTGAAAGATGATGGAAGCACAACTATGCCAATGGGATATCATCCTTTTGAAATTACATCACTTGCACAAAAATGTGCTAAAAATTTATCTGAATTTTTATCCGGAGCTGTTGATGTTTATTTTGATGAAAAGGCACAGGTAATAGAGATGAAAGTAGGAGAGAATCCACCATCGATTACAGTTCCTGGATATTAATATCAATTTAACCTTAGATAAAAAATTGACAGCGAAGCAAATTGACCATTAAAAATTCACTTTTAACCTTACATTTTTTCGGTTTCAAGAATCTTCAGCACTAATTTTTCTTCGTGAGTGAGACCAGCTTTACCATCATTTTCCTCGATTTGTTCTAACTCATCAAGATATTTTTTAATGGTATTATTTTCGTAAAGATTGATAACTAATGGGTGAACATAGTATTTTCTGCAAACCGTACTTGTATTTCCGAGATGAGAAGCGACCATTTCCAAGGCTTCTTTTACTTTCTTTTTGTATTCGGTGTTGCTTTCTGCATAGCCGATTTCTTTAAAAGCAATTAACGCGTTCACGGTTCCCGACCATGTTCTGAAGTCTTTTGCAGTAAAATCTTCACCGCTGATTTCTTTAATATAATCATTCACCATTCCAGAATCTATTGAGTGGCGATTATCATCTTCATCCAGAAACTGGAAAAGTTCTTTCCCCGGAATATCCTTGCATTTCTGTACCAATCTAGAAAGTCTTCTGCTTTTAAGATCAATATTGTGCATGATTCCCTTTTTGCCTTTAAACGAAAAGGTCATTTTTTGTCCTTTGATTTTTACGTGCTTGTCTTTTAAAGTGGTTAAACCAAAAGAACCGTACAGTTTTTCATAGGCATTATTTCCAATACGAATGTTGGTGCGTTGCATTAAACTTACAATTAAGGCTAAAATTTTTCTTTTTTCGAAATTTCTTAACGCTAAATCTTGTTCAATATGCAGCCGTATTTCAGGTAACGCGTACCCAAACTGCAACATTCTGTAAAATTTTGTATGATTTCTCAACGCGCTCCAAAGCGGATGGTAGCGGTATTGTTTTCTCTTTTTACCATCAAAGCCTGTCGCCTGAAGGTGTCCGTTATCTAAAGCACAGATCCAGACATTCTCCCATGCCGGAGGAATGACCAACCCGTTAATTCTTTTGATCTCCTCTTTATCCTTAATTCGTTCTCCATCTTTAAAATAAGAGTATTTTTTACCCTTTTTTTTACGGATAATACCCGCAGATTCTGCGTCGGACGTGTAAATTAGATTTACCGCCCTTGCAGAAGCCTCCGGATCTTTCATAATTTTTACAATCTTAGAAGGTTTGAGGTGAGAAATAATGTCTAAGTCTGAATTATTCATAAAATCTGGTTAAGAGTTCTTACCCCTAGAAAATAGCCATATAATAAGGGCTATTACGCCTACCACTAAAATAATTCCCCACCACATACCTGCTTTAAAGATTGTTTCTACTGCTTCACAGCTTGTTAATAATAACAAACTGAATATCGTCATACTGTATAATGATAATTTTTTCATGATAATTTATTTTTTGATGTTCATTATTTTAAATTCTGTGTTGGTCCGGTCGCCAGTTTTTTATTGACCTTTTAATTTCGTCTCCAGAGATATTCTCATGAAGCGCTTTGTATAAAAGTTCCTTAAATTCCTCATCATAAGCGAATCTAAGAGCTGCGAGCTGACCAAAACTTAATTTTTCTTCCACTTCATCTGATCTTTGATTAAAGATCTCAAAATATCTTTGTTTAAACTCAAGTCTTACCAAACGATTTTGAAGTCCCAACGCATAATGTTGTCGGGTCATGATGGCTAGATATAAAATCAGAAAAATGACAATCGAAAACAGTTCCCAAGTCAACTTGTGCGCCTCATCATTAAAAATTTTATAGATCCCAAAAACTTCCAACAGAATTAATAATGGAAGATAAATGAAATGATGAGGTGGATAAAATTTCCTGTGATTTTTGTAATTCTGTCTCTCCATAATGTGAAATGTAGCAAGAATCTTTCCAAAAGTTTAATTTTTTAATAATAATTAATAATTGTGGTATCTAAATATTGTTTGTTTGTCTTAAATGATTGAAAATTTTTGATGATAGTATAAGCTGTTTTTGAGTAAGATAATAAGCAAAATTTGTCCTAGAGAACCGAATTTGAAGCAATCTCACGAAAAAAGGACTAAGGGATAAAATCTTCATACAATCACAAAATAATTATTGAGTGAAACGACCTTTCGAAACTTAAAAAAGTAAATATTTTCAAAGAAACTTTTACGAACATTAGCTTTAAATAAAAACAGAAAATCCATTTCCAAACCTCAAAAATTTTGTAACTTCACCTCTTTAAAAAATTATTCAAAAATGACTTCAAAGGAAAAAGTAGCTGCGCTTCGCGAAGAAATGCAGAAAAATAATGTTGATGCATTTATAGTATATTCTGCGGATCCGCATATGAGTGAATATCTGCCTGAAGAATGGCAGGAAAGGTCTTGGTTATCGGGATTTTTAGGTTCTGCAGGTTTTGTGGTTGTTACACAAGATAAAGCAGGACTTTGGACAGACGGAAGATATTTCACACAAGCTGCCATCGAATTAGACGGTTCAGGAATCGATCTTTTCAAAGACGGAATGGAAGGAACTCCCAACTATATCGACTGGATCATTTCAGAAATTCCAACGAACGGAAAAGTAGCGGTAAATGCTGTAGCAACTTCTCACGCAAACTGGGAATTGCTTTCTCAAAAATTAAATTCAAAAAACATAACGATCGTTGATCTGCCTCTTTTAAAAACCATTTGGACAGACAGAGGAACGCCTTCAAAAAATCCAATATTCGTACATCCTGTACAATGGGCTGGTAAATCTGTAACAGATAAAATTTCTGCAATCCGTCAAAAAATGGAAGACCAGGAAGCGACGGTTCATATCATTTCAAGCTTGGATGATGTTGCTTGGACTTTAAATTTAAGAGGTAGCGATGTTGAAAGCAATCCTGTATTTTTAGGATACATCATTATCACTAAAAATGATGCGATCTTATTCACTGATCTGGAAAAATTAGAGGTTGAAGCAAGAAAGCAGATGGATGAATCTTTCGTAAAAATGATGCCTTACGAAGAGTTTTATAATCACTTAAATGTATTTAAAAACGAAACGGTTTTAGTATCTCCAAACAGCAATCAGTCTATTTATGAGGCTTTAAAAGATAATAATCAATTCATCAAAGCTCCGGTTCCAGGAAACTTAATGAAAGCTCAGAAAAATGAAACTGAACTGGAAGGTTTCAGAAAAGTAATGGTGAGAGACGGTGTTGCGATGGTGAAATTCCTTTATTGGTTAAGACATAACGCCGGAAAGGAAGCAATGACCGAATATTCTATCGGCGAAAAATTGAGAGGTTTCCGTGCAGAAGGTGAAAATTTTGTCGGAGAAAGTTTCGGAAGTATTGTTGGATATAAAGATAACGGTGCAATTATGCACTATTCTGCAAAAAGTGAAGGCAGTAAGGAAGTTACAAACGACTCAAGTATTTTGGTAGATTCAGGAGGTCAGTATCTTGAAGGAACGACGGATATTACAAGAACGTTGTCTTTGGGAGATGTTTCTGATGATTTTAAAAGAAATTCAACTTTAGTTTTACAAGGATTGATCCGTTTATCAATGGTGAAATTCCCGAAAGGAACAAAAGGAGTTCATCTTGACGCAATCGCAAGACTTCCGTTGTGGATGGAAGGGAAAGATTTCAACCACGGAACAGGTCACGGTGTCGGAAGTTTCATGAACGTTCATGAAGGTCCTCAAAACATCAGAAAAGACTTAAATCCTCAAGATCTTTTGGTAGGAATGGTTTGTTCAAACGAGCCGGGTTATTACTTAGAAGGAGATTACGGAATCCGTCATGAGAATTTGATCGCTGTAAAAGAAGCGGAAACAACCATTCACGGAACTTTCTATGAATTTGAAACATTGACGTTCTGCCCGTTCTTTAAAGATACGATCGTAAAAGAAATTCTTTCTGAACAAGAAATTGCTTGGTTAAACAGCTATCACAAAACATGTGAAGAAAAACTTTCACCATATTTGGAAGGTGAGGTTAAAGAATGGTTCTTAGAATTGGTAAGCCCGCTTTAATTAATTTAGAAAAGAAAAAAATCTACTAAAATAATTGTTAGATAAACTTAAAAGTCTTGTAACCTTTGTTGCAAGGCTTTTTTTAATACGCAACCGTATTTTTACGGATAAAATTCTAGTGATTCCCCTGAAGGGTTAAAATAGGTGGTAATCTATCTTTGTATCAACAAAAAGACATCATTTTCATATCTTCATATATACTTAGTAAATTCAAAAGCGGTAAATCACTTCAATTCTTGAGGTGATTTTTATTTTTTAGTGAGTAAAACTTTGAGTTTGCTTATTTTTGATGAAAAATTACACTTAGCCTAAATGATACAGGATTTCTTTCATAGTTTTAATATATTTTCAGAACAGGAAATTGAAGATTTTGCACAACTTTTTGAAGTGAGAAAAGTGAACAAAAACGATATTTTTATACAGGAAGGTGAAAAATGTAAAGAAATTGCATTGATTAGATCTGGTATTTTCCGGTCGTACTATATTTCTGATGAAGGAAAGGACAGTACGTATTGTTTCAGGTTTCCTAATGATCTGTTGGCTTCCTATTCATCATTTATTTCAGGTGCTCCAAGTGTGGAAACGATGCAGGCTATTTCTGATGCAGATCTGTTGATTTTAAAGAAAGATAAAATTGATGAATTGGTTCAGACTCATCCGAATTGGTTGAAATTTTTAAAAATAGTTGCCGAACAGGAATATCTCGAACTGGAAAAACGCTTTTTCCAGTTACAGAGGGATAATGCAAAGAAACGGTATGTTACTTTGCTAGAGAATCAGCCCAATTATATTCAGGAAATTCCGTTGCAATATCTGGCGTCTTATTTAGGTATAACCCAAAGGCATTTGAGCCGAATCAGAAAAGAAATTTCTTTTTAGACATTTGTCCTATACATTGAAGTGCCGGCTTTATAGTTTTGTGAAAAAAATATATGAAGTCAAACATTGTAATTATCGGTGGAAATGGAATGGTAGGAAAAACCATTGCCCGAATTCTTTCATCCAGAAATCCAAATAGCAATATTTTCATTGGAGGCAGAAAACAAGGAAAAACGGAAAATGATTTAATCATTGATGTTACCAAACCTCAGACTTTTCAATCTATTCTTGATAAAAAAATAGATGTGATTATCCTTTCTGTGAATGATAAAGAAGATCATGTACTCCGTTTCGCGATTGAAAACAAAATCGATTATCTGGATATCACCAAGCCAACGCCTGATCTTACGAAAGCTTATGATTTTGCTAAAAAACAGACGATCAACAGCCGAATTGTTTTCAGTTCAGGCTGGATGGGCGGAATCGTGGGTGGTTTGATACATTCATTTTCACGTCAGGTAAAAGATATTCAGAGTGTTGATCTTTTCGTGTATTATTCTGTGAAAGACTTGGCAGGAGAAAGTTCGGCACATTTTATGGCTGAAAACGTGGCCAAACCTTTTGTTAATTATCAAAATAACAAACCAGTCTCTATCAAACACTTTTTGAATGCGGAACCTTTTGAATTTTCTTTTGGGATTGGAAAAAGACAAGCCTATAATTTTGATGTTCCGGATCTTTACATTTTAAATCAAATTGAGAAAATTCCGAATGTCAGCGTAAAAATGACGTATAATTCAAAATTCATTACCTGGTTATTGGGTGCATTTCAGAAAATAAAATTATATAATATTCTATCTTTAAAGGAAAGAAAAATGGTTTTCGCTTCCAGTGGAAATGGAGATCAGTCGGTTTTTGAAATTGTTATTAAAACAAATAGTGAAACTAAAAAAATAAGTCTTCAAAGTACAAAAGGACAGGCTGAATTAACGGCATTATCCGCTGTTTTGCACACAGAAGAATTGTTGAAAAATAATCATGACAATAAGATCTATTTCAGTCATCAGCTGTATCAAGGTTCTTCCTTATACGAATCATTAAAGGCTTATGAAACCATCAATATACAAGTAACAGAATGAAAAAAATACTGATTATTAACGGTCATCCTAACAAAGATTCTTTCAACTTTGGAATTGCGAAAGCTTATAAAGAAGGCGCTTTGCAATCTGGAGCGGAAGTTCAGGAAATTGTGATTGCAGATTTAGATTTTAATCCGAATCTGCAATTCGGGTATCAGAAAAGAATGGAGTTGGAACCTGATCTAATTAACGCTTGGGAGAAAATACAATGGGCAGATCATTTGGTTTGGATTCATCCTGTTTGGTGGGGTGGTTTACCTGCGATTACAAAAGGTTTTATTGATCGACTTTTTCTTCCGGGTTTTGCTTTTAAATACCGAGAAAATTCTGTCTGGTGGGATAAATTGTTGAAAGGGAAAACCGCTCGCATTATCACAACAGTGGATCAGCCCGGTTGGTATTATCGACTCTTTTTTGGAAGGCCGAGTGTGAATCAGCTTAGAAAATCTACATTAGAATTTTGTGGAATACAACCCGTAAAAATTACTTATGTAGGAGTTATAAAAACCTCCGATGAAAAACAGCGTCAAAAATGGCTCGAAAAAATTAAATTATTGGGAGCAAAACGGAAGTGAGTTTTGTCATTGCGAGGAGCGAAGCGACGAAGCAATCTCTTTGATTAATTAATTATTTAATGGAAAGCTTAGATTCTTCCAGCATGACAAATTATATGTACTAAAGTCATCTGTTACTTTTTGAGATTGCTTCGTTGCTTCGCTCCTCGCAATGACTGAAATTATTACAACGACTGCAACCCTAGCCCCGATTGTAACGACATCCTTTTTTGCAATGGCAAAGGAATTGGCAAAAAATATATAGTGGAAAGCGGGAAATTGCTTCAAAAAAATAAAACTGTAATTCGACATAGTCAAATAGCTCCTGAAAAATAAATAATGAGTAATCTGCAATGAGTAATGTAGTAAATGAATTTCAAAAATAAGTACAATAGATAAACCATATGGTTCTGTGCCATTAAAAATCGTAAATTTGCAGCATGAATAACGATACCATTTGCGCACTGGCTACGGCCAATGGAGTAGGAGCTTTAGGGATTATCAGAGTTTCGGGGAACGATGCTTTATCTGTCGTTCAGAAATCTTTTCCGGGAAAAAAATTGGAAAAACAGAAATCTCACACGATTCATTACGGCTATTTTATGGATGGCGATGAGGCGATCGATGAGGTGATGTTGTCTATTTTTCTGGCACCGAAAAGTTTTACAACTGAAAACTCTGTGGAAATTGCTTTTCATGGCTCACCGCATATTGGAAAACGTATTCTTGAAACTTTAATTAATAATGGAGCGAGAATGGCAAAAGCAGGGGAATTTACCCTTCGTGCTTTTATCAACGGGAGAATCGACCTTTCTCAGGCTGAAGCCATTGCAGATGTGATTGCTTCTGAAAATGAAGCTTCCAGAAAAGTTGCCATCAATCAGTTGAAAGGCGGAATTAGGAATGAGATATCGTTTTTAAGAACTGATTTACTGAATTTTGTTTCCTTAATAGAATTGGAGCTTGATTTTGCAGAAGAAGACGTAGAATTTGCCGACAGATCTGCTTTGAATCAGTTGCTTGATAAGATTGAATTAAAACTTAATTCTCTGATTGAAAGTTTCCAATACGGAAATGCCATTAAAAACGGAACCGCCGTTGCCATCATCGGAAAACCCAATGCCGGAAAATCAACCTTACTGAATGCTTTATTGAAGGAAGAAAGAGCGATCGTTAGTAGCATTGCCGGAACGACGAGAGATACAATTGAAGAAATTCTTCACATTAAAGGTCATGCTTTCCGTTTAATAGATACGGCGGGATTGCGTGATACAATTGATGAAATTGAAGCTATCGGAGTAAAAAAAGCCAAAGAAAAAGTGGAGAATGCTAATATTTTAGTCTACTTGGCTGATGCTGCAACAGCAGATTTCTCTGACGATATTGAAATGATCAAATCTTTGCAACGAAATGATTTAAAATTAATTATCTGCGCTACAAAAATTGATGAAGTTTCTCCGACAACCTATGAAAAAGTAGAAAATATTTTCCGAAACGAGATTTCCCAGGAATTTGATTTTATTAAAATTTCGGCCGTTGAAAATCAGAATATTCAGGATCTTAAAAATGAATTGTCTTCTTATGTTGAACAATTGAAATCTGCAGAAAATAATGTGGTGATTACCAATCAACGTCATTTTGAAGCTTTAGGTAAGTCTTTGGATGCCGTGAATAAAGTGAAGGAGGCAATTACTTTCCAGATTTCAACAGAATTGTTAGCTTATGAGTTGAGAAATGCGTTGGAGCATCTTGGAGAAATATCTGGTGAGGTAACTAATGATGAGGTGTTGGGGAATATTTTTTCTAAGTTTTGTATCGGGAAATAAAGTTGATAAATAACATCCAATAAATATATAATATAACTCTATAATTCAATTACTTATACTTTTTTTTATTTTTCTTTGTTTTGATTTTGTTTGCTATAAATCAAAAATTTTTGCGACATATTTGCGTTTATTTATATATTTGTAGCAAATTGTAGCAAAATGAAAGTCCATATCAGAAGACGCCAAAATTCAGCCGGAGATAAATATAATCTATCGCTGGAGGTTTATTCAGGGTATTCCGTGAGTGCGAACGGAAATTCAAAGCCGAAGAGGGTTACCGCAAAACTAGATTACTATCTGTATACAAATCCTAAAACACCTCAGCAAAAAAACCATAACAAAGAAGTTGAAAAAAAAGTTGAAATTATCCGTGCTGAAAAGGAGAAAGAATATTTGAATAATAAGTATGGTTTCAGATCTGAAATAAAAGCTAAAGCTAATTTCATTGATTATTTTGCGAAACTCACTGACGAGCGTATGGAAAGTTTGGGGAACTATGGAAATTGGGATAGCGTATTAAAGCACTTAAAAAAGTATTCAGGAGAAAATATTTCGTTTGATGATGTGGATATTACCTACTGCGAAGGCTTCAAAAATTATTTACAAAAAATTGCAAAAACAAAAGCCGGTCAGCCTTTGTCAGGAAATTCCGTAAGTTCATATTTTACAAAAATGAGAGCTGCACTTAATAAAGCAGTCGATGACGGAATTATTCTGACAAATCCTTCCCATAAAGTCTCAACACCAAAACCAGTTGAGAATGAGCGCGAATTTCTCACTTTAGAAGAGGTTCAAGCATTATTCAAAACAGAATGCAGATATGATGTATTGAAAAGAGCGTTTTTATTTTCTTGTCTTACCGGAATGCGTTGGTCAGATGTCAATAATCTCTCATGGAAGCAGGTGCAGAAAGAAGGAGAAAACTGGAAGATTAATTTTCATCAGCAAAAAACGAGAAGTTTACAGTATCATTATATCAATGAACAAGCTAGAGAATTGATGAAAGAAATGCAGGATGCAGAAGAGAGAGTTTTCGTGGGTCTTCGCTATTCGGCTTATATGAATACTGCATTATTGCAATGGTGTATGAAAGCCGGAATTTCAAAACACATTACTTTCCATTGCGGACGACATACCTATGCCACTTTGCAACTTACTTTAGGGACGGATTTATTTACTGTTTCCAAATTATTAGGACACAGTGAAATCCGTACAACCCAAATTTACGCCAAAGTGATTGACAAAAGGAAAATTGAAGCGGTGAATACTATTCCAAAGTTTGAATTATGAGAAATGATATTGAAGACAATAACCAGAATTTAGATGACCTATCAATGGGTTTTGCTTTTGATATGGCTAATAATGGTGTTTTTGATGATTTAAGAGAATTAATTACACAAGATAAAGGAAAAATTTCTGTTGATGCTGAAGAACAATTATTGAGAATCGGTAATTATATAAAAATAAAAACTGGTGCTATTTTCAGAATGGAAGATTTTGTAGAATGGTTTTCTGGGAGACGAAAATTGAAACAGCAAGGAAAAAATTTGCCAAGGATTGAAGATGATGATTTAATTGAATATGCAAAAATTTATATTGCAATGCTTGACGATAAAATCTCAATGGCATCGGATCAACAGAAAGAAGTTATAACTGGTTTTAATTGGCTAGGTAATGAAAATCAATTACAAAAGTTGTTTAACAAACTTGTGGAAGATGAATTTATTAAAATAATGGAATTTGATGATTTTAAGTTTATTTTTTCTGATCAAAAAATTCAAGATGTAGAATGCCAAATTGTATGGTTAAAAGTAACCTTAAATAAACAGACTAATAAAAAATCGATTTCAGATTTAATTAATGTTTTAGAGTCATCAAAATATATTACTTACAAAGGCAGTATTGTGAAAATCTTATCATATTGTTTTAAATCTGAAAATTCTGAACTAAAGTTTACCCACGCTAATTTGGTAAAAAAGGATAATTATTCTGAGTTTAGAATGGACTTTGAAAAAATGATTGAAGCTTTATAAACACCAACCTTACAATCTAATGCTTTAGCTATTGTTAGATATTAGTTATTCTGTATCTTTTATAATTCTTAGAGATTTGTCCCATAATTTAAAATCAGAAATATGGAGACAATGACAATAAACCAACGGCTTGACAAAATTGAGCAAATTCTTAAAGCTCAATCCCTACAAAATAAAAAAGTCTTAAATATTGACGAGGTAGCCCATTTTACGGGGCTTTCTAAACTTTACCTCTATAAACTAACTTCCAAAAACGAAATTCCCCATTCGAAACCTAATGGGAAAAATATATTTTTCAATAAATCTGAAATTGAAGAGTGGCTATTGAGAAACCGACAAGCTACCAATGAAGAATTAGAGGCAGAAGCTGTCAACTATTCTGTCAATAGATTATAGAGTTCTATAACAATGTAAATCTATTGACTCAAAATGTCAATCTCGATAGACACTATACATATCTTATTGCCAGAGCAAAAATTTCTAACTCTGGACGAAAGAAAAGGATTCGTAGATCTGAAAACTGGAGATCTCAAATATTCTGAAGGATACTCTAGGAATATAAAAGTAAGAGAATTCAACGGATATACTAAGATTGAATGTAGTCTGCCAAGGATACTAAATGGAGATAATATTTCAAGTTTAAATTATCATGAAATACTGAGGGCTCTTGAAACAGTAAGTGAACATTTTGGTATTTGTATTAGGGGTGGAATTATTAAAAGAATAGACTTGTTTTCTGATATACAATGTGATTATGAGGCAAAAAATTATTTCCGCTACTTAGGAGATTCTAAAAATTACAAAAAAAGATTTCCAGTTGCAGAAACTTCACTTTATTATAAAAATGCGATATCTAAAGAGATGTATTTTTACGATAAGATTAAAGAAATGAAGAGTAGAGAACAATATATACCAAAAGAATTCATAAATAAGAATATTACAAGATTAGAAGTAAGGTATAAGACTTTTCTAAAAAATATTTTGAAAAGGAATTTAACTGTTAGTGATTTATATAATCCGGAATCTTTTTTAAAGCTAACAACCTGTTTTATTAACGATTATAGATCCATCCATAAAGAGAATAAAGCTATATTGGATTTTTCTAAAGCTTCATCTAAAAAAGAACTTTTAAATCAACTTGCAATCGCAGGGATTGAATCATTAGGTGGAACCCAAGAAGTTTTAGAAATGATTGATGCCTCACGTACTTTAACACTGGACTTAGTAAGACCAGAATATTTTAGTAGGAGAAAAGCGGAAATTAAGGAAATTGCTAATTCTCCGTATTTTGTCCGAAAAGTTCAATTGATAGAAGAGTTAGATTCTAAAATTGAAATAGCTTATCAAAATACAATAAATCATGTAACTAACAATAAATCAATTATTTAAATTTGATTATTAACGAAAATTTTCGTAAATTTAAGTATGAAAGAAATTGATTTACAGGTTTTTACTGCAAGTTTTGATAAAATAGAAGATTTAAGGAATCAGGATTTTATTCTGGTAAGTGTTTCTGGGAAAGTAATTGGAGAGATAGAACACAAGGAGGAAGTAGAAGCCTTTAGGGGTTTTAGCACCTACCGCATGAGATACCATAAGCAAGCTCAGGACTATCTCTCTTGTTATACCCTTTACAGACAGAAGCTTGAGAAAAAAGGTATTGAGAAAATACTGGGACAGTTGGAAGATTTAAAGCTAAAACATAACAAATCTAAAATTGTGCTACTTGGTTACGGAAATGAGAATGAATTTGATTACAGGCACATATTCGCTGCTTTTCTACAAGAAAACAGTTTTAATGCTCCTGAATACCCTGACCCTATTGATATGACCATACAACGCAAACTTTGGCAGTATGATCCTTACAGGGAAGCTGGACATGATAATTTGACAGATGAGTATGTAGGTGAGACTCTGGAAAAGGTTAAGTTCATTTTTGCTAAAACCATACCTGACAATCCTCACCATTATACCCTGAGAAAAGATTTTGGAAATGATGAAAAATTTCTCTCAATAGTCAGGCATATTCGATTTTTCGGAAAATTAGAGGAGTTCGGAGGGATGATATTTCGGTGTTTTTACTGGAAAAATCACAAATATCACACACATCCTGTTGATATTCTTGATACAGATACGGATTTAATAAATCGCCATAGAATTGAATAACTTCATATTGATCTGAATTTCAAACGTTTAAATTACTGATTAGTCCAAATTAGACATATAAAAAAGAGAAAAGTGGTAAAACGTGATAGACCTTCTACGAAACTTAAAAAGAAAATGCTTTTAAAAGCGTTAGGAAAGTCTTTGGCTGTAATAAGCCCCGCCTGCCAAATGGCTAATGTAAACCGCCAGACTTTTTACAACTGGCTGAGATCTGATACACAATTTAAAAATGATTACGAAGAAATTAAAGAGATCTCTTTGGATTTCGCAGAAACATCTTTATTTCAACAGATAGGAGAGCATAATACTACTGCAACTATTTTCTATCTTAAAACTAAAGGTAAGCATAGAGGCTACGGGCAAGATAACTCTTACAGCGTAAGCAGAAATGTTAAAACCTTGGATCATTTAACAGATGAGGAGCTAATGTCAATCATTAATGGTAACAATTAAGCAAATAAATATGGAACATCACAGTGTTACGAACCTTAAACGGACTTTTAATATAAAAAACACCTTTACAATATGAATAAATTTGTTGCTTATTATAGAGTTAGTTCGGCTCAGCAAGGAGCATCAGGATTGGGACTTGAAGCACAACGTAGTGCAGTTTTAAAATATCTTAAAGGTGAAATACCTGTAATGGATTTTACAGATGTTGAAACAGGAACAAAAAAGGGAAATGACAGAGTTGGGCTACAAAAAGCTCTAAAGTATTGCAGAGAACATAGCGCAAAACTAATCATCGCCAAATTAGACCGTTTGGCAAGAAATGTTTCTTTTATTTCAAAGTTAATGGAAAGTGAAGTAGAATTTATTGCAACCGATCTTCCGACTGCAAATAAATTTACACTTCATATTTTTGCAGCTCTTGCAGAACAAGAAGCTTTATTTATTAGCGAAAGGACTAAGTCAGCTCTTGCAGAAGCTAAGAAAAGAGGCAAAAAATTAGGTTCTCCTCAAAATCTAACTAGAGAGGCTCAACAGAAAGGAGTCGAAGCTAAAGTGCAAAAAGCCAAAGAAAACGACAATAATAAAAAGGCTCTTGCGCTTATAAACTTACATCGAAAAAATAATTTGAGTTACAGGAAAATTGCCGATGAGCTTAATAATGCAGGGTTTTTGACAAGTAAGGGTAAAAGCTTTTCTGGATCACAGGTATTTACTCTTTATGAAAGATGTACACAAAGTTCGTAAATAAAAAAAATTAAAATTGTTATTTTTAAGTGGTTGAATTAAAAGAAATTGATAACGATTTTTTTGAAGATTAAAGCATTTGCAATTATTGTAGGATATTTGGTACATTTGTAGGAACAACAAAAATCAGAAAATTATAAGATCAAATTAAGGCTGTAAATAACATATAGATATTGCGTTTTGCAATTCGTTTTTTCTACTCAAATACTGGTAATATTAAATAGAACAAAAGCGAATGACTGCAAGAGCCTCCCGATTGGGTGCTTCTGCTTCATTGCTTTTGTGGGTTATACCAGTGACCTGAGTAGAGAGTGAAGTTAGTTAGCACCCTTTCCATTTCAAAAGCTCGAAATCTATATGAAACACCTCAATCTCTCTTATTTCATCAAACTACGGAAACCCGTAAGGACATCAGAACAAATAATTTTTATTTCGCATTCTGATGAAGTCTAACAATTTTTTTATAGGTAGCATTGTAAGTCTGGTTTTCGGAACACTTATTTATGTTCTGTTCAGGACATCCAGTCTTAAAATCTTTTCGTGGAGCAACTCTTTGGGAATAAACTTACTTGGCTTGAATGTGAGAAAGCTAACGATGTTAACTTCTTCAAAACTCCCGCAATGGCTTTTATTCTCATTTCCCGATAGCCTCTGGGTATTTTCTTACGTCTGCCTGATGCTTGGCATTTGGAAAGGCGTTATTTCGCCTTTTAATCTTTTCTGGGTAGGAATTATTCCATTCATTGCTGTTTGCTCGGAATTAGGGCAGTTTATAGGCTTTATTCAAGGGACTTTTGATTTATTAGATATTGTATTCTACATAATAGGCACTATCCTGCCGCTTTTACTTTTCAAACAATCAATAACATATAATTTAAAATTTTTACAAAATGAAAAAAAACATTAAACATCTTGCCTCGGCAGGGGCATTCGCATTTTTCTTGGTCATTGCCATGGGGAGCATGGATGGCAAAAAAGAAAAATCTGGAAATTCTGACACCTCAACAGCAACAGTAAGCGGAGAAGCTAAAGCGAACTACAAAAAAATAGGTGAAACTTTGCCTACGGATTATTTTGATGTTACCGTTAATAAGATCAGTATTGAAAATAGAGTAAACACAGGAAATGAATTTGCAGACCTAAAACCAGAAGCGGGAATACGTTACCTCATCATTAATACCTCTTTTAAAAACAACAGTGAGGAGAGCCGAATGCTGATAGACGGAGAAGTCTTAGTAAACTATAACGGCAAAGATTATACATTCGACAAATCTGAGCCTATCATGCTGGAAGGCTGGAGATTGATGCTTGACCAGATTAACCCGTTAACAACAAAGACTACCAATCTGGTTTATAAAATCCCAGCGGAACTTAAAGGAAAAGCTTATTACAAGCCTGGTCGCTCAGGAAGTAACGACTTAATTGACCTTGGTACTATTGAGTAATTTATTGTTTTAGCAATTCCATGTTGTAAAGTTTATAACATGGAATTTTTTTTTTTAAATTAAAATTATAAGACGACAAGTTATGTCGCTTTACAGATATATCTTTGTTTCAAGCTAATTTACAGGAGATAAAAATACTAAGATGTGATAAGATTCATATTAAATCTCATTAACAGGATATTAAAAACTATTAATAAATGTTAAATTTGCAAAATTATAATAAAAAAACTCATATTAACTTTTAAACACAAAATAGATGAGAAAACTCTACATGAGTGCATTTACTATGTGCACAATCTTGGGCTACGCTCAGGAAGTGGTTTGGCAAAAGGATATTAAATCCAATACGCAGGATTTCTTATCACAAGTCACTACAACAATTGACGGACAGTATTTAATTACAGGAAGCAGTATTCAGCCTTCCAAAGTATCAACACAAAACAAACAGAATAACGGTTACGATTTTCACTTGGTAAAATTGAACCAACAGGGCGAGCAGGTCTTTGAAAAGTTCTTTGTTGGAAATAATCATGATTTCCTTTCAGCAACTGTATCAACCCAAGATGGTGGATTCGCTGTAGTTGGCACCTCGTATTCAGACAAAAGTCTGGACAAAAAAGATGATTCTAAAGGGGGAAGCGACATCTGGCTAATCAGATTAAATGAATTCGGAGACGAGCTGTGGCAAAAAACGATTGGATCAAACGCAGATGAAGAGGCAAGATCTGTTATTCAGACAACGGATTTAGGATTCTTTGTTGCTGGAAATGTTCAGAACTCAGCTAAAGGTTACGGCTCTAAAGATGTTTTAATTATCAAATTAGACAAAAACGGAAAAGAATTATCACAATTTATTTTAGGCGGAAAAGGATTAGATGAAGTAGAAAAAATGATTCCTACGAAAGATGGCGGCGCCTTGTTAGGCATCTATTCCAGAAGCAATGCCGGAGGTTCAAAGAAAACTGAAAACTTTGGTGAAGGAGATTATTGGATTATTAAACTTTCCAAAGAAGGAAAGGTTGAATGGGAAAAGAACTTCGGTGGAAAAGGTGATGATCATTTGAGAACGCTCGCTTTAACATCTACAGGATTTCTAATTGGTGGAGAATCCAGATCTGAGAGATCAGGAAATAAAACCGTTGGAATTGAAGAAGGAACAGATCTTTGGTTGATTTCTTTAAATGAAAAAGGTGATGAAATCTGGCAGAAATCTTACAATTTTGGTGGCAGAGATATTTTGATGGGAATGAGTGTTTTACATAGCACCGATGATAAAACCTCTACAGGAATTTTACTAGGTGGTTACACTCAGGCAGAAGGAAGAATCCAGAACGATGATGAAAAGTTTTGGATGCTTTATTTAGACCAAAACGGCAATGAGCAGTGGAAAAAATATGTAAAAGGCGAATCAAGTAAGCGTGAAGAAAGGCTTTCAGACATCAAGTTAAACCGTGACGGATCAATCATTTTAGCAGGAACAAGTGCTGAGGAACTTGGAAAAGAAAACTGGAAAATCATTAAGCTTGGCGATAAGCAGATCGATCAGTTGATCGTAAAACAAGACATTAAAATTTATCCGAATCCGGTATCAGATTACACTTATGTAGAAATTGGTTTTGATTTCAAGGATGCAGAAATTATTTTGTACGATATGTCAGGACGACAATTGCAGAGTTTAAAAACAAAGAACAAGGTAACCAAGATCAATACTCAGCCGTTGATTCAGGGAGCTTATTTGATTGTTGTAAAAACTGATAACAATAAAACGGCTAACGCCAAATTAATTAAAAAGTAAACACAAATGAGAAAAATAATTGCCCTACTAAGCGTTATAACAGGGATTATTATACCTACCGGCTTACAAGCACAACATGAAGATATTAATTTTGGAGATCTGCCAAGACCAGTACCTTCTGTTTCTTCATTAGCCAGCTATACAGATGCTCCGGTATCTTTGGCTACAGGAGTTCCTGACATTCAGTTCCCCCTATTAAGATTGACAAGTTATGATAAAAATATTGCAGCCAATCTGTCATTAGGGTATCATCCGTTAAACACGAATGAAGCAGAAGCCGGAAGCGAGGTCGGAATAGGCTGGTCTATGTTTGCAGGAGGCGTAATATCAAGAGAGGTCGTAGATGAACTGGATGAAAGATATGATGATGCAAATTGGGCTTATCACAAAAAGAATAAGTTCAATGATATTTACTATTACAATTTACCGGGCATATCCGGCAAATTCAAAATTGAAAGGAATATAGATGCCAATACTTTTCAGGTTGTAAACCTTACGCCTAATAACATCAAAATTGAGTATACCAGAACGAGTAATACTGCCACTCTGATTGTCAATTCGTTTACGATTACCGATGATAACGGGTACAAATATATCTTTAATGATTACAGCCAAGCAAAAAACTATAGCCATCCGTCTGCTTCCGGGGCATTATATAAATCTGCATTTTATCTTACACAGATTAAAAATGCCAATAACGTAGAACTTTTAAATTTTATCTACCAAAAAGAAAATAAAAACAAACCGGGTACAAGCGAATTACTGTATCAGTCTTGTAAATTAAAGACCATGGTGTCTCCAGGAATAGGTTCTATTGATATTAATTATCATTATGATGCTGCCTTGGAAGGCACTATGAATGACCCTTACAGCATTACCAACGTTTCGCTTAAGAATACTCACTCGGAAATCATTTCACAATATGGACTAATCTATTCTGATGGACTCAACCAGGGATATATAAGAAAATTGATTAAAATTAATAAAATCAATTTATCCAATCCTACTGGAAATCCTCTGGAAACTACAAAACTTGTATATAATACGTTCTATTTCAACAGCGGTGATGGGGCAGACAGAGCATGTACTGCTATACCACCGGAAACAGACACAGGTATCAGTAGTTTGCACAGAGTTATTTTACCGACAGGTGGAATGGTAGAATATAATTTTGAAGCGAACCAGTATTATATTAACAAAAGCACGCCAAATTATGTAACGCCTGAATCTTTTTCAGATCCGGAAGTTCAGTTTATACAGTCTTTCGCAGCAGTAGATTTTGATGTTCCCAATGGTACAACAAAGACTTATACCTTTCAGGTGACAGGAGAACCTAATAAGGATAAGCCAATCTATATTGATTTTGATGCAACGAAATACTATCCTTATTATGGACCTGCTGATCCTCAATCCTTTGTTGATTATGTAATAGATAATGATCCTGCTTTAACCAGCAGTGCCTGTTATGCTTTTAATGACGAGGCGCTGGAAGGCAGATCATGGTCATTTAGAATACTGTCTCTGAAACCGGGTTCTCATACCATAAAAATAACCGGAACCGGAGGACACGGGATTGTTGGTTTTTCAGATATAGGACTTAAACCTCTGCCTTATAAAAATGCGGTAAGCAACAATAAAAAACTCGGAATCCGTATTAGGGATATTAAATATTATAACTCCGAGCTAGACTACGTGGCAAAGAAAACAGTCGCTTATGATTATAATATGTTCAATGATCCCAACAGCGTAAGCGGTTATCAATTTTATCCTGAGATGGAAAGTACATCGACTGAATACTCTCCGATTGTGCTTTATAAAAACGTAAAGGTAACCAATAATGAAGACAACGGATATGTAAAATATTATTTCAAAAATCCTAATGATTATCCAAAAACACCCTACACCTACAATGGCAACAGTACCCAATTCTGGCCATATTATAATATGACCAAAACCGGGGTAATGGATAAAAAAGAGGTTTTTGACAATCAGAATAAATTGGTATCTTCTGTTAATTATGATTTTACTTTTGAAACATTAAACCAAATGCCGGAAGTACCTGTTGACGGAGGAGTGACCAAAAAGGCCTTTATGAAAAGTACAAAAGTTACTACTAAGGATTATACAGGAGCTAATCGATTTGTAGAGAGTAAAACAGAGACAGAATTTAATCCTGTTAATTTCAAAGTTGCTTCTGTTAAGGAAACCTCATCAGATGGAAATATCACTGAAAGAACAGTTACGTATGCTGCCGGCTTAGCAGACTATCAGAATTTGCAAAATGCTTATATGAACGGTATCCCTGTAAAAACGGAGATAAAGAGTAATGGAAAGTTAGTTTCCAATTCGCAGGTTAAATATGAGAATGCAGGTAACCTGTACCCTTCTTCTGTAATCTCTATTAATCCCAATGATAACAGTACTAAGGCTGTTATTAAATATGATCAATATGATTCTAAAGGAAATATCCGCCAGTTCACTTCACATTATGATCAGACTATAGGTTCAGGTATATCAACGGTAATGATCTGGGGATATAATCAAAGTTTACCGATTGCAAAAATAGAAGGCGCAACAGTTTTTGATATTGGAAATCTTGCAGACGATATTATCCTAAAATCCAATGCAGATCTAGATGCTTCGACAGAAACAGCACTTATCAATGCGTTAGATATTTTCAGAACCAATTCTGCATTGAAGAATACCGTGATTACAACATATACTTATGATCCTTTGATTGGCGCTACAACAGTTACTCCGCCAAACGGTATGAGAGAAATCTACAAGTATGATAAAAACGGAAAACTAACTTCCACAGTAGATGTTAACGGAAACGTCATTAAGGATTATAAATACAATACAAAACCACAGCTATAATTGTTTCTATTAAATAAATCAGTTATGAAAAAAATACTATCAATCATACCTTTTCTTGTTGTGGCTTTGTTTCATGCACAGAGTTTAACCAATACAGAAAATTATATATACAGCAGGACGTATTTGGAGCCTGTAACATCGGAGCAGCCAAATGCGGCTCAGATTCAGGGAGTTCAATATCTTGACGGATTGGGAAGAACTACCCAGAATATAGCCATAAAAGCAACACCCAACGGAAAAGACCTTGTAGTTCCTTCCCTATATGATCAGTCAGGAAAGAAAACAAAAGAATATCTTCCACAGCCTGTAGACACCCAAAACGGAGCCTATATTACGGGAATTGGCGAGAGTTCTGTCAACGCTTATTATGGGGTTCCTAATGCCTATTCGGAGGTGCTTTACGAAAAATCACCCTTAGGAAGAATTGAGAAATCGGCTGCTCCCGGAGCAGACTGGCAGATGAGTGGTCCCCATACCCAAAAGATCGAATACCTTTCAAACAACGATGGTGACGTTAAAAGATTTAAAGCTATCACAACATGGAATCCTTCATCGCAAATCAACGATGTTTCCATTATTACTGCATTGGATGATTCATATACAACGAACGGATTTTATAATGCCAATACCCTGTATAAAATGATCAGCAGGGATGAGGACAATAACGAGACTCATACCTTTGTTAATTCCAAAAAACAGAGTGTACTCGTTCGTAAAATCAATAAAAAACCTAACGGAACGACCGAAAATCTGGACACTTATTTTGTCTATAATGAATTTGATAATCTAGCCTATGTTATCCCGCCGAAAGCTTCCGTTTCTGCCCTAACTCCTGATGTACTAAACAGCTTGTGCTACCAGTATAAATATGATAAATACAACAGGTTGGTAGAAAATAAAATTCCGGGCAAAAGATGGGAATATCTGGTATATGACAAACAGGGGCGTGCAGTACTTTCACAAGACGCCAATCTGAGAACCATAACCAATAACTTTGCGAAAAGAGGCTGGATGTTCAAGAAGTATGATAGGTTCGGAAGAGTAGTTTATACTGGATTTTTTGCCAATACAGCAGAAAGATCAGCAATGCAGACAGCACTTAATAATATGTCTGCCAATGCCAATAATAATGAAACTCAAAGTGCAACACCATTTACCCTGAGCGGTATGGATGTGTACTATACTAAAACGGCTTTCCCCACAGGAAGCATGACGATTTTAGGTGTTAATTACTATGACGAATACCCTACAGGTTCACCGGCTCAGCCTTTACAGATACAAACCCAGACAACACTGGCATCGGCTCCAACGACGATTGTTTCAAACGGACTGTCATCTGTAAGAAGTATTAAAGCACTTCCTACGGCAACCTATACCAAGAATATTGAAAATGACAACTGGTCGTCTGCATTTATCTGGTATGATACATTTGGTAGAGTAATAGGAACAGACAGTAAAAATCACTTGGGAGGGTATACCAAAACCGAGACTGTACTTGATTTTTCCGGAGTACCACTAAAAACCTTTACCTATCATGCCCGAAAAGCTGATGAGCAGGGAGTTGTCATCAAAGAACGATTTGTATATGATTCCCAAAAAAGGCTAAAACAGCATTACCATCAGGTAGACAGCAAGCCTGAGGAACTTTTGACAGAAAATACCTACAATGAACTTTCTCAAATCATTAATAAAAAAGTAGGAAATAATCTTCAGAGTATTGACTATACCTATAACGTCAGAGGCTGGATGACAGGTGTTAACAAAAACGAGATGGGAGCTGCTGATCTTGGAGGGAAATTATTTGCCTACAACATCAAATACACCAAAAAAGACGGTGTTGATAATCCGGATCCTACCCAATTCTCAGGAAAGAATGTAACCCCGAAGTATAACGGCAGTATTGCTGAAATCGACTGGCGAGCCGTAGAAACGGTAGGCGCAAATCCATCTTTAATACCCAAAAGATATGGATATTCTTACGATAGTACGAACAGGATTCTGGCAGGCTACTACCAAAATCCGAACAACGCTTACAGTAAGGAAAATACAGAATCTCTGGACTATGATCTGAATGGGAATATCAGTAGTTTATACAGAACCTCTGTATTGGAATATGGAAGTAATACCGCTACTGTAATTGATAATCTTACATACAATTACGCCGGTAATCAGACAACCAGCATTACGGATGCTTCCCAAAACTTTGCAGGATATGAAGGGGGTGGAACTCCTATTACGTATGACCAAAACGGAAATATGGTGAGCATGCCAGATAAGGAAATCAGTTCTATTAAGTATAATTACCTTGATCTTCCCAATTCTATGGAAGTCAGCAGAAACGGGAACGAAAATATTATCATCAACACAAAATACAGTGCGGACGGCACTAAGTTGAGAAAGGAAAATGTAACCTCTGTTACAGGGGTTAATGGAAGTACAACAACAGTAAACATAACAGATTATCTGGATGGCTTCCAGTATTTTTCTTCAGGAACTTTAACGCCTATTGATATGGGCTTCGAAATGCTTTCTAAAAGAGCCATGCAGCCACAGACTTTCTCAATAGAAGAAAGAAGAGTTCCACCTCCGACCAAAACTCCGGATCTGCAATATTTTCCAACAGCGGAAGGATTTTATGATTATATAAAAGATCAGTATATTTACCAATACGTAGATCAGTTAGGAAATGTAAGAGTTTCTTACGGAAGAAACAACGCAGGTGTTCTTGAAATAACAGATAATAATGATTATTATCCTTTCGGAATGAATCATTTGAAATCCGGTACAGCTTTCTTTGGACAAGGAAGTTATAAGAATAATAAGTACAACGGTAAGGAGCTACAGGAAACCGGAATGTACAGCTATGGCTGGAGAGAATACATGCCTGATATTGCAAGATGGAATGGTATAGATCAGCTTTCAGAAAACTATTTTTCTACAAGTCCATATGCATATGTGATGAATAATCCTATCAATATGTTTGATCCCGATGGTAGAAAAAATGAAGCATGGTTAGCCGATGCTCCGGAATGGTTACAAGAGATGTGGAATGCTACACCGGATGGTACTAATTCTTATTGGACAAATAGTGGATCAAGCGCAGGCGGAGGTGGTGGACATTTTGTCTATACTGGAGGAACTGCTGGTTTAGGAGCAGGATATGGAATAGGATCTACCTTAGACTTTGCAGGTAACTTTAATTCTCAATATGGTACTGTAACAAATGGTGTCCTTAATTATACCTATTGGACGAATGCAGAGGGTGCGAAATATGGACAAGCTAATTTTATGAAGCTGAATTTGAATTCTTCTTCTATGATATCTAATTGGAATCCAACAAAAACAACGACATTTGCTGAAGTAACAAGCCTAATCATGGAAAATCCTTTTATAAAAGCAGAAAATACAACATATCATACCAAAGGAAATGCAGGAGCATCAAATATAGATTATAGAATAGTAAGGAATAGAAGTAGTAGAAAAAGCAATGGTTTAGTATCTTTACAATTAAATTTGTCTTCTCTTAATATCTATAATGAACTTACAAGCGGTTCTGATACTAGTGGATTTATGCTTAGTATTGGAGATTATTCATTTGGTGGTTCAGGCACTTTATCTTTTGACCTTATTAATAGTGATATTTCTGTGAACTTTGGGCAGAAAGTTGATAATAATAATTCAAGTATCAATTCTTATGGGGTAAAGCCTCTTACTGCTGCAATGGTAATAGCGGGTTATTTTTTAGACAGATTTGCACCTCCAACTATGGTACCTGTCTTGCCTTCGGGTGGAATTATTAATGATCATTTAACACTATAATTAATTTATCATGAGAAAGAAATTTTTATTTGTATGCCTTCTTGGAGGTTTAGCTGTAGTTGGATATCTTGTTTACAGAACTGTTCTTTTTTCGAAAAACAACAATAAAGTGCAAGTTAGTAAGTCAATCCCAGACGTTACATTAGAAAGTATATTTAATAATAAAAAAATAAAGGTTAAATATTTACTAACTCTAACCTATGAGAAAAAGTACATGGGATTTAATGCCATATTAAATGATAAATATTATGTTACAGTCATAAAACTAGGAAAAATTGAAAATTCTCATTTAATATTAAACAAATCTAACACAGATTTTAAAAATAATAATGAACTTCTATCTTTTCCTATTGATTTTGATTACCAAGTTACACGATATGTTGGATTTGATTACTATCCATTTCATATAAAAAATATGGATTATTATATTGGAGGAAAAGAGATTACAAAACTTGAAGATAGTTTTACTGAAATTATTTTCAAGGGAGATTTTATAAATTTTTCATTTAACAATCAAAAAAGAGGAGATTTTGGTTATGTTACTCCAAATGAAGAGATGTCAGTAAGCTTTGTTTTATATAATAATGAACTATATGCTATTAATACTAAAAAATATAAAAACTATCCTTTTAAAAGCTTACATTCTTTATTAAGCGAGAATAGTCAGGAATAAAAAAGAGTAATGTTCCAAAAGTTAGTAATGATAAATAAAATCATTAACTAATTAAAAATTCAAAATAATAAATTTAAAAACCAGAGTAGAAAGTTTCTTACTCTGGTTTATTTTTGTTGAAAAAATATATTTAAATGATGGAGAATCATGCTGAGTATTTTACAGTTAGTGATGAATAAATTTTTAAAATAATAATTATATTTACCTATAAACAGCGCAGGCGTTCTTGAAATAACGGATAATAATGATTATTATCCTTTCGGGATGAATCATTTGAAATCCGGTACAGCTTTCTTTGGACAGGGAAGTTATAAGAATAATAAATACAACGGCAAAGAACTACAGGAAACAGGATTATATGATTACGGCTGGAGAAATTACATGCCAGATATTGCCCGATGGAACGGTATAGACCAACTAGCCGAAAACTATCTTTCTACAAGTCCTTATGCCTACGTGATGAATAACCCTATTAATTTGATGGATCCTGACGGTAGAGCAAGTGAAGCATGGCTGGCAGAGGCTCCGGATTGGTTAAGAGATTCGTGGACAAACACACCTAATGGCTCTAATTCTTATTGGTACAATAATGGCTCAGGGTTTACAAGCTATGACGGTGGTCCCAAAGGAGGAGGGGGCGGCAGAAGTATTATGTATGGTTCTACTGTAGGGTATGGCGGAGGATTTACAATGGGTGACGGAATTTATACGTTACCTCCTCTTGTACTTAGTGGATATGGTACTTCTAAAACATGGGGTTCTGCATTAAGTAATTATAATCTCAACCATAGTTCTATTTTCAACGGTATAGCAGGTATGCAAACTGCTTGGAATAAGTCAATGTTTGATGCAGGAAGAAGCTTGAGTATTGGAGAATTAGACAGAGGTGGAATAATGATGATCGGAGGGACGGGTGATCCTCTAGGTGTTTTTGATATCGCAGGACAATATTTGAGTAATCTAGAACCTCAAAACAGATATGCTGCTATGGCCATAGGGCTTTTTGCAGCTGTTGCATTAAAAAAGCCAGGACTAATTACTGCTGAAGAAAAAATTATCATTGGTAATGGTGGAAATTATGTATCTTCAATGAATATTATTAGAGAAGTTCAAAAGGGAGAGAAGATTTCAGATTTGGTTGCTTTATTACAAAATAGAACTTTAAGCACAGGTGTTGAACATGCAGTAGTTAAACTTGGAAATAATAGTGTAGCTCCAGGAGCTAGAGTTATTGTAAGTGGGGGGCCTCACGGAATTTCATTTGGTGCAGGTGAAGTTTCTACAATTTTTGGACATACGCATCCTTTCGTAACTGGACCAAGTGCTGGAGATTTTAGATCTTTAGAAATACTTAATCAGAGTAGACAATATATTATAGAAGGTTTTAATCCTCCTATAATGATTAGAAAACCATAAAATTTAAATGTATGGCAGTAATAATAGAAAATGAAAGTAAATGCCCTTTATGTGGTGATGTTATAAACGAATTAAAAGAGTACATATTAACCCCACCCTTAATAAGCAATGAGCTGGATGAACTTTTTAGGCTAAGTGACTCAGGTATTCATCTTGATTGTATTAATAAATCTAATTTAAAAGATAAATTATTTAAATATTTAAAATTATATGAACAATATTCCAGTAAGATGAGAGATCTAATGCTTGAGAATAATCCAAAAGATGTTATTGGTTTTAATTTACTTTCTTCTGATGTAGCAGAACCTATAAGTAAGTATAATTATCTTATAATGTTAAAAAAAAATATTTTAAAGTGGGATGATTTTGAAGATTTTAATTTTATAGCTAATGATTTCTTAAACAAAAGCAAATGGAAAGGAGTTACTCAATTTAATCATCTAAAAAATCTTCTGGAAAGTATAGTAAATAACTAAATGGGGTCACGTTTCAAAAATGTTGATTTACATTATTAAGATAATGTTCCAAAGGTTAGTAATTAGAACAATTTCAATTGCTAACTCATTGAAATTCAAATAAGATTAAAAACATTAAATTCAAAAACCGGAGTAGAAATTTTATCTATTCCGGTTTATTTTTGTTGAAAAAATATGTTTAAATGATGGAGAATCATGCTGAGTATTTTACAGTTAGTGATGAATAAATTTTTAAAATAATAATTATTTACCTATAAACAGCGCAGGCGTTCTTGAAATAACGGATAATAATGATTATTATCCTTTCGGGATGAATCATTTGAAATCCGGTACAGCTTTCTTTGGACAGGGAAGTTATAAGAATAATAAGTACAACGGTAAGGAGCTACAGGAAACTGGAATGTACAGTTACGGCTGGAGAGAATACATACCCGATATCGGAAGATGGAACGGTATAGATCAACTTTCAGAAAACTATTTTTCTACAAGTCCATATGCATATGTATTGAGTAACCCTATTAATATGTTTGATCCCGATGGTAGAAAAAATGAAGCATGGTTAGCCGATGCTCCGGAATGGTTACAAGAGATGTGGAATGCTACACCGGATGGAACTAATTCTTATTGGACAAATAGTGGATCAAGCGCAGGCGGAGGTGGTGGACATTTTGTCTATACTGGAGGAACTGCTGGTTTAGGAGCAGGATATGGAATAGGATCTACTTTAGACTTTGCAGGTAACTTTAACTCTCAATATGGCACTGTAACAAATGGAGTCCTTAATTATACCTATTGGACAAGTAGTGGCCCCGCAGGATATTCCTCAAATGGAGAAACCCATGTGCAAGGTATAATGTGGCATTCTATGAAGTTGGATTTGAATTCTTCAAATTCAAATGGAGTAGGTCTTTTTGAGGGTATGGCTCAAGAAGGATTTAACTGGATTCAAAGCCACCCTAGAGAATTTACATCAATAGCGGGGACTTTTGAAGGCTCTTCACAGATAGTTGCTAAAGGACTAAAGAACTGGAATGCTCCGTCAAGTATTACGAAAAGTCGTATTTTTGCAGAAGTAATAAGTACAAGGCTCCCTGCTTCAGCGCAAGCATTAGGGAAATTTTCTACAGTTTTAAAATGGGGTGGTAGAGCTGTAGGTGCCATTGGCATTGCAAATAGTTTATATCAGGGGTATAACGGAAATATTTCTACGACTCGTGCAGCTGTAGATACTGTGATGGGAGTTGTAGGCTTTATAGGACCTTGGGGAGCTGCTGCATCATTAGTTTATTTTGGTGGAATGGCAGTTTATGAACATTATTATAACGATGACAAATCAGCATTTTAAAATGATTAGATTTATAAAATTACTTTTTTATCATATATATTTATATTTTTATAAAGTAGATGATGGGAATAAAGCACTTGCTAAGTTTACAACATGGTTAATTTTTACATTAATTTTTGGAATTATTGTATACTTTGGTTATACATCTTTTCGCCTTACTTTAGATAAAAGCCCAGATTATACAAAGTCCAATGAAATCTATATTATAATTTATGTAATAATAGGTTTGTATGTTGGTAAAGTTGTTTTTTTTGAAGGATTTGAGAAATTGGATACATTTAAGAATTATAATATAAAATATTATATATACTTTTTCATTATATGTATAATTGCTTTTGCACTAGCTTTCTACTCTATTTCTGTTAATCAGAAGCGAATATTAAATAGTAAAAAAGTAGAAAATCATGGCAAATCTGCATTTTAATATTATTGGATTTATATGTAAATTGGTAATGTTCCAAAGTTAGTGACTGGATTATTTCAATAATTAACTTATTGAAAATCAAATAGGATAAAACAATAGAATTTAAAAAGCAAGAGTAGGTTATCCTGCTCTTGCTTATTTTTGTGACTAAAAATTATTTTAAATGATTGAGGATCATACCAAGTGTTTCAGAGTTCATGATGAATAAATTTTGAAAATAATAATTATATTACCATTAAAATAGATCAAATTTTCCTATGGAAGAAACAGCGCAGGCGTTCTTGAAATAACGGATAATAACGATTACTATCCTTTCGGGATGAATCACTTAAAATCCGGAAATGCATACTTCGGACAGGGAAGCTATAAAAACAATAAGTACAACGGTAAGGAGCTACAGGAAACAGGAATGTACAGCTATGGCTGGAGAGAGTACATGCCGGATATTGCCAGATGGAATGGTATAGATCAGTTGGCTGAAAACTATTTTTCTACAAGTCCATATGCATATGTATTGAATAACCCTATTAATATGTTTGATCCCGATGGTAGAAAAAATGAAGCATGGTTAGCCGATGCTCCCGAATGGTTACAAGAGATGTGGAATGCTACACCGGATGGTACTAATTCTTATTGGACAAATAGTGGATCAAGCGCAGGCGGAGGTGGTGGACATTTTGTCTATACAGGAGGAACTGCCGGTTTAGGAGCAGGATATGGAATAGGATCTACCTTAGACTTTGCAGGTAACTTTAATTCTCAATATGGTACTGTAACAAATGGTGTCCTTAATTATACCTATTGGACGAATGCAGAGGGTGCGAAATATGGACAAGCTAATTTTATGAAGCTGAATTTGAATTCTTCTTCTATGATATCTAATTGGAATCCAACAAAAACAACGACATTTGCTGAAGTAACAAGCCTAATCATGGAAAATCCTTTTATAAAAGCAGAAAATACAATGTATCATACCAAAGGAAAGGCAGGAGTTTCAAATATAGATTATAGAAAAGTAAGAAATTCTAATACAGGTAGCCTCAATGGTCTATTATCTTTACAATTAAATTTGTCTTCTCTTAATATTTATAATGAACTTACAAGCGGTTCTGATACTAGTGGATTCATGCTTAGTATTGGAGATTATTCATTTGGTGGTTCAGGCACTTTATCTTTTGATCTTATTAACAGTGATATTTCTGTAAACTTTGGACAGAAACTTGATAATAACAATTCAAATATTAATTCTTATGGGGTAAAACCTCTCACTGCTGCAATGGTAATAGCAGGTTATTTCTTAGACAGATTTGCACCTCCAACTGTGGTTCCTGTCTTACCATCTGGTGGAATCATTAATGATCGTTTAACATTATAATCTAAGTAACTATGAAAAAGAAACTTTTTTTAATATATCTTTTTGTTGGTCTAACTGTAATAGGCTATCTTATCTACAGAACAGCGCTTTTTTCAAAATATGAAAATAAATTAATCGTAAGTAATTCAAAACCCAATTTTATTCTGGAGGATTTGCTTAATAAGCATAATATGAAAGTTGTTTATCTTAAAAGTTTTAATTATGATAAAAAATGTATAGGATTTGATGCGATAGTTAATAATAAATATTATATTAAAGTTACAAAACTTGGAAAGCTCAATAATGCCCATTTTATTCTTAATAAATCAAAAAAGGATTTTATTATTAATTATGAAATAACACCTTTCCCCCCTGATGTTGAAGTTCAAGTTGGACAATATTTTAGCTTTTATGATTTTCCATTTCATATAAATGAAGCAAAATATTATTTAGATGGTAAAGAATTAAAAAGAATTGATGATCATTTTACAGAAATTGTCTTTAAAGGAAATTATATTAATTTTTCTTTTAATAATAGAGATAAAAAAGATTTTGGCTATCTTACTCCCAATGAAGAGATGTCAGTAAGCTTTGTTTTATATAATAATGAACTATATGCTATTAATACTAAAAAATATAAAAACTATCCTTTTAAAAGCTTACATTCTTTATTAAGCGAGAATAGTCAGGAATAAAAAAGAGTAATGTTCCAAAAGTTAGTAATGAAAACAATCTTAAACACTAACTCATTGAAAATCAAATAAAATTAAAAACAATAAATTCCAAAACCAGAGTAGAAATTACCTACTCTGGTTTATTTTTGTCGAAAAAATATATTTAAATTATTGAGTGTAAATCCTAGTAATATTGACCAGTATTTTTCGGAGTAAACAACAAAGACTACCAATCCGGTATATAAAATTCCAGAGGAACTGAAAGGTACAGCCTACTACAAACCCGGTCGCTCTAATAACAATGACCTAATTGATTTGGAATGATTAATTAGATATTTTACCCAATGGATGTTGCCCAATGATTACTTTTTAAGTTACATTAGCCGTTTCAAATGTAACTTTTTACTGTTACATAATAACAAAATTTTGTAGAAACTTTAATTTAAATGAATCAAACTCAACATAACGTTATAATAAATTTTATTTGGAGCATTGCTGATGATGTCTTACGAGGAGTTTACTCTAGGGGAAAATATAGAGATATTATATTACCATTTACGGTTTTAAGGAGACTTGATGCAATTCTTGAACCTACCAAAGACGCAGTGTTAGAAATACACCAAAAATTAAACGAAATGAAAATAGATAACCAAGCTCCACAACTTCGTAGAATAAGCGGTTATGTATTTTATAACACTTCTAAATTTACTTTTAAAAAACTTTTAAATGAGCCCGGTAATATTCGTCAGAATCTAGAAAATTATTTGGATGGATTTAGTAGTGATGTTCAAGATATTATTAGTAAATTCAAATTGCGGAACCAATTAGAAACAATGGAGGAAAGCAACATAACCTTTCCATTGATTGAAAAATTTTGTACTAGTACGCTTAATTTAAGTCCCAATCCAATTGTAGATAAAAGTGAAAATCTGATTCACGAAGGATTATCTAATTTGGGGATGGGATATGTATTTGAAGAGCTAATACGTAAGTTTAACGAAGAAAATAATGAAGAAGCAGGAGAGCACTTTACTCCAAGAGAAATTATAAAATTAATGACACATTTAATTTTTGACCCTATAAAATCAAAAATTAAAGATGGTACATTTCTCATTTATGATCCTGCTTGTGGAAGTGGTGGTATGCTCACAGAAGCCGAACATTTCGCTAAAGAAATCAATCCCAAAGCAAACTTTATACTTTATGGTCAGGAATTACAACCTGAAACCTTTGCTATTTGTAAAGCTGATATGTTGATACAAGGTGGGAAGCCTGAAAATATCAAATATGGTTCTACATTAAGTAATGATGGGTTTCCTGATGTTCAATTCGATTTTATGCTTAGTAATCCTCCTTATGGTAAAACATGGAAGATCGATCAACCAGCCATAGTAGAAAAAAAAGAAATTATAGATTCCCGTTTTAAAATAGGTGTACCTCGAGTAAACGATGGGCAATTACTTTTCTTAATGAATATGGTTAGTAAGATGAAGACAAAAGATGACAGCCCTTTAGGAAGTAGATTTGTCACCATTCATAATGGCTCTGCTTTGTTTACAGGAGATGCTGGTCAGGGAGAAAGTGAAATACGAAAGTACTTATTAGAAAACGATCTACTAGAAGCCGTTATTGCTTTGCCAAATGACTTATTTTATAATACCGGTATTCCAACTTACATTTTTGTTCTATCCAACAAAAAAGAAGTTAAGCGTAAAGGCAAGCTTCAATTAATCAATGTTACAGACGAACTCTTTTTTGCTAAAATGCGAAAACCATTAGGGAAAAAGCGAGTAGAATTTAATGCTCAACATATCAAAACGATTACAAAACTATATTCCGATTTTGGCAACAATGAGTATTCTTTGATTTTAGATAATGAGGATTTTGGTTACTATCAAATTACAGTACATCAACCGGAAAGGGATAAAAATGGTAATTTAATAACCGACAGTAAGGGCAAGCAAAAAAGCGACATAAAAAAGAAAGATATAGAAAACATTCCATTAAAAGATGATATAGAATCTTTTTTTAAAACAGAAGTATTGACCTATGTACCTGATGCTTGGTATATTTCTAAAGAAACGAAAGTAGGCTATGAAATTAACTTTGCCAAATATTTTTATAAATATCAAGCTCCTAGAAGTCTGGCAGAAATTACCAAAGATATTTTGGCAGTGGAAAAAGAAACAGACAATCTATTAAAAGAAATTATTGAAGCTTAATTTAATGGCTAAACTAGAAAGCATATATAAGACAATTTCGCATCTTAATGATTTTCCAGAACATTGGAAAGTTTTAAGAATAAAGAATGTTTTTGTAGAAATAGATGAAAGAAGTGAATATGGAACAGAAGAATTACTCTCTGTTTCACATTATACAGGTGTAGAAATTCAGGGGTTGTTTCATAATAGAAATACCGGTGCACTGAATGGTCATCAACACAATCGACCCATTCTTTAATAAAAATCTTATTCGAAAGAGTATACACTTCGCTCAAAATAACTTCTGGAAACGTCAAAGACCCTACAAATTCTAATGAATTCAGGGAGCTATTAAATATTTTAATACCTTTTAAAAATTCCATCAAGAAAGATTTTCAATTATTCCGAAACACGCGGGTAAGTTACAATCATCGAATGGATGTAGAGCAAAGTGTCCTCTTTTGTCAGTAGATGTACCACATCCATCCTCAACTTTAATAAATGCTTTTCCTGAGTTTTCACCTATTAATTTTCCAATATTTTGCGACCGCTTCTTTAATCTATAAAATTGTTTTTTCAAATTTTCCTCTGAATCATAAACTGATAATCCAAATCCAGCTGGTTTTAACCCATTGACATTGAAATGATTTACAAAAAGGTCTTGATCTAAGAAATAGAGTGGTTTGAAATTTCTATCATCATTTCTATCGTCAAATAAAAAACGCCAGACTTCGTATTCACCATTATGAAATTGCGAAAAGTCTGCACCACTTAAGTACAGTTCACAAGCATATTTAAATTTTTTAGTTCCTGGCATATTAATGTTCCAAACTTACAAAAATAATACTATTGTTAATGAAATAATTTCAGCCTAAAACAATAGCCCTAATAACTTGGGGCTTTTCTCTATCATCTTTAGAAGGTTAAAATTTTTTGCTAATATGAATAAGATCGTATTAGTATCTTATAAAAATAAAAAAGATAAAGATGTTTATGCATTGTTTCGTGAATGTAGAAATTTAAGATGAAAAGATTTGTAAGCACTTAACAATCAAATCATCAAAATAAATTTTATATTAGTAGCATAAATAGCTTTACGAAAGTTATATAAATCAAATTGACGCAATGAGTAATTTGAAAGTTGTACGTAATTACTTTAAAACTATGTGGACATTAGAAAAAATAAATCAATTTATAAAAGATTGTATTGAGGAAAATATACATCTTGACTACAAAGGAGCTGGCTCCATAAGTAAAGTAAATGAAAAAAAGAAAGAAATTAGTAAGGATGTTAGCGCTTTTGCAAACTCTGATGGAGGAACTATAATTTATGGTGTTCGAGAATTCGATGAAATGGGTAAAACTCATCGAAAAGATTGACCCAATAGATGCAAATGACTACTCGAAAGAATGGCTAGAGCAAGTAATTAACAGTACAATATCACCAACTATTCCAAATATTATTATTACACCAATTCAAGTCGGTACAAAAGAAGAAAATAAGGTTGTTTACATTGTTGAAATTCCTAAAAGCAACACTGCACATCAAATGAACGATAAAAAGGTATTACAGAAGGTATAATTTTCAATCAATTGCTATGGAAGATTGGGAAATAAAAGATGTAATTAATCGATTGGAGAAAACCAATGTAAAACTTGAATTTACATATCTGCCACCTTTAAAGCTTTTAAAAGAACATCCTGAGAACGCTTTGGTATAAACCCTCGTTTTAATATAGCGTTAAAGAATCTTTTATAATAATATTACATTTAAATAAATCCTCGTAATGCTTACAATGTTGGAATTGCACTTCAGAAACATGAGCGATTAAGAAAAAGAGATAAATGAGCTTCCTACATAATATTGTTTGAAAAAATGATATTAAATTTGTAGTAGAAAAATGATAAGTGTATCTGCTTAAAATTTGATTTTTGACTTTCTTTAACTTATAATAATCCCTTATTTATCAATGTTTTGCTGTATATTTGCTACTATCCTTTTGCAAACCATTATTAATACGATATTTTACACTTTCTGTATCGGGAAGTAAAAATCTATTAAATATCAAATAATCATTTAACAAATCAAGAGGAGCCTATATTCATTGTCATTTTCTACAGGTGCGCGATGAATGCAGGGTAAAACTTTTTGTTCGGGATGATCTACTGCTAATTTCCATAGATGACCTAATCCCAAATTTATTGGCTTGGCATCGGCTGTGGGTTGATAATGCAGATCAAAATAATATTCCTTCAAGAAGGTTTCAAATTCTGCTTCCGGACCGTCATGTAATTCTTTAAGCTTTTCCCGGATTTCAGGAACTAAAATTTTTTGTACAGCCTGGTCGTTAGGTAAAATATCACTTGCAGTACCAAAATAAGTGCATAAAAAAGTGTTAGTACCAATAGGTGAGCGGTCTACATGATAAGAATATACATCTGTTGAAATGAAATCGAGCTCATCATCTCGTTCGTAATTTTTAAGTAAATTAAGTGATGGCGATGCCCCCAAATCACTTAATAATCGTAAATCATTTAAAATAACTTCTCTAGCGACATTACCATTTTCTGATAGTTGAAGAGATAAAAGATCTTCAGTAGAAATTTCTGTAATATTCTCTTTTAATTGAAGCTTAGATACAATCTCTTTGAAATCTCCCATTAAATTTCTGTGCCAACAAATTGCATTCACGGCTCCTTGAAAATGGATATTTACAAGTTCGGAAAAAGTAGAAACTACTTCAATTTGGTCGTTATCAGAAAATGTATTGCTCATCAATATAAGAAAATGTTTAGTCATTTAATTCTATGCAAAAATAATAAAGACAACTTTGAGATTAGCATTTTTTTCTCAAAACATAATGATTAAAACAAGTTAAAACTTTGTATACTGGCTTATCTTCATGTTGCAAGTAGAAATTGATGGAGTTCGACCTGAAGAATCTTTCTATTTAATTGCACAATCTGTCAATTTTTCAACATTAACATTACTGCCCAAGATAAGCAGGGAATCAATTAAAAGTAAAAGATATCCTTTATAGAACTTTCAGATTGTATCGATAAATATCTAAATGTTTATCGATATATATCGGTATGTATTGTAAGTCGTTTTGTGTTGAAATGTCGGTAATTTGCAGCATAAAAAATTAATTAAAATATCTTTTTTGATTTATAAAATATTTATTTGTTGTCAAATTTTAATAATAATTACATTATAAAGCATAGAAAAGATTGATAGCCTGTATATGATAATTATTAGTGCTAAAAATATAAATACTAGAAAGTATTCGGATTCTAAGAACATAAATGAATAATATAATAGGCCTTCTCTTCATTCTCGTTGATCCCTCAAAATGATAAGAAAATGGAGGCTCTTTTCAATCTTAATTTATTTAAACTAAAACATACAAAAATGAAAAAAATATTTTTTTTACTGATCCTTTCCATATATTCTGCAATTTTTGCTCAAGTGGGTATTGGTACGCCAAATCCTCAAAGAAGCCTTCATGTCAATGGTTCGTTACAAGTTACAAATGAACTTAATGTAGGAGGTAATAGTACTACTGCGGGTTCGTCTGGTCAGATTGGTCAAGTACTGAAATCAAATGGACCGGGTGCAGCACCTTCATGGCAAACTTTAGCAGGTGTTCCCTCGTCAACAGGAACTGTAATAGCTGTTAATGGACAGTTTTTAGTCGCACAGGAAATTACGGTTCAAATGACTGCTGACTTTACAGTCGTTGGATCTCCCGGCGCCACGGTTGCGAATCCCATTGGTAATCTGAATAATGAAATCATTGATAATGAAAATCTTTATGCAGGAACGGCTACAGCCAATTCTTTTAAAGTTTCTGCTGACGGGGTTTATCAGATTAATATGAATGTGCAGATATCTACCACCAATGCAACTTCACCGGTTATTGGTATATGGAATAATACCACTGGATCATGGGTAGCAAGAGTGAATGACAACTATGTAGCTCCAACTGGCGGATTACAAACATATACTTTAATTACCTCAATTCCGATGTTGGCAGCAAGTACCTATTCGTTTAGAGCTATAAATACGCAAGATTACACAATCAAATATTTAAGTACCGGCTCTACGGGCTCAGGTCCTGTCACGCAGGTTTCTGTGAGACGATTAAAATAAGCCAGTAAAAACAAATTGACAATTAATATTCTATAAAAGCAATACAAAAAACAAATCTATCTATTTTGTATAGCTAAAAAGACCTTCCTGACTGATCAGGAAGGTCTTTTTATAGCCTGAAACTTCATAATAACTGTTAGGAATTTTAAGAGTGCTATGTATTTTAATTTAGTGAAAATATAACTGTCTACTAATGTACACTTAAGGAACATAACTTATCTTCAAGTCATAAAGAATTGAAATTATTAATAAATTTAGCCCCACATGAAAGAGCAGGATACTACAAGCACCCAAAATGTATATTTTTATTCTTGTTAATTAGTTTAATTAAAATAATTCAGTATTTACTGGAAATAATTATGAAATTTAAAAATATATCAAAATTCCTATTATCAGTTTTTATAATTTTTTTCTTTTCATCAGCGGTGAAAAGTCAGGATAAATTTCCGGACGGAACAGCCATTCCACAATGGTTTAGAGATAATAAACAGACAGACATCAATAAATTAGGAAAAAAATATATTCTTACGGATTTTGGAGTTAAAAATGATAGCACTATACTTCAGACAAAACAAGTTCAGGCGATCATTGATAATGCTGCTAAAAATGGAGGCGGAGTTATCATTGTTCCAAAAGGAACATTCCTGATAAGTTCTATTTTTTTTAAACAAGGAACACATTTACATTTAGAAAAAGGAGCAGTTTTAAAGGGAAGTGATGATATTAATGATTTTCCGGTCGTAACAACAAGAATGGAAGGACAAACGGTAAAATATTTTCCGGCGCTTGTAAACGCTGACGGATTGGACGGTTTTACGATTTCAGGAAAAGGAACTCTTAACGGAAACGGACTACGATTCTGGAAATCATTTTGGAAAAGACGCGAATGGAATCCTAAATGCACCAATATGGATGAAATGAGACCTCGTATCATCTACATTTCAAATTCTAAAAACGTTCAGATTGAAGATATTACCGTAAAAAATTCACCTTTCTGGAGTACCCATTATTATAAAAGTCAGTTCGTAAAGTTATTAAATTTAACAATTTTAGCTCCAAAAGAGCCTGTAAAAGCGCCAAGTACAGACGCAATCGATATTGATGCTTGTTCAAATTTCTTGGTTAAAAATTGTTATCTATCAGTAAACGACGACGCTATTGCATTGAAAGGCGGAAAAGGTCCAAAAGCCGATAAAGATCCGAATAACGGCGAAAACAGAAACATCATCATTGAGAACAATACTTTTGGATTTTGCCATTCTGCATTGACTTGTGGAAGCGAATCTATCCACAATTACAATATTATTTTCAGAAACTCAACAGTGAAAGATGCTTCGAGATTGTTGCATTTGAAAATGCGTCCGGACACGCCACAACATTACGAATACATCACGCTTGATAATATCAAAGGAAATGTAAAAACGTTCTTATTTGTGAAAGGCTGGAGCCAATTTTTTGATTTGAAAGGAGAAGAAGCGCCGAAAAGGAGATTAGCAAATAATATTGTCTTAAAAAATATCGACATCAGTTGTGAAACAGCTTTCGACATTGAGAAATCAGACTTGTACGAGTTGAAAGATTTTACTTTTGAAAACCTAAATATAAAAGCGTTAAAACCTAAAGAGGAAAACTTGGACGCTATTAAAAATTTAAAGAAAATTAAAGTAAACGTTACCAAAATAGCTTCTCTCAATCAATCATACGATAAAAAAGACGATTCCGACGAAGGCAAAAAATAATGAATTATTCTTCCAAAATATTCTTTCTGTTATGTTTGTGCTTCCAGTTGCTGCATGCTCAAAGTAAGGAAATTCAATTCCTGAGCGGGACAGATTCTGAGCATACAAAAGAATGGGATTTTTGGATAAATGGAGGTCGGAAATCCGGAAATTGGGATAAAATTCAGGTTCCTTCTCAGTGGGAACAGCAGGGATTTGGCTCGTACAATTATGGAAGAGATTATGTGACTTATGGCAAAAACTTTAAATTTAATGATGAAGTAGGTTTATACAAACACAAATTTTTGGTTCCCAATTCATGGAAAGGAAAATCCATCAACATTGTTTTTGAAGGTTCAATGACCGATACCGAAGTGAAAATTAATGGAAAGCCTGCCGGAGCAATTCATCAAGGCGCTTTTTATGAGTTTAAATATGATATTTCAGATAAATTAAATTTCGGAAAAGAAAATATTCTAGAAGTCAAAGTTTCCAAAATGTCCGCCGACAAATCCGTCAACAATGCAGAACGTCTTGCCGATTATTGGATTTTGGGAGGGATTTTTCGTCCGGTTTATCTCGAAGCCGTTCCAAAAGAAAATATTTCGTGGACTGCGATAGATGCAAAAGCCGATGGAACTTTTCGCTCCAATATTCATTTAAAAGGAATCCAAGCAGTCAATAATTTAAAAGTAGAATTATTTGATGCTAAAAATATTCTGGTCGGTGAATCTCAACTTAAAATTGAAAAAGGAGATACTTTAAAACAAATCCAGTTTTCCGTTAAAAATCCCAAACTTTGGACGGCAGAAACTCCGAATTTATACAAAGCAAAATTTACTTTAAATAAAAATAAAAAAAACATCTATCAAACCGAAGAAAAATTCGGTTTCCGAACCATTGAAATCCGAAAAGGCGACGGAATTTACATCAACGGAACCAAAATCAAGATGAAAGGCATCAACCGACACGTTTGGTGGCCGGAAACTGGTCGAGCTGTCAGCAAAAACATTGATTTAATGGACGTTCAGCTTATCAAAGAAATGAATATGAATGCTGTACGTTGTTCGCATTATCCGCCCAATAGATCATTTTTAAAAGCTTGCGATTCGTTAGGATTGTATGTTTTGGATGAATTGGCGGGCTGGCAAAAAAAATACAGCACGGAGGTCGGAAAAAAGCTAGTGAGAGAAATGGTTACACGAGATGCCAATCATCCCTCAATCATTTTTTGGAGCAACGGAAACGAAGGCGGACATAATTTTGATTTGGATACAGAATTCGCGAAATATGATCTATCAAATCGCCCCGTCATTCACGCGCATCACAAACCGGGAAATGCTTTTAATGGAATTGATTGCAACCATTACGAAGATTATTACAGTACACAAAAAATTCTAGAAGGAGAAAATATTTATATGCCAACCGAATTTTTGCACGCTCAGGATGACGGCGGCGGCGGAACTTCTCTAGCCGATTATTGGGAACTTCACTGGAACTCAAAAAAAGGCGCCGGAGGTTTTATTTGGGCGTTCGCAGATGAAGGCTTAGTGAGAACCGATTTTAACAATCAAATAGATGTAAATGCCATTAACGCTCCGGATGGAGTTGTAGGTCCGCATCGTGAAAAAGAAGGAAGTTTTTATGCGATTCGCGAAATTTATAGTCCGGTAAAGATTGATTTGAAAATGTTATCGAATGATTTTAGCGGAATCATTCCTGTAGAAAATCGATATCATTTTACAAATTTAAATGAATGTCAGTTTGACTGGAAATTAATAAAATTTAAAACACCTTATTCCTCAGAGTCAGGATTTGATGTTCTGCAAAAAGGAAAAGCAGAATCTCCTAACATTAAACCTACAGAAAAAGGAAATATTAATTTAAATCTTCCTGCAAATTGGAAAGAAAGTCAGGCTTTATTATTAACGGCGACCGATCCTTTCGGAAAAGAAATTTATACCTGGACCTGGAAAATCTCGTCTAATGATGAAATTTCAAAACAGTTTCAGAAAACTTTAACCAAAGAATTTCCGGTTTCTGTCGCAGAAAATGATTCTTTATTTATTTTAAAATCAGATGAAAAAGAATTTTCATTTGGTAAAAAAGACGGATTATTAAAATCTGTCATTATCGATAAAAAAGGCAAGAAAATGACTTTCCGAAACGGACCTGTTTTCGTAAATGGAAAAGTAGAATTATCATCCATAAAATCTTTTGCGGAAGGAAAAAATCAACTCATTGAAGTATCCTATAAAAATGGAAATAAAATAATCTGGAAGCTGAATCCTGACGGAATTTTAGAATTAAATTATGAATATGCACTTTCAGGCGATTATCCGTTTGCAGGCGTAAGTTTTGATTATCCTGAAAATTATGTGATCAGCTCAAAATGGCTTGGAAAAGGTCCTTATCACGTCTGGAAAAACCGTACTCAGGGACAGACGTATAATGTTTGGCAAAATTTGAAAAACTCAACCAGAATAGGTTCTTCGCCTTGGATTTATCCTGAATTTAAAGGATATTATGATAATGTTTCGTGGTTGCAGCTAGACACCGCAGAAGGTAAAATCACGGTTGGAACAAAAGAGGAAAAGATGTTTGTAAGACTTTTTGATTTTTATGGAATTTACGGCGCAGAAGGTTATCCGAAATTGCCGACTGGAAATATTTCATTTTTAGATGCCATACCACCTTTGGGAACTGTTTTAGCATTTAACATTAACGATAAAACCGAATCTTTAGGAAAGGAAAGCGAACTGAATCATCTCAACGGAACTTTTAAAAGAACACTTTACTTTTATTTCGGATTGCCAAATTTAGGCGATGAAAATAAACAGTTTACAATGCCAAAAGAAAATATTTTAACGGATTAATGATGAAAAAAGGGACAGGATTTTTGATGCTTTTTATTTGTTCGTTGATGTTTGCTCAACAAACGACTTTCAAGTTTGATTTTGGTGGTGAAAGAGCAGAAAACGGATTTATTCCAATCACTTCAACTTCAAAATTTGACAAGAAAATTGGCTACGGATTTATGGATATTTCCAACTTAAAATCCGTTGACAATGGAGGAAATACATTGACCGGAGATTATATTACAAGCGACAAGCCTTTCTATTTTTCGGTGGCGATTCCTGAAGGAAATTATGACATAAAATTAACGTTAGGCGACAGTAAAGGAACTTCCGAAACGACAATTCGTGTAGAAAATCGTCGTCTGATGCTGGATGATGTGAAAACAAAAGAAAAGGAAATTATTGAAAAATCAATTACCGTTCACGTTAAAGACAGTATCATTCGTAATCAAAATGGAACTCAGATCGGGATTGTAAAATTAAAACCGAGAGAAACAAAATACCTGCATTGGGATAATCTGTTTACGATTGAATTTAATAATAAAGCTCCAAAAGTTTGTGCATTAATCATTCAGCCTAATAAAACAGCTAAAACGATTTATATTACAGGAGATTCTACAGTTGTAGATGCGCAGTACGAACCTTGGGCTTCTTGGGGACAAATGTTGCCGTATTTTTTTGTTCCGAAAGAAGTTGTGATTGCCAATTATGCCGAAAGCGGCGAAACGTTAAAAGCCTTTGAAGACCGCCACCGAATTGATAAAATTTGGAATAAGATCAAGCCCGGAGATTATCTATTCATCCAATTTGGACATAACGACCAGAAATATGGAAACAGCACAAAATCCGGATATAGAAAAAGATTACAAGAATGGATTCTCAAGGCAAAACAATTAGGAGCAATTCCGGTTTTGGTTACTTCGATGAATCGTCATGTTTTTGATGAAAACAATAAAATTGTCAATACGTTGGATGATTTTCCTTCTGCGATGCGCGAAATTTCAAAAGAAGAAAATGTATATTTAATTGATTTAAATGCAATGAGTAAAATGCTTTTCGAAGCGATGGGACCGGAAAATTCTAAAAAAGCATTTGTCTATTATCCTGCAAATTCTTATCCCAATCAACCGAATGCTTTGGCAGATGACACTCATTTTAATACGTATGGAGCTTATGAATTGGCAAAATGTGTGGTAAAAAGTATCGTAGATCAGAAGTTGCCTTTGAGTAAATTTGTTTCCAAAAATTATAAAGGTTTTGATTTAAATAAACCTGATGCAGTCGAAAAATTTCATTGGCCTGAAAGCATCTTTATGGAATCTTTAAAACCTGATGGAAACTAGAAAAATCAGCTTAAACGTAAAGTTTAAAGAACCACGAAGTGGTTCAATATGAATAGCATCGGGTGAAACTCGGTGAAAAATGTAAATAATATCATTTGAACCCGGTGAAAAAATAGGAATCAAAAATGAATATTAAAAATATCATAAAACTCAGTGTCATCTGTTTTGTCTTCGGAAACCTTTCCGCACAAAATCCGTGGCCAAAAACTACCGAAACCGCAAAACCGTGGACACGCTGGTGGTGGATGGGAAATGCTGTTGATGAAAAAGGATTGGATAAACAGCTGACAACACTTAATAAAGCGGGTTTTGGAGGTGTTGAAATCGTTCCGATTTATGGCGCAAAGGGATTTGAAAAACAATATATCAATTATCTGTCTCCTGAATGGATGAAAATGCTTCAGTTCACCACAAACAAAGCAAAAAGCCTGAATATGGGCGTTGATATGGCGGTCGGAACAGGTTGGCCAATCGGAGGTCCGCAGGTAAGTGAAGAGGATGCTGCCACAAAAATGATTGTTCAGACTTATACAATTTCATCAGGTGAAAAATTTTTAGAAAAAATTGTTTTAAATGATGAAAAGCTTAAAAATTTAAAAACGATAAAACTCGACATTGTAACAGCTTACAACGAAAAAAATGAAGCCGTTGTCTTAAATGATAAAATCACAAACGACGGTTCTCTCAATTGGAAACCAGATTCCGGGAAATGGACGATCTATGCAGTTTTTACAGGTAAAACTTTACAAAAAGTGAAACGTGCAGCTCCGGGAGGGGAAGGATATACGTTAGACCATTTTTCGCCTGTCGCAACTGTAAATTATCTTAAAACTTTCGATAAAGCTTTTGGAAATTCCAATTATGGGGTGCGTTCTTTTTTTAATGACAGTTACGAAGTTTACAATGCCGACTGGACGCCTGATTTTAAAAATGAATTTAAAAAAAGGAGAGGATATGACCTAAGTCCGTACATCAAATATCTTATCAATAATGATGAAAACGAGGTAACGACAAGAGTTAAATCTGATTACAGACAGACGTTGAGCGAATTGATTTTACACAATTTTGCAGATAATTTCACCAACTGGGCGCATTCTAAAAACTCAAAAAATACCAATCAGGCGCACGGTTCACCTGGAAATTTACTGGATTTGTATGCCGCAGTCGACATTCCTGAATCTGAAACTTTCGGAAGTTCTATTTTTGAGATTCCGGGGTTGAGAAGAGACACCGCAGATATTCAAAAATCAGATATGCCTGATTTCAATATGTTGAAATTTGCTTCGTCAGCAGCCAATGTGACGGGCAAAAAATTAACGTCAAACGAGACTTTTACGTGGCTTACGGAACACTTCAAAACCTCTTGGTCACAAGCAAAACCAGAAGTTGAACAGGTGTTTTTATCGGGAATCAATCATGTTTTTTATCATGGCACGACATATACGCCTGCTGATGTTCCATTTCCGGGATGGTTGTTTTATGCCTCAGTAAATTTTGTTCCGGAAAATAGTTTGTGGCCACATTTGAGAGGACTAAACTCTTATATCGAACGTACTCAATCTGTTTTGCAAAGTGGAAAATCGGATAATGAACTGTTGATGTACTGGCCGATTTACGACCAATGGGCAAGTTCAAAAGGAAAAGATATCGCCTTTAAAGTTCATAACGTTGAAAAGTGGCTGCAACCAACACCGTTTTATGAAGATTTGAAGAAATTAGGCAAAATGGGATATTCTTTGGATATGATTTCGGATAAAATGATTAACGAATCAAAATCAGAAAATCAGAAAATTCAAACTGCAAAAGAAGGATCTTCTTATCAGGTTTTAATCATTCCGGAATTGACGTATTTGCCGGAAACTACAATGAATGATATTCTGAAATTAGCTCAAAATGGTGCTTCAATTATTTTCCAAAACGAACCAAAATATATTCCCGGAAACTTTGAAGTGGAGAAAAGAAGAAATCAATTAAAATCTTTGTGGAATCAAATTCCGTTTCAGAATCAAGCTGAAAATTTAAAAATTGCTAGTTTTGGAAAAGGAAAAATTGTTTTAAGTTCTGATGTAGAAAAAGGATTGGAATATTTAAAAATACAAAGAGAAAAATTAACGGACACCGGATTGAAATTTGTGAGAAGACAATTTGACGACGGAAAATATTATTTGATTGTCAATCACACTTCAAAGGAAATCAATCAATTTGTTCGTATTAATTATACAGGAAAGCAAACGACCATCATGGATCCTGAAAATGGAGATTTTGGAGTTGCCGAAATGCAAAATAATTCAGTTCGAATTCAGTTAAAATCCGGAGAATCTTTAATTCTGAAAAATTCTGAAGCTGTTGATTCTTCCATCTCAAAATGGAAATATGCAGAGAAGGCAGACGCTCCAATAGTTTTAGATCAGGCTTGGAAATTGAGTTTCAAAGAAGGCGGTCCCGAACTTCCGAAATCCAGAAATTTAAAGAAATTAGAACCTTGGACGAATTTTTCTGACGATCCTGCAACGCAAAGTTTTTCAGGAACAGGTGTTTACACCACGACTTTAAGCTTAAAAAACAAAAATGCGGACAATTATCTTTTAAAATTTGATAAACTGTACGAAAGTGCAAAAGTGATTGTCAATGGTCAGGATGCAGGAATTGTTTGGAGCATTCCTTTTGAAATCAACATCGGAAAATACCTGAAAAAAGGTAAAAATACCATACAAATAGAAGTTTGTAATTTAATGGCGAATAGAATTCGTTATATGGATCAGAAAAAAATTCAGTGGCGAAATTATCATGAAATTAATTTTGTTAATATCGATTACAAACCGTTTGACGCTTCCAATTGGAAAGTTCAGCCTTCTGGTTTGGATGGTGAAATTCAAATAATTCCAGTAACTTACTCGAAATAAATTTTAAACATAATGAAGCAGACTATTTTTAAAAAAATTGCATTAGGAACCTGTTTTTTGGTGGCTGGTTTTTACTATTCTCAAAACAAACCAAAAGTTGTGTTGGATAACTTTTTTAATAATGAAAAACAGCAAGATAAGGAAACCGGAGAATTGAAATCCATGCATTATACTTGGGAAGATAAAACAAACGGCGGATTTTCTTTGTTGGGGGAAATCTTCACAAAACAAGGTGCGGAAATTAGTACTCTGAAAACGGCTCCCTCAAAAAAAGATCTGAAAACGGCCAATGTTTACATCATTGTAGATGCGGATATTGACAAAGAAGCTTATGGAGGAAAAGCAAATTTAATTGATCCGGCAAGCATCAAAAATCTGGTGAAATGGGTTAAAGATGGTGGCGTTTTGGTTTTGCTGAGCAACGATCACGGCAATTCTGAGTTTGAACATTTTAACAAATTGGCCGGAGAATTCGGAATTCACTTCAATGATGACAGCTACAATCGAGTTCAGAAAAGAGAATTTGAACAGGGAAAAGTAATGGTTCCGGCAGGAAACGAAGTTTTTTCTGAGCAAAAGTTATATATGAAAGAAGTGAGTTCTATTGACGTGAAATCGCCTGCCAAAGCAATTTTGACAGCAGAAAATAAAAACATTGGAGCTGTCGCAAAATTCGGAAAAGGAACTGTTTTCGCATTGGGTGATCCTTGGTGCTATAATGAGTATATCGATGGTAAAAAATTACCTGCAGATTTTACCAATTATCAGGGAACAGAAGAGTGGGTAAAGTGGTTACTGGAACAAGTTTTCAAGAAATAATTGGATTTGTGCAATCGATTGAATTTGTTGGATAATATTTTGGGCAGCTTAATCCGCCTTCCACTCCCAATCTTTTTGTTACACTGCGTTTCACAAAAAGGATTTCCGTTCAAGTCGGGCTGCGAGAGATTCAACGGAAAATCTTTGTTAAGATCTAAAATCTTGAAAAGGATGAGCATTAATAGGAACGGGCTTTAGCCCGTTTATACAAATAAGGTTTACAAACAAGGCTTTAGCCAAAACATAAAAATTTTACTAATTATTAGTGTAGAATTATGAAAATCAAGTATATCTTTATTACATCCGCTATTTTTCTTTCGCAAACAATTTTTGCGCAAAGGCAAATGGAATATCTGAAAAGAGGAATCGTAGCAATGCCTGCAGAATCAGGCATTTTTGTAAGCTGGCGTTTGTTGGGAACAGAAGCTCAAAATACTCATTTTGATCTCTATCGAACTGAAAATAATTCAACCAAAAAATTGAATGAAAAGCCATTGCTCAACGAGACCAATTTTTTAGACAAAACAGCGGATAAAGCAAAGAATTATACCTATTTCGTGAAATCCAACACCCAAGATAAAACGGTAGATGATGATTCTGCGAAATATGTAGCTTCTCAAAAGCCGTATTTTTCTATTCCTTTAAAAACTCCAGCCGGATATACACCAAATGATATTTCTGTTGCAGATCTTGACGGCGATGGTGAGTATGAAATTATCCTCCATCAAACTGGACAATCCCGCGATAACAGTCAGAAAGGTATTACTGATGAGCCAATTATTCAGGCTTATAAAATGAATGGAACATTCTTATGGGAAATCAATTTAGGAAAAAACATCAGAGAAGGAGCGCATTACACACAGTTTCTGGTGTACGATCTGGACCAGGACGGTAAAGCAGAAATCGTGATGAAAACTGCAGATGGATCCAAAGACAGTAAAGGAAAAGTTATTGGAGATGCCACAAAAAATTACGTCAATGAAAACGGATTTATCCTTTCCGGTCCGGAATATCTGACTGTTTTTAACGGTGAAACAGGCGAAGAAATTAATACAGTCAATTATCAGGTTCCAAGATTTGCAGGGAGTCTAAATCCAACCGATGAGCAAATGACCGAAACCTGGGGCGATGCAAAAGGTAATAGAATAGACAGGTTTTTGGGCGCAGTTGCATATCTGGATGGTAAAACACCAAGTGTGATTATGTCAAGAGGTTATTATACTCGTACAGCAATTGCAGCTTGGGATTATAAAGATAAAAAATTGAGTTTAAGATGGTTATTTGATACCGAAAGTTCAGAAGAAAATAAAAAATTCCGCGGACAGGGAAATCATAATTTAAGTATTGCAGATGTTGATAACGACGGAAAAGATGAAATTGTCTATGGCGCAATGACCGTCGATGACAACGGAAAAGTTTTAAATAGTACAGGTTACGGTCACGGTGATGCTCTGCATGTTGGCGACCTAGATCCTTCAAATCCGGGATTGGAGATTTTTGACATTCAGGAAAGGTTCGACGACGCAGGCGCACACTTCCGAGATGGAAAAACAGGAAAGGTTTTATGGAAACTACCATCTTTAATTTATAGTAAACAAGGCAAATTCCAAGGTCCGGGAAGAGGTTTGTCTTTAAATATTGATCCTCGTTATGAAGGTTCTGAATGTTGGGCTGCCGGAGCCGGAGTTAAAGGTCTTTACGATGCAAAAGGAAACAAAATCAGCGAGAAAAATCCGGCCGTTAATATGGGAATTTATTGGGACGGAGATTTTTTAAGTGAAATTTTAGACGGAACTTCCATATCAAAATGGGATTGGAAAAATGAAAAATCAAATTTAATATTTGATGCTAAAGATTTTCAGTGTGAATCAAACAACGGAACCAAGAAAAATCCATCTTTAGTTGCAGATTTATTTGGAGATTGGAGAGAAGAAGTCATTTATAGAACCTCAGACAATAAGGAACTTCGAATTTTTAGTTCAACAATTCCTACGAAGCACCGTTTGTACACTTTGATGCACAATCCACAATATCGTTCGAGTATCGTTTGGCAAAATGTAGGCTACAATCAGCCTCCGCACACGGATTATTATTTGGATGAATCTGTTAAAGAAGTTCCAAAACCTAATATTTTTACAGTAAATCCAAAAAAATAAATCATTGTTATGAAAAGTAAAGTCATTTTTCCGCTTGTTGTATTGATTGTGTTTTTAGGAGTTTCATTTCAAAAACTTCAAAATAATAAACCGATTCTTTACATTATTGGAGATTCTACCGTACAAAATGGTTCTGGAAAGGGCTCTGATTCACTTTGGGGCTGGGGAAGTTTTATGAATTTATATTTAAATACAGATAAAATAGAAATCCAAAATCATGCAAAAGGTGGCAGAAGCAGTCGAACATTTATAACGGAAGGCCGCTGGGATTCGATTATGAAAACGATTAAAAAAGGAGACTATGTTTTAATGCAGTTTGGTCACAATGATGGCGGTGAACTGGCAGATACATTGCGAGCAAGAGGTACAATGAAAGGTATCGGAGAAGAGACAAAAGATATCTATAACCCAATTCGTAAAGTAAATGAAACGGTTTATACTTATGGTCACTACATGAGAAAATACGCTCAGGAAGCAAAAGCAAAAGGGGCGATTCCTATTATTGTTTCTCCAATTCCAAGAAATAAATTTGATAAAAATGGGAAAATAGAAAAAGATCAATACGGAAGTTGGGCGCAGGAAGTAGCAAAACAAACTGGAGCTTATTTTATTGATTTAAATAAAATGGTTATCGAAAAATATCAAGAAATGGGATCTGAAAAAGTAAACGCTTTCTTCCCGAAGGACCATACTCATACCAACGAAGCAGGAGCTATCTTAAATGCGGAACTCGTGACTGAAGGAATTAAGAATTTAAAAAGTTGTGAACTGAAAAAATATATAAAATAAAAATAAATACTATGAAAAAATTATTAACAGCAAGCTTTTTTGCACTGGTTATAGGAGGTGTAACTTCCTGTTCGGTTCAAAAAAAATCTGTTGATCTTCCCAATAAAAAGGAAGTTCTGGAAGTTGCAGAAAGAGCTAACCAATATTTCATGAACAAATGGCCGGATACCGGAAAAGAAATTGTAGGTAAAAAAGTTTGGCCGAGCAATCTGTGGACGCGTGCAGTTTATTATGAAGGATTAATCGCATTATATAAAGTTGATCCCAAAAAAGAATATTACGACTACGCCATGTCATGGTCCGAAAAACATAATTGGGACATGATGCGCGACACTTATACGCGTAACGCAGACAATCAGGCTTGCGGACAAACGTATTTGGATCTTTATGAAATCGATGGTAAAAAAAATCCGGAGAGAATAAAATTGGTGAAAGCTTCCATAGACAGTATGATGGCTACCAATAAAGTAGATGACTGGTGGTGGATCGATGCACTACAAATGGGAATGCCTATTTTCACGAAACTGGGTAGAATGACCGGTGAGAAAAAATATTTTGATAAAAATTACGAAATGTATGCCTTCACAAAATATAAGCATGGAGGAAATGGTCTTTACAATCCTAAAGACAAACTTTGGTGGAGAGATAAAAGCTTTGTGCCGCCTTACAAAGAACCCAACGGCGAAGATTGTTACTGGAGCCGCGGAAACGGTTGGGTAGTTGCTGCTTTGGCGCGTACATTGGAAGACACTCCTAAATCCGATCCTCATTATCAGGAATATTTACAGGATTACAAAGATTTGTTATCGGCATTGCTTCCGATTCAGAGAGAAGATGGTTTTTGGAACGCAAGCCTGCATGATCCTACCAATTTTGGAGGAAAAGAAATGACAGGAACAGCTCTTTTCGTATACGGAATGGCATATGGAATTAACAAAGGTTTGATTGATAGAGAAACGTATTTACCTGTTGTAGTTAAAGCTTGGAATGCCATTGCAAAAGATTCCGTTCAGCCAAATGGGTTTTTAGGTTGGGTACAGGGAACAGGAAAGGAACCAAAAGACGGTCAGCCGCTTGCTGTTGACAAAGAACCTGATTTTGAAGATTATGGTCTAGGTTGTCTGCTGCTTGCAGGAAGTGAAGTTTATAAATTAAAGTAAATCAAATGATTATATATTTTCTTAATAATAATCTAACAAAAATTAAAAATATTTGAACCATTAATGCTATTAATATTTTACAAATATTAAGTTTTAATTTTTAAAAAAAAATTATATTTTTCTTGATATTTCCTATCGACTTTTCTTAATGATTAAGGCTTAAAGAATTTTAATAACCTTTTGTAGCTTTTGCGGTTGAAATAGTTTAATTAACAAAAAAACATAGGCATGACACCACCAGATGCGCAGTTGCTACCATATCATTAATTTTCAGATTTAATACCAATAAAATAAAATTATGAATGCATTATTAGGGATTTTTTTCCATTTCTTAGGAGGCTTTTCTTCGGGAAGTTTTTATTTGCCGTACAAAAAAGTAAAAGGATGGAACTGGGAAACATATTGGTTGATAGGAGGGATCGTCTCGTGGATCATTGTTCCGCCATTAGCCGCATTTCTTACCATTCCTAATTTTTGGGAAATTATACAGAATGAGAGTTCTTCCATATTAGGATTAACATTTTTGTTTGGTGCCTTGTGGGGAATTGGTGGTTTTACTTATGGCCTGGGAGTTCGATATTTGGGGGTTGCGCTAGGAAGCAGCATTATTTTGGGGCTTTGTATGGTGTTTGGTTCGTTGGTTCCATCGATATATTATGAATTTTCTCCGCAAGCAGGAAAGGATAATATTGGTTTGCTGATTTCCAATAAATGGGGACAGATGGTTTTATTGGGACTTTTTGTCTGCGTTATCGGAATCGTCATCAGCGGAAAAGCAGGGACAATGAAGGAAAAAGAACTGAAAACAGATTCATTAGATCCTCATGGTACACAAGTAAAAACGGAATATAAATTCGGATTAGGATTAATTGTTTCAATCATATCAGGAATTTTAAGCGCTTGTTTCAATTTTGGATTGGAAGCCGGAAAACCAATGGCAACCATAGCCAATGAATTATGGCAAAATGCAAATCCGGGACAGGGAGAATTCCTTTTTCAAAACAATGTAACCTATGTTGTTGTCCTTTGGGGCGGAATGGCAGTCAATCTGATTGGCTGTTTATATTTAGCTATTAAAAATAAATCTTACACAGATTACGTGAAAAAAGATGTACCGGTTGTACGCAACTTGATTTTTTGTGCACTTGCCGGAACAATGTGGTTTTTACAATTCTTCTTTTACGGTATGGGAGAAAGCAAAATGGGAAATGGTGCAAGTTCTTGGATTCTACACATGGCATTTATCATTTTAATTGCCAATTTATGGGGTGTCATCATCAAAGAATGGAAAGGAGTTTCCAAAAAAACAACCACTACAATTGCTATTGGAATGACAGTGATGTTTATTTCAATTTTGATTGTAGGATACGGGAATTCTTTGAGATAAAGTTTAAAAAGCATTCACATTTATTTAATTATCACTTACAGATAAATATATAGTTTAGTTTTTATAAGGCACTGATTTTTTTCAGTTGCCTTTTTTTATTGCTTATGAATTCTATTATATTTTAAAATAAGCTGACTATTAAATGATTATGTTGTTGTTTTAAAGTCTGTTACAGATTTCAAAATTTATTTCAGAATATTTCACCAAATTGTTATTAATTTTAAATTTTACATTAAATATTTACATATAATTAAGATAAATTATGAATTTTAATATGCAGGATATGGCAGGATGCCGAAATTTTTGTAACAGTGTACATTGGCTGTATAATAATTTTAATGTTACTAAAACTTAATATATGTCTTTAAAAATTACAAACAAGAATTTAAAGCCATTAATTGCACCTTTATTTCTGCTTGCGTCTGGTTTTGTCTTTGGGCAAACAACAATTAAGGATACTGCAAAAGTAGGAACGAAAGAGATCGAAGAGGTTGTTGTTATCGGCTACGGAAAAGTGAAAAAATCTGATTTAACGGGAGCTGTAGCTTCAGTTTCTGCAAAAGATTTGGCTGCTACACCGGCGATGAATGCTTTACAGGCACTACAGGGTAGAGCGGCTGGTCTTAATATTGTGACGGCAGGTGGTGCTCCGGGAGCAGGTGCCAACGTTACGATTCGTGGAGGTGCTTCAATTACTCAAGGTACAGAACCGCTTTATATTGTAGATGGTTTCCAGTTGGATAATGCATTAAACGTCATTAACCCAAATGATATTGAAAGTATTGATATATTAAAAGGGGCTTCTGCAACTGCAATCTACGGTGCACGTGGTTCCAATGGAATTATTGTTATTAAAACAAAAACCGGAAAAAAGGGTAGAACAACTGTTAATTATAACTCTTTCATGGGATTTGATATGCTTTCGAAGAAATTAGATATGGTTTCTAATGCAGAACAGTATGTGAAATATCAGTATGAGTTGGCTCAGCTTGGCACCGGCGCAACAAAATGGAGCAATATATTCGATAATAGTTTAGGAACAGATTCTCCCGGGTTTTATACAGGAGCATTTAGCAGAATCAGTAATCGTTATGGATCAGCTTCTACAATAGACTGGCAGGATAGAATGCTTGGCGGTACGGGAACAACCGAAAACCAGAATGTCAACGTCTCTGTAGGGAATGATAAAACACAGGCGTTCATAAGTTATAATTACAATAAGCAGGATGGCTTGCTGCAAAATTACAGCGAAACCAGAAATTCATTACGTGCCAATATTAATTCTGAATTATATAAAGGAATAAGAGTAGATTTTAGCTCGATGTTTAATTCCAACTCTACGAACGGTGGAGGAGCATATTCGGGGATGAAAAAAATCCTTCTTCAGCCTATTACGGGCGGAACTAGATTCACAAATGAAGAATTGTTCAATACGCAGACTTATGGTGATTTTTCAGGATTGGATTCCACTTTTGATACAGAAAATCCATTTGTAGAAACACAGGCATCTACATCTAACAAACGTTCCAGATCATTTATGGCTAATGCAGGGATTGAATTTGATTTTTTGAAAAACTTCACATTCAGAACAGCGGGATCATATAACTGGAATAACAGTAAATCAACTTCATTTTCAGATAAAAACTCCCGAGCATATCTTTCAGATCCTGTAAATACAGGTATCCACGGAAGTATTGCAAATGCAGAATCATACCGTTATCAGATTACCAATACTTTAACGTATAACAAAACATTCGCAGCAAAACACAAACTTAGTGTTTTGGTAGGGCAAGAGGCTGTTTATCAGGAGTCTGAAGGAAACAGTATGAGGCTTATAAAATTCCCGATCTTTAATTATGGATTGGATGACATTACAAATGCAACGATATCCGATAAAGATGTAAGCCATTCTAGTAATGCAATAAGTTCTTACTTTGGACGTGTAAACTACAACTATGACGACCGTTATTTGTTGACAGCGACTGTACGTACAGACGGATCTTCAAAATTTGGACCTAATAATAGATGGGGAACTTTCCCGTCAGTAGCTGCTGCTTGGCGTGTTTCTCAGGAAAGTTTCTGGCAAAACGGCAAGATTAATAAATTTTTCAATGATTTTAAATTAAGATTTGAATACGGAATTACAGGTAATAATGATATAGGAAATAGCTTGTACACAACCAATTTGGTGCTTACATCTTATCCTATAAACAATGATCCTAATAACCCGGCATACACAACAAGTTCTACTGTTGGTAACCCAAATCTGAGATGGGAAGAGATGAGAGCTACAAATCTTGGAGTGGATTTATCCTTTTTCAACAACAGATTAAAATTAACAACAGAATTTTATAATAATAATGTTAACGGGATGCTATTGCCAGCTGTAGTACCGGTTTCTTCAGGATATTCAACACAATATCAAAATATTGCAAGTATGACAAACCGAGGGATAGAATTTACCCTTAATTCTATCAATGTAAGATCTGGAGCCTTCAGATGGTCTACAGATGCTAATATAGGTTTCAATAAGTCAAAAGTGCTTTCTCTTGAAGATGGAAAAAATTTCAAAACATTCAGTGTGGGTAGCAACAGAGCCGGTTTGGTAACTTATTATGCTACAGTAGGTGAGGAGTTAGGAGATATGTACGGCTATGTTTATCAGGGGATTTATACAACCGATGATTTTATCCAAAACTCAAACGGAACGTTGAGTTTGAAGCCTGGTGTTGTAAAACCTTCTTCAGGAACTCCAAAACCAGGAGATATGAAATTTGCAGCAGACAACGAGGCTGGAGATCAGTTTACAAGAAAACTAGTGAAAATCGGAAATGGTACGCCTGATTTTATTGGAGGAATCAGCAATAATTTTTCTTACAAAGGTTTTGATTTAGGTGTATTTATGAAATTCAGTGTTGGTGGTGATATTTATAACGCTACGAAACAAAGTATGAGCCCTTACGCGACGTTCCAGAATGTACCTTCAGAATTTGGGAACAACTATTACCATCTTATTGATCCTAACACTGGTCTTGCAACAAACAATTTGGTAAGATTAAAAGAACTTAATCCTAATGAAGATTCAAACCTGTGGAGTTTAAGTAGCTCAAATACTGCTAATATAACTTATCCTTCTTCATATTATGTGGAAGACGGATCGTATCTGCGAATTGCTCAGGTTACTCTTGGTTATAGCTTTAATAAAGAATTTTTGCAGCATGTTTCGTTAACGAATGCGCGTATCTATGTTACGGTTAATAATGTAGCTACTATTACAGGTTACTCAGGATATGATCCTGAAGTTTCAGCAGCAAGTGGAGTTGCAGTAACGCCGGGATATGATACTTCATCCTTTCCACGCTCAAGAAGTTATGTTCTTGGGATCAATTTAACTTTTTAATATTTAAATGTTTTACATCATGAAAAATAAATCCACACTTATAAAAAAATTAATAATAATCCCATCTTTTTTGATTGCCGGACTATTCTTTAACTCTTGTAGTGATGATTTTTTGAATCAACCAGCCTATAATGTAACGGATACAAATACGGTTTTTGAAAGTTTAGACACTGCAGATTTGTTTGTTCAGGGCTGTTACAGAAATTTGGTTCCTACAGAAATGTATTATCAGTTAGGAGCAGGTGACACAGTAACTCACTCTTCTGAAGATGGATCTACTAATAACTCTAAATACAATATTTGTAACTACAAATATGATGCCTATACTCCGAATACAGTTACAGGTATTTATGCAGCAATGTATTCAAGTATAGAGAAAACCAATATTGCGATCACCAGATTAGCTTTGATGGAACCAAGCGCAAAGCGTAATTCTTTGATAGCAGAAGTTAAAGCTATTCGTGCATTTTGCTACTACAATTTGATCCGAGTGTATGGAGATGTTCCTGCGGTTTGGATCCCTTTGGAGGATGCAGATCCTAACGACCCTAATACTTTATATCCAAAACGTGCTTCCAGAGATGTAATCTACGATCGAGTTATCGCTGATATGCAGGAATCGGTAAATGATTTACCGGCTACAGGAACAACAACTGAGCGTTTAACAAAAGCAGCAGGAAATGGTCTTTTAGCAAGAATTGCTCTGTATGCAGCAGGTTACTCTTTAAGATGGGATCTTAATACCTCAACTCCTGGTATAATGTCTCGCAGAAGTGATAATGCAAGAGTTCAGCAGTTATATCAAATTGCAGATAATGCGGCTGCAGCTGTGATCAATGGCGGTACTGCCAGTCTAGTACAGGCTCAGGGTGGTAAAAGTGGTTTCGAAGCTTTATGGTTTAATTTCGATCAAAGAAAATTTGCAGTAACAAATCCGGAAATGCTTTGGCACATCGCTGAATATGGACCAAATACCAACTCAGGCTTTGGAGTCTACGCGAATGAAGGTTCTCGTGGAGGAACTTATGGTTCTAGAAAAGCATTACAGTTTATATTGCCTACTTATTATTTATCTTTTAATCAAGGTGATACGCGTAGAGATGTTTCTTGTACTTCTTACAGTGTCTATTTCTTAAATACTGGACTTGCTACAGACACTTGGGTAAACGCAGGAACTACATTCTCTTGTATAATGTCTGGTAAATTCAGACTGGGGTGGTGTGTAGCACCACAGGCGGCAGATGCGCGTAATTTAAATATTCCTATTCTAAGATATGCTGATGTTTTATTAATGTATGCAGAAACTCAAAATTATTTAAACGGAGGGCCTACCGCTCAGGCTACAGCAGCTTTACAACAGGTAAGAAATCGTGCAGGAATAGGTTCTTTACCAATACCAAGTGGTCAGCAGGCATTTGAATCTGCTATTGTTCAGGAACGTAAATGGGAATTTGCAGGAGAATTTAATCTTCGTACTGATTTGATTCGTATGAATCGTATTGCTAGTGAAATTGAAGCAACCAGACAGGCGATGAAAAACTTATCAAACAAAACCGGAGCGTATGCCAATACACCTGTTTATCGTCTTTATAAACTTGAAAAGAACGGACAGATTTATGGAGATCCGTACTTGGCTCTTAAATATATTGATATAACTAATCCTACAGAAATTGCAACCATACTGAATGTTCCGACAGCTTCAGCAAATTACGCTGCTTACCAAACTGCATTAAGAAATATTGTCGTAGCACACGGACAAACTACATTACCGGATGACAAGTGGTATCCTACTAATATGTTCCAGGCTTATACAAGTACTTTTAATGGTAACGCAAGAAAAGCAGCAGGATTTTTAGCAGGATTTAATCAACTTCAGATTGGAAATATTATCTATCAAAATCCAACAGGTTCTGCTGAAAACGGTGGAACATATCCAAACTGGATTGAAGGTGGTGGCGATGGTCTTTTCTACGGATTTGTACCAAATAAAACAGAATTGCTTCCGTTTGCAGCCGCTTCTGCAGGACATCCTTTAGTTGATAATCCAAATCTTACTCAACTTCCGGGGTATTAATTAAATAACCAATTGAAAATTATTTTAAACATTGAGAAAATTTTGGTTAAAGAAGAAATCAACTCAAATTTTCTTATTAATTAAATTTTTAAATAAAAACTTATCACAAAATATTAATTATAAATAAACTCAATTAGATTGCTGTATAAATTGAATTGATTTAATGAAAATTCAAGCATTAAATTATCTTTAAATAAAGAGTTTAGCAGTATAGTACGGGATACTGAAAAAAATATAACAATCTACTTTTGGGTTACAATTTAGAAATATAAGACAAACAATGGAAAAAGTAAAAACATTCAAATACGTAGACTATTTATGGGATGAAAACAAAGCGGCATCTTTTGGAGACGATCAGGTTGCTTTATTTTTATACCGCTCAAACATATTAGGAGCAGATTTAAGAATTACCAATTATGGAGGAGGAAACACAAGTTGTAAAACCATTGAAAAAGATCCTCTAACCAACGAAGAAGTTGAGGTTATGTGGGTAAAAGGTTCAGGTGGAGACATCGGAACTTTGACCAGAAAAGGAATCGCTGGATTATATACGGAAAGATTAAGAAACTTAAAAAATGTTTACCAAGGTTTAGAAGACGAAGACAGAATGGTAGGCCTATTCAATCACTGTATTTTTGATCTGGATAGCAAAGCGCCTTCTATTGATACGCCTCTTCACGGACTTCTTCCATTCAAACATATCGATCACCTTCATCCGGATGCTCTTATTGCTGTAGCTGCTGCAAAAGACAGTGAGGCGATTACCAAAGAAATCTGGGGAGACACAATGGGTTGGGTTCCTTGGCAACGTCCTGGTTTTGATTTAGGATTACAATTAGAAAAATGCTTAAACGATAATCCGGGAATTCGTGGAATTGTTTTAGGTAGCCACGGATTGTTCACTTGGGGAGATACTTCTTACGAATCTTACATCAACAGTTTAGAAGTAATTGAAATGGCTTCTGAATATATTGCTAATAAAATTGAAGAAAACGGACAGGTTTTTGGAGGTCAGAAAGTAGAATCTCTTCCTGCCGATGAGCGTAAAAACAAGGCAGCTCAATTGATGCCTTTATTGAGAGGTTTAGCATCATCCGAAAACAGAATGGTAGGTCATTTCACAGACAGCGATGTTGTGTTGGAATATATCAACAGTAACGATCTTGAGCGTTTGGCGCCACTTGGAACATCTTGTCCGGATCACTTTTTAAGAACAAAGATTCAGCCTTTGGTGTTGACTTTAGACAAAAATGAAGATTTAAGCGACTCTAAAGCTATTTTAGATAAATTAAATCCTCTTTTCGAACAATACAGACAAGAATATAAAGAATATTACGAAACTTGTAAACATCCAAACAGTCCCGCAATGCGTGATCCGAATCCAGTGATCATCATTTATCCAGGTGTTGGAATGTTCAGTTTCTCAAAAGATAAGCAAACAACCCGTGTTGCAAGCGAATTTTATGTAAACGCAATCAACGTAATGCGTGGCGCAGAAGCTATTTCTGAATATACTTCTTTACCAAGACAAGAAGCATTCGACATTGAATATTGGTTGCTTGAAGAAGCAAAATTGCAAAGAATGCCTAAAGAAAAACCACTTTCAAGAAAAATTGCTGTCGTAACCGGAGCAGGAGGTGGAATCGGACAGGCGATTGCTGATAAAATGGTTCAGGAAGGAGCGGTCGTTGTTTTCACAGATCTTAATCAGGAAGCGGTAGAATCTGTTACTGCAAAATACAGCAAAGATCAGGCGGTAGCCGTTACTTGTGATGTAACGAGCGAAGAAGCAATTGCAAACGCTTTTAAAGAAGCGGTTCTTGCATTTGGTGGAGTAGATATTATAGTTCACTCTGCTGGTTTAGCGATTTCTAAATCTTTAGAAGATACAACAACAAAAGATTGGGATTTACTAGAAAATGTTCTGGTAAAAGGACAGTTTTTAATGGCGAAAAATGGCGTTGAAATCATTAAAAAACAAGGTCTTGGAGGTGATATCGTCAATATTGCAAGTAAAAACGGCTTAGTTGCCGGACCAAATAACGTCGCATACGGAACTGCAAAAGCAGCTCAACAACATATGACTAGATTATTGGCAGCAGAATTGGCAGCTGATAAAATCCGTGTTAATGTAGTAAATCCTGACGGAGTTATTGTAGGAAGTAAAATCTGGGAAGGTTCTTGGGCAGAAGGTCGTGCAAAAGCCAACGGAATTTCTGTAGAAGAATTACCGGCATTTTATGCAAAAAGAAATTTATTAAACGAAATTATCCTTCCGGAAGACATCGCCAACGGAGTTTTCGCTTGTATCGCAATTTTAGATAAAAGCACAGGAAACATTATCAATGTAGATGGAGGTATGGCTAATGCATTTCCAAGATAAATTTTAGGATTTAAAAAAAGTATATAATTTATTAAATTGAAGGCTTGTTTTAAAGAATCATAAAAACTTTTGTGACTTTTGTGGTTAAAAAAACTTAAACGTATTCAATTTAAAATTTTTAAAAAATCAAATCATGATTATAGGAAAAGATATCATTGAAAATTACAATAAAGGAGAAGTTGAAAACTTTAATACAGATTTTGATTTTCTACAAAATAAGTTAACAAAATCAGGAGCAAATGTTGCTGAGATTGTCAACAAAATTTCAGATTTCCAGGTGGCAATTCCGAGTTGGGCTTTAGGCGCAGGCGGAACCCGTTTTGGGAGATTTTCTTACGGTGGCGAACCTTCTTCTTTAGAGCAAAAATTAGACGATGTAGGTTTGATTCATGCTTTAACGCATTCTGCGGGAGCTGTTTCGTTGCATATTCCATGGGATATTCCGAGTGATGTGAAGGCAATTAAAGAAAAAGCTGCTTCTCACGGACTTTTATTTGATGCGATGAATTCCAATACATTTCAGGATCAGCCGGCAGCAAAAGAATCTTACAAATTTGGTTCTTTGAATGCTGTAAATGAAGATTCAAGAGCTTATGCCGTAGAACACAATAAAGAAGTAATCAGAATCGGAAAAGAATTAGGTTCAAAAAGCTTAACCGTTTGGTTGGCGGATGGAGCAAGTTTTCCGGGACAGTTAAATTTCCAGACGGCTTTATCAAACACTGAAAAAAGCTTAAAAGAAATTTACGCAGGAATGCCTGAAGACTGGAAATTATTCATTGAATATAAACCTTACGAACCGAATTTCTATTCAACAACAATCCAGGATTGGGGAACTTCATTCATGCTGGCAAATGCTTGTGGAGAAAGAGCTTATACTTTAGTAGATTTAGGTCACCACTTGCCGAATACGAATATTGAGCAGATCGTTGCAACCTTAATGTATAAAGGGAAATTAGGTGGATTCCACTTCAACGACAGCAAATACGGAGATGATGATTTAACGGTTGGTTCTATCAAACCTTATGCTTTATTCTTGATTTTCAATGAATTGGTTTACGGTATGAAAAATAATCCTAACAACCCTTATCCGGCTTGGATGATCGATGCAAGTCATAACATCAAAGATCCGTTGGAAGATCTTTTACAATCTTTGGAAGCTATTTTAATTGCGTATGCTCAGGCACTTTTGGTAGACCAAAAAGCATTAAAAACAGCACAATTAAACAATGATGTTGTAGGTGCACAGGATATTTTGCAGAATGCATACAGAACAGATGTTCGTCCATTATTAAGAGCTGCAAGATTACAGACAGGTGCAGCGCTTGACCCGATTGCCGCTTACAGAAACTTAAAGGTAAGAGAAAATTTAATTTCCGAAAGAGGTTTGAATGTAAAAGCAACGGGGTTATAAACCTGTTTAAAAATTGATAATTTCAACTTTTGAGTGCAATCGAAAGTTTTTATTATATGTATCCTTATTTTTTTATCATTAAGGTTGAAAGTGTTTAGATGAGTAGGGTTTTAGGCATTGCTGCTTAAGGAATTAGTGGATTTTTTTCTTAACGCATCTTACTATCTGAACACTCCTTAATGGTTCAAAAAATAATATTTAAACAAATTAAAATTTCAATTAAAACATATTAGTGTTATTAGTGAAAATATTTGAACAATTTATTTTTAAAAACCCTCGTAATGATAAAAACAAAAATTAATTCATCACAAGAATGTCCAAAAAAAAAGTAACAATAGTATTTGATATTGGAAAAACCAATAAAAAGTTCTTTTTATTTGATAAAAATTATAAAGAAGTTGTTAGGGAATATACAGAATTACCGCTCACCACAGACGAAGATGGTTATCCAACGGAAGATCTTGCTGCATTGCAAAATTGGATAAAAGATAACTTCAACGCCATTCTTGATGATGAAAATTTTGAAGTAAAAGCGATTAATTTCTCTACCTATGGAGCAAGTTTTGTGCATCTGGATCAGAAAGGAAATGTTTTGACGCCTTTGTATAATTACACAAAACCCATGGATCAGGAAATTCTTGATTTATTTTACGAAAAACATGGAAGTAAATTGAAAATTGCCCGCGAAACAGCATCACCTCAATCAGGAATGTTAAATTCAGGTCTGCAATTATTCTGGTTAAAATACAAACACCCGGAGACCTTCAAAAAGATCCGTTACAGTCTTCATTTACCTCAGTATTTATCGTATCTGTTTACAGGAATCTGTGTTTCGGAATTCACTTCAATTGGCTGTCATACCAATTTATGGGATTATGATAAAGCGGATTATCATGATTGGGTTTACGAAGAGGGAATTGATGCTGTATTGGGGCCGATTGTACCTACTTCAGCAAGTATCAACACTTCTTACAGAAATAAAAAAATAAAAATCGGCGTTGGAATTCACGATAGTTCTTCAGCGTTATTACCTTATATTTTAAGTAAAAAAGAACCTTTTTTATTGCTTTCAACTGGGACATGGAGTATTTCTCTCAATCCTTTTAATGATGAAAGTTTAACGGATGAAGATATAGAAAACAATTGCCTAAATTACATGCGTATCGATGGTAAACGCGTAAAAGCATCCCGTTTTTTTATGGGAAATGAATACAAGATTCAGGTTGAAAAATTGTGTGCGCATTATGGAAAAGAGTATGGTTTCCATAGAGAAGTGCAGTTTGATCAGGATTTGTATTTACGCTTAATGAAGAATAAAAATATCTATTTTCGTTTTGAAGGAATAATTTTGAAAAGAAAAATGATTACTGCAACAGATTTAAATTCATTTGCAACCTTTGAAGAAGCATATCATCAATTAATGATAGAATTGATGGATTTACAGATTCATACCATTACAAACGCAATCGGAAATTCAGAAATTGAAAACATTTACATCGACGGCGGATTTACAGACAATGATGTATTTATGAAATTGATGTCTCATCATTTCCAGCATTATAATGTGATGTCTACACATTCTCCGTTGGGTTCAGCATTGGGAGCATCAATGGTTATTTCCAACAAAAAAATAGACGAAACTTTTTTACAACAGCATTATCAGATGAAAGTGCTTCAACCTTTAATTCTTAATTTATAAATCATGGCATTTCCATTTGATACCCGTTATGCTTCGCTTGAATTGTTGATCGAAAGAGCTAAGAAAAAGATGCCCCGTTTCGCTTTTGAATATTTGGATGGCGGTTGTAATGAAAACATTAACAGAGACAGAAATACAAGCGAACTGAGAGAAGTTTTGCTTCGTCCGCAATACCTGAACAATAATTATGCGGAAGCCAATATGGAAACTGAATTATTCGGCGTAAAATATTCCGCACCATTTGGAATTTCTCCTGTTGGTTTACAGGGATTAATGTGGCCCAATGCCCCCGAAATTTTAGCAAAAGCAGCCTTTAAACACAATATTCCTTTTATTTTAAGTACGGTAACAACCAGCAGTATTGAAAGAATTGCCGAATTAACGGAAGGGAAAGCTTGGTATCAATTATATCACCCGAGAGAAGAATGGTTACGCGACGATATTCTTGATCGTTGTGAAGCTTCCGGATACGATGTACTCGTAGTTTTAGCAGACGTTCCAACTTTTGGATACAGAGCTAAAGAAATCCGAAATGGTTTGGCAATGCCTCCTCAACTGAATTTCAGAAATGTTTCACAGGCGTTGGCAAGACCGGAATGGTGTTTGGAAATACTCAAACATGGTGTTCCTAGTTTTAAAACCATGGAAAAATACATGGATAAAAACATGGGCGTGAAACAGTTAGGACAATTTATGAATTCTACATTTTCTGGAAGGTTAAATTCTGATAGAATAAAAGCAATTCGTGATAAATGGAAAGGTAAATTGGTTATAAAAGGTGTCGCTTCCGACGAAGATGCTGCAGAAGCAGTACGTTTAGGATTTGATGGAATGATCATCTCCAATCACGGCGGAAGACAGCTTGATGCCGGAGAGTCTACGATTGCCGTAGTGAAAGAAATTAGCGAAAAATATAAAGATCAGATCAAAATAATGATGGACAGCGGTGTAAGAACCGGTCCGGATGTTGCCCGCGCGTTAAGTTGTGGCGCCGAATTTACCTTTATGGGACGAACGTTTATGTATGCAGTCGGAGCTTTAGGCGAAAAAGGTGGTGATCATGTCATTGAAATGCTTAAAATGCAGTTCAGACAAGTGATGGAGCAGGTTTGCTGTGAAAAACCGGAAGATTTGCAGAACTTTAGGGTGAAGTAAAAACTTCTTAAAAGTTAATTCTTTGATCAGTTTGTCATTCTGACGAAGGAAGAATCTCTTCTTAATTTAACAATAGATGACTCTTCACTACATTTCATTTCGTTCTGAATGACACGGTTGAATCATTCAATAGGAACGGGCTTTTGCCCGTTTTCAATTAAAGAAATTCTACATTGGCTTTAGCCAAAACTTCATAAACTTTAAAATATTTTTAAACGCAAAGATTTAGTATTAAAATGTATTATTCAAGAAAGCAAAGTAGTGCAACAAGTCGCTGAAGAAGCATGCTTAATAAGAATCAATTTATTGGTTCCATTCTTTGCTCACTTAAAAAAATTAAATCATAAGTAAAACTTTGCGTTAAAAACGTGGATCAGTTTCAAACTAAAAAATTCGCAAAGAAACCCTGCGAATTTTCATTTATTATAATTTGAATAATTATTTTTTCTTTTCAGATTTCACCGCTTGTCTTGCCAATAATTTCCAGTCGTTTTTCACTTTTGTCCAAACCAATAATATATCCAAAGTTACATCGCTTGGGCCTTTTCCAAGATCATTTGTCTTTGCGTAAAAATGATGACGAACAATCGCTGTGTTCCCGACGATACTGATATTTTGATTGGTAATATCAATGGTTTCAAAAACTGATTTTTTACTTGATAATTTGTCAACAAACTCCGCTGAATCATCTATATGACCTCCAGAATGTCCATAAGTTAATTCCGGTAAGATCAAAGATTCTAACGATGATTTATCACCGCTTATCATTGCTAATCTCAGCTTTTCCGCGACTTCAGTCACAGCGTCTTTATCATTTTTTTTCTGTCCGGAAACAGCGATTACCATAAAAAAGCTCATGGCAAAAATTATTTTTTTAATCATAATTAAATTAGATATTTTTTTGAGTATATTTAAAATTAATGTAATCGATTGCGCGTTTGTATAAAAAATATAAACTTTGAGTTTTAAAGAGAATCTCTCTGAATAAATTTAAAAACATTATTCACCTGTTCCTTTTTATTTTTTAAGATCATGTAGGCTGCAGATTCTCCCATGGCTTTAAAATCTGTTGTAATAACGGTAATTCCCAACAATTCTTTAAGAGGAGTTTCGTTATAGGAAATGATTCCGATGTCTTCACCCAATTTCAGATTTTTCTGTCTGATTTGTTTCACTAAATTTACAAGATCACGTTCCCGGATGGTGATGAAAATATCTTTGTCCTGTAATTCCATGTCGGGATAAATTTCATCAAGAATTTCATAATCAAGTTTAAAATCTTTACAAAAATTCTCAAAACCGCGTACAATGCGGAACGGGTAGGGGTGAATAGATTTATCGGGATAAACCAAAATGATCTTTTCGTATTTCTTTATTTTGTCTAAACCTTCTTTCAGGGCATTGTAAATATCATGTTCAAAATCCTGAAAAATAGTACCATATTCGCCTGAAATGTTTGGTTTGGTGTTGTCCAGAAGAAGCAATTTATTTTTCGGGATTTTTTCAATCATATCAATCACTTCCTGCGTTGAACTGGTATGTTTTGACTGCTCATCACGAAAATGGGGCATGATCACATAATAATCAAATCCTCCAAGGTTCTTTTTTAATGAATTAATAAAAAGTGTTTCATCACAATGGTAAATATACATCTCAACATTGCCTTTGGTACCGATTGCATTGACGAAATAATTGTAAATCATCATTTTATAAGTACTAGGTTTATTGATTAAAAAGAAGATATTAATAATATCATTTTTATTGATTCGTGAAATGTAATATCCTTTTCCCTTTACCGATTCAATTATTTGTCTTTTTCGAAGCTCTTTATAGGCTTTTTCCACTGTATCTCTTGAAAGAAAGCAGGATTCACTAAGCTCGTTGATAGAAGGAATTTTTTCTCCTATCTGAATTTCTCCTCCATCAATTCCATTAAGTATAGAATCTACAATTTGTTTGTATTTGGGAACTCTGGAGTGTTCATTTATCTGTACTTCAAATGTTGTTTCTGCCATGGCTTTTCAGATAGGAGAGATTAAAACGGTTTTAAAGAATCTAATTTATAAAAAATTAATTAATGATTGCAGATTTGTTGTAAAATTTATGTCGATATACTTGTATTTTTTTTGATTATTCAAAATAAACCTACATTGATAGATTTTAACGATAAAAAAACTTCATTAGGAGTAAAAACAGACCATAAAAAAAGCCTGCCCTTTTCAGAACAGACTTCAACTAATATGAATGTAAAATTTTTAAGGCATTTTTTTGAAACCTTCTGCTTTTATTTTCCATGAGCCATCTTTCGGGAAACCTGGAAATTCACCTTTCGAATTATCCCAACCTTCGAGCATCATGGCAACGGTTGTTAAAACTCCTCCGTTTCCGGGAAGATAAATTCGTAAACGTCCGTCCTGATAATTGTGACCGTTTTTCAGATAAGTATTGGTCTGTATATTCATGAAAAGTGCATCCAGAGCTTTATTTGGAAGTCCTAATCGTGCCGCAGTCATAGCGGTCATCGGGAAATCCCAACCCCAAGTATGTTCCCAGTTCCATCTTTCCCAAACGATATCGAGAGTGTTTTTCATGATTTTTTTATCCAATTTTGGAGATTCAGGAACCATTCCCAACGCTCCAAGAACTGCGGGGTGATCGGTCATCCATTTTGGATAGGTAAAAGAATCTTTTGCAGATTCCGTCGACAGATAAACGCCATCCTGTACCGGAAGAGGTGCCAATTTTGAAATCACATCATCCCATTTTTTATCTCTCGGCTGTCCTAATCTTTCTTTCCATTGTTGTGCTGTTTTCAGTGCCCAATCCCAATACGCCACTTCATATGTCGGGTTGTAAGTGTCTTTAGCAGGGAAAACTTCCTGTGCCGGAATAACTCCTTTACCCAGATTATAACGCTTTTTTTCTTTGTCATAAGTGGCAAAATCTGCCATAAAATCTGCTGTTGCAAAAACCAAATCCTTATATTTTTCCAATACTTTTTTATCCTTGTTATTGCGATATAGAAGTTCGGTCATATAAATAAGATGCGGTTGTTCCCAAATTAAAAAAGCAGCGACTGAAGATGGACTTTCGTTTCCGTCATTATCAGACATTTTTATCCATCTTACACCTTTGTAGCCTTGTCTTTGGGCTAAAGCTTTTGCTTTTTCAAATGATCTGAAATAATAATCCAATTGTTTTTCCAAAATCTCAGGTCTTCCCCATAAAGCGTAGTGAACACCGTGCCACCAATGCATTTCTGTGTGAGGTTTTCCGTACCAGCTGTTGAAAGTTAAACCCGTTTCCTGTGGCGGATTGCTTCCTCCGCATTGTACTTTGGTTAAATATTCCGATAAAACAACTCTGCGTTCCAATTCGTTTGCTCTCGGGTCTGTACTTCCGTCAAAATCTACGGCAGCGCCACTTTCCCAGAAAGATTTCCAGCCTGAAGTGCTTTCTTTTTCAGCGTCGGCAAATAATGTTTTACTGCTTTTTGGATTTTTAGATGAAAATTCAACACTTAATTCTATTGTTTTGTTTTTAGAAGAAGGTTCGTACACGAAATAATGTTTTCCTGCTTCGCTTAATTTTCCTTCTGTAAAATATAATTGAGTAAAATAATCGGCAGTTTGTAGTTTATGTTCAATCAATCCTTGAGTTGGATTTGATGAAATAATTTTTGTTGAATGATCATTTTCATTACCATAAAAAACAGCATCATCCAAGAATTGCCCGGAAGGAGAAGGGTAGTGCGCAAACACTTTTAATCTTTTTTGAGTAATTAAATCTGATTCAATTTTTACCCCAATTTTATCAGAATTTTGGAAAGAAGCCGTCCAGACTTTCACTGGCGTTCCATCTAATGAGAATTCACTGGTTATAATTCCTGTCCAGAGATCAATTGTTTGGTTAATGTTAGCCAGGTCTGAAATTTTTGCTTTCTGACCGTCTTTTTTATACAGTTCGATACCCACATTTCCCAACTGCAAACGATGTTGATTCACACGATAATATTCAACTGCTTTTTTATTGCGTTCAGGTTCTTTTAGCTGAACACTATACAATGCTTTTCGTCCATCATTATTGAAGTCGTAAGCTTTTAACGTCTCATCAAATTTGTAATTTTCGGTATTCTGAAAGCTGTTCCAGCCCCATTCAGACTGAGTTCCCAAAGAAACACCATTTTTGTAAACTTCAGGAAATGACTGCATTCCGGTAATATCCACGGTGTAGGCAAATTTTCCGTTACCAACCGTTAAAGAAGATAATGTATCAACTTTTGTATTGACGATATTATGACGCTGAACGACTTTTTGACGGTCAATTTTCTGGGCATTGAGAGAAGAAAAACCCATTAGAAAAAGACCAAAATATACTGCTAATTTTTTCATTTTTAAATCTATTTATTTTTTTAACCACAAAAGGGTTAAAAGATTTTATTGTGAATTGATATTCAAAAGGAGACAAAATAGTAGATTAAGATTTTACATTTTGTAAACTTTTGCAACATTTTATTTTCAAACATTTCTTTTGAAGCTTTTGTGTAAAAAGCCTTCTAATTATTTTATTTTAATACAGTGGCGCTCATCATTCCGATGACAACATCGTTGCTCACTGCGGTTAATTGTATTGATTTTAATTCTTTATTTGGATCAATTGGCAAATCCAGAATGGTTGCAGAACCGCCTTCTACGGCGCGATCGCTGAATCCTTTTATACCTGAATATTTGGTTAAACTTCCGCCTTTGTACAATTCTCCTGTTTTTAATTTTACTCTGTATGGGATTTTGTCATCCGGAATTTCAAAGGCAAAATTATCATCAAGCAAATCTTGTTCGATCGGCCACCAATTGGTTGGGTTTTTTAGTTCTAATTCTGTAGTCGAACCATCAACATATTGAACGGTAATTTTTCCATTAATAATCTGCGATTGCATCGGATTGGTAGAACCTGCCATCAGAAAATAGATTTTTTTTCCTTTTCCTGAAACAGGAATTTCAACCGATTTCGGAAAGTTATCCCACTGACTCGTAAAGACAATGTTTTTATCCGAATTATCAATTAAAAAAGGAACTCCAAGAAAATCAACTTTGCCATTTTTTCTTTTATTCATCAATCCGCTGTCGTCGATTTGAGCGGTGATTAATGGATAACACCAATTTCCAATTCCCTGCCACGGAAGTTGTAATGTCGGAACATTTAGGCGTGGAGAAAGATATTTTTGATTGAAAATTTGAGTTACTTTTTCATTATATTTTGAAGCTAATGAAATGTTATTGAATTCTCCTTTGTTTTCAATTTCCCAATCTGTGATTTCAATATTTTGCTTAATTCCGTTATATTCAAGCTCGATAGAATTGGTTCCTTTGCTTAAAACAGTTGTCGGAATTTCAATTGATATTGATTGATTTTTCGGAGCTGAAAAAGTTTTATTAAAACTATTAAGACTCAATTTTCCTTTGATCTGGTTTAATGATTTTGATTGAATTTGTAACTTTTTATTGATCCATTTAATTTGTAAAGGATATTGAATATCAATATTCACAGGTTGCCACCATTTTGTTCCATTTTGCTCTATCTGAACGAAAAATGTTCCTTTTCTCTCTTCTTTTACTAAATCAAATTGTTTATCCTTTCTATTTTTAATTAATTCCTGTGGATCGTAAATTTGTTGAATCTTCTTTTTTGAATCTAAATTAAGTTGAAGACTTTCAGAGATATAATTAATGTAATCTGTCTTTTCATTTTTTAATTCTTTCCCCGAATACGTAATTTCAATTGAAAATTCTTTTCCTTTTTCTGTTTCCAATCTCATAAAAGGCTGTGAAATAGAATTGGGTTGTATCGACCAATTTATATTTTTACCATTTACATTTACTGATTTTATTTCGGTATGATTTACGGGAATCTGCATTTCCAAAGCAACCGATTTCGAATAATTTGATTTGAAAAAATATTCCGCTTTTTTTGAATTTTGATTAAATTTTAATTCCCAATCCGGAAGTTTCAATTCAGCAAAATTCCAATCTTTAGGAAAGCCGGGTTTGATACTTATTTTATTTTCTAGTAATTTAGGATAAACCCCGAAAAGTCCTTCGGTTAAAGTTCTTGCTGCAACACCAATCGGATCGGCAAAATCTCTGTATAATTCACCGCGAAAAGCATCGTAATGCGACAATTGTTCAAAATTTCCCGGACTGATTCCGTAATACATACTTTCTGCCAAATTGCCTTTCCAAAGTCGGTAAGCATCTTCATTTCTACCCGCTTGCCAATATGCCAAAGCAGTTTGAAGGTTTTCTGCCAACGCTACATTGTTGATCGACCAGTCGTATGGTTGCCAGTTGGTAGTCGACAAAGTATAATAATTTTTATCAGCTTCTCCTTTTACTTTTATTGGAATTTTCGGAATATAATTGTTGATATATTGAGTGTTTTGATAATCTTCAAATTCATTTAAAATATACGCATCCGAAACATGGTAAATCGACCAGATTCCGGGTTTGTCATGAAGAATTTGATTACCCAAAGTGTCTTTATATTCCGCAAAATATCCGTTCTTTTTAATCCAAAGCTGATTTTTCATTGCCTTTAAAATGGCTTCAGCTTCTTTTTCGTAAGGTTGGGGATTTTCGCCAATTATTTTCGCCAATTTCGCCATTTCACGGTTGGCTCTGTAATTATAAGCAGAAGTGTGAGTAACTTTTCCACCCGAATATTGCAAAGCATCACTTGCCCAAATAGCGGCATAAGCGTCATAAAGGTCGCCTCTTTTAAAATTTCTTTTTTCCCAGTCCATGTGACGAACCATCGTTGGCCACATTTTCTTTAAAAATTCAACGTCTCCGGTGTAATTGAAATGAGAAAACATCTGATCAAAAAAAACCAGATTCATGTCGTAATGATGCGGTTTTGTATTATCATTGGGATTTCTTGAAATATATCCGCTTGAAAATACAGAGTTGCCCATTTTTTCGGTATGTCGAGCCAAATGTAGTAAAGTATCCATTTCAACAGGTACGAAATCAGGTTTCAAAACCTGAGAATTAGCGTAGCTTTCAAAATGTTCTTTTGCGCGGTCATGCCAACTAAGAGCGTCTGCAACATAAGCGCCACGCCACGCATTTAATCTCATTCTCCAGGCTACTGCGCCATGAAGATAGGTTGGGGTTTCCCAAATTCCGTCTGCAGCAATGGCTAAAGTTGCCCCAAAATTATTCAAATCTGAATCTGGAGTCTTTAACTGAACTCGGTTTGTTAATGTTAATCTGGATTGTTCAGCTTCATTAAATAGAGTTTTTAAATCTTCATCAGAAAAAGTTTTATCTGATTTTCCCTTTGCAATTTGAATATAAACAGGATTTTTTTCTGCTGAATATGTTGCGTAAATTATAGGAGATTGTTCATTTTTATTTTGGGTAAAATCAGATAATTTTTCTAAAGTTTTAGCATCAGTTAATTGTAATGAATTTGTGCTTGAAAAACTTCCGTTAATACTCTTAGCCTCCTTTTTTTTGTTAAAGTAAGAAAGTTCAAACTGGTTTTTATTAATCTTAAATTCATTTCCGATGCAATATTCGGGGAGTAAATAAAATCCTGATTCCGGATCTGCACCAATGTCACCATTTCTGCTGAACGTTTTTCCACTTACTCCACCGTAAACGGCATAGATTTTTGTTGAAGGATCAACATTATCCATTTCCATTTTTAAAACTAATCCTTCTTCTTTTGATTGTGCTAAAACCGTCAGTTTTAAACTTCCAAATCCAAGAATCGGATCTTTAATATTGTAAAGCATTGATCCCGGACGATAAAGGGTTTCAATCTTTTCTGCATTAATCAATTTTTTAATGGAATTTCCTTTCTGAATAACGAACTGAAGATTGCCTCCCATTCCGGGAAGATATAGCGCAAATTCAGGTAAATCTCCTGCTTCTACTCTTGAAGCACGGTTATCTCCATACAACGCACGGTTGAATCTGTATTTTCCATTAACCAATAAAAAATCGCCTTTGTATTCTTTGTAATGCAGTTCTCTTTCATTTTCTTGCCAATGTTTGGATTGAGAAAACGAAAGTGAAAACGCAGATAAAACAATCAAGCCTGCTAAAATGGATTTTCTTCGCATTTTACTTAAAATTGGTTAAAGGTTTTCCATTTACGGTTACATTTTTCAATGTCACATTTTTTAAGAAATCAACTTTATACGGAATTTCAACTCCATCAATTTTTGCGTTGATCATGGTGAAATCTGTTACCGGCGAAGATTCATAGGCATCAGAGAATACAGCGTATTTTCCACCCTTTTCTACAGTCAGATTTTCTACCCAGATATTTCTGATGGTCGGAATATGATTTCCCGGTTTTTCATAATGCATATTGAAACGGACGGCTGCTTCTTTATACGCGCCAACTTTTGTGTTATAGAAAAATACGTTTTCAATGATTCCTCCACGACTTGAGCTTGTTTTAATTCTTAAAGCTCTGTCAAGGTTCTTACTGTCCATCACATTGTCTATTGCGTAAATATTTCTAGCTCCGCCTGCAATTTCACTTCCAATAACAACACCGCCATGTCCGTCTTTCATTTCACAGTTTTCGATGATATGGTTTTCTGCAGGTTTTCCTATATCTCTTCCGTCTTCGTCTCTTCCTGATTTTATGGCAATACAGTCGTCTCCGGTATCAAAATAAGAATCTTTTATCCATACATTTTTACATGCTTCAGGATCAAATCCGTCGTTGTTTGGACCGTGACTGATCACTTTTACTCTTTCAATCAATACATTTTCACACAATACAGGATTTAGGTTCCACATCGGAGAATTTTTCACCAAAACATCTGCCATGTAGAAATTTTTACTTTTGTAAGGCTGTACGAAATTTGGTCTTAAATAATATCCGTCACCAAATATTCTTTGTCTTGGATCTTTCTTTTGAGCCATATATTCGTGAAGTTTTGCACGGGCAGGATTTTGTCTTCCCGGACGGGATTCGTTGTAACCATACTTTGTTGCACCACACCAAAACCACCAATGGTCGTTGTCAGAATTTCCATCTAATGTTCCTTTTCCGGTTATAGCGATATTTTCTTCTTCGTAAGCATAAATTAGGGATGAATAATTCATGCATTCCATTCCTTCCCACCTTGTGAAAACAATAGGATAGTCGTTACTGTCCTGACTAAACAAAATGGTAGAACCTTCGCTTACATATAGATTGACATTACTTTTTAAATAAATAGCACCTGTCAGGAAGATTCCTTTTGGTACTACAACTCTTCCTCCACCTTCTGAATTACATTTTTCAATAGCTTTCTTAAATGCTTCTGTATTTTTTGTCTTTCCGTCACCAATAGCACCAAAATCTGTAATGAGATAGTCTTGTTTTCTAAAATTTGGCTTTACAATTTGTTTTTTTAACGCCTGAATTTCTTGTAAAGGTTGTTTTGCCGAAACCCAAGGTTTATATTGAGCCGAAAAAGGGATCGAGATCAATAGTAAAAGAAAGAATAAAGCATATTTTTTCATAATGGTAGAGTTGTATAGTTTTTAAGGAAGACTATTTTGTAATAATTTTCTTTATTTATTGCAATCTAAAATAATTGTGATAAAAAATTATCCTGCACTGTCGGTTTTACAAAAAATTTCAATGTTTTTATTTAAAATATAGGAATTGTATTGTAATCGATTGCGCTGTGTCAAATATAAAAAGAATTAGTTTTTAAAAATGTTATCATGTCATCAGAAAATTAATAACTAATCCAGTAGATTTTGGGGAAAATATAAAATTATAGCTTAACCTAATGATTTTGACAAGGTTTAATTTAATTTAAAAGATGTCGATGATCTTGATAAATAAAATTCGCCATCATGAAAATGATAGAAAGATCAAAGATTCTGAAGGCGAAATAAAAATTATTGAAGTTGAGTACGTTGAATTTTCAAAAAAATAGAGAATGTGATCAGATTTTCATAGAACCGAACCAAATAATAGAAATAGTGAGCCCAAACTGGATGTTTACAAAATAACTACATTTATATTGTTGTTGATATCGATTGCCCGTATATCTGCTATTTCGCTTCTTTTATAATGGACAATATTTTGATAATCAAGTTCTAGACATTACAGATTGGTGAAATTTTAATTAAATTATATCGGCTTGAAGTAAAATTTCAAGCCGATATTTATATTTCAGTCTTTATTTTTTTCTCCCATACATCAAAATCCTCTTAAACGAATAAATGGCCGGCATTTTCGGAAACCCCTTTTCAATTCGTTGTTTAAATTCTGCTGTAAAAGCTTTTTGCTGTTCCTCATCCAATCTTTCCAAATAAGGAATCAAAGCCGATCCTGAAATAAAATTGAATAAAGTCTCATGATCTTCCGCGATAATTGGATAGACTTTTTGTGAAAGATTCAACTCTTCAATACCATTATCAAATAAAATTTGGGCATATTCATCAATCGTGAGAACTGCAGAAGGGCGATTCCAATTATTTAATTGTGATTTGAAAGGCTCTTCATTGGCAAGTTCAAATAAAATTTGATTAAGAATATTTCCCGGCTGATAAGGCATTTGGATAGCTAACTGACCGTCAGATTTCAATTTAGAGATCAGTTTCGGAAACAAAGTTTTATGATCGTCAGACCATTGCAGAGCGGCATTGCTGAAAATAAGATCCCAATTTTCATCACTGTTCAAAATTTCTTCGGTGGTTGCTTTTCTGAAATGAAGACGGTCATTTTCAAGCATTTTAGACTTTTCCAGCATTTCACTTGATGAATCAATTCCTATAAATGTAGCCTCCGGAAATTTTTCAGTAAGAATGGCGGTTTGTTCACCTGTTCCGCAGCCCAGATCAATGGCTTTCATTTGTTTTTCATCTTTAATAAGATCAGCAAGATCAAAAAATGGTTTGAAACGGATGTTTTTAAATTGATTATAAATGTCAGGATTCCAAGGCATAATTTGTAATTTTAAGATGATTCAATTTAATAATTTTAGAATGAATTGAATCATTTAAAATATTAAAAAAGACTTAAATTAATCCTTAATTCAAATGGCTTAGAAGGTGAATTAGGCAAAAATTATGATTCTTTCTTATTTTAGCAAAATGAAAATACAAATCATCAGCGACTTACACCAGGAATTTGGATTAACCGATCTGTCCTTTGATAATGCTGATTTGGTGATACTCGCTGGCGATGTAAATTTGGGTACAAAAGGAATTGAGTGGATCAAAACTAAAATTCCAAACAAACCTGTAATCTATGTGTTGGGAAACCATGAATATTACAAAGGTTCTTACCCAAAAACGCTTAATAAAATAAAGGCAGCCGCTCAAGATTCCAATGTTTTTGTACTTGAAGATTCTTTTGTAGATATTGATGGCGTTCGTTTTCATGGCACAACATTATGGACAGATTTTTCATTATTCGGAAATCCAATGCATTACGGAATGATCTGTCAGCCCAAAATGAATGATTATAAAAAGATAACCCGCGATCCTTCTTATTCGAAATTAAGAACGATTGATACTTTTAAGATCCATCAGTTTTCAAAATTATGGTTACAAGAAAGCCTTGAGAATGCAAGAGGTTTGAAAAATATCGTGGTTACGCACCACGCACCTAGTATTCAGTCTGTTCCCAACCATTATAAAGAAGATCCGATAACTTCAGCATATGCGTCGAACCTTGAAGATTTTATTGTAAAGCATCAACCTTTGTATTGGATTCACGGACATATTCATACACCTTGCAGATATAAAATTGGAGAAACAGAGATTATTTGTAATCCCCACGGATATATTGATGAAAAATATAATGGATATGATAAAGAATTGATTGTTGAAATTTAGTTTAAATCCTTAAGATGATATAAAGTAAAATGAAACCTATTGCGTCTATTACGATGAAGCAGGTTTTTAAAAAATTATCATCATGAAAAATACAAATATACACGAGGGAATCATACTCATTCCGGACTTTAACGGGTTTACAGAATTTGTATTCAATACGAAATTGTATACCGGTCAATATATCGTAAGAGAGTTACTTTCTACGTTGCTGGAGGTGAATGATCAGCATTTTGATATTTCAGAAATCGAAGGTGATGCGATTTTATTTTATAGATATGATTCAAAACCATCTTATCAAACTGTTTCAAAATTGCTTAAAAAAATGAGAAATGCTTTTAATAGAAAGGTTGAGGAATTAAGTGAGATTTTGAACACTTCTATTGATCTGTCATTAAAATTCATTGTTCATTACGGGAAATTTTCACAATATAAGATCGGGAATTTTAAGAAACTCTATGGTTCAACCGTTATAGAAGCCCATCAATTGCTTAAAAATGGTTTTGCGGAACAGCCTTCTTATGCTTTATTTAGCAATTCTTTTCTGGATAAAAGCAATGATTTTGAAAATGGATCGAATGGTCAACTTTATCTTCCGGAGGTAGGTGTTATTCAGTATTTTGAAAAAATAAATCAGCATATTTAAATTTTTCCCTGCAAATTACTTTTACAAACGTTTGAATAAATTCGGGCGTTTTTTGTTTTTAATGGTTTCAAAATTATTTGTTTTTGTGAATATTTTACCATAATGAGTTTCTATGTTTTTATAATGGAATGTTAAATTTTAATTAGGGAGAATTTTTTTAATTTTTTTTCACGATTTGGTGTAACATACATTCGATGATAACTGTCTTATACATGAAACTCAATTTTTACATGAAAATATTATTAACACCAATCGCTTTATTAATCGCTTCCTTAGCTTTTGCTCAGGCAGAAAAAAAAGATACTATTAAAGGAAAAGATATAGAAGCTGTTGTTATCACTGCCAGAAAACCAACCGTAGAATCTAAAGTTGACAGAACGGTTTTTAATGTAGCGAACAGTTCGATCGTTGCAGGAAATACAACTTGGGATGTGCTGAGAATGACACCTTTGGTGAGCATTGACAATAATGATGCAATAAAAGCGGAAGGAGAATCCGTAACTGTTTATATCAACGACAGAAAATCTGTTTTTACGGGAAAAGAACTAAAGGAATATCTTGCGACCATTCCTGCAGATAATCTTTTGAAAATCGAAGTCATTACAAGTCCGTCTTCTCGTTATGAAAGTGCTGGATCTGTCATCAATATTGTCCTGAAAAAGCGTGATGATGAAGGGTTGAAAGGAAGTGTAACCTTCAATAACAGACAAAACAGAAAGAATTCTCAATACACTAATGCGAATCTTAATTATCACAAGAAAAAATTTACCCAGACGGTGATTGGCGGTTATAGTGATAACACATATGTTCAGCAAAATTCTATCTTCAACACATTGTATGAAAGCAATAAAATTACACAGATAGAGAGTGAAAGTATCTATAAAAACAGAAGTCCGTCTCTTTCCTCAACTTCCGAGTTTGAACTGAATGATAAAAATAATATAGGACTTATTCTTGAATATTATCAGAGCAAAACATCTTCTACTTCTGATGCGAGTGGAACGAACTTTATGAATAATAATTTAACAGATTCTTATATTCAAAATCAAAGTTCAAACGGGCTTAACAGAACGGTGGGAACTAATCTTTTTTATAAATATTACGACAAAGAGAAGAATAAAATTTTAGATATTAACGTCGGAACCAATTACAACTCTCAGGAAGATAAAAGCTTTTTTGTAAAAGATATCAGCACCGAACCTGTTGCGGATGAACTGGGAATTAATTCTAATAATGAGATGCGAAATTACTATCTGAAAGTAGACTATACCCAACCATTAGGAAAATCGGGAGCTACATTTGAAGTGGGTGGGAAAATGGATTTTAACAATAATGTTATTCCAAATGATCTGTACGGAAATCATCTTGACAGCGACCTTCGTACGAATGATATTTTCCATTATAGTGATAATATTAATTCAATTTATGTAAATTATAGTAAAACTTTCTTTAAAAAGCTAGAAACCAGAATCGGGCTTCGCTATGAACATATCGATTTTAAAGTTCGTGAAGACGTTGCCGGAACTTACAGAAAAGATTCTTACGGAACTTTTTTGCCTAATTTATTGTTAAAATATTCTTTCTCTGATAAATATGATCTGAGTGTAACGTACAACCGCAATATCTGGCGTCCATGGTACTCGGAGTTTAATCCTTTCCTTGTTCCTAATAATGACGGAATTTATACGCGAGGAAATATGGATCTTGACCCAAATCCAAGCGACAGGGTTGTTATGAAATTAGGTGTTTTTAAGAAATATTTCCTTTCTGCAAGGTATATGTTTACAAAACAGGATTACTGGACAACTTATGATGAAGAAAATAATAAAACAGTCTCATATCCGGGTAATTTCCCTGGAAAAGTAGAAAAATATTATCTTTTCGCAAGTACCAACCAGACTTTTCTTAAAAATAAGCTAAGTGTAAATGTTGGTTTCGGATGGTATTATATCGACAACAGCGACTTTAATACAAAGAACGGACTTAATAGAGATGATGATTCGGGGCCAAGAAATTACATCAGCTATTGGGGGGGATCGACCAATTTATCATACACCAATCTTTTTAATAAAAATATTAATCTGAGTGCTTGGGTTGAAATTTCTAATCAGAATAATGGAAATTCTTTAGCTAACACAACAAACATTTTTCACAATATTTCTGTAACGAAGATTTTCCCGAAAACACAGATGGAAGCCAGTTTACAGCTGATGAATATTTTCCAGAGACCTAATTTTGATTCTACAACCTTCAGTCCAAAAGGAACTTTCAGAAATTCCTCACAATCTGATTGGTATGGTGTTTCTCTTACCTTCGTAAAACGTTTCGGAAACCAAAAAGTAAAAGGAAACACCAAAACCGATGTTGAAAAAGGCGGTGGCGGTGAGAAATAATTAATCTTAGTTTAAAATAGATTTAATTTAAAAGCGGCTGAAGAAATTCGGTCGCTTTTTATATTTAAATTTATATCTTTGATAGTATCAATTGATACTATCAATAGGAGCGGACTTTAGTCCGCTTTTTTATGTAATAAAAATTGGGCTTTAGCCAAAACTTAAAATTAACTCGAGCCTTTGAAAGCCTTACTATTATTTATGTAGTTTATCATTACGTACTAATTTAGACTTAGCTTTTAAATATAGTTGTTGAGGTTCTTCCAGAATGACAAAGATGATGTGTCATTATATTAATAAAAAATGCCCGAATCAAATTCAGGCATTTCAATTTAGAAATATAAGTAAGATTACTTCAACGTAAACTTCACTTTTGTTTTAATCGCATCAGAAGAATTTCCGATCAACGCTTCAAAATCTCCGGGTTCAGCAACCCAGTCGTGTTTTTGAGCGTCGAAGAAACTCAATGCTGTTTTATCAATCGTAAAAGTCACTTCTTTTTGTTCTCCGGGATTTAAAAATACCTTTTCAAAACCTTTTAATTCTTTTGTTGGTCTTTCAACAGAAGATTTCAAGTCGCTAATGTATAATTGAGCAACTTCAGCACCTGCTTTTTTTCCTGTATTTTTTACAGTAACTGTGAACGTGATTTTATCGTTTTGTGAGATCGTCGTTTTATCAGCTTTAGCTTTTCCAAATTCGAAAGTTGTATAACTCAATCCGTGACCAAAACTGAATAAAGGTTTGATCTTTTTGGTATCATGCCAACGATACCCAACAAAGATTCCTTCGTTGTAAGTAATATTGATAGGATTTTGCTGATCTTTTCCTTTTCCGGCAGCCAATTCTTCCTTATTTCCAGGATATTCTCCTAATGTATGAGCAGAATTATCTTCCAGCTTCACAGGGAAAGAAAAAGGTAATTTTCCTGATGGATTGGCGTCACCTGCCAATACAGAAGCAATAGAATTTCCGGCTTCAGAACCTAAATACCAAGACTGAATAATTGACGGAACCTCCTTTACCCAAGGCATTGCCACTGCATTTCCTGAAACAAGAACGACAGCAAGATTTTTATTCGCTTTTGCCAAAGCTGAGATCACATTATCCTGATTGTATGGTAATCCGTAGCTTTTTCTGTCGTTTCCTTCGCTGTCCTGGAAGTCGGCTTTATTTAATCCTCCAACGAAGATTACATAGTCAGATTTTTTGGCTAATTCTACAGCTTCGTTTAATAATTCAGCCTCAGAACGAGTATCTTTTAAATCTTGCCCGGATTTTACACCGTTATATTCTCCGCCAATATCTCCAACATAACCTCTTGCATATTGTACGTCAGACTGTTTCCCGAATCTTGCTTTAATTCCGTCTAAAGGTAACGTTTCATATTTCACTTTTAATGAAGATGAACCGCCGCCAACAGTCATGATCTTGATCGCGTTTTCACCGATAACAGCAATTTTTTTAGCCTTATTAATATCGATTGGAAGAACGTTTCCTTGGTTTTTCAACAAAACAATTCCTTCTTCACCGATTTCTTTGGCAACAGCTTTATGTTCCTCAGAAGCAACATTTCCAAAAGGTTTGTTTCGGTTCATTGTTGTTTTGTAGGCAAGATTTAAAAGTCTTGTTACTTTATCGTCAAGCTCTTTTGTGCCTACTTTCCCTGATTTAATCAGATCTAAATAAGGTTTTGCTAAATAGTAATTATCGTATGCATTTTTTGTTCCTGCAGAAAGTCCGTTCGTCCAACTTCCGAATTCAAGATCCAATCCGTTGTGGATGGCTTGTTCAGTATTGTTAACTGCTCCCCAGTCGGAAACCACAACGCCTTTATATTTCCATTCTCCTTTTAAAATATCATTTAAAAGATATTGGTTTTGACTTGCATATTCACCTTTGTACATATCGTAAGCTCCCATAATCGTCCACGAATCTCCTTCTGTAACCGCAGCTTTGAAAGGCGGAAGATAGATTTCATACAAAGTTCTGTCATCAATTTTTACATTGCTTGTATGACGGAACATTTCCTGATTATTAAGAGCATAATGCTTCACAGAAGTCGCCACGCCGTTTGATTGCACCCCTTTAATGTAAGGAACCACCATTTTTGAGGTTAAATAAGGATCTTCACCCATGTATTCGAAATTTCTTCCGTTCAATGGTGTTCTGTAAATATTTACTCCAGGTCCCAAAAGGATATCTTTCTTTCTGTAACGAGCTTCTTCTCCTAAAGCCTTACCGTAATTCCATGACATTTTTTTATTCCATGTTGCGGAAAGAGCGGTCAGAGCAGGGTAGGCGATGATAGAGTCGTTCGTCCAACCGGCTTGGTTCCATTCGTCCCACATTACTTCAGGGCGTACGCCGTGAGGGCCATCTGTGGTCCAGAATTCAGGGATTCCCAATCTTGGAACTCCGGGAGAGCTGAATTTTGACTGTGCATGAAGCATCGCCACTTTTTCTTCCAGAGTCATTCTGGAAAGCGCATCCTGAACACGTTGTTCAACGGGTTTGGATTCGTCCAAATAAATGGGTAGAGTAGTATTTTGAGCCATAGAATAAGCAGAAATTAGCGTGAATAAACTTATGATGGCAGTTTTCTTTAACATAAAAACCTTTTTATTGATTCGTAACAAAAATAATAAAAATATTTATTATCTCAAATTGAGAAAATATGTTTTTTGCATAAATGGTCATTATTAACCAATTGTAATTAAGAAAAATGCGTGTTTAATTGATATAAGTTTTGAAAGAAAGAGTTTAAAATAAAAAAACATCATTTCGGAAATATAAATTTCACAAAATGATGCTTCGATATATAATAATAGAATATGTTTAATGTGAATGGTTAATGGTGAATTGTCAATGAGTCAATTTTTCCATAATATTGTAAAATTCACGATTACCCCTTTTGCTACCAACCTTTAACCGCTCCGCCTTTGAAAATCTCTCCGGCTTTTTTTACAACTTCGTCAGATTGATAAGCTTTCAGAAAATTTTTCACTTTCTCATCGTTTTTGTTATCTTCTCTTGAAACCACAAGATTTACATACGGAGAATCTTTATCTTCTTTAAAAATTCCGAATTTAGTTTCATCTAATCCTGCCTGAGCTGCGAAATTGTTATTTATAATCGCAATCACAACTTCTTTATCATCCAAAACTCTTGGCAATTGTGGAGCTTCAATTTCTATAATTTTCAACTGTTTTGGGTTATCAACAATATCAGTGACTTTAGGTAATAAACCAATTCCTTCTTTTAATTTTACTAATCCGTTTTTCTGCAAAAGAAGCAATGAACGGCCACCGTTTGTAGGGTCATTTGGAATAACAACCGTACTTCCGTTTTGAAGTTCGTTGATATTTTTGATCTTTTTTGAATACGCTACGATCGGATAGAGAAAAGTATTTCCGACAACTGCTAGTTTGTAACCTCTCTGTTTTGATTGTTCATTCAAATAAGGAGCATGTTGAAAAGCATTAGCATCAATATCTCCATTGTTCAGTGCTTCATTTGGAACTACATAATCATTAAAAGAAACGAGCTCAACTTCAAGGTTGTATTTTTCCTTAGCAACTTTTTTAGCCACTTCTGCAATTTCCTGTTCCGGGCCTGATGTGATACCGACTTTAATGAAATTCGGATCTTCTTTTTTTGGTGAATTACAAGCTGTAAATAATAGCAAACCAGCTGCTAAGAAACTTAAAATCTTTATTTTTTTCATTGTAAATTATTTTCTTTAATTATTTTTTTTGTTTTATATCGCAAAGGCGCAAAGTTTTCAAATATTTATGTAGATTTTAAGGCGCAAGAAAATCTAAGATTTTCAATTATAACACAAACAATTTTATCGGAGATAAAATCCTAGCGTCTTAAAAACATTATTATTTATTTTTTTGCGCCTTTGCGTTTAACTAAAATCAGCGATGATCAAATATTTTCGCCAATCTATCACCAGAAAATTGAATGATAAATACAATAGCAACCAATAATCCAAGCACAAGATTCATAATAACCGCATCATAGCCGATATAACCATATTGATATCCGATCTGTCCCAATCCGCCTGCCCCAACAGCTCCGCCCATTGCAGAATATCCTACTAAAGTGATCAAAGTGATGGTTGCGTTATTGATCAATGAAGGAAGTGCTTCAGGAAGCAAGACTTTTTTGATAATTTGAAATGGAGTAGCTCCTAATGCTCTGGCAGTCTCAATTAAACCAGCCGGAACTTCAAGAAGACTGTTTTCAACTAATCTTGCAATAAATGGCGCCGCACCAATACTTAAAGGAACCAAAGCAGCATTCACTCCAATAGATGTCCCAACCAAAGTTCTTGTGAAAGGTATCATCCAAACGATCAAAATAATGAAAGGAATGGAACGGAAAATATTAACCAAAACAGATAAAATCCTATTATAATATACATTTTCTAAAAGCTGTCCTTTTCGTGTCATGAATAAAAGAATCCCGACAGGAAGTCCTAAAATAAATCCGAAAAATCCTGAAACAAAAGTCATATAAATTGTTTCCCAAACTCCTTTCGACAAAAGCGAAATTACTGTATCACTAAGCATAACCTTTTACTGTATTTTGAATTTTATTCTGATTAAAATAATAGATTGCTTTTTGGTTTTCTTCATCTTCACCCTGAAGCTGTAGTAATAATTTCCCGAAATTTGAATCCCCAAGATATTCTACATCAGCTTTCAAAAGCTTGTATGGAATTTTATATTTGTCATAGATTATTGAAAGAAGATTTTCAACAGATATATGTTCGTCAATTTCTATTTCGACAAGTGGAAATAATCCTGCTTGTGGTTCTTTTTGTAGTTTTTTATTCAATTCTTGTGGTATAGTCATAACACCTGAGTTTAAAAATTGTTTGATGATCGGATTGTCTTTATTAGAGATGATCTCGCTTAAAGTTCCTTTTGCTAAAAGTTTTCCTTTGTCTATCACGGCGACGTGGTTACAAATCGATTTGATAACTTCCATTTCGTGAGTAATCAATAAAATAGTAATTCCCAACCTTAGATTAATATCTCTCAATAACTGTAAAATAGATTGAGTTGTTGCCGGATCCAGCGCACTCGTCGCTTCGTCACAAAGCAGGAGATACGGATCGTTGGCAAGTGCTCTTGCGATGGCCACTCTTTGTTTTTGTCCGCCCGAAAGACTTTTAGGGTAATCATTCGCTTTGTCCTCCAATCCTACGATTTTTAGTAATTCGTTTACTTTATTTTGAATATCCGATTTATTATTGTTATCTAATTCTAAAGGAAGTGCTACATTTTCAAAAACGGTTCTTGAAGAAAGCAGATTAAAATGCTGGAAAATCATTCCGATTTTTTTTCGCTCTTTTGCTAATTGTCTTGAATTAAGTTTTGTAAAATCATTTCCGTTAATAATAATTTGTCCATGATCTGGTTTTTCCAATAAATTGACGGTTCTGATCAGCGTGCTTTTTCCTGCTCCTGAAAAACCGATGATTCCTACAATATCTCCTTGTTCAACATTCAGACTTACATCATCCAACGCCTTAAAAGATTGCTTTTTTTGATGAAATGTTTTTGAGATGTTCTTTATTTCTATCATTTTATGTTGTTCTTGATTAAATAAAAAAGGCCTTACAACGTGGTAAGGCCTTTAAAAATATGTCATATAAAAGTAAGGTCAACCACTAAAATTCTCATAATAAGCCATACAGCATTGCATCATGATATTGATGTTAAATTTCTTCATTGAATTATATCTGAATTTTGATTCCATTATCATTTCCAAACTTGAATACGGGTGCAAATATAAGGCATAAATTTTTATTAGTCCACTAAAAAAGTAGACTTTTTGTAAAATTAATTTTAAATTGCTTGATTTTCAGTATTTTAAATTTATTTTTAATTACGCATTTTTATTTTATCTGAATAGAAAAATGTAGCGTTACAAAAATCATTTTTAGCAGAAGTTTCCAATCTTGAATTTTTGTTTCTTTTGTTTCAAGACAAAAGAAATTAAAAAATGTCATTTATTAAACTAGTTAAATGTGCAGGAATTTCCATCACCCTAAATTTGTCATATCAAAATTAAACAAATAACAAAATGGAAAATAGAATTTTAGGATTACATCACATAACAGCGATCGCTGACAACGCAAAAAGAAATCTTGATTTTTATACTCAGGTTTTAGGATTGAGATTGGTAAAGAAAACGGTAAACTTTGATGATCCGGGAACATATCACTTTTATTTCGGAAACGAAACAGGAACTCCGGGAACAATTTTAACTTTCTTTCCCTGGGAAGGAATAGGAAAAGGAACAAACGGAGGCGGATTGGCAACTCACATCGGATATTCAGTTCCAAAAGGAAGCTTGGAATTTTGGAAAAACCGTTTTCAACAGTTCAATGTCAATGTTGAAGAAGGCGAAATTTTTGGTGAAAAAATGATCTCCTTTAAAGATCCGGATGGTTTACAGTTACAGTTCATCGAATCTTCAACTCCGGATGACAGAAAAGTTTGGACAACCGATGATATTAAAGATGAAAATGCTTTAAAAGGTTTCCATAATGTGACTTTAACATTGAAAAAAGCAGATCCAACGATCAAAGTTTTGACAGATATTTTAGGATATGATCTTCAAAAACACGAAGGTGAAAGATTTCGTTTCGCAACAGATTCAATAGAAACGGCAAATTTGATTGATATTATTCAAAACGATAAAATTGTTGCGGGAAGAAACGCTGCGGGGACCAATCACCACATTGCTTTCCGTGTAAAAGACGACAATGTTTTAATGGAATACCGTGAAAAAGTAATGTCAGCAGGATTAAATATCACTCCAAAAATCGACAGAGATTATTTCTACTCATTGTATTTCCGTGAACCGGGTGGAGTTTTATTCGAAATAGCAACCGACAACCCGGGATTCACTGTTGATGAACCTTTGAATGAATTGGGAACTCACTTAAAACTTCCAAAACAACACGAAACTTTGCGTAAAAAAATAGTTGAGGTTTTACCGAAGTTATCATAGATCATTACTCAGTTTTGGTAAACAATATATCTTAGCAATAAGCAAAAAATAATACAATGGAAAGAACAGAAGTAGTTTTAGGAAATGTAAAAGGAGAAGTTCAGCTTTTCTCAGACGATAACAAAGCAGGAAAAATGGATATCTCAGTGATCGGAAAAAAATTAACCGTTTATCACACAGAAGTTAATGAAGAGTATGCAGGAAAAGGTTTCGCAAAAATATTATTAGAAAAACTGGTTTCCTACGCAATAGAAAATGATTTGAAAATTGTACCATTGTGTCCGTACGTTCACGCACAATTCAAACGCAATCCTGAACAATATAATGACGTTTGGTTGAAAGAGGAATTGTAAACAGAATCTCAAAGTTTTAAACCAAACACGAACATCCAAACACCAAACACTAACAACCAAAAGCTAAAAACTAAAGAAAATGCCACTTATAACAGGACTTCACCACGTTACAGCCATTACAGGCGATGTACAGGAAAATATAGACTTTTATATAGGAGTTTTAGGACTTCGATTAATAAAAAAGACGGTCAATTTTGATTATTCTGATGTTTATCACTTTTATTTTGGGGATGAATTCGGAACTCCGGGCACGATCATGACTACTTTCCCGTATGGAAAAGGATTGGTCAACGGACGACATGGCAAAGGAATGTTGAATACCACGGCTTTTTCGGTTTCTATGGATGCGTTGGATTATTGGTTGAATCGTTTGAATCAGTTTAATATCCCTTTCAAACAGCCTCAGGAAAGGTTTTCGGGAGAAGTTTTTATTTATCTTGAAGATTTTGACGGACTTGGGCTTGAATTGGTTTTTAATGATAAAGACAATCGAAAAGGCTACTACAACGGATTTATTCCAAAGGATTATGCTATCAAAGGAATTCATCACGTAGAAATCTGGCTAGATTCTTATGAAAGAACAGGAGCATTACTGACGAATAAAATGGATCATCAGCTGATCTCGGAAACTTCCGACAGATTCAGATTCGGAACAGAGGATCTTCCCGGAAAATATGTTGATTTATTGTGCACACCAAACGCTTTGAAAGGCTTGGCAGGAAGAGGAACCGTTCATCACGTTGCCTTTGCGACACCGGATGCGCAGTCACAACTTGAAATGATTGAAAAATTAAACGAATTCGGCTTACAGCATACCGAAGTGAAAGACAGAAAATATTTCACTTCAGTATATTTTAAAGAACCGGGAGGCGTTTTATTTGAGATCGCCACTTCAGGTCCGGGATTCGATATTGATGAAGAATTAGCTTCATTAGGAGAAGATTTAATGCTTCCGGAGCAGTTTGAAGAAAAAAGAGAACATTTAATTGAAGTTCTCCCAAAATTTATTTACCCAACAGAAAAATTCAGATAAAATGAGCCATATTTTAGATATTAAAACAGCAGGAAAACCTTTGGAACAAGCCGAAAAAGCTTTAATTATGATTCATGGCCGCGGAGGAAGCGCGCAGGATATTTTGAGTTTATCGCAACATTTAAACGTTGAAGATTATGCCTTACTAGCGCCACAAGCCACGAATGGAACTTGGTATCCGCTTTCATTTATTGCTCCTGTCGAACAAAACGAACCGTGGTTGTTATCAGCCATTGAAACGATTGGGAAAACAGTGAAAAATGCTTTAGATTCAGGAATTAAACCTGAAAATATTTATTTTTTCGGATTCTCGCAGGGCGCTTGTCTTACATTGGAATTTATAGCTCGAAATGCACAAAAATTTGGTGGGGCAGTAGCAATTATCGGTGGAGTTATCGGTGATAAAATTAACCGTGAAAATTATAAAGGCGATTTTGCTCAGACTCCAATTTTCCTGGGTACAAGCAATCCCGATTTTCATGTTCCGGTTGAAAGAGTGTATGCGACGGCCAATATTTTAAGAGAAATGAATGCCGATGTTACCGAAAAATTTTACGCTAATTTCGGACATTCTATTAATCAGGAAGAAATTGAATTGGCAAATACATTGATTTTTAAATAAAGCTATTTAAACACAAATTGATACGAATGTTTTTCACAAATAAACACGATATTGTATTCAATAGAAAAGGGCTTTAGCTCATTTAAATAAATTTTAAAAATCAATTGGCTTTAGCCAAAACTTAAATAATCTATAAACCCGACATAAGGAAACTGAAGCGTTAGGAAAAAAAACTAATTATGCACGAAGATTTACTTTTAATACTAGGACTTTTACTCATCGTTATGCTGCTTGTAATGCTGGCACAACGCATCAAAATAGCCTATCCGATATTCTTGGTATTGGCAGGATTGGGAATCAGCTTAATTCCCGGAGTTCCTGTTTTAAAACTAGATCCGGAAATTATCTTTCTGATATTTTTACCGCCACTTTTATACGAAGCGGCTTGGTACACTTCATGGAACGATTTCTGGAAATGGAAAAGAACCATCGGATTATTGGCTTTCGGACTGGTTTTTCTTACCTCAATTGTGGTGGCTTTTGCTTCTCAGGCATTGATCCCGGGATTTACATTAGCATTAGGATTTTTGTTGGGCGGAATTGTGTCACCACCTGACGCGATTGCGGCAACGACCGTTTTAAAGGGTTTGAAGGTTCCGAAAAGAACAATTGCGATGTTGGAAGGCGAAAGTCTCATCAATGACGCTTCATCACTGATCGTTTTCAGATTTGCTTTGGCAGCGGTGATGACGGGAATGTTTTCCATGCATGAAGCGACAGGTCAGTTTTTTCTCGTTGCAGGAATGGGTGTGGTAGTCGGAATTGTCGGAGCTCATATTTTCTACGCTATCCACAAATTTTTGCCGACAACTCCGGCGATAGATGCAGCATTAACGGTGATGACGCCTTATATTTTATTTCTGAGTGCTGAACATTTTCATTTTTCGGGAGTAATGGCGGTCGTAAGTGGAGGATTATTTATGTCTTTCCGTTCGCATGAAATTTTTAAAACGGGAACGACAAGAATCAATATGACCGGAGTCTGGAATACATTGATCTTTGTAATGAATGCCCTGGTTTTCGTTTTGATAGGACTTGAGCTTCCCGATATCATCAATGGTTTGGGCGAAACTTCATTAATGGAAGGCATAAAATATGGATTAATAATAAGCTTAATCGTGATTGTTGTTCGCTTGTTATGGATCTATCCGGTAGCTCATATTCCAAGGTGGTTGAGTAAAAAAGTACGAAAAGACCCAAGTCCGGGTTGGAAAAACCCTTTGATTATCGGTTGGGCAGGAATGCGTGGAGTGGTTTCTTTGGCTACAGCATTGTCAATCCCTGTGATGATGAATGATCAGGCAGAATTTCCTTTGAGAAACTTAATTATTTTCATAACGTTCGTTGTTATTTTTGTGACATTGGTTTTTCAGGGATTAACGCTTCCTTTGATTATTAAAATAACCAAAATTGGAGAAATTGATGATATTTTACCTTCTCATGAACAGCAGGCAGCCATTCAAATTAGGCTGGATAATCTTGCCGTAAATAGATTGAATGAAAAATATGAATCAAGTTTGAAAAGTAATAGTTTGGTTGAAAATTTTAAAAACACGATTGAGAATGATATTTCTGTCCAGAAAGGTCATTTAAGTTCTCTGGAAATGTGCACCAACAGACAGAATGATTTAAAAGAATATCATCAGATTATGCTCGATATTTTTGCCTTGCAGAGAAAAGAATTATTTAAAATTAAGAGAGAAAAACAGTTTACTGACGACGAAATCAGGAGAGCCGAATCTCAGTTAGATTTAAATGAATTAAAAATTACAGGCAACAAGCATTTGTAAAGTAGAGTTATGGGTTGATGGTTGGCAATTGCTTGTCTACTAACAACCATCAAACAGTAACTATCAATCATCAACTCTTAAACATAAAACAGATATGAAAACATTACAATTCCTAGTGATCGGAAAAAATCAGGAAATTCTCGAAACCTTAAAAAGAATCATCGAAAATAATGAAGGCTGGAAAGCAGATATTCAAGATGATGAAAAGGTTTGCCGTGATTATATTAAAGGAAATCAGGTAGATATTGTTCTTTTAAGTTCGGGTTTGGAAGAGCAGTTTGAAAAAGATATCAAAACATTTTGTGAAAATTTAGACAAAGAAGTTAAGGTAATTGACCATTACGGAGGAGGAAGTGGGCTTTTAAAGAACGAAGTTTACGCACTTTTCCCTAATTTGCAGCCGTAAACTTAATATATGTTCGAAAATATCATCAAAAACGTAACACGATTCATCAATATTAGTAAAGAAGAAGAAAAATTTTTCACAGATCTACTCACTTGCGAGACCATTCCAAAGAAGACCGTTTTATTAAGAGAAGGAGAGGTTTGCCAGTTTGAAGGGTATATTCAAAAAGGCTGCGTGAGGGTATATTACCTTGATGATAATGGTTTTGAAGTGACCATTTTATTTGCCATTGAAGACTGGTGGACGAGTGATATTGCCTCATTTCAGGAACAGAAGCCATCAAAATTATATATTGAAACACTGGAAGATTCAGAAATTTATATGCTGAATCCTACAACGAAAGAGAAATTGTTGAAAGAATATCCGAAATTTGAAAGAGTTTTCAGAATGTTGGTTCAAAGAAATTTATCAACCCTTCAAAATCGTTTGGTGAATACCATTTCAAAAAGTGCCTCAGACCGATATTTAGAATTTGTGAAAGTATATCCTACAATCCCACAAAGAGTTCCGCAGTATTATATTGCCTCTTACCTTGGGGTTTCAAAAGAATTTGTGAGCACGATCCGAAAACGTTTGGCTACAAAGGAAAAATAATTTCGATCATCAATTAAATAGCAGAATTCCTTTTATTTAATTAAAAACATACCCATAAAGTTTGTCATCCCGGAGGGATCTAGACGCGAATCTTTTCATACTAATCTCTAAAGACTCTGTTTAGATCCCTCCGGAATGACAAACTTTGTGTTTTAGTGGAAGTTTCCAAGTCTTGAACTTTTGATCCTTTTGTTTGACTACGTCGAATCTTCTATTTCAAGAAAAAGGACTTAATTATTTTAATCAAAAAGCAATTTATTAAACTAGTTAAATGCGCAGCATTTTCCCTCTCCCTAAATTTGTCCTATCAAAATCAAACAAATAACTAACAGATATGGACAGAAAAGATTTTTTAAAGAAAGGTTTACTAGGAACAGGAATGTTTGTAGCATCCGCATCATTGGGAAATACAATGAAAAACGAGATCGATGAGATCGAACCGTTAGAACCGATCGGATACAATCATTTACCGAATCCTGAGTCAAAAATCAAAGATAATTCTGTGATTCATAAAGCAGATTCAAGAGGAAAGGCAGACCACGGATGGTTGGTAAGCAATCATACATTCAGTTTTGCGAATTATCATAATCCGGAAAGAATGCATTTTGGCGTATTGAGAGTTCTTAATGATGATAAAGTAGAAGCGGGAAGAGGTTTCGGAACGCATCCTCACGACAATATGGAAATCATCAGTATCCCGTTGGAAGGTGATTTGGAGCATAAAGACAGCATGGGGAATTCTGCTATTATTAAAAGTGGAGATATCCAGGTGATGAGTGCCGGAACGGGAATTATGCACAGTGAATTCAATAAAAATGCAGACAGTTTAGTTAAATTCCTTCAGATTTGGGTATATCCAAATAAAAGAAATGTTACTCCGAGATATGATCAGATCACTTTAGATAAAACAAAAAGTAAAAACAAATTTCAGCAAATATTATCTCCAAATGCTGATGACGAAGGAGTTTGGATTCATCAGGATGCATGGTTTCACTTAGGGAATTTTGAAAATAATATTGAGACTAATTATCAGATCAAGAAAAAAGGAAATGGGGTATATGCTTTCATTTTAAAAGGTAGCGCAGAGATCGAAGGTCAGCAATTGGAAACGAGAGACGGATTCGGAGTTTGGGATATTTCAAATTTAAATATTAAAGCAACAGCAGAGAATACGGAGATTCTATTAATGGAAGTTCCGATGACGATGTAATAATTAATACTAATAAGTAAAAGCCATGAAAAATTTCATTTTATCATTTGTCGCAGGTTTACTATCATTGACATTAACTGCTCAAAATACTACCCCTGTCGGAACATCAAAAAACTGGGGCTCCGTTGACGGAATTTCAATGATCGGACTGGTTCAGGGACCATCTTCCGCAGATGCTCAATTACAGGTTGCCTGTGTCTTCGAGTATACGGAAAACGACATTCACAGTGCTCAGGCATTACCTGTCAACCTCAACGGATTAGTCCATTTGGATGAAGCATTAAAAGGCGAATTTACCAAAATCAGACAGTCAGGGCAATTTCAGGGATATTCATTGGAAACAATTTTAATTACGCCTCCGGCAGGTTCTATGTCAGCAAAAAAACTCCTGTTGATTGGCTTGGGAGACCGTAATAAATTCACTCCCGAACTGATGACTTCCGTAGGAGAAGTGGCGGCTCGTGAAGCGATGAGATTAGGGGTAACCAATTTCGCTTTTGCCAGCGACCTGAAAGATGCCGGAATTGATTCTCTAACTGCTTTGGTAGCCGGAAATGTAGTAAAAGGGATTGTATTGGCTAGCCGTTCTGAAACTTACTTAAAGGAACATAAATTATCCAATACCAAAAAATTAGAAAAAGTATATCTGTTGGCAGGACCGTCTTTCTTTGAAGTTGCAGGCGGCGGAATTAAAAATGCCATTGAAGAAATGAATAAAAAATAATGAATTAGTTTTCATTAATATTGTTGAGAGCTCTCTTTTTTAAGGGAGCTTTTTTGATCTAAAGAGGATAAATATTTTAATTTTTTAAAACATTATTTTCATAACACTCGATTTATCAAGCTTCAGCTAATCCTTTTAACTAAATTAGCGAAAGTCAAAAAAATTCCCGATTTTTGCAACCCTTTCAATAATTCCGAAATTCATGAAACTTTGTATTGCCGAAAAACCCAGTGTTGCCAGAGATATCGCCAAAGTATTGGGCGCAACTACGCCTAAACAGGGCTATATGGAAGGAAACGGCTATTGTGTGACATGGACGTTCGGACATCTTTGTACCCTGAAAGAACCTCACGATTACGGACCTCAGTACAAATCCTGGAATCTGTTTTTACTGCCAATTATTCCAAATAATTTCGGGATCAAATTAATTCCAAACAAAGGCGTTGAAAATCAGTTTAAAGTAATTGAAAGATTGGTTGAAGAATGTGATGAGGTCATCAATTGCGGGGATGCCGGGCAGGAGGGAGAACTCATTCAGCGTTGGGTTTTGCAGAAAGCAAAATGCAACAAACCGATTCAGCGTTTATGGATTTCTTCCCTTACCGAAGAAGCCATTAAAGAAGGTTTTGAAAACCTTAAACCAGCCGAAGATTACAAAAATCTCTATCTCGCAGGAAATGCAAGAGCGATTGGCGACTGGTTACTGGGAATCAATGCGACCCGACTTTTCACCAAAAAGTTTGGCGGAAATAAAGTGGTGCTTTCTATCGGAAGAGTGCAGACTCCGACGTTGGCGATGTTGGTTCAGCGTCAGAAAGAGATCGATGCTTTTAACACCGAAGAATACTGGGAGCTTAAAACCAAATACCGTGACGTTATTTTCAACGCTGCGATTGACCGTTTAAAAACATTAGACCGCGCCGAAAAAGGATTGGAATATCTTAAAGTCAATCCTTTTGAGATCGTTTCTTTTGAAATTAAAGAAGGAAAAGAAAAAAATCCAAGGCTTTTTGACCTGACCGGACTTCAGGTGGAAGCCAACAAAAAATATGGCTACTCTGCAGACAGCACCTTAAAATATATTCAAAGTCTTTACGAGAAAAAGCACGTGACCTATCCGCGTGTTGATACAACGTATCTATCGGAAAGTTTGTATCCGAAAATTGAAGGTATTCTTCGAAAAATGTATTTTTATCAGGAGTTGGTAGCGCCTTTATTAGAAGCACCGATTCCAAAGTCGAAGACTGTTTTTGATGATGCGAAAGTTACAGATCACCATGCCATTATTCCAACGGAAGTTCCGCCTTCTCAGAATTTGACGAGGGAAGAAAAACTGGTGTATGATCTGATTGCGAAACGTTTTATTTCAGTTTTTTATCCTGAATGTAAAATTTCAAATACGTTGGTGGAAGGTAAAGTAGGAACCATTCCATTCAAAACAAGTGGAAGACAGATTCTTGAACCGGGCTGGAGAGCCGTGTATGCAAAAGATGCCAAAGAAGAACCGACTGATAAAGAAAAAGATAAGGAAGAGGAACAAACCATTCCTGAATTTGTTGCCGGAGAAACCGGACCGCATGATCCGATGATTCACCAGGGAAAAACGTCGCCGCCAAAGCCTTACACAGAAGCAACTCTTCTGAGAGCAATGGAAACTGCCGGGAAACAAGTCGAGGACGAAGAACTTCGAGAACTTTTAAAAAATAACGGGATCGGAAGACCATCAACCCGAGCCAACATCATAGAAACGCTTTTCAAAAGGCAATATATTGAAAAGAAAAGAAAAAATCTGATTGCCACCCAAACCGGAATTCAGTTGATCGATACGATTGAAGATGAATTGCTGAAAAGCCCAGAATTAACAGGTGAATGGGAATTAAAACTTCGTAAAATTGAAAGCGGTGAATATGAAGCCAATCAGTTCAAAGAAGAATTGATCCAAATGGTGACAGAACTGACCAAAAAAGTGGTTGACGGAAAAGGAAAAGTCATCATGTTGCAGGAAGAAGAAAAAGTAGTTGAAAAGAAAAAGCGAGAGCCTGCCGTAAAAAAAGAACTTCAGACTTGGGAAGAAACCAAATGTCCAAAGTGTAAAGAACATAATTTAATCAAAGGAAAAACGGCTGTTGGCTGTTCTGATTTTAAAAATTGTGGCTTTAAAATCTCTTTCGATATTTTCGGGAAAAAGATTTCGGATAAACAGCTTTTAGATTTAGTTTTAAAAGGAAAAACCTCAAAACTGAAAGGATTTACAACACATCCGGAAAGTTTGGCGGAGGGAATTTTATCTTTGGATGAAAATTTTCAAACTCTTTTAAATTAAAACATTTGCTTTGTCATTCCGGAGGAATCTAAACTCTACAATTGACGTTGAGATTCTTCCTTCGTCAGAATGACAAGCTATGTGGTTAATGTGATTTGTATAAGAATTTTGTGTAATTCGTGTAAAATATTTATTCAATTTGTGTTTAAATTTACCATTCAAACAACAATCAATGACACCCGAGAAAAAACAACTCATCACCGACAGCTTCAACCGTTCAGAAACCTTAAAATTCTACAAAGCAGAATTACTTGAAGTCGACACCGATTTCATCTCCATGAAAATTCCAAAGATGGAACTCATGACCAGAAAAGCAGGAATGTTCAACGGAGCAATGATCGCATCTTTGGTTGATGTATCTTCAGGATATGCGGCGGTGAGCCATTATGAACAGGATTGTTATGTAGTGACGGTAGAATTAAAAGTGAATTATTTAAGACCTGCAATCGGTGATGCTTTAGTTTCAAAATCTTATGTGGTGAAAGGTGGTGCGAAAATAAGTGTCATCAGAACAGAGATTTATGTGGTTGATGAAAATGGAGGCTCAGAAAGTCATGTGGCGACTTCTTTGGTGACAATGATGAAGATAAAATAGAAAAAAGGGTATAATTAATTTTACAGCATATCATCTCAAAATTAACTTTTAAATATTAAAAAAAACTCACATACCCACACCCTAAAACTATAATACCCTCAAACAAAATATCATTCCTTAAGCGGAATGTATTTTCTGATTATAAAGCAACGAGCTTCCAAGGATAATTGAAGAAATTATTAATAATTTAGTTTTAATGATCCTATGTTTTTAAAATTTTGTTTGTAGCATCCCTACATCCGACAAATAAATGCCGGACAATAGGAATGCGTAAACACAAAAATGAAATATTGTTAGTTGATTAAATCTTTTTCTCTGATTTTTGACCCGAATAATGCGTAGGAAAGCATTAATAATTCACAAATTACAGTCAATATCCAAGTCCATCTCCAAGATCCGAAAGCATCTGCCAATCCGCCCTGAACAAGCGTAAATACAGCTCCTCCGAATACTGCAGAAATGAAAACTCCGGAAGCTTTTGAAGTATATTTATTTAAACCTTTTATCGAAAGTGAATAGATACAGCTCCACATAGATGAATGTAAAAGTCCGATAGCAACCAAGAACCAAAGATTTTGAGTAATCATTGAAATAATCGCTAAGATTGTTGCTAAAATAGTGGTAACAGCCAATTGAGTTTTTGCTGAAATATGGCTCAGAAAACTTGAAATTGATCTCCCAACTAAAAATCCGCCCCAATACAATGTGGAAAGCAAAGCGTGGATACCCAAATCCATACCGCCGATCATGATGTCTGTTTTTCCGAAGAATGTGATCGGATGACCGGATTCCATTAATTCAAAAGCATGAAGGTTGATATTTGCTCCAATCGCAACTTCAGTTCCTACATAAAAGAAAATCGCCAAAACTCCCAGTGCAAAATGTCTGAATGACCAGATACTTCTTTCTAATTTTTCTCCTGCAACGGCTCTTGTGTTTTCAATATCGGGAAGGTGAAGCTTTCTTGTGATTAAAATAACAGTTAAAATACACGCTATCAAAATCGAAAGTGGAAGTAACAACTGTTTAATTTCAATACTTTCAATCGAAATTCCACTAAACATCACAATGGTAACGAAGAACGGAGCAGAAGTGGTTCCGATAGAATTAATTGCGGTTAAAATATTCAATCGCTGTACAGGCTGTGTTCCTTTTAGCTGATAAGAAGCTGCATAAGGATTCACAACAACCTGAATTACTGCTGCAGAAGTTCCCATTAAATAAGATCCGGCCACAAAAATGATGAATCCGAAAGGGATAACGGCATCTCCAACACTAAATTCTATATCAGGATATTGTGAACCAAACCATGATGAAAATAAGTACATAAACAATCCTGAGATCATGAATAAAAGTCCTCTAAGAATGGTGCTTTTATATCCGAAAGCATTTACCCATTTACTTCCTAAAGTTCCGTTTAATAAATATCCTAAGAAGAAAAAGAAGGAAATAAGAGTGGTAAATGTATTTTTCAAACTTCCTGCATGAGAAAGAAATGTGAATTTCAATGGAGCTTGCAACTGCTCATTGACGGTTGTTAAAAAACCGACAATGAAATAGATAAACGTAATAATGGCGAACGGAAATACACTGGTATTCGTCTTGGTATCAAGAGTTTTTATATCTGAATTGACTATCATAAGTGTTCGTTTTTTTATATTATTGATTCTAATACCTGAGTAGCTCCTTCATTTTTAATTTCACGTACAAATTTTTCATAAAGCTGTGTAAATGCGTCTGATTTTTTTAAATCAATACTTTTAAAAGCAGATAAACCAAAGAAATCGAGAGCGTCGTCACTTGAAATTAATTTTTCATCATTTTCACTCATCCAAGGTTCGGCAACGTCATAAGAATGTCCTTTATCATCTACCTTATATTTTAAATACTGTCTGTAAGAAGCGAATAGGAAAGCGACACGAGTGAGATCTTTATTATCCTCGATCATTTTTGCCAGATTCGGC